>CAMTVJ010000001.1:0-202500 GCA_947085175.1 uncultured Chitinophagaceae bacterium
GCCAAAACTAAAAAGCCTGCAAAATCAACGATTTGCAGGCTTTTGGTGAGAATTGATATTCTAAAAGCGGACCGGACGGGACTCGAACCCGCGACCTCCGCCGTGACAGGGCGGCATTCTAACCAACTGAACTACCGATCCAAAACATTTCCAACTTTATCTTTATAAAGAAGCCCTTTTTTTAAGGGACGGCAAAGATAGGTTTTTTTACATTTCACTTCCAAAACTTTTATAAAAAAATTGTAAGCCGTATTTTTACAAACTATCTTGCACTCTTAAAAGTAACAGATAAGGAAAAATCATAAACCTAAAATGAAATTAATTATATGATAGAATTAAAAAACCGCCAATTTCTTGATTTTGAAAAACCTATTAAAGAATTGTATGACCAGGTTGAACAATTAAAAATTGGAGCCGAAAAGTCTAATACAGACATGAGTGGTGCTATTACTATGTTGGAGGAAAGAATAGTGGAAACTAAAAAACATATCACTACCAATGTAACCCCATGGCAGAAAGTACAACTTAGCCGTCATCCAGACAGACCTTACACACTTAAGTACATAGAAAACATGTGTACTGATTTCATTGAACTACATGGCGACAGAAATGTAAAAGATGATAAAGCCATGGTGGGAGGTTTTGCACAACTTGGAGGCGAAACTGTTATGATTTTAGGACAACAAAAAGGTTCTACCACCAAAAAAAGGCAGTTACGCAATTTTGGAATGGCTAATCCAGAAGGATATCGAAAAGCATTAAGATTAATGAGATTGGCCGAAAAATTCAATAAGCCAGTGATTACCTTAATTGATACGCCAGGTGCTTTCCCAGGTCTGGAAGCAGAAGAAAGAGGTCAAGGCGAAGCCATTGCTCGTAATATTTACGAAATGATACGCCTAAAAGTGCCAGTGATTTGTGTCATCATTGGCGAAGGTGCAAGTGGTGGTGCTTTAGGTATTGGTGTTGGCGACAAAGTTTTTATGATGGAGAATACCTGGTATACTGTAATATCGCCTGAAAGCTGTAGCAGTATTTTATGGCGTAACTGGGATAATAAGGAAGTAGCTGCCGAACAATTAAAGCTTACAGGAGAAGACATGTTGAATTTTGGATTAGTGGATGGTGTGATTCCAGAACCTTTAGGTGGTGCTCATTGGGATTATCAAGGAGCTGCTGATATTTTGAAAGATTATCTTCTTCCAATCATAAAAGATTTACAAGCCATACCTCCTGAAGAAAGAGTAAAACAAAGAATTGAAAAGTTTGGGAAGATGGGCTTTTGGGAAGATTAATCCTTTATATACTTCAACCTTAAATATAGGCTCAAGAGAAATCAACATTGAAAACAAAAGATTAACATGCTAAAAGTTGGAGTAATAGGTGCAGGACATTTAGGAAAATTTCATTTAAACAATTGGTTAGAAATTGAAGGGATAAAACTAATAGGATTTAGCGATCCTGATGACGCCAATGCAGCAATAGTTGAGGCCAAGTATAAAATCCCAAGATTTTTAAATACAGATGATTTAATTGATGCTTGCGATGCTTTAGATATAGTAGCTCCCACATTATTACATTTTGAACTTTGCGAAGCTGCCATAAAAAAAGGCAAACATGTTTTTGTAGAAAAACCGCTGGCCAATACCATGGAAGAGGCCAAAACAATTGTAAAGCTGGCTAAAGAAGCTAATATAAAATTTCAGGTAGGCCATGTTGAAAGATTTAACCCTGCATTTCTTGCTTTAAAAGACCAGGTGTTGCAGCCCATGTTTATTGAAGTACATCGCCTGGCTCAATTCAATCCAAGAGGTACCGATGTAAGTGTGATCCTCGATTTAATGATTCATGACATTGACATTATATTAAGCCTTGTAAAAAGCAATGTAAATTATATTAGTGCCAATGGTGTTGCTGTAATGAGTGATACTCCTGATATTGCCAACGTACGTATTGAATTTGATAATGGATGTGTAGCCAACCTTACCAGTAGCAGAATTTCAATGAAGAAAATGCGTAAAATGCGCTTGTTTCAAAAAGACGCTTATATAGGTATTGATTTTCTTGAGAAGAAAACAGAAATTATCAGACTAAACATTCCAGGAGATAAAAATGTGTTCACTTTTGACATTGATACCAATAATGGCAAAAAAACAATTGCCATAGCAAACCCAGATGTGCAGGAAGTAAATGCCATAAAAATGGAATTAGAAGAATTTAGGAATGCCATAGTAAATAATACAGAAACCCCTGTTTCGGTGGTTGATGGCTTTAGGGCAATGGAAGTAGCTCATCAGATTTTAGAAAAAATTAGTAAGGCAACAACACATTAGTAAAGATTTTTATCACTTTAGAAATACCAGATTGAATCAACCCAGAATACATATTGGCTGGTATGCTTTAGGCGATTTTTTGGCTGCCATTCTTTCCTGGATCTGCTTTTATTTTTTACGTAAGTTTTTTTTAATCGAAAACTTAGTAATTGGCACTAATTTTTATATCGGCATTCTTCTATTCCCTTCTATTTGGGTTTTTGTGTATTTCTTAACAGGAAGCTATACTAAACTCTATCACAAATCAAGACTAAATGAGTTTATCAGCATATTCAAATATACTTTTTGGATAAGTTTCATCATACTATTTATTTTTCTGATTTATGATGAACCAGATAATTACAATAGTTATTACAAACAATTTATTGCTTTATGGCTTTTACAATCATTGTTTACTTTCTTTAGTCGATTGATTTTTTTAAGAAAAGTAAAATGGCAACTTAATATAGGAGAAGTATATTTTAATACCTTAATTATTGGAGCAAATAAATCCGCAGTATCCCTTTATAACAATATTATTAACAATAAAGAAAAAACAGGGTTCAGAATAATAGGATTTGTAAATACAAATGGGCAATCTGACGTTACATTTCCTGATGAAATAATTAATGTAGGACATGCAGATAATATCGTATCAATTCTCGATAAGCTCAATATTGAAGAAGTGATTATTGCCATTGATAAGAATGAACGTAATCAACTTGAAAAAACTTTACAGCAGCTTAGTGATATCCCCGTAAATATTAAAGTCTCTGCCGATAATGTTGACATAATTACAGGTGCAGTAATTACTAACAATGTACTGGGCATTCCTTTAATTTCTATTGAACCTGGGTTGTTACCACAATGGCAGCAAAATTTTAAAAGATTAATAGATATTACTGTATCTCTATCCAGTATCATTTTCCTTTCCCCATTATTTATTTACACAGCAATCAGAGTTAAATTTTCATCTAGAGGAAATTTATTTTTTTTACAGGAAAGAGTAGGAATACATGGTATAGCTTTTACTATGATAAAATTTAGGAGCATGATACCTAATGCTGAACAAAATGGACCAGAACTGAGTAGCGATAATGACCTTCGAATTACAACATGGGGGAAAGTAATGCGAAAATGGCGACTTGATGAATTGCCACAGTTTTGGAATATTTTAAAAGGAGATATGAGTTTAGTTGGGCCAAGGCCAGAAAGAAAATTTTATATCGATAAAATTTTACAATTGCATCCAGAATACAATTACCTTTTTAAAGTAAAACCCGGGCTTACCAGTTGGGGCATGGTTAAATTTGGATACGCCTCATCAATAGCAGAAATGATTGAAAGAATGCCTTTTGATTTAATGTATATCAAAAACATTTCATTAGCACTGGATTTTAAAATCATTTTACATACAATTAGGATTATTGTTTTGGGAAAAGGAAAGTAAAGCTTACTTACTTACTTAGGACTGCATTGATTTGTTTATTTTTGATAAAATCATTTTGTTTTGAAAAAATTAATCTTATTTGCAATTATCTTTTGTATTGCTAATACAACTTTTTGTCAAAAACTTTCTACAATTAAAATAGATGAGTATTGGCAACAGCAGATTAATTACAAAATTGATGTCACATTAAATGATCTTGACAATTCATTAGATGGTTTTGTAAAGATGGAATACTTTAATAATTCTCCAGACACACTACATTTTATTTGGATTCATCTTTGGCCAAATGCTTATAAGAATGATAAAACAGCATTTACTGACCAAACTTTAGAAAATGGAGGCACTTCATTTTATTTCAGCAACAACGACAAAAGAGGATATATCAATCGCCTTGACTTTAAAGTAAATGGAAATATTACTAAGACGGAAGATCACAATCAACATCAAGATATTATTAAATTAATTTTACCCGAACCGCTTGCTCCCAATACCTTTGTAAAAATTGAGACTCCCTTTCACGTAAAACTTCCAAAAATATTTTCCAGAAGTGGAGTAGATGGCCAAACATTTCAAATAACCCAATGGTATCCAAAACCAGCCGTTTATGATAGAAAAGGATGGCATCCTATGCCCTATTTAGATCAGGGTGAATTTTACAATGAATTTGGAAATTATGAAGTTCAAATAACCTTACCACAAAAATATGTTGTTGCCGCAACTGGTGAATTACAAAATACTGATGAGCTAAATTGGTTGAAAACATTAAAGAATAATTCCAATACAAAAGAGCCAAAAACAAAACTTTCAAAAAATAAACTTAAAGAAGACCCTATACCAACAGGAGGTAAAACAAAAACAATTCAATTTAAGCAAAATAATGTTCTTGACTTTGCTTGGTTTGCAGACAAAGCGTTTTCTGTAAAAAGCGACACTATATTATTACCATCTGGCAAAATTATTACAGCTTTTATTTACTATTATAAAAACAACGAAGAATTTTGGAAGAACAGTATTGCCTTTACTAAACAAGCTATTCAAACTAAAAGTAAATGGCTAGGTGAATACCCATATAATATTGTAAGTATTGTTGATGGTGGGCAAGGTGGAGGAATGGAATACCCGACAATTACAGTGTTAGAATCGGGTGGCTCAGAAAAAATGTTAGACTATGTAATTAATCATGAGGTAGGGCACAACTGGTTTATGGGCATTTTAGCAAGTAATGAAAGGATGCACCCATGGATGGATGAAGGGATGAATACTTTTTATGATAACCGCTATTCACAACTATATTACGGCAATACTAATATCGATCTTGTTCAAACCAAGTCATCTTTTATTAATAATCGTATGCCTGATGACATACAGAATACATTATTAAAAACTGTAACTGCAGTTAAAAAAGATCAGCCAATTGAAACCAAGTCTGAAGTGTTCAGTGCACTTAATTACAATTTGGTTGCTTATGTAAAAACAGGGGAATGGATGAATTTGATAGAATCCAAACTTGGCCTTTCTTTGTTTGATAAAAGTATGCAGGAATATTATACACGTTGGAAATTTAGACACCCCTATCCCGAAGATTTTAAAAACACATTGGAAGAAATAAGCAATCAAAATCTCGATTCCATTTTTTCATTATTGCACAAAAAGGGGAATCTGTTACTTCCAATAAAAAAAGACATCAAGTTTACACCCTTTTTTAGCATAAAAGAAACAAATAAACATAATTACATTTTTGCCTCACCTGCTATTGGATACAATTTTTATGATAAGCTAATGCTTGGTGTAGTTTTACATAATTATACTTTACCATTAACTAAATTTCAGTTTATTATAGCACCCCTTTATGGAACTAAAAGCAAACAATTGAATGGAATTGGGAGGCTAAGCTACAGTATTTACCCTGGCAATAATGGTCAAAAGCTTGAAATAGCATTGGCTGGTGCAACCTTTACTGGCGACAACTTTAAAGATTCTACAAACTCAACTAATAACCAACGTTTTTCAAAAATTGCACCTTCTTTAAAATTTGTTTTCGCTAACAAAAACCCTAGGAGCAGTGTAACAAAATATATTCAGTGGCGAACATTTTTTATTCAAGAACAAGGCATCAGGTTTAACAGAGATACCGTAAATAATATTGACATCATAACTTACCCTTTAGCATCAAGGTATATAAATCAACTACAGTTTGTTTTTGAAAACAACAGAGTACTTTATCCATATAATGCCATTTTACAAATTGAACAAGGCGACGGTTTTGCTAGAGTTGCTTTTACAGGTAATTATCATTTTAATTATGCCAAAATAGGCGGATTGGATGTAAGAGTTTTTGCAGGTAAATTTTTCTACCTTGGAGATAAGACATTTTTAAGCCAATTTGAAACAGATCGCTATCATTTAAATATGACTGGTCCTAATGGTAACGAAGATTATACTTACTCCAATTACTTTATTGGCAGAAATGAATTTAACAATTTTTCATCTCAACAATTAATGATGAGAGATGGAGCGTTTAAAGTGCGAACAGACTTATTAAGCAGTAAAGTTGGAAAAACTGATGACTGGCTAATAGCTGCCAATTTTTCAAGTACCATTCCTAAAAGCCTTAACCCACTTGCTGTATTACCCATTAATTTACCTTTAAAAGCATTTGTAGATATTGGCACTTATGCCGAAGCCTGGAAAAAGAATGCATCTACAGGTAGGTTTATTTATGATGCCGGCTTACAATTATCTTTGTTTAAAAATATCTTGAATGTTTACTTTCCTATTGTATACAGTAAGGTTTACAAAGATTATTTTAAATCTACAATACCTGATAAAAGATTTATTAAAAATATTTCCTTTAGCATTGATGTACAAAATATAAAACTACGGAAATTGATTCCTCAACTTCCGTTTTAATTTTGGCAATTACTTACCTATCATATCAGCAAATAAATAAAGCCAAATGGGATTATTGTATTGACCAAGCTAATAATGGTTTAATTTATGCCTATTCTTATTACCTGGATGCAATGGCAAAAAATTGGGATGCTTTAGTGCTTAATGATTATGAAGCTGTGATGCCATTAACTTGGAATAAAAAATATAGCATCCATTACTTATACCAACCAGCTTTTACCGCTTGTCTTGGTGTTTTTGGTAAAGGCATTAATGAAAATATTTTAAATGCATTTTTAACAGCCATCCCATCTAAATTTAAATATTGGGATATTTATTTAAACAACGGGAACTTTTTCAAACTCTCCGAATTTTATTTATACCAAAGAACAAATTTTATTTTATCATTAGATTCCAATTATGAAAATATTTTTAATGGTTACAGAGATAATGTAAAACGTAATCTTAAAAAAAGCGAGAATTTTAAACTTTCAATAAGTAGAAATATTGAAGTATCATCAGTAATTGAATTAGCTAAAGAACAGATAGGAAGTTTTTCTTCAGTTACATTAAGTGATTTCCAACACTTTGAAGACTTATTCAAAGTGTTACATGAAAATGAAAAAGCAACCACTTATGGTATTTTTAATAATGATAACCAACTTTTAGCATCCGCAATTTTTATTTTTTCACATAGCAGGGCGTATTATATTATGGTAGGAAACCATCCTAATGGAAAAACATTAGGTGCATCTCATTTACTTATTGATACGTTTATTAAGGACCATGCCAGGCAAAATCTTGTACTAGACTTTGAGGGGAGTGATATACCAAGTTTGGCATTCTTTTATAGCGGCTTTGGCGCTAAAGAGGAAAAATATTCGGCCATAAAACTTAATCGTTTACCAGCTCCATTAAAATGGTTTAAAAAATAATTAATTATCGGCTAATAATTGATTGGCAATGATTAAATCAAAAGGGCAAGTGATTTTAAAATTATTCTCCTCTCCTTCAACCAATTCAACTTTTAATCCAAAAGCTTCTACCACTGAAGCCTCATCGGTGAATTTATCTTTAAAATCTATTTGATAGGCGGGCAAAAGAATTTTACTGTGAAAGGTCTGAGGTGTTTGTACCAGTTTTAAAACGTTTCGGTCAATAGACTCATTTCCTGATTCTGTAATTAACCTCACACTGTCTTTGCTTTCTATTACAGGAATAGCAGAACCAAGATCATTAGCTTTATCATAACAACGATGAATTAATTTGGTACTTATCATACAGCGTACAGCATCATGAACAAAAACAATACATTCTTCATTCACAAGTTGTAAACCGTTTTGTACAGAATGAAACCTTGTTCTTCCCCCAATAGTTATTTGAATTCTTTGATAATCAAAAAAAGCATCAATGATTTCTTGTCCTGCTGCTACATGTTCTTCAGGCAACACTAAAATGATATTTAAATCTTCGTAAGCCTTTAAAAAAGTTTGTAAAGTATAAAACAAAACTGGTTTACCCTGTAACAACATAAATTGTTTAGGTGTATCACTATTCATTCTTTTACCTGTTCCTCCGGCTACAATAATTGCAATTTTCTTCATAACAATGCTAAAACTATTTAATCTTTATAAATTCCAATAACCCTTTCTCCGTCACTCTTTTTCATTCCACGGTACATACCAGCACTATTAAAAATCATAGCGATATTACCCACGGCATCCACTCCAATCATCCCCCCTTCGCCTTTCATCTTCACTAATTTTACATTTACTACTTCATGCATAGCTTCCTGCAAACTCAACCCTTTGTATTCCATCAGGCAACTTACATCATAAGCAGATACAGCTCTTATAAAAGGTTCGCCATGCCCTGTACAACTGATAGCACAAGTATTATTGTTGGCATAAGTACCAGCTCCTATGATTGGGCTATCTCCAATTCTGCCATATTTTTTATTAGTCATACCACCAGTACTTGTGGCTGCTGCAATATTTCCCATTTGGTCGCAGGCTACTGCACCAACTGTTCCAAACTTTTTATCCTTCATTAATTCTTCTAATCCCTGATGAGTATGATCTAATGAGTAGTTATCACTGTCTCTAATTTCTTTCCACTGATCGTATCTGAACTGAGAAAAGAAATATTCATCAGGCTCTAATTTAACCCCTTGCTTTATGGCAAAATCATTGGCTCCCTTTCCACTTAAGAAAACATGATTACTATTCAACATTACTTCTGATGCCAATTCAATAGGGTTGCGTATATTTCTAATTCCTGCAACTGCTCCAGCGCACAAATCCTTGCCTTCCATAATAGCCGCATCCATTTCCTGAACTCCCTTTTTAGTGAATACCGAACCTCTCCCGGCATTGAAAAGCAAATTATCTTCCAGCACCACAATAGCGGCTTTAACTGCATTCACAGAAGAACCTCCCTCTTTTAAAACAGCATAGCCTGCTTCAAGCGCCTCATCAAGGCCTTTTATATAAGCACCTTCCAAATCGGCAGTCATATCCTGCTTAAGGATTGTGCCAGCACCTCCGTGTATAACAATTGAAAATTTTTGCATAGTGGTTATTTGGTATTTATTTCCCCAAAATTATCTAATTTACCTTCATAATCCTTGGTAAACTTTTACAAATGTTTAAACGGAAATTAACTATCAATGATTACCTATTGATTTTGGTGAATATGATTCCGGTATATGGGGTTTGGTTTGAAGGATGGAATGCTTCCCAAATATTTTTAGTGTACTGTTTAGAAACGGTCATCATAGGAATATTTAATGTTGCAAAAATGCTCATTGTTAATTTTCTTGTTCCTAGCACCTATATTAGTAATACATTACCCGCTTCTGGAAAATTAAGAGGTCTTTTCTATATTATCTTTTTTATTTTTCATTATGGCATCTTTGTTTTTGTTCAAACCCAGATATTTTTTAGTGTAAGTGGTATTATAAACACAGATTCTATTTTTGGATCTTATGCAGCTGTCCCTGAAGCTTTAGGCCAAGATGGAAAACTCTTACTTTTAATATTCATAGTTTATTATACTTTGCATTCAATGTATAATTTTATCAATTCGGTAAAAAATAAAACAGTTTCAATACCAAGGCTAATGATTCAACCCTATGGTAGAATATTCGTTCAACAATTTGTTGTAATTCTTGGGAGTATGTTTCTGGTATTTAGTATCCACAATATATTCATCCTAATTTTGGCTACCATTAAAATTAGCTTTGAACTTTTTTTTCAGTTCAACAATAAATTAGATCAACTAGAAGATAATATTAAAAAGAAAATAGAGACAGTAAAATCTAACCGATCAATTTAATAAAGCTTTACACTCAGTCATTAACTTTTCTTTATTAATGGCGACAGTGCCTACTTCTTCACAAACCAAGCCGCCGGCAATATTTGAAACTTCTGCCATTAGTTTTGCATTTTTAGTTGCAGCATAAAAAAGCGCTGCTACTGCAATTACTGTATCACCAGCCCCACTCACATCGGCAATGGCACGTATATGTGTGGGGATAATTTCTACATTATTTCCTTGCTGATAAAACACGCCTTTCTCTGACAATGTGATTAATGAAATACTATGATTCAGTTTTTCCTGCAACTGCAGATGCATATCTTTTAATACTGAAACTGAAACTGTATCCGTTAACATATTAAGTCCATCTTTAACTTCTTTAAAGTTTGGCTTAAAAATATCTATACCAACATAGGAAAAGAAATTTTTCCTTTTTGGATCAACAGCCGTTAAAATTTGATGTTGTTTACACAAAAGAATTATTTTTTCAATTACTGTTTTTGTAAGTACCCCTTTATTATAATCTTCCAATATCACAATATCCGGTTTTTCAGAAGCAATAAGTTTTTCAAAAGATTCCAACAATCTGATTTCATCTTTAGGCCCCATATCATTTGCCATTTCTGCATCAAGACGCATCATGTGCTGGTTTCGGCTGATGATTCGGATTTTATTAGTTGTAATTCTATCTTCACTATAAACTAGGTAATCGGTATTGATGTTATTATTCTTCAACAATTGGGTAAGTTGTTCCGCATCTTCATCAGTACCTAACACACTTAACATACTTACACTAGCAGTAAGGTCACTTACATTTAAAGCAACGTTTCCTGCCCCCCCTATCCTTTGCTCTTTTTTAGACACTGCAACTACCGGCACTGGTGCTTCTGGAGAAATACGATCTACATTGCCCCACCAATATGTATCTAGCATAACATCGCCAATAACCACAACTTTTAATTGTGCAATTTGTTGAAATACTTTATCAATATCAGTACCGCTCATTTTTAATTAATCTTTTTTTGATTAGCAATTGAAATATAATAAACCGGAATTCCTAATAACACAATTCCCAAACCTATTCCAGCATAAAGTGGTTTCATTGTAATTAATAAAAAACAAAACACCAAAGCCGACAAGATATACATTGCTGGTAAAACCGGATAACCAAAAGCCTTATAAGGTCGTTCTGCATCGGGCATGCTTTTACGCAATCTAAATATTCCAATAATTGTGATAGCATAAAACAATACCACAACAAATGCAATCATATCCAATAGGTCGCCATACTTACCGCTTAAGCAAAGAATAGCAGCCATAATACATTGTGCCCACAATGCATATTCTGGTACCGAATGCTTGTTAAGCAGGGCTGCTTTTTTAAAAAACAATTTATCAATGGCCATGGCATTATACACTCTTGCCCCAGCTAAAATCAAACCATTATTACAACCAAAAGTGGAAATCATAATCATAACTGCAATAACATAAGTACCAATATCACCAAAAATGGGAAGGCTTGCAGCCACTGCCACCCTATCCTGCGGTGCTGATGCAATTTCACTCATCGGCAAAACACTAACATACATCAGGTTGGCTAATACATAAATGGTTGTAACAATTAAAGTGCCTAAGAAAAGTGCCAACCCAATGTTTCGCTTTGGATTTTTAATTTCGCCAGCAATAAAAGTTACATTGTTCCAAGCATCACTACTAAATATTGAGCCAACCATTGCAGCAGCAATAGCTCCCAAAATAGCAGAGCCTGCAACGCCACCTATAACAGCACCTTCTGCATTCCGAGTAGTCATTTGCCAGCCATCTGTCCAGTTAGCATTCCAAACATCAGGATTAAAAGCAAGTAAAAAACCGAAAACAATTAAACCGAATAAAGAAATCAATTTAACTACTGTAAAACTTGTTTGTATCAAACTCCCCCCTTTTACGCCTTTTGTATTTATGTAAGTAAGAAAAACTATCAAAGCAATGGAAACCAATTGAGCAATATAAATTTTAAAACTCCCCAATTGAATTAAAATATTCTCATCGGCCAGTTCAAGTGCCGGAATGAAATAACCGGCGAATTTACTAAAGGCAACTCCTACTGCTGCAATGGTAGCGGTTTGAATAACAGTAAAAAAACTCCAGCCATATAAAAATCCGGCTAAAGGATTAAAAGCTTCTTTTAAATAAACATACTGCCCTCCAGCTTTTGGAAACATCGCACTTAATTCTCCATAACTCAAAGCAGCAGTTAAAGTCATTAAGCCGGTGATTATCCAAACGGCAATTAGCCAGCCTGCACTACCTACATTGCGGGCAATATCTGCACTCACAATAAAAATACCGGATCCAATCATGGAGCCGGCAACAATCATAGTAGCATCCAGTAAACCTAATGTGGGTTTAAAAGCAGCAGTTTGTTCAGCCATATTTTTTATTTATATCGGAACAAGATAAATAATTTGAAGCAATTTATTGTTTTGCTATCGCTTTCATTTTTTTGTTCATACCTAAGATAACATCATTAGTAATATTAAGACTAGAATCTTTATAAACCATATAATCTAAACCAGTGCCGGTAGTAAAAATGTACATGAAATTTCTCTCTTTGTTATAATCTTCCAAAAATTCTTTTAGCTTTTTTTGGATATCCTCCATGATGGCAAAGCTTTTTTCATTTAGCTTTTGGCTAAGCATTTGCTTTTTACTGTCAATTTTTTGTTGCTGATCAATTAACTTGCCCTGAAATATTTGTGCCTCTTCCTCAGTTATGGAAGCTCCTTTTTTTAAGAAATTATCTTTTTGAGCTTGTAAGCCACGGTACCCATTTTCCTGCTCAGATTCAATAGCTTTCATTTCAGCTTCAAGTTCTTTACGTCGTTCTTTAATAAAGCTGATATTTTCATTTAGTGAATCCAACTCTACATAGGCCAATGGTGGCCTCCCTGAACTATCTGTAGACATGTAGGATTTATTAATAGCAGAAGCTGCGTTTTTTGCTTTTTTACCCGAAAAATCATAATAATACAAATACCCTACAGCTATTACCAAAACCACATTTAATACTACAGATAAATTTTTTGTCATAATCTTTTATTTAACGGCAAGATACTTACAAACTTAGATTAGGCAATGAATTGGAATATTTTTAGGAAAGGGTTAACGCAAAATAAATATCTCTCTATTTGATTTAACAATTAAGAATTAGAGAGGAATTACATAGTTGAATTTATATTACATCATCATAATTTTTTATATTTAGAGTAGCCAATTGACTAGATGCAATTCAATCAACAAAAACATACATAATTATTTTAAAAATAATTAAGAGAATCTCAAAAAGCCGTTTTGTAATTATTGGAAATGGATACGCTAAAAGAAGATTACATTAATCATAAAGTAATTGAGATATAATTTCCCTATTGCAATGGAAAGCTTAAAGGATTAAAATTAAGCAGTACTTTTAATGAAATTGATGTTGAAATGAGTAATGCAGAAAACAGGTTTATAGTTTACTACATTGAATTATCAGCACTAGATAAATTTTTACCAAGCCATTATTAAGTCACCTAAATAATAAAACAACTATTTTTGCCTTTTAATCACCCTTCTTTCTTCCTATGATATTAAAAATACTTACCGTAGCCGGGCTAGCCACTTTTGAAATTTATGTAGCCATCCCAACTGGTTTTGTTTTTGGCTTAACGCCATGGACCATTTTTTTTGCCAGTGTAACTGGTGGTTTAATTGGTGCATTTGTGGCTGCTTTCCTTGGAGATAAAATAAGGGCATTCTTTCATAAAAAAAGACCCTCCAAAGCCGATGCTCAATCTAAACACCCCATGATCCTTAAAATTTGGAATAAATATGGTATTCCAGGATTAGGTTTTTTAGGTACTATGTCGGTTGGTGCACCCATTAGCATTGCAATTGGAACTGGTTTAAATGCAGATTTAAAAAAACTATTACCCTGGTGCTGTTTTGCGGTGGTTTGTAGATGTGTAATTTTTACTTTTATTGGCCACCAAGGGGCACAATTGTTTCAATAGAAAAAAATCAAATTAAGCTGTTTAATAAAAAAGGAGTAAGATTTTAATCTTACTCCTTTTTACTATCATCAAATTGGTGCATCACCAAATCAACTTATTTTTATTACTCTTCTTCATCAAAACTCATCGCTTCCTTGGTTGTCATCAGCAATTCATATTCTTCCTTGCTTCCAACAATCATATTCTCAAACTCACGTAAGCCTGTTCCTGCAGGAATATGATGTCCAGTGATTACGTTCTCTTTCAATCCAAGCATTTCGTCTCTCTTACCTTGAATGGCAGCAGAGCTTAATACTTTGGTTGTTTCCTGGAACGAAGCAGCAGAAATCCAGCTATGTGTACCCAATGATGCTTTTGTAATACCCAATAATAACGGAGACGAAGTGGCTGGTGATACATCACGGAATTCAACTAGTTTTTTATCAGCTCTTCTTAAGATAGAATTTTCTTCACGTACTTCACGAAGGGTGACTATTTGACCAGATTTTAACTTAGTACTTTCTCCAGCTTCCGTTACAACTTTTTTATCAAAGATGTAATCATTCTCCATATTAAAGTCCTGACGATCTTCTGTATCTCCTTCAAGGAATTTAGTGTCACCGGCATCTTCAATACGTACTTTACGCATCATCTGACGAACGATAACTTCCACATGCTTATCATTGATCTTCACCCCTTGTAAGCGGTAAACCTCTTGAATTTCATTTACAACATACTCTTGAACAGCAAATGGTCCTTTAATAGCCAAGATATCGATTGGTGCAGTTTGTCCATCACTTAATGCAGCTCCGGCTTTTACAAAGTCACCATCTTGCACCAAGATCTGGCGACTTAATGGAACAAGGTATTTTTTAACTACACCATCTTTTGCTTCTACAATAATCTCTCTATTACCACGCTTGATATTACCAAATGCAACCACACCATCAATTTCACAAACCACAGCAGGATTACTTGGATTACGAGCTTCAAACAATTCCGTAACACGTGGTAAACCACCCGTAATATCTTTTAATTTGCTTAATACTCTAGGAATTTTAACCAAAACCTGACCAGCTCTTACCGTATCTCCTTCTTCAATAACAATATGAGAACCTACCGGAAGATTATATGATTTCTTCTCTTTACCATCAACAATAATTACAGGCAATTTGGTTTTATCTTTTGTTTCGATAACCACTTTTTCACGGTGACCAGTTTGCTCATCTGCCTCATCACGATAAGTTACACCTTCAATTAAACTCTCAAAATGTATTTTACCCTGAACCTCAGCAACAATTACATTGTTAAATGGATCCCAAGTACAAATGATATCACCTTTAGCTACTTTTTGTCCGTCTTTTACATTTAAGATGGCACCATATGGAATATGAGCTGTATTTAGTAAACGATCAGATTTAACATCAATGTTTCTAATCTCACCCGTACGACCAATAACTACATTAATCTTTTTCCCATTATTATCTTCGGTATGTACCGTACGTAAACCGTCAAATTGTAGTGTACCATCAAACTTAGCTGGTAAGGTAGATTCTACAGAAGCAGAACCAGCTACACCACCCACGTGGAAAGTACGGAGGGTTAACTGAGTACCTGGCTCACCAATTGATTGTGCTGCAATGATACCCACTGCATCACCACGCTGTGCCAACATACCCGATGCAAGGTTTTTACCATAACATCTTACACAAACACCACGCTTGCTTTCGCAGGTTAATACCGAACGAATTTCAACAGTATCAATTCCAGTTTCATCAATTAGTTTAGCCATTTCAGCACTAATCTCTTCGCCTGCAGCAATCAATAATTCTTCAGTTGCTGGATGGAATACATCATGCAATGACATACGTCCTTCAATTCTGTCACTTAAAGCTTCAATAATATCTTCATTATCTTTTAATGCAGAGGTTGCAATACCACGAAGAGTTCCACAATCTTCTTCATTAATAACCACATCCTGACTTACGTCAACCAAACGACGAGTTAAGTAACCAGCATCCGCTGTTTTAAGGGCTGTATCCGCCAAACCTTTACGGGCACCATGGGTAGAGATAAAGTATTCCAATACACTTAGGCCATCTTTAAAGTTGGCAAGAATTGGATTTTCAATAATCTCACTTCCTGATGAACCTGATTTACGTGGTTTAGCCATCAAACCTCTTAATCCTGCAAGCTGCTTAATCTGCTGCTTACTACCTCTAGCTCCACTATCAAGCATCATATACACAGAGTTGAAACCCTGTTTATCATTTGCTAATTCATTAATTAATGTTTCAGTCACTTTTGTATCCACACGACTCCAGATATCAATAATCTGATTGTAACGCTCGTTATTGGTAATTAAACCCATGTTGTAATTATCCCAAACTTCATCAACCTCTGTTTGAGCATTATCTATCAACAGCTGCTTAATTTCTGGAATGATTAGATCATTAATGTTAAATGATAATCCACCACGGAATGCCATACGGTATCCCAAGGTTTTAATATCATCCAAAAACTTAGCGGTGATAGGAACACTGGTCCATTTGATAATATCGCCAATGATTTCACGTAAAGCTTTTTTAGTTAATAAAGCATTTACAAATCCAACCGTTTTTGGAACGTGTTGGTTAAAGATTACACGACCAACAGTTGTTTCAATTAACTTGTTTGTTAATGTACCATCTGGATTTCTAAAGTCTGCTTTTACTTTAATATTTGCATGTAAGTCAATCATCTTCTCATTGTAAGCAATAATTACTTCTTCTGAAGAATAGAATGATTTGCCTTCGCCTTTTACTTTTTCTTCTGGAGTTGATTTTTTACCCTTGGTGATATAATACAATCCAAGTACCATGTCCTGAGAAGGAAGGGTGATTGGTGTACCATTCTGTGGGTTCAAAATGTTATGAGAAGAAAGCATTAGTAACTGGGCTTCCAAAACAGCAGCACTGCTTAAAGGCACGTGAACCGCCATCTGATCGCCATCAAAATCGGCGTTGAAGGCCGTGGTTACCAAAGGGTGTAATTGAATCGCTTTACCTTCAATCAATTTTGGCTGGAAGGCCTGTATTGACAAACGGTGAAGTGTTGGGGCCCTGTTCAACATAACCGGGTGACCTTTCAATATATTTTCCAAAATGTCCCAAATGATGGCTTCTTTTTTATCCACCAACTTACGAGCACTTTTTACAGTTTTAACTATACCTCTTTCAATGAGTTTACGAATAATAAATGGCTTAAATAATTCTGCCGCCATATCTTTTGGTAAACCACACTCATGCATTTTCAACTCAGGACCTACTACAATAACCGAACGACCAGAATAGTCAACACGCTTACCTAATAAGTTCTGACGGAAACGTCCTTGCTTACCTTTCAAAACATCACTCAAAGATTTTAAGGCACGTCCACCTTCTGCTTTTACAGCATTTGATTTACGGCTATTATCAAATAATGAATCGATGGCTTCCTGTAACATACGTTTTTCATTACGCAGGATTACTTCAGGCGCTTTAATTTCCAATAATCTTTTCAAACGGTTATTACGGATAATAACACGACGATAAAGATCATTCAAATCAGATGAGGCAAAACGACCACCATCCAACGGAACCAATGGACGTAATTCTGGTGGAATTACGGGAATATATTGCATTACCATCCACTCAGGACGGTTGTTAATTCTTGTATTAGCATCACGGAAACTTTCTACTACACTCAATCTCTTTAAAGCATCTGCTTTACGTTGTTGTGAGGTTTCGCTTGCAGCTGAGTTACGAAGGTCAAAACTTAATTGATCCAAATCGATGCGCTGTAACATAGCATGTACTGCTTCGGCACCCATTTTGGCAATAAACTTATTTGGATCTTCATCAGGCAAATGCTGATTATCTTTTGGAAGGGTATCTAAAATATCAAGGTATTCTTCTTCAGTTAAAAGATCGGCATAAGCTTGTCCTTTATCTGTGCGAACGCCTGGTTGAATTACCACATAACGCTCATAATATATTATAGTCTCTAATTTTTTAGAGCTGGTACCCAATAAGTATCCAATTTTGTTTGGTAAAGATTTAAAGTACCAGATATGAACAACTGGCACCACCAATTTGATGTGCCCCATTCTTTCACGACGTACTTTTTTCTCTGTTACTTCTACACCACAACGATCACACACAATTCCCTTATATCTGATACGCTTGTATTTACCGCAAGCACACTCATAATCCTTTACAGGTCCAAAAATTCTTTCGCAAAACAAACCATCTCTTTCAGGTTTGTAAGTACGGTAATTAATGGTTTCCGGCTTTAAAACTTCACCATAGCTTCTTTCCAAAATGCTGTCTGGAGAAGCCAACCCAATAGTGATTTGAGAAAATGTTGGCCTTGGACGGTTTTCTTTTTTGAATGCCATATTATGTTTTACTTTTTACCCCAAACCCCTAAAGGGGCTTAAGAAGTTTTTTAATTTTTTGCATTACACTCTTTAATAAAGCAAATGCGGTTTTTAATTTAACACTCCCAGTTCCCCCTTTAGGGGGCGGAGGGGGTTTTAATCAAACTTAAGATCCAATCCCAATCCTCTTAACTCATGAACCAATACATTGAATGATTCAGGAATACCAGCTTTTGGAATATTATCTCCTTTTACAATTGCTTCGTAAGTTTTAGCTCTTCCGATGATATCATCGGATTTAAGTGTCAACAACTCTTGTAAGATATTTGATGCACCATAGGCCTCTAATGCCCATACCTCCATCTCTCCAAAACGCTGTCCACCAAACTGAGCCTTACCACCTAATGGCTGTTGAGTAATTAAACTGTATGGTCCGATTGAACGGGCATGCATTTTATCATCCACCATATGGTGTAACTTAATTACATAGATAATACCAACCGTAGCTTTCTGATCAAAACGGTCACCGGTTTCTCCATCATATAAATAGGTATGTCCAAACTTAGGCAAACCTGCTTTGGTGATCTCTGCATCAATTTCCTCAACACTTGCACCATCAAAAATTGGAGTTGCAAAACGACAACCTAATTTTTCACCAGCCCATCCAAGTACAGTTTCATAAATCTGACCCAAGTTCATACGACTAGGTACACCCAATGGATTAAGAACGATATCTACAGGAGTTCCGTCTTCAAGGAAAGGCATATCTTCTGCCCTTACTATTTTAGCAACAATACCTTTGTTACCGTGACGACCCGCCATCTTATCTCCCACTTTCAACTTACGCTTAATGGCCATATAAACTTTTGCAAGTTTTAAAACACCAGCAGGTAATTCATCTCCAATAGAGATGTTGAATTTCTCTCTCTTATATCTTCCTAATTCTTCGTTGAATTTGATATTGTAATTGTGCAGTAAGATGTTAATCAATTCATCAATCTTTTCATCACCACACCATCCCAAAGGATTTACGTTTTGATAATCGATATTGCCTAAGTTTTTAGTATTAAACTTAGCTCCTTTTCCAATTAACACTTCGCCAAAATTGTTGCTTACACCTGCACTACTCTTATCTTTCAATAAGGTTTGTAATTTATTAATCAACAATTCCAACAAGTCAATTTCATTCTGCTCATGTGTTTTCTCAATCTTATCCATTTGAGCTTTCTCTCTCACCTTAGCATTCTTATCTTTCTTAGCTCTCTGGAATAATTTCTTATCGATGATCACACCTTCGGTTCCACTTGGAGCTTTTAAAGAAGCATCTTTTGCATCACCAGCTTTGTCGCCAAAAATGGCACGTAACAACTTCTCTTCTGGTGTAGGATCACTTTCACCTTTTGGAGTAATTTTACCAATGATAATATCGCCTTCTTTTACATGAGCTCCAATACGGATGATACCGTTCTGATCTAAATCTTTAGTTGCTTCTTCACTAACATTAGGAATATCTGGAGTTAATTCCTCTTCACCCAATTTAGTATCACGAACTTCAATTTCAAATTCAGAAATGTGCAAAGAAGTAAATAAATCTTCTTTAACCACTTTCTCAGAAATTACGATCGCATCCTCAAAATTGTATCCTTTCCATGGCATAAATGCCACTTTCATATTTCTACCTAAAGCAATCTCACCACCTTTGGTTGCATAACCTTCGGTTAAGAAATCACCTTCGCCAACTTTTTGTCCTTTAACTACTGCAGGGCGCAGGTTAATACAGGTTTCCTGATTGGTACGAACGAATTTAGTTAGTTTGTAGATGATTAAATCTTCGTCAAAACTTACCAATTGTTGAGTTTCGTTTCTCTTATAACGAACATGAATTTCGTTAGCATCAACGTACTCAACAATACCATCACCATCAGCATGAATTTGAATCCTTGCATCACGGGCAGCTTTTCCCTCTAAACCAGTACCTACAATCGGTACTTCAGGCTTGATCAATGGTACAGCCTGACGTTGCATATTCGATCCCATCAAGGCACGGTTAGCATCATCATGCTCTAAGAAAGGAATCAAAGAAGCACTTAAACCAACAATTTGGTTAGGTGCCACATCCATGTATTCCACTTCTGTTTTATCCAAAATTGGGAAGTCACCAGTTTGACGACTCTTAATTTTGTCGTTAACAAAGTTTCCTTTTGCATCCATGGCAATATTTGCCTGGGCAATCTTAGCAGTATCTTCTTCTTCAGCACTAAGGAAAGTAATTTTCTTCAAATCAGCTTTTCCATCGTTTACTTTATGATAGGGAGTTTCTATAAAGCCCATATCATTGATTTTGGCATGTACACAAAGTGTAGATATCAAACCAATGTTTGGTCCCTCTGGTGTTTCAATAGTACATAAACGGCCATAATGAGAATAGTGAACGTCACGAACCTCAAAACCAGCTCGCTCTCTGCTTAAACCACCGGGTCCGAGTGCGGAGATACGACGCTTATGCGTTATCTCACTTAAAGGATTTGTTTGATCTAAGAACTGGGATAGCTGAGAAGTACCAAAGAATGAATTGATAACAGAAGAAAGTGTTCTTGCATTAATCAAATCAACTGGGGTAAATACCTCATTGTCACGTACGTTCATTCTCTCACGGATGGTACGAGCCATACGAGCTAAACCAACACCAAACTGAGCATATAATTGCTCACCTACAGTACGAACACGACGATTGCTTAAATGATCAATATCATCTACTTCACTCTTACCATTGGTTAATAATACCAAAGTTTTAATGATGGCGATAATGTCATCTTTAGTTAATACTTTTTTAGTGATAGGGAAATTAAGGCCCAAACGACGGTTAATTTTGTATCTACCAACTTCGCCTAAATCGTAACGCTTATCACTGAAAAATAATTTATCAATAATACCACGAGCAGTTTCATCATCGGGGGCATCAGCACCACGCAATTGCTTGTAAATGTGCTGTACCGCTTCTAATTCACTGTTTGAGGTATCTTTATTTAATGTATTGTATATGATGGCATAATCACCACTCACTTCTTCTTTTTGAATGAAAACACTTTTTGCTTCCATTTCGATGATCATAGCAATATTAGACTCGTCCAATACGCTGTCTCTTTCTAAAATGATTTCATTTCTTTCGATAGAAACTACTTCACCTGTATCTTCATCCACAAAATCTTCAACCCAAGTACGCAATACACGAGCAGCAAGGCGCTTTCCTATGCATTTCTCAAGGTTTTTCTTATCGGCCTTCACTTCATCAGCCATACCAAATAACTCAAGTATGTCTTTATCGGTTTCAAAACCTATAGAACGTAATAATGTAGTAACTGGGAATTTTTTCTTACGATCGATGTAAGCAAACATCACATTATTGATATCAGTTGCAAACTCCATCCAGGCACCTTTAAACGGAATTACCCTTGCAGAGTAAATCTTGGTACCATTGGGGTGAACCGACTGACCGAAGAATACACCGGGTGAACGGTGTAACTGGCTAACTACTACCCTCTCTGCTCCATTGATAACGAAAGTACCACGTGGAGTCATGTAAGGGATGTTTCCTAAAAACACATCCTGAACGATTGTCTGGAAGTCAACGTGCTCTTCATCATTACAGCTAAGGCGCAGCTTGGCTTTTAATGGAACAGCGTAAGTTAATCCTCTTTCAATACACTCTTCAATGGTGTAGCGTGGAGGATCTACGAAATAGTCCAGAAATTCCAATACAAAGATGTTACGGGTATCTGTAATAGGAAAATTTTCCTTAAATACACGGAACAAGCCCTCCACGTTACGTTTGTCGGGAGTGGTTTGTAACTGAAAAAAATCTTTAAATGATTGAATCTGGATGCCGAGTAAATCGGGAGTTTCTGCTAAAAGTTCAACTTTTCCGAAATTGATACGATTAGAAGCGGTTGTTTTTGTTGCAGACATATTGTAATTAAGACGTTTTAGTGTGCAGAAGATCCTTTAGCTATAAGCAGTGTTGCAACTTGCTCCACTAACCCATAAATTAAAGGACGGCAAAGGTAGGGAATAATTTCCTAAGTTTTAATAAGGATATACGATTTTTTATCGAATTGGAAAGGTTTTTGTGGATAAGATGCTCTTTTAACTAAATTCTGTGTTTTTCTAGCTATTCCAAAAGGATTTTTTTTGTTTAGAATTAATTAAATAATATATCGTTGTATTTAAAACAAAAGGGTCAGGAATATCATCCTGACCCTTAAATCTATTTTAATGGAATTGATTAAGCAATCTCAACATCAGCACCTGCTTCAGTTAATTTAGCTTTAATTTCTTCAGCAGTTGCTTTATCAGCACCTTCTTTAACTGGCTTTGGAGCTCCGTCAACTAAATCTTTAGCTTCTTTAAGTCCTAATCCTGTTAATTCTTTAACGATTTTTACAATCGCTAATTTGTTTGGTCCTGCCGCTTTCAAGATTACATCAAAAGATGTTTTCTCTTCAACTGCAGCAGCGTCGCCACCACCAGCACTTACTACAACTGCAGCTGCAGCTGGTTCGATACCGTACTCTGATTTTAAGAACTCTGCTAATTCCTGTACTTCTTTTACTGTTAAGCCTACTAAGTTTTCAGCTAATGCTTTTACGTCTGCCATAATGTTTGTTTTTTTTCCGGCTTCACACCCTTTTATCGGATCCGACGGATAGTTATTAAAAAATTGTTGTTCTATAATTAATTGAATGCTTTATCAGCAATCAATTGAATTCTTAATTACTCAGCTGCTGGAGTTTCTTCCGTAGTTGTATCAGTTGCTTCTGCAACCGGAGTCTCCGGTGTAGCTTCAGCATCTGCTGTTTCTGTAACTGGAGCTTCTGTTTCAACTACTACTTCAGCAACTGGGGTTTCAGCAACTGGAGTTGCTTCTTCAACAACTGCTGCATCTTTGTTTTGCAAAGCACCCAATACACGTTGAATTGGAGCTTGTAACAATCCAATAACCTCACCAATCAATTCATTCTTAGTTTTGATTTGAGTTAACGCCTTTAATTGGTCGTTGCCTACAAATATATCGCCATTAATGAATGCTGCTTTAAGCAATGGTTTCTCATTATTCATTTCCTTACGAAAACTGCTAATGATCATAGCTGGATCTTTTGGATTTTCACTAAACATTAAGGCAGTTACCTTATGCAAAGAATCATATACTCCGCTGTATTTTTCAGCGTCCAGGCTTTCCAAAGCCTTTTTGATAAGTGTATTTTTAGCTACTTTCATTTCAACCTGCTTTGTAAAGCAATGGTTGCGTAATTTACCAATCTGAGCAACAGTTAAGCTTTCAGTATCAGTAATGTAGAAGTTGTTATATTGTTCGAACTTACCCTTCAGTAGCTCAATCACTTCGTTTTTTTCCTGTTTTGTCATAACAAATATTTTTATGTATTAGTGCGATGGCACTTATACTAGTTTTGAACAGTTTTTGTGTCAATTGCAATACCCGGGCTCATTGTGCTAGCCATACTAACACCTTTCAAATAAGTTCCCTTAGATGATGAAGGCTTTAGTTTTATAACAGCATTAATAAGTTCCTGACTGTTTTCAGCGATTTTTTCAGGTGCAAAGCTTACTCTTCCGATAGAAGCATGGATGATACCCACTTTATCTACTTTAAAAGCAATTTTACCACCTTTCAAATCATTGATAGCACCAACTACATCATTAGTAACTGTACCGGTTTTAGGGTTTGGCATTAAGTTACGAGGACCTAACACTTTACCTAATTTACCAATTTTAGGCATTACAGATGGTGTGGCAACAATCACATCAATATCTGTCCAACCACCTTCAATTTTTGTAATAAACTCATCTAAACCAACGTGGTCTGCACCGGCTGCTGTAGCTTCTGCTACTTTATCAGGCGTACATAAAACCAAAACACGCTTGGTTTTACCAGTACCATGAGGCAAAGAAACAGTACCACGAATGGCTTGATCTGCTTTCTTAGGATCAACTCCTAATTTAATATGCAAGTCAACTGAACTGTCGAATTTTGTTGTATTTATTTCTTTAACTAAAGTTGAAGCTTCCTTTAAGGAATAGGCTTTGTTAATATCAACCTTAGCATTCGCTAATTTTCTTTTTTTCGTAATCATTTTATAGAAATTTTAAGGTTGATGATTAATTTTCCCAAGGGGCTTTTCCGTCTACTAATAAACCCATACTACGTGCAGTACCAGCAACCATACTCATAGCGCTGTTTAAGGTAAAGGCGTTAAGATCGGCCATTTTATCTTTGGCAATCTCTTCCACTTGTTCCCAAGTTACTTTTCCAACTTTTACACGATTAGGTTCTTTACTTCCGCTGGTAATTTTAGCAGCATCCATTAGCTGAATAGCTGCAGGAGGAGTTTTGATGATAAATTCAAATGATTTATCTGCATAAACGGTGATTAATACAGGTAGCACTTTTCCCTGCTTATCCTGGGTTCTGCCGTTGAATTGCTTACAGAACTCCATGATGTTGATACCTTTAGAACCTAAAGCAGGTCCGATTGGTGGTGCCGGATTGGCTTGTCCTCCTTTACATTGGAGTTTAACATAGCCAGTAATCTCTTTTGCCATTGTTTAACATTTTTTGGTGATAGCGTTACAATTTTTATGTAACTCCCAATTCAATAATATCTACTAAAGAACTATTTGGGGCGGCAAAGGTATGGAAATTATCTTTTAAAATAACTCTTTTTATCAAAAAAAATCCCCCAATAAATGGAGGATAATATTTTTAATTTTAATGGTCTACAATACTAAAATACCTTTAGTTTCCATAGAAACTTCCTTTTTAGGACTTGTAATAGCTGCAATTTCCTCTTTTGTTTTACCAGCATCTTCGGCATAATGACGAAGCATTTCAACAGTTGTTTCTTTAAGTGTAGCTATACCTTCGGCAACGATTGTTTTACCATTTAAAGATAATGGAACCAAAAAAGCATGATCTGCCATTTTAATTCTCATTGGGCCATTAGCTGTTTCAATACGAATCCAACAACCCTCAGATTTACAAACCTCTATTACTTTTCCTATGATTTTTACATTTGTTTCCTCTTTATCTTTTAATTTGGCAATCATATCATTAACTGGCACAGCCGATAACGCTGTAACTTTTTCACCAAAAGTCATCCCTTTTTCTGCTGGGCCTTTAGGAGGTTGGGCCATTAAAGTAAAAGCCAACATTAAAATCGGAATAATTGCTAGTATTTTTTTCATATTATCTTTTTTTAATAAAAAATGCCACCTGAATGGCATTAAATTTATACAATTTTTTCTACCTGCATATAACTTAATTCTACAGGAGTAGCACGTCCAAATATTTTTACCTGAACCTTCAACTTCTTCTTCTCATCGTTCACTTCTTCAATAACACCGTTAAAGTCATTAAATGGTCCATCAATAATTTTAATTGTTTCCCCTATGATAAATGGCTCACTCATGGTCATCCCACCAGCATCATTCATTTCATCTACCTTACCAAGCATTTTGTTTACTTCGGCTTTACGTAATGAAATAATATTACCTTTTGATCCTTTACCATCAGTTAAAAAGTGCATTACATTGCTGATATTACTCATTGCTTGAATCATATCATCATTCAATTTGCCATCAGCAACTTCAATCATAATGTAACCAGGATAGAAATTCCTTTCTCTCATTACCTTTTTACCATTCACTACCTTATACACTTTCTCAACAGGTAAGAAAATTTGTTTTACGGTATTAGTCCAGCCATTGCGAACGATATCCTTATCGAGGTATTCTTTAATTTTACGCTCTTTACCACTTACTACACGTAGCACATACCATTTGGTTTCTTTCTCAACTTTCTCTGTCTTTTCTTCAATAGGTGTTGTTGCTTCCATAATTATTATTTGAATAGCGAATAAATAAATTTCATTGAGTTATTGGCTACAAAATCCATGATCCAAATAACGCCTGTAATCATTAATGTAGCTCCTAACACTATCATTGTAGATTGTTGTAATTGATCCCAGTTAGGCCAGGTTACTTTTTGAACCAATTCTTTAAAAGAATCCTTCAGGAATGCAGTGAATTTATTCATAATTAGTATTTGTTAATCCGTTAATTAGTAAACTCGTTAAAACAGCTAACCGTTTATACAGGTTTACTGTGTTTTTAGCACGGGCACTAGGATTCGAACCCAGATCAAAGGTTTTGGAGACCCGTATGCTACCGTTGCACCATGCCCGTGTGAATGTTTTTAAACCCTTTAAAAGGAATATTAAAAACCAAATATTTAAAGAACTCTTTTTTAAAAGTCTCAAATTAAAAACAAAGACTCCCAAAAAAAGCAAAGTACCTAAGCTTTTGGCCTAAGTACTCTGCAAAGATATTAAAAAGCATCGATAGTTAATCCGTTTTATCGGATAATATCAGATTCTCTTATTTTACAATTTCAGTTACCTGACCGGCACCAACTGTACGGCCACCTTCACGAATCGCAAATTTCAAACCTTTTTCCATAGCGATTGGCTGAATCAACACAACATTTAAGTTAGTGTTATCACCAGGCATAACCATTTCTGTTCCTGCATTCAAAGTAACTTCACCAGTTACGTCTGTAGTACGGAAATAGAACTGAGGACGGTATTTGTTAAAGAATGGAGTATGACGGCCACCCTCTTCTTTGCTTAATACGTAAACTTCACCTTTAAATTCAGTGTGTGGAGTAATTGATCCTGGCTTGCAAAGAACCATACCACGACGGATTTGAGTTTTCTCAATACCACGTAATAAAAGACCTGCGTTATCACCAGCTTCACCTTCATCCAATAATTTTTTGAACATCTCAACACCAGTACAAGTAGAAGATAATGGCGTTTCCATAAGACCAACGATTTCAACTGGTTCACCTACTTTAATACGACCTCTTTCAATACGACCTGTAGCAACAGTACCACGTCCGGTAATAGAGAATACGTCCTCAACAGACATTAAGAAAGGTAAATCAACCAATCTTGGAGGTAAAGGAATGTAGCTATCAACTGCATCCATTAATTCGTTAACCTTAGCAATCCATTTTTCATCACCAGCTAAAGCGCCAGTTGCAGAACCTTGGATGATTGGGGTATTATCACCATCAAAACCGTAAGAAGATAACAACTCACGAATTTCCATTTCAACTAATTCTAATAATTCAGGGTCATCAACCAAGTCTACTTTGTTCATAAAAACAACAACTTGCGGTACACCAACCTGACGAGCCAAAAGGATATGCTCTTTAGTTTGAGGCATTGGACCATCGGTTGCAGCTACAACTAATATAGCTCCATCCATCTGGGCAGCACCAGTAATCATATTTTTCACATAGTCAGCGTGACCTGGACAGTCAACGTGAGCATAGTGACGTGTATCGGTAGCATACTCAACGTGAGCTGTATTAATGGTAATACCTCTCTCCTTTTCTTCTGGAGCACCATCGATATCATCGTAATTTTTTTTCTCCGCCAAACCTCTTTTTGACAAAACATCGGTTATAGCGGCTGTAAGTGTTGTTTTACCATGATCTACGTGACCAATAGTACCAACGTTTAAATGGGGTTTATCCCTTTTGAATGATTCTTTTGCCATTGTTTTAATTTTAATATTTGTTTTGAAAAAACGGTTGTCATTTATAGTCTGTAAACCATGGACTTGATGTTTAATTTTTTGTAGGTTAACAAGTTGATATGTTGAAAAGGTAACTGAATACTCCTTATCAACTTACAAACCTTTTAACTGATTACCCTTTTTGAGCCATCAGTGAGAATCGAACTCACGACCTCTTCCCTACCAAGGAAGCGCTCTACCCCTGAGCTACGACGGCTTGAAAACCATCTACCATCGCAGGCAGAAAATGAGCGGAAGACCAGGCTCGAACTGGCCACCTATAGCTTGGAAGGCTATCGCTCTACCAAATGAGCTACTTCCGCTTTTAATCAACAGGCAATTTGCATTAGGCAATTGCCAATTTAAAGAACTAACATTCAAATACAAATTGCCTATTGCAAATTGCTTTTTGAATAAGTGGGCAGAGTAGGTTTCGAACCTACGTACACTTACGTGAACAGATTTACAGTCTGTCGCCTTTAACCACTCGGCCATCTGCCCAAAAACAGTAATTTTGAACCAATTTCCAAAATCTATAGTTTTCAAATACGGGAGCCGAAGACTGGAGTCGAACCAGCGACCTGCTGATTACAAATCAGCTGCTCTACCAACTGAGCTACTTCGGCATTATTAAAAGAACTGAATTCTCCCTTAAAACTGCTTATGTTACAAAGCCTTATTTTTTGGGAAGGCAAAGGTAAGTGAAAATGGTTAATAGCAAAACTTTGAAAAGATTTTTTTTATAGTCTTTTTATAAAATGCGAATAAACAAAATAAAAAAGCCCTACTAATGCAGTAGGGCCTTGTATTTTAGAGCGCTTGTTTAAGCAGCCTGTTTTTCTTTTTTTCTTTTTATTTGTGTAATTACAGCATCTAAAGCATTATCAAAACTTTCTTCGAATGATTTAGAAGATTGTTTTACAAAAAATTCGTGACGAGGAATATGCACTTTTATTTCAGCGACTTTGTCCTTTATAGTATGAATTACATTATCCAGTTTTAAGTAAACGTCAACTTTGGTTATCCTTTCGTGATATTGTGAAAGCTTGGTCAGCTTTTTTTCAATATAACTAACAAGTTTTATATCTGCATCAAAGTGCACTGTCTGAATGTTTACGGTCATATTTAATGAATTTTATTAGTGAAAAAATAAATGTAAAAAAGAGAAAATGTTAAGTCATAGGTAAATTTTATAAGGTTATTGTTTTTTTTCTTGACACATATGGAAGTTACCAATTTAAACGCAGTTTTCAAAAAAATTATTGAAAATAGTATCATAATTTTTACCCCTAATCAAGTATGCTATTAATTTGTTACGTCAAGCTTTGGGATGTGCTTTTTTATGAATCTCCTTAAGCTTTTCCACATTGTTATGAGTGTAAATTTGGGTGGCTGCTAGGCTGCTATGGCCCAAAAGTTCTTTAACAGCATTTAAATCGGCACCACCATTCATTAAATGTGTTGCAAAACTATGACGTAATATGTGTGGGCTTTTTTTATCAATGGTGGTAATTAAACTTAAGTACTTTTTTACGGCATTATAAATGTATTTAGGATAAAGGGTTTTGCCAGATGCTGATACAAAAAGGCAATCCCTATTGCAGCTATCAAAATGCTTTTGTTTTTCATCCATATAACTCATTAGCTGTTTCAGTAACTGATTACTAATCGGAATTATTCTTTCCTTATTTCCCTTACCCAATACTTTAACTGAACAATTAAATCTATCGACATTCATTTCTTTAAGCCCAGATAATTCAGCCTGTCTCATCCCTGTATTATATAAAAGTTCAATTAACAATCGGTTAGTTTTCCCATCCCAAGTGTCTGGAAACTCAATGTGTTTAAACAAAGTGTTTAAGTCGGTTTTTTCTACAACCTGTGGCAATCGTTTATTTATTTTAGGAGAAATAATACCAGTCATAGGACTGGTATCAATAATCTGCTGCCTCATTTGATACTTAAAAAAGGATTTTAGAGTAGAAATTTTTCGATTTATGCTTTTCGACTCTAAACCCTGCTGCTTTAAATCAGCAAGCCAGGACCTGATGAAAGTTGTTTTAATATCAGTAATTGTAGTTTGGCCGTATTGTATGCTAAGAAAATGGAAGAATGAAACCAAATCGTTTTTATAGGAAACGATAGTATGAGGTGAATACCTTTTTTGAAATTCAAGGTAATTGAGAAAGGGCGCTATGGGTTGTAATTCAGTATTAGGCATAAAAAAACTGATACCCAAAGTTAATATAACTAGGTATCAGTTTAAATATATTGCTGATTTAGAAAATTTTAATCGAATTTTCCTGCAGAAACTTGTTCTTTATATATTGCTTTCAACACTTCTTTACGACGACGTATTGAAGGCTTGATAAATGCCTGTCTTTCTCTTAATTGTAATAGAACTTTGCTCTTCTCAAATTTCTTCTTATACTTCTTAAGGGCTTTGTCGATGTTTTCGCAATCTTTTGAATCAATAATTAACATAAAATATATACCTCCTTTAGGTGAATTTATCCTGTCATATCATCAGACAGGGGCGCAAAGATAACCGAAATATTTAAATAACGAAATTTCTATTGGATATAATTACAAATCCCGAAATTTGGAAAATGTTTACAGGAATAATAGAATCTTTGGGCCTAATAAAAGAAGTAATCAAAAACTGCAGCAATGCTACATTTTGGATCAGCTCCAACCTTACTCAAGAGTTAAAGGTAGATCAAAGTGTAAGTCACAATGGAGTTTGCTTAACTGTGGAAGAAATAAAAGGCAGCAATTATCGTGTTACGGCTATTGAGGAAACCCTTCAAAAAACAAATCTTAGAACCCTATCCCCCGGCGAAATTATTAACCTTGAGAGGTGTATGGTTTTAAATGGCCGCCTTGATGGTCATTTAGTGCAAGGCCATGTTGATTGTACAGCTGAATGTATTGAAATTATTCAAAAAGAAGGCAGCCATGAATTTACTTTTTCGTTTTCGGAACAATTTGCTTCGTTAATTATTGAAAAGGGTTCGGTTACTGTAAATGGCATTAGCTTAACTTGCTTTAATGTAAAAGAAGATGAATTTACTGTAGCTATCATTCCATATACATTTGAACATACCAATATAAAAACATTAAAAACTGGAGACTTTGTGAATATTGAATGGGACATTATTGGAAAATATATAGAGAGAAAGCTTTCTTTGTAATTCAACAATCAGTTTACAATTTTTAATTTAAATCACCTCTGCACTTCACATTAATACAAGCGAAAATGCAGCACAATCTTATCTTATTCAATTTTATATTGTTAAAGGAAAATTAAATTGAAGTAAAGTACAACCATGTATAAATTAATTAAAAAATTAAGGAATAAAAAAGATTGGTTAATACTACTATCTCTCTGGTTTTTCGTTCAATATTTTTTATTGTTTACAAATGGAATAAAAACGGATGGTGAAGCTGTTAGGGTTATTGGAGAAGCTAATAAGTTATTAAACTTAGGGCATTTAAGTGCTCCAAATTTTGCCATGTATTTTCTTGAAATATCCCTTATCTATTTAAAATTAAAAATTGGTTTTGGATATGAAATTATTATTTTAATTCACCTTATTCTTAATGCATTTGCCTTATTTTATTTATACAATTTTTTATTAAAACTTTATGCTTCAAGTACACTGTCATTAATTGGCTGTATACTTTTATTAGTTTGTTATCCTTATCAACTTTACAATTCATTCCTATATACTGAATCTCTTTTTTTTAGTTTGTCTATTATTTATAGTTGCTATTTATTAAATATTGAACAATTCAATACTAAAAATGCATTTACAGTATTATTTTTTTTACTCTTACTTTGTATCACACGCCCTACTGGAATCTTTTTTGCTGGGGCATCCATTGTTTATTTGTTCTTTAAGTTGTCGGGAAAAATGACTGCCCTTAATAGAGCTTTTCTGTTTACAGCTTTATCAGCTATCGCACTTTTTGTTTTAAACATTCTTATGGGAACTGGAGGAGGTATAGATATACTTTTACCTTTTAAAGACGAACGAATTATTTGCGAAGTACCTACCCTGCCCTATGAAGTAAATATTAAAACCAGCTCAAACAGCAACTCTTTATTTGGTTTGATTTATTATATCACCCATAATTTCGATCAGTTTATAAGGCTAGCCTGGCTAAAGACAATGGCATTTTTTGGTTTAGTTAGATCCTATTATTCATTTACACACAACTTGTTTATTATTTCATTTTTTTATCCCTTATACATTTTTGTCGTTTTCAGCATAATAAAATTTCGGAAAGCAATCCCTATTTCCTTTGTTTACTTTCTTACTTTAATAATTATAACATGGCTTAGTGTAGTTTTTTCTTGTGATGAATGGCATAACCGTTTTTTTTTAACGCTTACCCCCTTTCTAATTATTCCTGCCTTATATTTATTTAAAAAACAAAGCCACTAAACTGTCTCCCGCAATTAACAGAAGCCATGATAAACTCACAGCTGTTTGATGAAAATAAAATAGAAGAACTTAATCATTCTTTTAATCATTCATCTCCATTCAGGTATTTGATTGTTGACGAATTTTTAAATTCGGAAATTGCCAAACAAATTGAATTTTCTTTTCCTTCAATAGACTCAATGAGTGTAAAGTATAAAGGCCTCAATGAAAACAAGGCTGAAGATTCATCTTTTGACAAATTTGCACCAATTATCCAGGAATTAAACCAATTTATTCATTCCCCTATAATAACGGAATGGATTGGCAAAATCACGGGTTTAAAAAACATCAGTACCATAAATGACCGGCTCGGCGCAGGCTTACATCAAGGCGGAAATAAAAGTTTCTTGGATATTCATATTGATTACAACATTCATCCAATTCATAAAAAACAAAGAAAATTAAACCTGCTTATATTTTTTAATAAAGAATGGGAAGAGGGTTGGGGTGGCCAACTAGAACTTTGGAATAAGACAAATTGTTTTAAAAAAATTCTACCTTCTTTTAACCGAATGGTTTTATTTGAATGCAATGAAATTTCATATCATGGATATTCCCAAATCAACTGTTTAGAATCAATCACCCGGAAATCATATTACCATTATTTTTTTCAGCCTATTGCTGACGGAATTACATATCATGATACAATTTTTCTTACAAAAGATTCATTTAGTCTTCGAAAAAAAGCATTAACCAAATCGAAAGAATTTATAAAAAATAAAATAAAACTTATTTTTTATAAAACTGGACTACAAAGGTTTTTAAAATAATAAACTAATCGCTTTATATCTTTTTCCCAGCCATAGCTTTACTAATAGCGCCATCCATTACTCTCTCTGCATAAGGTCTTGAAATGTTATTGAGTTCTTCAATTTTTGTTTGCACTAAATCTTTATCATTCATATCAATTGCCAATTGCAGCGCCTGCATGGCCAATGTTGTAGCCATCAACTCTTCTTTTAAAAGCGATTCGTAATTTTTATGGATGAATTTCTCAGTGGTTTGCAACAGTTGTTCAGCTTCTGTTTTAGCTTCGGCTAAAGCACGGGTGGCAATATCTTCCTCGGCATGTTCCATTGAATCCAATAGCATTTTCTCAACCTCTTCATCCGATAAACCATATTGTGGTTTTACTTCAATGGATTGCTCAACTCCACTGCGAAGTTCTTTTGCCGTCACCATTAATATCCCATCTGCATTTATTAAAAAGCTAATATCCACTTTTGCCATCCCTGCTGGCATGGCTGGTATCCCCTTTAAAATAAATTCCGATAAAAGACGGTTATCTTTTACCATATCTCGTTCGCCCTGAAAAACGGCAATCTTCATTCCGCTCTGCCCATCTTTATAACTAGTGTATTGCCTGGATGCTTTGGTTGGAATTTTAGAGTTCCTAGGCAATAACACATCCATTAACCCTCCCATTGTTTCTAATCCTAGCGACAATGGAGTTACATCCAACAAAAGCAACCCTTTTGTATTACCAGCCAAAATATCTGCCTGTATGGCTGCTCCTAAAGCCACTACTTCATCTGGATCAACAGAATCATTCAATTCTTTTCCAAAAAACTCACTAACCATTTTCTTTACCAATGGAACCCTAGTACTTCCACCAACCATTACAATTTCATTGATGGAATTTTTTTTGATCACTGCATCTTTAATGGCATTGGCGCAGCAAGCAATTGTTTTATTGATGATTGGCGTAATCAGTTCTTCAAACTTCTCTTTTGATAAACTGATGGTCATACCTTCATATGATGTTTCGAAATGCTGATTAGTTGACAAATGTTTTTTTGCTTCTTCGGCTTTTAAACGCAGAATTTGACTGTGAACTTTGTTGGCCTCATTGATCAAACCGTACTCCTGAATCCAAAAATCAACAATGGCATTATCCAAATCGTCGCCACCTAAAAAAGTATCGCCATTAGTAGAGAGTACTTCAAAAATTCCACCAGTAATATTTAATATTGAAATATCAAAAGTACCGCCGCCCAAGTCATACACGGCAATTGTTTTTTCTGCTTCCTGGTTAATGCCAAATCCATAAGCCAGACTTGCTGCAGTTGGCTCATTAATGATCCGCAACACATCTAGTCCGGCTAATTTACCTGCATCACGTGTTGCTTGTCGCTGTGCATCATTAAAATATGCTGGAACAGTAATTACCGCTTTGGTTACCGTAGTTTTTAAAATATGCTCAGCCTGTTTTTTTAATTCTTTTAAAATGAGGGCAGATAAATCTACTGGAGAATAAAACTTTTCTCCAACTTGTACTTTCACCAAATGGTTTTCATCATCAATAATTTTGTAGGCAACAGAAGCTGTATTATTATGTACATCCTGATAAGTTTTACCCATCAACCTTTTGGCCGAAAAGATGGTATTGGCTGGATCAGTTTGAAGATATTGCTTGGCTTCCTCTCCTACAATAATACTGCCCGCTTCTCCAAAATGAATAACAGATGGCACTAAAGAGCGACTATTATGTTCTTTTAAAGCCACTGGCTTTTTACTTTCGGGGTGAATGATGGCTACCAAACTGTTGGTGGTTCCTAAATCAATTCCCACAATAATCTCTTCCTGTTGTAAACTTCCTGTGGCTATGTTAATAGCTATTTTAGCCATAATCTATTTTTTGCTCAAAGGTAACAAATAAAAAAGGCTGTCAATTTGTGACAGCCTTTTGATTTATAAAAATTTGATTTATCTAATTAATACCATCTTACCGTATCCTTTGTTGAAATACTTATCTGTTTTATCTCCATCGGCTTTGTATTTCTCCAGTGACTTACCATTTAAATTGGTAAGCACTCTGTATAGATAAACGCCATTGGCTAACTTTTGACCATAAGTATCTGTCCCATCCCATTTGTATTCTGTAATGTTTCTTCCTACATGAATAGGGCCTAGTTCATCTTTCGTAATTTCTCTCACAATTTTACCTGTGATGGTTAAAATTTGAATCCTCATATTTTGAGGCACTTCGCTACCTGTAATGGTAAACACAAAGGCGGTAGAGGTGGTGAATGGATTAGGATAATTGAGCAGATTTGAAATCATGGCTTTTGAAATTACCGTAAAAGTCACACTATAACTTATAGCACCTGCTGCATTACCCACCACATCTCTTCCTGATACAATTAACTCATATTCTCCTTCCTCAAGGAAGAAAGGCATAAAGTCGATGGTTGCTGTATTACTACCTGAGGTAAGATTAGCCGGCGTAAAGCGCAAAGTATCGCCAAAACTATAATTTCGTAAACTACCATTTGGAAAGCGAACCTGTACTTTGATTAATGCAGTATCGCTTAGGGCCATAAATCTGCTTTCGTCTTTTAGTTGAACTACAATATGCGGTTTAGCCGAAACAATGTCTTTATTCAAAATGTGTATCCCATCAAAAGTTACATCCAATAACGGATTGAACAAATCGGCTTTAACAAAGAAATCCTTAAACAATATATTATTAAAATGATATTGCTCAGGTTGATCATTATTAGGATTTACATCTACAAACAATGTGTTGGCACCCGGGTAATTTCTGGTATCAATTCTATAATTGATGGTTAAAGTATCTCCCGAAACTAAAACCTTACCCTTTGGTAAATTAATTGGAACAAGGTTATTATTACGGTCAGTAATGGTAAAGTTAATCTTCATGCTATCTGTAAATGCAGTTTGGCTGATATTTTTAAATGCCAATTTAAAATCAATCACCTCCCCCTGGTCAACCGTATCTTTCATGGAAAAAAGTATATTGGGGGCAACTGCTCCTTCTGGAATAAATGCACCGTTTAGTCTCCAATATTTCAACTGGTAAGGAGTTCCTTTTACATTATCCCTATTAAACATTCTTAATCGCAAGTATGGATATTGTGCTGCATTGATAGCCGAAATATCAAACGTTTTTATTGTAGAATCTACCGTATATAATTGCGTTTCAACCCCCAAATTATTCACTCCAATGATATGAAACGAAATAGAGTCTCCTGGCGTTGATTCCTTAGGCAATCCGCTCCATTTAAATTGGCTCCATGATCTTGCAGGGCCAAATAATGGTGAAGTAATGGTGCCCGATCCTTTTATTGTTGGACATACAGCATCAAGCACTAGTTTATCAGTTATCCCTTCTGAAAAATTGTAGGAAGGTATAAATGCATTGTCTTGTTTCTTATAAATAAAATTAAATGCCCTTGGCCTGTTAAATGAATCCAACTCTAAAAATCCAGCATTTTTTAATCGATGAAATAATGAATTACCACTTCCCATAACCAAAGTGTCATTCTTCCAATCATTGGCATATGTATTTGAAGTAGGTGCTGTTCCCGAAGTATTTCTAACAGTAACATAATATCCGTCAGGAATCTGATCTAAAAAATTGACAGCCGCTATTCTTTTTGACTGATTTAAAATATTGTACTGAAAATTCCATTGCCTTGTAGGCCCACAAACATTATCACTACCGTATTGACCAGTACCTGGGAAAGTATTCACCCAAGGCGCCATATCAAAAGGACTAAATACGTTAAATATAATGGCAGATACCCCACAAACACTTCTAATATAACTTGACCCATCGATCTCAACCATAAAGTCTGTTGCCTGACTAGCAGCAGTAGGAAAAACCCCATTCTTCATTTTTACCGCCACCTGGCTTTCATTAAACTTCCACTCTCTGTTAGCCGAATAATTCAAGTCTTTAAGAGTAGACTTTAAATGCTGAAAATTATGTGACTGATTAAAGCCAACTGTACTATTTGGTAAATACACAAAGGAAGAGTTGTTCCAGATATACGCATTATTCCCTGTTGGTATTGTTGCTACTCTCCAGTAATAAACAGTACTATCAGTAAATGAAATATTAGAAGGAGTAAATTGAACAATACCACCAGTTCCACTGGCATTATAAACTTTTTTAAAGGAGGAGTTAAATAACTCTGTAGTATCTACCTCCATTAAATATTGTCGCTGGCCGCTTAAAGGATTGGCAGTACTGGCAGAATAGGTAATGTTTTGTTGATTTACAATAGAGAAATTGTAAGGGGATATTGGTCTCAACTCATCTTCGAAAATGTAAAAATCTTTTGTAAGAACATTATTCATTTCAGATAACTCATCTACACGGTTGGTTTCATCCAATGTTACAATTAATTTATTAAGCCCTTTGTCGGTAATTGGATTGATAGGCACCGTTAAACTCACTGAATCCTGATAAAGAATAGCTGATATAACTTGATTATATAAAACTCTTATTGAATCGTTTGGTAATTTTTGTTTTACAGTTACTTTGATTGAATCTCGGATAGCTCTTCCAATATTCATCATTTTAATATCAATTTTGAAATTTTGATCGGCAACAGAAATTATTGACGGAGTAAATTTCACTAGCTGGTCTTCAATAACATAATCGGGCTTGGCAAATGCATTAATTTTTAGTGCAGGATCTCCATGTAAATTCATTTCCTCTAAATGTATCCTGGTATAAAAATCTAAACTCTCTGGATTGCTTCCCAGGTTTTGAAGTGTTTTTTTAATTTGATTACCTACTGAATTGCCATACATATGGCGGCCAAATTCATTGTAAAAACTTGTATTGTAAAAATTTAAAAAAGGCGCAATACCAAAGTGCGTACTCCCCAAAAAGCCTATACTTCCTTTTTGATTTAAGAAAATATATTTTTCAGAAAGTGACATTCCAGAATAACCGTTGAGTCGGTTTGGACTAAAAGTATAAAAATTACCTACAGTACATCCACTTACATGCATAAAAGGATACTTGCCTGCATTTTGGTAAGTTTCTGGATAATTTAAATTAATGGCTAAGTCATTAGCTGATGAGTGACCAAAATATTTTACATAGCTTAATCCTGTTTGAAATAAATTAGAAATTTCCTGGCTTTGCTGTTGTTCGATTGCCGCTACCGAAGTTTTAGCATAAGTAGCAACAGTTGCACCAACAAAAGTATCTCTAACAATATTTTTATACCCATTCATATAAATTAAGAACTCGGCATTTTCAGTACTGTCAGATCCTCCAACAGTGTGCAAAAAATTCTTCATCCAACCTTTAGAAGCGATTGTTTGGCTGGATGATTGTTGCACTTGCTCATACTCTTTCATTTTATCTAAATATATTCCTACTTCATTGCCATTAATGGCTCCAAGCCTACCAATAGGGATTTGAGGGATAAAAGTACCCACCTTACAGGATAATAATATATCAGAGGCTGGCCATCCAAATGTGGGAACTAAATCTAGTTGTTCGGCAAGAGGGTTGGACTGATTTAAGGTATAGTCGTAATAACTTAACCCACGACCGATTAAGAAAACGTATTTTGGATTGGCACTAAATTGTTGGCTGGCAAAACTGATAAAATCCTGAATAGATGAGGGATGTTTTTTTATACCAAATCCAAATTGATCAACTAATTCATTAATGTCAAAAATCTTGGCATTATAACTTCCCCCAGCAATAGAGTTTCTATATTGCCGATAAAGCTCTACATTATTTATACCTGTACCATTATTATATAAAACTGGGTTACTAATGATGATGTAATCCCCCTGATTTGCCACATTATTATAATTCACAAAATTTCTAACTGTAAGTGATGAAACTAAATTAATGTTTGTCACATCCTGGCTCATTAAATTAAATCTTCTTAAAGTGTCTGCAGATGCTGGTAATGCAAACCTTACTTGACCGGGGATGCTGATATCACCCAAATATCTTAAGCCATTATTGTGATCATATAAAATGGGCTGACCACTATTGTTATTAAAATTATTAATTACCAAATAATTTCCAACTGCACTGTTTCTTAATTCAAAATAAAAATTCTTTTCATTATTGAAATTAAAGACAGCTGGGTAAGTAACTGTAATATTGCTAACAGAAATAAAATCATTAGAGTTCGTACCATTGCCATTTACCCTTGCGTTAATAAATGAAGGGCTGGTTAACAAGGATAAGGGCAGGTTACGAATGGTATCTTTTAAGTAATTAAAATAAGGCATTGGCTTAGTAGAAACTACTGTGCCAGTAAGCGAAGTAACTAATGAACGAGGATACAGTGCACTACCAACAGCACCCACAGTCATCGTTACGCTGTTTGCCGGACCAGCCGCATATCGGTTTGTATTTAAAAAAAGATATGTCAATGCACAACATGGAGCTACTCCATTACTGGTCCATCCTTCACCTGTGTCGTAAGAAGATGAATAAACATACTCACCAATTACTGCAGCATATCCTCTATTTAAAGCTGTTTTATAATGTTGTTCTACACGTCTCATAAAAAAGAGATCAGCAGGTAATACATTACCTGCAACATTATTGATGGCAGTAGTAAACCTTAAGTTTCCTCCAGTAGAATTAAAAGTTAAGAAGTAAGAAGCCGTATCTGTCATCAAACTGTGTCTATCACTTAGTTGAAAATCGGGATTACGATATAGTTTTTTATCTGGTTTCCCATCATTCATCTCTCCCCAAAATTCGATATAATCGCTGGCTCCCATAATACCTGTTGGGTTTGACGTAAAAATTCTTACTTGTTTTCCATTACGCCATAATTGAAAGTTTTGTGCTGGAATTGACCCCAAGCCAGCTGCTGCCAATACAGGTTGCCCAATTCGGGATAAAGTATCTTTGGCAAGTCTAAATTTATAATAGGTTTTACTATAATCAATCCAACTATTATTCAGTTGAGAAAAACTATTGAATACAAGAAAGATAAACAGTGAGGATAATAAAAGTTTTTTCATAACTAGTTTTCAAATTAAATATTATTCGGAGTCCCCTTTTCTATTAATATTAAATCGCAAAGAAAAAATATGTGTATATAAAGGGTTTGATTGATTGGCAAGATTGGTAAATGCATAATCAATCATGATGTTTTTTATTTTAAATCCAGCACCAGCACTTGGCTGATAAATCCAAACCTTTTTTTGGTTTAAAGTATCTCCGTCGGCCAAAGCTTTTTGAAAATTCGTAATTCCTGCCCTTACAAAAAACACATCCTTAATATTTGCTTCTAAACCAATATTAGGATCAATGCTAATGGTATTGCCACTGTATACCGTATTTCTCTTACCATCAAAAGTTACATGCATATTGGCTTCAACCATCAGATTCACCGATTCTCCTAATTTAAAATCATACCCTCCACCTATTACTACCCTTGGGGCTGTAAGTTCAGTTGAACGTACCGGGATGTCATTTTTTGTTAAGTATAGCACTTCTTTTTCTTTCTCCGTAAATTTAAATGACCAGGCATTAAATGTGGTTGTAATGTCTCGAGCTACAATGCCATAATGCCATTTTCCAGTCCTTCCCTGAATGCCTGCATCCAAACCAAAACCCCATGCAGATGCAAACTTTCCCACCTTCCTATAAATCACTTTTGCATTTAATCCAAAACTCAAATTTTTATTTTCCGACTCTTTTATATTTTGAGCAAATGATAATAAAAAGGCATAATCGGCTGATGAAAATGTTTGAATATTATTGTAATTGATACTTCCATCGGGCTCCACTAAAAACAAAGTATTTGGAATATCATCAACAGCAAACCTCAAAAGTGAAATACCTAAAGCTCTTTTGTTATCCTGTATAGGAATACCAGCTGAAACATAATCGTACTTGGCAATGCCTCCAAAATATTCAGCATGCATTATGCCTACATTAGGATTGTCTTTAATGCCAACTAAACCCGCAGGGTTCCAGTAACCCGCTGTTGCATCCTTAGCAGAAGCAATTTGTGCTCCTCCCATTCCCAAACCTCGGGCTCCAGCACCAATATTTAAAAATTCATTTGAATATTTCCGAAACTGGGTAAAGCCAAAAATCGGACTTAGAACCAAGATCAAAACACATATAAAAAAATAAATTCTCATAAATTATAAGTTAGTAGTACAATTTTAAACTGCTTAAGCGATAATTAAACGTAAGATTGGTTAACAAATTGTGTTTTATATCACTATAAAATTAAGCTTAATACTACATAAACTGACTTAACTATTACAAAATAATCCAGCTTGACATCCTATAAGATTACTTTCTTCTTTAATTAAGACGCCATTTTATTAAATAAGGATGCTTCATATATAACGGACTATTCTTCCATTATATTATTCCTCAAGCTGTTATTTCGAGTTTTATCTTTCACAAATTGTTTTTTTACAAGCATGTGATGAAGGAATTATCAATTTTTATGAGCATTTTTGCTGTATTGATCTATTATATATCTAAACCTAACTTACAAATCTTTCACTTTTAGTACAATATGATGCAGTTTTTAATAGAAGAATTACAATGGAGAGGAATGATACAGGATATTATGCCTGGCACAAAAGAACAACTGGAAAAGGAAATGACCACAGCTTATATTGGTTTCGACCCTACTGCCGATAGTTTACATATTGGCAGCTTGGTTCCCATTATTTTACTAGTTCATTTACAAAAAGCGGGTCACAAGCCAATTGCCCTTGTAGGAGGCGCAACAGGAATGGTGGGAGACCCAAGTGGTAAAAGCGAAGAAAGAAATTTACTAAGTGAAGAAATACTAAACCATAATGTGGCTTGCGTTAAAGCTCAACTTGAAAAATTTTTAGATTTTGATAATGCTAAAACCAATGCCGCAGAGATTGCCAATAACTATGATTGGTTTAAAGAAATATCGTTTTTAGACTTTATTAGAGATACAGGGAAACACATTACTGTAAATTACATGATGGCTAAAGACAGTGTTAAGAAAAGATTGGATGGAGAAACTGGAATGAGCTTTACCGAATTCACTTATCAATTGGTACAGGGTTTTGATTTTTACTGGCTTTATCAAAACAAAAATTGCAAATTACAAATGGGTGGAAGTGATCAGTGGGGAAATATTGTTACTGGTACCGAATTGATAAGAAGAAAAACTGGAGGCGAAGCTTTTGCATTTACTTGTCCATTAATTAAGAAAGCAGATGGCGGAAAATTTGGCAAAACAGAACAGGGGAATATTTGGTTGGATGCTACTAAAACTACCCCTTACCAATTTTATCAATTTTGGTTAAATGCAAATGATACAGATGCAGAAGACTGGATTAAAATTTTTACTTTTTTAGATCAACAAACCATAAATGAATTAATTACTGAACAGAAAAAAGATGCGTCGAAAAGAGTTTTACAAAAAGCCCTTGCCAGAGAAGTAACTCAATTTGTACATGGGAATGAAGAATATGAAAAAGCCCTGGAAACAACAGAAAAACTTTTTCTCAATCAAAACGCTGCTGCAGAAAGTCTTAGTGCTGAAGACCTAGAAGGAATGGAAGGAGTTTTAAAAATAGAATTCGACATTGAAAAAATTACATCTGGAATTGATGTAGTAAGTTTTTTAGCCGAATCTGAAATTTTTTCAAGCAAAGGAGAAGCCAGGAAGATGACACAAGGTGGTGGTGTAAGTATTAACCGTAAAAAAATAGAAAGCATTGAATTGAAAATTGATCAATCCTTTTTACTTCATAATAAATACATTTTAGTGCAAAAAGGAAAAAAGAATTATTATTTGGTCTACATCGTTTAGTTTAAAAACAATGAAATAAAAAAAGCATCACGATAAAGAAACGTGATGCTTTTTTATTGAAAAGATTAATTATTTTTTAGCTGCAACGGGTGCTGCTAAGTATTTAGCAAAAAACACATCCATTGCCTTATACAATTCAATTCTGTTTTTTTCATTTGCAAAACCATGGCCTTCATCATTTTTAACCATGTATTGTACTTCTACCCCACGCTTTTTTAAGGCAGCTACCATCTGGTCACTTTCGTCTTTGTTCACCCTGGGGTCATTAGCTCCTTGAACAACAAAAAGAGGCGTTTTTATTTTATCGGCATGTAAAGCTGGTGAAACTTCAGCTAGTAACAAACTGTCTTTTACTGGATCACCAACCAACTCGTAAAACATGGCTTTAAATGGTTCCCAATATGGAGGTATGGTTTTCATAAAAGTGAACATATTTGAAACCCCCACATAATCTACAGCACATGCATATAAATCTGGTGTAAAAGTTACACCGGCAAGTGTTGCATATCCACCATAACTACCGCCATAAATGGCTACCCGTTTTGGATCGGCTATTCCTTCTTTAATCAACCAGTTTACACCATCGGTAATATCATCCTGCATGGTTTTGCCCCATTGCTTTTGGCTTTTTAACCAAAACTCCTTGCCATAACCTGTAGAACCCCTAAAGTTCATTTGTAATACAGCATAACCCCTGTTTGCGAAAAACTGGGCTTCGCTATTATATCCCCAGCTATCCCTGGCCCATGGACCTCCATGTGGATTGATAATTACCGGAATATTTTTAGCTTCAACCCCCTTAGGCAAAGTTAAATACCCATGAATGGTTAATCCATCTCTCGATTTATATTCAATTGGCTTCATAGAAGCCATATCCTCTTCCTTCAACCATGGTCTAGATGTAGCTAAGTACTTTGTTTCACCCGTTTTTTTATCATAGAAATAAAATTTTGAAGGTAATTTATCATTACCTACCCATACCATGTATTTATCTTCATCATTATTATTTCCGTACAGTGCTACTTCGTAGCCCTTAAATTTATCCCTCACCTTATTAAAATCGGCTTCCGCTTCTTTATCCAAAAAATGCTGTTCATCTTTCCAAGAAGTATAAAATGCTGACTGTATCACTTTTCTCTTCGGAGAAAAATCTATTCCTAATACATCATACTCCTTATTGGCATATATTTCTTTTACTTCTTTTCTTGTAGCTAAATCATATTCCACAATAGTTGTCTTATCTCTTCCAATATTACTGGCAACATAAATATTTTTATTGTCGAAAGTAAAAAACTGTATCCCAAATGTTTCTTTATAGGAGGTTGTAAGTAGAGAATCAAATGGTGCTGTATCTGATGCTCTATGATAATAGGTGATGTTAACTCCATCTGTTTTAGAAGTCATTCTTATTACCCCATTATGATCTGTAATCCAGCTCTCATAGTTATTGTCATTCTTATACAACTCTTTTAATTCACCGGTTTCAATGTTCACACTATATGGATCAAAATACCGGGAATCTCTTTTATTCATCTGTATCATTACTTCTTTTTCCTTACCAGGAATAAAGCGCCAGTCATTAATTATAAATGACCTCACTTTTGGGAAAGGTGTTAAAGCCTTTTGGTCTTTTCCATCAATTGAAACTGAAAACAATTGAAAATTTTCATCTCCACCAATATCTTGTAAATACAGAATACGGTTACCCTTCCATTGATACTGCGAAATATTACGAACAGAATCAAATGTTACAGGCACACCCACCGAATCTGTAATTTTTTTTACAAACACATTAGTATGGCCAAGGTGAGGGGAACGGTACGACACATATTCACCATCGGGTGAAATTTGCCAACCGCTATAATCAGAGTTTTTAAAGAAATCCTCTACAGCAATTATAGGGGGCTTTTCTTCTTTTTGATTGTTACAAGCTGCAAAAAATAAAGGCAGCAATAAACTGAAGAGTAAAAATTGTTTGGATGCAAATTTCATAATAACTGTTTGTTTAAAAGTAAAAAAATGAAGGATTGGATGATAAGTAAGTTGCAAACAGAAGTAAAGCAGCATTAAGATAGTATCTTTTTCTACAATACAAAAATCCCCAGTTACGGGGACTTATAATTTTATGTTAAACGGTATTTTTTAATTAGCTTATTCTACGTCAACCTGTTTTTTTATAACTCCATCTCCCACATTCATTAAAAACTTACGCTCTTTAACCAGATAGCCATTCCCATGTTCGCAAAAATGCACTTTAAGATTTTGTAAACTGATGGGATTCCCATCAGGTATATCGGCAATATTGGAATGAAGAATATCATGACCATCAATGATCATTACTAAACCACTTCCAATTGCTTCCATTTTATTACCATCAGTAATAATCATTCCAGTATCTTCTCCCAGGCCAATGCCAATGCAGGATGGATTGGCTGCTACAGCCTGAGCTAATCTTCCAAAGCGGCCCCGTTTTTCAAAATGTGAATCAAAGATGACATCATTCATAAAACCAAGTCCGGTGGTAATTTTTACTTCACCTTTTAAATGAGCACGGGTGGCATTGCCTTCATAAATCATGGTATTGCTCATTGCCATAGCTCCTGCCGATGTGCCAGCAATCACAAAGTCTTCTTCGTGCTGATATCGTTCTACAATTTTCTGGAAAAATTTTGTACCTCCAAAAGTGCTGCTAAGCCTTAATTGGTTACCTCCGCTAAACATCACTACATCACATTCACAAATACGGTTTAAATAATCTTCAATAGCAGCATCGGCACGGTTGCGAATGTGCATTACTCCAATATTGGTAGCCCCTATTTTACCAAATGCATCCATGTAATTGTCTCCAACTTCGTAGGGAATCATACTGGCAGTTGTAATAACCTCAATACGGCAATGGGGGCCGCCTGCTTCATCTACAATACGAGATAAAATACCCAGTTCAAAAAAGTTGAGATTGTTGCGTTGGATTTTTCCGGTTTCAAGGTCTGTTCCCTTATCTTCTGCACCACCAATAGCTATTAGTTTTCCTTTAGCAAATTGCATTTAATCTTTTTATGATTAACGCAAAAATAAGGGAATTAGTGTTTTTAGCCACTCACCTGTTTATACCCAAATGTTAATAATGAATGAGTTAGGATTTTGCAAATTTGATAATGCCTTCAGATAATAGGTCAAGATCGGGTAAAGTTGTATAAACATTAGGAGTTATTCTTACACCATGGATATTTTCCCAAATGATACCAACTGTGTGAATATTGTAATTCTCCATTAAAAACTGATCTAGTTGAGAAGGGGTTTTTCCATCGACACTTACCATACCAATGGCACAGGCAAATTCTTTTTTTAATGAGGTATGCAGTTTTACTTTAGGTTCGTCTTTTACTTTATTCATCCAGTAATTTTTTAAAAAATGAAGCCTTTCCTCTTTTCGTTTCAAACCTATACTGTCTAAAAAATCTATAGCATTACTTATAGCTTGTTCAATATAAAATGGGCGGGTGCCCAGGTGTTCAAATTTTCGGATATTATCTTCGCCTGCAAAACCCATTACCCCAAACAAAGGCCATAATTTTTTTATTTTTTCTTTCCGCACATACAGCATACCTGTGCCAACAGGGGCTCCTAGCCATTTATGCAAACTTGTTCCAAAATAATCGCAACTCAAATCTGGAATTTTAAAATCGAAATGAGCAAAGCTATGAGCACCGTCCACAAGCACTTCAATTTGTTTTGTGTGGGCAATATCTGCAATCTTTTTAACCGGTAAAATCTGTCCAATCCAGTTGATGATATGGGTTATTTGAACCAGTTTAGTTTTAGCAGTAAAGGCATCGGTATATTTTTTTACCAGGTAATTTTCATCTTCGCTTGGGAGATCCAAATTCACCCAAACCAATTTTATTCCTTCTCTTTTTTCACGCTGTTGCCAGGCGCCAATCATATTGGGATAATCTTGTTTACAAAGCACTACTTCGTCGCCGGGCTTTAAATCAAAACCCATAATCACAGTTTCCAACGCTTCGGAAGCATTTCGGTTCATGGCAATCTCCTCGGCATCGCAACCGGCTAGATGGGCTAGTTTTTTCCGTAATGGCTCCCTGCCTTTATCTAAAATTCGCCACATAAAGTAACTGGGGCCATCATTACTCATATCATAATGTTGTTTCATTGCATCGGCAACAGATTTGGGGGCAGGAGATACACCTCCATTATTTAAATTTACCAAATTGGGTGCCCTGGTATAAGCTTGTTGTATAGTATACCAAAATTCCTCATCGGTGGCTAGCAAGGATGGGGACTTATTTTGGGCAGATAGCAGCGCTTTTTCTAGGTCACGGCTCCATACTGGTTGTAAAATATTAGCGGCAACTGCTGCGGCTGACAACGAACCCAATTTTTGAATAAATGAACGACGGTTTGACATGCTGCTTGTTTTAGTACTACAATTTACTTATTAGTTTTTTGCAAAGCAAAATGAAATCGGTAATTTCCAACTTTTGGTGAAAGCCCCAGAAACACAGAAACCCAAAGATTAAAGTTGAATAGCCATTGACTGTACAAGTGTGCGACGCAACGATGACCAAATGAAATACAAAAGCCGATAACAAAATAATTACTTCACAAAAATTACAAACGAATTATATGAAGATTGTTGAAATGAAAGTGCTGAGAGGCCCCAACTACTGGAGTGTTCGGAGAACAAAATTAATTCAGATGAAACTGGATTTAGAAGAGTTGGAAGAAAGACCAACCAATAAAATTGATGGATTTAGAGAGCGACTGGAAGCTATGTTTCCTACTATGATTGAACACCGTTGCAGCGTAGGTTGCAAAGGCGGTTTTTTTCAAAGAGTAGATGAAGGCACCTGGATGGGACATGTAATTGAACATATTGCTTTGGAAATGCAAACCATTGCCGGTATGGATACTGGGTTTGGCCGAACAAGAGGCACTGGAAAGTTAGGAGAATATTATGTGTGCATTAGTTATACCGAAGAAGATGCTGGTGTATATGCTACCAAAGCTGCGGTAAGAGTGGCTGAAGCTTTAATTGCAAATGAAGACTATGATTTGGCTGCTGATATTATGCGGTTGAGAGAAATTAGAGAGGATACAAGACTTGGGCCAAGTACCGGATGTATTGTAGATGAAGCGGCTAAAAGAGGCATCCCCTATATCCGTTTGAACAAGCATTCTTTGGTTCAATTGGGTTATGGCGTTAATCAAAAAAGAATTAGGGCTACCATTGCCAGCACTACTGGAAATATTGCAGTAGATATTGCCTGTGATAAAGAAGAAACTAAAAACCTATTAGGTGCTGCCGAAATTCCAGTACCAAAAGGAGATGTAGTAAGAACCGAAGAAGGCTTGCAGGAAGTGATTGATGATATTGGTTATCCCATTGTGATTAAACCCATTGATGGTAACCATGGTAAAGGGAATACCACCAATATTGTGAATTGGGAACAGGCTCTAAAAGCTTTGGCCGCTGCCAAAGAATATGGAAGAAGCGTAATTGTGGAAAGATATATTACCGGATTCGACTTTCGAATTCTGGTTATCAATTACAAATTTATTTGTGCAGCTTTACGCACTCCAGCTGCAGTAATTGGCAACGGAAAAAATACTATTCAATATTTGCTTGATGAAATAAATAAAGACCCTCGCCGTGGTTATGGGCATGAAAAAGTATTAACCCAAATTACGGTTGACCAGTTTACTCAAAAAATGCTGGATGATTTGGGCTATACATTGGAAACTGTTCCTGCAAAAGGCGAAGAGGTTTTATTGAAACCCACTGCCAATCTTTCAACCGGTGGTACCAGCACCGATGTTACCGATGAAGTACACCCTGCCAACATCATCATGTGCGAAAGAATTGCAAAAATTATAGGATTAGATATTTGTGGTATTGATATTATGGCCACCGATTTAAAAACGCCGGTGGTAGAAAACAAAGGTGCCATTTTAGAAGTAAATGCCGCACCAGGATTTAGAATGCATATTGATCCATCCGTTGGTTTACCCCGCAACGTGGCCGAGCCGGTGGTAGACATGTTGTTTCCAAAAGGCAGTGCTGGCATTATCCCTATTATTGCTATAACCGGCACAAATGGCAAAACAACTACAGCAAGGTTAACGGCACATATTGCTAAAACTGCAGGCTATAAAGTTGGCTACACTACCAGCGATGGGGTGTATATCCAAAATCAATTGATGATGAAGGGTGATTGCACCGGACCAGTCTCGTCGCAGTTTGTGTTGAAAGACCCTACTGTAGATTTTGCGGTGCTTGAATGTGCCAGAGGTGGTATTTTAAAAAGTGGATTGGCATTTCAAAACTGTGATGTAGCCATTGTTACTAATATCAGCGACGACCATATTGGATTGGGAGGCATTGACTCGAAAGAGCAGATGGCAAAAGTAAAAGCAGTAGTGCCCGAAACTGTTTTTAAACACGGCTATGCCATTTTAAATGCAGATGATGATTTGGTTTTTGCTATGAAGAAAACCCTGACTTGCAATATTGCACTTTTTAGTATGGATGAAAATAATCCGAGGATTATTGAGCATTGCAAAGCCGGAGGTTATGCTTCTGTTTATGAAAATGGTTACATCAGCATTATGAAAGGCACCTGGAAAATTAGGGTGATAAAAGTGACCGAAGTACCTGTTACTTATGGTGGAAAAGCCACGCATAATATCATGAACTGTTTACCAGCCGTATTGAGTACATATTTCTGGAGAAACATCGAAATTCAGGATATTAAACTGGCATTACAAACTTTTATTCCTTCATCTACCCAAACTCCGGGCAGGTTAAACATGTTTCAATTTAAACATTTCCAATTCCTTGCCGACTTTGCCCATAATCCTGCTGGATTAGAATTGTTATGTGATTTTGTTAGTAAAATTGAAGGTTCTCCAAAAGTGGGAATCATTAGTGGTACCGGCGACAGAAGAGATGAAGACATAAAAGAACTGGGCCGTATATCGGGCAGAAGTTTTGATGAAATTATTATTCGCCAGGATAAACACTTAAGAGGCAGAACGGCAGAAGAAATTGTACAACTGCTTGTTGATGGGATTAAAGAAACACAACCTAACGAAATACCAATAACCATTATTTACAATGAGAAGGAAGCCATTATGCATGCATACAATAATGCAAAGCCGGGATCATTAATTACCATCATGTGTGATGTGGTAGCCGAAGCATTAGATTTGATTAAGAGTTTGAAGGAGAAAGAAGATGCTGAATAGAGAAAAATAATTTTGCTGTTAGGTTTTAGCTTTTTGACAATAGATGTAGTAAAATCTTTATTGGTTTTAAGTTTTTATTTTTTACTAATTTATCAGTATAAAAATAAATATCAAAGCCTTTATGAAAGTTAAAAAGCAAATAGATGATCTCTTTTCAAAAAGCTTTTGGGAATTAAACTGTGTTATCCTAAATTTGCACTCCCGATTAAAAATTGAGGTGGAATATTGGGTTATGGTGTAAAGGTAGCACAACAGATTTTGATTCTGTTTGTCTAGGTTCGAATCCTAGTAACCCAACAAAAAAAAGAACTGATTTCTCAGTTCTTTTTTTTTGGATATTATTTTATTTAATCACTTCGGGTATTACTTTCCCCACACTCCCACTTGGCATTTGAATTTGCAGCATGGCAGCCAATGTAGGGGCTATATCTGTCATATAAACCTCTCTATACAATTTACCTGGCTTCACCTTCCATCCAAACCAAACCAATGGGATATGAGAGTCGTAAGGATTCCACAAACCATGGGTGGTCCCCTTTTTACCACCATCAAAATACCCCGACTTAAAAGTAAACTGTATATCTCCGCTTCGCTTAGGATTGTAACCATTTATCATCATCTCCTTTTGAGGGCTAGGTAATGCAGTCTCAGCAATTTCTTCTGTTTCAAAAGCTGCAATGATAAAATCTTTTTGTTTTAAAGTTTTCATTACCAGTTTTTTAATTGCGTCCACATCTTTGTTTGCTTTCTCTAACCCATCAATATCAAGGTAAATCTGATAATTCATCACCGACAAAACTGCTTTTTTAAAATTGAATTCAGAATCAATAAGGGCATTAAGCTCTTTTTCAATATCCTTATCTTCAAAAGTACCGCCGGGTAATTTGTTCTCATTTAAAAAAGCAGGGATATGTGCCACCCCATGATCGGCTGATAAAAAGAAAAGATAATTGCCTACACCCAGTTTCTTATCTAAATAAGCAAGAAAATCGGCAATATCCTTATCAAGTTTTAAATAAGTATCCTGTATTTCTACCGAATTAGGACCAAAAGAATGCCCAATATAATCGGTTGAAGAAATGCTAACTGCCAAAAAATCGGTAACGTTGTTTTTACCTAAGGCCTCATTTTCAATGGCCGCTTTGGCAAAATCAAAAGTATAAGTATTGGCAGCTGGCGTTGTTCGGAAAGAAGCATACTTAAGCGAATCGGGAATCTTACTCAATTGATGAGGAAAAACAACTCCTTTTTCGCCCCTAATATTATTTTCATAAGGTTTATCATCTACTGTACTCATTCCATATTGACTCATGGGTAAACTCGTAACCCAATCCTTACTCATGTAAACAGATGGCAGGTCTTTAGCATTAAAATCCTCCACCCATTTAGGAAGGCTGTTCATATAAAACGAACTTGTAATCCATCTGCCTGGTTTATCATCGTACCAATAAGCCGCATTGGCGCTATGGCCTGCGGGCAAAATAGCTCCCCTGTCTTTAAGAGCAATTCCAATTACTTTGCTTTTAAAATTATTGCTAAGTTTTAATTCATCCGCTATGGTAGTCGTCCACATATTTACTGGGCTCATCTTTCCTGCTTTGGTATTGTTACCAATAGTTGTAACCGTAGAATCATCAGTACAATACACATTTTTTTTGCTGGTCTTATCGTACCAATTATTACCTACAATACCTGTAATGGCAGGCACACTGCCTGTATAAATAGTACTATGGCCAACTGCAGTATAAGTTGGCATGTAGGGAATCATGGCATTTTCGCAGCTCATGCCCTGGCTCAATAGCCTTTTAAACCCATTAGGTCCATATTGTTGGCTAAACCTATACAGATAATCCCACCGCATTTGATCTACTACTAAACCAACTACCAATTTTGGCTTAGCGGTTTGTGCAGATACTGCCATTGAGAAAAAGCTAATCAAAAGGAAAAGAAAGATTTTTTTGCAGACCATATTCAAGTATTTGTCCAAAGATAATTATTAAGCCATTCAATTGAGTTGGGTATGCATTTAATCCGGATTTAGAAATTTGATGCCAAATCCTTAAATTTGCAGCCTTATGCTAGATAGGAAAACAACTACTTATTTGGTACATTGATAAACATAAATCGAAAATCAACATGGATGTTTTTGCAAAATTAATTAATGACGGTGGGCCGATAGGCCAACATATGGACAGAGCTCATGGATATTTTGCTTTCCCAAAGCTGGAAGGTGATCTTGGACCAAGAATGAAGTTTAGAGGTAAGGATATGGTTGTTTGGAGTTTAAATGATTATCTGGGTTTGGTTAATCATCCCGAAATAAGAAAAGTAGATGCAGAAGCTGCAAGCAAATATGGATTAGGAAATCCGATGGGTGCAAGGATGATGAGTGGCAATACAAGTATGCATGAAGAATTGGAAAGAGTATTAGCCGAATTTACCAACCGTGAAGATGCTATGATTATGAACTTTGGTTACCAGGGGATCATGAGCTGTATTGATGCAATGGTAAACCGCCGTGATGTAATAGTTTATGATGCCGAGTCGCATGCATGTATAGTAGATGGCGTTCGTTTGCACATGGGCAATAGGTATGCTTTTAAACACAATGATATTGAAGATTGCGAAAAACAATTAAAGCGTGCCACCGAATTAGCCAATAAAAATGGTGGAGGTATTTTATTGATTACCGAAGGCGTTTTTGGAATGGATGGTGAGCAAGGCATATTAAAAGAAATTTGTGCCTTAAAGAAAAAATATGAGTTCCGTATTTTAATTGACGATGCTCATGGATTTGGATATATGGGACCAACAGGTGCCGGTGCCGACGAAGCTCAGGGATGCCAAAAAGATATTGATTTGTATTTTTCATCCATGGTAAAAAGCCTGGGTAGTTTGGGTGGTTTTATTTGTGGAGATAAAGCCATTATTAAATTTTTACGATACAATACCCGTTCTCAAATTTTTGCTAAAAGTGTTCCATTGATGGTTGTGGAAGGTATGCTAAAACGTATGGATATGATTAAAACCATGCCCGAGCTTAGAGAAAAATTATGGAGCAATGTAAAAAAATTACAAACAGGTTTAAAAGAACGTGGTTTTGATATTGGAGGTACTAACTCTCCTGTTACACCCGTTTTTATGAAAGGGGAATTACCAGAAGCTACACAAATGGTGATGGACCTTAGAGAGAATTACCACATTTTTTGTTCAATTGTAGTTTACCCTGTAATACCAAAAGGTGATATTATATACCGTTTAATTCCAACAGCAAGACATACTGATGAAGATATTGAACAAACATTAAATGCTTTTGAAGCAGTAAAGAAAAAATTGGATGCCGGCGAATATAAAGCTGAGCATATCCCCGATATGGCCGAATTGAGTTAAGAAAAATAATACTTGAATTAAATCCCGTCTTCAATTTTGCAGACGGGATTTTTTTGTGGTCATAAAACTTTAATGAGTTCTTTTCAATACATTTAGTGAAAGTTACCAAAGCTCAATTTCAAAAACCAACTGAATGATACATATTAATAGAGAAGATATTCAAATTATAAGTAGAAATAGTAACTGGAATGAGAAAGCCGTAGCCCAAGCCCTTCAACAAAATATTTATAGCAGTTCAAATAATTGGAAAAAATTCTTGCGTGTTTTTTTTATCAGTCTTTCCATTTGCTTTACCGTTTCTGGCATTATTTTTTTCTTTGCATACAATTGGGATAACCTTCACAAATTTGTTAAACTAGGTTTGCTTGAAGGTCTAATTGTAATAGCAACAGCCTTTATCTTACTGAGCAAGTTTACTGAAACCACTAAAAACGTAATCCTTACTGGCACAGCAATCATGGTTGGTGTGTTATTTGCTGTTTTTGGTCAGATTTATCAAACTGGTGCTAATGCCTACGACTTCTTTATAGGCTGGACAATTTTCATCGCCTTATGGGTAATCATATCCAACTTCCCAGCTTTATGGATGTTGTTTTTAGTTTTATTAAACACTTGTCTTGGACTTTATGCTGAGCAAGTTGCAAGCAACTGGACGGAAGTTTTTGTGAATTCTTTACATTTCATTCTTAACGTCAGTTTTTTAATATCATCTATTTTGATTTCAAAATATAATAATGTAAAAATTCCCATTTGGTTTAGCTATTCCATTGCATTAGCTGCTACTTACTTTGCAACAGTTGGAATTTGTATTGGCATTTTAAACGAATTCAACTATCCATTTTTAGTGCTTTTATTTATTTCTGCAGTGTTGTATACATTGGGAATTATCTATGGCTTAAAAACTAAAAATGGATTTTATCTTTCCATTATTCCATTTAGTTTAATTGTCATTATTTCTGTTTTACTTATTGACATATCAAGTGGAGAGTTCATGTTTTTAATAACCAGCCTGTTTATTATTGTAAGTATTACTGCAGTGATAAAAAATTTGATATCACTTCAAAAAAAATGGTCAAATGATTAAATCAGAAAATATACAAGACATTTTACAGCAACTGAAACTTCAGGAGCCAGAAAGATTTGAATTTAATGAAGATGCAATACTAGAAGAATATCAAAAAAGCAGTGCCGACCAATCGAGCCTGGCTATAAAAGTATTATCCATTTTTGGTGGCCTATTAGCTACGCTTGCTTTTATGGCTTTTTTGTTGATTGCTGGCTTGTATGATTCTGGAACAGGCCTGCTTATTTTTGGTTTCGCCTTTATTATCGGAGCTATTGGCCTCAACAAAGCATATAACAAAATTATTATTGACACTTTAAGCATCTCTGTTTTTGCTGTTGGCTTTATATTAATTGGTTTGGGATTAGATAAATTTCATGCGAATGACAATTTGCCGGCACTGCTTTTTATTCTTATCGCCATTTGTTCATTAATCATCACTCAAAATTATATCCTTTCCTTTATTTCCATTCTCATCGTCAATGGCAGTATTCTTTCATTAATATTCATTAATAAAAACTATAACAGCATTCATATTTATAATGCTGCCATGGTAATAGCATTTACTTATGTCCTACTTAATGAGGCTAAATTTTTTACTTTAAATAAAAAAATATCGAAGCTGTACAACCCACTCCGGATTGGTTTGTTATTTTCTCTTTTAATGGGATTAATAATGGTAGGGAAAAAAGGTATTGTTGAATTATCTCCTAACTTAATTTGGCTATCATCTGTTGCAACAGTATTAGCAGTTTTGTATGTCATCTCAATTCTTCTACCAATTGTAAATGCAAATAGCCAAAAGGATAAAGTCTTAATTTATACCACAAGTTTGCTTTTGTTGTTACTTAGCTCCTTTTCACCAGCTATTTCTGGTTCACTGCTGATAATCCTATTAGCATATCTAGTGAACTATAAAACTGGGTTTGCAATAGGCATCATGTCGTTCATTTATTTTATAACTCAATATTATTACGACCTGCATTTTACATTATTATTAAAGTCTATACTCTTATTTTCATCTGGCTTACTTTTTATGTTATTTTATTTATTTACAAAGAAAAAACTAAATACAAATGAAAAAGTATAAATCGCTTATCATCCTGATAAATTTAATAATACTACTTATTTTTTTTAATTACTCAATTGTAAAAAAAGAAACCATTCTATCAGAAGGCAAATTGGTTTTATTAGAATTGGCACCAGTTGACCCAAGGTCATTAATTCAGGGTGATTATATGGAATTAAGATATGCCATATCTGACGAGGTTGCAATTGATAGTGTTTCCAAGCGAGGGTTTTGTGTGGTACAGCTTCAACCCAACGGCATTGCAAAAAAAGTAAGATTACAGACCGGAAAAAAGCCACTGTTCAACAATGAATATCTCATTGAATATAACATAGTAGATTGGGCTGTTCATATTGGCGCCGAATCTTTCTTTTTTGAAGAAGGCCAGTCGAAAAAATTTGAAAAAGCAAAATATGGCGGTATAAAAATTAACAAAGAAGGTAATAGCATATTGATTGGCCTTTATGATGAGCACCTAAAAAAAATTCTCTAAGTTTTAAACATGAACCAACGAATAGCACATATTGCTTTGGTAGTAAATAACTATGACGAAGCCATAGCATTTTATACTGAAAAATTAGACTTTACATTAATTGAAAACACAAAACTAAGCGCCACAAAACGCTGGGTAATGGTTGCCCCAAAGGGAGAAGGTCAATGTTGCTTATTATTGGCTGAAGCTGCCACTGATGAACAAAAAAGCCGGGTAGGTAACCAAACCGGAGGAAGGGTATTTTTATTTTTGTATACTGATGACTTTTGGAGAGATTATAATAAGATGATAGAAAAGAATATAAATTTTGTACGTCCCCCAGAAAAGCAACCTTATGGAACTGTTGCCGTTTTTGAAGACCTCTATGGCAATTTATGGGATATGATTGAACCTAATTAAAATCGATTTACACACTAAACCAGAATTCGATTTACTAAAAAGTCCCGCCAGTTTGGCCGGGACTTTTTTATAATTAGCTTATTTAGATTATGGGAATATTCCTAACTCAACATAGCTAGTCGCTACTTTATTAATAGCATTTACATAAGCAGCAGTACGCATATCAGGAATATCGGGATTACTGTTCCAGATGTGCATAATTTCTCTGGTAGCGGCAATCATCGTTTCTTCCAATCCACTATGCACCAAATCTACTTCCTCAGGACCATGTAAAATAAAGTCTCTGTTTTCCTGAGTTACAGATTTACCACTTAACTCTTCCATCTGACCTAAAATACGTGTATTTAGGTTTTCTGTAAATCGTTTTTCCATACGGCCATAACGAACGTGGCTTAAGTTTTTCAACCACTCAAAATAACTTACTGTTACTCCACCAGCATTTAAATACATATCCGGCACACATAAAATTCCTCTTTGAGTAAAAATTTCATCAGCCTCTGGTGTACAAGGTCCATTAGCAGCTTCTCCAATTATTTTAGCTTTAACAAGAGATGCATTTTCGGCATGAATTACATTTTCTAATGCCGCTGGAATTAATATATCACATTCTAATTCCAATGCATCAGTGTTCTTAGCTAAATTAGTTGCTCCAGGGAAGTCTAGGATTGAACCCGTTTTTTGACGATGCAAAAACACTTCCAACTCATTCAAACCATCTGCATTAAAAATAGCCCCTTCAAATTCTGCCAAGGCAATAACTTTTGCACCTGCCTCACGGAAAAACTGAGCACTATGGTATCCTACATTTCCTAATCCCTGAATAACGACAGTCTTACCTTTAATACCAGTTGTAAGTCCTAATTTATCCATTTGCTCTTTCATCGCACATACTTCACGAATACCATAAAACACCCCTAATCCAGTTGCTTCTTTTCTACCTCTTACACCACCTTGAGTTACTGGTTTACCAGTTACACAACCCGCAGCATCAATTTCACCAGGCTTTAAAGAAGCATAAGTATCAACGATCCAAGCCATTTCTCTCTCGCCGGTTCCGTAATCAGGAGCTGGAACATCAATACCAGGTCCAATAAAATTTTTCTTTACCAATTCTGATGTATAACGACGAGTAATTTTTTCAAGTTCATACTCGCTGTAATTACGAGGGTTGATTTTAATACCTCCTTTACCACCACCAAAAGGCACATTTACAATGGCACACTTGTATGTCATTAAACTTGCTAAAGCCATTACTTCATCCTGGTTTACTTCATCGCTAAAACGGATACCCCCTTTACAAGGTGTTTTATGATGGCTATGTTGAACACGGTAGGCTTCTATTACTTCGATGGTTCCATTATCTCTTTTAATTGGGAAACGCATACGGTAAACACTATTACATGCTTTAATCTGCTCCAAAATACCCAAATCCCATTTGGTAAATTTGGCAGCTTTGTCAAAACTTCTTTCAACGTTCTGGAAAAAAGTGTACTCATGTTGATCACTCATAAAATTGATTTTATTTTTATAAACTTTATTCTAAATTTTAGTCTTTGTTATTTTCTAACCGGTTTATTTTTCTATCGATTAAATAAACATAAAGAAACAAACCTAATAAAATGGTTAAACAAACTGCAACTACCACATAAATTTTTCCATTGCTACGCATGATATCTGCCATTTGAGGTTCGGCTTCCTGAGCAGAAACAACCATGTTGGCAAGCAACCCAAAAACCAACATAAACAAACGGCTTAATTTCTTATTCATTTATTAATGATTTATCTTTTAATAATTGCAGTCTTATTTTCAAAGTGGTTATCCAAACACCCAATAAAGTCCAGCCAATAACTGCGGGATAAAATACCATCCTTAAGCGGCTGTCGATATCCTTAAAATTTAATGCAGGGTTTCCACTATCGCTTCCTGGCGCACCGGGGTGTAAACTTCCTACTAACCTTGGAATTATCCAAATACTTGGAAAGAGCATAGCAAAAGCAAAAATATTATACACTGCACTTATTCTGGCTTTTTTATCAATATCTGTAAATGACCCTCTTAAAACAAAATAAGCACCGTAGATCAACAAGGCGATAGCCGCTCCAATTAGCTTAGGCTCTTTTAATATGCTGCCTAAAGATTGGCTCTGATCGGTTACCCAAGTGTAATTAGCCCATAAAGTACCAGTGGCATATCCTAATATACCAAAAAATGCCCCTACTGCAGCATATTGCTGTGCAAAAATATCATTACGTAAATTAAAGCCCCTTAGGTATTTAATACTGTAATAAAAGCTAATGGTAAATAAGATCATCATCCCAAACCACATACAAACATGGAAATAAAGATTACGAATAGTTTCATTTAGGATAAATAAACGGGGCACATCCATCAGCAAACCGCCTACAATGGTATAAACCAATAAAAGAAGAGACAATATTTTCCACCAGTTTTTCTTCAAAAAACGTGAGTTTTATAATGAGCCGCAAAGTTAGGGTAAAGACATACAAAGATTTAATAAATATCTCTTTTTATATGCCTAATCTTTCCAGAGATAAGGAAATAAAATAATAGCAAGGGCAATTACTAAAATATCTAAGCCGCCGATAAGACCCACCAATTGTAAAACAGCTCCCTCTCTAAATATTTCTGCAAAAGCTACTTTACTTAACCGCATTAACAATAACAACTGGGGAAGTATGATGGGAAATCCCAAAATAGCTATCAAGGCAGCATTTTGTTGGGCTTTTGCCGCAATGGCGCTCATTAAGGTGAAAACAATACTAATACTGGCTCCTCCTAACAATACTATTCCAAAAAAAAGCAAACTATTATTAACAGGGTTATCTAAAAAGATGAAAAAGAGTAACAAACTAATGGCACTCATGAAAATCATCAACAATACATTGTATACAATTTTGGCAATGATAAAATCCACTGGAGAACTGATGGAATAAAAATACAACATCCGCCCCCGGCTCTCTTGCAAAAAACTTTTTGCCACAGCATTCACACAAATAAAAAGCTGGATAACCCAAAATAAGCCATTCCAAACTTGAGCTGCAGGTTTATCAATTGATAGGAATAGTACATAAATAGTAGATGCTACATAAAGAAGTATACCATAGAAAGTATGTTTTTGCCTTAATTCAAGCAAAACGTCTTTCTTAAAAAGTGCTACTATCCTTTTATTCATATTAGTATTAGATGCATCAGCAATTTTAATCTCTTTGTTGGGCACAATGCCTACAACGTGGCTCATAAATATCTTTTTCGCCCAATAAAACCTGAGGGCCAGTGGCCACTTTCCTATAACTAATATTGGCAATGTTGCCACATACAACGCAAATGGCATGTAGTTTAGTTATATAATCGGCTTTGGCTAAAAGGCTAGGCATTTGACCAAATGGATTACCTAAATAATCCATATCCAATCCGGCTACTATCACTCTTATTCCCCTTTGAGCTAGTTCTTCACAAACATTGCTAATTTGATCATCAAAAAACTGCGCTTCATCAATACCTACCACATCAACATTTTGGGCAAGTAATAAAATACTTTGAGAACTTTCCACCGGGGTGGAATGTATCGCATTAGTATCATGACTAACAATCTTTACTTCGTCATAACGTACGTCGATGGCGGGTTTAAAGATCTCTACTTTTAAATTAGCAATTTTTACCCTTTTAAGTCTACGAATCAATTCTTCAGTTTTCCCACTGAACATGCTACCACAAATCACTTCAATCCATCCTCTTTTTTCTCCTTTGTAATTTGGCTCTATAAACATTTATCATTTTTTTTTAACAATCAGTTTGTAACTTACAGGCATTGCAATTATTAAACGCTTGCCTTACTATTCATCGGGCATCAAAAGTATACTAATATCATGGAAAGAGTGGAGACTCTGTTGAAAAAATTACAAGAACAGTTTGAACAAAAAACTCCTGTGGAGCAAATGTTACTTACGGTTCAAATGTTACAGGCTGAATTGATCCATTATCAGACATCAAATATTTCTGCCATTATCAATCCATCGATTTCTATCCCTTTAACGCAGAATACTATTGTAAACCTACAAGAAGAAAAGGAAACAGAACAACCCATTGCTCAAATTGAAGAAAAAACGGTAGAAATCCTCCAGGTAGATGAGGAAGAAATTGAAGCAGAATTAGAAGAGATAAAGAGAAATGCAGAAATAAAACAACAAATAAGCATTCAAAACAAACCTCATATTTTATTTGATGAGGAAGAAGATATCCCAACCCTCAACCACCAAAAGCCAATTCCTGCTACTAAAGACAAAAAAGAAATTAACGAGATTAATGCTAATAGCTCCTCTTCTCTTAATGAAAAACTAAAACAAACAAAAATTGATTTAGGCGACACCTTAACTGAAGTTCCTATCAGGGATTTAAGAAAAGCCATTGGCGTAAATGATCGCTATTTATTTATAAATGAACTGTTCCGTGGTGATGAAGTGGCTTACGAACGAAGTATAAAAACCATCAATGGGTTCTCCATTTATGCCGAAGCAGAGTATTGGATTCAAAGAGAATTAAAAGTGAAAAACGGCTGGGATACAAGTAATGAAATGGTGAAGCAGTTTAATCAACTGATTAAAAGACGCTTTTCCTGAATAAATTGAATTATTTTTTTTGATGCCCCTTTATGCTGCTTAACATAAGCAACAGCAACATCGCCTCTTTCTTTTAATACTTTTTTATCTTTCAACATTTCGTTTAAAACAGATTCTAACCCTAGAGGTCCTTCCACACTAATGGCTCCTCCAGTTTCAATTAAGCCAATTGCTTCTTCGTATTTTTCAAACTCGGGACCAAAAACGACTGGCTTTGCATACACTGCAGCTTCCAACACATTATGTACGCCATCTTTTCCAAACCCTCCGCCTACATAAGCGATAGTGGCATACTGATAAAGACGAGATAGCATTCCAATATTATCGATGATTAAAATATTAGAAGCAAAAATTGGAGGACTTGTGAGTTGAGAGTAAAAATGTGCATCTGGAAACATTTCTCTTACATCCTCCAAGTTCTCTGCATTAATTTCATGTGGTGCAATAATGAATTTCATTTGTGGATTAACCTTAATAAAATGCATTAATTCAATTTCATCTTCTTCCCAAGTGCTGCCTGCCACAATTACTATAGAATTGCCGCAAAATTCACTGATGAATGGAATGGCTTGAAATTGTTGGGCAATTTCAAGCACTCTGTCAAACCGGGTATCCCCGTTCACAGTCACATTATCATTAAACCCAAGGTTACTCAACAATTCTTTTGATTCTTCATTCTGAACAAAAAAATGTGAAAAAGCATTCAACATTTCTACCCATATTTTTCCATACCATTTAAAGAAGGGATGGTTCTTTCTAAAAATACCCGAAACCAAAATGGTGGGAATATTTCTTTGTTTTAGTTCTTTTAAATAATAAAACCAGTATTCATATTTAACCCATAGCACCAAAGAGGGATTGATGGCATCAATAAATCGCTTCGCATTAATGGGAGAATCCATAGGTAAGTAAAAAATAAAATCGACTCCTGCATAATTCTTCATTACTTCATATCCCGATGGGGAAAAAAAACTAAGTACAATTTTAACCGAAGGGTCATTTCTTTTCAACTCTTCCAATAATGGTCTGCCTTGTTCAAATTCTCCCAAACTGGCACAATGCATCCATATAGGTTTTGATGGTAGGGTTTTGATTTCAGATTCGATTTTACCGAAAATACCTTCCCTCCCTTTAACCCATAAATCTCCTTTTGGATTCCAGATAGAAGCAATTCTTACCCCAATTGAATAAATCAACAAAAAAATGGAATATAATAGTTTACTCAATTCTGATTTTTTAAACAAATCTAAAGGCATTTTCTTAATCTTAACCTTAGTAGTCACAAATTCTTCAATACCTATTCAATCCTTATCTTTGCGGCGCATAAAAATATACATATGAGGCCCTTACAAATGGTGGATACCAAGTCGCAATATTTAAAAATTAAACCCGAAGTGGATGCTGCTGTTATTGCAGTGATGGAGAGTTCAATGTTCATAGGCGGTAAAGTAGTGAATGAGTTTGCTGATAATCTGGCAAAATACCATGGCAGCAAACATTGTATTCCTTGTGCCAATGGTACAGATGCTTTGCAGATTGCACTAATGGCACTAGGACTTCAAGCAGGTGATGAAGTGATCACACCTTCTTTCACTTATATAGCTACTGTAGAAGTAGCTGCCTTATTAAATATTAAGCCAGTGTTTGTGGAAGTGAATCCTGCCACTTTTTGTATAGATGTAGATGCAATAGAAAAAGCAATTACCCCTAAAACAAAAGCTATTGTTCCAGTGCATTTGTATGGCCATGCCGCCGATATGGAAAAAATAATGGCCATTGCCGCAAAACATAATCTCCCAGTAATTGAAGATAATGCCCAAGCCATTGGCTGCGATTTTACCTTTAGTGATGGAAGCATAAAAAAAACCGGAAGTATTGGTCATATTGGTTGCACATCGTTTTATCCATCAAAAAACCTTGGCGCTTTTGGAGATGGTGGTGCCATGTTTACCGATGATGATGAATTAGCTGCAAAAATGAGAATGATTGCATCGCACGGACAAAGTAAAAGGTATTATCACGATGTGGTGGGTTGTAACTCCAGACTGGATGCTATTCAAGCAGCAATACTGGATATTAAATTGACCCATCTGGATGAATATATTGTAGCCAGAAGAAAAGCGGCTGATTTTTACGACAATGCATTTGCAGGAAATAAAATTATATCTACGCCGTTTAGGGATAAGAATAATAAACACGTTTTTCATCAGTACACATTAATTTTAGACCATGTTGAGAATGTTGAAAGTTTCCGTGATGGATTAAACTTATTTTTAGCCGAGCATGGAGTGCCTTCAATGATCTATTACCCAGTACCGGCTCACAAACAAAAAATGTTTGATGCCTTTGGTGGAAGTAATTTTGAACTGCCAGTAACAGATTGGTTAACACAAAGAGTAATTTCATTGCCAATTCATACCGAACTGGATGAAGAACAACAAGGCTTCATTGCAAGCAAAGTATTAGAGTTTGTAAACAAATAATTATTAAAACTAAATGCCTACCAAGGCAAATTGCTTATGAAAATTGCAGTAGTTGGAACAGGATATGTTGGCTTAGTAACAGGCACTTGTTTTTCGGAAACAGGGAATACGGTTACTTGTATTGATATAGACAAAGCTAAAATTGATAAACTCAATTCTGGTAAACTAACCATATACGAGCCTGGTTTAGAGAAACTTTTTCTTCGCAATCAAAAAGAAGGCAGACTACATTTTACCACTTCCTTAGAAGATGGAATTGCAGATGCTCAAATTATTTTTCTTGCCTTACCCACTCCACCCGGAGAAGATGGAAGTGCCGATCTTAAATACATTTTGGGTGTTGCAGATGACCTTGGAAAAATCTTAAAACAATATGTAGTCATCATAGATAAAAGTACTGTACCTGTTGGCACTGCCGATAAAGTACATGCTGCTATTGCTAAAAATGCTTCGGTTGATTTTGATGTAGTTTCTAATCCAGAGTTTTTAAGAGAAGGTGTGGCGGTTGATGATTTTATGAAACCTGATAGAGTAGTTATTGGCACGTCCTCCGACAAAGCAAAAGCCATATTAAACGATTTATATGTTCCTTTTGTACGACAGGGTAATCCGATAATTTATATGGATGAAAGAAGTGCTGAACTTACCAAGTATGCTGCCAACGCATTCCTTGCAACCAAAATTACTTTTATGAACGAGATCGCTTTGCTTTGCGAACGATTGGGTGCCGATGTGGATCAGGTTCGCAAAGGCATAGGAAGCGATGAAAGGATTGGCCGCAGGTTTTTATTTCCTGGCATTGGTTATGGTGGAAGTTGTTTCCCCAAAGATGTACAGGCACTGGTAAAATCTTCTGCCGATGTTAATTACGAATTTAAGATTTTAGATGCTGTGATGGAAGTGAATGAAATGCAGAAGCTGCATCTTATCCCTAAAATAAATGCCTATTTCAATAATGATTTAAAAGGCAAGAAGATAGCGATTTGGGGTTTGGCTTTTAAACCCAATACCGATGATATCAGAGAAGCACCAGCATTGGTGATCATAGAAGCCTTGTTGCATGCAGGAGCATCTGTGTCGGCCTACGACCCAGAAGCGATGAACAATGTAAAAGCATTGCTTGGCAATACCATCAACTTTGAAGATCACCAGTACGACACGTTAAAGGATGCTGATGCTTTGGTGATTGCTACAGAATGGAGCGAATTTAGAACACCGGAATTTAGCAAGATGGCTACATTGTTAAAAAATAAAGTAATTTTCGATGGAAGAAATCTCTTCGACCTTGATAAAATGGAGGAATTGGGATTTCATTATGAGAGTGTAGGAAGGAAGAAAATAAATTAGTTTAATATTTATCCTTTTAATAAGTACTAAAATTTAAGAAGTGGCTAACAAAAGAGTTTTAATTACAGGTGCTGCCGGATTTTTGGGCTCCCATCTTTGCGATCGTTTTATCAAAGAAGGATACCAAGTAATTGGAATGGATAATTTAATCACCGGCGATCTTAAAAATATTGAACACCTTTTTCATTTAAAAGAGTTTGAGTTTTACCATCACGATGTGTCTACCTTCATTCATGTAACCGGTGAGCTGGATTATATTTTACACTTTGCCTCTCCTGCCAGCCCTATTGATTACTTAAAAATACCCATCCAAACTTTAAAAGTAAGTTCATTGGGCACCCACAATTGCCTGGGATTAGCAAAAGCTAAAAAAGCAAGAATATTGGTTGCTTCCACCAGCGAAGTTTATGGCGACCCATTGGTGCATCCACAAAACGAGGATTACTGGGGTAATGTAAACCCAATTGGACCAAGAGGAGTATATGATGAAGCTAAACGATTTCAAGAAGCCATTACCATGGCATACCATACTTTTCATCAAGTAGAAACAAGGATTGTTAGAATTTTTAATACTTATGGCCCAAAAATGAGGTTGAATGATGGTAGGGCTTTACCTGCTTTTATTGGTCAGGCTTTACGTGGCGAAGACCTTACTGTTTTTGGAGATGGAAGCCAAACACGCAGTTTTTGTTATGTAGATGATTTGGTAGAAGGCATTTACAGGTTATTAATGAGTGATTATACTCAGCCTGTAAATATTGGCAATCCCGATGAAATATCTTTATTAGATTTTGCCCAGGAGATTATTAAACTTACCGGCACTACGCAAAAAATTGTGCATATGCCTTTACCTACCGATGACCCAAAACAAAGGCAGCCAGATATTACCAGAGCCAAAGAGTTACTAGGGTGGGAACCAAAAATTGCACGTGCCGCAGGTTTACAAATCACTTATGAGTACTTTAAAAAACTACCTATGGAAGAGTTAAATAAACTTCCAAAGGAATTTGAAAGCAAAAAATAATTCATCATTATAATCCATATTCGTCCATGTATCAGGAATTATTAGACAAGAAAAAAAAGTTGGCGGTAATTGGTTTAGGCTATGTTGGCCTACCCATTGCTTTGGAATTTGCCAAACAAATTAAAGTGATAGGTTTTGATATTAATGCCGAACGTGTTAACATGATGCGTAATCAAATTGACCCAAGCCAAGAATTGGATGCTGCAGCATTTGAAGGTTGTGATATTGAATTTACCAACGATTTGGAAGTATTAAAGCAAGCCAATTTTTTTATTGTAGCCGTTCCTACACCTGTGGATAAACACAATGTACCCGACTTAATCCCCATTCAACGAGCCAGCGAAACCATTGGCAAAGTGATTAAGAAAGGCGACTATGTGGTGTATGAAAGTACCGTTTACCCTGGTTGTACCGAAGAAGATTGTGTTCCCATCATCCAGGAATTATCTGGTTTAAAAATGAGGGAAGATTATAAAATTGGTTATTCACCCGAAAGAATTAATCCGGGAGATAAAGAACATACCATTAGTACCATTATTAAAGTGGTAAGTGGCTGTTGTACTGAAAGCTTGGACACCATAGCCAAAGTTTACGAGCTGGTTGTAAAAGCAGGTGTTCATAAAGCATCCTCAATTAAAGTAGCAGAAGCCGCAAAAATTATTGAGAACACCCAACGTGATTTGAATATTGCATTAATGAATGAACTTTCCATCATCTTCGACAAGATGGATATCAATACCTATGAAGTTTTAGAAGCCGCTGGCACCAAATGGAATTTTTTAAAGTTTCAACCAGGCTTGGTTGGAGGGCATTGTATTGGAGTAGACCCTTACTATCTTACTTACAAATCAAAAAAACTGGGCTATAACTCTCAGGTAATTTTGGCTGGTCGATATATAAATGATGCCATGGCTGGTTATGTGGCAAGAAAGATTTCGAAATACATTATACAAAACAATGGCAATGTAAAAGATGCTAAAGTTTTAATAATGGGTGCAACATTTAAAGAAAATGTAAGTGATATTAGAAATAGTAAAGTGGCAGACGTCATCAAAGAATTAAAAGCCTTTTCACTAAATGTACATGTAACAGACCCGCATGCAAAGAGTAATGAATTAAACCATGAATATGGTTTTGAATTAACGCCTGAATTGAGTAATGACTATGATGCTATCATTGTTACTGTACCACATGAGGCTTATAAAAATTTAGACGATGCTTATTTTGCATCCATTACCAAAGAGCATGCATTAATTGCCGATTTAAAAGGAATTTATAGAGGAAAAATTATTTCTAGAACTTATTGGAGTTTATAAAATGGATACATTTCATACAAAAGATATTAGCAAATCAAGTTTCCTAATTACTGGAGGCGCCGGATTTATTGGAAGCCATATTGCTGAGTATCTTTTAAAACATGGCGCTAAAAAAGTAAGGGTTCTCGATAATTTAGCCAACGGTTTCGAAAGTAACCTAGCTGTACTTCAACAATACAATGGTTTTGAATTTATCAATGGCGATATTAGAAATGAAGAAACCTGCCAGCAGGCATGTACAGGGATCAATTATGTAAGTCATCAAGCAGCTTTGGGTTCTGTACCTCGTAGTATTAAAGAACCCGTATATTTTAATGATGTAAATGTTGGTGGCTTTGTAAACATGTTAAAAGCGGCAAACGACAATCAAGTTAAACAGTTTGTATATGCTTCCTCTTCATCGGTATATGGAGATGAACCTACCTTACCCAAGCAGGAAGGGAGAATTGGGAATTGCCTATCACCATATGCAGCAACTAAAAAAACCAATGAATTATATGCCCAGGTTTTTGCCGATGTGTATGGAATAAAGTTGATGGGTTTTAGGTACTTTAATATTTTTGGACCCAGGCAAGATCCTGATGGTGCTTACGCTGCTGTTATTCCTTTATTTGTAAAAAACATTATGAAGGAAACGCCTGTTTACATTAATGGGGATGGAGAGCAAACACGTGACTTTACTTTTGTAGATAATGCCGTACAAATAAATATTAAAGGAATGCTTACGGATAATGCTGCTGCTTTCAATAAAGTATATAATGTAGCAATTGGTGAAAGGTTTACCGTTAACAATTTGTACAATACCTGTACCCAGTGTTTAAAAAGTGATTTCAAAGCAACTTATCGAGAGCCAAGAGCAGGCGACATAAGAGATTCCTTGGCAGACATTTCATTAGCAAAAGAATTATTGGGATATCAACCCACTAAAAAATTTGAAGAGGGATTAGAAGAAACGATCGCCTATTTTAAACAACTATATTCGTAAGATGGCTATTATTAAAACTAATTTTCCGGGCTTGATGATAATTGAACCAACTGTGTTTAGAGATAGCAGAGGTTATTTTTTTGAGAGCTACAATAAAAAAAAGTATTCAGAACAGGGTATTGATATCCATTTTGTGCAGGATAACCAATCCAAATCATCTTATGGTGTAATAAGAGGTTTACATTACCAAATGGCGCCCTTTGCACAATCAAAATTGATAAGGGTATTAAGTGGCGAAATCTTAGACGTAGTGTTGGATTTAAGACAAGGGTCTCCTAGCTTTGGAAAAGTATTTACACTAAGGATATCTGCCGAAAACAATACACAATTACTAATACCAAAAGGATTTGCTCATGGATTTTCGGTTTTAAGCGAAACAGCCGAAGTAATTTATAAGTGCGACGAATTTTATAATAAAGAATCGGAATCTGGCATTATGTTTAATGATCCTGCATTAAATATCGATTGGTTAATCCCTACTGACAAGGCCATCATTTCGGAAAAAGATTTAATCCATCCCGATTTTAAAAACTGTAAAAACAATTTTGTTTTTGAAAGCTGATCAACAAACCATTTTAGTTACCGGAGCCAATGGGCAACTGGGAAGTGAGCTTCAGCTTTTGGCGTCACTTTATCCCCTTTACCAATTTATATTTGTTTCCAGAGAAGAATTAGCGATAGAAAATACAGATGCAGTATCTGATTATTTTTCGACTCATCCAATTAATTTCTGTATTAATTGTGCTGCTTATACTGCGGTAGATAAAGCCGAATCGGAAAAAGAACTTGCCTTATTAATCAACGGAAAAGCAGTAGGCAACCTTGCTGCCGTTTGTAAAATTCACCATACCCAATTCATTCACATCTCCACAGATTATATTTTTAATGGCACTAATACACTGCCTTACAAAGAAACAGATGTAACAAATCCAGTTAATTTTTATGGTCAAACAAAACTCAAAGGAGAAGAGTTGGCTTTAAAAAACAATCCAGAAACTATCATCATTAGAACTTCTTGGTTGTACTCTCCCTTTAAGCTCAATTTTGTAAAAACAATGTTACGGCTAATGAAGGAAAGAGATAGTATTGCGGTGGTGGACGATCAGGTGGGCTCCCCAACCTATGCTGCCGATCTTGCAAAAGCTATCATGAAAATCATAGATTCAAATGTTACTGAAAAAGCAGGCATTTATCACTATACCAATACAGGTGTAACCAGCTGGTTTCAATTTGCCAATGCCATTAAGGAGTTAAGTGGAAGTAATTGTATAGTCAATCCAATTTCAACAGCAGGTTATCCAACAGCAGCAAAAAGACCACACTATTCTGTTTTAGATACGGCAAAGATTGTGGCAATATTTCAGGTTTCCATTCCAACTTGGGAAGAAAGTTTAGAAAAATGTGTAAAGCTGTTAAATAATACCGGCCTGTAGAAAAACATCTCCAAATTAATTTTATCCTCAACATTTTTGTTCATACATATTGTAACTTAAGTTAATTTCACTATCTTGTTTACATGATACAAAATCATGTTTAAAATCTTACCCCCCCCCCCCACCATATTATATATACAACTCATAAGAGTTACCCAAAATGCATTGCATTTTTGCAGTCATTCGGCAGAACCCTACCAACCCCCTTAGTTCCTTTTTTTTTTGCTAATAATTTTCGATACCTAAAGAAAAATGTTCAAGCATTTGATAGCGTGATTATTTATTAACAATTAAATGCAAATAAAATGAAAACTATAATTTCTATAAAAAATGTAACTGCCGTAATTGCTGTTGCAGCCTTTATACTTTTTTTAAATGGTTGTAAAAAAACAGACATCAATGATAAAACAACATCAACGCTTGATGAAAAAATAATGTCCAATATAAAAGCCAATGTTGCACAGCAAATGGCCAAAGAAGGTGGCATTCCACAGATATTTACCCGTAAGCAACCGGTAACTACTTACTGGGCCGACCAGTTTGGCAAGCCAGTTACTAAAGAGCAAATGCAAAATAATTTTGTGTCTCAATGTAATTACGATTTACCAGCCTATTGCGATTTAGTTCAATACGCCAGGGTTTACCGCTGCGCCAGCACAGTTTATGGGGCGGCTGGTTATTTTTTACAATTTGAATTTGAGATATCCTGGAATAACAATATTGTAAAGCTTGGTACTGGTGGAAATAGAACTTCGGGCTTTGCAGATATTATAGATGCCGGGGGCGTTACTGTACAATCATTAGCGTTTGATGATACCAACAGTGATGTGCAGATTGTTGAAATTGGTCAGGACCCCAATCCATCCTATCCAAACAATTATATATTTAGGGTAAAATTTGTAACTACCGATTTTAATACACACTTGGTGCCCGAATTATACATTAATAGTGGAAACCACGCTGTAAACTTCAGCGCAATGTTTGTTACAAATTGTAAAAGCGGTGGTAGCCCTTATTCTTTAAGGACTTTACCTGTAACTACCTATGGATTTACAGGTGCTAGTGGTAACGATCCCTGCAAAAGAAATGATAAAGCTTGGGTTACTACGGGGCCAAGTTCAGGTGGTACAATGATCGTTACAGGTTATAACCCTGGTGCTGTAACCTGTGGTTATGGAGGTAGTTTTGTAGCTCCGGATTTACAAGAGGTACAATATAAAATTGATGCAGGGAGCTGGCAGAATGTTGTTAATAGTACCGCTACTGGTTTAGGTATTGCTAACAGCGCATTTCTCCGAGGGGGTGATTTTGCCAATGTAACTGGCTTTCCTTCTGGTACGCCACACATGGTTATTGTAAGATACAGAAATTGGAAATATATCTCTACTACCCCTTGGAATATTCCTAATATATCTAATGATTGCAGGAGTTATGCAAATACAAGTTTACCATCAAGTTATCAGGATTATTCAACCTGGGCCTATCAATACTGGCCTTACTAAACTTTAATTTTTAAAATAACCACAGGTAAATTGATTGCCTGTGGTTATTCAATTCTTTTATACAATATGGCCCGAAAATATTTTTTATTTGCATTCTTATTATTGCCATTATTTGGCGCTGGCCAAAATAATGGCTGTATTGATTCTGTATCATTCAATCAGTTTTATCCTTCAACTTTTAATACTCCACTTAGAGTGGGAGCCGGATTTTTCTTTACCCCGCAAAGGGATGCTTCTGATAATTTATATACCAGTGGTGTTTCTGGTTCTGGCTTTAATAATTCTTACTGGAGCATTATAAAATTTGATGTTAATAATAAATTAGTTTGGTATAAAAATTATAAAACTGATCTGTTTCTTACATTTAAGGGTGGTGGTAATTTACATGATATTGAACCGAATGGAAACCTCGTTTTTGCTGACTTAATAAATAACCCCGTTAATCCGGGTTCAAACTGGAATTTAATTTCAAAAACAGACAGTGCTGGAAATTTTTTATGGAGCAGAACAATAAAAAATGGTACAAACCCAAATGTTATTGGTGGCTTAAATTTTCCCAATACAAATAATAATGGTGAGCTATTTGCTGTAGGTAGTTATTTTGATAATAATGAAGAACCTGTTGTTGTTGCGTTTGATGCAGCAGGCAACTTAAAATGGAGCAAAAGATATAAACATATTACCGTACCTAAATTTCACCTATTGGGAACAGCATCTGTTACAGTTGAAAATAATAACAGCATTGCTGTTGCCATACAATACTATTACAATGCAGATATAAGCACAGACCCCGCTGCAAAATTTGGTTTTCAAATATTTAAAATTAATACAACAGACGGAAGTATTGCCGAACAAACCTCAATTATGTATTATGATGATGTTGCCGGCAATATACCTCACAAATCTACTTTACAAAAAATTAATTACGATGCAGTAAGGAAATGTTTTTTACTTTTTTCCGATGCTGGTAATAATGGCCGTGATTGCATATTTAGTTTATTTGACGAAAACCTTAATCATCTTAAAACAAAGTTAATCAGTACATTTTCTATACCATTAGGAGGCACAAAAATATCTGTAAGCAAAAAGAATGAAATAACATTTATTGACGATAAGCAAGGCCCAATTCAAAGTTTCCATTTTGCCACAGTTGATAACCAGTTAAACTTAGAACCACAAAAATATGTAGATCTTGCAAGCCTTGGCTTTCCGCAGAGGAATTTTGAGGTTGACCTCTCTTATAAAAAAAACGGAATGCTCAGTTTTCAGGTAGGTACTTATGGTAGTTTTTTTTCAGAATATTTTTACGTGTACGACCAATCACCCTTTTACAATAGTATAAATGCTTGTGTAGGTAAAGATTCTTTAGTTTATACCGAATTGCCTGTTTATTTAAATACAGTTACAAATCCTCTTATTGAAGAGGCTGGCATTGTACCGTTAACTATTACAAATAATTTTCCCGATTTCCCGCCGGTAGATTTTCCATTCCCCAAAACCGAACTCTGCAAACAAATCAGCATCTGCGATACCATAAAACTCTTCGGCACCAAATACCATTGCCTCAGCAATCCCATAGATAGTTTTAAAATTTACCGCAATCCATTATGTAAGCGTGTTACCAACTGGCAGGTAGATACCAGTTATATAAAAATACTCAGCCAAACAGATACCAGTCTTCATGTGCAATATTTAACCCCCTACCGTGGCAGCATTAAAGTAGGTTTTGGCGGCTGCAGCCTAACCGATAGCATGGCCATTGAAGTATATGAAGCCAAAACAGGCATTAACCTGGGCAACGATACCATGCACTGCCCAGGCAAAACCATTACACTAAAAGCTGGCAAAGGTTTTAAAACTTACCAGTGGCAGGATGGAAGTACAAAGGACAGTTTGGTGGCAGCGCAGCCCGGCATGTATCATATTATTGCTACCGACAGCTGCGGCAATATTTTTAAAGATACATTAGTGATAAACCCCTTTGATGTGGTTTTAAAAACCGATTACCCACAGTGGCTTTGCCCAAAAGATACAGCCACATTTAATTTACCAACACAACTAACCAATTACAGTTGGCTGCCCAATACAAACAGCAGTTTAGTTAATTATACCTGGCGGCTTTTTCCATCAACCACAACAACCTACAGCATTACCGGTGAGCGATTGCCTGGCTGTACCATAAGTGATACGGTTTTAATAAATGTAAATCCTAATTGCCTGCCAAATTATATATATTTCCCTACGGCTTTTACACCCAATGGCGATGGGCTTAACGATACGTACAAACCCGGCATTAACGGCCAGCTTGTGATTTACGAATGTACCATTTACAACCGCTACGGGCAGGCTGTTTTTAAAAGTACTGCTCCCGGCCAGGGCTGGGATGGCCATTTTAAGAACAGCAAAAATCCATTGCCCGGAACTTATGTATGGAGTTGCAAATACCGGTTTACCGGCAGGCCTGTGCAGCAGGAACAGGGAACATTTATGTTGATAAGATAAAAGCTCCAAAGAGTCGGGACGCTAAAGCGGCCTGAATCATTATCCTTCATCTAAAATTACCCACCTAGTTCATGCTCACCATATGCTTAGGCTTGCAATATCAGCAAATAAAAATGCAACCCATAAGAGTTGCATTTTTAAATATTGGTTATGAATTGATTATTTCAATTTAAACGTATCCATAAATTTAGTTGTAAAATCACCTTTTCTAAAACTTTCATCCTGCATTAACTGAAGGTGAAAAGGAATAGTAGTTTTAATTCCTTCAATTACATATTCGCTTAAAGCTCTTGTCATGGTGTCAATGGCTTCTTCCCGAGTTTGTGCAATAGCAATTAATTTACCAATCATGCTATCGTAATACGGAGGAATTACATAACCAGCATATACATGGCTATCTACCCTTACACCATGGCCACCTGGCTGATGTAATACGGTAATTTTTCCTGGAGAGGGACGGAAATCATTGTAGGGATCTTCTGCATTAATTCTGCACTCAATAGCATGCATTTGAGGAAAATAAGCCTTACCCACAATCTTTTCTCCGGCAGCAATTTTTATTTGCTCTTTAATTAAATCGAAATTGATCACTTCTTCTGTTACACAATGTTCCACCTGTATACGGGTGTTCATCTCCATGAAGTAAAAATTGCGATGCTTATCCACTAAAAACTCAACGGTTCCTACACTTTCGTAATTAATAGCTTGTGCGGCTTTAATGGCAGCGGCACCCATTCTATCTCTTAATTCATCGGTCATAAAAGGCGAAGGTGCTTCTTCCACTAATTTTTGGTGACGACGTTGAATGGAACAATCCCTTTCGCTCAAATGGCAAATATTGCCATATTGGTCGCCAGCAACCTGTATTTCTATATGGCGTGGTTCTTCCACAAATTTTTCCATATAGATACCGTCGTTTTTAAAAGAGGCTGCGGCTTCGGTTTTAGCATTTTCAAATGCCTTTTCAATTTCTTCTTCAGCCCAAACTACCCTCATCCCTTTTCCACCACCACCGGCTGTGGCTTTTAAAATAACTGGATAACCTACTTCAATAGCACATTCCTTGGCATGCGCTACACTTTCTAAAAGGCCATCTACCCCTGGCACTACTGGTACGCCAGCGGCAATCATTGTTTTTTTAGCAGTAATCTTATCCCCCATCAAATTAATCATGGTAGGTGTTGGACCAATAAATTTTACCCCATGATCGGCACATATTTGTGCAAACTTGGCATTCTCAGCTAAAAATCCATATCCAGGATGAATGGCATCTGCATTGGTGATTTCGGCGGCAGCCATAATATGAGCCATATTCAAATAGCTATCCATGCTGGCTGGTTTACCAATACACACGGCTTCATCAGCAAATTTCACGTGTAAACTGTCTTTATCTGCTGTAGAAAAAACGGCTACCGTTTTAATACCCATTTCTTTACAGGTACGGATAACTCGAAGGGCAATTTCTCCTCTATTGGCTATTAATATCTTTTTAAACACTTTTTTTGAATTAAAAATTAAAAATTAAAAATTAAAAATTAAAAATTTACAAAAATGCAAATGAGCTTTTGATTTTTGGACTTTGAATTTTCATTTATGATGGATCTACCAAAAACAGTGGCTGATCGTACTCAACTGGGCTGGCATCTTCTACCAACACTTTTACAATCTTTCCTTTTATTTCAGATTCAATTTCATTGAAAAGCTTCATGGCTTCAATAATACAAACCACTTTACCAGGAGCTACATCATCACCAATAGAAGCCAAAATGGGCTTGCTTGGTCCTGCCTGACGGTAAAATGTACCTATCATTGGGCTTTTGATCGTAATTAAATTATCTGCTTTTGGGGCTGCTGCCGCAACTGGCACTGCCGCTACCGGAGCTACTGCTACTGGTGCCGCTGCTGGTGCTGCTGCATAAACTGCTGCGGCTGGAGCGCCTCCGTAAATATTTTGAACTGGGTCTAATTTCTGTTTTACAGTAATTTTTACACCTTCTTCTTCAATGGTGATTTCGCCAATACTGGTCTTGTTAATGAGCTTTACTAACTCTTGAATTTGTTTGATGTCCATGTAAAATAATTAAGTAGTTAAGTTGATAATGAATTGGGCTGCTAAGATAGGGTAAGATTATCCAATCTGCCTATTTTACTCCAAAATTATATGATTTTAGAGCCTTTTAGAGCAAAAAATGCCAAAATATGGCAAATTTAAAAAAAATTAAAAAGGGTAACTACAAATGTAATTACCCTTTTAAAAATGGTTTAAAACTTATGCTTTTACTCTTTCTACGTATTCACCGGTTTTGCTATTCACTCTAATAAGTTCACCTTCATTTACAAATAAGGGAACATTTACGGTAGCTCCAGTTTCAACGGTTGCTGGTTTTAAAGTTCGGGTTGCGGTATCTCCTTTCATTCCAGGTTCGCTATAAGTTACAAGTAATACTATCTTGTCTGGCAGTTCAACTCCCATTGGAAGATCGGTTTCGCCATTAATTAACACAGAAACTTCCTGTCCGTCTTTTAAAAACTTAGGTGCATCAATCATCGCTTCTTCAACTGTAATTTGCTCAAAAGTTTCGGTATCCATAAAACTGTAGCCGGTATCATCTTTGTATAAATACTGATAAGCTTTTTTTTCTACTCTTACCGGGTGAATGGTTTCACCACTGTTCCAAGTAATTTCAATGGAACGGTTATTATCAACTCCCTTTAGCTTGGCCCATACTTTGGCTGCTGCACGAGCTGTTTTGTTTTGTCCGAATTCAATAACTGTATAAAGGCTGCCATCTACTTTGATGATAAGTCCTGAACGCACATCTGCTGTTGTTGCCATAATAACATAAATTTAAGTGGTTGCAAAAGTAGTGATAGTAAGCCTAAATCCGAAATTCGATATTTGCTGTGCTTACAATTCTTAACAGTGCATTTTATGCAAGGAATTTTGTTTTATCTACATTTGTTTAATGAAAAAACTCATCGGTTTTATAGCATTTATTTGCTTTCCCTTTATAGGAATAGCACAAATTGATAGCACTTTACTTTATCTAAGATTCCCTAATGTACCCCCTTTCAGCATTATTAATGTGGCTGATAGCAGTAAGTTTACAAAAGAGAACTTGGCAAAGAAGAAAGCAACCCTTATTATTATCTTCAGCCCCGATTGTGATCATTGCCAGTACGAAACCAAAGAATTGACTAAACATATTGCCCTGTTTAAAAAAGCACAGATCATCTTGGCTTCGCCAAAAGGATATACTGAGGTAAAAAAGTTTTATGAGGATTACAATATCTCCCAACATCCCAATATCATTATGGGCACAGATCCATCTTATTTCTTTGGAACATTTTTTAAAGTGAGGTCCTTCCCTTCTATTTTCCTGTATGATAAAAAGGGGAAATTTGTAAAAAGCTTCGATGGTAATACCAGTGTACAACAAATTGCCGAATTCCTTTAAACCTCTGGAATTGATGAGTACCCCATCCAAAAGAGATGGTATTTAATTACCTTTGCCCTATTAATAATTTTTCAACATTAAATATATTTAAATGAAAGTAACTTTAGTAGGAGCCGGAGCCGTAGGTGCTACCTGTGCCGACAATATTGCTCGTAAAGAACTTTGTAGCGAATTGGTATTATTAGATATTAAAGAAGGTATTGCCGAAGGCAAAGCCATCGACATGATGCAGACTGCCACTTTACTTGGTTTTGATACCAATATCATCGGTTGCACAAATGATTATTCAAAAACAGCAGGTACCGATGTTGCCGTAATTACATCAGGTATTCCTCGTAAACCAGGAATGACCAGAGAAGAGTTGATAGGTATTAATGCAGGCATTGTAAAGTCGGTAACCAAAAATATTTTACAACATTCTCCTAATGCCATTATCATCATTGTAAGTAATCCAATGGATACCATGACTTATCTAGCATTAAAAGAATCGGGTATTCCTAAAAACCGCATTATTGGAATGGGTGGTATTTTAGATAGCAGCCGTTTTAAATATTATTTGTCAACAGCCATGGGTTGTACTGCTACCGATTTACAAGCTGTAGTTATTGGTGGACATGGTGATACTACTATGATTCCTTTAGCCAGATTAGCTACCTACCAGGGAACTCCGGTTGCTGATCATTTAGATGCAGAAACTTTGAAAAAAGTAGTTGCCGACACGATGGTTGGTGGTGCAACACTTACTGGTTTGTTAGGCACATCGGCATGGTATGCACCCGGTGCTGCTGTAGCTGCTTTGGTAGAATCGATTGTAAGAGATGAGAAAAAACTTTTCCCTTGCTGTGTTGCTTTGGATGGCGAATATGGTCAGACTGATATTTGTATTGGTGTACCAGTAGTGATTGGAAGAAATGGATGGGAGAAAATTGTTGACTACAAATTGAATGAAGAAGAACAAGCTGCTTTTAATAAAAGTGCAGATGCTGTAAGAAATATGAACAGTGTATTGAGTACACTTTCTGTTTAATTTATACCAATATTAAAGTCGCTAAAACAAAAGGATAATACTTTTCTGTTTTAGCGACTTTGTTTTAGGGCATTAACTGACTCCTTCAGTTATCATTTCCTTATTAATTTTCATCACCAAACCTTGCAATACTTTTCCAGGACCAGATTCGGTAAAGTGAGTAGCACCATCAGCAATCATAGCTTCCACAGTTTGAGTCCATCGAACAGCACCTGTTAATTGATCAATTAAATTTCTTTTTATTTCTGTAGGATCAATAATAGCTTTTGCTGCTACATTTTGATAAACCGGGCAAATTGGTACATTAAAAACAGTAGCTTCAATAGCTGCTGCTAACTCTTCCTTTGCCGGCATCATTAATGGTGAATGAAAAGCGCCTCCTACTGGTAATACCAATGCTCTTTTAGCTCCAGCGGTTTTCATACGTTCGCAAGCTATTTCAATACCCTTTTGAGTTCCACTTATTACCAATTGCCCAGGGCAATTATAATTGGCTGCAACTACAACTTCACCAGTTTCTTTCATTACTTCTTCGCAAATCTCTTCCACCTTATCATCTGCTAAAGCCAAAACGGCTGCCATGGTAGATGGAAACATTTCACAAGCCCTTTGCATAGCCTGAGCTCTTATAGAAACCAACATCAAAGCATTTTCAAAACTCAATGTTCCATTAGCTACTAATGCCGAAAACTCTCCCAAAGAATGACCTGCCACCATATCAGGCTTAGCGTCTGCTAAAGTTTTAAATGCTACTATTGAATGTAAGAAAACAGCTGGTTGGGTAACATTGGTTTGCTTTAAATCCAAGTCGGTGCCGGTAAACATGATATCTGATATACGGAATCCTAAAATATCATTAGCATGTTCAAACATTTCTTTTGAATCAGGATTCGTATCGTATAAATTTTTTCCCATTCCACTGAACTGAGCCCCTTGTCCAGGGAAGATGAATGCATTTGCCATTTGGAATTGTTTATTGGTTTAATCGTTTATTGGTTTATTCGTTTACTAGTTTAATGACTACTCCTTTTTTTGTTTACTCAAATTGCTTTTTAATACCTTAATATAACCATTAAGTTTCTTATGAATAATTTCCAATTGGGAAATCAATAATTCAAAATCGACTTTATCTATCAGATTTCTCTCAATTGATTTTTGCAACCAACTTTTGGTTTCTAAAACAGAACCCCGAGCATAAAAACAGAAATTAATATTCTCTTTAATAAAATAACGCCCATACCCTTCAGCAATATTAGCGGAAATAGAATCAGCTGAATTTGTTATTTGCTTCCCCATTCCAAATTTCGAAAAACTATCCCACTTTTCCACGGCAACCCAAATTTTGTCGCTAAAAACCATAGACAGATTATAAACGTCAAGTTCTTCAAGTGTATGCATAAAATAAGATTATCTGAAATTAAAACCTTTAACAACAAATAAACCTGTAAACCAATAAACCTAATGCAGTTTAGCACTTATCAACTTCACAAACTCACTTCTGGTTTCATTCTTTTCAAACTCGCCCCAAAAGGCTGAAGTAGTGGTTACAGAGTTCTGTTTCTCCACTCCTCTCATCATCATACACAAATGCGATGCTTCAATTACTACTGCTACACCCAATGGGTTTAACGTTTCCTTTATTGAATTTAGGATTTGATGCGTAAGCCTTTCCTGCACTTGCAAACGGCGACTGTAAACATCTACCACCCTTGCAATTTTACTTAAGCCGGTGATATAGCCATTGGGAATATAAGCAACATGTGCTTTCCCATAAAAAGGCAACATATGATGTTCGCACATACTGTACAACTCAATATCTTTAACAATAATCATTTCACTCACATCTTCATGAAATTTTGCAGAATTCAAAATCTCATTGGCATCCAAGTCATAACCCTGAGTTAAAAACTGCATAGCTTTAGCAATTCGCTCTGGTGTTTTTTGTAAGCCCTCTCTATTAGGATCTTCACCTAAAAATTCCAAGGTGCTTTTGTAATTCTCCATCAGTTTAGAAGTAACTACTTCATCATACTGTTCAATTTTTTTATACGCCATTCTATTAATTTAAGTTTCTATTATTAATCAACCGGGTAGTCCACAAAATTTCTTTCCGTTTCATATAACCTTATTCTCAGGTCAAATTTCAATTCTATTTTTTCTCTTAATATGTCATAAATCACAATTGCAATATTCTCTGCACTGGGATTTATGTTTTTAAATTCAACAGTATCCTCATTCAGGTTTTTATGATCGAAACGCTCTATCACATTTTCTTGTACAATATCACTTAGCAGTTTCATGTCCATTACATACCCTGTTGTTTCATCTGGTTCACCAATCACTTTTATCACCAGTTCGTAATTATGACCATGAAAATGTGGGTTATTACATTTGCCAAAAACCTTTTCATTGGTGGCATCATCCCAAGCGGGATTATGCAAGCGATGTGCTGCATTAAAATGTTCTTTACGATAAACGGCTACTTTTTTACTCATGATTTATTTAATGCCCTGCAAAATATTTCTGGCAAATGTTAAACAGGATTACTAAGAATTAATAATGCAGTTGGCTAAAACAGAAGTCTGCTGTTCAAACTCATCCACATGGAAAGTTACTTACAATTAAAGTTAGGATTTGTTTATGGGAAACTGAAATTAATTACCGAAGTACTCCACAAAAATACGGGGGGTTTCATACAGTTTAAGGCAATGCAACTGTACTCCTTCAGGAAGGTGAGGTATTAGTTCTTTCCAAATACCAATCACCAAATTTTCAATAGAACACAATTTACCTTCCATAAAATCTACATCCACGTTCAAATTCTTGTGATCGAGCTTATCAATAACATGTTCTTTTAAAACAATACTCAGCTTTTTTACATCATACACAAATCCTGTATCGGGGTTTGGTTCTCCCTTTATAGTAACATACAACTCAAAATTATGCCCATGCCAGTTTTCATTGGCACATTTGCCAAATACTTCCTCATTTTTCTTCCTGCTCCAGCTTGGGTTAAATAATTTATGAGCCGCATTAAAGTGTTCTATTCGGGTAATGTAAACCATGTAACTGCTAAAAATTTCGGCAAAGGTAGCTTCAAAATCCTGAAATATGAAGGGTAAACACGAAATTTGTATCATGCAAATCTTAATAGCCGCATCTACTAAAGCCGAAATTCAGCATTTTATAACATCCAATCCAAATATTGATGTCTTAATTACAGGCATTGGTGTACCCTCTACCTTATTCCATATTCAAAAAAGAATTCATCAAATGGATTATGATCTAATCATTCAAGCTGGCATTGCCGGTTCTTTTAATTTAGATCTAGAATTAGGCAACCCGGTTTTGGTTAAGCAGGATTGTTTTGGAGATATAGGCATAGAAGAAAAGGAAATATTCACTTCTTTTTTTGAAACGGGCTTTATTGATAAAAATGAGTTCCCCTTTACAAATGGATGGCTTGTTAATGAGAATGAAATTTTTAATCAGTCTATATTACCATCTGTAAAAGCGGTAACGGTAAACAAAGTAAGTGATAGTAATTTACAGACACAACAATTAGTAAAAGCTTTTAACCCGGATATTGAAACCATGGAAGGAGCTGCTCTACATTATATTTGTTTACAGGAAAGTATTCCTTTCATTCAAATAAGAGCTTTATCTAATTATGTTGGAGAAAGAGATAAAACAAAATGGAAGACGATGGAAGCGATTGAAAATTTAAACACAACATTGCAAAAACTTATAAGTCAATTATAGGCCTAAACATTTACAATGAAATTAAGTCTTGGATTCTCCCCTTGCCCAAACGATACATTTATTTTTGATGCACTTGTCAATAAGAAAATAAATACTGGCGGATTAGATTTTGATGTGGTTATGGCAGATGTTGAAACTTTAAACCAATGGGCTTTAGAAGGTAAACTGGATATTACAAAACTGAGTTTTGGCGTTTTATCAAAAGTTCTTGATCAATATATTGTGCTCAATAGCGGTAGTGCTTTGGGAAAAGCTGTTGGTCCATTGTTAATTTCTAACAAAGAAATAGATCATGTAGAAGACTATCTCATCGCCATTCCTGGTGAACATACAACTGCCCATTTATTATTTTCATTGGCCTATCCAAATGCAAAAAATAAAGTGTTTTTGAAGTATGATGAGATTGAAGACTTTGTTGTAAGCGGAAAAGGAATTGGTGTTATCATTCACGAAAACCGATTCACTTATGAATCAAAAGGTTTAATTAAAATCCTTGACTTAGGTGATCATTGGGAGAAGAAGATGAATAGTCATATTCCGCTGGGAGGAATTGTAGTAAAGCGTTCCATAGATAACATCATTAGTTTGCAGGTTGATCAATTGATTAGAAAGAGTATAGAATATGCTTATGAACACCATAGCAAAATCCCATCAGAATTTGTAGTAAACAACGCCCAAGAAATGAGTAATGAAGTAATGCTAAAGCACATTGACTTGTATGTAAACGAATACAGTTTGGATTTGGGTGAAGATGGGAAAGCATCAATTTGTAAACTGTTAAACATTCAACAAACTATTAATAATACAACCAACCTTCAATTGAATAAAATATTTTTATGCTCCCAAGCAAATGATAAATAATATGCGAAATTATTTCCTGTCCCTATTGGTCATTCTTTTTACAGGCTCACTCTCCTCATCCGCTCAATCCAACAAACCCAAAGATGAAATAAAGGTATTTTTAGATTGCAATGCCTGGTGCGACATGAGTTACATAAAAACCGAAATCAATTATGTTGATTTTATGCCCGACCGCTTTTTAGCCAATGTATATGTTATGATTACTGCTCAACGAACGGGGTCGGGAGGGGATGAATTAAAACTATATTTTGCTGGCCAGGAAAATTTTAAAGGCATGCAGGACACTTTAATGTTTTACCGTACAAGTGTAAATACAGATGATGAATACAGAGAAACCTTAGTGAAGTATATAAAACTTGGATTAACTCGTTTTATTGCTCAAACATCCATTGCTGCCAGGTTAAGCATTACAGCCCCTATATTAAAAAATGAAGTTGCTATTAATTCAAATAGTAATAAAAAAGACAAATGGAATTTTTGGGTTATTAATGTTGGAGCTAATGGCAATTTCAATTCAGACGATTACAGTAAATCGAGCCGTATAAGTGGAAGAATTAGCGCTAATAGGGTAACAGATAAATCAAAGATCAGTATAAATGCAAACCTTTCTAAAAATATTCGAACAATTGATTTTAATGGCGTACAAAGCAAGTTCATCAATAATAATTCGGGCATCAATTCAACCATCGTTAAAAGCTTAAATGATCATTGGTCAGTTGGAGGTCGGACATTTGTTAACCGAAGCACATATAGTAATTACGATTTTCAATTTTCATTAAGCCCGGCAATAGAATACAGTTATTTCCCTTATAAGGATGCTGTTAAAAAATCAATAACGTTATTTTATCGTATTGGGCCTGTGTATAACAATTATATCGATTCTGGTTTTTACGATACCCCCGAACATTTACTTTACCAGCATTCTCTTTCTTTAAATGTTGGTTTTATTCAAAAATGGGGCAATATTAATTTAGAGGCTTCCTGGGAAAATTTCTTAAACTCCTTTGAACTGGATAGCGCAAAAATAAAAGGAAGAAATATAAATACCTTTTCTATTGGAGGCAATATTGATATCAGAATAGTTAAAGGTCTCACTTTTTATGTTTCTACATTTGCCAATTTCACCAGTGGAATTTATCCCAATATTCCCCGAAAGTTTTTCTCAAGAGATGATTTGATAACAAATACAAGGCAGTATCCAACCCAAAAAGGTTTGTACTCCAATTTTGGTATCAATTATCGATTTGGATCCATCTATAACAATGTTGTTAACCCCAGATTTAATGGTGCTAATTTTTAATTAAGACAGAAAGGTTTGGATTGATTTATAAATTTCAAGAGTTAATTCATTAGCGTAAGATTTATGACCAATAGTTTTTACCCACTTAATGTTACGAATGGCATTGGTTAAAAAAATCTCATCTGCATCAAGCAGTTCATCAACCGAAATTTCTTTTTCTATTATTTTTTGATTTTGCATTGATAAGTGTTGCATAATAAATTTACGCATTACACCTGCTACACAACCTTCCAAAAGTGATGGCGTAAAAACAATCCCATTTTTAATAATAAATACATTTGCAATAGTTGATTCACAAATACTGTTTTTATCATTTAATAAAATAACATCATCCAAGGATTGGTCTTTTGCAAACGTTGCCCCTTTAATCCCTGGTAAATAATTATTGTGTTTTAGATTACTTAGTTTGTTGATGCTCTTTTTTACATCATGATAAATTCCAATGTTCAGTCCAGTATTATTCCATAAACTAATTTCGGGAGTTAAACTCCAGGAATGAATGGTATAATCTGGGATATTATTCAAACTAAGTTGTAAGTCTCTATTGGTTCTATAAAAAGTTAACCTTATTCTTGCCAATTCATGATGGCCATTTAATTGAATTAAGGCCAAAATTTCTTTTTCCAGCTTTTGTTTGGAAAATGACTCTCCTATTTCAAATTTCAAAACCTTCAAGCCCATTTTTAGCCTTCCGAAATGCTCATTAAAAAACAATATTTTCCCATTTTTGGATTTCATCGTTTCAAAAACGCCTTCATTAGATTGGAAATTAGGGTTATAGACACTAATCTTTTTAAAATCTTCAGTAAAAATATTGCCATTATGAATGTAATGATTCATCTTTCAAATATACAGTTATAGTAAATGAAAAATTGTTGGAGAAGTAGAAACAAGTTTAATACAAAAGTCCCATCTAAAAAGATGGGACAGTTTTTTCTTCACAGTTTTAGAGACCAGATTTGAAACGAAAAGTTTTAAAGATCTTCGTTTAAAATATTGTGTTTTACTGCATACATAATTAATCCTGCAGTACTTTTAGCTCCTGTTTTTACTTTTAATTTGTCCCGAATGGCTTCAACAGTACGGGGACTTAATTCAACAAGGTCAGCAATTTCTTTAGTACTTTTTTCTTCACACATCAAACGCAGGATTGTTGTTTCCTTGTCATTTAACTGAGCTTCTTGTTGCATTAATTTTTGAGGGGTGATGTCGTTTCTTTGTTTCAGGTTAGTAAGCAAGGCCTTATTGGTAAGAGAATTAAAATAATATTCTTGGCTGTAGCAAGTTTTTATGGCTTCGTAAATAATTTCGCTATCGCTGGTTTTAGTAAGATAACTATTGGCTCCAATCTCCATTAACTTGGTAATCATACTATGATCATCCATCATGGTAAGCATTATTACTCTAATATTTGGATAAAGCTTTTTTATTTCTGGTAGGGCAGTAATCCCATCCATAATAGGCATTTGAATATCTAAAAGTATTACATCTGCAGGCACCATCTTTAACATATTTAAGAGATGCATACCATTATCTGCTTCCGCAATAATTTTAATATCTTTTTTTGTACTTAAAGCAGTTTTAACACCAGCACGGTATAATACGTGGTCATCTGCTATAATTACTTTTATAGGTTCTATATTATTTTCTGTTGACATATTGAATGCTATTTTATATTGCTATTTGGGATATAGTTATTATCTCTATAACGATAGATGCAAGTTCAAATTATAACTCAAATAAAGATAGAGTGTAATTACCCTATGTTAAAGATGGGGTTTTTACGAGCGATTTCAGGACTTATTCGCATACTTTCCAACAGGGAAATAATCAATTTACTAAGTATCTACTCTATTAACTTATTTCGCATGCCGTACATGATAAGACCTCCAATTGTTTTTGCATCAACTTTAGTTTTCATGTTTTGACGAATGGTTTCTATAGTACGTGGGCTAAGAAAGATTATTTTAGAAATTTCCTCAGTTGTTTTATCCTCAGATAACAATTGCAGGATCTTTATTTCTTTTTCATTGAACTGAATGGGCACATTGCTTCCGTAATTCTGTCTCACATTTTTCTTTTGCATTAACTTCCCCATTACTGCATTATTCACCAATTCATTAAAATAAAAATCATCGTTCATGCAAGTAAGGATGGCCTCATAAATCTCTTCGGGGTCGGTAGTTTTTGTTAAATAGGCATTAGCCCCCATTTCCATCATCTTACTAATCATTTGCTGATCATCATACATTGTAAGAACGATTATTTTTATATCCTCATGCTCTTTTCTAATGAGCTGTATGGCATTAATACCATCAATTTCAGGCATTCTTATGTCCATTAATAACACTTCAGGCTTTTTAATTGCAATTTTATGCATCAAATCCTTTCCATCTTCAGCTTCCCATAGTAATTTCAAGTTAGTTTTTCCTGATAGTGCCATTTTTATACCATCTCTAAATATTTTATGGTCATCGGCAATTGCAAATTTAATCAACTGGCTGTTACTCATATGTTTTACAAAAAAAAGGGTTAGGTCTTAAAATCCTCATTCAAGGTACAATATTCAATTTACATACTCTTAAATCTTCTTAATAAAAGGATACATTTTTTCCACATCAATTCTTTGAATTGAGAATCAGGGTAATCACTTAGTAGTTTTACGATAATCTTTAATAGTTAAAATACTTGCCAAAATTGCACTTGTACGCTACAAAAAGTAATTCTTACAATAAAGAAATCGAGCATAAATTCTATTGTATTGCTTTAAAGACCAACCTACTTTTGTATAAGTTGGTTGACAAAGGTTTACTGAATTAAAATATCCAAATATCCAATAGAACCAAGTGATTTTCTAATATCCAGAAGAACCCGTTTGTGCTTGTTTACTCTTTGTCAATCAACATTTTTTTTAAAAGAACCCGTTTTAAGTCCAATAACCAAATTGAAATACGCAGTAAATGTTTATTTCTGAATTGAATGCCCGTTTCTGTCCGACACCTTAAAAGAAAACCACTATTCAGGCTATAAAAAGCCAATTTGTGACCATCACAACATTCTTATAGTAAAATTCCTATGGTAAAGTTACGATTTACTCCATAGTAATTTTACTATTTTATTTCAGTATATTTACCCATGTTTTTAGCGTTAAAATACCCACAAATAGCTCAAAAGGCTTATTGGTATTGCTTTTAAGGATTTTAAAAGTTTGATTTAAAATTATCAGGGGGTTGCCTCTTCATTGTAATTGATGCAAGTTTACATTTCACAATTACTTAGGAACCTTTAAAAATTATTAATCATGTGTAGCGGAATTATCGATTTAATGATCGAATTTTAATTAGAAACATCAAATTAAAATTTTGATTTTAAGAACCAATGGTTATTTTTGATAAAATAACCATTTTTTTATTCTACAAAATCTTAAATATCTAACCTACCTATCTGAAATTATCCCTTTTATCTTCTGTCTTATCTTTATAAAAAGGTTTGTTACTAAAGAAAGAAAGGTTTTTTTTATATATACTTTTCTAATTGCCATATTAATAATATCTGCATTTAGTTTTTTTTACATTCTTAATTCGAAAGAGAATTATTTTCTGACAGTCAGAATTTATAGTGTTATTGAGTATTCGGTTCTTATTTACTTTTTTTTATTTTATGTTAAAAACATATTTGCGAGAAAATTATCAATATTTTCTGTAATCGCATATTCTATTTTTTGCCTATTTGATTTCGTAAATTCTTCGAAACCGGAAATGCCTTTTATTCCATTAAGTGTTGAACATATTCTTTTACTAGTCTTCATAACATATTTCTTTTTTGAGGTAATGCAGCAATCAATCGTAGAACCTATTTATCAAAAAGCAATATTTTGGATCTCTGTTGCATTTCTGCTTAACTCTTCAGGTAACTTCTTCTTATTCTTGTATTCAAAAAACAGTTATAATGACGAATTATTCAGAAAACAATATACTATCATCTATACTACAGTAACTGTTCTAAAAAACGTATTACTCTGTATATCAATTATCATTAAAGAGAAATCTGAAAATAAGGACTCCTCTTTGCCTTTGGATTTGGACCTTGATTCATTTCACCCAACTAAGATTAATACTTAACCGCTTATCATTCTATGTTTTTTTTACAGGCAAACAATAGCTCTACCGGCATCAATACAGCCTTGTTCATAGGAACTTTAGGCATGTTAACACTAGCTATAGCCATTGTTGGTTTTGTTATTTTTCATCAGCGTAAAGTAATCCGGTATAATAATCAGTTAAAAAAACTAGAAGAAGAAAAACAACATATTCTATTAAATGCATCCATCCGTTTTCAAGAAGAGGAACGAAACCGTATTGCAGCCGATTTACACGATGATGCTGGCCCATTATTGGCTACCGCCCGCTTGTACTTGAATGAGAATCTTGTGAACCAGGAAAAAGCCCAGCAACTACAAAGTATTTTTAGTGCTAAGCAGATATTGGATGATGCTATTTTGCTCATTCGCAATATTAGCCATAGTTTAATGCCACCAACTTTAAAGAATTTTGGTTTAGAAAGTGCCGGTACTGATTTGTTTCAAAAAATTGGAGGGAGTGGGATTATTAACGCAAGTGCCCGTTTTCATGATTACCGGGTTAGACTTAAAGTAGATCAGGAATTGCTTGTTTTTCGAATCATTCAGGAATTGGTGAATAATATTCTTAAGCATAGTAATTCTGGTTTTATACACCTCACACAAAATAATAGTGGGCAAAAAATGTATTTCCGTATTCATCATGATGGAACTGGTATAGTTCAGGCCGATTTTGAAAAATTGAACCATAGTACACAAGGATTAGGCTTAAAAAATATTGCCAGCAGAATTAAAGTATTAAATGGTAGAATATTCTTTGAGATTGACCCCAGCCGCACTTATTATAAAGTTACTATTGAAGTACCAAGGGAACCCGCTATCTAAATGGCTCTCTATTTTTCAAAGTAATAATCTACCAAAGGCTAAAGACTGCTTTTATATTTAGATTTAACTTTACTTTTCCTTAATTTTACGATAGTACAAAGTATATGAATGAGATTAAAGTAGCTATTGCCGACGACCATCAGATATTCAGAAAGGGAGTTATTCTTTCCCTTCGCTCGTATTCCAATATCAAATTTGTATTTGAAGCTGAGAATGGTGACGACTTATTAGAAAAATTACCAGAATTTGAGCCAGATGTTGTGCTTTGTGATTTAAAAATGCCTATTAAAGATGGTATCGATACGACTAAATTTATTACTAAACATTTTCCAAAAATCAGAGTCATTATACTTACTATGTATGAAGACGAACGTTTTGTAGGGCATTTGATGGATTGTGGTGCTGCTGGTTATCTCTTAAAAAGCACCGACCCTGCGGAAATTAAGAAAGCGATCATGGATGTAATGCGTACAGGCTTTTACCTAAATCCCTTTGTAAACAAAGTGCTTATTAAGAAAAACTATTCCAAACAAAAATTCAACCCATCTTTAACCTCCGAAGTAGTATTAAGTGAAAGAGAAAAAGAAGTACTTACCTTAGTTTGTATGGAGTTTACAGCTGCAGAAATTGCTGCTAAAATGGATATTAGTGCCCGTACCGTAGAAGCTATTAAAGATAGATTAATGGAGAGATTTGGCGTTAAAAACTCTGTAGGGCTTGTTTTTTATGCCATGAAGAATTCACTTATTGATTAAGAAAAATACATTGCATAAAAAAAAGCCTTTAATACTAAAGGCTTTAAAATCTATAAATTTAATCGTCAAGTTTAAAAAAGGCCATACAATTTGGCATCTATCCCCGAAATTATTTGTCCAAGATGCTCTTCATTATCAGCAAACTTAATTTTATCAGCATCAATAATTAATAAAGGACCTTCCTTATAGCTTTCTATCCAGCTGTTATAAAATTCATTAAGTTTTTTTAGATAATCAAGGCGGATATTTTCTTCATACTCTCTTCCCCGTTTTTGAATTTGAGCAACAAGGGTTGGTACCGAAGCTTTTAAATAAATAATTAAATCGGGTGGCTTAACCATTGATTTTAAGGTTTCAAAAAACTTATAGTAATTATCAAAGTCACGCTTTGTCATAAGCCCCATATCATGCAAATTGGGAGCAAAAATATTGGCATCCTCATAAATGGTTCTATCCTGAACAACTGTTTCGGTGCCTCTATGAATTTCTAATAATTGATTAAGTCGGCTGTTTAAAAAATAAATCTGCAAGTTAAAACTCCACCTGGGCATGTCTTCATAAAAATCGTTCAGGTAAGGATTATGATCAACATCTTCAAATTGAGGTATCCACTTGTAATGCTTGCTCAACATTTCAGTAAGTGTAGTTTTACCAGCGCCAATGTTTCCTGCGATAGCTATATGTTTTGGTTTTTTAATTTTTGCCATACCCCTGTTCCGTCAGCCAACGGAAATTTTATGTTTTGTAAATTATTTTTATCAACGCTTGAAAGTAAGCAAACTTATCAATATCTGAATTATTAAATCTTACTAAATTTCAAAAAAGGAATAGACTAATAATAATTTAGTCCTATAGCTTCTCTTACCAACTTTAAAGTGGCAGAAGCACTCCTATTCGCTTTTTCTGCACCTTGTTCCATTATCCTTTTCAACCCTTTTTCGTCTTGCAAAATAGTATCAATCTTTTGCCTGATTGGTGATATAAAGGTGACCATATCCTCTGCTAATTGCTTTTTTAAATCGCCATACCTAATGGTACAATTATTATATTCGGCTTCATATTTTGCAATAACATCCTCTGCACAAACCAATTTCATCAGTAAAAAAATATTAGCAATATACTCAGGCATTTCAGAATTGTTTTCCGTAGGCCCTCCATCAGTTTTTGCTTTCATTACTTTTTTACGAATCATTTCATCCGAATCGGCAAGGTATAATGTAGCCAATTGGTTTTCACTTTTGCTCATTTTACCTTCGCCATCCAAACTGGGCACTTTTACCAGGGTTTGATTATAATTAAATGCATGAGGCTCAGGAAAAATATCGCCATAGCGATGATTAAAGCGATTGGCAAATGTTCTGGCCATTTCTAAATGCTGTTCCTGATCTTTTCCAACTGGTACATACTTAGCCCTGTGAATAATAATATCTGCCGTTTGTAAAACGGGATAAGTGAGTAAGCCAGCATTCACATTCTCCGGATTCAATCTCACTTTATCTTTAAAAGTGGTGGTTTTTTCCAACTCCCCTTTATAAGCCATCATATTTAAATAAAGATAGAGTTCCGATGTTTCCCTCACATGAGATTGGCAATACAAGGCTACCTTATCCGGATCAAGTCCACAAGCAATATTCTCTGCTAATACCCGATGTACATTGGCTTTAAGTTCCTTGGTATCGGGATGGGTAGTTAAAGAATGTAGATCGGCCACCATAAAATAACAGTCAAATTCGTCCTGCATTTTAACGTAGTTTCGTATGGCACCAAAATAATTGCCCAAATGCAAATATCCGGTAGGTCGGATGCCACTCATTACTATTTCTTTCTTCTTTTCCATCAGGTGGCGAAGATAACAAAAGTCAATTATCATCCCTATAAAGAAAAAAAATACCGCTTAAATAAATTGGGGAAATACAAACCCTAAAACTCAACTATATTTGTTTGATGGAAGTTAATGATGATATGATTGACAAATTGGCTCATCTGTCCAGATTAAAATTTGATGAATCAGAAAAGCCTGAAATCAAAAATGATCTTCAAAAAATGATTCAATTTATTGAAAAACTAAATGAATTGGATACTACTGGTGTTGAGCCCTTACTTCACATGAGCAACAATGTAAACGTTTTAAGAGCTGATGAAGTAAGTGGGAGTATTTCAAGAGAAGAAGGATTAAAAAATGCAGCTGTTCATAATGAACATTTTTTTAAAGTCCCAAAAGTGATAAAGAAATAAAACAACTAATTATGCAGGGAATCATACATCTGGAAGATATTTGTAAAAGTTATTATCTGGGTAAACAGGAATTACCTGTTTTAAAGGGCATATCACTCGATATTTATAAAAATGAATACGTAGCTTTAATGGGGCCAAGCGGTTCAGGAAAATCCACTTTAATGAATTTATTGGGCTGCCTGGATACACCAACAGGCGGTAAATACATCTTAAATGGAAAAGATGTAAGCCGAATGCATGACAATGACCTTGCTGCCATCCGCAACAAAGAAATTGGATTTGTTTTTCAGCAATTTAATTTATTGCCTCGCCTTACTGCTGCCGAAAATGTAGCGCTTCCTTTGGTTTATAGCGGTATCAATAAAACAGAAAGGATGGAAAGGGCAATGGAAGTGTTGCAAAGGGTAAAATTAGAAGACCGTAGCCACCATAAACCCAATGAATTAAGTGGAGGGCAGGCTCAAAGAGTGGCCATTGCCAGGGCATTAATCAACAACCCTGCAATCATTCTTGCTGATGAACCAACTGGAAACCTCGATTCAAAAACTTCTTATGAGATTATGAGTATTTTGGAGAAAATTCATAACGATGGTAATACGGTGATACTGATTACACATGAAGAAGACATTTCATTATATGCCCACCGGATCATTAAATTGAGAGATGGTATCATTGAAAGCGATAAAGTAAATGCCAATCCAATGGTAAATGAAATAACAGCTTAAATAAGCAATATTTATTTTGTTGCTTTACAACATAAAACTCCTATGTTACATGGCTATAAAAATTTATACTAAAACTGGCGACCTGGGTAAAACCAGTTTGATTGGTGGCACTAAAGTACCAAAAAGCAATATTCGTATTGAAGCATATGGAACTATTGATGAATTGAATTCTTTTATTGGTTTAACAGCCGATCATCTCTCAGAAGATTCCCTAAAACTACAATTAAAGGAAATTCAGGATCGTTTATTTACGATAGGATCTTCATTGGCTTGCGATCCTGAAAAAGAAACTGCACTTAAAATCCCTGATTTAAAAGAAGCAGATATTAGCTTTTTGGAAAAAGAGATTGATGCTATGAATGAAGTGTTACCAGCTATGAAATCTTTTATTCTCCCGGGCGGCCATGTGGCTATATCCACTGCCCATGTAACCCGATGTGTGTGCCGGCGTGCCGAAAGAATTTGTGTGAGTATGCAGGAAGCAAATTTGTTTATTGAACCCCTAGTTATTAAATACCTCAACCGCCTTAGCGATTATTTATTTGTTTTGGCCCGACACATAGGACATCTATTAAAAGTAGAAGATATTCCCTGGAAACCGAGGTTAGTTTGATATGGAGATTCATTGATTTGGAGATTTGATGATTCGTTAACTTAAAGACTTGGAGATGCTTTTCGAATAAACCAAAATCAGCTAATCATCAAATAGCCTCATCATCAAATTGTCGAACAATCAGCCCATCCTTCATATGCAATATGCGGTCGCTCATTTTAGCTAACTCTTCATTATGGGTAACAATTAAAAATGTTTGATCAAACTTATCCCTTAAGTCAATAAAGAGCTGATGTAATTCTTTGGCATTGGTACTATCTAAGTTACCAGTTGGCTCATCTGCCATCACTATAGACGGGTTGTTGATTAATGCCCTGGCTACAGCAACTCTTTGCTGCTCGCCACCCGACAATTGAGAAGGTTTGTTCTCCAGCCGGTCGCCAAGCCTTAAAGTTTTCAACAATTCGGTGGCTTTTGTTACCACTTCTTTCTTCTTTGTTCCGGCAATCCATCCCGGAATACAAACATTTTCCAATGCGGTAAACTCTGGTAAAAGATGATGAAATTGAAAAACAAACCCAATATGTTTATTTCTAAAAGCTGATAATTTTTTACCGCTTAGGGTTTCAATCTGTTGATTATTCAAACATATTTGTCCCTTATCTGCCTTATCCAAAGTGCCAAGAATGTGCAATAGCGTGCTTTTACCAGCGCCTGATGAACCGGCAATGCAAACAATCTCTCCTTTAGCTACAGCTATATCAACTCCCTTTAAAACAGTAAGTGGTCCATATTGTTTAAAAATATTATTGGCGACTAACATGCTTCGAAAGTACTTAATAATTATAAGTTAATGCCCTAAAAACAAAGACTTTAGCCAATTATGGGGTCAAATAAAATAAAATTTAAATTCTGCCGTTAAAAAAACACTTTTGGTTATTACGTACTAACTTATACATTTGCAAAAAATTAAACCCCTTTCGAAAATGTTTTGGACACTAGAATTAGCCTCCCATTTAGAAGATGCACCTTGGCCGGCAACTAAAGACGAATTGATAGATTATTCTATCCGCAGTGGTGCACCCATTGAAGTGGTAGAGAATTTACAAGAACTGGAAGACGAAGGTGAAATGTATGAAGGACTGGATGATATCTGGCCAGATTACCCAAGCCAGGAAGACTTCTTCTTTAATGAAGACGAATATTAATTACCTCCTACCCAATTCTTTTAAAGAATCATTAGGCAGTTTTAAATAAATGATAAAGCCGTTTCTCAATAAAGAGAGACGGCTTTATGCTATCGTGTAAAGGAAGAGCCTATTTTATGGCTGAATGATCAGCCTTCCATTTTTGCAATCACTGCTTCAGTAACTCCAGTGAATGAAAAACCTCCATCATGGAAAAGGTTTTGCATGGTTACCATCCTGGTCATATCACTAAACATCATGGCAATATAATTTGCACAATCATCAGAGCTAGCATTACCAAGTGGACTCATTTTTTCGGCATAATCCATAAATCCATCAAACCCTTTTACGCCACTACCAGCAGTTGTACGTACCGGCGACTGGGAAATTGTATTTACCCTCACATGCTTTTTAACGCCATAATGATATCCAAAACTACGAGTTACACTCTCCAGCAATGCTTTGGCATCAGCCATTTCATTGTAGTCTGGAAACACTCGCTGTGCAGCTATGTAAGATAAAGCCACCACACTACCCCATTCATTCAAAGCATCCATCTTCATGGCAGTAGCAAGTACACGGTGTAAACTTATGGCTGAAATATCAAGAGACTTGGCATTAAAGCCGTAATCAATTTCGGTATAATGTTTTCCTTTACGCACATTAATACTCATACCAACAGAATGTAAAATAAAATCGAATGAACCACCAAAATGCTCCATTGACTTAGTAATAAGATTTGTTACATCTTCATTGCTGCTGATATCACAAGCAATCACCGGCGCATTTATAGCTTCGGCCAATTTATTGATTTCACCCATTCGCATGGCAACCGGAGCGTTGGTTAAAACGATTTCTGCACCTTCTGCATGGCATTTAAGAGCAGTTCTCCAAGCGATTGACCTTTCGTCCAATGCGCCAAAAATGATTCCTTTTTTCCCTTTGAGTAGGTTATGAGACATAATTAAATACTTTTATTGATTAGGGGGTAAAAATAACACACTTATCTTTTAAAGAAAAACCTTTATTAAAAATGCCACCCCATTAAAGTTTTATTGCAAAAATTTATTAATTGCCCACCATTTCTCTAGCATTTTGTAAAGCAGCAGCAGTTGGCTTTTCGCCACTTAACATTTGAGCAATGCTGGTTATTCTTTCGTCGTTGTTTAAAAGACGGATAGAAGTTACAATCTTATCTTTATTAATGGCTTTGTAAACAAAATAATGGGCATCGGCCCTGGCAGCAATTTGGGGCTGATGCGTAATAGAGATTAATTGATGAGCGGCTGATAACTCCTTCATGATATTTCCCACTTGTTTAGCTGCTTCTCCACTAATTCCCGTGTCAATTTCATCAAATATCAGGGTAGGCAATTGCAGTTTTTTGGCTACCAGCGATTTTATACTCAACATCAATCTGCTAAGTTCACCACCACTGGCTACTTTACGCAGAGGCTCAAATCGGTTGCTTTTATTGGCATCAAACAAAAACTCTACCCCATCAAGTCCATAATTATTTAAAGCCGTTAATAAGCTTAATGCTACTTTAAAACGGGCATTGGGCATTCCCACTTTAGCCAAAAGTTCATTTACATTTTCGGCAAAAGGCTTAATTGCTTTTTTGCGGTTGGCAGATATCTCCTTGGCCAGCTGCTCCGTTTGTTGCAATAAAGTATTGGTTTGTTTTTCTTTTAGAAGAATCTCTTCTCCAATATTCAATATGTCATTTAGTTTTTGTTCAAGCTCTGCTTTTATATGTAACAATTCATTGGTAGAAGTTACGCCATGTTTCTTTTGCAGTTTATACCCCATAGAAATGCGGTCGTTCAGCAACTGAATCCTTTCGGCGCTATATTGTACACTTTCATTTATTTGCTCCAACTCATCGGCAATATCCTGTAATTCAATCTGGCTGCTTTGTAATCTTTTTGTAAGCCCCGGAATAGCATTATGGTATTCTTCTAAAGCATGAAGTTTGTTAAACAGCAACTTTAATTGTTGCACAACAGGCTGCTCACTATCCTTAAGTTCGTAACACAAAGCTGCTAATTCCTGCTTAACATTTTCAGTATTATTCAAGAGTTTTAATTCGGTATCCAATTCTTCCAATTCATTTTCCCCAAGTCCAAGTTCTTCCAATTCGTCAAATAAAAACTGGTTATAATCGAGCTGTGCATTGGCTGCTAATTGTTGTGTTTGCAATGCAGTCAATTCTTTTTTGGTTAAAATGTACTGATGAAAAATATCGCTGTATTGGTTTAATAATTCTCCATTTCCAGCCAGGGCATCCAATACTTCCTGTTGAAAGTCGGATGAGTTTAATTCAAGTGTATCAAATTGTTGGTGAAGATCTACCAATAGAGAACTTAGTGCTTTTAATTGTGTAAGATTTACTGGTGTATCATTAATGAAAGCCCTCGATTTTCCTGCCACCGAAATCTCCCTCCTTATCATCAACTCGTCATCTGCATCCAAATCATTCTCTTTTAAAAACTGCCTGATAGCTTTATTATTCATTGCATTAAAAGAGCCTTCTACCACAGCTTTCATTTCCTTTTGTTGTAGCACAGTACTATCAGCCCGTTCACCTAAAATAAGACCAAGTGCTCCCATTACAATGCTTTTACCGGCACCTGTTTCACCGGTGATGATATTTAGTTTTTGAGAAAAGTCTATTTCCAATTCATCAATAATGGCGTAGTTCTGTATATGTAATTTCTGCAGCATAATATCTTTTATCCAAGGGGCAAATTAGCAAATTAAGCGACCAGTTGATAAACTAATTTACACAAATAAAAAAGAGTTCACAAATTGTGAACTCTTCTGTTTCTTATCCAATATCATTAATTATTTTACAACAATGGTATCGTTCAAATCAGCATCTACTAAAATACGACCACAGTTTTCGCAAACCATAATTTTCTTACGTAATTTAATTTCACTTTGTTTTTGAGGAGGAATAGCATGAAAACATCCACCACAACTATCTCTTTCTACAGCTACTACTGCCAATCCATTACGGTAATTATTGCGGATACGATCGTAACTAAGTAATAAACGTTCATCAACATGCTTACGGGCAGCATCGCCATCCTTATTGTAATGCTTTTCTTCTTTCTCTGTTTCACTAATAATTTTCTCCAACTCGCCTTTCTTTGCTGTAAGATTACCTTCTTTAGAGCTTACCGCTTTTTTAGCAATCTCCAATTGTCTTGCTTTATCAGCAATCTCTTCGGTAGCGTCCTTAATATGTTTTTCGCAAAGCTTTACTTCCAGCGTTTGCATTTCAATTTCTTTGTTGATAGCTTCAAACTCACGGTTGTTTTTTACGTTGTCACTTTGCTTTTCGTACTTTTTAACCAAGGCATCAGCTTCTTTAATACCTTCTTTCTTTTGCTCGATAAACTCCTGAATACCATTGATTTCTTCTTCCACACGGGTTTGCCTTGCATGCAACCCTTCAATTTCATCTTCTAGGTCTTTAACCTCCATAGGTAATTCACCTTTTAGAATCTGAATTTCATCCAGCTTGCAGTCAACTTTTTGTAAAAGTAAAAGTGAGCTTAACTTTTCTTCAATCGAGAATTCTTTAATTGCGGCCATTTTTAATTTGAAGTTTGATAGTTTAAATTACAGAAAGTAATGCACCGGATTGGTTTTTACACCTGTTTTTAGGACGGCAAAGGTAGGGAATTTTTCCCTCAAAATGCCAAATAACAGGTCAATTGTAAACTGTTCGCTCTCATAATGTCCAATATCTGCAATTACAAGCTGGTCATTTGCGTCAAAAAACTCATGATATTTAATGTCGGCAGAAATATAAAAGTCAGCACCAGCAGCTATGGCAGCACCAATTAAGAAGCTACCGGCTCCGCCGCAAAGAGCAATTTTTTTAACCAGATTACCTTTTAGGGCGGTATGCCTGATAAGCTTCAGATTAAATTTTTCTTTCAATAATTCCAGCAATGCTGGTTCAGAAATGGGAGTTTCCAGCTCCCCCAGCATTCCACTCCCTATTTGTTGGTTATCATTTTCAAGTGCAATTACATCAAAAGCCACTTCTTCGTAGGGATGGGCTTGATGCATGGCGGCAAGTATTTTTTCTTCCAACCAAGCTGGAAAAATGGTTTCAAACTTAATTTCGTTATCAGTTTTTCTTTCCCCAATTTGTCCCGAAAAGGGATTTGAACCAGCCCCCGGCTTAAATGTTCCCTCTCCAGTTGTACTAAAACCACATTCGCTATAATTACTGATATGGCCGGCTCCAGCTTCAAAAATGGCAAACCTCAGCTTTTCTAAATGCTCAGCCGTTACATAAACTGCCAGTTTTTTTAGAGTGGATGGTTTTGGGCTGAGGATTGTCCTACTAACCAATCCCAGTTTATTGGCAATAGCTGCATTTACGCCATGCATAACATTATCCAAATTGGTATGAATAGCATATATGGCAATATCATTTTTGATAGCCCTAATGATAGTTTTCTCTACATAGTTTTTCCCGGTAATTTTTCTCAAACCTCCAAAAATGATTGGATGATGTGCTACAATCAGGTTACATTTTTGAGCAATGGCCTCCATTACCACTTCTTCGGTAGCATCAAGGCAGGTAATGATGCCAGTACAATCCCAGCTGCCATTGCCAGTAAGTAAACCAGCATTGTCGTAACTCTCTTGCAAACTTATTGGCGCTACGGACTCTAAAAAAGATGTAATATCTTGGATCTTCATTTTACTGTTTTAAACTATGACTACTATCGAATTATACAACCTATACAAAACAAAGATGCAAAAAATTGCCGATGTAAAATATGCATCTGCTGTTTTACAATGGGATCAGGAAACTTATCTTCCCCCAAAGGGAGGTCCCATTCGTGGCCAACAAATAGCTACTCTAAGTGAAATTGCCCATCAACTTTTTATAGATGAAAAGGTAGGAACTCTTTTGCTGGAACTAAATTCCAAACAAGATCTAAATCCAAAAGAGAAGAAAAATGTAGCCCTAAGTCTGGAAGACTTTACTAAAAATATAAAGCTACCTACTGAGTTTGTGCGGCGAATGAGTGAACAGGTGAATAAGTGTTTCCATGCCTGGATACAAGCCCGAAAAGAAAATTCATTCCTTTTTTTTCAGCAGCCACTGGATGTTTTGATAGAATTAAAAAAACAAGAAGCTGAGTATTTAGGCTACCAACATCATCCCTACAATGCCTTGATGAATGATTATGACAAAGGCCTTACTGTAGCCATTACAGACAAGGTTTTTTTAGATTTAAAACCTCAATTATCTACTTTACTTGAAACTATTAAAAACAAAACTCAGGTTGATAATACTTTTCTGCATCAGCATTTTAAAAAAGATAGCCAGTGGAAATTTGGCCTTGAATTATTAAAGCGAATGCATTTTGATTTTGACGCTGGACGACAGGATATTAGTGAGCACCCCTTTAGTATTAATTTCAATAATTCCGATGTGAGGGTTACTACAAGAATTGATGAAAACGATTTTGGGAACATGACATGGAGTTGTATACATGAAGGCGGCCATGCTTTGTATGAACAGGGATTACCAGCTGCAGAATACGGTTTGCCTTTGGGAGAATTTTGTAGTTTAAGTATTCATGAAAGCCAGAGTCGGCTTTGGGAAAATTGTGTAGGCCGGGGAAAAGTTTTTTGGCAGCACAATATGCCTTTTCTGAAAAAATCGTTTCCAAAACAATTTAATAAAGTGTTAGTAGATCAATTTTACGCTGGTATTAATAAAGTGCAACCATCACTTATACGCACTGAAGCTGATGAACTCACTTATCATTTTCATGTGATGATCCGCTACCAAATTGAAAAAAGTTTAATTGAGGGCAGCATCCTCACTAAAGACATCCCTGCTTATTGGAACGAATTATACCAACAATACCTGGGCATAACTGTGCCTGATGATAAGCAAGGATGTTTACAAGATGTACATTGGAGCCATGGAAGTTTTGGTTATTTTGCCACTTATAGTTTGGGTAGTTTATATGCCGCACAGCTTTTTAATTCTGCCAATAAGGCTATACCGTCTTTACAAAATGACTTAACTTTAGGAAACAATGCAGGATTATTAGATTGGCTAAGACAACATATTCATCAACATGGTCGTTTTTATACTTCGGAGGAACTTTGCTTACAGGCTACTGGGCAAACCCTAAACCCTAAATTTTTTATTGACTATGCCAACAAAAAATACAATGAAATCTATTCTCTATAAAAATTGTATTATTGTTTTTATGCTTATTTGTTTTAGCCTACTAACAAACAGTTGTAGCAAATCTGCCGTAGAAGCCATCCAAACAACTTATTTACAACAGCAGTTTGAAGACAATATTCTCAACAAAAATTTTAGGGTTTATCTGGCTACAGATAATGGCCTCAACCTTACCCCCCAATATAGTGGTTACACTTTTGTTTTACAAAAATCTACCTATTATAATGGCCCAATGACCGGCGTAAAAAACGGCATTACCTATAATGGCACTTGGAGCAGTAATGATGATTATAGTAAACTGGTAATTACACTTCCCTCTGCGCCTGCCGAATTTGTTTTTTTAAATAGAGAGTGGCGCTTTACTAAAAAAGCTATTCCCATAATGGAGTTGGCCCCCTGGGGTACTACCGACCCCAAAGTGCTGCATATGGAAAGGTTTTAAACTTATCCCTTTAACTTATTTATCAAATCAATATATTGCTGCATAGCATCATCAGATGCTGTTCCTTTTATGGAAGTCCAAGCATCATACTTTGCCTTATTTACAAAATCAAAGGGGTTCGATGGAGCTTCGCCACTCACATCACCCTCAGTTCCTTGCTTGTATAGTGAATACAATTGCAGCAAAATATCGTTGCTTGGTTTTTCGCTAAGCGATTTACTACCAGCTACAGCTTGTTCAAAAAGAGTTTTAATATCCATAATGATGTTTTTTTTGCGAAGCTATGGTAAAGGAATAAAAGATAGGCTGGGAAATTATTTAATATCATTTATGAAGCCAATCAACTTCCATTGATAAAACTAAAAAGGGCTCGTATACTACGAGCCCTTTAAAAATAGTTATCTAACACTTAAATATTACTAAGTTGAAAATGCATCCCGTCTAATCTAGTCCAGTTACCTCCCCAATCCATTCCAGCATCTGTAAAACACTTCACAAATTCAGCAGTTAATTTTGGAACCATGTTCAATTGATTTTCCTGTTGGTTAATATCACAGGCAATGGCCCAACTGTGCAACGACAAAGAAGTTAATCCTCGTTTTGATCTAATAATAAAAACACCATCCCAGGTTTTCATCTCCTTTGTTAGCTTTCTTGCCATTAAATTTCGAAGGGCAGTTTCCAGCGGACCTTTAAAATCTTTATTGCAAAATATTTTTTTAGGAAATCCAATAATTCCCAAAGCCGAAAACCTAACATGTATAAAAGCATCCAAAATATCCTGAGGAACCAGCCAAAGGACAAAATGCTTGTTTTGAGTACTTACTAAATTAGGATCGCCATACTTTTTAAGTGCTTGCTGACTTGTTACCATAAAATAATTTTTTATTAAATATAACCATAGTTTTTAATGTTACATACTATATTTCAAAGAAATTATTCGCTCATGGATAGTAGACCTTCGATCTTCTAATTTAATTTTAAAAAAAGTAAATAATAGTAATATACAAGCCCCATCCATGCAACTAAATCCCAAAATAAAACTCCCTCTTACTTCCCTAGATAAGGCATTGGAGACTATTGGAATTGCATTAACCCTAACGCTATGGGGGCTATCCATATTTAGTTTTATACAATTACCAACAATCATTCCCATTCATTTTAATGCAGTTGGCGAAGTAGATGATTATGGCAGCAAAATTACTTTGATTGTGCTACCCATTTTGGGCACTTTACTTTATATAGCCTTAAGTTTTTTAAATAAGCGTCCACATATTTTCAATTACTTGGTTACCATTACCGAGGAAAATGCAGTAAAACAATACACATATGCTACAAGTACAATTAGGTTTTTAAAAATTTCCATTGTACTCATTTTTAATATAGCTATCCTAAGTACCTATCTAACAAGCGTTGGCTTTATTAAAGGATTGGGATTATGGTTTATCCCATTTATTTTTGGATTAACTTTTATCCCAATTGCCTACTATATTTACAAGTCTTTTAAAACAAAATAGCGATCTACAATTTATGTACCGTTTTATCTCAGAAACCCTGTCTCGCTATTTTAAAAAATCAAGTTTGTTTAGGGTATTGTTTAATTTGTCGCCTATGTACCGTCGCTCTACTGGCAGGATAAAATGGGTGTCGGAAGATTTACTTTTGGTGCATATTGAAATTCCATTGAGTTATAAAAACAAGAATTTTGTGGGTACCATTTTTGGTGGGAGTTTGTTCTCGGCTACTGATCCTATTTTTATGATACAACTGATTTTTATTTTAGGGGATGATTATGTGGTTTGGGACAAATCGAGTACAGTTAATTTTAAAAGACCGGCTAATGAAAAAGCTTACGCCAAGTTTAAATTTACAGCAGATGAAATCGAAAAAATAAAAGCCGACGTTGAATTAAACAATGAGATTACCATTAGTAAACCTTTGTTCATAACTAATAAAGAACAAAACGTATTTGTCCAATTGGAAAAACAGATTTACATCAGTACTAAAAAGTACTATAATGAGAAAAAACAAAAGCGGCAATCAAATAGACTATTCACCTAAAAAATTGAACTACTTTTTTGAATCCACCATTTTGTCAAAAGCTTTTTGCACTGCTTCTAATTTACAGATATATACTCCCCTACCATGGGTACCAAGTAATAAATCATTTTCTCTTTCTTGTATTGCTATATCATGTACCGGAACTCTTGGAAGATTATTACCCAAAGTCATAAAAGATTTTCCCATGGTAAACGATGCATACAATCCATTATCGGTGCCAACATAAATGATGTTCTCGTTTTTAGGGTCTTCGGTAACCACATTGATAGGCTCGGCAGGCAAATCATTTCCAAGTGTTGACCAAGTGTTTCCATAATCTTCACTCACAAATAAATAAGCTGCAAAATTATCATTGCGATAACCGTTTAAAGATGCATAAACCCTTCCTTCTTTAAAAGCCGATGGCGTTACCCGGCTTACATATAATCCCTGAACAGCTTTTGGTAAACTGTTACTAATCTTTGTCCAGTTATATCCTCCATCTTTTGTTACATGAATATTACCATCATCGGTACCAATATAAATCAATCCAAATTTTTTGGAAGATTCCACCAAGGTAGTGCTGGTACCAAACGGTACATCTCCTTCTTTAGCCCCATTAGTTAAATCAGTACTAAGGGCTTCCAAATTTTCGGCTTTTTGTAAGCTGCGATGAAATTTGTTAGTTCCGTAATAAAAAATATCCTGATTGTGTTTACTTAACCAAATGGGGGTTTGCCAATTAAAGCGAAGTTTGGGCTCTCCCAAATCGGGTCGGGGGTAAATGGATACTCTTTTACCACCATCTGTACTTCTGCGACTGTAAAAACCAAACTGAAATCCGGCATAGGCTGTTTTATTATCTCTGGTATCTACCTGCACTTGCATACCATCTCCTCCGCCAATCATCTTCCAGGGATAAGTGGCTTCATAGTCCCATTGATCGTTGTCTTTAGTAGTTGAAGGCCCAAACCAAGTTCCATTATCCTGTAATCCACCATATACATTATAAGGCTTAGCATCATCAGTAGTAATTTTATAAAACTGCCCTACCGATGGGGTATTGGCTTTAAACCAATGTTTACCATTATCATAAGTAACATTACAGCCGCCATCATTGGCTGCCACCCAATGGCTGTCTTTATTCGGATTCATCCAGCACCCATGCCAGTCGGCATGCGTGGCATCATTATCAGTTGTTTTAAAAGTTTGGCCACCATCTTCACTCAGCATTAAACCAAAACCACTTATCACAACTTTATTTTCGTTGGTATGGCTCACCGAAATTTTTCCAAAATAATAGCCATAGGTATTGTAAAGATTAAGTTCTTTTGTATTTACTTTACGCCAGTTGATGCCTGCATCATCACTGCGGTATATCTCACATCCAATAATTGGAGTTTCAAATAAAGCAGTGTTAGCATCAAACAAATAATCATAAATGGCGTTTGGCTTTATCTTGTCGGTACTCACTAATTCTTTTACAGATGTTGCTTTGTATTTTTCTGGAAAGCCATTCTTTTTTAAAAAGCTATCTAGTTTGTTATTATCCAAATTGGAGAAGCTTTCTTTTGTTAAATCTTTGAAGTTGTTAAGAACATAATTACTATCCACTTTTTTCTTAGCCGTATCTGGTCTATGCCCCTGATTATCTAAAGTTGCATAAACAATATTTGGATTACCAGAAAAAACTGCAATACCAATCCTTCCCAATCCATTTCCGCTAGGAAATCCAGATCCAGCTTTTGTTACCAAATTCCAATTGTTGCCGCCATCGGTACTTTTATAAATGCCCGACGACTTTCCGCCTTCTTCAAAATTCCAAGCCCTGCGAGTTCGGTACCACATGGCAGCATAAATTTCATCGGGATATTTTGGGTTAATATCCATATCTACAGCGCCTGTATTTTCATCTACAAACAATGTTTGTTTCCAGGTTTTACCACCATCTGTAGTTTTATAAATACCTCTTTCTTTGTTGGGGGAATACAAATGACCGAGCACTGCTACCCATGCAATTTTATCATTACTGGGGTGAAGATTTATTTTACCAATATGATGACTCTCTGGCAAACCCAGGTACTCCCAATTTTTACCATTATCCGTACTTTTATAAACTCCAATTCCGGCGTAGGAAGAACGACTGCTATTCACTTCTCCTGTGCCAACCCAAATGGTTCTTGTTTGCCAGTTAACTGCAATATCACCCAAGGTAAAAGCATGCTCTTTATCAAAAATAGGTACTAGGCTTTGGCCATTGTTTACCGTATGCCATAGTCCACCAGAAGCATAGGCTACATAAAATTCTGTAGGATCGTTGGGGTTAACTTCTACATCCACAACTCTTCCACTCATAATACTTGGACCAATATTGCGGAATTTAATATCCTTCAATAAACTGTTTTCTTCTAGCAATTTTCTTTTATCTAAACCGTTTATTCTTTCAGAAGCGGTTGTAGGCTTTATTTGAGCCTGCAGAGAATTAACAGTTACAAAAAGCAGGATTAATGTAAATTTGAATACATTTTTCATTAGTTGAGTTTTGATGTTATTTGAGAAAATTTAATAAAACCCCCTCATGCGAATTTTAAAAATACAGCAATTGTTTTTATTGGCCATCATGCAGTTTTTGTTTTTGATGAATGGTTTTAGCCAATACAAATCTTTTTCGCTAACCGCCGATAGAGATACAATTAATGCAATAGACAGTAAAGATCAAAAACAAGGGAAATGGGTCATTCATGTTGAGGAGTTAAGAGGGAATCCTGGCTATGAGGAAGAAGGTATTTTTAAAAATGATAAGAAAGAAGGCATCTGGCGAAAGTACAGTTTAACAGGAGATATTATTGCTGTTGAATTATACAAATTGGGTGGTAAGGATGGCATACAACAATACTATACTTATTTGGGTGATTTGATAAGGGAAGAATCGTGGAGAGGATACGACCCCGAAGCCCCATATGACACTGTTGCAGTTTATGGCGATGGAAACAATGAAATCATTGATTTCAAAATCATTAAAGCTGAGCAATACAGTGTAAAGCATGGAGAGTGGAAATATTTTGAAGCTGGAAGCGGCAGATTGATAAAAATGGAGAAATACGACCGTGGTCATTTAGAAATTCCTGGAGGCCTTGCTAAAGTAGCAGTAGTAAAAGAAAAGCCCAAAGAAGTGGATAAAACACCTGAAATGCTGGAGTGGGAGAAAAAGAATAAGGGTAAAAAGAATGCTTACCGTGATGGCAGAACAGGTATTAAAAATTAGTGGGATTTAAAGTATTGTTGAAAATAGCTTAACTGATCAAGCACCGATTTACCCCAGTAATCCCAATTATGGGAACCTTCTTTTTCTATAAATACATGTACCATTTTTAATTGCAGCATTTTTTGATGAAGCCTCCGATTAGATTCAATAAAAACATCATTGGAGCCACAATCAAAAATAATATTAACAGGAGAATTAGTATTTTTTTCAATTAAGTTAATCACTGAATAATTTTGCAAATTTGTTGCAAAGTTCATCATATCACCAATTCGCTTACTAATATCATAACTTTTTTTTCTGTCATTTAAATCCATTAACCCACTCATACTTCCAGCCACCGAAAATACTTTTGGATGCTTTATTGCAATATATAATGCACCATGCCCACCCATGCTTAAACCCGTTATAGCTCTATGGTTTTTATTAGCGATGGTTTTAAAATGAAGATCGATATACCCTACTACTTCTTTTGATATATGAGTTTCATATCTGTACGTTGAATCGATTGGACTATCAAAATACCAACTGCTAAATTCTCCATCGGGGCAAACAATTATGCAGTTAAAACTATCTGCATAATTTTTTATTTCTGGCACTCGGCTAATCCAGTTATCAAATGCACCAGCATAACCGTGCAGTAAATAAACAACCGAAAATCTATTTATTTTTATTTGATAACTATCAGGCTTTATTACCACAGCTTTTATAGATTTTTTCATGCTGATACTCCAAATACTTATAGTATCAACAGACGAAGCCATGGCTTGACTTACCATTAAAATTGAAAATAAAAAAGCAAAAACAAATTTCATAGCTACAGTTTTCTTTGGAAAGCTAAATTAAAAAAAGGCAAACTTAAAGTCTGCCTTTTTTTTACAATAATTAAAATAGTGTTTATTTAATTTCTTTCTGCATTGGATTAACACCAGCACCAGTCCCCCTAGGTCCACGACCTCCTGTATTTTTAAATAACTGGAATTTGCTAGGTTCGGTAACAGATGGCCAAGTATTGTTACTAGTGTTTATATCAGCTGTTTCACGTAAAGGATCCAATAATATAGAAACAACTTCTTTATCCTTCATAAAGGTTTTTATCACTTTATTTTCATTCTTCCTCCAAATTTGTACAGGAATCCTATCTATTTCTTTCGATCCATCTTTAAAAGTCCATTCGATAATGATGGGCATTACTAAACCACCTTTATTACTAAATGTAAGTTCATATAGGTTTTTACTCCCAGCAATATTAAATCTTTCAGCTTCGCTATAATTATCAGATGTAGATGCAGGTATGGTAATTTCGAATGGAGTGCTATCAACTTTAACCAATCCACGGGCATAATTCCAATAAAAATCTCTTAAAGAAACATCCTTATCAGTTTCAAAAACAATTTTCTTATCTGCTCTATTTCTAATTTTAGAAATATCATCAAATGAATTTAAAATTGGTTTCCCAACGGGTGCTTTTCTAACCGTTTCTTTAGTATTTGTTTCAGTTGGACCTTGAGTTGAAAGAACCGACCATTTAACCGTATCTAATGAAATATCACAAGGCTCAGTGCCATAAAACCAACCTCTCCAATACCAATCCAAGTCTTCGGCACTTGCATCTTCCATCGTTCTAAAAAGATCAGCAGGGGTGGGATGTTTAAAAGCCCAACGTCTGGCATACTCTTTAAAAGCATAGTCAAACAAGTCTCTACCCATAATGGTTTCTCTTAAAATATTTAACCCAGTGGCAGGTTTGCTATAGGCATTGGGTCCAAATTGAATAATGTTCTCACTATTGGTCATTATGGGTTCCAACATATCTTTTGGCAGCTTCATATAATCTACAATCTTATAAGCTGGTCCTTTGCCCACCGGAAATTTATTGTCCCATAACTCTTCTGTTAAATACTCTACAAAGCTATTTAAGCCTTCATCCATCCAGCTCCATTGTCTTTCATCGCTATTGATTATCATCGGGAAAAAGTTATGACCTACTTCATGAATCACCACACCAATCATTCCATTTTTAGTTCCTTCGCTGTAAGTACCATCTTTTTCGCATCGGCCAAAATTGAAACAAATCATTGGATACTCCATGCCACTGGCAGCTTCTAAACTCTGTGCTACTGGGTAAGGATATGGTATGGTGAATTTAGAATACGTTTTAATGGTATGTGCCACCACTTTTGTACTGTACTTGCGATAAAGGTTGTAGGCTTCTTTACCATATGCACTCATACACATCACTTTCTTTCCTTCAACCATGGTAGGCATTGCATCCCAAATAAATTTACGAGAAGATCCCCAGGCAAAATCACGAACCATGTCGGCTTTAAAAATCCAGGTTTTCTTTGCCTTTGATTTTTGTTTTTCTTTGGCAGTAGCTTCAGATAGAGTAACAATTTCCATTACATCAGTTGCGGTTTGTGCTTTATTCCAACGGGCAAATTCTGTAGCCGATAAAACCTGCTGGTAATTTTGTCCCTGTCCTGTTGACATTACAACATGATCTGCAGGAACCGTCATAGCAACTTTAAAATTGCCAAAAGTTAATGTAAACTCTCCTGTGCCAACAAACTGATGGTTTTGCCATCCCTGGTTATCGCTGTACACACAAAGGCGGGGATACCACTGTGCCATTGTATACAAATCGTTACCATCTTCTGGGAAGTTTTCAAAACCACCACGTCCACCATATTTGGTTCTTTCAATAATATTATAATTCCAGTCTATTTTAAAAACAAAGCGTTGGCCTGGCTTTAACGGCTGAAACAATTCAACCCTCATCATCGTTTTGTTGATGGTATATTGAAGTGCTTTTCCTGCAATATCTACCACTTTGGTAATATTGAATCCAAAATCAATATTCTTATCTACCCTTCCATTAAATCTAACAATATCCTGTTCAGTAATGCTCTTAGGCATTGAGCTGCTGTTTTGATAACCTGAGTTATTGGTATTGCTGTGCTCATTTTCATCAAGCTGTAACCAAAGGAAAGTCAACACATCGGGTGAGTTATTAAAATAAGTAAGTGTTTCTTTTCCTATTAAACGGCGATTTGGCTCATCTAATTCACAAACAATATCATAGTCGCAACGCTGTTGCCAATACTTTGGCCCTGGTGCTCCACTAGCAGTACGGTATTCATTAGGCGTAGGAAGAATGGTTCCTAATTGCTCAAAACGGTTTCCATGGTTACTGCCTGGATTATTTTTAATATCCTAGGCATTTGCAAAAATGCTGATGAAAAACAATGCAGCAATAGCGATTAAATGTTTCATTGTATTGAGTGTTTAATTTTTATTTTAATACGGGAATCTTTCCCAAGCAAGTTTTATTGCTATTATTAATGAAGGCAGCGACAAAGCCAAAATCCACCATTTTCTTTTAATTCCTATTTTATCTACCAGCAAATAACTAATTAGTAAAATTGCCGTAACCAAAACTATTTGTCCTATTTCCAGTCCGATATTAAATCCTAATAAACTCCAGCCTATATTTTGGTTAGATGCCAACATAAACCTCAATGCATTGGCAAAACCTAATCCATGAATCAATCCAAAGAATAAAGTTAAAAAATAATTGGTTCTAATTGATTTGGACAAGTATTCTTTCTCCAACAAATTATACATTGCTGTAATTACAATAGTACATGGTATTAAAAACTCAACAACCGCTTCCTGCACCCTAATCAAGTCAAACACACTTAAAGCTAATGTTACACTATGGCCAATGGTAAAAGCAGTTATTAAAACAATGAGCTTCTTCCAATCTTTAACCAAATAAATAGCCGTTAAAACCAAAATAAACAACCAATGGTCTAAAGCTGCCCAGGCCAGGATATGATGCCAACCCAAATCAAAATAAAAACCTAAATCCTGCATGAAATGAAATTCAGTTGATTGATTAACTTAGTTTTGTTCTTCAAATATCACTAAAGAAACGTTTTTTTATCAATCTGTTCTCTAAATGGCAACTTTATTATTTAAATGGTTAATGATTGGTACTTTATTTTTGGCATTGCCTACAAATAATTATCACCCCATCTATGTTAGTGTTACAGAAATTGAACACAATGCAAAAGAAAAAACCCTGGAAATAAGTTGTAAGATCTTTACCGATGATTTTGAAAAAACATTGCGTCAACAATACAAAACCCATGTTGATTTAATTGATACCAAGCATAAAGCCGCTATGGAAAACCTGGTGAACGATTATGTTCAAAAACATTTGTCGATAAAAGTAGATGGAAAAATTATTGAATTACAATTCCTCGGTTTTGAACAACAGGAAGAGGGCATTATTAGCTTTTACCAGGCAACCAATATTAGTTCAGTTAAAAAACTAGACATAAAGAATAATATTTTGTACACGTACAAAAAAGAACAAATGAGTATTATTCATGTAAAAGTAAATGGCGAAAGAAAAAGCAGTAAGTTATTAAACCCCGAAGAAAAATTGAGTTTTGAATTCTAATCATCTTCATCCATCAGTTCCCTGATATCTAAAGAGATTTTTACAATCAGTTTATCAATACGCTGACCATCCATATCTATAATTTCAATTTCAAAACCATTCCATTCAAAATTTTCACCAGTAGCAGGAATATGTTTTAACTCATGCAGTACAAAACCAGCAAGGGTATCAAAGTCGTGTTCCCCTTCATTCATCCACTCTGTTTTTTCGAAGTGGGTTAAAAAGTCATAAAACGGAATTTGAGCATCTACTAAAAAACTACCATCGGCTCTTTCCTTAATTTCATATTCTTCCTGTCCACTTTGCGGTACATCTCCAACTATAGCTTCCAAAATATCATTAAGGGTAATCATCCCTTCCAAAGTACCATATTCATTAACAATAAAACAGCTATGAATTTTTGAAGACTTAAATTTTTCTAACAACTGATAAGCACTGTTGTTCTCCGGAACAAACATAGCAGGCTTGGTAAGCGATTTTAGTAAAGTAGATGAAGAGGCTTTTACAATATCTTTTACAAAAATAACCCCAGTGATATCGTCCACTACTTTATCACAAACCGGATATGTAGAATAAGTAAGCACATCGAATCGATCTTTAAAAGTTTGTACTGTATCATTTTCATCAAACCAAACAATATCTGTACGGTGTGTCATTAAGGAAGTAATATTTCTATCTCCAAGATGAAGTAACCTTTCAATAATTTCCTTTTCCTCTTCTTCAATGGCACCATGTTCGCTGCCTTCGTTAATCATGGCTTTAATTTCTTCTTCTGTCACTTGGTTGTCTTTCACCCGAAGGTTAAAAATCTTTACAATTAAATGAGTGGATGAGGTAAGTAACCAAATAAAAGGAAATGTAAGATTACTTAACCAACCCATAGGGCGAGCTAAGTTTTTAGAGATATATTCTGGCCTAGCTAAACCAATTCTTTTAGGAACCAACTCACCTAAAACCAAAGTAAAGTAAGTTAAAATCACTACTATGGTAGCCGTAGCAATACCATTACTGTAATCCTTTGCCCACTCAAATCCATTTAAAAAAGTAACCAATGGCCCTTTAAGATTTTCACCAGAAAAAATACCAGTTAATAAACCAATAAGTGTAATACCTACCTGTACAGTAGATAAAAAAACATCGGGGTGGTTGGCCAATTTTAATGCGGCTTTGGCTTTCTCATCTCCCTTATTAGCTTGTCCCTCCAATCTTGCTTTACGGGAGGATACTAGAGCTATTTCGGCCATGGAAAAAACACCGTTCAATAGTATTAATCCGAGTATTATAAAAATTTCAGTCATGTAGTATTAATGTAAGCCGTGGGTTTTAATAAATGATTTACCTGACAAATATCCGATAAGTACTCCAATAAGTCCACCACAAAGGATATCAATTGGATAATGTACTCCCACATAAACCTGTGCAAATGAGATAGAAAAAGCCCAGAGAAAGAATAAAGCCGGCCATTTTTTGAACCGGGTTCTTAGTGTTAGAAATAAAAACATCGCCATCCCAAAATGATTACAGGCATGTGAAGATGTAAAACTAGAACTCTGTGGCCTATACCCCACCAACACATTTACCCAGTCGGCAATAGATACATCATTGCAGGGCCGAAGGCGGATGATATTGTGCTTAATGATGCTACTACTCACAAAATCGGTTAAGATAACCGTACCTGCCGCAAAAATCAACCACCACCAGCCGGTTTTTTTAAAATTGATTAATACCAATAAAACTAAAAACAAATAAAGCGGATTCCACATTGTTGAATTACGTAACCAGGGCATAAGCCAATCGAAAAAAGGATTACTCCACTCGTAGTTAATAATTTTAAATAAATGTTTATCGTATAAAATCAGTTGATCCATGATATGTAAGATGCAAGTTAAATAACTGTGAGCCAAAAATAATTGAACTAAATTTGTGTAGATATAAAATTTGATGCATGCTTTTTTTACAAAGGATTCCCAAAACCATTCGTTGGATACTTTCGGTACTATTGATTTTGCTTTTGGTTATGACCATTAGTAGGTTTTTCATTTACTTCCGTTTTAATCCGCCAGGAAAAGCCTTTTCGGGTTCAGCATTTATTTTAGGTTTAAGATACGATGCCCGTGTGCTTGGTATAATTGGAATTTGTATGTTATTACTTTTAGCTATTCCAGCTTTACATCCATTTAAAAACAATAAGGCTACATCATTTTGGAATTTTTTATTGCCCCTGGTATTCATCACCATGCTTGTAGTTTTTGCCATAGATTATTATCATTTCGATTATTTACATCAACGGCTTAATGCTACTGTTTTAAATTATTTGCAAGATGCTGGTATTTCTTTGTCGATGATGTGGCAATCATATCCCTTGTTTATTATCAGCATTGGTTTCCTCTTTTTAATAGTTTTGGCAAGAGTGGGTTTTGAATATCTCTTATCCAGGTTTCAACAACAGGATAGTTTTTATAAAAGAAAAGGCAAATTGATGTACGTTCTTGCTTATTTAGTATTTGCAGGTTTAGTGTTTGGTAAAGCAGGGCAATTCCCACTTCGTTGGAGCGATGCTTATACTTTAAGTGATGACTTTAAAGCCAACCTGGCTTTAAATCCTTTTCAGAGTTTTTTAAGCACTTTAAATTTCAGAAACTCCTCTTACGATATTAAAAAAGTAAAATCCGGCTATGCCACTATGGTTGATTATTTGGGAATAGAAAATCCCAATCACGAAACATTGAATTTCGAAAGGACCTATCCGGCAAATGGTAGCAATATCAGCAAACCAAATATTGTATTGGTGCTTTGCGAAAGTTTTAGTTCGTATAAAAGCAGCATGCACAATAATCCTTTAAACAGCACCCCCTTTTTTAATGAAATGTGTAAGGATGGCATTTTCTTTGATCGATGTTTTACGCCAGCTTACGGTACGGCCCGTGGAGTATGGGCAACCCTTACTGGATTACCAGATGTGGAAAGCCCTAAAACAGCGAGCCGAAACCCAAATGCAGTAGACCAAAGAACCATCATCAATGATTTTAAAGGCTATAATAATTTTTACTTTTTGGGAGGAAGTGCCACTTGGGCAAATATTAGAGGAGTAATTACCAACAACATTACCAATGTAAAATTGTATGAACAAGAAGATTATAAAGCCCCCAAGGTGGATGTGTGGGGCATTAGTGATAAAAATTTAATGCTGGAAGCCAATGGCGTTTTAAAACAACAACAAAAACCATTTTTTGCCATTATTCAAACAGCCGATAATCACAGGCCGTATACTATTCCCGAAGAAGATAAAGCAGTATTTAAATTGGTTCAATATTCAAATGATTCGTTAAAGCGATTTGGATTTGAAAGCAATGAAGAGTTAAATGCTTTTCGCTATACCGATTTTGGCTTTCAGCAATTTATGGAAGCAGCAAAAAAAGAATCCTATTTTAAAAATACCATTTTTGTTTTTGTTGGCGACCATGGAATTAGATATAATGGCACACTTGATTATTTCCCCAAAAGTTGGACCGAACAAGGACTTACCTGCGAACATGTGCCCCTGCTTTTTTATGCCCCGGCTTTTTTAAAACCAAAGCGAGTAAATGATGTTTGTTCACAGGTTGATATTTTACCCTCTGTTGCATCACTTGCCGGCATAGCCTACAAAAACAATTCATTGGGCCGGAATTTATTTTCTCCCCTTAAACAAAACCATGCATTTATTATTGACCATGATGTAAAAACTATAGGCATGATCAGCAACAGCCATTATTATCTAAGAAATTACAAAACCGGTAAAGAAGAAATAGTTTCTATGACAGACAATGCTACCGTATTGGCAGGAAAAACGAATGATAGTATAAAAAACAAATTGCAACAATTAACAGATGCTTATTACGAAACGGCCAAATATTTACTCCTAAACAATAAAAAGAAGCAATAAATTAGATAAAAGTGCACTACCTCTGAAAATCGAATTCCTATCCTCAGTTTTTGTATTTTCGCCTTCTTTGTTCAATCTAAATGAAATAAATAATTATGCTCATTGGATTAAGGGTTCCAAAAACAATACAATGGATAGTTAAACTGTTTTTTATATACCTGTGCATATTCACTACTTTCAGGATTGCCACAGTCATTTTTTTTAAGCCCGATAGCACATCTATATTTGACCTTCTCCCTTCTTTTTGGCTAGGCTTAAAATATGATTTACGTTGGATTGCTGTTTTACTGCTACCCATTTCCCTTTTATCATTATATCCAAGGCTTTCCCCATTTTATAGTGAGCGAAGTAAAAAACGTTGGACACTTTATTTAAGCATATTAACCCTGTTGGTGTTATTTTTTTATGGCGCCGATTTTGGCCAGTTTGCTTATGTAAATGCCAGGCTGAATGCTGATGCTTTAATTTTTGTTGAAGACCCGAAAGAAAGTATTCAAATGGTTTGGCAGAGCTATCCTATTATTTGGATACTATTAGGACTTTTTGGAGCCGTTATCATGATGACCTGGATGTTTCGTAGAATGCATGTAGATGTTGAGGAGAAAAATTTGAACATTCATAAGTTCACTTATCGCCGTCGTTGGCATGCAGCTGCCATTTTATTGATGGGGTGGTTTGTATATGGGGTTTTTAATAGTAAGCCACTCGATTTTTTTAAAGCCTTTGATTTAAATGATGAGTTTAAAAGCAACCTAGCATTAAATCCAATTCAAAATTTTGTTACTACGTTACGTTTTAGAAAACCAGATCATATTACCAAAGCAAAAGAGTACTATAAAGATATTTCTGCCTTTCTACAATTAAAAAATACTGAAAACATTATAGGCTACAGCAGATTAATACATCCCGGCAGTAAGGCAATAGAAAGTGAACCCAATATTGTGTTAGTAATAGGCGAAAGTTTTAGCATGTACAAAAGCAGTATGAGTGGCAATTCACTTAACAGCACACCCTTCTTTAATGAATTGTGTAATAAAGGCATTTTCTTTGAGCGATGTTTTACACCCTCTTTTGGTACTGCCCGTGGCGTATTTGCTACCATTACCGGATTACCTGATGTACAACTTTCGAAATTTGCAACCCGAAATGAAGAATCGGTAAACCAGCGAACTATAATTAATGGTTTTGTAGGTTACGAAAAATTTTATTTTATTGGAGGCAGGAGTCAATTCAATAACTTTAAAGGGCTGGTATCTAACATTGAAAATATACAAGTATTTGAAGAAGGTAAATACAAAGCCCAAAACTTAAATGTTTGGGGCATCAGTGATAAAAATTTGTTTTTAGAAGCCAATGAAGTTTTAGCAAAACAACAAAAACCTTTTTTCGCCATTATTCAAACAGCAAATAACCACCGCCCCTTTAATATACCGGAAGAAGACATTGACTTTGTAAGAGAAGAGGTTTCTGATGAAGTTTTAAATGCCAATGGCTTTGAATCGATTAAAGAATATCATGCATTTGCCTATTCTGATTATTGCTTTAAGAAATTTATAGAAGCTGCTAAAAAAACAGCTTACTTCAATAATACCATTTTCATTTTTACCGGCGACCATGGCGTGGAAGGAGATGCAGGAAAACTATATCCCAGTGCATGGAACGAGCAAAGGCTTTGCGAAGAACATGTACCACTATTATTTTATGCACCAGCTTTGTTAGAGCCTCAAAAAAGAACAGAAACGGTTTCTCAAATTGATATTTTACCTACTATTGCAGGTATGCTGCAACAACCTTATTTAAATACAACTTTAGGTAGAGACTTACTTGATCCAAACAAAAAAGAGAATGCTGCATTCATCATTTATCATGCCCCCGGTTGGATTGGTGTAGTGAATGACGATTATTATTACCGAAAAAATATCCGGTTTAAAAAAGATGAATTAGTTCCTGTACGATTTAATATGCCCACCTTAAGTACAAAACAAGTTGATTCTGTAAAAGCCAAATTATCTCAACTTACATCGGCAATGTATGAAACAGCTAGATGGATGCTGCTCAACAATAAAAACAAATAGCCCGCTTAAATCATAATTCTTTAATTTTTTTTGCTATCATTATCATTCGTTGTGATAGTTTAACATTATAATGCCCAAAATGATAATCTCCAAACACTTCCTGAATTTGTAATCCCTGGTAGGCAAACATTTCGGTAAAATCGCCAAGAGAAAACTTAGCCACTTTTTCAATATGTATTATGGGTTCAGTGAGGGTTTCATCTTCAATGATAATCTTTTTATAAAAATGTGTTTCATCAAACCACTTTGTTATGATGAAATTGACATTATCAATTTCTTTTTCAGATTGATGTACAATATGATCTTCGGCATAATGCACATTTAAGAAGTCCATCACAAAAACACCGTCTTTTTTTATTGATTGGGCGATGGTACGAATGGAGTTATCATGCTCTCTTTTTGTTTTAAAATAACCAAAGCTGGTAAAAAAGTTAAAGGCATAATCATAATAATTGATCCTAAATGGCAATCTCATATCATGCTTATAGAAATGAAGTGTATCTGACTGGGCTTTTAAAGCTTCCTTAATACTATCCTCACTTAAATCAATTCCAGTTACATCAAAGCCTTTATTAGCCAACTGTATGGAATGCCGCCCCTTACCACAAGCCACATCAAGCATAGTGTTTCCTTTAGTTGGCTTCAAATGGTTAATGAGGTTATCTATAAAACTTTCGGCTTCTTTATCATCCCTGTTAAAGTAAAGTTGATGATAGTATGACGAGTTGAACCAATCCTTGTACCAGTTTTGCTGCATCCGACAAATTTCAAATTCCAAACGGCAATTTCCAAATTTGTATATTTGTGCCCCAAAACGATATACATGTCATTAATTAAAAGTATTTCAGGATTTAGAGGCACAATTGGCGGAAAACCCTCCGATAATCTTACACCCGTAGATATTGTAAAGTTTACAGCAGCTTATGGTACTTGGATTTTACAACAAGGCTCCAATGCTACAATAGTAATTGGAAGAGACGGTAGAATAAGTGGTGAAATGGTAAGCAGTTTTGTTGCTAATACCCTTATAGCCCTAGGTATAAATGTAATTGACCTTGGCCTAAGCACTACCCCAACCGTTGAAATGGCTGTTCAATTTGAAAATGCAGCAGGCGGTATAATTCTTACAGCCAGTCATAATCCTAAAGAATGGAATGCTTTAAAACTGCTAAATAATAAAGGCGAATTTATAAGTGCAGATGAAGGCGCTCTTATTTTAAAACTAGCCGAAGCCGAAGATTTTAGCTTTGCAAATGTTGATCATCTAGGTACTTATACTAAAAACGAAACTTTACTTCAAAAACATATTGATGCTATTATACAATACGATTTAGTAGATATTGAAGCCATCAAAGAAAAAAATTTTAAAATAGTGTTGGATGCTGTTAATAGCACAGGCGCTATTGCCGTTCCTGCTTTATTGAATGCCATTGGAGTTACTGATATTGTAGTTTTACATGGAGAAGTGAACGGCAAATTTGCCCACAACCCCGAGCCATTGCCCGAGCATTTAACCGATTTAAGCAATGCCGTAGTTAGTCAAAAAGCTCATTTGGGTATTGCTGTTGACCCCGACGTAGATAGATTATGTTTTGTTTGTGAAGATGGTAGCATGTTTGGCGAAGAATATACTTTGGTAGCTGTGGCCGATTACGTTTTAAGTAAAAGAAAAGGAAACACAGTTTCCAATATGTCATCTACCAAAGCTTTAAAAGAACTTACCCTAAAACATGGCGGTCAGTATTTTCCAAGTATGGTTGGCGAAGTGAATGTGGTAAATAAAATGAAAGCAGTGAATGCTGTAATTGGTGGCGAGGGAAATGGCGGCATCATTGTACCAGATTTACATTATGGTAGAGATGCGCTGATTGGCATTGCACTCTTTTTAACCCATTTAGCCAATAGTAATAAAAGCATAAAACAATTACGCAATACCTATCCCAACTATTTTATCAGTAAAAATAAAATTGAGTTGAGTAATGGAACGGATGTAAAGACTATTTTTAAAAATATAAAAGACTTGTATAAAAATCATCCCATTAATGATGAAGATGGATTGAAGATTGAGTTTGCTAATGACTGGGTGCATTTACGAACCAGCAATACCGAACCCATTATTCGTATCTATGCCGAGAGTGAAAATGAAACCACGGCTAATAATATTGCAAAAAAACTAATGCAGGATATTGGAAAAATGATGTAGGCACAAATTAGGAATTGAGAATTAGGAATTAGGAATGATTAATAATTCAAAAATGAAACCTGAAAACATAGTACAACAAAAAAGTTACGCTTTTGCATTACGTATTGTAAAGGCTTATAAATACCTTGCAGATGAGAAGAAAGAATTTGTTTTGTCAAAGCAGTTATTAAGATGCGGAACTTCTGTTGGTGCAAATGTTGAAGAAGCGATTGGAGGTCAAACTCCAAAGGATTTTTTTGCTAAATTGAACATATCATATAAAGAAGCCAGGGAAACTATGTATTGGCTGAAACTTTTAAAAGACAGTAATATTTTAAACACAAAAGAATCAGATTCGTTAATGAAAGATTGTGACGAATTATTAAAAATAATAGGAACCATCATCAAAACCATGAAAGTGAAATTGAACGGATGATTCCTAATTCCTAATTTTAAATTCCTAATTCTTGAAAAGGATTTATTTCGATAACGCCGCTACAACTGCACTAGATCCAACCGTATTGGAAACCATGATGCCTTACCTTACCGAAAAGTTTGGAAACCCATCTTCCATTTATTCGTACGGAAGAGAAAGCCGAATGGCCATTGAAACAGCTCGTAAATCGGTAGCCAAAATTTTAAATGCTCATCCTGCAGAAATATTTTTTACAAGTTGTGGTACCGAGAGCAGCAATACTGCCATTAAAGCAGCCATCACCGATTTGGGATGCAAACATATTATCACTTCCCATTTGGAGCATCATGCAGTTTCTCATACCGTAGAGCACTTGGATAATATGGATGTTTCAAAAGTGAGTTATGTAAAAATGTTACCTAATGGACATGTTGATATCGAAGATTTAGAAAAATTATTAGCAGCCAGTAATGAAAAAACCTTGGTGACCTTAATGCATGCCAATAATGAGATTGGGAATATTTTAGACATCAACGAAGTGGGTGAATTGTGTAAACTATATGGCGCCATTTTTCATAGCGATACGGTTCAAACAGTTGGCCATTACCCATTCGACCTAAGAAATACTCCTGTACATTTTGTTACTGGATCGGCACATAAATTTCATGGCCCCAAAGGAGTAGGAATCATTTATATCAATGAAAATGTAAAAATAAAACCCTTTGTACACGGAGGCTCTCAGGAGCGTAACATGCGTGCCGGCACCGAAAACCTTTATGGAATTGTAGGTTTTGCCAAAGCATTAGAAATGGCGACTGCCTCACAAGAAGAAGACATGGCTTATATAGGCACCCTAAAGTATTATATGCACGAGCAGTTGAAAAAACACATACCAGGTGTTGCTTTTAATGGAGATGCTTTGGGCCGAAGCTTATATACGGTATTAAGTGCCAGTTTCCCCAAAACAGAAAAGTCGGAAATGATTCTTTTCAATTTAGATATCAATCATATTTGTGCTAGTGGTGGTAGTGCTTGTACAAGCGGAGCCAACCAGGGCAGCCATGTAATTAGAGCGGTAAATAATAACCCTAACCAAGTAACGGTACGTTTTAGTTTTTGTAAACACAATACCAAGGAAGAAGTGGATATAGTAGTAGCAAAGCTGAAGGAGTTGGTATAACCACAAAAAACACAAAGTTTTTAAGTAAGGGCACAAAGAATAATCTTTGTGCCCTTGATGTTTTATGTATCAAACTTTATTGTTAATCTCTAAAAATTGTACCCTAATTTATCTGTAACCTCTTTAGGAAGTGTAGGTAATTTTTTACGCTCTACTAAGTAACTATTGAGTTGGGCAATTTCTTTAAATATAAAATGTTTGTCCATGGCTGCTTTTAAATAACCAGCGCCGGTACTACCCCCTGTTCCAATACGGGTACCAATCATTCGCTGCACCATATTAATATGGCGGTTGCGCCAGTTGCCCAATTGATTATCAATTTCTAAAAGCGTATCCAACAATTGAAAAGGAAGTTCCAACATAGGGTAACCATGGTACATCATTATAAACAAAGCCGAGCGGCAAGCTTTAGGTGAAAGATTTCTTTCTTCAGAATCAGCAGCACTATTAAAAACAGTTTCAAAAGTGGCGGCATTGTTTTTTTCAGCCTCAGCCAAACTACCTACATACACCTGTTGATAATTATTCCAAATATCATCTGTAATAAAAGGCATACGCTCTAGCCAGGCATTCAATAACTCAATTACCGACTTTCCACTTTCTGCATCCTTAATGATGGCAATATCCTTTTCTTTCAATTGAGATACATAATAGTTTTGCCCATGACGATGTTCAAATTTTAAACCCAGTTTCGCTTCCAACACTTTAAACTGATAGCTTTGAAAACCAGAAGCAGGTCGTAACATATCTCTGAAGTCTAGAAAATCCATGGGAGTCATGGTTTCCATAATATCTATTTGCTGCACCAATACTTTTAAAATGGTTACCACCCTTTTTAAGCGATGCACCACTGTTTGCATTTCATTGGAGTTGTCGTTAACTACTGGCTTATCCATGATGCTAATAACAGAATTCACTTCAAATAAAATTTGCTTAAACCACAATTCATAAGCCTGATGAATGATAATAAAAAGCATTTCATCATGTGCCGGAACCTTGCCTTCTTTAAAACTTTCGGGGTCTTGTGCCTCAGTTATTTTATCTAATTGTAAATAATCGGCGTAATAAACAGCTTTATCCATGTCACTAATTTTAGTAAAGCAAACTTACATGATTTCTTTGGTAGGCAAATTCAAAACAGGTTAATCAACTATTTATTTTTTTTGTTTTGTTAAGTGAAAGAGAACAATTTTTCCTTTAACAAAATCTTGTACAAATAAAAAATTCATGGCACAATTTTCTACTACTCATATTTCACGCAGGCAAAAAAAATCTGCTACCAATTATGAAAACAACTATTTTTTTGAGTGCCCTTTTTTTTATGTTGATGACAACCATTTTACAAGCACAAGTAAATTTTGGTGTACGCTCGGGTATTAATTTTACAAAATGGCAAGGAGAAGATTTACAAATAATAGAAGACCTGGTTGAAAAAACTGATGGCTATTTGGTTACCAAAGGTAAAACAGGCCCACATTTCGGAGGCTATGTAAACATTCCAATCAATGAAATCTTTTCTTTTGAACCTGGATTACAATATGCCAAAAAAGGATATAGCATAAAAGGCGATTTTGGAATTAATGCATTGAAGTTTTTAGCCATTAATGCCGGAGCCCAAGTTCAATCACATTATATCGATATCCCCTTACACATGAAAGTAAATGTTGCTAATGGATTTAATGTATATGCTGGTCCACAGGTTTCAGTTTTAGCTCGTAGCACCTTAAATGCTAAACTAGGCGTATTGGGTATTTCTATTTTCAACAAGGGAATTGGCATTACCCAAAGAATGAATCGTGTAGATTTTGGAATGAATGCTGGCGTTGGTTACCAGTTCGAGAATGGTATTAATTTGCAAGCAGGGTACGAGCATGGATTGGCTAAGCTAGACAAAAACGATAATTACGACGCTTATAATAGAGCAGTAAAAGTTTCGGTTGGATTTACTTTTTAGTTTGTTTGAAGAAAGAAGCGGTATCCTTCTTTGGATATCGCTTTCTTTTTTAACCAATCTGATTTTCCTTAAATTTGCCCTCCAATCAACCAAATACAATCATGGGAAGAATATTTGAAGTAAGAAAGAGTAGCATGTTTGCCCGCTGGGATAAGATGGCAAAAAACTTTACAAGAATTGGTAAAGAGATAGCTATAGCTGTAAAAGCCAGCGGCCCCGACCCTGATAATAATCCAGCTTTAAGAAGGTGCTATATTAATGCAAGAGCCTGTGGCATGCCTAAGGATCGTGTAGAAGCAGCCATTAAAAGAGCAATGGGCAAAGACACTAGTCATTACGAAGAATTAATGTATGAAGGATATGCCCCACATGGCGTGGCTGTATTAGTAGAAACCGCTACCGATAATCCAACCAGAACCGTAGCAAATGTAAGAATGCATTTTACCAAAGGTCAGGGCTCATTGGGTACCACCGGAAGTGTGGCTTTTGGGTTTACCCATATGGCGGAATTTAAAGTGAAAAATGAGGGCGTTGATGTGGATGAACTTGAATTGGAATTAATTGATTTTGGACTAGAGGAAATTGGGCAAGATGAAGAAGGCAATGTAATCATCCGCACACCTTTTAATGAATATGGCAATATGAATAAGGCCTTGGAAGATAAAAAAATTGAAGTGGTGAGTGCAGAACTAAGTTGGGTTCCAGAAAACCTGATGGAACTTAATGAAGAACAAAGTAACGAAGTATTAAAAATGGTTGATCATTTGGAGCAGGATGAAGATGTACAGAAAGTGTATCATAATTTAAAATAATTAAAAAAGCCGCTTTTAGAAGCGGCTTTTTTAATTCAGATGCTGGCGATCACCTATTCTGCCATCATCTCTTTTAAAACGGCAACAATTTCTTCTGTATTTGGTTTACTAAAATAGTCCCCATCACTTCCATAAGATGGTCGATGTGCTTTTGCCGTAATGGTACGTGGAGAAACATCTAAAAACTTATATCCACCTTGTTCTTCCATCACTTTATTAAACATATAAGCGGCAGCGCCACCTGGCACATCTTCATCAACAAAAACTATACGATTGGTTTTTTGTAATGACTTAACAATGGCATGATGAATATCGAAAGGCAATAAGGTTTGTACATCTACTACTTCGCAACTGATACCCATTTTATCGAGGGTTTCTGTGGCTTCTAAAACGATGCGAAGAGTAGAGCCATAAGTAACAATGGTCACATCGTTTCCTTCTTTAACAATTTCAGGCACACCCAATGGAACTGTATAAGCCATTAAATTGGATGGCAGCTTTTCTTTTAAACGATAACCGTTTAAGCATTCTATTACTATCCCCGGATCATTTGCTTGTAGTAATGTATTGTACATACCAGCAGCTTGCACCATATTACGAGGCACACAAACATGCATTCCTCTTAGGGCATTAATGATCATACCCATGGGAGAACCGCTATGCCAGATTCCTTCTAGCCGATGCCCTCTGGTTCGAACAATCAACGGACAACTTTGTTGCCCTGCGGTACGGAAATGTGTGGTACAAACATCATCACTTAGTGGTTGTAGACCATAAAGTAAATAATCTAAATATTGTATTTCGGCTATAGGACGAAGACCTCTTAACGACAATCCTATCCCCTGTCCCATAATGGTTAACTCTCTAATACCTGTATCAAATATTCGCTCGGCACCAAACTTTTCCTGTAACCCACTAAACCCTTGGTTAACGTCGCCGATATAACCAAGATCTTCTCCAAAGGCAACTACTTTATTATTAGTTGCAAAGAGTTCATCAAAATATTTATTCAACACTTCGTACCCATTTACTGTTGACGCATCCTCTGCATAATAAGGATTGATTGCGGGAACATTTAAGGCAGATTTTGGACCTTCATTATACAAATGAGTATTGTACAATTTGGCATTATCAGCTTTTAATTGAGTATAATAATTTTGCAAAACTTTACTGTTATCAGATTGACCAACAATATCCAATACTGTAGCAATTGATTTTAAAATATCTCTCCGCAATGGCTCTCTGTTGGCAACCAATTCATCGGATAAAGTTTTAATAGAAGGATGAATTGCAATTACAGTTGATATCATTTCAACCGCTTTAGTTACTTCTTCCTTTATTGGCTCAATATACTTACTCCATGCATTTTGCTTGCTTTCTTTAGTAAGCTGTTTAGCGTTTTCTTCAATAATCACTAATTCTCCCTCATCTGCCAAAGCGTTGGCAATAATCCATTCTCTCATTTGTTTTAACCCGTCCCATTCTTTTTCCCAGTCAAGTCGCTCGGTAGTTTTATATCTTTCGTGGCTGCCCGATGTGGAATGTCCTTGAGGCTGTGTAATTTCTTCAACATGAAAAATAGCAGGTGTGTGTGTATCTCTAATTTTTTGAATGGCGGGTTCAAGTATTTCACACATCCCAGCATAGTCCCAACCATTTAATTTATAAATATCAATTCCATTTGTTCCTTCTTTTTTTTGAAAACCTTTTAAAGCTTCGGAAATGGATCCTTTTGTTGTTTGGAATTTTTTGGGAACTGATATACCATATCCATCATCCCAAACAAAAACCGCTAAAGGAACTTGCAATACGCCTGCGGCATTGATGGTTTCCCAAAAATGACCTTCACTGGTTGACGCATCACCAATGGTACAAAAGCAAACTTCGTTGCCCTTATTACTTAGTAAATTTAAGTTGTGTGTTTCTTTAACTTTGCGAAATACTTTGGAGGCAAAAGCCAGTCCCAAAGCCCTTGGCATTTGCCCGGCTGTTGGAGCTATATCACTACTGATATTTTTCAGTTCGGCAAGAGGTAACCAATCTCCCTTCGCATCTACCATTTTTGTAGCAAAATGGGCATTCATTTGTCGGCCAGCGCTAAAGGGATCATTTTCCACATTTGGATCGGCATATAACTGAGAAAAGAACTGTTCTATAGTAGCTAATCCACTGGCAAACATAAAAGTTTGGTCACGGTAATAGCCAGCCCTAAAGTCGCCGGGTTTAAAAAATTTAGCCATTGCCACTTGTCCTATCTCTTTTCCATCCCCAAAAATGCCAAATTTGGCTTTCCCCGTTAATACTTCTTTACGTCCAAGCAAACTGGTTTCCCTACTTTCGCAGGCAAAACGGTAGTCGTTTAGCACTTCATTTCTAAAATGATCAAAACTTAATTGTTCCATTGCTTCTGTATCGTTATTAAATGTATCCATAGTATTCAATCTAAGGCAAAAATATAAATTATAGGGCAGCTTTGTTAAAATTATCGAATATGCAGAACAATTTGGAATTGAAATAAACGTTTTTGTATCTTTGGAATGCTTAATTTAAAACAAGCCATATATGAAACATATTTTTACACTTTTCTTAGTAGCCTTTATTTCAATAAATATTCAGGCACAACAACTTACAACATCTACATCCGAGGCAACACAAACTATTAGTTCAACCACTATAGATGCTAAACCAGTTATAGTATTACCAGAAAATATTATGGTTTTTAAAGAATCGGAGTATGATTTTGGAAAGATACCACAGGGCAAACCTGTTACGCATGTTTTTGTGGTAGAGAATCAAAGTAAAGAAATATTAAAGATTGGAAATGTAGTAGCAAGTTGTGGCTGTACAACACCAGAGTGGGAAAAAGACAAAGCAATAGGCCCAGGTGAATCATCAAATATTACGGTAGGTTATAATGCGGCTGCAGAGGGGCCGTTTAATAAATTTATTACTGTTTCTTACAATGAAACTCAATCAAAACAAATTTCTATTAAAGGAGAAGTATGGAAAACGCCAGAAACATCTGCTCCTGTTAACAAAGGAATAAACGACTTAAAAAATTAATTTAAAAAACAACCCTTTATGAAAAAGATTTCATTATTAATTATTGCTTGTAGTTTCTCCGCATTTTTGTTTGCGCAAAAAACAGTTGCTGATGTAGCTAAATTCGAATCTGAAAAAATTGATTTAGGTAAACTAAAACAAGGAACACCAACAGTAGCCACATTTATTGTAACTAATATTGGAAACGAACCATTAATTATTGAACAAGCCAATCCAACTTGTGGTTGCACAATGGGAGATTATACTAAATCGCCAATTATGCCAGGTAAAACAGGTACAATTACTGCAACTTATAATGCTGCTGCTTTAAATCATTTCGATAAAACAATGACTGTGAAATTTGCTGGCATTGATGAAATGAAAAGCATTATGATTACAGGAGACGTTTTAACTGCTGAAGATTTTGAAAAACTTACTGTTAAATCTAAATCTCCTTCTTCTACAAAGAATTAATAAATACATTTTTATTAAGAAAAAGCCTTTGCAGTAGCAAAGGCTTTTTCTTAATAACATCTTTTTGTTATTGCTCATTTAATAAATCAGCTCCATAAAAAAATAATTCTACTTGTTTAAGGCAATAAAAACATCCCAATTCCGTTTATCCCTATAACTATAGAAAACCACAAAAACCCCAACTAAAGTAAAAGAAATCCGTATCCATTTTAGACAAAGTTTTGTACACAGAACCAAGTTCAAGCGAAACAACCTACTCTGCCAGATTCCCTTTTACAATAATATTAAAAAACCAAAAAGCATTATAACATTAGTATAAGTTAATCCAAGCTATTCTTTAAACGAAAGAAGTGCACTAACATCTTAAAGATTTTGTTTTTATGGATTGTTTGGATAACAACGGCCCCGCTTTTTGGCAGGGCCTCTTTGTTTTTTAAAGCGGGAAATATTATTTATCGTCTGGATTATTTAAGCTAAAAACAATAGCTGCCAAAGCTCCACCACCCATTGCACCAACAAAATACATCCATATTTGATCCCAACACATAGCTTTATGAATTGTTAAGCCAATGGCAATTGCTGGATTGAAAGCCCCACCAGAAAATCTGCCTAATGCAACAGCCATTGCTAAAAAAGTACCTCCAATAGCTAAACCATAAAAACTGTTGCCACTCGTTCCTTTTGCTGTAACTACATTTAAAACTACATAAGCCAATGCAAAAGTTCCCAATAGTTCTGCAAGCATGGCTTTAATACCGCCATCTTCGGCAATGATGCATGCTCCGCTACCTTCGGCACCAAAAACATAAACCACCAATAATGCAGCAATAACAGCACCCGCAATTTGAAATATCCAATACATTAATGCATCTTTCATTTCCAATTTACCTCTCATCCAAACTGCTAAAGTAACGGCTGGGTTGTAATGTGCTCCAGAAATATGCCCACCTGCATATACCATAATCATTAATGCCAGTGATGCGCCAACTGCACCTGCAAGGGCAGCTCCCATCACCAAAAATAGTGTTCCAATTAATTCTGTAATGTACTTGTTCATGATTAAGTTGTTTGGTTTAAAATTTGCTTATGCTAATTAAATCAAAAGATCCCAATACCTGTTAACATTTTTTTCACAACTGCTATCTTTGTTTAAATTACACTCATGCCACTATTAATTGAATCAATAGCTCCTGATTTTAGCTTATACGATTCTGAAAAAAATAAAATTTCCCTATCCAATTTTAGAGGCAAAAATGTATTGCTTTTATTTTTTCCGCAAGCTTTTACCAGGGTTTGTACTATAGAATTTTGTAGTATAAGAGACGATATCAGTAGTTATAACAACATAAATGCTGAGGTGATAGCTATATCAGTTGATTCTGTATTTACACTAAAGAAATACAAGGAAGACCAGCATTATCAATTCCTTTTCTTAAGTGATTTTAACAAAGAAGTTTCTAACCTATATGATTGTTTATATACTGATTGGATTTTAGAAATGAAAGGGGTAAGTAAAAGAGCAGCTTTTATTATAGATAAAAAAGGCCTAGTTAAATATGTTGAGGTTTTAGAAAACGCATCGGATGTCCCCAATTTTGAGCATATCAATCAAATGCTTGATAGCTTATCCAGTTAAAAAAAAATATTCAGTAATTAAGGATTAATGTGTTTTTTAGTACTTATTATAATAATTTGATCTAATTCAAAGTTGATTATTCAAAATAATAAGCATATTTTTACTATGTTGAAGAAAATTATTTACATATCCATTTTATTTATTGGAATAACTTTTACTTCTTTTGCACAAACTAAATCCTCCATTGGTGGAGATCCTATAGCAAAACTTGTTAAGCCTTATCCAATTCCTGCAACAACTGCTATCAATTTCGATTTCCAGTATGGCTTCAATAATTCTTTTTCTCTTCAGATTTATAATTTTATGGGAAAAAAATTGATTGAACTAACTACTACGTCTCCAAGAATAAATATGTCGCTCGAAGATTTTTATCGGGGCATATATATATTCCAACTCCGAGATAAAAGTGGTAATATCATTGACTCTGGAAAATTTCAAGTAGTTAAATAGCCCCTTCTTTTACAACACTTGTATTATCAAAAACTTTAGATAATGTGTATTTTCCTGTCCTCTTATTATTGGATGATCGCCCGACTGAGAGTTAAACATCACTTGTCTTATTTTACGTTTCGCATCTAAGGCTGCCATATTAATAATATCTAAAAACAATTCGGGTTGTACAAGATTAGTACAGCTTGAAGTTACTAGAAAGCCTCCGGGCTTTACCAGTTTCATCCCCCTTAAATTAATCTCTTTATACCCTCCTACCGCTTTATCAATTGTAGCCCTACTTTTTGTAAATGAAGGAGGGTCAAGCATAACTACATCCCATTGCTTCCCTTCTTTAGTCCAGTTTTTTAATACATCAAAAGCATTCACACATTCAAACTTACAAATAGCTTCTACTCCATTTAATACTGCATTTTTATTACACATATCAACAGCATTCTGCGAAATATCTAATCCCAAAACCGATTTTGCTCCTTGACATGCAGCACTGATTTCGAAAGAACCGGTATAACAAAATGCACCCAGCACATCAGCATCTTTTACGATATGCTTTATGGCCAAGCGGTTATCCTGTTGGTCTAAAAAAAATCCGGTTTTTTGCCCGTTGGCAATATCTACATTGTACTTTACTCCGTTTTCCGTGATGATGATATTGGTATCAAATTCAGCCGATAAAAACCCTTTCTTTTGTTCCATACCCTCCAATTCTCTTACCGGCACATCATTACGTTCATAAATCCCTTTGGGAGCAAAAATGGTTTCCAACGCTTTTACAATGGCTGGTTTCCATACATCAATACCCAATGCCAAGGTTTGAATTACAAAATAGTCATTAAATTTATCGATGATTAGCTGAGGAATATCATCAGCTTCTCCAAAAATTAACCTACAGTTTTCGGTATAACCCAACTTTTGCCTGTATTCCCAAGCCTTTGTAATTCTGTTTAAAAAGAAGGCTTCATCTATCTGTTCATCCCTGTTTCTGGTAAGTAATCTTACCATAATTTGTGATTGAGGATTTATATACCCTCTGCCTATAAATTTTTTATCGAAACTAAACACATTTACAATTTCACCTGCCTTAGCTGCCGCATCTAAGGCTTTACCCGTGTTCACTTCATTCCCAAAAATCCAGGGATGCCCTAATTCAACCCTACGACTGATGTTTTTATTTAAAAAAATGCTTTTCATGGCGCAAAGGTAACATCCGTGACACAGAGTTCCTTATTGCAGTCAGATATTCGGTATTAATTGCCAATTTGGCTGCAATTAGCCTATTGGCAATATGTTTGCCTGTTGTACCTTCGCACACAATTTTTAAAATCGATATATGGAAAAACAAGAAGCAATAAATCAAGAAAACGAAGAAATGAATATAAATGCCGATTCAGATGTTCCCGGGAATACTCATTTAAGTAATCCAGATGCTGAAGATGTTATGCAAAAATTACAGTCTGAACTGGAAGAACAAAAGGACAAATACCTTCGTCTTTTTGCTGAGTTTGATAATTTTAAACGTCGTAATGCCAAAGAAAGGATTGAATTGATACAAACTGCCGGTAAGGATGTAATCATATCAATGCTGGAAGTTATGGATGATTGTGACCGTGCCGAAAAGCAATTAGCAGATGGTTTGGAAATTGAAACGCATAAAGAAGGGATACAACTTGTTTTCAATAAACTGAGAAATACTTTACATGCTCGTGGATTAAAAGCAATGGAATGCCAACATACCGAATTTGATGTAGAGAAGCATGAAGCGATTACAGAAATTGACGTACCTAAAGAATTAAAAGGCAAAGTGGTAGATGTGGTTGAAAAGGGATATTATCTAAACGATAAAATCATCCGATTTGCCAAAGTGGTAGTAGGTAAATAAATTAAGATATAAAGCTAAAAGAAAACATGTCGAAAAGAGATTATTACGAAGTATTGGGAGTAGCTAAATCATCTTCTCAGGAAGAGATTAAAAAAGCGTACCGCAAAGTGGCCATGCAACATCATCCAGACAGAAACCCTGGTGATAAAGCAGCTGAAGAAAAATTTAAAGAAGCAGCTGAATCATATGAAATTTTGAGCGATGCTGATAAACGTGCCCAATATGATCGATTTGGTCATCAAGCAACTGGGCAAGGAAGAGGTGGAGGATTTAGTGGTGGAGGAATGAATATGGATGATATTTTCAGTCAGTTTGGTGATGTGTTTGGTGATGACAGTCCTTTTGGTAGTTTTTTTGGTGGCGGCGGGAGAAGAGGCTCAGGTGCTGGCAGAAGCCGTGGCACACGTGGAAGCAACCTTAGGGTAAAAATAAAATTGACTTATGAGGAGATTGCTAAAGGAACCAAGAAAACCATTAAAGTAAAAAAATACATTAATTGCACAACCTGTAATGGTAGCGGTGCAAAAGACAAAAATAGTATACAAAACTGTGGCACTTGTGGTGGTAGCGGACAAGTTAGAAGGGTACAAAACACATTTTTAGGGCAAATGCAAACAGTAACAACATGCCCCACTTGTAATGGTGAAGGAAGTACTGTTACTCATAAATGTGCCCCGTGTAAAGGCGATGGCAGGGTTTATGGGGAGGAAACTGTAACTATTGACATCCCGGCTGGAGTACAAGAAGGTATGCAGCTGAGCCTTGGCGGAAAGGGCAATGCAGGCGAAAGAGGTGGAGCCAATGGTGATTTAATTGTTTTGGTAGAAGAAGAAGCACATCCACAATTACACAGAGATGGATTGAATGTAGCTTTCGATTTATACATCTCAATCCCTGATGCCGTTTTTGGTACTCAGATTGAAGTACCCACTATTGATGGAAGAGCTAAAATAAAAATACCTGCCGGAACTCAAAGCGGTAAAATATTCAGGTTAAAGGGTAAAGGATTTCCTAATGTTAATGGTTACGAGAAAGGGGATCAACTGATTCAAATCAATGTATGGACTCCACAACAAGTTTCATCGGATGAAAAAGAAATGATGGAAAAAATGCAACAGTCAGAAAACTTTATTCCAAAACCAGATAAAAACGACAAGTCATTCTTTGATAAAGTAAGAGAGATGTTTTCTTAATCTCTCTTACTGTTCTTTTTCTTTTTAGGAGTATAGAGTGCTTCTGCTTTGGTTATAAGCTCTAAGAATTGTGATTGCAAAAAATTATTAGGGTCATATACTTCCTTAGCAATAGTTTCAATATCGTACCAGTCCACATTTTTAACATGTTTCGATTCTTTAAGTTTTAATCCAAACATAGCTACAGCAGTGGCAAACTGAAGCTCTCTATCCAACTCTTTGAAACCAACAAATAGACCTGGAATAGCTTTTTTCAAATACAACATAGTTGTGTCTTCACAAAGGCTGTATCTTAAATTCAAATCAGCAATGCTTTTAGAAGAAAAAAGGCTTTGCTTATTCAATGGGTCGTAAGCTGGTATAATTTCAAAAATAGCAATTACACTATTTCCACTCCCAATTTCACCCCCTTCTAAATCAATTGTACTATCTGCTACAGCATCTCTTCTATTATCAAATCCAATCAGTCTATACTCTTTAACCAATTCTGGATTAAACTGAATGTTCATAAACACATCATCAGCTACTGCAAAAAATGTTTGGGTTAATTCTTTTACCAGTACTTTTTCTGCCTCATAAACATCATCCAGATAAGCGTAATTGCCATTCCCTCTTTTTGCAAGCGATTCCAATTTGGAATCTTTCAAATTGCCCATACCTACACCTAAACAGGTAAGAAAAACGCCACTTTGTCTTTGTTTGGTGATTAATTCTTCCAAAGCTTTTTCCGAAGTCTGCCCAACATTAAAATCACCATCAGTAGCCAAAATAACTCTGTTACTTCCCCCCTTTATAAAAGTGTTATTTGCTATCGCATAAGCAGTAATAATTGCAGATTCTCCTGGTGTATCGCCGCTGGCCGAAAGCTCTTCAATTGATTTTAGGATTTTTTCTTTTTCGTTACCACTTGTTGGTTGCAACCAAATGCCCACTGTTCCGCCATATGCTACAATGGAGATGGTATCAATGGATCTTAAGTTTTTTACAAACATTTGAAATGCAGCTTTCAACAAAGGAAGTTTGTTGGGCATATCCATACTGCCTGAAGCATCTATTAGAAAAACAAAATTCCCAGGTGGGATAAAATTTAAATTTAATTTTTTTGCATTTACATTTAGATATAACAATTGTTTTTCAACATCCCATGGACAGCTAGCCAACTGTGATTCTATTCTAAATACTTCCCTTCCTTCGGGCTCACGATAATGCAAATTAAAATAATTGATCATCTCCTCGGTTCGAACAGCATCAGGTGGTACAATACTTTTGTTATTGATAAAGCGTCGCACATTACTATAAGATGCTTTATTTACATTTAATGAAAATCCAGTATTTGGGTATTTATCTGCCTTAATATATTCATTCTCCACCAGTTGAAAATAGGTTTCATTACTTACATACCATTTTAATTTTGTTGTTTGATTAAGGTCTTTTGTTACCGAAATTAATTTAGGCCTATTACGATTTACAGTGGAAGGCAATGGCTTTAAAATAATATTTTGCCATAACTGACAATTCACTTTCAATGTTTTTGGTTCATACCCATCCAAACTTATACTTAAAGAATCGAATGAATTCAGTGTAGTAATTCCAAAACCACCACTTTGACCCGAATAATAATAATGATTATTTGAATGTAAAAGAATTTTTACACTTTGCAATGGCCTATTTTTTTCGTCGGTAATTTCGCCACGGAGATAATACTGCGCTTTGGCAGTAAATGCCATTAACAGAAGTAGAATATAGCTTAAAAGCTTTATCAATGAGAGGTAATTGTAACTTAATTAAATTCTTAAACTTAAGACCTCAATTTTTATATTTACGCTGTATGCTTAACTTTCAACAAGTTGATAAATTTCTTTTAAGTTACGGCCAAGCCCTTCATAATCCAAACCATACCCCAATAAAAATTTATTAGGTACATTAAAACCCAAGTAATCAATCTTAATAGGATACTTCAAGGCTTCTGGCTTATGTAATAGTGAAGCAATTTTTAAACTCGCTGGCTGTTGGTTTATCAACTGTGGCAAAAATTCATCTAGCGTTTTACCGGTATCAACAATATCTTCTACTATAATAACGTGTCTGTCGGTTAATGGCATATCTAAACCTATAGAAGTAATTACATTACCTGTTGATTTAGTTCCTTTATATGAAGCAAGTTTAATAAAACAAATTTCAGCATCAATAGTCAATTCTTTAAATAAGTCGGCAGCAAACATAAAAGAACCATTTAAAATGGCTACAAACAATGGACATTTACCTGCATAATCTTCATTTATTTGTTTTGCCAAAATGGCAATCTGAGCTTGAATTTCTTCTGCTTTAATATACGGTTGAAATTTTTTATCTAAAATCTGAATAATCATTTCTTAAATTATTTTATCATCATTTATTATTGATACTATTTTGAAACGATAAGCTCTTGGCCTGGTTTCAAGTTTTCCGAACTCAAATTATTCCATTCCTTTAACTGTTGTACAGTAACCTTATATCTACGAGCAATACTATACAACCCTTCTTTAACTTCCACTAAATGTACGCTGGTTTTAGTTTGTTCCAATTTCTTATCCTCAAATTTTATAGCTGGCTTAAGAAATAATTTGCTATTGGCTTTTAATGTTTCATCGCTACGGATGTAATTGTATTCCTTTAGATGCTGTAATAGAATTCCATTTTTCTGTGCCACATCATATAAAGTCTCGCCCTGCTTCACTATGTAAAAGTCTTTATCCCCGGTTTTTAATTTTTTATGAAGAAACACATATTGATCCTTTTCCAACAAACCATCTTTTTCCAATTCATTATATTCCAATAGTCTGTTTAGTTTTACTTTATACTTAACTGCAGTAGCCAATAATGATGATCCCTTTTTAATATAAACACATTCCACATTATTAATGCTCGTGATGACATCCGGCTTAATGGTTTCACTTTCGTCAATAACTTCAATAGGAGCTTTTACTGTTAAAACTGCTTCCGATGTTGTAGAAATATTTTGAGCCGCCAAATTATATTGTTGCAGATTATATAATTCAACTTGCCTTATCAATATGTTTGGATATTGTGGATTGGTTGCATAGCCAGCTTTTTTAAGTCCTTTTGCCCATCCTACATAATCATTAACATCCAATTTAAACAATGAGGCATATCGCTGATTATTTCTCAAGAAATCGCTGTGGTCTTTATAACTTTGCTCTGCAGTTTCATAAGCTCTAAAACATTCTCCACTTTCATCGTCATCATGATAAACTGTTGGACCCACCCAATTCGTTTTACATTTTATTCCAAAATGGTTGTTTGATTTTTTAACTAGTTCACTATTGCCACTTTCTGTTTCCAAAATCCCTTGTGCCAGTGTAACAGAAGCAGGCACACCCGATCTTTTCATTTCGGCCATTGCAATATCCTTATACTGAGCAATATACTCTTCTGCACTTATCCGCTGAGCCCAAACATTAATACTTAGCAAAGAAAATAATCCGGATATAATAATTCTAATCATCATCTATTTTTTTTGGATCAACATTAAACCATCTCTTATCGTCATCAAAACTTGTTGAACTGTGTCATCAATTTTTATATGTTCATTAAAGGCGGCTATGGCTTTTGCATTTTTTCCTTTAACAGGCTCGTCTAAAACATCGCCATGAAAAAGAACATTATCTGCTAAAATCCATCCACCTTTTTTTACATTGGGTAAAGTTAAATCGTAATAATTAATATAATTAACTTTATCTGCATCAATAAAAACTAAGTCCCAGTTTTCTTTTAAAGTTGGAATAATTTTCAAGGCATCTCCTACATGTAATGTTATTTGTTCTTCCAATCCAGCTTTTCTAAAATTTTCATTTGCAGTTTTTGCATCTTCCTCTCTTAATTCAATTGTATGAAGTATACCTCCCGTTTGTAATCCCTTTGCCAAACATATGCCACTAAACCCAGTAAAAGTTCCAATTTCTAAAACCCTCAAAGGCCGAATCATGCAGCTTATCATTTCCAACATTTTCCCTTGAACATGGCCACTTAACATTTGAGCATGCGGATGATTAGCTAAAGTAAAAGATTCAATTTCATTTAATACTTCATCCAACTCAGATGTATGTAGCTTTGCATACGCTTCAATTTTTTTATTTATCAGCTCCTTCATTTGGGTTTCACTCTTTTAAATAGAATGCCATTCTGCACTTTTTTATTGTGAGGAATGGCACTTACTAACTTTGTGAAGTTACATTTTTATTACTGAAGAATCAATTTTTTACAGGGCTTAACAGTTCATTATCATTTATCATCCATCTCTTGCTCCAGTTCTTTCTTAACATCTTTTTTAGATATAAGAAACAAACCCAGAAAAGTTACCAGTCCATTAATGATTAATATTTCAATCCCTATCTTAAATCCGCCAAACAATTTTTGAGAGAATGCTGTCAAACTACTTGCTATGGTTTCTGATAAATGGAATCGGTTAATAAACCATTCTGGGTTATTGATAAAATCAATTCCGAAAATAATTAATGGGGACATTAGGCATATAGCCAATGCATATTTATCTTTTATTGTACGATGGGTTAGTATGCCAAAGGCAAATAATCCTAACAAAGGACCATAAGTATAGCCAGCCACTTTCAATATTACATCTATGATAGATTTATCATCAATCCATTTAAATACCATTACCAATAAAAAGAAAATAAATGCAAATGTTAAATGAACTGATAGCCTTGTTGTTCTTTTTTGTTTTTCGGAAAGCAACTTATCTTTTTTCATTCCAAGTATGTCAATACAAAATGAAGAAGTAAGTGCAGTTAATGCCCCATCGGCACTTGGGAAAAGTGCTGATATCAACCCGATGATAAAAATAATAGAAATAGCAACAGACAAAGTTCCTCCCAATGCTACGGATGGAAAAAGATCATCTCCTTTTACCGTAATACCATTTTGTGCCGCATAGAGATAAAGCAACCCTCCCATAAATAAAAACAACAGGTTTACAAAAATCAAAATGGTGCTAAGGGTTAAAATATTTTTTTGAGAATCTCTTAAAGTTCTTACGCTAATGTTCTTCTGCATCATTTCCTGATCAAGCCCTGTCATGGCAATGGTGATAAACATACCTCCTAAAATATGTTTAAGAAAGTAACTTGAAGAATTGGCATCTGTGTTAAATATCCTGGACAATTTATTTTCTTGTAAAGCAGTAATAGCTTCGCCAAAACTCATATCCATTTTTGTAATGACGGTAATGATACAAACAATTAACCCCAACAACATAAAACTGGTTTGCAAAGTATCGGTATACACAATGGTTTTTACTCCACCTTCAAAAGTGTATAAAAGAATCAATAATAAAATTACCAGGGCTGTTAACCAAAAAGGCACGCCCATCTTATTTAGTATAAAAATTTGAAGGATATTAATTACCAAGTACATTCTTGCTGTAGCGCCCAAAGCCCGTGAAACAATAAAGAACATGGCCCCAGTTTTATAAGAAACTTTTCCAAATCTTTTTTCGAGGTAGAGGTAAATGGAAGTAAGATTAAGTTTGTAGTAAATAGGTAGTAACACAAAAGCAATTACCAAATAGCCCAGGAAATAACCGATAACAATCTGGAAATATTGAAAACCCACTGATCCTACAGTACCCGGCACACTTACAAACGTTACACCACTTAAGGAAGTACCTATCATTCCAAAGGCAACCAACATCCAGTTACTGCTTCTGTTACCAATGAAAAAAGAGTCGTTATTTGAGTTTTTAGATGTGAAATAAGCTACTACCAATAACAAAACGAAGTAACCAATTACGAATGAAAACAAAAGTATGGGTGACATGAAGCAGATTTTTTATTAAATAAGATTGAAAATAAAGAAATTATCGTGTCTTTGCCTGTAAAATAATAAAGATTTATGCAGATAAAATCATTGGCGGTTTTTTGTGGCTCAAAAAATGGAGTTAACCCTCAGTTTATAAAACAAGCCGAAGCATTAGGAAACATCCTAGCGGCAAAAGAAGTTATGCTAGTGTATGGGGGTGGTAATAAGGGTTTGATGGGAGCCGTATCCAATGCATCACTGAAAAATAATGGTAAGGTAACAGGTATTATTCCTTATATATTAAAAGATTTGGAACATCATCATGATGGGCTTACTGAATTAATTTTAGTGGATGATATGCACACCCGCAAAAAAATGATGTACGAAAAATGTGATGCAGCCATCATTTTACCGGGTGGCTATGGCACCATGGATGAGTTTTTTGAATTACTTACATGGAATCAACTAAACATCCACAACAAAAAAATATTCATTTTAAATGTAGATGGGTTTTACAACCATTTATTGGCCCATACAGCAATGATGGAAAATGAAGAATTCCTTTATGATAAGATTGAAGATAAATTGATAGTACTTACCACTGTTTCGGAGTTAAACAATTTTATTTGATCATCTTCTTCTGTTATTGCCTTGGAATAATGCAATATTATATCCAGCCCTGATGATGGGCACTGACCTGCCTAATCCATCGACATAAGGAGAGTTTGCACTTTTTATTAAGTCCCAGGACACAGAAAAATAATAAAAACTATTACTAAACTCATCCCTTCCACCAGCATATCCTGCACCTACTAAAAAGCTATTGGCATCAATTTTATTTGTAGATGGCAGATAACCAGAATTATTGGCTGGTATATATTTCAACCTAATAAAATTATGTTCAATCTGAGCTTGGGCAAACAAAAACTTTAAAGGGTAAACCCTTACAAAAGCCCCTGGGCCGTATTGGGTTTGCCTTACCTTATCTCCTAAAATTAGATAATCCCTTTGCGAAGTATAAATATAATTGACAGAAACGGCCACATCCAAATACTTGTTAATACTGTATCCAAAATAAGGGCTTGCACCCAGTGCTGTGTAACCATTGGCAAAACCAAGTGTCAAGTCTCCACCAACAAAAAGGTTCTCTTTTTTAAAACCTCCTTTTTTATCCTTATCCAAATCTTCATCCTGCGCCAAAACAATCATGCAATTAGTTACTAAAAGGGTGGCTATTAATATCTTTTTCATATGCTACTTTATTTTTTCTTTTTAATTTATGAGTTATTTAATGTCAAATATTTTTCCAGCATTTAGGATATTATTGGGATCAAAAACTTTTTTTATCCCTTGCATTATTTGTAAGTTGGCTTTATCAAATACAATATCCATATACTCTTTTTGAATAAGTCCAATCCCATGCTCTCCACTGATGGTTCCGCCTAAATTTTTCACCAACTCAAATAAAGCTCTTAGAGCAGGAATCACATCGGGGTTATTTAAACTATAAATGCTTCCTTCTTTTTTAATACGGATATGTAGGTTGCCATCGCCTGCATGGCCATAACAAACTACTTTAAAATCATACTCAATACCCAACGCTTTTACGCCCTGAATTAAAGAAGGCAGTTCGGCACGAGGCACAACAGTATCTTCCTCAATGCTGTAACCATCTAACTTTACCGCTTCAGCAACACGCCTACGCAACTTCCAGAGTTCAGCTTTTTGTTGAGCATCATCAGCAAAAAAAACTTCACCACAATCAAAATTTGTCATCAACTCAGCAATGGCCTCCATTTCACTCATCAAGGTTTCGGGGTGATTACCATCTACTTCAATAATTAAATGCGCTTCCATTTCATCTGTAACTGGTACCACAGTACTATCTACAAATTTGCTTACAATTTTTAAAGCATCAATTTCCACCAATTCCAATGCACTGGGTGTAAAGCCAGCTCTAAAAATGGCACTCACTGCTTCTCCTGCTTTTTCCAAAGAATTAAAAGGCACCAACATCAGCAAATCGTATTTGGGATGTGGCAATAGTTTTAAAACAATCTTTGTCACTATTCCTAAAGTTCCCTCGCTCCCCACAATCAATTGTGTTAAATTATAACCTGTTGAATTTTTTAACACATTGGCTCCCGTCCATATTATTTCTCCGGATGGCAACACCAATTCCAGGTTAAGCACATAATCTTTTACCACACCATACTTTACAGCTTTTGGACCACCACTGTTTTCGGCAATATTACCGCCAATAAAACAACTGCCCCTGCTACTGGGGTCGGGTGGATAAAACAACCCTTTTTCTTTTACTGCATTTTGTAAGACTTCGGTGATGACACCCGGCTCTGTAATAACCTGCAAGTTGCGTTCATCAATTTCCAAAATGGTATTCATTCTTTCCATAGAAAGAAGCACACCACCAAATTGAGGCAATGCACCACCACTTAAGCCTGTGCCAGCTCCACGGGGAGTTACAGGAATTTTATGCGTATTGCATAATAGCATAATAGCACTGATCTCAATTGTTGTACGTGGTTTGATGACGATATCGGGAAGAAAATGAAGATTCTCTGTTTCGTCATAGGCATAGTTATTCAAACTTTCTTTATCGGTAAAAACATATGCCTCACCTACCAGTTGTTTAAACTGGTTTACCAATTCCAAAACATTTGACTTCCATTCAGCAGTAGTTACCATGCCATTCATTTGTGTAAAAATCGGTTAAAATAATGAGTTGATAAAATTAGGCTAAAGGAAAAATTAGAATTGAGGACAAATAGATTGTCTATCTACATTATCTGGATAGAATCCTTTTTTAATAATACTGAATTCACTGGCGCCTCTGTAATTATTAAACTTACTAAGTGTTGACATGGTTACATCGTAACTAAAAGCAAACTGCAGTTTTTTAATTTCGAAACCTACCATAGGTATTATGGCATCACCAAGGCGATAATAGACACCGGCTATTAATTGTTTTTCGCCATCTCCCGAAAGATTGTAATTAGCATTTACGCCAAAATTAAGTACAGTGGCTTTTGCTTGCATTGAGAAATAAGCATTGGGATTTACAATCACTCGATCATTGAGTTTTACAATGGCGTTTACAAATCCAATATGACGCATTGGAATAGTAGACCCAATAACATTATCACTAAAGAAAGTTTCTTTAGGCCGGTTAACATGATGTAAGGAATAGCCAGCATTCACATAAATATTTTCCTGTGGGAAGTAAGCATAATTCAATCCAACCTGCATATCAAGGTAACCAACAGAATTAGTATTTAAAACCACCGAAGTCATTAATTTGTTATCAAAAAACTTACCATCAAACTGATCGGGATATTTTAATTGGCTTTGATCAATTCTTTTATTGGCATAACCAATATTAAACCCTGCTGAAAGCAAACTACTTAAGCCAAGCATTTGATGATAAGCCACTGAGCCGTACATTTTGGTGCTTTTTAGACTTCCGCTTCCGGCTTCATCGGCTAACAACAATGCACCAAGACCTACCCATCCGTTTTCAAATTTCTCTCTAAATACCTGAGCATCGGCAAATGCGCTGATGGTTTTATAAGGCACCGACATTACAGTACTCCACTGGTTCCTGTAATTAACTCCCAATCTATAATCTGCATCAGGAATAAAACCGGTATTGGCCGGATTGGTAGAAAGTGGCGAATTAAAAAATTGAGAAAAATGCAAATCCTGCCCTTGCAGGGTTGATACTAATATCAAACTGCCAAAACAAAAAAGTAATATTTTTTTTAATCTAATCATCTTCACTTTAGTTATCTTATCAAAGTAATATCTCCAGTCTTTCTAATTGTCTTTCCATCTGTAAACACTGCATCTAAAGTATAGGTATAAACATCCATGGGTTGCAGCTGGCCTTTAAAAGTTCCATCCCATCCCTGCGCTTTGCTTGATGATGTAAACACAACTTGCCCCCACCTATTATAAATATTCCAGGTCATTTTTTCAATACCAAATCCTTCCACTTTTACAATGGCATTTTTACCAAACCTGCCGGGTGTAAAAGCATTGGGCACATCTAATAATGGTAAAATAATGATGGGCACATCTATTGTTATACTATCCACACAATTGGCTACGTTAAAAGCATACAAGGTAGCCCGATAAGTATTTGTAGCATTATACATATGGGCAGGATTGGCCAATGTTGAACTGGCTCCATCTCCAAAATCCCATAAAAACCTAGTAGCTCCAGAAGATAGGTTGATAAATTGGGTAATGGTATTTTCTATGGGAGGATTAGGTGTCCATGTAAAAGCAGCAGTAGGTATTGGGTAAACCGTTATGGTAAAATATGCCGATGTATCCCGCTTATTACAAGTACTTGTATCAATAGCAATCAATCGAACAGTATAAGTGCCTACCGCATTAAAAGTTTTAGTAGGTTCAAAAAGAGTTGAGCTTGTGTTATCACTAAATTCCCAAAGCCATTCTGTACCACCTTGTGAAAGGTTTCTAAAATTAGCAGTATAAGGAACACAACCAATTGCTGGCGTACTAAAAATAGCTTTTACATTAGGGCTAATTCGAAGTGGTTTAACGATTGTATCAGGTGCATTACAAAAAGTAGTATCATCAACAATCAAAGTAACATTATAAGTACCTGTTGATGGGAATGTATGAATTTGAGGACCAAAACCAGTACGTCTCCGGGGAGACCCATCTCCAAAATCCCATAAAAATGTTTGACTAGTAAATGTAGGTACTACTGCTGTGGTTAAATTGGTAAATTGGTATCGTAAACTATTACAGGAATCAAGTTTTGTAATACTAAAATTGGGAGTTACAATATTATTTCCCACTTTAACGGTAACATAAGCTGTATCGGTAATATTGCAGGTGGCCGAATCCACTGCAATCAGCATCAGCCTAAAAGTGCCTACCTGAGTATAAGTGTGGCTTACTGAATTAATAGGAGCAAAAGTTGTGTCCCTTCCTGGGCTAGCCGGATCGCCATAATCCCATACATACATTTTGCCTTTAGCCAAAGTGTCGGTAAATCGGATAGTAAGTGGCACACATCCTATGGTATCAATTGTGCCATTAATAGTTGCCTGCACCGTAGCTCCCACACCGGCAAAATTCATTTCAATTTTTACAGCTACTTGGTTACAGTTGATTGAATTGTTTCTTGTTGACCATACGCCGGGAGTAGTAGGAAATAATACGCCGCCATCTCCACATCCACATAAAGCCTGGTAAATAATACCATCCGAATCGAAACGACTTGTGCCCCCATCCACGTGGTCACCAACAGAACCATTTTGTCCAAAATGAGATCCAAAAAGTTGGCTCTGTGCATTTTTCTCTAACACGAAAAAGTAAAAATCGGCACCATCAGGCTGGGGGATAGATGCCAAAGGACTTACAGGTGCCAAACCTAATGTACCAGCCGATGGAAAAAGTTTTAAATTATTGATACCGCCTCCCCAGCCAGATACATAGACATTTTGACATCGATCTACTAAAAAAGCAACAGGTGATAAATTAGGAACTGAGGCTACAGTACCAAAAATTGTTGAGTAAACATAGGAGCTCAAATCGGGATTGAGTTTACTAATAAATTGTTTACTACCTGGGTTACTAAAAGGAGCATTAAAAACCGTCCAGTTACCAGTGGTTGTTCCCATAATATAAGGAAAGCCTAATTTATCAAACTGAATTCCATATACCAAGTCGTTACCCCCAGTTCCCTGATAAGTTGTTTTTACAATTGTAGAACCATCCCCCGTAATTTGTGTTACAAATCCATCTACTTCTCCCCCTTGGTAAGTGCTTTGTAATACGTTTGTTTTATTTCCTGGCAAATCGGTACTGTTGGTTCCGCCAGCCACATAAATATTACCCGTTATTGGATTTTGGGACAATACAAAGCAGGCATCATCATTGGAGCCCCCAAAAAAAGTACTGAAAATTAAACCAGTTAAATTGGGAGTAAATTTTACGATAACACCATCCTGTCTGCCCCCACCAAATGATGATTGTAAAACACCTGGAGTAACAGGAAACCCAGATGACTTGGTACAAGAAGCCATTAAAATATTCCCAGCAGCATCAATAATTACTTCGCTTCGGGCATCATCGCCATAATTACGGCGAGTAACATCGGGCCCATCGGGTGCTATATATTTTCCTCTAATATTTACCCCATCATCATTAATACCTCCCATTTTAACTGACCCCAAAATAGCGGTTCCATTTGCATTTAACTTTGTAATGGTTAAATCATAACCTCCCCCAGTGCCAATTTGAGGTATTGTTCTTGGATAATTGGGCGAAAAGCTTCTACCTCCAATAATCAAGTTACCTGCTGCATCACATATCATGCTATGGGGTTGTTCGTTAGCCGAACCTCCTAAATAAGTTGCATATAATCGATTGGCGCCGTTGGCCGAAAATTTAATGATAGCTATATCATAGGGGCCATTATTATCTTCATTGATACCACCACCAAATGTGGTTTGGTATGCACCAGGTGAAACCGGAAACCCAACTCCAAAAGCTATTCCTCCTGCATAAAAACTACCACCTGGGCCTGGAGTAGCAGTAAATCCCCAATTATCTTGTGTAGAACCTGTAAAAGTGGCAAAAATTAATGTGGGATCTATAATCAAAGTGGTGTTGGCCGCATAATCATCTACTTTAAATTTTACAATTTTACCCCTGATATCATATTTTACATTTACCGTTTGCTTTTTGCCTTCCTTTACCTGATAACTATAGGGATATAATTCCTTAATGCTCCCAACTGATGTTTTAATGATAAGTTCTTTATTTTTAATCTCCAGCTTATCCACGCCTGTATATTCCATGGCAATGTTATTTACATTACCTCCGGGATGTACAATGATGTCGTATTTTAATCTCCCATTATCACTGTAATACTTTACATCAATATTAGGATATACATTTTCATAGGTTACTGCCTGAGACAATTTACAATCGCTGGCCCATTTAGATTGATCGGTTCCTAAAAAATAATTATTGAAATGAGGTTGTATTTTATCGGCCACTGCTTTTACAGCTTGCTTACTACCCACAAAATTCACTTTATAAGCGTGAGAATTTAAAGTGATAGCTTGACCGGTAGTAGCTGTATTAGGATTATGGCCATGCATTTGATCGGACACTTTTTTTAAATCGTCGGGATTATGCAGCAAAACAGTGAACCCCTGATTTTCTAAGAAAAAGGACCCTGTTGAGAAATCCCCTCTAAATTCTACACGGTTGTCCCATTGACCTTTATTTTGGATAAATTCTATTTGGGCATTGGTTTCATTAACAATAAAAAACGATGAGACAAATACAATTAAAAAGGGTACTATTTTTCTATAATTCTTCAAATTTTTCTTTTTTACAATTTACTAAATTAATATGATACTATTGATTCTTTCCCCCCTCATATCCTTTTAACAAATACTTACGAGATTTTACTCCATGCCGTTTTACCTTTTTGTTGTTGGATGAAATTTTTAATTGTAAAATTTTCAACAGTTATTAAATCCGGATCAGTGTCTAAAATATCAGCAGCTACATTTTTGGCAGCTTCCAGTATAACCCTATCCTGCACAATATTTGCCAGTTTAAAGTTTAATAACCCGCTCTGCTTAGTACCTTCAATATCACCAGGCCCTCTAATTTCTAAATCCTTTTCTGCAATTTTAAAACCATCGTTTGTTGCCACCATAATCTTTAACCTTTCCCGAGCATCATTAGATACTTTGGGGCCTGTTAATAATATGCAAAAACTTTTTTCAGCACCTCTACCCACCCTACCTCTTAATTGATGTAACTGCGATAGTCCAAATTTTTCAGCGCTTTCAATTACCATCACACTGGCATTGGGTACATTAACACCAACTTCTATTACAGTTGTACTTACCATTATCTGGGTGTCGGCACTAACAAATCTTTGCATGTTAGTTTTCTTTTGTTCAGATGTTTGTTTGCCATGTACCATGCTTATCCAATACTTTGGTTCAGGAAAAAATGATTTCACTTCTTCAAAACCTTTCATCAAATTTTCATAATCCAACTTGCTACTTTCTTCAATCAAAGGATAAACAATATATACCTGCCTTCCTTTTTGTATCTCTTCTTTAACAAAGCCCATGGTTTGAGGTCTTGCACTTTCAAAACGATGAATTGTTTGAATTGGTTTCCTACCCGGTGGCAATTCATCAATTACACTGTAATCCAAATCGCCATATGCTGTAAGTGCAAGTGTTCGGGGAATGGGTGTAGCCGTCATCACTAACACATGTGGTGGAATGGGATTTTTTTTCCAAAGCTGTGCTCTCTGTGCCACGCCAAATTTGTGCTGCTCATCAATTACAATAAACCCTAAATTTTTAAACACTACTTTATCCTCAATCACAGCATGTGTACCAATTAAAATATTTACAGTTCCCTCTTCACATGCTTGCAATATTTGTTTCCTTTCTTTTCCTTTTGTTGACCCTGTTAATAATTGAACAGTTACCGGCATATCCTTCAATAGTTCTGTAACACTAATAAAATGTTGTTGCGCTAAAATTTCGGTTGGCGCCATTAACACAGATTGAAAACGTTCTCCATCCTCTTCTCTTTTATTATCTGCAGCCAATAACATCATCATTAAAGCCACAATGGTTTTGCCACTTCCAACATCCCCTTGTAAGAGACGATTCATTTGTCTGCCGCTGCCTGTATCATTGCGAAGTTCTTTGAGCACCCTTTTTTGGGCAGCCGTTAATTCAAAAGGCAAATATTGCTTATAAAAACTGTTGAACAAATTGCCAACCTGGCTAAATATTTGCCCCCTGCTATGCCTATGCCTTGCCGATTTTATTAATCCCAATCGCAACTGTGCAAAAAATAACTCTTCAAATTTCAGCCTTCGAACGGCATGATTGTAATGCTTTTCCGTTGCCGGAAAATGAATATGTTTATAAGCCTGATACCTGCTGATGAATTTATAATGAAGAATAATAGAGTCTGGTAAATTTTCCGGAATGTCTTTTTCGGTAATGATTTGCAACATGGCATAGGTAAAATTGCCAAGCGCTCTTCCGTTTAATCCTTTTGTTTTAAGTTTTTCGGTGGTGGGATAAACGGGTTCCAAATAATTTTTCCCTTCGGCTTTGTGAGGTGAAAAGATTTCTATTTCGGGATGAGCAATTTGAGCCTTGCTCATAAAAAACCCAAGTTTTCCAAAAACTAAAAATGCCTGTCCTACCTGAATGGCTTTTTGTATCCAGGTAATTCCCTGAAACCAAACCAGTTCAATTTCGCCAGTCTCATCTTGTAAAGCTGCTACAAGCCTTTTGCCCCTGTCTTCCCCAAAAATGTCAATCCGGGTTATTTTACCAGCCACTTGAGCATATTCATTTTTGGGAGAGAGAGACGCTATTTTATCCAGCTTTGTTTTATCAACATGCCTGAATGGAAAATGTTCGAGTAAATCTTTAAAAGTAAAAATACTCAGCTCTTTCTTTAACAAGTCGCCTTTAAATGTGGTTATTCCATTTAAGTATTCGATGGGATTGTTTAATATGGAAGACAAGTTGCTGATAGAATATGTTTTTACAAATATACATTTCAAGCCCCTCCAATCCTTACTAAGGAATGAAAATTATGAATGAGGTAAATCTCTATCTTTTTGGATTGTTTTGGAACCGACGAGGTTTTTTAAAATCCCTGTTTCCTCCTTGCTGCATGGAATGCGATGAATTATAGCTGGGTGTTTCGCCTAGCTCGGCAGGTACTTCTGCTTTGGTTACCGGCTTACCTAATAATTTTTCAATAACAACAAATTTCCGTTGCTCTTTAATACTTACAAAAGTGTAAGCCGTACCATCAGCTTCGGCACGGGCAGTTCTGCCAATACGGTGAATATAATCTTCGCCATCATGTGGCACATCGTAATTAATCACCAAATCAATATTATCAATATCAATTCCTCTACTTAAAATATCAGTGGCTACCAGAATTTTTAATCTGCCGCTTTTGAATTGCATCAACACGTCTTCTCTTTTCTCCTGATCCAAATCGCTATGTATTTCATCGGCCGAAAATTTAGCTCTCTTTAATTCACGGGTCAGTTGCTTCACACTTATTTTACTGCTACAAAAAACCAATACGGTTTTAAAATCTCTTTTGCTTAAGAGGTATTTTACCAGCGGAATTTTTTGTGTGTCGTAAACGATAAATGCTTCCTGTATAATTTTTTCGTTGGGCTTGCTGATGGAAATATTTATTTCTTCGGGTTGATGTAAAATTTTACGGGCCAGCTCTCTAATCTTTTGTGGCATGGTGGCAGAGAACAATAAGTTTTGGCGCTTTTTGGGCAAGCTGTTGATGATAAACATAATGTCGTCATAAAAACCCATGTCCAACATTCTATCGGCTTCATCTAACACCAAATATTTTAATCCACTCATTTTCACATAGCCCATTTTAATATGGCTCATCATTTTGCCTGGGGTACAAACCACTACATCAGCTCCCTGACTTAAAGCTTTTTTCTCCTGCACAAAAGCATTACCATCTCCCCCACCATAAACGGCAATAGAACTTACCGAAGTAAAATAAGAAAGCCCCTCCATATGTTGGGCAATTTGAATAGCCAGCTCACGAGTGGGAACTATGATTAAAGCATTATTGGTATGATCGTCGTGTGGATCACTGATAATTTTATTAATAAGGGGTAAAAGAAAGGCAGCCGTTTTGCCGGTACCTGTTTGTGCCGATGCTATCACATCTTTGCCATCCATAATCAAAGGAATAACCTGCTCTTGTACCGGAGTGGCATCTTCATAACCCGAGGCATCAATTCCATCCAACAAACGTTGGTCAAATCCAAATTCAGTAAACTTCAATGTAAATTATTTTAAAATCAGGTGAAGATAATGCTTTTGGGTTGTTGTTTGCGGTATGCAGTATCTTTGGGGCCTACACAATTACATAAATATTGATATGATTAAAGTTGGAGAATACAATACGCTTAAAGTGATAAGAGAAGTAGATTTTGGAGTTTACTTGGATGATGGTGCCGAAGGTATATTATTACCTACCCGATTTTTACCCCCAGGTATTAAGATTGGTGATGATGTAAATGTATTTCTTTATCATGATGGAGAAGACCGCTTGATTGCCACCACTCAAAAACCTAAAGGCATTTTAGGTGATATTGTAAAGTTGAGAACCGTAAGTGTGACAGAGCATGGCGCTTTTTTGGATAATGGATTGATGAAAGATTTGTTTGTGCCCAAATCGAAACAACAAAGGGGCATGATCCCAAATGGCGAATACCTGGTAAAAATTTATTTGGATGAACAGACGGGTAGATTAGCAGCCACTGAAAGACTTGATTCTTTTTTAAGCAATGAGGAATTAACTGTAAAAGAATTGGAAGAAGTTGACCTGATTGTTTACCGCCGTACTGATATTGGCTATGTGGTGATCATCAATAATCAACACACAGGCGTTTTACATCATAGTGAAATATATAGAAATATTACAGCAGGCGATAAATTTAAGGGCTTCATCAAAAAGATTTACCCCGAGGATAAAACAGGTGATGACAGATGGAGAATTGATGTACTTGCAGGTAAACAAGGTTATAATAGAGTAGAAGATGAAACTCAAAAAATACTACGTTTATTAAAAGAGAATGATGGCTACTTGCCCTATCATGATAAAAGTAATCCTGATGATATTTATGATTTCTTTGGCATGAGTAAAAAAACTTTTAAAATGACTACGGGTAATTTATACAAGGAACGTAAAATAAGTTTTGAGAAGGACGGGATACGATTAGTTTAAGTTTTCCCTATTCATAATTCATAATTCATAATTCATAATTCGAAATTAATAACTCAGAAAAGTGGGCCGTATTAAAGTTGACTTACACGACATTTACAATAACAGCAAAGCCATTGACAAAGCATTACTACAGGCTTTTGAAGATGCTATTGATAAAAAAATAAAGGAAGTAGAAATAATTCCTGGCAAAGGGAGCGGACAATTAAGAAAAAAAGTGGAACGCTTTTTACAACTCCCTCATATTAAACCCTTGTACCACCGTATTGAAAACGACAGCAAGAATTTTGGAAGACTGTTTGTTTATTTTAAGTTTTAACTAAAAAGTAAGCTTAAATCTATTAGTTAGTTCGCTACGCTCAATATGATAATAATGGAGTAAAAAAAGCAACTAAATTAAATGCTTTTACTTTCCGATACAGAATTTAGAAAAAATATAATCCAAAACATTTTCATTGGTAATATCACCTGTTATTTCTGAAATATAATGCAGGCAACGACGGATATCCAATGCCAACAAATCACCCGGAATTTTATCGTCCAATCCATTTTTGATATCGAGTATAGATTTATCCACCTCTATTAATGCCCCGTAATGCCTAGCATTAGTGATAATAGTATCTTCTGTATTGATGGTTCCTTTAATCACTTTAGATACCAACTTTTCTTTTAGCTCATCAATATGTAACAACCCTTTTGCAGAAATAAATATTACATCAAAACCAATAAATTTTTCTTTAGCGGCATCTTGTCCCATCAAATCCGTTTTGTTTGCTACCAAAAGAAAATTGGCATTATCTTTTTTAATAAGAGTTATAGCTGCTTCCAATTCTTCTATTGATTCTGTATTTACATCAAACAAATACATCACTTCCTCCGATTGTTTGATTTTTTCCCTTGTTCTTTCAATGCCAATTAATTCAATCACATCCGTGCTTTCATCTCTAATTCCTGCAGTATCAATCAGCCTAAATAAAATACCATCAATGTTGATGATTTCTTCTACAGTGTCTCTTGTAGTACCAGCAATCTCACTTACAATGGCTCTGTTCTCGTTCAACAATGTATTAAGCAAAGTGCTTTTACCTGCATTGGGTTTTCCAATGATGGCAACACTTACTCCATTCTTTATTACATTTCCCAATTGAAAGGATTGGATTAATTCCTTGGTAACTTTAGAAGCACCATCCACCAACTCATAAAATTTTCCTCTGTCGGCAAATTCTACATCTTCCTGACTAAAATCCAATTCCAATTCAATTAATGCCGAAAACTGAATTAGATTTTCTCTTAACTCTTTTAATACCTCACTAAATCCACCTCTCATATTATGCAATGCTGTTTTTTGAGAAGCAGCTGTATTGGAAGCTATTAAATCGGCTACTGCCTCTGCCTGTGTTAAATCGAGTTTGCCATTTAAAAATGCTCTTTGTGTAAACTCTCCCGGTTTTGCCAGCCTTGCTCCCTGTCTAATACAAGCCTGTATCACCTGTTGCTGTACATATGGGCTACCATGGCAACTAATCTCTATCACATCCTCACCTGTGTAGCTTTTAGGATTTTTATAAAGAGATACCACTACTTCATCCACATCTTCCCCCTCTTCTTTGATAAATCCTACATGAATTGTATGTGTTTTTTGATTGCTTAAATCTTTAGAAGGAAATAGATCATTAACAATGGATATGGCATTACTGCCGCTTAAACGAATTACGCCAATGGCGCCAATACCTGAAGCTGTTGCCAAAGCAATGATGGTATCATCCCAACCCGAAATTTGATTAGACATGTGGCAAAGATAAATCCTCCAATAGTTTAATCGTTTGTTTTTTAATGATCCCCTAGAGAGCAAAAAAAATCCCGGTGAAATTTCACCGGGATAATATCAATTTTATTGAAAAATTAATTTTCTTCTACTAAGAAAGTAATTGGCTGACGACGGTAAGCATTTACATTTCTACCATTTTGAATGGCTGGAATCCAGTTTTTAGTTTTTTTAATAACCCTCACAGCTTCTTGGCACATGCCAAACCCTGGGTCACTTTCGCAAGACACTTCACTTAAGCTACCATCTCTGCTTACAATAAACTTTACCATTACTGTATACTTTCCAGCTCCAGCACCGTAGTCAATAGGTGTGTTTCCATTCAGGTTCTTCTGAAGGTAGTTACGCCATGCAGCGTCTCCACCAGGAAATCCAGCTTCTACTTCTACTTTAGTGAAAATCTGATTTTCATAATCCACTTTCTTTACTTCTACCACCTGGGTTCCTTTTTCTTCCACTGGTGCTTGTACTATCTGAACTTTGTTGTCACTCACAACTGTTTTTACACTGATTACCTGATCTTCTTTAATTTCCTCAATTTTTTCTTCAGGTTTTACTTCCTCATCCTTTACAATTTTAGGAGGGGTAAATTTTACCTGATTGATTTCGGGTGGTGGTGGTGGTGCTGGTGGTGGTGGTGGTATTGGTGGTGGTGGCGGTTCCGCTTTAATTTCTGCCATCTCTGTATCAACTACATTAAAATCCTTTTTGTCCCTATTTTTATCAACAATATTTGCAAAAATAGTACCCACTAACACTAACAACAAAGCTGTACCAGTTATGATTAAAGCTTTCGTTAATGTTTTTGAATAGGCTTTTCTAAGTTGATAAGCACCATATTCTTTGTTCTTACCATCAAAGATGATATCCAGAACATCGGCACTTAATATTTTGTTTGCTTCCATTGTAATCTCTTTTGTTAATTAGATTCAAAATTGTTCCAAATCCATAATACTACTGAATACCATTGGCTTTTTCAGTTTCTCTTAAAAGCATTTTTTCTACCGATTCCATAGTTACTTCTGCATAATGCCCAGGAGGTACCGCCGAAATTGTCATTTCATCCAATATATCAATAGCATTTTTAAAAGTAGATTGGTCATCGGATTTAATGATGTACATCAAATCATCAATTGGAGTTCCGTTTTTCTTTTCCAATATCAGCGCACGAATACCTTTAAAAGTGGTGCTTTTAAATTGCTCGCTGGCAGTGGCTGCTTCTAATTGGCCATAATAGTAATACACTTGATTGCCCTTACCTAATAAAATGGTCATGGCTCCAGAGTTTTTTACTTTAAGCTGAGAATCTGGATCATCCTTTGGTTCATTCATATTCATGGCCGTAGATTGGCTCATAGTAGTTGTAAACACAAAGAATGTAATTAACAAGAAACCAAGGTCTACCATGGGAGTTAAATCCACACGGGTAGAAAGTTTTTTTCCTTTTTTTACGCCAGGGCCTTTTTTATGTCCGCCACCCGACGAGGTATCCATTTCTGCCATAGTAATTCTTTTTAATTTTTTTAAACTTTAATGTTCGGCTTTTTTCCCTGTTTTATACAATTCAGATCCTACGGGTACATTTTCACCCTCAGTTACAATTCTAAATTTAAACAGCTCATTATCCTTTAAAGCCTTTTTAATGTTTTTAAATATTGGATATAGTGCTTGACCATCCCCTTTAATTAGTAACATTTCCTGTAATTTCCTTTGATCTCCTCCAGCATATACATTGGTTACGCTACGCAACCAATAAGTTAACTCATTATTGGTGCTATCAATTGGAATTCCTTCCATTGCTGTTGCAGGAATGATAACGCTAGAAGCCAACATAGACTTTAACTTATTTAAAGGCATACCTATAAATTCTTCCTTTTTAATAAGTCTATTTAACTCAGAGGGAGAAAGCTGTAGATTTCTGGTAGTATTGATATCATTAATAATATCAGCCTTTTTGGTTTCGTCGCCCAACATTAAAAACACTTTACCTTCTTTGGTAAGGGTAATTAAGATAGACTTGTCCGGAGCCGCTTTACTGGAAACCGATGTAGGGGTTTTAACAGCAAGCACTTCGGGTGGCTTTTGTTTTGTTGCAAGAATAAAAAATGTCAACAGTAAAAAAGCCACATCACACATAGCTGTCATATCAACTATCGTACTCTTCCGTGGTATTTTAACTTTTGGCATGTTTGATTGTTTTTATAATTTTCTTTAAGATGCAAAACTTATACAATTCCATACAATTACTTGTACTGAGAAGCAAAAGTTTGAGTTAAAGTAAATCCAGACTCATCAATGCCATAAGTAATACCATCAATCTTAGTTGTAAAAATGTTGTAGAACATAATTGCAAATGTAGATGTACCAATACCTAATGCTGTATTGTAAAGGGCCTCAGAAATACCAATTGATAATTCCGCAGCAGAGTTAGCTCCACCACTATCAGCTCCCAAACCAGCAAAGGCACGAATCATTCCAATTACTGTACCCAACAAACCAATTAAAGTGGCCATTGATGCAATAGATGAAAGGAAAACAAGGTTTTTCTCTAACATAGGTAATTCTAATGAAGTGGCTTCTTCTACTTCTTTTTGAATTGCAAGCACTTTTTGCTCAGTACTTAGTTCATTATTAGTTATCATTTCTTTGTAACGATGTAATCCTGCTTTCATTACATTACCAACTGATCCTTTTTGCTTATCGCACTCTGTTAAAGCTGCATCTACATTTTTGTTGGCAAGATGGTATTGTACTTTGCGGATAAAATCTGCATTATTTCCAGTTCCATTTGCTTTAGCAATTGTCATGAATCTTTCAATTACGAAAGTACACATGGTTAAAAACGTTCCAATTAAAACAGGAACAATAATTCCACCAAGATACATTTTGCTTAAAGCTGATTTAGGATCATGACGACCTGGCCAAAACCAACCTTCTTGACCTGGTACAACAGGTTGTCCGAAGTTTTCTGGATTTCCCAATCCAAATCTCCAAATCATATATCCAGTTATCAAGCATAATACTGGAGCTAATAATGAAATAATGTTGCTTGATTTTTTTGCCTGTACCGACGTAGTAGGTTTTACAGTTGCGGTTGATTCTGCCATAAAATTCTAGTTTTTAGTTTTTAAAAGATTTATTTCCTATTTAAAGTTTATCAAAACTTGCATTTCTATTAAAGAAAATTGCGCCGCTTAAATTAATTCCTTTAAACAAGGCGCACAAGTTAATTAAATATTTGAATCCTACAACTTACGAAATTTTTATTTTACAAAAATTTTTTTTCGAGGTTAAAAACCCCATATGTCAAACCATTTCTACTAAAAAGACTGATTTTTAGATATTTATCATTAGATACTAAAAATAGAGTTAAAATAATTTAATAAACTACTCATATCTTAAAGCATCAATAGGATCAAGCTTTGATGCTTTATATGCTGGATAAACACCAGCAGCAAGGCCTACTAAAGTGCAAACAAAAATGCCTGAAATAACCCAACCCCATGGTACAACAAATCCTGTTTTCAATAAAACGGCTACCAAATTTCCAAGTACTATGCCCGAAACAATGCCTACAAATGCACCAAGCAAACTAATTATTATAGATTCCCATAGAAACTGAGCTCTAATATCCTGTTTTGTTCCGCCCAGTGCTTTGGCTAAGCCTATTTCTTTTGTGCGTTCATTTACTGCCACCAACATGATATTCATTAGTCCTATGGCTGCACCAATTAATGTAATAAAGGCAATCCCAATGGTTCCTTTTTCTAAAAACCCCAGATTGGTTAAAAGGGCTTCAGCAATGCTATCGCTTTTATCTATATAAAAGTTTGATTCTTCTTTAACCTCCAGTTTACGAATTGGCCTAAAAGTGGCTTTGGCTTCTCCAATAGCTGCATCCATCATTTTTAAATCGGGTACTTTTACCCCAACATTAAAGGATGAATTTTGGGATGAATATAACCGTCTAATATTATTGTGAGAGGTAATGATGATTTTGCTTGTATTAAAAAAAGCACTCGAATTTTTGTCTTGCAACACCCCAATAACCCGATAAGGAATATGATCAACACTCACTACTTTATCAATTGCTTTTTTTGGATTCTCTGGAAAGAGTTTTAATGCAACACCGCTACCCAGCATACAAACACTCCTGCCCGACTCCACATCTACTGTTGTAAAATTTCTTCCTTCATCAATATCATAACCATTCAACTCAAGATAATTTTCATCTCCACCCAATACGGTAATATCGGGATTTGTTTTTTTACTGCTGGTATTCACCACAATATTTCTGGGCCCCATTAATGCCAAACTCACTTTCGCTGGAAAATGATATCTTTCTTTAAAAGCTCTGGCCTGATCATAGGTAATAATTTTACCCATATTGCTTTTCTTAACTTTTAAGGACGACTTACTTTTTTTATTATTTTCTCTTTCCCTACCTCCCCCAATCCGTATATTTCTGTCTTTGTAACGAAGACTGAATGAATTGGCCCCCATGGTAGAAAAGCTTGTAGTAAGGCTGTTACTTGCTGCTTGAATAGCGGTAATGATAAGAATTAATGCAAAGATGCCCAATGCAATAATGGCTACCGTAATGGCGGTGCGTAATTTATTGCCCGAAATATTTTTCCAGGAGAGTGCTAAAGTATCTTTTAAAGTCATTGGCTATTATTCAAGCTAAAGTTAACAACTGATGTGAATTTAATAGGCAAACTTTTATAAACGGTAATTACTCTTTTAAAAATATAACCAGTCGATTAGTAAATTGGGGAATAGGCCTAAAACAATAATGGCAACAGCAGTAAAAACAAGTAATCCTTTAAACCCTGTGGTAATGTCCCATTCCTGTATGGCTGATTCTGCAGCCTCTTTAAAAAACATGGCTTGTATAATTCTGAAATAATAGTAAGCGCTAATGGCTGCACATAAAACAGCAAGTATTACCAACCAAATATGATGTCCATTTTGAACGGCAGCCATCAACATGAAAAATTTACTTTGAAAACCAGCTGTTAAAGGGATACCTGTTAATGACAAAAGAAAAACTGTAGCAGTGATAGCTAAAACGGGTTGTTGCTTTGCAAGTCCGTTGAACCCATCTACAGTGAAATCTTTCATTTTTATTAAGATGGCAAAGATGCCAATACTAGCCAAACTATAGGCAGCGGCATATAATATCAAACCTTCTTTAGCCAGGTTATTTAAAGCAAACAAGGCAAACAACATAAAGCCCGCCTGAGCAATACTGGAATAAGCCAACATTCGTTTTACACTTTGTTGAAAAACGGCTGTCAGGTTCCCTATTAATAAAGTAGCTGCAATTAAAATAACAATTAAAGTTTGCCATTGCGAATGAATGCTTCCAAAAGCATTATCAAACAATCTTACAAAAGCAAAGAAAGCTGCAGCTTTTACTATAGTTGCCATGAAGGAAGTAAAAACGGTTGGAGCACCATCATAAACATCGGGAGTCCAAAAATGAAATGGGGCTGCCGAGACTTTAAAAGACATGGAAACTAGCAAAAGCACCATCCCTACGGTCATTAATGATGATATATTGCCTGATCCTAAACTTAATTGATTAATATAAAATGAACCAGATGGATTGCCGCCATAAATAAAGGCAATACCCATCAACATAATTCCGGTTGAAAAGGCGCCCATCAAAAAATATTTTAAAGCGGCTTCATTGCTTTTCAGGTTTTTTTTATCACTCCCTGTTAAAATGTATAATGGGATAGAGACAATTTCGATGCCAATAAACAACATCAATAAAGTATTAAAAGTAGAAATGATGGCCACACCACAAAGCACAAAAAAGATCAAGGCAAAATATTCCGAAACTTGTTCACCTACTTTTTCTATATCCCTGCCATTCAATAAAAAATAAAGCAAGGTGCAGCCCATTGCTACATTAATAAAAGTTAAGTTGAAGCTATTAAAATGCAACATGCCCCTTGTATTAACCGCCAGCAAAGGCATCCCCGAATTCATCTCAATACAATTGGCGATTAAAACCAAAACCAACCCAACAATAGCCATGTATTTAGGTGTGGATTTGCTTTTTACAAATGCACCACTCAACATCATTACTACTCCCCAAAATGCTGTAAATATTATTGTATTCATATTCTACCCCAAAAAGGGAATTACTTTAATGGTTAATTAATTTTAGTAAAAATCGCTTCTACTGTATCTTTCGTTAAATCAAAAATGGGCTGAGGGTAAATTCCAAAAAAGAAAATAAAAACAACCAATACTCCCAATATCATTTTCTGACGAAGGCTAATATCATGCATATTTTCTATCAGGCTATTGGCCTCTCCATAAAATACTTTTTGTACCATGTTTAAAGTATATACTGCCGCCAGAATAATACTGATTAATGCAATAGCAGTATAAACCATATTGAATTTAAACAATCCGCTAAACATCATGAATTCTCCTACAAAAGCATTGGTTAATGGCAAAGCTATATTTGCCAACGCAATCACAACCAATAAAATGGTTAGTACCGGTGCTTTATGGGCAATACCTCCCAATTCAGAAATTTTGCGGCTTCCGGTTTGTTTTTCAATGATGTCAACTACTATCCACATGCCAATGATATTAATACCGTGGCTAAACATTTGAATCATCACTCCTTGCAAACCCAATTCAGAATTTGTAAAAATGCTGGCGCACATTAAACCAATATGTGCAATAGATGAGTAAGCTACAAAACGTTTCAAGTCGTCTTGTTTAATTGCAATTAAACTGGCGTAAATCATTCCAATAACTGATAATCCAATTACCATATTGTCGAATTTGCTAACAGCATCCGGAAAAACAGGAAGCACCCAACGAATCACGGCAAAAACGCCCATCTTAACCATGATGCCACTCAATACCATTGTAGTGGCTGTAGGAGCTTGTTCGTATGTATCGGGCTGCCAAGTATGAAAAGGGAATATGGGCATCTTGATGGCAAAAGCAATAAAGAATAACCAGAATAACCAAAGCTGGTCGCCAACTATAAGATTTACATTATAAAAAGCATGTAGCGAAAATGAATGATCGGAGAAAGCAGATGGGCTGGTTTGTAAGTACACATAAATAATACCTACCAACATTAACAATGACCCAGTAAATGTGTACACAAAGAATTTAAACGTAGCCTGAATTCTTTTTTCTCCACCCCAGCGGCTACACAAAAAGTAAACAGGGATAACTGCCAACTCCCAAAAGAAATAAAACACCAATACATCCATGGCAGAAAAAACTCCCATCAATCCGGCTTGTGTAAGCAACATCAAACCATAAAATACATTACTGTTTCTATAAGTTGTTTTGTTAGTTGCAATGAAAATTATAGGGAAAGAGAGTGCAGTTAATAAAGTAAGCATATGCCCCATTCCATCTAAACCCAATGAGAAATTACTGCCCAGGTATTTTAGCCAGAAATAACTCACATTATTGAGGTAGAAATATTTTTCGGGATTGGAGAAAACTAAACTCACTATGGCAATGGCCAAGGTTATTAATGAAGCCAGAATTGACCAGTTTTTTACAGCTTTATCACTCTTTAATGCAAATGCAACAAGCCCGGCAACCAAAGGAAACCAAACTAATAACTCAGGAAAGCTAATCCAAATATTTTGAGGGTCCATATTTTCTAATTACAAAAACAATTGAATAATAAATAAAATCAAAATACCCAGCACCATCAGTAAAACATAGGTACCTACCTGGCCCGATTGAATTAACCGAATATGCCGGCTGCTATAATTCACTGCTTTACCAATGCCGTTTACAAAACCATCAATTCCCTTTTTCTCTACAATGCTGCTGAAGTAATTGGCAATAGTTTGTACAGGTTTTACGATGATGGCATCATACAACTCATCCACATACCATTTGTTTTCCATTAGTTTTCCAAGCCCCGTTTCTTCAGTATCGGTTTTTTGATATTTACTGAATTTCCTCCAAGCATAAACCAATGCTATTAACGCAAGACTTACTGAAATTCCCATCAACAAATACTCAGTTGAATGAGACAAGTGATGTTTAACAGCGATGGCATTACTTTGAGCAAAAACTGGGGCTAAAAATGCTTCCAATTGATGTCCGCCATGCATAAATATTTCAGGTATCCCAATCAATCCTCCCACCACAGAAAGAATAGCAAGAATTATTAAAGGGATAGTAATGGCTTTTGGACTTTCATGTAAGTGATGCTCTTGTTCATGTGTTCCTCTAAACTTACCAAGAAAAGTCATGGCATATAAACGGAACATATAAAAAGCCGTCATTAATGCCCCGCCAACTCCCACTGCCCAAAGCAATGGATTTTTAGCAAATGCTGCAGCCAATATTTCATCTTTAGAAAAGAAACCAGAGAATGGAGGCATGCCGGCAATAGCTAAACAAGCCAGTAAGAATGTGATATGAGTAATGCTCATATACTTTTTCAATCCACCCATATTACGAATATCTTGTTCACCACTCATGGCATGAATAACACTTCCAGCACCAAGGAATAAAAGAGCTTTGAAGAAGGCATGTGTCATAACATGAAATACGGCGCCTGTATATGCCCCTACTCCTAATGCTAAAAACATATAACCTAACTGACTTACTGTAGAATAAGCCAATACTTTTTTAATGTCGTTTTGTTTTAAGGCTATTGTAGCAGCAAGAATGGCTGTTGACAATCCTACAACGGCTACAATACTCTGTGTAAGCGGTGCCATTGTATATAATACATTGCTACGGGCAATCATATAGATACCAGCGGTAACCATGGTAGCCGCATGTATTAAAGCACTTACTGGGGTTGGGCCTGCCATTGCATCGGGTAACCAAGTATATAAAGGAATTTGAGCACTTTTACCCATAGCTCCTACAAATAATAATAAAGTAATGCCAGTTATATCTGATGTAGATAATGAAGCCACATTGGCAAACACTGAATGATAATCGGCAGTGCCCAATTTAGCAATCAACCAAAACACAGCCAGTAAAAAACCAAGATCTCCAATACGGTTCATTACAAAAGCTTTTTTAGCTGCAATATTGTAATTGGTATTTTTAAACCAGAAACCAATAAGTAGATAAGAACAAAGTCCAACTCCTTCCCAACCAATAAACATAATTACAAAATTGCCCCCCATCACCAACAACAACATGGAGAACACAAAAAGATTCAAATAAGCAAAATATTTTGCAAAATCTTTGGGTTCTTCATCATGCATGTAGGCGGTTGAATATACATGTATTAATAAACCTACGCCAGTTATGATTAATAAAAAGATAGAAGAAAGTTGGTCTATTTGAAAATCGAAACCAATATTTAATGCATTGATATTTATAAAATGGAAATAATGCACCACTTGTGAATTGCCCGATTTTACACTAAAAAAAACAAAGACACTGATTAGAAAAGACAGAAACACTGTTCCGCTGCCAATAACCCCAGCCATTGTTTTTGATACCTGCTTTCTGCCCAAGCCATTTATTAAAAACCCAAGTAAAGGAAGTACAGGTATTAACCAAACTAATTGCAAAATATTATTCATAAGACCCCAAACCCCTAAAGGGGCTTTTGCCCTAAACCTCATAGAGATTTAAGTTGTTAAAAATATCATTACCTCCAACACATTTTTTGTGTGCGTTAATTTACTAGTTCTTTAATCTATTTAAAAAATTCACATCTACAGAACGTGTATTTCTATAAAGCATTACAATAATAGCTAGCCCCACACTCACTTCGGCGGCTGCCACTACCATTATAAAGAAAACAAATATTTGAGCATCACTCACTATATTAGGATTGGATAGTCCTAATGCAGTTGCTGCATGCATTTTTGAAAATGCAACCAGCAATAAATTCACGGCATTCAACATTAACTCTATACACATAAAGATGATGATGGAATTACGACGGGTAAGTACCCCTACAATTCCTGTACAGAATAAAGCAACTGCCAACCCGATGTACCATTTTATTTCCATATAATTCTGCCTCCCCAAACCCCTCAAAGGAGGGGCTTATGAAGTTTATTTTTTTAGTTTATAAAAACATTTCTCATTCTTACAATTTAAATATGGCCGTAGCAAAAGTTAGCTTCCACTATTCCCCCCTTGGGGGGCAGGGGGGCTTTTTTTCCCAATCACCACAGCTCCCATCATGGCACTTAAAAACAAAACGCTACTTATTTCAAAAGGGATTACATAGTCGTTAAATAATACCATCCCCAAATTTTTTATCAGCCCTCCATTTCCTCCCCCCATTTGAACCATGGCCATCGTTTGTTCGGATTTAGTAATGGCTGAAATGAATACCAAAAACAAACATCCTCCTGATATCAATCCGGTAAATAGGAGATAGCGGTTATTCTTTGGTTCCGATTCGGCATTTAAATTCATCAGCATCACCACAAATAAAAACAACACCATAATGGCTCCGGCATACACAATAATGTTTACAATTGCCAAAAACTGTGCATTCAATAAAATGTAATGCCCCGAAATGGCAAAGAATGTTACTATAAGAAACAGAATACTATGTACCGGATTTTTACTGGTAACCACCATGATGGCACTACCTAAAGCCAGAATAGATAAACTCCAAAATAAAATTTCTGTTATGCTCATACTTATTAATTAACCGGTTCTCTTTTCACCCTGTTACCCAATGCTTTTTTATAAGCTTCCGGATTTTCTGTTGGGTGTGGAATTAACAATTCCTCCTTATTGTAAATAAATTGTTTGCGCTGATAATCGGATGGTGTAAAAGTTTCACTTAAGTAAATGGCGTCTTTTGGACAAGCTTCTTCACATAAACCACAAAAAATACAACGCAACATATTGATCTCATATTTTGCAGCATACTTTTCTTCCTTGTACAAATGCTCTTCGCTTGATTGTCTTTCTGCTGCCTCCATAGTAATCGCTTCTGCCGGACAAGCAACAGCACACAATCCGCAGGCGGTACAGTTTTCACGTCCTTCTTCATCACGGTTCAAAATATGAAGCCCCCGAAATACCGGACTGAATGGCCTTGTCTTTTCGGGATAATTAATGGTAGGCTTCTTTTTAAAAATATGACTAAAAGTAATCATCATCCCTTTAAAGATGGCTACCAAATAAATCCGCTCCAAAAAGCTCATCTTCCTACGGTCAACCTGTTTTAATCTGTTTGTTAATGCTTCCATATACCTCAACTCCCAAAGGAGTTTTATTTAAGTTATAAAAATATAACCAACATTAAAAATGCCAATTATTTTGTTTTAATAAAATCAATGCCCCGGTGATTAGCATATTGAACAAAGCCAAAGGAATCAATATCCTCCAACCCATATGCATCAACTGATCGTAACGAAACCTTGGTATCGTCCATCGAACCCACATAAACAAGAAAATAAAACCTACCACTTTTGCCATCAATGCCAACACCCCAAATAAAGCCATCCAATTTTGATCGTAATTGGCTTCGTTTAAAAATGGAATATCGTACCCCCCAAAAAACAAGGTAGCCATAATCACACTACTGATGAACATATTAATGTACTCGGCAAACAAATAAAAACCCAGTTTCATGGATGAATACTCCGTGTGATATCCACCAATCAATTCATTTTCTGCTTCGGGTAAATCAAAAGGTGTTCTGTTACACTCGGCAAAAGAACAAATTAGAAATATAAAAAACCCAAGTGGCTGATAAATGAAATTCCAATACCCTTCCTGCTGCTGTACCACCATTTCTTTAAGGCTTAATGTTCCGGTTAACATCAACAAAGCGATTAATGAAATACCCATAGCCAGTTCGTAACTTATGATTTGTGAGGCAGCTCTTAATCCTCCCAATAAAGAAAATTTATTATTACTTGCCCAGCTACCAATCATAATACCATATACTCCCAAACTAACTACAGCAAAAACATATAATATGCCAACATTTACATCAGCAATTTGTAAAGAAATATCCCTGCCGAAGAAATGAATTTGATTTCCCCATGGAATTACTGCTCCCGTCATGATGGCGGTAAGCATAGCCAGCGCAGGGCCAAGAATAAATAAAAATTTTGCGGAGAAATCCGGAATAATTTCTTCCTTAAAAAACAATTTCAATCCGTCTGCTAATGGCTGTAACAATCCAAAAGGACCAGCACGGTTTGGACCACGCCTGTCTTGTAAAATGGCTGCCACTTTTCTTTCGGCAAAAGTGGTATACATGGCAATGCCCAAAGAAGCCATCACCACCACGACGATCAACACCAATTTTTCCACTATTAAAGCCATTTCAATTGCTAAAAGCATAAACCTGTTTTATTATTTTTTATTCTTTTGGTAAACCCCATTGTGTTGATTCTCCTTCTCCTTTTACAAACTCTTGGGCCCTTGCAAAGTCTTTACTATTTGCTGGCCTTTCTATTTCACTTAAATGAATATTAGGATTGTTTACACCACTCACATTATGGATGTTCATCAATAATTTTGGATCTCGGCCACCCATTACTTCTGTAATGGTTTCTTTATGCATCTCCAGTGTTTTGTATTTATTAGCCCCAATTACTGAATGGCGGCTGATATTGGTTAATCCTTCTATCGTCCAGTCACTAGTTTTCTTTTTATCGAAACGACATGTATTACAAATCCAACCAACCTTACCATCGTAACTTTGTACTTCGCCCCATTCATCTTTACGAGCAGTAACCCTATACACTTCATCACCACGTAACCAAAGTGTTGCTTTACCACAGCATTTTGGATTATCGCAATTGCGATGAGCATCAACAGGCTTAGTAAACCAAACTCTGTTTTTAAACCGGAAAGTTTTATCGGTTAATGCTCCAACGGGACAAACGTCAATCATATTACCACTCATATCATTGTCGATGGCTTTAGAAATATAAGTAGATATCTCAGCATGGTCGCCCCTATCCAAAATCCCGTGAACTCTTTTATCTGTAATTTGATCGGCCACATAAGTACAACGATAACAAAGAATACATCTTGTCATGTGCAACTGAATGTATGGCCCAATATCTTCCTTCTCAAATGTTCTTCTCTTAAATTCATAACGGGTGCCTTCCTTGCCATGATCGTAACTCAGATCCTGCAAATGACATTCTCCAGCCTGATCACAAATAGGACAATCCAAAGGATGGTTGATCAATAAAAATTCCACTACTCCATTTCTTGCATCAGTTACTTTATCGCTGGTCATGTTCTTAATCACCATGCCATCCATCACTGTCGTACGACAGCTAGCCATTAATTTGGGCATAGGCCTAGGATCGGCGGTTGAACCTGCAGCTACCTCTACCAAACAGGTACGGCATTTACCACCACTACCTTCCAGTTTACTATAATAACACATCGCTGGTGGAGTAACATCGCCGCCAATTTGCCTGGCAGCATTTAAAACAGTAGTACCAGGTTCAACATCAATAGTGATATTGTCGATAGTTACTTTAAATGTAGCTAAAGCTTCTTTTTTTAAATCGTCTGACATAGTATAAGTAATAAGTCAAAAGTTAAAGCCTAAAAGTTAAGATCATAAAAATCTGATTTAGTTCTTTCTATTTTGATTTCACATTTTCCTTTTTTATTTGTTTAAGCTTTATTACAGAAGAAGCTAATACTTTTGAAATTTCATCAGCTTCTTTTAATATTTCATTTAACTGCTCATCTATTTTATCAAAACCGTCTCTCAATAAACAAATCCAATATTTTGTCTCGTTACAAGATTTCAAAGCAATTTCATAATACCTTTTAAATTCCAGTCTTGTTGAACTATTCTTTGCTTCAATAACATTTGCTCCTACTGAAGTTGCGGAACGCATTAATTGTTTAACAATAACCAAACTTAAAATATCCCAATTACCCGATTTCAAAAACTTTACAACTGAAAGTGAAAATTGATAACAACGATATTTGATGTCTTTTTCCACTTTTTGTTTTTGACTTTTAACTTTTGAATTAAATAGTTATTGGCACATGAATAGGATCGGCATAATGCCTTAACCCGTAATTCTCTTTCAAACAATCTTCAGGGTTTTTCACATGCCACTCAAACTCATCTCTAAAATGCCTGATGGCTGCTGCTACGGGCCAAGCCGCTGCATCGCCTAAAGGACAAATAGTATTTCCCTCAATCTTGCGTTGAATATCCCACAACAAATCAATATCACTCATCTGGGCTTTCCCAGATTCAATTTTTAATAATATTTTTTCCATCCAACCAGTTCCTTCTCTGCAAGGCGAACATTGTCCGCAACTTTCATGACGGTAAAACCTAGCTAAAGTATACGTATGCTTCACCACACATTGGTCTTCATCCAACACGATAAATCCTCCCGACCCCATCATAGATCCAGTGGCAAAACCACCATCACTAAGGCTTTCGTAATTCATCAACCTTTTTTCTCCCTTGGCTGTTGTTAATAATAAATTGGCAGGTAAAATGGGAACAGATGACCCTCCCGGAATACAAGCTTTTAATTTCTTACCATTGGGAATGCCACCACAATATTCATCGCTGTAAATAAATTCTTCCACTGAGATGGTCATATCTATTTCATACACCCCTGGCTTGTTGATATTACCACAGGCGCTGATCAATTTAGTTCCAGTACTTTTTCCAACACCAATTTGTGCATAATCATTTCCACCAATGTTAATGATGGGAACAACTGAAGCCAATGTTTCAACATTATTCACCACAGTAGGACAATCCCATAAACCTTTAACTGCCGGAAACGGCGGTTTGATTCTTGGATTTCCACGTTTTCCTTCTAAAGATTCTAACAAAGCGGTTTCTTCTCCACAGATATAAGCACCAGCGCCAGTATGTACATACATTTCGCAATCGAAACCGCTGCCCAAAATATTTTTACCTAAAAACCCATGTTGCTTTGCTTCGGCAATGGCTTCTTCCAGGATATCAATGATCCAGGTATATTCACCCCGGATGTAGATATAAGCTGTATTTGATCCAAGAGCATAAGCCGCAGAAATCATGCCCTCAATTAAAATATGTGGAATGAACTCCATCAGATACCTATCCTTAAAAGTTCCGGGTTCACTTTCATCGGCATTACAAACCAGGTAACGAGGTATACCTTCTGGCTTGGCCAAAAAACTCCATTTTAATCCTGTAGGAAATCCTGCACCACCTCTTCCTCTTAAACCACTTTTCTTAACTTCTTCTAATACATCGGCAGCAGGCATTTTTAATGCTTTCTCCGCACTGAGGTAACCACCTTCACGACGGTAAACCTCATAGGTACGAATACCTTTCACATGTGCTTTTTCTAATAATAATTTTTTCGACATCCCCGGTTCTTATTTTTATTTTATGATTTTACTGCCTGCCTTGCAAATAATATCCATCGATTCCCTTTACGTTGCCATACTTCTAAAACTTTTAATTGATAGCTTGCTCTTGTCCCTTTTAATGTCACGTCAATATCCGCCTTAAAACGAACGCTGGCTAAATTGTTATTCATCAACACTACAATACTATCTTCTTTATAACTGTGATAATTGATATAGCCTGTTTCCAGGTTTTTCATCATCTCTGTTTTTGTTTCCACCCAGCCATTGCTATGGCCATAACTCAGTGCTTTGTCTGTTTGTTGGTTTATAGAAACAGTATTTTTATTTACCATAGTTTGATGAAACTCTTTTACAGTTACAATCAATTTTTCTTCGGCAGGTTGGGCAACACTGCCAAAAGCCATTAGAAAAAATAATATGGTGAGTAGTTGTTTCAATTTTAGTTTGCTTTAGCTCTGCATTCTTCAATAATAGCATCTATTTTTTCTTTGGTAAGATGCTCACGATAATTTTTACCCAACTGCATCATAGGAGCATAGCCACAGGCGCCAAGGCATTCCACCGTTTTTAAAGTAAAAGCCCCATCGGCAGAAGTTTCACCTGGCCCAATGTTTAACTTCTCTTTAATGTAAGCCACAATGTCATCACTACCATTTAACATACATGGCCCGGTATGGCAAACCTCAAACATATATTTGCCAACAGGCTGTAAATTATACATGCTGTAAAAACTGGCCACTTCATACACTTCAATGGGCTCAATTTTTAAAAGAGAAGCCACATAATCCATCACGGGCACATCCAACCAGCCACCAAACTCTCTTTGTGCCATATGTAATACAGGCAGCAAAGCACTTTTATGTTTGCCCTCGGGATAACGACTTATTATCTCCGCTATCTTTTTTAATTTTTCTTCTGAAAACGCAACACTCATAATTCTTAATTCTTAATTCACAATTTTTTAAGCATCCATCTCCCCAGCTATCAAATTCAAACTACTCATGGTAATCACAGCATCACTCAACATGCCACCTTTTACCAACTCTTCAAAAGCCTGGTAATAAATAAAACATGGTCGGCGGAAATGTAAACGATAAGGTGTTCTGCCACCATCGCTGATAAGATAAAAACCTAGTTCGCCATTAGCACCTTCCACTGAACTGTATACTTCGCCTGCTGGCATAGCTGTTTCACCCATCACAATTTTAAAGTGATAAATGAGTGCTTCCATTTTTGTGTACACATCTTTTTTCTCGGGTAAATAATATGCAGGCGCATCGGCATGAAAGATTTCAGCATCGGCACCTTTAAATTCTTTTACTTTTTCGTAAGCCTGATTAATAATGCTCAAACTCTGCCACATTTCTTCGTTACGAACTAAAAAGCGATCGTAACAATCTCCGGTGGTTCCTACTGGAACTGTAAAATCAAATTCCTCATAACTGCTATAGGGGGTATGTACCCTCACATCATAATCTACACCGGCAGCTCTTAAGTTAGGACCAGTAAAACCATAATTCAAAGCCTTTTCGGCAGAGATTGGACCACAACCAATGGTACGATCCATAAAAATCCGGTTACGAGTGAACAGATTTTCAAATTCTTTTAATTGCTTAGGATACTCCGCTAAGAATTTTTCGAGTCTTTCGAATGCCTTAGGAGTGAAATTCCTTTCAAGACCGCCAATACGCCCAATAGTAGTAGTAAGGCGGGAGCCACATATTTCTTCATATATTTCATAAATTAGTTCTCGAAATTGCATGAGGTATAAAAACCCAGAGTAAGCCCCACTATCTACTCCCACAATGGAATTACAAATCAAATGATCTGATATTCTGGCCAACTCCATGATGATTACCCTTAAGTAATCAACTCTTTTAGGAATTTGAATACCCAATAATTTTTCGCAAGTAATATGCCAGCCCATATTATTAATAGGTGCCGAGCAATAATTTAACCTGTCGGTAAGTGGTGTAATTTGGTAAAGCGGTCTGCGTTCAGCAATTTTTTCAAAGGCACGATGGATATAACCAACTGTTGAAGTTGATTTTAAAATGCGCTCTCCATCCATTTCCAATATATTCTGAAACACGCCATGTGTTGCCGGGTGCGTTGGCCCCAGGTTTAGCGTGGTGGTTTGTTTTTCCAGACTCCCTTCCGGTAATAAAATATGTTCGCTCATAGTACTAAATCAAAAGTTAAAAGTCAAAAACAAAAAGTACAAATGATTGGTTTTACTTTTTGCCTAAACCTTTTTTATATAGCCAGCTTCAAATTTTTACTCAACATCGTTGTGTCACTCTCTTGTACTTTTATTGCCGTTCTTCTGCTTTTCTAAATTTCTACTTTTAATGAACTTATACAAATCAAAAGCTTGAAAAACTCCAAACATTCCAAACAAAATACTCGTAGAAATATTTCTTTCGTTATAATAAAAGTATCCATATATCCCAGATACAGTTGCCAAAAACAATACAGCCACAATTAAGATCTTTATATGCAATTCATATTTTTTCATCTTTATTCTTTTTGTTTACAGATGCTTTCCCGATGAATCGGGACAGGCTGTACCTCAGCATGACAGAAACCTGTGTTCATCCGTCAAAATCTGTGTCATCAGTGTTCCTATCTATCTTCCAAACATCTCATCATCCTTATCAATCCTGCTTTGGTCTTCCAATGGAAACTCTTTTCTCATGGGGAAGTAATCCATCTCTTCTACATTCAATATCCTTATCAGATTGGGATGCCCAACAAAATTCACTCCATAAAAATCAAAGGTTTCCCTTTCCATTACGTTAGCTGATTTATATAAAGCAGTTGCACTAAACACATCGGGTTTTGTAATGTCGGCAAATACTTTAAAACGAATACGAACATTATCAACCAAATTGTGCAAGTGATAAACCACTGCCAACTCTTCTCCTTTTCTATCAGGATAATGTACCGCTTGCAAATCGGTTAAAAACTTAAACCTTAAAGTAGGATCATCAAATAAAAATTGTATAATTTTTAAATTCAAATCCTTTGGAGCGGTAAACGTAAGCATACTATATGGCTCCTGCCAGTCGGTCAATTGATCTGGAAACTTTTCAGTTAGTTTTTGTTGTATCGTATCGTTTGTCAAAGTCATAATTCAAAAGTTAAAAGTCAAAAACTAAAAGCAAATCATTTTTTAGGTTTTCACTTTTGCCTTTACCTTTTTTATTGTATTCCGTATCCTGCCATTAATTCTTTATACTGGTCGCTATGCCTTCTCCTCAATCCCTCAGCATTTACCAGATCCTGAATTTTTAAAAATCCATCCAAAATAGCTTCAGGCCTTGGCGGGCAGCCAGGCACATAAACATCCACAGGTATTACTTGATCAATTCCCTGTAAAACAGAGTAAGTATCAAATATTCCGCCTGAAGAAGCACATGCTCCTACTGCAAGTACCCAACGTGGCTCAGCCATTTGTAAATAAACTTGTTTCAATACTGGTCCCATTTTTTTAGAAATAGTACCCATCACCATTAATAAATCACACTGACGAGGAGAAAAACTCATCCGCTCAGCTCCAAATCGGGCAATATCATAATGGCTGGCAGCAGTTGCCATAAATTCAATACCACAGCAGCTTGTTGCAAAAGGTAAGGGCCAAATAGAATTTTTACGGGCCAGACTTACAACTTTTTCGAAATTGGTGGCCATAAAACCTTCCCCCATATACCCCTCGGGAATCCCTTCGAACTTGATGTGATTATTATATTGTACTGGACGAGACATAATTTCTTTTAATTAAGTTGTTATCACAAAAATTGGCAATAAACAATTTGCAAATTGCCTGTTGCGCATTGCCTGTTACTATTCCTCCCACTCTAAAGCCTTTTTCTTAAAAATATAAACCAAACCTGTGATAAATAAAGAAACAAAAATTAGAACAGCTACAAAGCCATCCCAACCCAATTCTCTAAAATTTACAGCATAAGGGTAAAAGAAAATCACTTCTACATCAAACAACACAAATAAAATGGCTACCAGAAAATATTTAATAGCCATTGGCTGGCGGGCATTCCCTTTAATTTCAATACCGCTTTCAAAATTCTGTAGTTTATCCGATGTTTTTCTTTTGGGGCCAAGATAGTTGGAAAGCAAAATAATAGTGGCTATTAATCCCATTGCAAAAAGCATTTGTAGGCCTATGGGAAGGTAGTTTACCGCATTGTTTACATCGGTGGATTGTAATAAAAAAAACTCCATATATATTCTGCTCTAATTATCGGCAAAAATACGATAGCAAGAGCAATTTTCAATATCCAATAAAACAAAACCCCGCTACTTATTAAATAGCGGGGTTTATATATTTTTAAATCTTTATTTCCTTGGTGTACTGGCTGTGGAAGCTTTCATTTTAGAAACCGATTCCCTAATGCTGATAAAATCGGCATCTGTGGGGTCGAACAATAAAACTTTATCGCAAAAACTAAGTGCTAATTCCTTATCCTTTAAAATATTGGCAGCATAAATAATGGCATACCTGTAACTACCTTTTAAAAGAGAAGTAATTCTTGATTTGTCAGGATAAGCCTCTCCTACTTCAATCGCTTTTATATATGAAGGATTGGCTAATCCTAGCGCCATAGTGGTATCAATACCTGCCTGAGCAGACCCTTTATAATAGTATCCAAAAATATCATCTGGATAATTCACAATATACTTATCAAACATTTCAATCGCTTGATCATATTGTGCAACTCTATAAAATCCAATACCTGCATTATATAAATCAGTTTTAGTTGGCGATTTTTTTAGTAAAGCAATTTTTTTATACCAAATCGCTGCTTCTCCAAACTGTCCTCTTTTTTCATATGTATTAGCAACAGATTTCAACAAATTCACCTTCCCTAATTCAGTACTATCTAAATCAACAGCCTTATTAATAAACTGCCCAGCTAATGCTTCATTGCCTGGAAACTTCAACAAAATATCTGCATAAGTATAGTTATCTCTTGAGCCAATTTTTTCTGGTTTTTGCTTTTCAAAATACATGGCAAAAGCCGATTTTGCATTTACCGAATCGCCCAACTTGTAAGCTGCATATGCTTTTAAGCCATACAAATTAGGGTAAGGAGTAGCACTTGAAGCAATACAATTTTCGCTTGAAGTATAGGCTTCTGCAAACAACCCTTGAGCAAATTTCATTTGGGCAGTTAAAAAACAGGCATTGGTTTCATCAGTTCCTTTTGCACCTAAATACATATCCAAATAATTGGCTGATCTCACAACATCTGTTTCATAAAAATACTGGTATAAAATCCAATACACCCTTGTATAATTACGATCTAAAGTAATGGCTTCATTATAATATTGCATATATATTCCTTCCTGACTTACTCCCTGAGTTTGATATATTCTTCCTATACGGAATTTTGCTCGGGCATAATTAGGATCAAATGCCAATGCTGCTTCGTAACTACGTTGTGCAGTACCACCATCACCTAGTTTACGATAAGCATCACCTAAGTCAGTCATTATTTTAGCATCCTTAAATTTCTTAGAATTGGTAGCTTGTAATAGCACTTGAACTGCATAGGCTGCATCTCCCATCTTCGAATCATAATCGCCATTTGCAAAACCTACAGCATCCAACACATCAATATTTTTCCCGCCACTAAGATTGATGGCAGTTTCAAATTTATTTCTGGCTTCGGCAGTTTTTCCTTCTAATAAATCAATATGCCCCATTCCTGCTAATACTAAAGCACTGTTGCTGTTGGCTGACAACAATTTTTGATAAACCTGCTTTGCTCCGGCAATGTCTTTATCTTCATCTGGAGCAATTAAAGTTTGACCTAACCAAAAGACTGCTTCTTCATTAGTGGGGTTAGCCATTAACAATTGTTGAAACACATTTTTTGCACTATTGTATTTTTCATAATACAAAAACTTCTTTCCCTCCTCAATAGTTTGGGCTTGAGTAAGGCTTATTGCCAATACACTTGTTAATAGTAATAGAGTAAATTTTAATTTCTTCATCTGTTTTTCTGTTTAAATCTTTACAATAATATTAATTCTGTCATCATTCTACCAGTTTTTACTGATAATTTTTTTATAATTTCTCTTTGATACTTACTTGCCTTACCATAAAAGTCATTCTTGAAGCCAGATAAGCTCTTTTAAAAATCAATTGTCCTCTTTCATGTTTTAAGAAATTTACAAATCCGGTGCCAAGTCCACTGTAATTTTCTTTTAGTATATAATGCAAACCACGTACCAAAGGATACCTACGGGTTAAGATGCTTTCTTGCACTGGTTTTACAAACGGTGTATCCTCACAAACATCACAAGCCACGTAAGCAATTTTAACTTTCTTTAACATATTTACCTGGGCTGTGTCTTCCGGATTTCCAATCCAACTGAATCCAACAAAACCAATTGCATCTACATCATTGGCTACAAATTCTAACACTTCTTTGCTGCTTTTTACCGCTTTTACAACCGAACTGTCAAATTTTTCCCCTTTTAAAATACTGTCTAATGCATATCTAATTGTGCTTGTTGCATTCAACCCATCAAACACTACTTTTTGATTTCGATTAATTTCTCCAGAAAACTGTTTCTTTAATCTTTCCTTGGTAAACACACTGTCCTTGCTGCTTTTGTTGATTACAATGGTAATAGCATCTGTTGCAATAATATCCCACTTTGGATAATAAAATAAACTGTCTTTAAAATAGTAATCCTCTTCTTTTGTTAGTCCTCTGGTAACAAAAACCATTCGATTTAAAGTGTCTGTAAACAAATCCCTAAAACAATCTGCTTCAGTTTTATAATGTGCAATGATGGTAGCCTTAGGATTTAAAGCTTCAAACATCTTTATCTGCTCTTCCATTACAGGTTTAAAAGTTTCATCTACACTAATATGGATGGTTCCGCTTTTTAGTGTTTCGCCATCACTGCTTTCTTCATTGTTACAACCCATTAAACAAATAACTATCGCACTAAATCCAATAATTTTTTTAATCTTATTTTTAATCATCTGTCTTTTAAATAGTTTTTCTGATATCCCCTGTAAAGCCTCCAGGCACCATAGATAACACAAACCACAGCAAATACTTTAATAACTGGACTGTCGTATTTTAATGCCAGATCGTAACTGAAATATTTAATAAAAAACAGAAATACGCCTAAGGCCATCCACAGAAATCCCATTCCGAAATCCATTATACTTCGCATACGTAAATAATTTTTCTCCCTTTCTGTAGGTTCTTCTTTTTTGAATTCTTCTATTGACATTTTCTAAGTTTTAATTTGCTTTAATAGTCTCTTTAGTTAGGTTTGTTACCAAAAAGCGAAAGGTAAAAATACTGAAATTCTAACGGATTATCAGTTTGCAGCAACAAACTTTACCGGAAGTGTGAAATATACTGATACATTTTCTCCATTAGCTTTTCCAGGGATCCAGTCGGGCATTTTCTTAAGTACCCTTACAACTTCATTATTAAAAGCCCTGCCTCCATCCTGCACATTTACAAAGCTTTGAAGCTTACCATCGTAGCCAACTACAAATTTCACTTTTACACTTATCGCCTCCCCTTCATTTACTTCTTCAGGATTAGTTAAATGCCTTTCTAAAAACTTTCGCAATGCTAGCATTCCTCCAGGGAAAGTAGGCGGCACATCTACATTGGAAGCATCCATCGGTAATGTTTTATCTGTTTTTACAACAGCTTCTGCCTTGAGTCCTCCATTGTCGGTATAAATAACATTAACCAATGGAGGGCTACTTAAGCCATTATTAATAGTTGTCGTTCCAATTACATCCACTGCTTGTAAAGTTTGAATTGTATCGGATTTAATATTGTTTGCAACAATCACTGGTGTACTTACAAATTTTTTTTGGGTAGGAGCCGATACTTTTACTTCTGTTTTAGCCTGTTCCTTTTTTTTCTCAGGTTCTTTAATTTTTTTATCCACTTCCTTCATTCGAATATCATCTATAACATACCCAGTTGTTGAAAATACTTTCAGCTTTGTAGGTATAAAAGTAAAAGCCAAAAATCCAGATGCAAGTATCATCATTAACACAAATGCCTTTTTTATCCTGTCGGGATAATTCTTTCTTAAAATATAAGCACCATATGCTTTGTTACGATTGTTAAAAAGGATATCGAGGATATCCATTTTCATTATTTCATTCTTGTTCATAATGGTTGGTTTTGAAATGAAAGAATAAATAAAATCAAAACCGGCGCCGTGTTCGCCAATAAGATGTGATTGTTTGTAGATTCCATAAAAAGCAAATGGAAATACCAAACTGCAGTATTAATATTGAATCAACCCTTTTTCCATAACACTTCCCCTTGTAGCTTACAGCTTGCAGCTTATCTTTGCTCCATGAAAATTTTAATGGTATGCCTCGGTAATATTTGCCGTAGTCCATTGGCAGAAGGAATTTTACAGGAGAAAGTACAAAAAGCAGGTTTAGATTGGCAGATTGAAAGTGCCGGCACAAATGGATACCATACCGGAGAGCCCCCTCATCGATTGAGTATAAAAGTGGCTAAAGAAAATGGAATTGATATAAGCCAACAAAGAAGCAGGAAATTTACTGCCGCCGATTTTGAAGAATTTGATTTACTTTATGCTATGGCAAATGATGTATTGACAGACATGAATGAGATTTGCGAAAATGAATTGTACACAAAAAAAGTAAAATTATTTTTAGACGAATCTTTTCCGGGTGAACAAAAAGAAGTGCCAGATCCCTGGTACGGAGAAGAAGAAGGCTACCACGAAGTATTTGAAATTATTAACAACAACTGCAACAACATCATAAAAAAATATAAAATTTAAGCACTAACATTTCATCATGACCAACAAACCATCCATTCCACAAGGCACCAGAGATTTTTCGGCAGATGTTGTTAGAAAACGTAATTATATTTTTTCTATCATTAGAAATGTATTTGAACTTTACAGCTTTGAACCCCTGGAAACCCCAGCTATGGAAAACCTGGAAACATTGATGGGTAAATATGGAGAGGAAGGTGACAAGCTGATATTTAAAATTTTAAACAACGGCATCAATCACGAAAAAAATATTGAAAAGTCGAAAGCCGGGTTTGAAAAATTATTGGAAGGCAAAAGCAGTACCGAAATCACTGAAAGAGCTTTAAAATATGACCTTACCATTCCTTTTGCCAGATATGTGGCCATGAACCATACCAAACTTAGCTTTCCCTTAAGGCGCTATCAAATTCAACCTGTTTGGCGTGCCGACAGGCCACAAAAAGGTAGATACAGAGAGTTTACTCAATGCGATGCAGATGTAGTTGGCAGTCTTTCTTTGTTGAATGAGGTAGAGTTGGCTAATATCTATCATGAGGTATTCATTCAATTAAAAATTACGAAATACGAACTAAAAGTTAACAGCCGAAAAATATTAGTAGCCCTTGCCACTTTATGCGGAGGTGCCGATAAAATGATTGACATTACCATCGCTATTGACAAACTGGATAAGATCGGTTTAGATAAAGTAAAAGAGGAATTAGCTCAACGTGGAATTAATATTGACCAAATCGCTATCATCGAATCTTACCTCAATATTTCTGGCAGTAATGAAGAAAAACTATCGAAAATAAAGTCACTTTTAGGAAGTATTGATGCTGGTAAAGAAGGAATAGATGAACTGGAATATTTATTCCAGCATTCCAAAAACACCAATCTGGATATTGATTTCACTTTAGCCAGGGGATTAAATTATTACACCGGAATTATTTTTGAAGCTAAGGCTCCTGCCGAAGTAAAAATGGGTAGCATTGGCGGCGGTGGACGCTACGATGATCTTACCGGATTATTTGGCGTACCCGGCATACCCGGTGTGGGCATCAGTTTTGGAGTTGATAGAATGTATGATGTGTTGGAAGAAATGAATCTTTTTCCTCAAAATGTACAGGTAAGTACCAAGGCTTTGTTTTTTAATATGGGAAAAGCTGAGAGTGAATTTACTTTTGGAATCATGCAACAACTTCGCAGCAATGGGATAGCCTGTGAACTCTATCACGAAGCTGTCAAGGTCAACAAACAATTCAGCTACGCCGAAAAGAAAAACATTCCTTACATCATCATCATTGGCAGTAAGGAAATGGGAGAACAAAACTGCCAGGTTAAAAATCTTGCCAACGGAAATCAAGAGTTGGTGCCATTTGAAAAACTGGCCGATTATATGAAACACTTATAAGCTTTCGTAAATAATTGCTGAGCCCTGTCCTACTCCAACACACATAGTAGCCAGCCCGTATTTACTTTTTCTTCTCTTCATTTCATATAATAAGGTAGTGGAAATGCGTATGCCGCTACATCCCAAAGGATGTCCTAAAGCAATAGATCCGCCATTCACATTTACTTTTTCCAAATCCAAACCAAGATCATGAATACAGGCGATTGATTGAGAAGCAAAGGCTTCATTCAATTCTATAAGATCAAGATCAGCTACACTAAGTCCAGCTCTTTCCAATGCTTTATTAGTTGCCGGTACGGGGCCAATACCCATTATTGCCGGATCAACTCCTGCCACCGCCATACTTTTAATTTTTGCCATAGGTACAAGGTTATATTTTCTAACAGCATCTTCACTCGCTAGCAACATGGCTCCGGCGCCATCATTAATACCGCTACTATTTCCGGCTGTTACAGTTCCATCTTTTGCAAAAGCAGGTTTTAACTGACTTAGTTTTTCCAAACTAGACAAACGGGGATGCTCATCTTTTTCAAAATCAAAAACCTCCTTACCTATTTGAACCTGAATACCTATTATTTCCTCGGCCCATTTATTTTCGGCAAGGGCCCTTTCATATTTATACTGACTGGCAAAAGCAAATTCATCCTGAGCATGACGGCTAATATTCCATCGCTTAGCAACATTTTCAGCCGTTTCGCCCATGCCATAAGGGAAATACATTTCGGCCAGTTTTTTATTTACAAAACGCCAGCCTAAAGTTGTATCAACTATTTGAGGATCTCTTGCAAAAGCACTGGTACTTTTAGGCATTACAAACGGAGCCCTGCTCATACTTTCCACTCCACAGGCAATCATTAGTTCGCCATCGCCGCAGGCAATAGTTCGGGCTGCATCCATAATGGCCTGTAAGCCACTTGCACACAATCTGTTTACGGTATTCCCAGGCACTGTAGCCGGCAACCCTGCCAGCAAGGCCGCCATACGGGCAACATTTCGGTTATCTTCTCCACTTTGATTGGCTGCACCGGCTATCACATCTTCAATAGCATTTACATCAATCCCATTATTGCGGCTTAGCAATACTTTAATCACATGCGCCAATAAATCATCGGGTCTTATTCCACTTAAAGCACCTCCGTATTTTCCAATCGGGGTTCTAATGGCATCTATTACGTAAACTGTTTGCATTTCATTTTTTTATGTGCCCGGCTTTAAAATCAATGATCAACTTCATTGGCGTCGCACTCTTGTACAATAAATCTTTACTCAACCTTTTCAATTACAACACAAATATATAATGCTATGGCTTAGAAATTTCCACCAACACATCATTATTGCCTCCATTGCTGGTACATAAATAAACCCTTCCAGCCGGCGAAACACAAATATCCCTCAACCTACCCCACCTGCTTTTAAAATAAGTTTGTTGGCTAATCACTGTCAACCCATCCACACTTAATTTAAGCTGCCGCAAACTGGCATCTTTTAAAGTAAGCATCAGCAAACTATTTTGCCAGGCAGGTATACGGCTATGGTTATAAAAATCCAACCCACAAACGGCAATGGTACTACTGCCACTGCTCCAAATGGGTTCTTTTACATTATTGGCCCCACAAAAAACAATTTCGGCTGGCGAGTCGCATGGACCATTAACAGTAGGCCAGCCATAGTTGCGGTTCTTTTCAATAATGTTAACCTCGTCTTCAATATTGGGGCCATGCTCACTGGCATACATGATTCCATTGGCCATCACCAAACCCTGCTGGTTACGATGTCCAAAACTCCAAACTGCTGATCCGGCTATTGGGTTATCGGCAGGAATGGTTCCATCCAAATTAAACCGCAATACTTTACCAGAAAGAGAATTAACGTTTTGAGCATTGGGTTGGTTAGCAGCATCCCCGGTAGTCATAAATAATTTGGGAATTGCATCCGTATTAATCCAAAGCCTCGACCCATTGTGAATGCTTGATGCTGGAATATTTTGCAACAAAGTTGTTATGGGTTGAATGCTGTTATTTTCAAATTTATATTGAACCAGCTTTTCCAAATAGCTGCCACTATTATAATTGTATACCACATAAAACAAACCATTGGTTAAAAAATTGGGGTGCTGTACCATGCCTAATAATCCGCCTTCGCCATTGCTAACTACCTCGGCAATAGATGCTGAAAAAACAACTGTCCCATTTTTGGGATCAATCTTACTTATTTTTCCACCCCTCTCTGTCATCCAAATATGATCATCTTTACCCCATAAAATTTCCCATGGATAGTTTAAACTGCTTTTTACTAATCTCACCGAATCTGCAGGCCAACCATCTGATCCTACAGGCTCTACCTTCTTACTGCACTGACTACAGGAGTAGGAAAAAACAATAATGGCTATCAGTAAATGGGTATACTTACGCATAAATTTTTATTGATATGGAAGCTACAATTTTTTACTCAGATATTAAAACCCGGTTGTAAAAAGGATATTAATTCTTAAAATAGCCGCTCCGGCTGTACCTTTGCGGCATGTCAGCAGTAAAAAACATACGTACCCTTAGTTTAATTGAGCTTAAAGAATATTTCGAATCCATTGGCGATAAAAAGTTCAGAGCCATTCAGGCTTATGAGTGGATTTGGAAAAAAAGTGCCCAGCGTTTTGATGACATGAGTAATTTATCGAAAGAACTAAGAACTAAATTAGCTCAGGATTTCACCCTACCTGCTATTACAGTTGACACCACCCAAATTAGTGGAGACGGAACGGTAAAATCGAGATTTAAAACCTTCGATGGTCATTTTATTGAAGGGGTTTTAATACCCACAGAAAAGCGACAAACAGCTTGTGTCTCTTCGCAAATTGGTTGTAGCCTCAGTTGTAAATTTTGTGCCACCGGTTTTATGGAACGTAAGCGTAACCTCAATTTTGATGAGATTTATGACCAAGTAGCTTTATTGAATCAGCAAAGTGAAAAGCAGTATGGCAGCAAACTCAGCAATATTGTTTTTATGGGGATGGGTGAGCCTTTGTTGAATTACAAAAACGTATTACAAGCTATCGATAAGATTACTTCAAACGATGGAATGGGAATGAGTCCAAAGCGAATTACTGTATCTACTGCAGGAGTTGCCAAACAAATACGCCAACTGGGCGATGATAAAGTAAAATTCAATCTTGCACTTTCATTGCATGCTGCTACAGATAAGAAAAGGGATTCTATTATGCCCATTAATGAGAGTAACAGTATTGAGGTATTGGTAGAAGCATTGAATTATTTCTATAACCAAACCAAAAACGACATTACACTGGAGTATATTTTGTTTAAAGATGTAAATGATTCTATACAGGATGCCGATGATTTGATCAAAATATATCGTCAAATTCCAACCCACTTAGTGAATGTAATTGAATACAATCCCATTGATAAGGCTTCTTTCATGAAACCCGATGATGATACTACCCAGCAGTTCACCGATTATTTAGCCAAACACAGAGTAAATGTAAGGTTACGCCGTAGCCGTGGTAAAGATATTGATGCAGCATGCGGGCAGTTAGCGAATAAAAAAGTAGGTCAAAAAGCAAGTTAATCCTACTTTGCTGAGCTAGTTTATTGAACAGTCTCAGCAAAAAGAAGCTATCTTTGCCCCTCACTACTGTTGTAAAACAGCAAAACCACTTCAAAAATGAGCCAGTCGCCATTCCAAAAATTTGTTCCCAAAAAGAAAAACAGTGTTATAAAAGAAGAATTCCGTCAGGAAAAGAAGAAGTATCGTAAAGAACGTAATGCTTTTTTTGAGGAAAAGAAGAAAGAAGAATTCGTAGCTCGTCAGGCAAAAAGAGGCGGTATGGCTACTAAAGCTGCAGATAATGCCAAACACAAACCTTCGCCAGATGTTGCTGCCGTAGATAAGCCAAGAGGCGCTGCAAAAACCCCACATCAAAAATCGGCTAAAGCTATTGCAGCTAATGACAATACCCCAACAGGTATAATGCCCTTAAATAAATTTATGGCTCATTGCGGGGTATGCTCACGCAGAGATGCGGTAGAATATGTAAATGCCGGAAAAGTAAAAGTAAATGGAGTAGTAGTTAAAGAACCGGGATATAAAGTTCAGGAAACTGATGAGGTAATTTACAATACTAAAAAATTATTTGTTACCAAAAACCTTGTGTACATCTTACTTAACAAACCAAAAGATTATATCACCACAACTGAAGATCCACAAGGAAGGAAAACTGTATTGCAACTCATCAATAAAGCCACTACCGAAAGGGTTTACCCAATTGGCAGGTTAGATAGAAATACTTCTGGTGTTTTGTTATTAACCAATGATGGTGATCTTACACAAAAATTATCTCACCCCAGCTACGAAATAAAAAAGATTTACGAAGTAAAATTAGATAAGCCACTTACCAAAGCCGACTTTGACAAGATTGTTAAAGGACTTAAACTGGAAGACGGTGAAATATTAATTGACAGTTTGGCTTATGCCGATAGTAAAGACAAATCAATAATTGGGATTGAATTACATAGCGGACGTAACCGCATTGTACGACGCATATTTGAACATTTGGGTTATGATGTGAAGGGACTAGACCGAGTGATGTATGCCAATCTTACCAAAAAAAATGTAGAAAGGAGCAAGTGGCGTTTTTTAAGCGAAAAGGAAATACGTTTACTTAAATACATGAATGCCTCAAAAAACAAATAATCCTTGAAGAATTATACGCCAGAAATTGTTTTTGAAAACAACCATTTTATTGCCGTTAATAAACCTGCGGGCTTATTATCAATACCCGACAGAGAGCAATCACAATCTTCCTTAAAAGGTATATTGTTGGCTAAGTACGGTAATATTTATACTGTTCACAGGCTCGATAAAGACACCAGTGGTATGATCATTTTTGCCAAAGATGAAGCCACTCATAAATTCTTTTCCCAACTTTTTGAAGAAAGGAAAATTGAAAAATATTATATGGGATTGGTGCATGGAATCCCAGCTACTAAAACAGGCACTATTGATGCTCCAATTGCCGAGCATGGTGTGCAAAAAGGTTTAATGATTGTTCACCAAAGGGGAAAACCATCTGTTACCGATTATGAAGTAGTGGAATCGTTGAAATCATTTTCTTTATTACAATTTCAATTACATACCGGCCGTACACACCAAATAAGGGTGCATTGTAAAAATATAGGCCATCCCTTGGCTTGCGATGAATTGTATGGCGATGGCAAACCTGTTTTTCTTTCTTCCATAAAAAAGAAGTTTAAACTGAGTAGGCACGACTATGAAGAAAGGCCCATGCTAAACAGGCTAGCATTACATTCTTACCGCTTAAAATTTACTGATGCTGATGGAAAGGATTTTGATTTACAAGCGGAGTTACCCAAAGACATTAGGGCATTATTACAACAATTAAGGAAGAACCATTAATTGCCTTTTTTGTTTTTTGATGAAGAAGCACGGGCAATCAAACTTTTTCCAAAACGACCTTTAACATTATCAATGGCTTTATACAATTCTGTTTTCTTTTCTGCATCTACAAAAAGATTTGTTTGAACAGCGTCATTAGTTAATTCACTCAACCTTACTCCTAATAATCTTATGGGCTCTCCCTTTTTATACAATTTATCAAACAACTGCTTCACTACCGGAATTAATTCATCATCGGCACAAGTAAAAGGAATTGAAGATTGACGTGAAGTAGTTTCAAAATTGGGGTAACGGATTTTTACGGCAACGCAACCAGCAACTTTTCCATCCTGCCTCAATTCATAAGCAATTTTTTCTGTTAAACGCACCAATTGACTTTTTAAAAAATTGACATCAGTTTTATTTTCTTCAAATGTATTTTCCGATGAAACAGATTTTGCTTCGTGGTATTGATGTACTTCTCCTTTATGAATTCCCTGGCCTTTAAGCCACAAATCATTCCCCCATTTTCCCAAACGCTCTTCAAGTTCTTCTTTTGTTTTTTTATTGATATCGCCAATGGTATAAATCCCCATTGCTTTTAAAATCTCATGGGTATGTTCACCTACTCCGGGAATTTTATTGACGGCTAATGGAGCTAAAAATTCTTTCTCCTTACCATACGACACTTGCAAATAGCCATTGGGCTTTGCCTCACTGGTGGCAATTTTTGCCATCATCTTATTACTGGCTAACCCAAAAGAAATGGGCAATTTGGTTTCATCCATTATCTGCTTACGCAGATCAATGGTCCATTGCAAAGGATCAAAATACTTTTCCATACCAGTAAGGTCGATATAGAACTCATCTACAGATGCTTTTTCAAAAAGTGGGGCTTTATCGGCAATGATTTGAGTTACCCAGCGGCTGTATTTACTATACTCTCCTCTTGAACTGTTGGCCACAATTACCTGTGGACATATTTGTAATGCTTTTTTAGATGACATCCCAGAATGGATGCCAAATTTTCGGGCTTCATAACTACAGGCTGCTACCACGCCTCTTTCCCTGCCACCAACAATTACAGGCTTCCCTTTAAGAGAGGGATCGTTTAATATTTCTACCGAAACAAAAAAGGAATCTAAATCGAAATGTGCTATGATACGTTGGGGTTCTTTCACTTCACTAAATTAAAACTTACAAAACAAATAGGAAACTCTTTGACTGTAGTGTCTATAATTTGAGCAGCTCAGTATAATGATTTCTACTTATAAATTTCTAATAGCCCATCGGGAAGTATAACATGAACCTTTTTATTTTTTGCATCTACTTTTTCCAGGCTTTCTTCATGAATTGGAATAAGGGCTTCTTTACCATCAATTAAAATACTACAAAGGATTTGATGTGGCATTTCAATTACTTCTAAAATTTCACCCAGGTCTACCCCCTCATTGATAATGGAAAAACCTAGCATAGATATAGCGGATGATTTGGAAGCAAATTTTTTGAAATCGACTTCTGTGAGCCAAATTTCTTTTGGGGTTAATTTCCTTGCTACTTCCATAGTGTCAACCCCCTCAAGTTTTATATAGACTTCATCATCCGATTTTATTTTTGATGACTCAATGAAGTAAGGTAAAAAACTATCTTTCTTATCCTCAATAAAAATATTATCGAGCCCTTTAAATGCCGTTTTTTTACCCAAGTTATGCTGTAAGATCAGTTCTCCTTTAAGTCCAAAACTAGCGGCCAATTTACCTATTTTAAAATATTGATTCATGGGGCTGCAAGATAGTTGATAATTGAAAGAGGAGAGTAGAAAGTTAAATCCAGTTTCCAATTTCCTTCAGTCTATTGTATAAAAAAAGTCCCGAATAAATCAGGACTTTAAAGATTTTGTAAACCAAAGGTAAATTAATCTTCTGTTTTTGTTTCTTCAGATGAAGGTGCTTCAGCAGGAGCTTCAACAGGTTCAGCAACTGGTGCTTCCTCTACTTTTGCTTCTACTTCTACTTTTCTCACAATAGGTACATTGCGACTATCATGACGAGCCTTTTTATGGGCACCTTGACGTCTTGCAACATTCACATCATGATCAGCATTCCACTGGGTAAATTTCTCCATAGCACCTGCTTCGTCAAATAAGCCTAAGCTTACGCCACGAAGTAAATGTTTAAGGTATAATACACCTTTAAAAGAAAGGATACGGCGTACAGTATCGGTGGGTTGAGCACCTTTTTGTAACCACTCCAAAGCTTTCTGACGATCTACCTGAATAGTTGCAGGAACAGTCAAAGGATTGTAAGTACCTAGTTTTTGAATAAATTTTCCGTCACGTGGCGCTCTGCCATCTGCTACAACGATGAAGTAAAATGGTCTCTTTTTTGAGCCATGACGTTGTAGTCTCATTTTTACAGCCATAAATAGAAATTATTGGTTGTTATTAAATAGGGTTTCTCCTTAAAAAAGGATGCCAAAGGTACTACCCATATTGGGATTAACCAAAAAAAATGAATTCGAATGCCCTTAAACAAGGGTTTTACTTCTATTTTCTTTTCCCTATACTAAATAAACGAGATAAATTAAATCCAAATCTGATATCTCCCTTAAAAAACTGGCCATATGTATCACCAATAAATGCCCTTTCATTCATACCAGTAGCATTTGAGAAATGAAGCTGAAAAATATGTCCTCCCGTTTCAATATCCAATCCAACTGAAAGTGGATGGTAGTTTATATTGGATAAGCCCTCTGTTACGTAGTGATAATCCATTACTATCGCCATACGTTTACTAAACTTATATCGGGCACCACCGCCTATCGCTATTAAGTCCTTTTCGTTTCCATTAAGTGGCATATTGCTATGCACCCATATAGGGCTAATTTGAAAAGCAAAGTTTTCGCCAATCTTTCTTCCAGCTAATACTTGGAAATAATAAGAGGAACGATCAGAAAAATTGGGTTTAACTACAGCAAATGATTTCTCTGTCCATACCATTGCACCTGCAACTATGACTACAGACAATGGCATGTTTTTCACCCCTTTGCTTTGCTGAAGCACCCTTACTTTACCAAACAAATCCACTTCCTTTCTGAAAGTACTTCTACCAACACCCACAGTGAAATTATCGCTGATTCCATAATCAAATCCCATACGCATGGATGCGTTATCAAGGCCAAAAAATTGGTTAATGCCATCATTCACTTCCCCAAAACGATGTAAAATTCTAACATCTAGAGTCTGCTTACCCAACATTTCAATTGACTGGGCATTAATTACACGAGTTGATTTAAATGCCCCAGTTACTTTTTCTGTAGTACCAACTGAATCTTTATCAGCATCAACAAAGGATGCTATTTGAGATTTTACAGCAAGAAAAGGAGTAAACATTAAAAGCAGTAACAATTTTTTCATAAAATGATTTGAGGTAAATGAAGAATTTAATATGCTTGTTAGTAATTATTATTAAAGTTACATCTCTGAATTAGGAAAGGCAGCTTCAATGGGTTTTATTTTTTTTGCCAGGGAGCATATTTTATCCCCAGTTGCAAGTCCATAGAATACAATTTTACCTCCCCTTCTCCAACTCCAGATAAAGGAATGGCAATTCCAGGTGAAAGGTTAATAGCCCATTTAGAAGAAAGCTTTCGTTCAAAGCCAGCACCTAATCTTAAAACAGAAAATAAATGCTTGTTATTTTTATAATTTACTTTAGCCTCATAAGGCACCCCATATCGGTTATAATAAATAATATAATTTTCTTTTTTCATGATATAAGATGATAAACCTGCCGAAGTATAGAAATGGCTTTTTTTAGCAGAATTAAAATCATATCGGATTAAGAGTGGAATTTCAAAAACGCTGCAATTGGCATCTATCTTTTTTATATCAACAATGTTCCAATAAGTACCTGGCTTGGTTTTATAATCCTTTGGACCGGCAATGTATTTTTTATTGCTCCTATAAAATCCGGTTTGTAAACTTAGGTTTTTATTAAACTGGTACCCTATTCCCAATCCAACTCTAGCTGTAATTTTATCTGCTGAAAATAATTTCATCCCAGAAGCTTCAGCACCAGCTGCTACAATAAAATACAATTTAAGTTGGTTTTTTTTGGAGGGCTTCTCTTTGGTTAATTTTTCAACAATTGAATCTGTCAGCTTTTTTAATTCATTCTTCGGGAGGTTTTTATCAATGATTACGATGATATTATTTTCTTTTATCGAATCGGAAAGATTAACCTCCGTTGTACTTGTATAATCCTGATTCTTATTTATCATTTCCTTTTCTTCATCAGCTACTGGGCTACTTATCCCAAGCTTTACAACTGTTTTGGCTTTTGTTTTGCCGGCATTTTTATTCTTAGTTTCTAATTTTTCTTCATCCACTATAGCAATCCTATCCTTTTTAATTATTTCATTTAAAGGATTATTTTTTTTATTTAGGTTTACTGTTTTTACCAGATTTTCTGAACCAGTATTCTTATAATCTGGTTTTGCACTACTGAATTCTCCCACAGTTTTTTCTTTATTAAATTCAGACAAACTGTTTTCAACATTTTTTTTGCTTGTACCTTTATTTATTTCATTTTTTGTTGCAACAATTTCTTTTTTATTTTCATTTTTACTAAAAAAATAATAACTGCCTGCCCCACCAACTATTAACAATGGCAGCAACCACCAAAGCCAAAAAAACAGGGGCTTCTGGTCATCCTGTTCTTTATCCAGCAATGCTTCCATTTTTTGCCAAGCTTGGTCAACAAAAATTGGCTCGTTACTTTCAACCGAATTTTTGATTACCTGCTCAATGTCGCTATATAATTTTTTGCTCATAATAATTTAAATCTGTTTCCTGTAGCATTTTTTTAATGTTCATTCTGGCTTTTGCAAGATTGGATTTTGATGTACCCACAGTAATTTTCAATTTTTTTGCAATCTCTTCGTGTTTATACCCATCTATAACAAAAAGATTAAAAACTGTTTTGTATACTGGAGATAATTTTTGAACTATTTCTATGATTTCTTTATATGTCATCCTCTCAATTGCCGACTCAACTTCATCTGCCTCGTTAAAATGATAATCACTTATTTCAACAATTAAAAACCGTCTCTTATTTTTTCTTAAAAAGTCTATAGAAGTATTAATCATTATCCTTTTCATCCAGCCTTTTAAAGAGACTTCCAAATTGGAATGTTGGGGACTAAAAGATTTGAGTGCCTTAAATATCTTCATGAACCCATCATTGACGATTTCTGTAGCATCATCCATATTGCTACAATAACGCATACAAATCCCCATGGCGTAACCATAATACAGTTCATAAAACTGTTTATGACTATCCCTTTTTGCTTTTACACAACCTTGGATGATATGTAACAGATCGGGCCTACTGGTCAAAATGTAGATTTAATATCTAATTGGTATATACATTTGGTTATGTTTGAAACGATTTACCGTTGTAATAGGTTGCTTTGGTTCGAACATTTCCACTTTAAAGTTAAAAAAATAGCCCCATACTAAAAGTATAGGGCTATTAATTCATTAAGTAGAGTTTATCGTCTTGGCAGTCCGGGCATCATACCTTTTGGCATTTTATTCATCATCTTCATCATCCCTTTCATTTGCTCAAACTGTTTTAAAAAAGCATTAAGTTCATTAATATCTTTCCCGGCCCCTTTGGCAATTCTTGTTTTACGGCTGGGATTAATAAGATCTGGATTTTTTCTTTCTTCCATAGTCATAGAATTAATCATAGCTTCTATCCCTTTAAATGAATCATCATTTACATCCACATCTTTTATCTGTTTTCCCACTCCAGGTATCATTCCCATCAGATCTTTAATGTTACCCATCTTTTTTATTTGTTGTAATTGGGTTTTAAAATCTTCAAAATCAAACTGATTTTTTCGAATCTTTTTTTCCAATCGGGCGGCTTCTTTTTCATCAAATTGCTCCTGTGCTTTTTCAACAAGGCTTACAATATCTCCCATACCCAAAATACGTTGTGCCATCCTTTCGGGATAAAACACATCCAATGTATCCATCTTTTCGCCACTACTAGCAAATTTAATGGGTTTGTTTACAGTGTACTTAATAGACAAGGCAGCACCTCCTCTGGTATCACCATCCAACTTGGTAAGTACCACTCCACTAAAATCTAGGCGCTCATTAAAAGCAGCAGCCGTATTCACTGCATCTTGGCCGGTCATACTATCAACCACAAATAAAATTTCTTGTGGATTGATAGCCGATTTAATATTAGCCACCTCTGACATCATCACTTCATCTACAGCCAAACGACCAGCAGTATCAATGATAATAACATTTTTATTAATTGTTTTAGCATGCTTAATTGCATTTTTAACAATTGAAACAACATCTTTATTTTCTCTTTCGCTAAATACAGGAACATCTATTTGTCCGCCCAATATTTCTAATTGATCAATGGCTGCTGGTCGGTAAACGTCGGCTGCCACCAACAAAGGTGATTTTCCCTTTTTGGTTTTTAGATAGTTAGCTAACTTACCACTGAAAGTTGTTTTTCCACTTCCTTGTAACCCTGCAACTAAAATAATGGCCGGATTGCCATTGATGTTGAATTCGCTTTCGGATCCTCCCATCAATTCGGTCAATTCATCCTGCACAATTTTTACCATGGCTTGCCCCGGACTTACCGCAGTAATCACTTTTTCGCCCAAGGCTTTTTCTTTAATCTTATCCGTAAATTCTTTGGCAATTTTATAATTCACATCGGCATCCACTAAGGCACGTCGAATGTCTTTTACTGTATTGGCAATATTTAGCTCGTTGATTCTTGCTTGGCCCTTAATATTTTTAAAAGCCGATTCTAATTTTTCACTTAACGAATTGAACATATTCTATTGGTTATTATAATCTTTTGATCATTATTAAATGGAGAAAGCAGTATCAATAATTTGAGCCTGTTCTTTAGCATGTATTTTTGCATAGCCCGTAGCTGTGGAAGCACTTGGTTGGCGGCTGATGATATAGAAATTGATAGTCTTTAGATTCATTCTTAAGAAAGTAGCAGCTCCCATATTTAAGGGTTCTTCCTGAACCCAATACCAAATAGCTTTTCCGTATTTTTTATACAGCTCATCTAATTGCTTTTGAGGCAAAGGATAAATCTGTTCGAGGCGGACGATAGCTATACCTGTTTTATTTTCTTTTTGCTGACGCTCCGCTAAATCGAAATATATTTTACCACTACACAACAAAACTTTTGTTATAGTAGTAGCGTCGGTAATTGAACTATCATCTATCAACTCTTTAAAACCTCCGTTTGTAAATTCACTCATTAAACAATAACTACCAGGATGACGAAGATTTGCTTTTGGTGAAAAATTAATTAATGGTTTACGGAATGACCAAGCCAATTGTCTTCTCAATAAATGAAAGAAATTGGCAGCAGTTGTAACATTAGTGATAACCATGTTCAACTCGGCACACATTTGTAAAAAACGTTCCATTCTGGCACTGCTATGCTCGGGGCCTTGCCCTTCATAACCGTGAGGTAAAAGCATGGTTACCGCATTCATACGTTGCCATTTAGTTTCGGCAGCGGCTATAAATTGGTCAATGGTAGTTTGTGCTCCATTACAAAAATCACCAAACTGTGCTTCCCAAACTACCAGAGAATTAGGATTAGCCATTGAATAACCATACTCAAATCCCAAAACTGCATACTCACTCAATAAAGAATTATAAATATGGAATGGAGATTGATCTTTTGTAAAATGATTTAAACGATTGTACTCCTCGTTGGTACTCTCATCATACAATGTTGAGTGACGGTGACTGAATGTACCACGCTTTACATCTTGTCCACTCATTCTTACATCCTTGCCATCCACCAGCAAACTACTGTAAGCCATTAATTCGGCGGTAGCCCAGTCTATTTTATTTTCATCTGCAAACAATTTCAATTTATCCTGAATAAGCTTTTCTATTTTTCGCAAAGGCTTAAATTCAGCAGGCCATTTCATCAAGCCTTCAAAAATCATTTTAAACTGATCTTCAGAAATAAACGTATTAGGAGAGCTATCAAAATCTTCCTCCTTTGCCTTAATCATGCTTTTCCAAACTAACTCTGGTGGTTGATAACTATAGGGCAATGGACTTTGTTTTACTTCATCTAAACGCTCCTGCAACTCTGCTAAAAACTTTTGCTCCATTTCCTTGGCTAGGGCTTGTGCATCTGCTGCACCATTCTCCATTAAATATTGAGTGTACACTTCCCTTGGATTAAGGTGCTTATCAATTTTTGCATATAACTGAGGCTGAGTAAACTTAGGTTCATCCCCCTCATTGTGGCCATGTTTGCGATAACAAACCAAATCAATAAATATATCGCTGTTAAATTCCTGGCGGTATAAAGTTGCCAACTCACTAGCTTTTACCACTGCTTCTACATCATCTCCATTAATATGCAAAACTGGAGCTTGAACCATGGCAGCAATAGAAGTGCAATAATCTGCCGAACGGGCATCATCAAAATCGGTAGTAAAACCAATTTGGTTATTAATGACAAAATGAATGGTACCTCCAACGTAATAACCTTTTAACCCACTCATTTGCAAAAGTTCGTACACAATTCCCTGGCCTGCTATAGAAGCATCGCCATGAATGAGGATGGGAAGAATTTTATCGTAATCGCTTTTATATAAAACATCTGCTTTACTGCGTGCAAACCCAATCACAACCGGATTCACAGCTTCCAAATGTGAAGGATTTGGGCTTAACTTCAAATGAATTTTTTTGCCACTTGCCGTTTCAACTTCACTTCCAAAACCCAAATGATATTTTACATCTCCGCTGCCCATGGTTGTATCAGGCAAACTGGTTCCTTCAAACTCACTAAATATTTGAGAGTAGGTTTTGCCCATAATATTAGCAAGCACATTTAATCTACCTCTATGCGCCATCCCAATCACTACTTCTTCTACATTATTTTCAGCCGAGATATTAATAATGGCATCCAATGCAGCAATGCTGGATTCACCTCCTTCTAGAGAAAATCTTTTTTGACCAATGTATTTAGTATGAAGGAATTTTTCGAACATCACCCCTTCATTCAATTTTTGTAAAACCCTTTTCCTTTGCTCAAGCGAAATAGGTTTCAACATACTATTTTCCATAGCCTTGGTAAGCCAATCAAATTTCTTTTGATCGTTGATAGCACTAAATTCCGCCCCAATATTACCTGCATAACATTTTTGTAAAAGAGAAAGAATATTTTTAAGACTTGTTTTCCCAAGTCCTAGAAATTGTCCTGCAGCAAACTCAGCTGTTAAATCAGCATCTGTTAATCCAAAAAATGAAAGTGCAAGATCTGCATTGCGATCTTTTCTTGTTCTAATGGGATTGGTTGTAGCAATCAAATGCCCCTTTCTTCTATAAGCCTGAATTAATCTATAAACTGCAAACTCCTTATCCAAATCACTTGAAGATGCTAGTTTCCCCGAAACCACTTGACTTATAGTATTACCATTGGTATTACTTACCGCAAAATCAAATCCCTTAAAAAACATGCGTAAATCCTCATCTACACTATTGGGGTCTTTAATAAAATCATTATATAAACCTTCAATATAACTTGGGTGAGAGTTGGTGATGTATTGGAAATCCTTCATAACTAATTAGAAATTATTTTTTACCAGCCTCATTTCAATTTTCAACTTTATTGGCGTCGCACTCTTGTACTACATCAAATTTTTGATCAAAATCTTCGAAACTATGGTAGAATTTGGCTGCAAATATCGGTTAATTATACTTTATTTAATGCGGTATTCGCAATCAATTTTGAAGACAATATTGATATAAAGGCACTTAACAATACATAAACAGAAAAGTAATAAAAGCCGGGTAGCAAAATAGAGGTCGTGTTTTCCATTGCATTTGCTCCTAAAAAAGCCACAAAAATACTAATAGCAAAAACATCGGCCATAGCCCATTTACTAATGGCGCTAACAAATAATTGCCATTTAGGATGTGGCTTTTTACCCAATAAAATAAAAAAAATCACTCCCGACTTTAGAATTGGTACGATAATCCCAAATAAGAAAATTAGCAAAAAAGGCCAATAATTGCTCGAATTCCAAAGTTTTTCCAACATTCCTAATAGGCTTCTTTTTTCATTAAAAAGAGTGAATTCAACGAAATAATGAACTTTTATCTCAATCTGAAGCAAATCTTTTATCCAGCCAAATGCCAAAAAAACCAGTGAAACAATATGTAAAAAGAGAAGAATGTACCTATTCATTTGATAATTTTTATTCAAATTAAGAAAATACCAAGCTTATTTAAAAATTATTCGAATAGCTTGGTTGACTTTACAATGATTCCCCTATCTTTGCAGCCCAAAAAATAGGATTAAATGGCAAACCATTCAGCAACTAAGAAAGATGTACGTCAGAGTGCAAAACGTAACGAGCGTAACCGCTATTATGGCAAAACAACACGTAATGCAATTCGTGATTTGAAAGCAAGTGAAAAAGCAACTGCAACAGAACAATTTCCAAAAGTTGCTTCTATGATTGATAAATTAGCAAAGCGTGGTACCATCCATAAGAACAAAGCTGCTAATTTAAAAAGCAAGTTGGCTAAAAGAGTTAATGCACAGGCAAAGTAAATCTTTGTTCTTCTATATTATTAAAGGCCCTCCAAGATTATATCTGGTGGGCTTTTTTATTTATAAACTATTTAGTGACTCCATTGCAAAAATTAATAAATTTGCAATCTAATTTTAAACTCCAATAGGTATGTTCAAATTCCACCTTCTATCAATTATGTTTTGCATGCTTAGCTTTTGTGGCATTTCACAAACCACCGAATCATTTACAAATATCCCTGCAAATGCATCGTCTTATGCAACTAATAACTGGACAGGTGATAATACATTACCATGGTCTGCTACCGATTCCCGTACAGATCAGGTTATAACCGGACGAGCTATAACCATACGTAACGGTTCAGTATTTTGCAACGCTATTCCCAATGGTATTGCAACACTTAGTTTTAAGCATATACAGTTTTTTACCGGCACTAATCCGGTATTACAGGTGTATATCAATAATACTTTAATAGGCACGGCTAATCCTACAACCACATCTGCAACTGCCACATTTAATAATATTAATGTTGGCGGATCTTTTAATTTGGAAATTCGGCAGATAACAACAGGTCTTCGTATTGGAATTGATGATGTAAGCTGGACTTCCTTTGGAGGTATTCCATGTGTTAAGCCAACCAATCAACCAACAGTTTTAAATTTAACAGCAACAATAAATTCTATTTCCGGAAGTTTTACGGCAGCCGCACCAACGGTAGATGGATATCTGGTTGTTAGAAGCTTATCATCAACGCTTACTGCAAATCCGGCGGATGGTACAACTTATACTGCAGGAGGGGCATTAGGAAACGGCACCATTGTAACATCGGGTGCATCCACCTCTTTTACAAATAATGGTTTAAGTTCAAATACACGTTACTACTATTTTATTTTTGCCTACAACAGTGTTTCCTGTACAGGTTCTCCCAATTATTTAACTGTAAATTCACTTACAAATTCTATTACTACATTATCAGCTCCGGCTTGTGTTGCGCCCACATCGCCAGCAAGCGGTTTGGTACTAACACCTGCACCAACAACTATAAACGGCAGTTTTACCGCCCAACCAACTGCAAACCAATACTTAGTTATTTACAGCCTTAATAATACTTTAGGGTTTACACCAACAAATGGTACAACCTACACAGCAGGCCAGGTTATTGGGGCCGATAAAATTGTAAGCTTTGGCAGCACAACTACTTTTACCGTAACAGGGCTAACCAATCTTACAACTTATTATGTTTTTGTTTTTGCTGCTAACGGAAGTTGCATGGGTGAGCCTTTTTATAATACAACCAGTCTTAAAGGATCTGCAACCACTACCAACAACAGTATTCCCGCAGGTTATTATAATGCTGCAGCAGGATTAAACTGCGGCCAACTAAAAACTGCCCTTCGCAATATTATTACAACAGGCCAAATTGCATTAAACTATTCAACAATTGATAATGTACAAATACCTATTGTTGATACCATCCGCAGTGATGATGGTTTACGCTCAATCATCTGGGATATTTACTCAAATAATAATACCGGGCCAGAACCATTTGAATTTAATTCATCGCAAAACCCAGGCGGTGGTTTTTGTGGCGGCTCATCGGGTGGTACCGAAGGTGTTTGTTGGAATAAAGAGCACACTTTTCCCAGGAGTTGGTTTAAACTAGGTAGCTCAACTTACCAACAACCAACCGAATCCGATCTTTTTTTAGTGCGTGCAACCGATTTTAAATTAAATAGCAATCGTGGTAATATACCCTACTCCACTACAGGTGCACCCACTTATCAGTTTCCAACTGCCAGTGCTTTTCCGGGTTACCCAATGCCACCAAACCCTGTACTTGATAAAATAGGCCCATCAAATTATGCCGGAGTTAACGCAGCATCGGCATTTGAACCTAACAATGCGGTAAAAGGAGATATAGCCCGTGGTTATTTTTACATTCTTACAAGATATCAAAATGAAATATCTAACTGGGTTACGTTAAATGGGGCTACAAGCCTTACAACCGTTGCAGATGGTGTAACCAATGGAGGTCTTTACCCTTCTTTTCAATTACCCTATTTAAAAATGATGGTCGAATGGAATAATCTTGACCCTGTTGATGCAAAAGAAATTAACAGAAATAATCTTGTTTATTCTCAACAAAATAACCGCAATCCATACATTGATCATCCAGAATATGTGGCATTGGTTTGGCAATGCACAGGTGCATTACCAGTTTCTATTATTGATTTTACCGGACAAAAAATTAACGAATCGGTACTTTTAAAATGGCAAGCTACATTTGAAACCAATTTTAATAAATACGAAATTGAAAGAAGCGTAGATAGAATGGTATTTTATAAAATTGGTGAAGTACCAGGTAGCAATTTAGTTAATTATACTTTTACAGATAATACCCTGCCTAATGCTGATACGGTTTTCTACAGATTAAAACTAATTGATAACGTTGGGGGTTTCAGCTACAGTAAAATAATTGCTGTAAAAATTGCAAATAATTTTTTAAACACAGTTATTTATCCAAACCCTGCAAAAGAAAACCTTACCATAATATTACAACAGGCGTTTACCGAAAACAGTAGCCTGCTTATTGCAGACTTATCCGGTAGAATTATAATGAAGCAGCAAGTTGCAAGCGGGCAAAGAAATATTTACGTGGTAGTACGTCATTTACCTGCAGGCAAGTATTTTATTAAAATCAGCAACAACAGCCAAATAATTAATAAGTCGTTTGTAATTATTAAATAGCTTTTACATTTTTTAATAAAAGCGGACTGCAAAATTGCAGTCCGCTTTTATTTTTTATAAACGGCGGTGCTGAAAATTAAAAATATTGTAGCTTAACAAAAAATTTAACCGGCATGAGAAAATTCTTTCTGATTACAATAACCATTTCATTTTTTTATAATGCTGATGCACAACAATGCCGTTTTGAAAAAACCAACGGGCTGCAAAGCGCCACTTATTTTGAAGCCATTGACTGGTATAAAAATTTAGACAAAATTTCAACTAAGGTATTGGTAAAAGAAATGGGTATGACGGATGCAGGCTATCCTTTGCACCTGGTAATGGTTAGCAACGATGGTAAGTTTGATGCTGCACAATGGCATAAACAAAACAAAGTAGTGATTCTGATCAACAATGGTATACACCCGGGTGAACCCGATGGCATTGATGCCAGTATGATGTTGGTAAGAGATATAGTAAACAACAAAATAAAATTACCAAATAATGTAGCCCTTGGAATTATTCCGGTGTATAATATTGGCGGTTGTTTAAATCGAAATTCCTATTCAAGAGCCAATCAAAACGGACCATTGGAATACGGGTTTAGAGGCAATGCCCAAAATCTTGACTTAAACCGTGACTTTACAAAAAACGATAGCCGTAATGCCAAATCTTTTGCACAAATATTTCATTTTCTAGACCCACAAATTTTAATTGACAACCATGTTAGCGATGGCGCCGATTATCAGCATACCATGACCTTGCTTACTACACAGTATGATAAACTGGGTGCTGATTTGGGTGGATGGCTGAAAGATCATTTTGAACCCCAATTGTACAACGGTATGGCTGAAAAAAAATGGGATATGGTACCTTATGTAAGCTTTGAAACCTCTAGCCCAGACAAAGGAATGATGATGTTTTATGATCCGCCAAGGTATTCGTCGGGCTATGCAGCATTGTTTCAAACAATTGGCTTTATACCAGAAACCCATATGCTGAAACCCTTTAAAGACAGGGTGCTTTCAACTTATGCCTTTTCTGAAACTGTAATTGAAAAAGCATCAACAAATGCTATTGAATTAATTAATCAACAAAAAAATGCAAGAGGCGAAGTTGTAAAACAAAAATCATTTCCGTTTAAATGGTCAATTGATACTTCTACTTATTCCTTTGTTAATTTTAAAGGATATGAGCAGGCTTACAAACCTAGTGAGGCAACAGGGTTAAACCGAATGTATTACGATAGAAGCAAACCTTTTACTAAACAGATTAAATTTTACAATGCATTTATCTCATCCAATATTGTTGAAGCACCTGATGCTTATATTATTCCACAAGGCTGGCATGAAGTAATTGACTTGCTTAAATTGAATAATGTAAAAATGCAGCAATTTAAAAACGATACATTGATTGATGTGGAAGCTTACCATATTGATGATTACAAATCGTTACCCAAACCTTATGAAAAGCACCACAAAAATTCTGCTGTAAAAGTTACTGCCGGCAACCAAAAAATAAGATTTTTAAAAGGCGATTATATTATTTGGTTAAATCAACCCGCTAACCTGTATTTAGTAGAAATGCTGGAACCTACTGGCGACGACAGCTTTTTTGCATGGAATTTCTTTGATGCTATTTTGCAGCAAAAAGAAGGATATAGTGATTACCGCTGGGATGATTTGGCTGCTGAAGTATTGAAAAACAACCCCGATTTAAGAACTAAACTGGAGGAAAAGAAGAAAGGGGATGAAAAATTTGCAGCCAATGGATCGGCACAATTAGACTTTATTTATAAAAATTCACCTTATTACGAACCTTCGCATAATAGGTACCCAGTATTCAGGCTAAATAGTAAATAAGCTCGTAAACCATTGATAATAAACACATAATAAGCTGCATAGGCAAAGCCCAATAGCGGTAATGCCGATGAAAGCCCGCCTGACCGAACGGGCAGGTATTTGCGACGCAACGCTGTCGAAATAAATATGTACTGCAAGTATCAAAAAACTCCAAATTATCCATTATTCATTACTTAATTATCCATTAAAAGCCCTACCTTTGCTGCCCGTTATAAAAAAACGGATTAACAACATTTTTTAAACAATAAATCAATCAGGGAAATGAACAACTACGAATTGATGGTGATTTTTACCCCTGTGCTATCTGAAGAGGAATTTAAAACCGCTCAGAAAAAATATGCCGACCTCGTTACAGCTAACGGCGGTGAAGTATTGCACAGCAACCCATGGGGACTAAAATCGCTGGCCTACCCCATTGACAAGAAGACCACTGGTCTTTATTGGGTAATGGAGTATAAAGCGCCAACCGACTTCAATGAAAAGTTGAAAACTCAACTTTTACGTGACGAATCACAGATGCGTCACATGTATACTGTGCTCGACAAGTACGCCGTCGACTACAACACTCAAAAGAGAAGTGGCGGACGTTTTAGTAACGAAAAAACCCCAGCTTAACTCATGGCAAAAAATGAAATAAAATACCTTACTGCCATTAAGCAGGAGAAGCGCCCTAAGAAGTACTGCCGTTTCAAGAAAATGGGTATCCATTATATTGATTATAAGGATGCAGAATTTCTTAAAAAATTCATTAACGAACAAGGTAAATTATTGCCCCGTCGTCTTACTGGTAACTCTTTAAAGTTTCAACGTAAGGTAGGTGATGCAGTTAAAAAAGCCCGTCAAATGGCAATTTTACCATACGTTACTGATTTATTGAAATAATACCCCCTGACCCCCTAAAGGGGGAAACGGAGCAGATTTAAAATATTTTCTTAACCACCCTAACCTTTTAATAGGGAAAGTTTGATTCCGGCTATAACCGGAGCTGGATTGGGTAAAAATGCAAAAACATGCAGGTAATATTAATACAAGATGTAAATAATTTAGGCGGTGTTAATGAACTGGTAACAGTAAAGAACGGCTACGGTCGTAATTTTTTAATTCCAAGTAAATTAGCGATTGAAGCTAGTCCTTCTAACATGAAAATGATGGAAGAGAAAAAGAAGCAACAAGCTAAAAAAGAAGCTAAATTAATGGCTGAATTAAATAAAGTTATTGCTGTTTTAGCTGAAGGTCCTTTAAAGATTGGTGCTAAAACTGGTACAAGCGGTAAGATTTTTGGCAGCGTAACTTCTGTTCAAATTGCACGTGCAATTAAAGAGCAAAAGGGCTACGAGATTGACCGTCGTCGTATCTCAATCATTGACGAAGTAAAAGAATTAGGCACTTTTAAAGCAAGTATTGATTTTAGTAACGGAAACGAAACTGAAGTTGAGTTTGAAGTAATTGCAGAATAATTCTTTAAAATAATCAAAAGCCGCTCAGATTAAAACTGAGCGGCTTTTTTGTAAGCGCTACTTATTAAAAAACTAAAAACAAGCCAAATAACCCTAAAAAACAGCCTGTTTATCCAAATACTCTCCTATTAAATACACTACTATGGCTATTATAGCATAAAAAGGGAAGTTGAATGGAATGAAAAATTTTATGCTAATTTATAAGAAAACCACTTATCTTTACCCCGTAATTAATGGTTTTAGTTTTTTCTTATTGGCTGAAGTAGCTTTTTAGAAGTCGGATTCAGTTCATTGTAACAACTAAGTCATTATTGTTTTTTATTTATTTATTTAAAAGTTTTTACAATGAACATTTACGTAGGAAATCTTAGTTGGTCAATGACTGATGATGATTTAATGAATCTCTTCACTGAACACGGTAGCGTAACAAGCGCTAAAATCTTGAAAGATAAGATGAATGGCCGTAGCAAAGGATTTGGTTTTGTTGAAATGGAAGACGATGAAGCTGCTAAAGCTGCAATCGCTGCCCTTAACGAAATTGAAGTTCAAGGTCGCAAATTAATCGTTAACGAATCTCAACCTCGTCAAGAAGGTGATCGTCCAAAACGTAGCTTCGGCGGCGGCGGTGGCGGAAACCGTGGCGGTGGCGGATACGGCGGCGGCGGTGGAAACCGCGGCGGCGGATACGGCGGCGGTGGAAACCGTGGCGGTGGCGACGGCGGCTACAACAGAGGCGGTTATTAATCTTTTCAATACAACCTTTTTTAAAATCCTTTCTCTATGAAAGGATTTTTTTTATTTAAAATTTAAACTTTAAAAGATGCTAAGCAATAATGATATTTTAAAAAAACTAAGGGTTGCGCTCTCACTAAAAAATGATGATATACTTGAAATATTAAAATTGGTTGAATTTGATATCTCTAAAGGTGCTTTAGGCGATTTGTTCAGAAATGAAGACCATCCTGGATTTGTTGAAGCAGGAGATCAAGTACTTCGTAATTTCTTAAATGGGCTTATTATTTATAAAAGAGGGAGGCAGGAAGATCCAAAGATTATTGAAAGAGATAAAGAAGAGTAGAAAATAAATTGAAAAAAAAACGGGGCTGTAAAAACAGCCCCGTTAAAGTTTATTGTGCTTTTTTAGGGGGTAAATCAAATGCTATAGCCTCATGATCAAATTTACCATTATGAGATCCATCACAAAATGGCTTATTATTAGATAAGCCACAACGGCAAATACCAACCACATCTCTCCCTTGTAAATTATAAATACCACCATTACGGTCAACAATTTCAAAATCACCATCAATTTTTAAAGAGCCGTTGCTATTTACTGTAATTTTTGTTTTGGACATAGTATTAAATGTTTTAGATTTTAGAAAAAAAATAAAGTTAGTTTATTATACAGAGAGGGTTTTAATAAATTATTAAAAACAAAAAAAGCCTCTCAGTTTCCTGAAAGGCTTTTTTAAATGAATATGGCAGCTACCTACTCTCCCGCATTGTTGTGCAGTACCATCGGCCATGAGGGGCTTAACTTCTCTGTTCGGTATGGGAAGAGGTGAACACCCTCGGCAAAACCACCATAAGACGGTTTGTCGAGACTAACTAAAAGTTAGTTGACAGTAATAATGTGACATATTGGAATAAGATGTAAAAAAAGTAAATGTTATAATTATTTTTCCTAAGAAAAATAAAAAAATAAAGCTTACGGGCAATTAGTACTACTCGGCTTTGATGTTACCACCTGTATACCTATAGCCTATCAACGTCATAGTCTCTGACGACCCTTAAAAGTAAACTCATCTTGAGGAAGGTTTCACGCTTAGATGCTTTCAGCGTTTATCCTGGCCGTTCATAGCTACTCTGCATTGCACCTGGCGGCACAACAGATACACCAGCGGAACGTACGACTCGGTCCTCTCGTACTAAAGTCATGTCCTCTCAATTTACTAGCGCCCATCACAGATAGGGACCGAACTGTCTTGCGACGTTCTGAACCCAGTTCACGTGCCACTTTAATCGGCGAACAGCCGAACCCTTGGGACCTTCTCCAGCCCCAGGATGTGACGAACCGACATCGAGGTGCCAAACCTCCCCGTCGATATGAGCTCTTGGGGGAGATCAGCCTGTTATCCCCAGAGTACCTTTTATCCTTTGAGCGACGGCCCTTCCATACAGAACCGCCGGATCACTTTAGCCGACTTTCGTCCCTGCTCGACTAGTAAGTCTCACAGTCAAGCTCCCTTATACTAATACGCTCTATGTACGATTACCAACCGTACTGAAGGAACCTTTGCAAGCCTCCGTTACACTTTAGGAGGCGACCACCCCAGTCAAACTACCCACCATGCACTGTTTCCCGTTAGGGATTAGATTCTAAATGTTTAAAGGTTGGTATTTCAACGACGACTCCATAATGCCTAGCGACACTACTTCAAAGTCTCCCAACTATCCTACACATCAAAAACTCAAAATCAATGCAAAGTTGTAGTGAAGGTTCATGGGGTCTTTCCGTCCCGTGACGGGTAACCGGCATCTTCACCGATACTACAATTTCACCGGGCTCGTGGAGGAGACAGTGTACAACTCATTAGACCATTCGTGCAGGTCGGAACTTACCCGACAAGGAATTTCGCTACCTTAGGACCGTTATAGTTACGGCCGCCGTTTACTGGGGCTTCAGTCAGAAGCTTTGGCTTGCGCCGAACATCCTTCCTTAACCTTCCAGCACCGGGCAGGTATCAGGCTCTATACGTCATCTTTCGATTTTGCAGGGCCCTGTGTTTTTGCTAAACAGTTGGTTGTACCATTTTACTGAGGCCGACCGAAATCGGCATGCTTTA
>CAMTVJ010000001.1:207500-250708 GCA_947085175.1 uncultured Chitinophagaceae bacterium
GCATTTAAATTATAGGCATCTTCCTTGATTAAAGCATCTGTATCAAAATGAAAATAATTTTGAAGAGCATGAACTCCAGCATCAGTTCGAGAAGATCCAGTTAAATCAAACTTTTGCTTATAAAATACCTCCAAAGCTTTTTCAACTTCAGCCTGAATTGAATTGGCATTATCCTGAATTTGAAAACCCGAATAATTTGTGCCTTTATAAGAGACTTCAATAAAATAACGTAACATATTGATTTCGCTTCATTCTAACTAATGATTAATGACGAAGCATAGCTTTAAATCTGGTGATAAAATAAGTATCAGTTAATTGTGATTCCAATGTTTCAAAATTATGAGAATCAGAAACGAATGGATAAGCGGCGTCATAAAACTTATACTTTCCTTCATCTGAAAGGAATAAAGCGCCCAAATTTTTTATATAATCAGTTGAATAACAACTTGACTTAAATTTTTTACGGGCTGCTGTTATCATTTCATCATCACTGGTTACTGCAGCCATTAGTTTCCTTAGTTTTAGAAAATCTTCATCAGTTGCCATTTTTTTACAATCTGAGTTGATCATTGTTACCTTTTCTACTATTTGTTTATTCTCAATAATAATAGAACTTTTTGCTGGCGCTACTATTTCGGTTTTCAATTCAGCAATAATTCCTTCGTTTATTGAATTGAATCCTGAATCGGATTTTAAATTAGGATTCTGCAGCTCCATATCTATAAACCTTGTTTCCTTAGTCACAGTTTCTTCTTTTTTAACTGGCAATACTATTTTCTCTTCTACTATTATTGGGTTAGCTATGCCCTTCTTCTTCTTCTCAACTGGTATCAAAACTCCAATAGTATCTTTTCCAAAGTTATTGTTATCAATATAAGTAAGTTTAAAGCCTTCAGCTGAATTCTCGGATTCTATTTTTGAGATCACTGATTTTAAAGAATCTACAACAATTTGATCTGGGATAGGAGTAATTGACTTTTTCACTATAACATCAACTAGCTTTTCTTCAATGACCGGAATAGTGAAAGTTTTTACAATAACAGCAGTATCGCTTTTTTCAATCAGCTTTTGCCTGATGGAGGGGTCGTTTACCACATTTGATAAAATAGTGGTGAATGCATCAGAGCTTTCAATTTTCTCAACTTTTCCCATTTGTTCGGATATCAACAACTGCATTGTTTGTAAATGCAAAAGCCCCCAGCCCTTTTCTCCTAAATTCTTTAATAAGAACCCAACGTCTTTTCCAATAAGGGTATACTTAAATAATTGCTCCGACCATTCTTTTTTAGGAAAACCAATACTTATATTATATATACTATCTTTTAATTTTGGAATAATGATATGACCATTTGATGATGAACTCAACAACCTATTATCCATTTTTACATAAAAGGGTTGACTATTTTCTGTCTGTATATAAATAAACCGACTTTGCTGAGCATTGGCCGAAATTGTAATTATTAAAATTAATGAAATTAAAAAATAGGATTTATAAATATAATGGTTCATTTGATCTGCAGATTTTAAACTCAAAATTAGTTATTAAATATACGGGTTTACCATTTAAATAAAAATTGACTTTGTGTTAACCTTCACACACTTATTTTTGTGCACTAAACTCTTTGTATGAAAAAATTATTGTTTTTACTTGCCGTTGTTGCAAGCCCTTTTTATGTTCTGGCTCAACCTAGTACCGAACCAAAAGACACAAGCTGGAAAAAAATATACCGTGCTTCCAGCGCAATTGTAAACGATTTGGTACATACCAAACTGGAAGTGAAATTTGATTATTCTAAATCTCAAATGCAAGGAAAGGTTTGGATTACTTTAAAGCCTCACTTTTACAATACGGATTCTTTATTGCTGCATGCAAAGGGAATGGAAATTAAAGAAGTAGCTATTATGAAAGGCGTTGCTAAATCTCCATTGAAATACAATTATGATGGAATGGAATTAGACATTAACCTTGACAAGCAATATAAAGGCGGAGAAAAATATACTATCTACATAGATTATGTAAGTAAACCCGACGATTTAAAAGTAAAAGGAAGTGCAGCCATTAGCAATGCCAAAGGTTTATACTTTATTAATCCCAAAGGAGAAGATAAAACTAAGCCAACTCAAATTTGGACACAAGGTGAAACAGAAGCTACAAGTGTTTGGGTGCCTACTATCGACAGACCAAACCAAAAAACAACCAGTGATATATATATGACTGTGCCTGCTAAATATGTAACACTAAGTAATGGCTTGTTGATGACTCAAAAGAAAAATACTGATGGAACTAGAACAGATTATTGGAAAATGGATTTACCACATGCCCCTTATTTGTTTTTTATGGGTGTTGGTGAATTTTCAATCATTAAAGACAGCTATAAGGGTAAAGAAGTGAGTTACTATGTAGAAAAAGAATATGCCCCTGTTGCCCGTAAAATATTTGGAGGTACTCCAGAGATGATGAAATTTTTCTCTGAAAAATTAGGGGTTGAATACCCTTGGCAAAAATATGCTCAGATGGTAGGTCGTGATTATGTGAGTGGTGCCATGGAAAACACTACTGCAACTTTACACCAGGAGTCGGCGTACCAAAATGCAAGGCAGCTGGTTGATGGCATTGGATGGGAAAGCACTATTGCTCACGAACTTTTTCACCATTGGTTTGGAGATTTAGTTACAGCCGAAAGCTGGAGCAACATTACTGTAAACGAATCGATGGCTGATTATAGTCAAACCTTATGGGCAGAATATAAGTATGGTAAAGATGCAGGAGATGAAGAAAATTTACAAGGACTTCAATCCTACCTTTCAAACCCTAATGAAAGTAAAAAAGATCTGGTACGTTTCCATTACTCATCTCAAGAAGATGTTTTTGACTTAGTGAGTTACCAAAAAGGCGGACGTATACATCATATGTTGCGTAATTATGTAGGAGATGCAGCTTATTTTAAATCGCTGAACAATTACTTAATTACCAATAAATACAAAGCAGGAGAAGCGGCTCAAATGCGTTTGGCATTTGAAGAAGTTACTGGATTAGATATGAACTGGTTTTGGAACCAATGGTTTTATAGTAGCGGTCATCCCATTGTAAAAATCGATTACAATTATGATGATGCAAATGGCAAAGCCACTGTAATTATTGATCAAACTCAAAAGACCGATAAAGTGTTTCGTTTCCCTATTGCTATCGATATTTATAATGGTGCTTCTAAAAAAAGACATACTGTTTGGGTTGAAAATAAAACAGACAGCTTTAGTTTTAGTTATTCTCAAAAGCCTGACTTAATAAATGTTGATGCTGATAAAATTATGTTATGGGCTAAAACCGATAATAAAACAGCTGAAAACTTTGTTCACCAAATGAAATACGCTCCTAATTTCTTAGACAGAAAAGAAGCCATAGATTTCTTTGCTAAAAAAGGGATGACAGAATTAAAGGATGGCTTGACAGACAAATATGCTCCGTTACGCAGAAGCAGTATCAGCAAATTAGAGAAATCAAAAATTTCTGATGATCCTTATGTGATTAAAACCATAGAAAATATTGCCAATACCGATAAAGACAAAAAAACAAAAGCAGCAGCCATTGCTTACCTGGCTAAAACTGGTGAAGTAAAATACAAAGCTTTGTTTGAAAAAAATATCACCGACAGTAGCTACTCAGTTGCAGGTGCTTCGCTGGAAGGCTTATTGGAATTGGAGCCTGAAAAAGCTTATGAACTGGCAAAAAAATATAGTGTTGATGCTAAAGGTGATTTAGGTAATGTAGTGAGCGAAGTTATTATGTCGAAAGGTACCGAAGCTGATTTTGACTTGATTGCAGATAGATATGATAAAATGCCTTTGAGCCAGGAAAAATTCAATTCTACTACTGCCTTTGCAGTTTATTTATCTAAGCTAAACAACCTTGGGAAGGTAAAAAAAGGAATTGATGTAATAATGAAATTTAGAAATGCTATACCTGAGCAGTTTTTAAATTTTGTTGACCCTGCTATTAAAGCTGCACTTGGTAAAGTAAGTAAAGAAAAAGGAAAAGAAATTGAGGATTATATTGAGCAAGCTTTTAAATAAGCTACACCTTACCAAATTGAAAATGCCTCCAAATTCTGGAGGCATTTTATTTAAAACTTATTTATATTTTACCAACCACCACTAGCACCGCCGCCACCAAAACTACCACCTCCAAATCCGCCGAAACCACCAGAGCTACCTCCACCTCCACCGCTCCATCCGCCACCGCCACGTCCTCCGCTACCAAGCAAACTACCAAGTATAAAAGGCATTGCTCCCCTTCTGCTCATAAATGAACCTCCACCGCCGCCTCCTTTAATTCCTCCAATGATTGCAAAAATGATAATTAGGACAAGGAGAAATAATAATTTACCTAACCGTCCCCCCTTTCCTTTCTTATAATTTTCCGGTGCTTTATATTCTCCTTTTACTGCCTGAATGATGGCATCAGTACCTTCCTCAATCCCTCGGTAATAATCGTCGCCCTTAAAATTTGGAACAATAATATCATCAATGATTTGCTTAGCAACTAAATCAGGCAAGGCTCCTTCAACTCCATAGCCTGTAGCAATATTAAGTTTTCGATCGTTTTTTGCAATTAATAAAACAACGCCATTGTTAAAATCTTTACTCCCAATTCCCCAGGCTCTACCCAATTCAATATTATAGTCAGCAATATTGGCTCCGTTTAATGAGGATATAATAACAACTGCTATTTGAGTAGAAGTACTGTCATTAAAAGCAACCAATTTATTTTCCAATGCCTGTTTTTGGGCCTCCGTTAAAGTACCGGTATAATCATTTACCAAATGTTGGTTTGATGGCTTTTGTTTAAGCAAAGACTGAGGATCGAAATTGCTTTGTGAAAACGAGACCACACTTAGGAATAGAAAAATAAATATGGTTAGAAATTTTTTCATACGCTACTCCCCAAAAAAGTATGGGTAATTTAAAAAGTGAAAATTAATTCAACAGCAATAAAAACTACCTACCAAATACAATTTCATCTGGTAGTTCATTTTTATCTTCTGTTGGTATATAAGGAAATTTCTCTTGTAAGGTTTGTCCTATATGATGAATACAATCTACAATTCCCTGGCAAATATCTTCTTTAGTGAATCGGGCAATCATCGCTTTTACTTCGGCATCCCAATATGCTGCGCCGGCTTTTTGATAAATGCCTTCATCGGCAAATAAAGCCAATTGATGATCATCCATAGCTATATATAATAGCACGGCATTTCGATGATCTGTTTTCTGCATTTTTAGTTTAAAGAAAATTTCTGAAGCTCTGTCGATAGCATCCATAAATGCATTTTTGCTCTCAATATAAATTCTAATCTCCCCACTTGTTTCTTTTTCTGCCAAACGAATGGCTTCTACTATTTCTGCCCTTTCATTTGCAGTAAAAAATTCTTTCCTTTTAAAAAATGAAAATAGTCCCATTAGAATTTTATTTCGATTGTTTGATCAGCACCGGCATCTGATTGAAATCCTTCTTTAGCCCCAAAGCCAAAAAGCAGGGCCCCAATACTAGAAGGAAAGCTTCTTACAGCATTATTATAATCATTGATGGCTTCATTAAAATCTTTTCTGGCCACTTTTATCCTTCTTTCTGTTCCTTCCAATTGAGTTTGCAATCCAGCATAAGCGGCAGTTCCTTTTAAGGTTGGATATTTTTCTATCCTTATAATTAACTGGTTGGTAGCTGATGCCAATTCATCTTGTGCAATTACTTGTTGCTTAAACTCATCTGGATTAACATTGTTTGTATTTATGTTGATTGATGCAGCTTTAGCCCTGGCTTCCGTGATTTGCAATAACGTTGTTTGCTCAAATTCCGAAACCCCTTTTACCACATTTACAATATTTGGAACAAGGTTCAAACGTCTTTGATAAGCATTTTGAACCTCATTCCATTGCAGCATTACTTTTTCATCTCTTTTTACAAAAGCATTGTAATTGTTAGCAAAATAAATACCTGCAACTATTACTATGCCTATAATGATAAAGACTATAGTTCTATTTTTTTTTACTAAACCCATATTTAGAATTTAACTTCTGGCGCTTTTTCTGCTCCAGCATCTGCCTGAAAACCTTCTTTAGCACTAAAGCCAAACATACCGCCCAAAATATTCATAGGGAATGAACGTACTTTGGTATTGTAAGTGTTGATGGCATCGTTAAAAACCTTTCTTGAATTTTTGATGCTATTTTCAATTCCTTCCAACTGACCTTGTAATTGCAAAAAGTTTTGTGTTGCTTTTAAATCAGGATAATTTTCAACCACAGCCAATAAGCGGCTTAAAGCACCACTCATTTGTCCTTGTGCAGCTTGAAACTTAGCGATATTCTCAGGCGTTAAGTTTTCTGCAGTAAAGTTTACTGAAGTAGCTTTTGCTCTGGCTTCTACCAACTTAGTTAAAGTTTCTTGCTCAAAATTGGCAGCACCTTTAACGGTGTTTACAAGATTTCCAACAAGGTCGGAACGATTTTGATATTCGGCCTGCACATTATTCCAGGCTTTTTTCACATTCTCGTCTTGCTTTACTAAACCATTGTATCCATTACAGCCCCAAAAGCCAAGGATAACAAGTATTCCTATTACAATTAATAATCCTGTACGTTTCATAATTTTTTGTTTAAAGTTAAGATGATAAAAATAATATTTTATAAGAACATGTAATATTAATTTCTAGTTTCTCTAAAAGTAACCTATTTAGTTTGTTAATCTTTTATTGCAGCTATACCTGGCAAAGTTTTTCCCTCAAAGTATTCCAGCATTGCCCCTCCACCTGTACTCACATAACTTACTTTGCTGGCAAAATTAAATTTATTAACAGCAGCAACGCTATCTCCTCCACCCACCAAACTAAAAGCACCATTGGCAGTTGCAGCCACTACCGCCTCGGCAACAGCTTTAGTGCCGTTCTGGAATTTTTCCATTTCAAAAACCCCCATTGGCCCATTCCACAGAATAGTTTTTGAGTTCTTAATCACCTTACTAAAACTTTCCACCGCTTTTTCACCAATATCTAATCCCATCCATCCGTCAGCAATTTCGTCACTTTGTTTAAGTGTTGTATTTGCATCTGCAGCAAATTTATCGGCTGTAACTGAATCTTCTGGCAAATGAATATTTACATTTTTTTCTTTAGCCATTTTCAAAATATCTAAAGCCGTTTGCAATCGATCATTTTCACAAAGAGATGCTCCAATTTGTCCCCCCTGCGCCTTTAAAAAGGTATAGGCCATTCCACCACCAATAATAATATCGGTAGCTCTTTCTAAAAGATTTTCGATGATCAAAATTTTATCACTCACTTTGGCTCCTCCAATAATGGCGGTAAAAGGTTTTTCAGCGGCATGCAACACTTTCTCGGCACTCAACACTTCCGCTTCCATTAATAAACCAAACATCTTTTTATCCTTTGGAAAAAACTTTGCAATAACAGCGGTTGAAGCATGAGCCCGGTGAGCAGTACCAAAAGCATCATTTACATAAACCTCTCCCAATTTGCTTAATTTTTCGGCAAAAGCTTCATCTCCTTTTTCTTCTTCTTTGTGAAACCTTAAATTTTCAAGTAATAATAATTCGCCAGGTTGTAACATGTTGGCTGCAATAGCTGCTTGCTCTCCAATACAATCATCCGCAAAAAATACTTTTGTTTCTTCACCCAACAATTCATGTAGGTGATTGACCAGATGCTTTAAAGAAAACTTTTTTGATGGCCCTTCTTTTGGCCTTCCAAAATGACTCATTAAAATTACTGAACCTCCATCGGTCAATATTTTTTTAAGAGTTGGAATGGTAGCAGTCATTCGGGTATCATCGGTGATGGAAAAATCCTCACCCAAGGGAACATTAAAATCCACCCTTACCAATGCTTTTTTACCAGAAAAATTAAAATTGCTGAATATTGACATAAAAATTTTTTATAAAATTAAACCGCAGAGGAAATAAAACACTGAGAATTTTTCCTCTGCGCCTAATACCTCTGCGGTTAAGAAAATTTATTTTATCCAATCAGTTTCGCAAAATGCTGTACGGTACGTACAAGCTGCGACACATAACTCATTTCATTATCGTACCAACTTACAGTTTTAACCATTTGTTTATCACCCATGGTCATTACTTTGGTCTGTGTAGCATCAAATAAAGATCCAAAGTTGATTCCAATTACATCGCTACTAACAATTTCATCTTCGGTATAGCCAAAACTTTCATTGCTGCTGGCTTTCATAGCTGCATTCACTTCTTCAACGGTAACTGTCTTTTCTAAAATAGAATACAACTCAGTAACCGAACCAGTAATTACTGGAATGCGTTGAGCTCCACCATCCAATTTACCTTTCAATTCAGGTAAAACCAAACCAATAGCCTTAGCAGCGCCAGTACTATTAGGAACAATATTGGCAGCCGCAGCTCTTGCTCTTCTCAAATCGCCTTTTGGATGAGGTGCATCCAAAGTGTTTTGGTCATTGGTATAAGCATGAATGGTGCTCATAATGCCTGTAACGATACCATAATTATCATTTAGCGTTTTAGCCATAGGAGCCAAACAATTGGTGGTACAGCTTGCACAACTGATAATGGTTTCGCTACCATCTAAAATAGCATGGTTTACATTAAATACAACTGTTTTTAAATCGCCAGTTGCAGGCGCAGAAATAACAACTCTTTTAGCGCCAGCAGTAATATGAGCTTCAGCTTTTGTTTTATCAGCAAAGAAACCAGTACACTCAATAACAACATCCACATCATGCTTTCCCCAAGGAATTTGTGCCGGATCTTTTTGTGCATAAACATTTACCGTATCTCCATTAACAGAAATCGAATTCTCAGTAAACTTAACATCCTGACCAAATCGACCCTGTGCACTATCATATTTCAATAAATGCGCAAGTACTTCTGGGCTGGTTAAGTCGTTGATAGCAACAACATCAATACCATTCATATTATATATCTGGCGAAATACTAAACGGCCTATTCTTCCAAAACCGTTGATGGCAACTTTAACTGTACTCATATGTGTAAATTGAATTTAAAAATTGAGTTGCAAAATTACGAAGATGTGAGAGATATAAAAAGAGAATATTTATTTAACCATGTTTATTGTGAATAAGTAAGTTTTTAACAATACCAGTAAGCATCTATGTTCAACAGCGATAATCAAAAACTAAATTTACTTTCATCAATCTTTTAAAATATTTGGCTACAAAACTGCCACTCATTATCTTTGCCGTCCTTAAACAGGAAACGCCGCGTTGGTCAAGGGGTTAAGACGCCTCCCTTTCACGGAGGAATCACGGGTTCGAATCCCGTACGTGGTACAAGAAACCTTTCAGAAATGAAAGGTTTTTTTAATTTGGGACTATCCTCAATAGTAATTCAGTTCAACATTGGTTCCGGTTTTTTATTGCAAGCGTCACTCTGTTACACTTTCCACTACAATCCGGCAGCTATGGAGCTTAGCCATCTTCTTAACAACAAAAAAGTGACCAGTAATTACCGGTCACTTTTCGAATAAAATTTTATTTATTTTATTGAATCTCTACTTTACCTGTAGCAACTCTTTTACCTGTACTATTAAATAAAGCAACAATGTAAGTTCCTTTTCCAACATTTCTCATGTCTACAAACATGCGTTGATAAGGACCAATAATTGAGTAGGAATTGCTATAAGCCAAAGATCCCTTTGAATCAAATATTCTTAATTGATGTGTAGAACTAGTTAAAGAATTATAGTAAACTACATCAAATTGTCCCTTATTAGGGTTTGGCAATATGAACAATTTAGTAGAGGCTGAATCAGCAATGCTTATAGCAGAAGATGTACTAGTGCAATTCCCAGCATTGGTTACCCTAACAGTATAACTACCTAATTGATCCAGATTTACATTCAAAGTAGGTCCAATAGCACTTGGTACAGTGATGCCATTTCTCATCCATACATAGCTATATGAGCCCGGTGGTGTTACATTGGCTGTAAGAGTAGTTGACAACCCTGGCAAGAGCCTTGTATAAGGTGCCGCTGTAATATTAACCGATGGTTGAGGATTTACTGTAACTGGAATTGCAGCAGATGCATTTGAAACGCAACCGTTTGCATTAATAACTGTCACTGAGTAATTTCCACTTGTAGTAACAGTAATTGCCTGTGTACTGGCACCATTACTCCATAACCAGCTTGTACCTGCCGATGCTGTAAGTACAACAGAATTAGGCTGACAAATGGTTGTTGGCCCACCTGCAGTTGCAGATGCAATTGGCTTAGGATTTACGGTAACTGTAATTGCTGTTGTTGTACTAATACAGCCGGCATTGGTGACAGTACAAGTATAAACACCAGAAGTTGTAACTGTAATTGCTTGTGTGGTAGCTCCATTACTCCAACTAAATGCAGTGCCTGCACTGGCTGTAAGTACAACATTACTTCCTTCACAAAAAGTAGTTGCCCCCCCAGCAGAAGCTGTTGCAGCAGGTATGCTGTTTAATGTTAACGTTACTGCAGTACGTGTAGTACTTTCACATGTAGTAGAATTATTTACACTTGATGCATGATAAGTAATAGTTCCAATTGTATTTAAAGTAGGACTAGCCACAATTGTACCACCAGAAGCAGCAGTGTACCAAACCACGGAATGACCAGCTGGAACAGATGCAATAGCAGTAAGGGTAGGAGCTGATCCTCCAAAACAAACAGATTGAACCTGATTACCGCCTGATACTGGTGATGCAATAGCAGTACTACTTACAGCAATTGATAATATTGAAGGTGATGTAGTACAAGAGCCATTACTAGCCGATACGCTAACATTACCACTGGTACTGCCCGGTAAATAATTGACTGTGATGGATGTTGTACCTTGACCACTAACAATGGTAACTCCAGGAGGAACAGTCCATGCATATGAAGTAGCTCCAGTTACTGCTGCAATGGTATAAGTAATATTATTTAATGAACCACAAATAACATTTTGTCCAGTAATAGACCCAGGCGTTGATATTCCTCCACCACCATTTGAAACAATAACATTTATGGCGTTCGATCTTTCACTTTGTGCTCCGTTGCTATTATTTTTTGCTCTTAAATGAAACCACATACTCAAATTAGGCGTTAAGCCAATAGCTGTATAATTTGTTCCAGTTAAATTAGTTGCTAAGTTTTCAAAATGGCCAGTAATGGTATTTAAGCTCATAATATCATAATGAGTAGCATTCGCTACAGCTGTCCAGTTAAATATTACTTCACCAGCTGTGCAACTTACACCTGTTCCTGAAAACCCAGTTGGCGCTCCTAGAATATTAAAATTGGCATCAGACTGGTCAATGAGTGAGCCACTTGATACTCTTATTAAAGCTGTTGATGTGCCTGCTGTAGGCACTAACCATGATAACCTAGTAGTACTTGATGGAACAGATGATGAAATGACGGTCCAGTTTGCCCCGTTATCCAAAGAATATTCTACTGTTTGATTACTTGTAACTCCTGAATTATCCCAGGTAATTACCTGAGCTACTCCTGGATTAAATTGTTCAGCACCATTTGGATAAATCACTTCTAAATAAGGCTGATTAATATCCCATGTAAGTGCATAAGGCTGGTTTGGCCCCGATGCAATTGAAGTGCCAATTACACGTAATGTGTAAGTGCCTGCTGTAGGATTATTGATAGTAACCTGTTCTATATTACTAATATTATCATTTGCTCTTGTTGCTAAAGCTGATGGATTAAGTGGATCTAAAATCCAGGGAAGCGTTGTATTTGCCCCTTCAATTACTCTTAAATCAAGGTTGTTCACCAAAGCAAAACCAGCATTGGCTGCTGCAGCTGGATCATTCCAAGTAAGCATTACTCTTAATCGAGAAGCACCTGCAGGAACGGTAATGGTAAAATCATTGGTTGAACCAGTAGTAATAGTATTTAAATTATATCTATTTTGCTCTAATATTTTTACTGCAGCTAATGCATTGATACGACCAAATCCAAAACGATAATCTGGTCCAGCATTTCCAAGATCATAAGCCGTATTACAAGCAATATTTTTAATAAGAGTTGATGGAGGAAGCACATTGGCATTTAACTGCTTATATCGCTGAGCCAATAAAGCTACAGTACCCGTAATGCCAGGTGTTGACATGGAAGTACCTGAAATGGTACTATAAGTATTTAATGGAGTGTAAGTTGAAAATACATTGGACCCCATTGCTACTATTTCGGGTTTAACTCTTCCATCATGTACAGGACCACAACTACTGAATGAAGAAAGGACTTCATCAGTTGTTACGCTCCCCACCACAATATTATTTTTAGCTGCCTTTCCTGTACCGGTGATGGTTCCCCATCCTCCAGAACAAGAAGATTGTGCATTACCAGATGAATGACAATGTAAATGATAAGGGAAATTATTTAAGTTAATGTCTGTATTCCTAGCTCTTAATGAGTAACCGGCTGAAGCTCCTGTAACCCCACATTGAACACCAAGCCCATCATGATAGGAATGATTACTTGAAATAAGGGTATAAGTAGGAATGGCAGTGGCCATAGCAACTTGCACATCTCCAGAAAATCCATAATAAGAATAAATATTTGCGTTTGGAGCCATACCTCTTGCCGTAGGATTGATAAGCCCTCTTCCTCCAATAGTACCTGATACGTGTGTGCCATGACTACCTGCTGCTCCAGCATCTACATTCACCAAACGGCCTGCTGGAGAAAAATCAAGGTGCTGACTGGCTCTTTCATCCCAAACCCCAATATTCATTCCATCTCCTTTTAAATTTCTTACACCATCGTTCAATACATTTACACGGTGTAATGTACGGCCTGGTAAGTTTTCTATCTGATTAGGAGGAGCAATAAATTCGGCCCACTGCACAAATGGAAGGGCAACAAGGCTTTTTATATTTGCAACTGGTATCCTGATGGTAAACATTCTAAAATCTTGCACATTTTCTAAGATAACTGCACCTAAAGCCCCAATGGCGCTCTTTATTTTTTCGCTAGAAAATTTTTCGTAAGTAACAATATCTACATCGGCATAGCCAGTTTGTTTAATGGCATGTTGAGCAACTACTCCATTTAATAAAGTAGCATCCGCTTTACTTTCTACACTAAATGCAAACACCGATCTAAATAATGGAGACCTTAAATCTTCGTTTTTCAGATTCTCTTTAACTGCAGCGGTATAAGCCAAATTAGGAATGTACTCTATTAATTCAATCCCCTTAAACATCAACATGTCTTTTTCAGCCTGTGAAGGCAATGCCTTAAACTGAATAGTGACATAATACTTTCCTGAAAACAAACTTTGCTGTAGTTCCGCATCTGTTTTAGAAATGTTTTTTGCATTTTCAACGGGTAAAAATTTCCCTGATTGTAGCAACAAATGGTAATCAACATTTTTTTGTGCGATTAAAACTGTTGGAAAAAGGAATACTATCATCCATTTAAACAGTCGGGTAATGAGTTGTTTCATTAATGTTAAGTTTTAATTCTAAATAAATAGTCAGTTTAAGCCACCAAATTAAACAAAAATCTTATTCAAATTGTCAATTCTATCACATAATTATTAACCATTCGTTACAATGATTGAGCTATTAATACATGTTCAGTTGGTTTCATTATCTTTATTTTAAACCATTTTCATATGAGTATCAACTGGACAGGTGTTTTTCCTGCATTGACTACAAAATTCACTGTAGAAGACAAATTGGACTTACCGCTATTTGAAAAAAATTTAAACGCACAGCTTGAAGCCGGAGTAAATGGAATTGTATTAGGAGGCACCCTTGGCGAAGCCAGCGTGTTAACTACAGATGAAAAAGAAACATTGGTAAAATTTGCCGTAGAAAAATGTGTCAGTAAAGTCCCTGTAGTATTGAATATTGCAGAAGGAAGTACAAGGGAAGCTTTGCAACAAGCAGCCTATGCTAAAGCATGGGGCGCCAAGGGGTTGATGATGTTACCACCCATGCGTTATAAAAGTGACCACCGAGAAACTGTGGCATGGTTTAAAACGGTAGCCGATGCAACCGAGCTGCCTATCATGATCTATAACAACCCCGTTGATTATAAAAATGAAGTAACCCTGGATATGTTTGCAGAATTGATAGCTTGTAAAAATATTGAAGCCGTAAAAGAATCCACAAGAGATGTTTCAAATGTAACAAGAATGAAAAACCGCTTTGGAGATCGTATTAAAATATTATGTGGAGTAGATACATTAGCCATGGAAGAATTGTGCCTGGGTGCAGATGGCTGGGTAGCCGGATTGGTTTGTGCTTTTCCTGAAGAAACAGTTGCTATTTTTAATCTGGTTAAGGAAGGTAAAATTGAAGAAGCCACAAAAATATATCGATGGTTTATGCCTTTGTTGGAGCTGGATATTCACCCTAAGTTGGTTCAATACATTAAGCTTGCAGAAACACAGGTTGGCCTTGGTTCGGAAAATGTAAGAGCCCCAAGATTGGTTCTAGAAGGAAAAGAAAGAGCAGATATTTTGAAAATTATTAATGATGGAATTGCCACAAGACCTTAAATAAAAATTTATGAATTATACTGATGCAACAATAAATGAAATTGACTTTGCCATGCAACAAGCTTGGGAAGCTTTTCATATTTATAGAAAAATGAGTTTGAAACAACGAGCTGTTTTTATGAAAGCGATTGCAATTGAATTGGAAAACTGTGGCGACGAGTTGATACATATAGCCATGAGGGAATCGCATTTACCCGAAGCCCGGATGCGTGGAGAAAGAGCCAGAACTATTTTTCAAATGAACAGTTATGCCGATGCTTGCGAAAAAGGTAACTGGTTAGATGCAAGAATTGATACTGCCATTTTAGACAAGACTCCACCCAAACCAGATATCAGAAAAATGCTTGTTCCGCTTGGCCCGGTAGTAGTTTTTGGAGCCAGTAATTTCCCATTTGCTTATTCAACCGCCGGTGGAGATACCGCCTGTGCATTTGCAGCAGGATGTCCGGTTATTATAAAAGCACATCCGGCACATGCCGAAACATCGGAGATAGTGGCTAAGGCGATTTTAATTGCTGCCGATAAATGCAATATGCCCAAAGGAATCTTTACACATATACATGGCGCAAGTTTTGAAGTGGGTAAGGCCTTAGTAATGCATCCGCATACAAAAGCAGTTGGTTTTACCGGCTCTTTTCTGGGGGGCAAACAACTATTCGATTGGGGCAATCAACGCAAAGAACCCATTCCGGTTTTTGCAGAAATGGGTAGTATCAATCCTGTTTTTTTATTGCCTGAAAAATTAAAATCATCTGCAGCAGAAATTGCACAACAGTATGCAGGCTCTATTACTTTGGGTGTTGGACAGTTTTGCACAAACCCCGGTATCATCATAGGGATTGAAAGTGAGGAATTAAAAACATTTCTACATGATTTAGGAAAAGCCATTCAAAAAATTGAACCGGCTCCTATGTTGCATCCGGGCATTGTAAACGCTTATAAAAAAAACAAAGGTAATGCCCTGTTACAGGAAGATGTTCATTTAGTGGCCGAATCAGACAGGGATGTAAAAGCAGAAGAAGGATTACCAACCATTGCTACAGCAACCGGACAAGCATTTTTAAATAATCCTGTTTTACATCAGGAAGTTTTTGGCCCCTACTCCATCATTATCCGTTGTAAAGACATGAAGGAAATGATTGCTGTAGCCAAAAACCTGGAAGGACAATTAACTAGTACATTAATGGCAACTGATAATGACATCAAAGAAAATGACGAACTGGTTGAAGCAGTAAAAAATATCTGTGGTCGTTTTATTTTAAACGGAGTTCCTACTGGAGTAGAAGTTTGTTTAAGCCAGCATCATGGCGGACCATTTCCATCAACAACCGATGGAAGATTCAGTGCCGTTGGTGCAGATGGCATCAAACGTTTTGCAAGGCCGATTGCTTTTCAAAACTGGGGGAATGATCTGCTGCCTACCGAATTAAAGAATGAAAATCCGTTAAGGATATGGAGAATTGTTAATGATGAAATGACAATATCTGTAATACAATAAAAATAATTACAAATTTGACTATCTCAATTAAAACAGCTACACAAATTTCGGATTTTCATTATTTTTGGGATGATTTTCTTCCAGAGCAACATCACTTAAAAATAAGGCATTTAATACCCCTTGAAAAACCAAGTTTACCAAATATCAAAAATTATTATTTACAAATATTAGTAAAAGACAAACCCATTGGCATAGCATTTATCCAATTATATAAATTTACACCTACCCAGTTAAACTTTGATGAGCCAGGTTCTTTTCTAAGTAAAATAAAAACGTTTATTTTACCCAATCAACTTAATCTTATTATTTGTGGAAATCTATTTAGAATAAATTTTCAAGGATTCTATTTTAAAAATAAACAACACAATCCCTTAATATTTGACGCAATTGATTTTTTTGTTAAACAACATAAAAACCTTAAGCCTCGTGGCATTGTTATTAAAGATTGTAAGGAAGTTTTTATAGAAAAAAAATATACCGCTTTTAAATATTTTTTCTTTGATGCTGATGTAACCATGGAAATTAATAAAAGGCCTCATTGGATCTGTTTTGAAGATTATTTAAACGATTTGACAAAAAAATATTTTAAAAGAGCTCAAAAAATCATTCAGGCTTTTGAAGGAGTAACAAAACATGAATTAAATGCCTCTGAAATTCTAGAAAATGCAGTCGATATTGAACGGCTATACCAGAATGTTGTAAATAAACAGAAAGTAAACCTGGGCACCATAAATGTTTCCTATCTATATGAATTAAAGCAGGACCTTAAGCAGGATTTTGAATTACATGCTATTTATTACAACCAGAAAATGATTGGATTTTACTCATTTATTTTTTATGCAAATGAAATGGAAACCCATTATATAGGACTGGACTATCATGTCAACACCATACACAAAACATACTTCAATATTTTATTTTTAAGCGTTCAAAAAATGATTGAGCGAAAATACTCGAAACTGGAACTTGGCCGTACAGCTAAAGAAGCCAAAGCAAATTTAGGTGCATTTCCTAAACAGATTTTTAATTATGTGAAAGTTAAAAATCCAGTTACCAAAATTGCCCTAAAGTATTTTCTAATTAAATTTAACCAGTCTGAAAATAAAAAAAATAACGTTAGATTACCCTTGAAATGAAAATAAAATTAATCTGGATTACAATATCTGTGCTGATTTTACTGGTAGCAAACTGGGGCCTTAAATGGTACGTTCGTAAAACTGTAGTGCCAAAAATGGAATTTCAATCCAGTGAATTATTATTAACACTTACAGAGAGAAAAACCACCATTAATGAATTTAAAGGAAATGTTGTCATAGTTTCATTTTTCCAAACTTGGTGTGGTCCATGCGCAGGAGAAGTGTATGTATTAGATGAACTCGCTACAAAACTAAATTCAGATAAATTTAAAATTCTGTACATTTCTGATGAGGATACAAGTCTTATTAATGCATTTCAAAACAGGTTTTTTTCCAATAAAATTTTGTTTGCTAATTCAACTAAAAGTTTAGCCAACTTGGGCATATATGTTTTCCCTACTACTTACCTTCTTAATAAAAACGGGGAAGTAATAAATTCAAAATTAGAAGGATATAATTGGGTTTTGGAAAAACCCACAATTGATAAGTTACTAGCTGAGTAAATCAGCTCATTTGTATTTTAAAGGCCCCTTCATTATTCAGTAGATAAGTTATCCCTAATGATACAATCAGATAGCCTAAAAGTGCATACATTATTAATGGTGAAAGCTCATTTGTTCCAAACCAATCTCCCATTAAAAAAATTACTGCAAAAGCAATAGCAAACTTTAGTAGTTCCCAAAAAAAGGCATATCTATTGCCATCCATCAATTCGGTTAAAGCATAAACAAATACAAAAACAAAACCTCCATAAATAAACATATCCGGGCTGCCAATCTTAGCTATATTCCCAAAGAAATAGCTTACAAATAATAAAAGCATGATTAGTTGAACCCAAATCCATACAGAAAAAAAATTGGAATATTTTGTATCATATTTTTCGAAATGATACACATCTTCAATTTTATACACAGGATATTTCTCTTCCACATCAGCGGGCCTCCAGCCCGTAGGCATAAACCAAATACGGAATTTATCTAGTACACTTTTTGCATGCCAAGCATCATTAATCAATAACCACATGTGCTGAAAATTTATTTTGATAGGGTTCCAAGTTCTTACTGGTCTGGTAATGCCATATACAGGTTTAACATCGGGTAGCTCTTCTTGAAATGTACCAAACAGTTTATCCCAAATGATAAAAATTTGCGATAAATTTTTATCTAAATATTCTTTATTGATGGCGTGATGTACTCGGTGATGAGATGGGGTTACTAGTATTTTTTCCAAAAATCCCATTCTGCCAATATGCTGTGTATGATACCAGAATTGAGCAAATAAATGAATGGGTGCAACGGTTGCTATCACAATGGAAGGCACGCCTAACAAAGCAGCAGGTATCAATAAAAAAGTAAAGAATTTTAAAAAAGAAGAAATGCTTTGACGTAATGCACAGGCCAAATTAAACTCTTCGCTGCTATGGTGAACAATATGTGAATTCCAGAAAAAATTAACTTTATGATTGATCCGGTGTACCCAATATCCAGCAAAATCAAGCACAATAAATGCTACTAAAAAAGTAACCCATCCCGATTCGATAGTTGTTATTGCAACCTTATCTACAAACCAACCATATCCTAAAATGGCCACACTTAATCCCAACACATCTTTGGTAACATTGGTTACGCCTGAGCTAAGGCTACTTACCATATCCATATTACGAACAGTATCATTTCCTTTATACCAGCCATACCATTTTTCAAGTAATACTAATACCAAAAAAGCCGGCATGGCAAAAAGTAAAATCTTTCCGTATTGTTCCATATTACTAACAAAGTTTAATTAAGTTGCATTACAAATTTAATAAACTGTTGTGAAGAAAACATTTATTTGTATTGACGCTCATACCTGTGGAAATCCGGTAAGACTTATTAAAGAAGGAGGCCCTGAATTGATAGGCAGTAATATGAGTGAAAAGCGACAGCATTTTTTAAAAGAGTATGATTGGATTAGGAAAGGCTTAATGTTTGAACCTCGTGGCCACGACATGATGAGTGGCAGCATTTTGTATCCGCCCCATGATCCTCAAAATGATGTGGCTGTTTTATTCTTAGAAACCAGTGGTTGTCTGCCAATGTGCGGACATGGAACTATTGGAACTATTACAATTGCTATAGAAGAAGGACTAATAAAGCCCAAAATACCTGGAATTGTAAAAATGGAGGCTCCTGCAGGATTGGTTTTAATTTCTTATAAAGAAGAAGCTGGAAAAGTAAAATCGGTAAACCTTATCAATGTCCCATCCTTTTTAGCCGAAACAGAATTAAAGGTTAGTTGTCCAGAACTTGGAGAATTAGTTGTTGATGTTTCATACGGCGGAAATTATTACGCCATTATTGATGTTCAGAAAAACTATAAAGGACTTGAACATTATGCGGCCGATAAACTCATCAGCTGGTCTAGAGAATTAAGAAATAGTATTAATGAAAAATTTGAATTTGTTCATCCCGAAAACGAAACAATAAAAGGTTGTAGTCATATTTTATGGACCGGCGCCATTTTAGATAAAACTTCTACAGCACGAAACGCTGTTTTTTATGGAGATAAGGCCATTGATCGCAGCCCATGTGGCACAGGGACTAGTGCAAGGATGGCGCAATGGTATGCAAAAGGATTATTGAAGAAGGGAGATGAATTTATTCATGAAAGTATTATCGGCAGTAAATTCATCGGCAGGATTGAAGAAGAATTAACTGTTGCTGGAAAACCAGCAATAAGACCATCAATAGATGGTTGGGCAAGAATTTATGGATATAATACAATTACAATTGATGAGGAAGATGATCCTTATGCTTTTGGATTTCAGGTTCTTTAAACAAAAGGAGAGTTTTTTACAGATGATTTTTAGCGCTGTGGAACGAAGCATAACAAACTCAATAGAAATAAAATGAAAGTAACTATTATTGGCGGCGGCGTAATCGGTTTATGTAGCGCTTATTTTTTAGAAAAAGAAGGTTACGAAGTAACTATTATAGAACGTGGGAATATTTCTGATGGTTGTTCGTTTGGCAATATGGGATTCATTTCACCGAGCCACTTTGTGCCGCTGGCAAACCCAGGCATAATTTCCAAGGGTTTAAAATGGATGCTTAGTTCAACTTCTCCGTTTTATATAAAACCAAGACTTAGCATTCCGCTAATGCAATGGGGTTATCATTTTTGGAAAAGTTCAACTGCTAAAACAGTCAAAAAAAACTCGCCACCGCTCAACGATATTTTACAATTAAGCAGAAAATTAATTGAGGAGCTAAGAGATGATGTAGGCAATATTTTCGAAATGCAGGAAAAGGGTTGCCTGATGATCTGCAAAAAACAAAAAACACTCGATCACGAATTTCATCTGGCTGATATAGCCGAGGGATTTGGGTTAAAAGTAGAACGGTTAAAAAAAGATGAAGTACAAAAACTTGAACCCAACGTTGAATTAAATGTTGCAGGTGCGGTACTGTTTAAAGATGATTGTCATTTTAATCCTGCCAAACTGATGATTGCATTAAGAACTTATCTTGAAAGTAAGAATGTAATAATCCATATAGAAACCAACGTTATAGGTTTTGAAAAAAGTAATAATAGAATTAATGCAATTATCACCGATAAGGGAAAATTTGATTGTGATGAAATAGTTGTATCGGCCGGAAGCTGGATGCCACATATTGCAAAAATGATGGGCATTCGTTTATTACTTCAGCCCGGTAAAGGCTATAGCCATACCTATCAACATGTTGAAAATAATTTAAACTACCCTGCCATTTTAGTTGATACCAGGTGTGCCATTTCGCCCTGGGAAAAGCAGCTCCGAATTGGTGGCACCATGGAGTTAAGCGGTATTAACGATAAAATTCTTGTAAAAAGAATGCGGGGAATTTACAATGCAACCATATCTCATTATCCTGGATTAAAAATCGAATTCCCACCTGTTGATAAAATATGGAGCGGCCTCAGGCCTGTTACACCAGATGGATTGCCATACATTGGGCGCCATTCAGCATTAAATAATGTTGTATTTGCTGGTGGGCATGCCATGTTGGGACTTTCCTTAACTACCGGCACCGGAAAACTGGTAAAAGAAATTATTCATAAAGATGAATTAAGCATTCCCATAAATGCATTTAATGTTGAAAGATTTGATTGAGGCAGTTTTAATCATCTCTAAATAATTATTACAACGAAGAGATTTAAATATGAAAATTATAATAGCTGGAGGAGGTGTGATTGGATTAAGCTGTGCCTATTACCTGCAGCAATCGGGCCATGAGATTATTATTATTGACAACACCTCCATGAAGGACGGTGCCTCCTATGGCAATGCCGGCCACATAGTTCCCAGTCATTTTGTTCCACTAGCATCGCCTGGTACTATTGCCAATGGAATGAGATGGATGTTAAATTCATCTAGTCCATTTTACATAAAACCTAGGTTGGATATTGATCTTATCCGTTGGTTATTTACATTCTGGCAAAGGAGTAATGAAAAAACCATGCAGACAAATATTCCATACCTGCATCAACTTTTAACATTAAGCCGTGATTTATTCGGGGATTTAAAAAATGAATTGGGTAATCTTTTTTTCATGGAAGAAAAGGGAATACTCATCGTTTACAAAACTCCAGAAAGCGAAAAGCATGAAAAATTCCTGGCACAGCAGGCATCAACAATGGGTATGCAATCCGTTATCTTATCCGCAATGCAGGTACAGGATCTGGAATCATCAACAACAATTGATGTAAGAGGTGGTGTTTTGTATAAGGCAGATGCACACCTGCATCCAGGGCTATTTACTACTGCACTAAAAAATTATCTTGTACTTAAAGGTGTTAACATAATTACTGAAACTGAAATAAATGGTTTCGAAAAATTCGGTGGTAAAATTTCGGCGGTAATCACTGAAAGGGAAAAAATTAATGCTGATCAGTTTATTCTTGCAAATGGAGCATGGCTTCCATATTTGTCAAAAAAAATCGGTATTAATATTTTGATGCAGGCAGGCAAAGGTTACAGTATTACCTACAAAAATTTCATTTCACAATTGCAATACCCTGCAATACTTGTTGACCACCGTGTTGTTACAACACCCATTGGCAATGACTTACGTTTAGCAGGAACAATGGAAATAAATACACCAGGCTCTCCCATCATGCCTAAAAGAGTAAAAGCTATTGTGGAATCTGTAAAAAAATATTATCCGGATTTAGATCTACCCTTTCCTGATACACAAAAAATATGGAGTGGCCTTCGCCCTTTAAGTCCTGATGGGCTTCCATATATCGGTCATCATTCAAAATACAACAACCTTATTATTGCAGGAGGACATGCCATGCTGGGGCTTTCGTTAGCCCCAGGCACGGGAAAACTGGTACAGGAAATGATTGACCAGCTTCCCCTCAGCATTTCTGTTCATGCATTCGCAGTGGAGCGTTTTTGCTAATCAAATAAATTAAATCCACCGAAAAGCAAAAACCCTGAACCCCTTTACAGAAAGGCATTCCCGACAATTATGTTTTTATAAAAAACAAATTTCAATACACATTCCTTTTTCCTCCGGCCAATATTTTGTAATTTTGCATCTTCTCAATACAAACCTGTCTTCCACTTACGCAGGTGGTAATCTTATTTTTCACCAATTAAATATTGACAATGCACTGGATTGACGCCGTGATATTTATTGCTTATATGCTCGTTCTGCTCATCATCGGCTTTCATTTTTTACGCAAGAATAAAAATGCTGAAGACTATTTTGTAAGTGGCAGAAAAATGACCCGCTGGCATATTGGTTTATCTGTTGTTGCAACAGATGTGGGTGGTGGATTTTCAATCGGCCTTGGCGGGCTTGGTTTTATCATGGGCTTATCCGGATCGTGGATGTTGTTTACCGGGCTGATAGGTGCCTGGCTTAGTGCCGTTATCCTTATTCCAAAAATCCACCCTTTAGGAAAGGATACTAATCTATTTACTTTTCCGCAGGTTTTTGGTCATTTTTTTAATAAACGTGTTGCATTGGCTGCGGGAATAATTTCTGCCATCGGCTATTTAGGATTTACCAGTTCGCAAATTCTTGCCGGTGCAAAACTGGCATCTGCTTCTTTTGTTTCGCTTGATATGACGACTGCATTAATTGTAATGGGTATCATCACCGTTGGCTAAACCGTTTTGGGCGGTATGAATGCCGTCATATACACCGATACCATTCAATGGATTGTGTTAATCGGTGGATTATGTTTCATTGGTATTCCGCTTGCATATTCAGCAATCGGCGGGGCTTGGCGAAGTGGGGGAAGGTGTAATGGGAGATGATCTGCTTGATTTTTATGGAAAAGTTTTTGAGCTCCCCAATATCAGCATTGTTGGTATTGGCACCAATCTTAATTGTTTAAATGGGATAATGCCCTCACAAGATAAAATGGTACAGCTTGCATTATATAAACAATTGATTGAAGTAAAGTTCAACCGGAAAATACCATGGGTTTCTGGAGGCACTACGGTTGCCGTGCCAATGCTAATCAAACACCAGATACCAAATTCTATTAATCATTTCAGAATTGGCGAAGCACTTTATTTTGGGAAGGATATTTTTACAGATGGCATTATTAAAGGCATGCGTTCAGATGTATTCCAATTGTTTACCGAAATCATTGAACTGCATGAAAAACCGATGATGCCATCCGGCGAACAAATGGAAAACCCTTCGGGTATAAAAACCGAATTTGATAAAGCTGATATTGGCAAAACCTCATACCGGGCTATTATTGACATCGGACTACTGGAATGTAATCCGCAGTTTTTAATCCCCGATGACGATTCGGTAAAAGTGATTGAAGCCAGCTCTGATATGTTGGTACTAGATTTGGACCGTAACACAAAAAAATACAAAGTGGGCGACCTGGTAAGTTTTCAGCTAAAGTATATGGGAGCCCTAGGCATCATGAATTCAAACTACATTCAAAAAGTAGTGGAGTAAGTTATTGCCTGATTAATGTATCTTTTTGCAGGTTAACGCTATCCTTTTGCTTCTTCTTTAATAATTCAAGTAGCCCATTAATAGATTCTTTTGTTTTATCCTGTGGATCTTTAATGGGCGTACTGTCTCTTATGGCTGTTGTATCTTTAACCCCAAATATTTTTTTCGCTAATTCTTCTTTTGCCGCCAGTTCTAGTTGTTTTCTTAAGGAAGCTAAAGTGTCTTTTACCGCATTTTTGGCACTGTCAATTTTTGCCTGTACAAAATCTTTTACTTGCTCTTTCATCTGATCTGCCAGTGTTTCGCCCGTTTGTTTTAAATCAATCTGCAGTGTTGGGTTCCTGATGGTTCCGGCCATAGCCAGTTTCAGATTAACTGTTTCACCAACTTTTAATGGTATCCCTTTTGCATTTACTGCGGTCATCAGATTATCTACAAACTGGTTTCCCTGTGTGCCCATTAGGGCCCTGGGCAGTTTAAGGTTGATGGCATAATTTATTCCTTCATCAAATCCAATGCCTTGTAAACCGCCAATCTCCATTTCAATATCTTTTACTTTAACAGTAAAGGGTTTTACGAGCAACTTTCCGTTCGAAAATTCAAAAAATGCTTTTATATCTTTCATCGATATTTGCTGCAATTCTTTTACCTGAAGTACCGATGCTATTTTATCCAAAGGAGCAAACCTACTTAAGAAGCCTTCAATTAAAAAGAAATTTCCATTACCGGAAATTGTACTCATATCTATGCTCATATTATCCCCCAGTTTTCCGTTGGCAGACAAAACAGAAGTTAGCTTTCCGGCTAAATATTTTCCGATGGGCATTAGTTTTTCTGCGGTGTTAAAAGCGTAAAATGTTTTTTGAATATCCACTTGGTTAACATCATAACTCATGGATATGGCGGGTTTTGTCTTACTTTCCTTTGTACTGTAAGAACCGTTTATTGTTATTTTACCGTCTAAAGCATTTCCGCTTACATTATTCAGTCTTACCGTTTCATTTTCCACCAATACAGAACCTGTTAAGTTTTGTATATTGATCTTATCATATTGTAATTCGTCAATTTTTGTATTTAAAACGATATCCAGATTACCCGGCACTATAAAAGCTTTAGCTGCAGGTCCTTTTGCAATTGTATCAGCCGGTACACCCATCCAGTCATTCAGATTTACCTTATCAGCATTTACAGAAAGATTGGCGTTTAATGGTTTTCCACTAAACAGATAACTAAGCAGGTTATTAATCTGACCACCTCCATTAAAATTTGAATTTTTAAATTGCCCGTTCAGATTTGTAACATCAATTTTTACAGGTGTAAAATTGGCATGAACCGTATTTAATCTAACCCCCGTTGGATAATCAACCGACGTGTAATTAAAATTATTTACGTCAATTGTACCCGCAGCATAAAAATCATTATACCGTTTCTTTTCTAATTCCTTTACATTTCCTTTGATATTTACATCCGCATTCATAAAACCCGAAATGCTAGTCCCGTTTTCCAGTTTTATATAATTGGCAACCTCCGATAAATTCAGCTTACCATTTGCAGCAGCATCAACAAACATATTACTGATCGGTTTTTTAACCAGCAGTCTAAAATCGAAAGGATCCTTATCCATCACTAAATGTCCGTTGATAATATCCACAATGGTATTATCTGTTTCTCCATCAGGATTATCTATGACTACATTAAAATTGATCTGTTGAATTGCTTTTGGCAGATCAGCATATTTAAAAGACCCATCTTTAACGGTCATTGCAATATGATATCCGGGCAGGATAGAATCACTGTAATTTCCTTTTATAAATCCTTCAAAATTTGCTTTTCCATTGGCTATTACTTTATCAAAGTCTTTTTTATAAACAGCAGGAATTAGCGACAATATATTTTTAAAATCTGTTGACACGGATTTAAAATTGATATCCATGCCATAACCCTTGGCCTGGTTTTTAATTGTACCCTTGCCGTCTATCATAAGCTCATTTAATAAAATATCCATGGCATCAAAACTGTAAACATCGTTTTTATTGTCAATCTTTATGTCGGTATTAACGGTGGTTTTTACCTTAGATAAAAAGGGTATGGCTCCATAGATATAAGTAACCGCATCGGAGGTTGTGGTAGTTTTCAACGTAAATAGTTCCGAGGTAAAATCTCCACTACCGCTGTGATAAAGATTTTCAATAACAGCGCTTATATCGCTTTTCCGATCGTCGTAATTTATATATCCGTTCTCAATCGTATATTTCTTCAGCTTTAGATTAAATGGTTTACTATCGGTTGAGGTATCGGAATTGTTTTCTTCCTTTATAATATCCCAGTTGGCAAAACCTTCTTTGGTAACCCGGGCATTAATTCGTGGCGATTCAAGGAATAGGCCGTAAATAGCCATATTCTTCCCTTTGATAAAACTCATAATATCTATTGATGCATCCAATCTTTTAGCATACAATAAAGTATCTGCTTCAAAATAGCCAGTACCTGTTACCTGCAAATTGTTCAATCCAATACTCACTTTCGGAAAATTTCTGAAAAACGAAATATCCACCCCTGCAAAATCAACTTTGGCATTGATGTTTTTATTGATCTCGGCTTTTACCAACTTAACAATTTTTCCTTTAAAAATATAGGGGCTTGCAAACAACAATCCAATCAATATCACAAAAACAATAAAAAATATCTTTAAAATCTTTTTAAACGACTTCATAATAGTTTCTTTTAATTTTTCAAAAGATTTATCGATATGATATAAACAAACACTATTCCATCTTTTAATGGCCATTAACTAAATAGGCAGCCTGAGTCTGCTGCACTAATTCATTTAAATGGTTCAGTTATTTTTACTCCAACCCCACCTCATAATGCATTTCTGGAATTTCCACATCCTTAAAACCTTTTTGTATCAACCTTTGTTTAAAATCCTGCTGTACCCCATATTCTCCATGCACTAAAAATATTTTTTTTACCTGTTGAGGATTCTGGCAAGCTAAAAACTGGCAGAGGTCATCATAATCGCCATGTGCACTCATACTTCTAATCTGTCCTATTTCAGCATTCACTTCATGAGCTGTTCCAAAAATACCCACTTCTTTATTACCCGAAAGCAGGCGGGCTCCCAATGAATTGGGTTCGCAATAACCAGTAAATAAAATGGTATTACGGCTATTTTCTACATTATTGCTGATATGATGTTTTACTCGTCCGGCATCTCCCATTCCACTAGCAGATATTATCACAAAGGGGCCATCCTTAAAATTTAGCATCTTTGATTCTTCTACCGACTTGACATATTTTAAACCCTCAAAAGCAAAGGGGTCATCATCTACCTCCAACAGTTTTTGTATCGTGTTATTAAAATATTGGGGATAGCTTTTGATGATTTCGGTGGCTTTTGTACTTAATGGGCTATCTACATAATAATCCATTTTGGGTAATCTTCTTTCTATTTCCAGTTGGTTAAGGGCATACAATATCTCTTGTGTACGCCCCACACTAAAAGCTGCCATAACCAATTTTCCTTTTTTCTGAACACAGGCTTTTTCCAGCCACTCCAACACTTGGTCGGGTGTTGTGGCTAAATGGTTGTGTAAACTATTGCCGTAGGTAGATTCTAAAATGATATAATCGGCTTGAGAAAAAGTTGCTGGCGATCGCAAAATCATATCCCTATATCGGCCTACATCTCCACTAAAACTTATCCTGCTAATTTTATCCTCTTCTTTTACTTTTAGATGAACGGCTGCACTTCCAATAATATGCCCAGCATCGGTAAACATTACTTCAACATCCTCATTAATAGAAAACCAAACCCCATAATCAACTGCAATAAAATTATCCAAAGCATTTAAAGCATCCTCTGTTTTATAGAGCGGTTGCAAATAAGATAATCCTTGTTGAGCCCTTCTTTTGTTTAAGTATTTCACATCAGATTCCTGTATTCCCCCAGAGTCTTCGAGCATTAGTGCTGCTAAAGATTTTGTGGCAGGAGTACAATAGATATTTCCTTCAAAACCATCTTTAACCAATTTGGGAATCAATCCGCAGTGATCAATATGAGCATGAGATAATATTAGGTGTGTAATCTCTGAAGGGTTAAAACCAAAATCCCGGTTTAACATATCGGTGTCTTTGCCCCTACCCTGAAATAAACCACAATCGAGTAAATATTTATTGCCATTTTTTAAAGTAAGTAAATGCTTTGACCCTGTAACTGTACGGGCTGCGCCGTGAAATGCTATTTTCATATACCTACCTCCTATTTTTCAAAATAAACTGCTGCATAGCGAAGAAATATTTTGAAAAGAGATTTTAAATTAAAAAATGATTTCTATGCAAATCAAAAATTTTATTTCATTCTGAAGTTAAAGAGTGCTTTAGCGCAATAAAAAAAATAGCAATTCTTTAAAATGTCAAAGAATCATAAGCAAAATAATCTGTGTTAATTAGCCCATACCCATGTTTTCAATGGCGCTATCCCTTTGCGCCCAAAAAAGCCATCATCCCCATGCCAATTTCAATGGCTCCTTCATCAATATTAAATGTAGGAGTATGTACACCACTGCTAATCCCTTTGGATTTATTTCCAGCTCCTAATCTGAAAAAACAGGCTGGTACCTGGTGCGAATAATAAGCAAAATCCTCTGCTCCCATTCTTAATTCTGTTTCTTCTACATTAGATGAACCAACATAATCTTCTGCATTTTTCCAGGTTTCATTACCCAATTGTTCATTATTTAAAACAAAAGGATATCCCACATCAATTTTAATATCTGCTTCGGCACCCATGGCTCTCACTAGGTCAATGGTTTGTTTTTTAATGAGTTCATGAGCGGCAAAACGCCATTCTTCATTCATGGCTCTAAATGTCCCCATCAGTTTTACTTCGGATGGAATGACGTTGGTGGTATTGCCTCCCTGAATAGATGTAATGGACAACACAGAAGGATTAAATGGATTGTTATTACGGCTTACGATTTGCTGCAGGCTTACTACCAATTGAGCCGCAATTAAAATGGTATCGGCAGTAAATTGAGGTGCTGCGGCATGGCCACCTTTTCCTTTTATACTGATATAAATTTCATCGGCACTGGCCATTATCATTCCGTTTCTAAAACTCAGCTTACCTATTTCCAGACCTGGATGTACATGTAAAGCAAATATTTTCTCGGGCTTTGGATTTTCCAATACCCCTTCTGCAATCATATAACTGGCACCACCTGGATTTTTTTCTTCCCCTGGTTGAAAAATTAATTTCACTGTTCCCTCCCATTCTGCTTTCAACTCATTTAAAATTTTAGCAGCGCCCAACAAACAAGTAGTATGTACATCATGACCACAGGCATGCATCACGCCACTATTTTTTGATTTATAAGGCACATTATTTTCTTCCATGATTGGCAAAGCATCCATATCAGCTCTTAAAGCCGTAATTTTTATATCCGGATTTTTTCCTTTGATAATTGCTACTACCCCTGTTGTTGCCAAAACAGAAAAAGGTATGCCCCAACTTTTCAATTTTTCCTGTACAAATGCTGCAGTTTCAAATTCCTGGTAACTTAATTCGGGATGGGCGTGTAAATGATGCCTTACTTCAATAAACTCTTTGGAGAATTCTTTAGCTAATTGTTGAATAGATGCTTTAATCATTGAATAAAAATAACTTTAATGTAGTATACTAAAAAAGAGTTTCCTGCTGGAAACTCTCATATAAAATTTTGTTTATAATAATCCCAGTTCTTTTAGTTTGTCGGGTTTAAGTTCAATTGTTTCGGAAACAATGTAAATATTATCCTTAACTACTCCTCCTTTAATAATCATATCTCTGTACTTTTCTGCATCCTTTTTATCAACAAAATCGCCAAATTTTAATTTAATAAATGGAGATTGATAAGTCATCATCACTTTCTCCTCGGGAAAATGCTGCAAGAGGTATGCTCTTACTTTCATTGAATAATCCCTGTCATTACTTTTTAAAACAAGCAGACGGTAGCCTTTTGCAAATCGCATGGTATATCCATTAATATCAGCTTGAACTTTAACTAATAAATCTAGTCTGGGGTCTTTTGTCACATTAACAACAATAGCAGTATCACTGGATGATATTTGTGACCAAACATTTGCAGAACCTATTATTAAAACAAATAAACTGATTATTTTTTTCATCTTACTCAAAATTACAAAAACCGTTCCACTTAATTATTCTAATTCAATTGTTCTATTTCTTTAACCAATTCTAAACCAAACTCAGTAGAAATCCTATTGGCTCCTGCCTGTATAAATGCATTAACAGCTTGAATATTCTTGATTTGTCCTGCCACTTTTATTTGTACAGTAGTTGCTAGGCAATTCCTGATGAGAGAAACTGTTTCATTAGTAACTTCCTTTGGAGCAAAACCTGTACTGGTTTTAATATAATCTACCCCAGCAGCACCATAAAGATCGCAACATGCCATTATTTCTTCCTTAGTGAGGATGGTGGCTTCAATAATAACAGCCATTTTTGTGTTTTTTGATTTAACAACAGGCATAATGCTGTTTATCTCATTTGCCAGGTATTGCCAGTCATTATTCTTTAATGCTGCCAAATTAATAACCATTTCAATTTGATGGGCACCATCAATAATTGCCAATACAATTTCAGCCAGTTTGGCCTCAATTGCACTATACCCAAAAGGAAAACCAACCACTGTAGCTACGTTAACTTCAGAATCCCGGGTAAATTCTATGGCTTTTTTAACAAACAAAGGAGGTACACAAACTGCTGCAAACCCATGCTTAATTGCCAATAAACAGCTTTCATCAATTTCTTTTAAGGAGGAATTGGGCTTTAAACAGGTTTGTTCAACTAATGCTTCAATCTTCATAATATTATAAGTAAACGGCAAAATTAGGCTTTACACAAAACTTATTTATATAAACGGTTGCAATTACATTTAATCATTCGCTATTTTTAGAATTCAAAACTAATATGAATGCTTAAAACTAAATCCCTGATTTTATTGATGGTACTACTGGTGAGTACCCATCTTTTGGTAAATGCCCAGGCAACTTACCCAGCAAATGATGTAGCCAATCCAAAAGATGGCTGCTACGCTTTTACAAATGCTACTATTGTAAAAGATGCCCTAACCAGTTTGCAAAATGCAACTCTTATCATCCGAAAAGGCAAAATTGAAGCGGTAGGAATTAATATTCCACTACCCAAAGATGCCGTGGTCATCGACTGTAGCGGCAAATATATTTATCCTTCATTTATAGATATCTATAGTGATTATGGTATTCCATCTGCAGAAAGGGCAACCGGGCAAGGCGCTGCTGGACCAGGCGCTTTTTTTAGGGTGCAACAATTAAATTCAAACACCAAAGGTGCTTATGGTTGGAACCAGGCTATCAAAAGTGAAATTGAAGCTTACAAACTATTTACTGCTGATGATGCAAAAGCTAAAGGTTTAAGAGATATTGGCTTTGGCTCTGTGCTTACGCACCAAAAAGATGGGATTGCCCGTGGCAGTGGCGCTTTTGTTACCCTTGCCAATCAATCCGACAATTTGGTATTGATTAAAGACAAAGCTTCAGCTCATTATTCTTTTAGTAAAGGAACTTCTAGCCAAAGTTATCCCAGCTCAATGATGGGAAGCATTGCTTTATTGCGCCAAACTTATTTGGATGCTCAGTGGTATAAATCAAATCCTGTTTCAGAAGGTGTAAACCTTTCTTTAAAAAGCTGGAATGATAACCAAACACTCCCTCAAATTTTTGATGCTGGCGACAAGTGGAATGATTTAAGAGCTGATAAAATTGGAGATGAATTTGGTGTACAATATATTATTAAAGCAGGGGGCAACGAATACCAACGCATAAAGGAAATCACTGAAACAAAAGCTTCCTTTATTCTTTCTTTAAATTACCCGGCAGCCATGGATGTGGATGATCCAAATGAAGTACGTTTTGTAGGACTGGATGATTTAAAACATTGGGAACTTGCTCCTGGCAATGCAGCAGCTTTTGAAAAAGCAGGCATTAATTTCTGCTTAACTTCTGCCGATTTAACTAATGCAACCGAATTTTTAGCGAACCTACGCAAAGCCATAGAATATGGTTTAACCGAACCAAAAGCATTGGAAGCCTTAACCAAAACCCCAGCAAGTTTGTTGGGATTGTATGATAAAGTTGGTAGTTTGGATAATGGAAAGATTGCCAATTTCCTAATCACATCTGGACCCGTTTTTGGAGAAAAAACAGTGCTATTACAAAACTGGACACAGGGTATTAAAAATAGTATTAAAGACGATAATTGGTTTGATGTAAAAGGTATTTACAATTTATCTGCCAATACGAAAGATGGCATTCAGACTTTTGCTGTTGAACTGAAAGATGCTGGAGTGGCTAGTTTCATCAGTAAAGACACCCTTGTAGGAAAATACAGTTATGATGGCAACTTGGCAAAACTAAGTTATACCGAAGGACGTGGCCCTAATGCCAGAGAAACTATTTTAAGTGGTGCTGTTACCGGTAAAACCTGGACAGGAACTGGCAGCGATGCAAAAGGTAATTATTTTACATGGACAGCTGGCTTTAATAAAAAGTCGGAGCCAAAACCAGATAGTGCAAGACCTAAACAACCCCTGGTTTTAGGAAAAGTAACCTACCCATTTTTAAGCTATGGCTGGGAAGAATTGCCAAAGGCAGAAAACATCTTAATCAAAAATGCCACTGTTTGGACAAGTGAAAAAGAAGGTAAACTAGAGAATACAGATGTGTTGGTAAAAGACGGGAAAATTGTAGCCATCGGTAAAAATCTTACAGATGCTGCAGCTAAAATAATAGATGGCACTGGTAAACATCTTACCGCTGGTATTATTGATGAGCACTCTCATATTGCTTCCTCTTCTACCAACGAAGGTGGACAAAGTGTAACATCAGAAGTTAGGATTGGCGATAATATTAACCCAGATGACATGAACATTTACCGCCAGCTTAGTGGTGGAGTTACCAGTTCTCATATCCTGCATGGCTCTGCCAATACCATAGGAGGCCAAACACAATTACTTAAACTTCGTTGGGGTGCTAATGACCAAGATTTAAAATTTGCAAGTGCCGACCCCTTCATCAAATTTGCTTTGGGCGAAAATGTAAAAAGAAGTTCATCTACTCAAGGTAATACTCGTTTTCCAGATACAAGAATGGGGGTTGACGAGGTATTGAATGATGCTTTTCAAAGAGCCACAGATTATCAGTTGAGTTGGAAAATGGCTGATGAAAACAATAAAAAGAAAGGAGCTACTCCCATTTTTGTTCGCAGAGATTTAGAGTTGGAAGCCCTTTCTGAAATCATGAATAAGAAAAGATTCATTACTTGTCACTCTTATGTACAAAGTGAAATTAATGCTATGATGAAAGTAGCCGACAAGTTTGGATTTACCCTAAATACGTTTACGCATATTTTAGAAGGATATAAAGTAGCCGACAAGATGAAAGCCCATGGCGCCCATGTATCTACCTTTAGTGATTGGTGGATTTATAAAATGGAAGTAGTTGATGCTATTCCTTACAATGCATCTATTATGCAAAGAGTTGGATTAAATGTAGCCATCAATTCGGATGATGCCGAAATGGCCCGCCGCCTAAATCAGGAAGCAGCCAAAAGTATTAAGCATGGTGGGATGAGTGAAGAAGACGCATTGAAAATGGTTACTATCAATCCGGCAAAAATGTTACATGTGGATGGTAAAACAGGAAGTATAAAATTGGGTAAAGATGCCGATTTAGTAATCTGGAGCGATAACCCATTGTCTATTTATGCCAAGGCAGAAAAAACGATTGTTGATGGAATTATTTATTTCGATAGGGAAAGAGATGCAGCCATGCGAATAAAAAATCAGGCCGAAAAAGCAAGGATCGTTCAAAAATTAACTGCGGCTAAAAGAACTGCTGGCCCTGGTGGCGCTGCTGGAAATTTTCAACGTGCCCGACCAAGGTTCGAAATCATAAGTACCTGTAGCGATCATTATCATAGTCATGGTTTATTAGCCATCGACATGGATGATGTAGAATCCATTCAATTTGACAATAAAAACTAATCCTAAAAAATCAAACAAATGAAAAAGATACTTTTTTATATAGGTTGTTTTGCTGCGGTTACTTCCGCTACGGCACAAGAAACCATGTCGCCATCAGGCCCACAAAAAGAAACCATTGCATTAACCAATGCTACCATACATGTTGGAAATGGACAAGTAATTACTAATGGCACGGTTGTTTTAGCCAATGGCATTATTACTGCTGTTGGTGCCGATGTGGCTACAGTAGGTGCTAAAATCATTGATTGCAAAGGCAAACATATTTACCCAGGATTGATTTTGCCAGCTTCGCAATTGGGATTGATAGAGGTACCTAGTAACAGGGCTACAGTTGATGGCTCTGAAATTGGAGAAATGAACCCAAGCATACGATCAATTGTTGCTTATAATACCGACTCAAAAGTGATTAACACTTTACGCACCAATGGTATTTTACTGGCTAATGTAATCCCAGATGGAGGCTTACTTTCCGGCTCTTCTTCTGTAGTACAATTGGATGCATGGAACTGGGAAGATGCCGCTTATAAAATGGATGTGGCTATTCATTTTCGTATGCCATCATTATTGGCCCGCCCCCGTGGTGGCCGTGGTGGATTTGGTGGCCCTGGGCAACCACCAGCCGTTGATCCTATCAAAAGAGGTCTGGACCAAATTGAAGGAGTAAGAGATTTTTTTAGAGAAGCAAAAGCATATTTAACCGAAGCCAAACACGAAAATACCAACCCAAAATACGAAGCAGTTAAAAACCTGTTTTCCAAAACACAAAAGCTATATATCCATTGTAATATCGTAAAGGAGATGTTGTTGGCAGTTGATATTGCTAAGGAATTTGATTTTGATGTAGTGCTGGTTGGCGCTATTGACTCGTGGCAGATTGCTGACATACTTAAACAAAACAATATTGCCGTAATCTTAAACCAGTTACATAATTTACCAGCCATGGTAGATGATGATATTGACCAACCCTTTAAAACACCAGCCATGTTACAAAAAGCGGGAGTATTGTTTGCTCTTAATGATGATGACGGCAACACTCGCTACCGCAATCTTCCATTTAATGCAGGCACTGCAGCAACTTATGGTTTAACAAAAGAAGAAGCATTAAGCAGCATTACTTTAAATGCGGCGAAAATATTAGGTATTGCTAATAAAACAGGCAGCATAGAAAAAGGCAAAGACGCCAATATTGTGGTTAGTGAAGGAGATATATTAGATATGCGTACCAACAAAATCTTATATGCATTTATTCAAGGACGCCAGATTGATTTGAATAATAAACAAATGCAACTGGCAGATAAGTATGAAAAGAAATATGGTATAAAATAAAATTCAGAAATAGCTATTAAAAAAAACAGGATTCAAATGAATCCTGTTTTTTTATCCCTATCATTTATAAATTGAGCCAATAAGTAAACTTGGCCACAATGGCCCTGTTCTTAGGCATAAAAGATTTTACATACCGGTTGTTTACCATCATGGTGGGATCATCAGTTGCAAAATAATTATCGGTATACACTAAGAAGAAATCACTGGCTGGTTTAAAACGCCATTGTAAACGAGAGTTAATATTAAAATTATTTGCCTGATTATTGTATTGCAAAAAGGTATTGAAGAATACTTTTTTAGAAAAAGACAATTCTGCTCTTGGGCCAATCAACCAAAAATTGGCATTGCTATAAGGAGCTGGCAAATCGATATTTGTATAATTAGCATCTATACTAATTATACCAAAAGTACCTAGCCGGTAACTCCAACTCGTTTGAACTTGTCTGATTTTACCATTAAAATATCTTCCACTACGTAGTTGCACATTGTAAAAAAATGATTTACGAGCATTGCTTCTAAAGTTTATCCGGTTACTGAAATAAGTATAGCTACTACCTGCAGCTAACTGTATTCCTCCCTGGTTGGTTGGGTCAAACGGACTAAACAAATAAGTATAATCCCAGCGCATTAAAGCACCATCTAATTGTGCACTATTTTGAAAAGCCACTCTAAAATACAAACCGGCATCCCAATCGGTAATTCGGTTATCTTTCTTGCCATAAAACATATCGAAATCTGGACCAAAGCGCCAGTTGTTAATCAATTTTTTAAGTTTCCCCTTTGGAAAGAAAATAAAATTTTGAGACCCTTCAGTTCTGTAATATCCATTCCTGGGTACAAATCCGGCATCTGCTTTATAATTAACACCTACATTCTCAACAGCAATATTGTATTGCAGTTTTTGCACATTATAATCTACCAAAGCACCCATGGCATATTGCCCATCCAATGTTTTAGGAGTTAGGTTGCGATGAATAAAAAATTTTCCATTCAACTTACCATCTTTACTAGCCAAATTAAAATCACTTCCTACAATTCGATTAAAACGAGTAACACTGGTTTTATTATTTAACTCTTCTTTATTCACAAAGATGAATCCCAGATTATGCCTAGCTCCCACTCTCCTTTGTAAGGCGGCAACCAAAAAGTTGGTAGCTGGCAAACCAAAGGCATCACTTTTATTGGTTTGCATATTTAAGAATCCTATTCGCCAATCTTTGTTAATCCTTCCACTTAACCTAGCTCCAGCCAAAATGGGCACCTTTACATTGTCGCCATTATTTACATTTTTTCCTATCCCAATTCTTCTAGAAAAAAACGGATTGATATTTCTAAACCCAAAGCTGCTAAACAAGTCGCTATTTTCTAAAAAAAATTGACGACGTTCTGGGAAAAACAATTCAAATCGACTGAGGTTGGTCACCTGCCGATCTACTTCTACTTGGGCAAAATCTGGATTGACAGTCAGATCCAGATTTAATGATGGTGTAATGCCAATCTTAGCGTCAAAGCCAGCTGACAACTCGTTTTTAACAGGCGTGGCTTTTAAATAATCTTTACTACTTCCTGCCAAGAGAAAAGGTATAATAGAAAAGTTTTTCCCTGGCGATGCTGGAGGTTCATCCCAAATTAACCTGCCATTAAAATTCAAATTAAGCATTCTAAAATTACGAGGAATAGGTGCCCAACTACTTCTTTCATTTTCGTTCAAATAGTTTCTGCAAAAATTAATATTCCATTCGTCTTTATGATCAGCATTTAACTTATATCGCAATGTTTTAAAAGGGATAGCCATTTCCACAATAAATTTATCCTCGTATCGGGTTGCTTCACTGTACCACTTATTATCCCAGTCTATATTTAGATCTTGTCCATTAAAAATCATCGCTTCTTTTTGAACACCATAAGGAGTTACTGCAAAATAAAATCCATTCAGTTTATCTTTAAATGGATCTATATTAACAAAGAAAATATCTGAGCTTCCATTTCCAAAATCCCTTCTTAAACTTTGTACTATATATTTTTTGGGCTGATAACAGATAGCACTGATGTACAAAAACTGATCATCATAGGTTACTTTACTTACCGTTTGTTTTCTTGCAAGTGAAGAATCATATGGAAAATTTTGTATAAAATTGGTAGCCGAGTCAGCTACCAGCCAGTCGGTTTCATCAAGTATTCCATCTACCACAATTTTACCAGTAGCTTTTTTAATATGCAACTTATATTGCTCGTCATTGTTCTTTTTTGCCTGGGCAACAACATAAATAGCCAACACATTAAAGAATACTATCAATATAATTTTTCTCATAAAAGTGCTGCAAGTTAATTAAGCAACAGCAATTTAAACACCGATATGGATGAATGGTGTTTTATAGGGATGTTAAATGGATAACACGGCTTTTAGAAGTATATTTGCTATCCTAATTTTTTACTATGATAAGAATACCAGAATCGGAATTAATTATTAACAACAGAGGAGCAATCTATCATTTAGACGTGAAGCCTGAAGAAATTGCAGATACCATTATTGTAGTGGGCGACCCCGAAAGAGTAAAAAAAGTTAGCAAGCATTTCGATAAGCTAGAATATGAGATGCAACATAGAGAGTTTATTACTCATACAGGATATATTGGAAATTATCGCTTATCTGTTTTATCAACAGGTATTGGTCCCGATAATATTGATATTGTTTTTAACGAATTGGATGCCCTTGCCAATATTGATTTCGACAGCAGGATGATTAATCCTGAGCTGAAGAATTTAACGATAGTCCGCTTCGGCACTTCAGGTTCTCTTCAAAAAGATATCCCAGTGGACAGTATAGTAGCTTCATCACATGGTTTAGGTTTGGATAATCTCCTCAATTTTTATAGTTATCAAAAATCTGTAGATGAAAAAGCCATGGCAGATGCTTTTGTTGAACAAACCAAACTTGACACTGCCATCACAAATCCTTATGCATTTGCTGGTAGCGAAAGGTTACTTAATAAATTTGATGAATCATTCCATAAAGGAATTACAGTAACCTGTCCAGGTTTTTTTGGACCACAAGGAAGAGTATTACGTTTGCCTGTTAGCAGCCCAGGGTTAATTGACAGATTAACCGACTTCAGATTTAATCAGCACCGAATCACTAACTTTGAAATGGAGACATCCGCCATTTATGGTTTGGGAAAACTGATGGGGCATGAGTGCTTAAGCGTTAATGCCATCATTGCCAACCGGGTAGTAAAGGAATTTTCGAAGGACAGTAATGCCGCAGTTGAAAACTTAATAATTAAAGCATTGGAAGCTTTAACAAAACAATAGTCTTAAAAAATAGTAGAATGATCGCAACTAAAATGATACCTGACTTTGCTGCACCTGTACATGTTGACCAGGTGGGCATTGAAGAAAGAGCCTCTAGGTTTACTAAAAGAAGCATTAAGAATGAAACCAAGATCAATGGATTAAAGCTTGCTTTGAACATGATTGACCTTACCACACTTGAAGGAAAAGATACAGAAGGGAAAGTGAAACAGCTTTGCTATAAAGCCATTCATTTACATGATACTTATCCTGATCTTCCAACCGTAGCAGCCATTTGTGTTTATCCAACAATGGTGAAAGTAGCAAAGAAGGCTTTGGGAGATTCGGGGGTAAAAGTAGCTTCAGTTTCTACTGCATTTCCAAGTGGTCAAGCCCCGCTTGATGTTAAACTCAGAGATACAAAATTTGCAGTACAAAGTGGTGCCGATGAAATTGACATGGTGATATCCAGAGGCAAATTTTTAGCTGGAGAATACAATTTTGTGTTTGATGAAATTGCGGCTATCAAAGAAGTTTGTGGCGAAGCCCGCTTAAAAGTAATTTTAGAAACCGGCGAACTGGTAACCTACGACAAAGTGCGTAAGGCAAGTGATATTGCTATGTATGCCGGAGCCGATTTTATTAAAACCTCAACCGGAAAAATTTCGCCTGCCGCTACCATGCCAGTTACTTTGGTGATGCTGGAAGCTATCCGTGATTTTTATTATAAGACCGGAAAAAAAATTGCCATGAAACCAGCTGGTGGAATTTCAAAATCAAAACTGGCTTTGCATTATTTGGTGATGTTGAATGAAACACTTGGCGAAGACTGGATGAATAATGAGTGGTTTAGATTTGGGGCAAGCAGTTTGGCCAATGATATTCTGATGCAGTTGATGAAACAAAAAACAGGAGTTTATCAAAGTGCAAATTATTTTTCGATAGATTAATCCAAGGTTTGAAAGGTTTGAAAGGTTCAAAAAGTTTAAAGTTACTATGGCAACGATTAAAAAATTTGAAGAAATCATTTCCAGGCAAGAATCAAGAGCTCTTAATAAAATAATAGGAGATTTGATTGACAGCAACAGGTTCAAAACAAATTTCAGGCTAATAAATCAAATAGAAGGATCTGCAGGTTCAATCATGGATAATATTGCTGAGGGATTTGAAAGAGGAGGAAATAGGGAATTTATTCAGTTTTTATTTATTGCAAAAAGTTCTTGTGGTGAGTTACGTTCGCAACTTTACAGGGCAGCTGACCGAAACTATATTACCCTACAGGAATTTGAAACATTCTCTGTACATGCAATGAAAATCAGCAGCCTGATTCAAAAATTAATTTCATACCTCGAGGATTCAGAATTAAAAGGTATAAAATATAAAGGGAGAGAGTCGGAATCTAAAAAAACGTCTTAAACCTTTAAACACATTAAACTTGTTAAACTCAGTTCATGGCTAAAACAAAAAACAATACAATCAAACTAAAGTTCGACAGTGCAAGAAACCTTGCTCCTGCTCCAGAAAGTAAAAGCATTGCCAAAATAGATCCTCAATATGATCTGTTCATCAATGGTAAATTTGAGAAACCTCAGAGCAAAAAATACTTTGCAACTATCAACCCGGCAACAGAAGAAAAATTATCGATGATTGCAGAAGCTAATACTGCTGATGTAAACAAAGCAGTGAAAGCTGCAAGAACAGCTTATGATAAAACATGGAAAAAAATGCCACCGGCCGAGAGAGCAAAATATATCTATAGGATAGCGAGGATGATTCAGGAGAGAGCCAGAGAGTTTGCCATAATTGAAACACTAGATGGAGGAAAACCAATTCGTGAGAGCAGGGATTTTGATGTACCAACTGCAGCCAATCATTTCTTTTATTATGCCGGCTGGGCCGATAAACTGGAATATGCTTTCCCTAACCGTCGTACAGAGCCATTGGGTGTTGCCGGCCAAATCATCCCATGGAATTTCCCCTTATTGATGGCTGCTTGGAAAATTGCTCCCGCTTTAGCAACAGGAAATACTGTAGTACTTAAGCCTGCAGAAAATACTTCATTAACTGCATTGAAACTTGCCGAAATTATTCAGGAAGCAGACCTTCCGCCAGGTGTGGTAAATATTATTACCGGAGCAGGGGCAACAGGTGCTGCTATTGTAAATCATGCAGACATAAATAAAATTGCTTTCACCGGATCTACCGATGTTGGAAAAATCATTCAGCGTGCCATAGCCGGTACAAACAAAAAAGCAACACTAGAATTAGGTGGCAAAGCTGCCAATATTATTTTTGATGACGCCCCAATTGACCAAGCTGTGGAAGGTGTAATCAATGGCATCTTTTTTAACCAGGGCCATGTGTGTTGTGCTGGCTCAAGGCTCTATGTACAGGAATCTGTTTTTAATGAAGTAGTACGCAAGTTAAAAGACAGATTGGAAACATTAATTGTTGGAGACCCAATGGATAAGAATACAGATATTGGTGCCATCAATTCGAAAGAACAATTAGACATCATTAATAAATACATTAAGATTGGACAGAAAGAAGGTGCCGAAATGTACCAGAGCTCTTGTGCCTTACCTAAAAAGGGTTTCTATTGCAGGCCAACCATCTTCACCAATGTTGCACAAAGCAATCGCATTGCTCAGGAAGAAATTTTTGGACCGGTATTATCTATTCAGAGTTTTAGAACCGATGATGAAGTAATTGAAAAAGCAAACAATACTCCTTATGGCCTTTCTGCAGGAGTATGGACAGACAAGGGTTCAAAAATTTTTAATTTAACTACTAAATTACGAGCCGGTGTTATTTGGGCAAACACATTCAATAAGTTTGATCCAACATCTCCTTTTGGAGGATACAAGGAAAGTGGTTATGGAAGAGAAGGTGGTTTGCATGGATTATCGGCATACGTTAATATCGTTTAAAACGTTTCAGAGGTTCAAAAAGTTCAAAAGTTGAACCAACCTCTCAAACCTTTCAAACTTTTTAAACCTATTAAACATTTATTATGGCAACAACAAAAAAGAGACTAGAAGTTTTAAAGACTTACAAAATATACATCGGCGGACAATTTCCCCGAACAGAATCAGGCAGATACTATATCGCTACAAATAGCAAGAAAGAAAATCTTGCCAATGTTTGTTTAAGCTCGAGAAAGGATTTCAGAGATGCAGAGGGATCTGCAAGATCTGCTTTTGGCGGCTGGAGTGGCAGGGCTGCTTTTAACCGTGGCCAAATACTTTATCGCATTGCCGAAATGTTGGAAGGAAGAAAAGCACAGTTTATTGATGAATTGATAAAACAAGACTCAACCAAAGTACAGGCAGAAAAGGAAGTTAACCTTTGTATTGACCGTTTAATTTATTATAGCGGCTGGTGCGATAAATTCCAACAACTCTTCAGCTCTGTAAATCCTGTTGCTTCATCGCATTTTAATTTTTCGGTGCCGGAACCTACGGGTGTTGTTGCTGCCATTGCCCCGCAAAATGATTCATTGCTTGGTTTGGTTTCTGTTATTGCACCAATTATTGCCGGTGGAAATACCTGTATCATTCTGGCCTCAAATACAAAACCACTTTGTGCTGTAACATTTGCCGAAGTGCTTAACAGCTCCGACTTACCGGGCGGTGTTGTAAATATCCTTACCGGTAAAGTGGCTGAACTTGGCCCCTTCTTTGCCGACCACATGGATGTGAATGCAACTGTTTATTGTGAAAATGATTTAGCCACACAAAAAATGATAAAAGAAAAATCTTCTCTGAATGTAAAAAGAGTTGTGCTGTACGATAAAGTGAAATGGGCCGATACAACAGGACAATCTCCTTATTTTATAATGGACCTGCAGGAAATAAAAACCACCTGGCACCCGATTGAAAATATTGGCGGGGCGAAAGCGGGGTATTGATAATGAAAGAGTATCTAAAACAGCTATTATTTCAAAGACTTTGTTAATCTCTCTTTTCGCCTCAGTGGGTGTTCCTTCAACCCGAGAGTTGCCGCCGCTTGGTCTCCGACCAGCGGCACAAAAAGGAAAGGAAAGGACTACTTTTTAGCATCTGGCGGTAGTCGCTTTAGCAGATGGTTGGAAAGGTTAGCAGATGGAGGAGAAGCGCCAATCCATGCGTATAAACCACAAAGAGGAACAGATTACTGGCTTGCCTGGCAGGATACTAAGATGGGGATTGGCTGGGGTGAATATGGTGGCGGAGGAGGTGGTGGTGGTGGCGGATTTGGAGGCGGGATGACACAATCTGATTATTTAAGCACGTATGCGGGGTTGAAAATAAGGTTGAGTGATTATGGAAGTGGAAGAACCCATGGATTTAACAGTTTTGGCGAATTTGGGTATTGGACA
>CAMTVJ010000002.1:0-391482 GCA_947085175.1 uncultured Chitinophagaceae bacterium
ATTACATAATAATCCAAACCAAATAAAAAAGAGACTATGGAAAAACTATTATAAAAAACTTAATAACTTTAACCAAAATTACCCTGTAAACTTATTACAGGATTTATCTAATAACCTGTAAACTTTTTTTAGGACGAGTCATCAGCAAATTAGTTTTCTACCCTACAATTAATCGTCGCAATGAATCCACGTTCAATGTGTCAATACTTCTGTGTAACATGCGATGGCAATTTGAACAAACCAACGCAAGGTCATCTATTGTTGTTTGAGAAGTGCCTGAAAAATTAGATAACGGAGTTTTATGATGACATTCAATGTATTTAAAGCCGAGCTCACCGTACTTAATATTGAAGTCAAATTCGCAAGCTTCACAAAGTAACCGCCCAAACTTATTAAACTCCTGTTTCTTTTTGAGCTCAATTATTTTGGAATCTCTTTCACGAAATTTATGCAGCTTGTAGATTACTGCGCCTTCTTGAACTTCAAAATTTTCGCCTTCATCATCTTCTGGTATTAAATATAGTTGATTGGGTAAATTGGGGTCGGCAGCTATTGATTTAATACTATTTGCAACTCTGTGTAGTCTGCTGCTGTCAGATTCAAATTCTTCAAAAACTTTTTTATCTAACTGGCTAAATGATTGCATACCCTTGCCATGGTATGTATCATCGATGGCTAAGAAATTGCTGAGCTTAAGGCTAACACCATTTGAATTACGAAACTTTACTTCATCAGGCCTGATTTCGAATATTGGAAGTCTATTCAGCAGACGGGATAATTCTTGTATCTCAGGATTCTTGGCATTGATTTGACCTGGCTCTAATCTTGAATATAAATCCAAGGCTAAAATTATTTCATCCCTATGCCAAGGTGGGTTGCGCATTTCAAAATATTCTTAAATGTACAAATGAATATACAACTATTCATGTTCTCAGGCGAGTCTCTGCCCGAGCAATGAGCGCAGGCCCAGGACTCGCCGTCTATCTGGAAGGCATGCTTTAATTATTATCATCTAACGCTTTAAAATAAAAATTTGCTTGGTAATTGAATTGGGTTGCTTCTCAGGCGAGTCTCTGCCCGAGCAATGAGTGCAAGCCCAGGACTCGCCGTAAATTAGTAAGGGCTGCTTAAATCAATATCATCTAACTCCTCAAAATAAAATTTTGCTTGGTAATTGAATTGGGTTGCTTCGTAGAACGGCGAGTCCTGCAATTCAACGCACAGGGCCGGGGCAGAGACTCGCCTGTGAAGAAATTAATATCACCTTACTCTTTACAATAAAATTTTGCTTGGTAATTGAATTGAGGTGCTTCGTAGAACGGCGAGTCCTGCAACCCAACGCACAGGCATTCGGCAGCTACTCACCCGAGAAGAAGATTTTAATTCCAGGTTTTTATCGGTCAGAAACCAGCCAATGTAAAGCACTTCCTCCTCAATTACGTAACCGTAAAAGCTTGTACCAACTTCAGTAATGAAATCCATGAAAATATTTTACTAAGCGATAGAAAGTAAGTATAGTCAACTAAAGCTGGTTTTTATATTCCATATTTTAGTATTATATTACTGTACAAACAATCTTTTTCACCAAAACTATTACAATGAAAAAATTATTTTTTCTTTCAATGACAGCATTATTGATGCTCTCCTGCAATAATGAACAAAAGGAAGTAGCCTCTGGCAACGATGATAATATGGCTTTGTATGAACAACACCTTGCAATTGTAAAAAGCATGGTGACCAATTTTGAAAACAAAGATTTGGATGCTTTTTTTGCAAACGTGGCCGATACGGTAAAATGGAACTCTCCAGCTTACGGCGACACCGTACAAACAAAAGCACATTGGAGAGAATCGCTGCAATACTGGATGGATAACTGGGAAAGCCTTCATTTGGAGAATCCAACTTTTTTACCGGGAGTGGACTCTGTTACCAATAAGCCTAATGGAAGTGTAAGGTATTATGGTTCATGGGTAGGTGTACATAAAGCTACAGGTACCCGTACAAATTTGGCATCTTTTTATGAATACTTCAGTTTTAATGCTGATCATAAAATTTCAGCCGATGGATCGTTTTTTGATGTAGGCGGTTTAATGAATGCAGTAAAGCCTAAATAGAAATAAATTTGTTTAATGATACATTAAGAAAACCATCTGCAAGTAGCAGATGGTTTTTTAGTATTCCTGCAAACCAATACAAAGGTCCGAGACTCTCCTCTGAAATTAATAAAATCAACCCTTAAAACTTTTTTCCTTTCTCAGGCGAGTCTCTGCCTGTGCTATGAGCGCAGGCCCAGGACTCGCCGTCTATCAGGAAGAGATGCTTAAATCAATATCATCTAACTCTCCAAAATTTGTGATGGGATATTTACCCTGTTCTCCACTTATATAAAACCGGGCCGAGCTGTGTTCGTATTCAAAAGGGTTTTCAGCCAGCATCCATTTTCCAGTACAAGGGTTCATGTGCATATAATCTAATTTTTGTAAGACGAAGACATCACTGAAACATTCTTTCCAGTCAAAACTATCTTCCCACACTTCATGTAATTTTCCTTTTTTCTTATCGCTGCTGTTAACTGCATTTTCTAAAACCTGCAAAAGGTTGTTGAGTCCTTTCTCTTTAAGCCGATTTACGATTTCGTAACCAATGAACCTTTTTCCGTCTCCAATAATTTTATTGATACTTTTATTTGTTTTCCTGATTGCAATTGTGGCGTGTATATGGTTTGGCATAATTACATAGCCTGTTATGAAATGCCCTTTTGATTTTAGTACATCAAACCAATTATAAATAAGATCGTAACCATTTACATTATCTATCAACCTAAGCCAGTTATAGCATGTGAAGGTTATAAAAAAATGTCCATGATGGAATGGTATTTGTGCTTTCACCGGCATTTTACTAAGGTACAATATTGGGCTATATGGTAAAAGGAACTGCTTCTTAGAACGGCGAGTCCTGCATGCCAACGCACGGGGCCGGGGCAGAGACTCGCCTGAGAAGGGAAAAAAAATCTGCCATCCCTAATAAAAAAATAAGGATGGCAGAAGTTATAAATAGTAAAAACTTAGTTCAGTTTTTCCAAATGCATATCAAGTTTCTTTTCTTTTTTATAGTATTCCATAATCATTACCGAGCCTGTTTTGGCAGGAAACACCCTTAACCATTTTGCTTTACTGCTCAGTTCAATTTTATCGGTACTTACTTTTCCTTCGTTGTAAGTGATGCTGTTAAAGGTTTTGCCTTTAAAATCACTGCTCTTAACATAGTCGCTGTAGCAAACCGAAAAGCGGCTGTGTTCCTTATTGGTTTGGGTAAAATCATAATCAAAATAGCCCCATGCCTTTGCCATTATAGCCATGGTATGCGGTGATGAGAATTCGGCACCACTTTGCATTTCTTGGCTATTGCTGTTCTTCTCATAAATTTTGGCATCTTTAATTTCGAACTTGTCGTTGAATTTAAAGGTTACCAGGTCGGTAATTTTTAGTTTAGCAGTGGCTACACTTCCGCTGCCACGGTTTAAAATGGCAGTGGCAATACCCAAGCCACTTGCTACTTTTTTATAGCCTTCGCCAATGGCAAAAAAGTTACCATCATCCATTTGTAAAATTTTATGGAAGAACACATAACCCAAATCATCTATCCTGCCTTTTTTGTTGGCGGGTACAAATTTGCCAATTTCCCTGTCCCAGGAATTGTATTTTTTTGTCATCACTTTTCCACTGGTATTAAAAGTCCAGGCGGCAAGCCCAAGGCTGGCATCTTTCATTACTTTACCATCTGGTTCGTAATAAGTGCCCATTAGTAAAAAGTCGGAGCTGCCTCTTATGGCCGAAATGTTCATTGGAAAAAATTTATAGTCGGAAGCTTCGGTACTCATTTCAAATACTTTTTTGCCAGTAAAAATATTCAGCCCTAATACCCAGCTATGTGGTGTGCCACCCATTAACTTTTTTTGTTTGATAACTTCAAAAATTACTAGAGAATCGGTGCTGCCTAAATACATGGCCGAAGCCCATTTGTCTTCCTGCTCCTCTGCGCCTTCATAACTCCATTGTTTGCGCCTATCGGTAAAAAAGAAATTCACTTCGTAAGTATAGTACTTGCCTTCCTTTACTGGAAAAATAGTTACATAACCCTGATTACCTACGCTAAACAAAGCTTCGTTTTGTCCATCATCCGATTTTTGCCCATAGGTAGATTCCAACAACATTTTACTGCGGTTGTTTAATTCTTTGGTATAGGTAGATAATTGTTTACCATCGAAACCGTAAGCACGGTATTCCAATGTTTTTTCTTTTTTATTATAGAACAAAAACATGATGCTCTCGCCATTGTAGCTGCTCTCTAAAATCTCTACATACTTGTCATCATCAAATTTAATGTCCTTTATCTTGTTAAGATTATTGTCCATGATTTGAACGGTGTATTCATTTGTCTTGCTGTCCTTTTTGTCGGAGATATAAAAGGTAAAATACCCTTTCAATTCATCACCATCCATAATTTCGCCCGAGTTACGAATGTACATGGAACGTACGTTTTCAATACTTAATTTACCCTGTGCTATGCCTGTGGTTGTTAGCATCAATGCACAGGTAATGAGTGTAAGAATTTTCTTCATGTAGTTTTTGTTTTAGTAATTAAAAATATTTAGTTGTTAGTATAATTTTTTGAACTTAGGGCCAGTGTTTTCTCAAAGTCGGCATTGCCTGCCAGTATGTTTTTATAAGCGTTTAAAAAATGATTACCCAGTGCTGCCATATTACCCAGGCTGATATTTTGAATAAACTGGGTAAGTACATCATAATTTTTATAAGCGTATGGCGATGGGAGGTCTACAATTTTATTAAGGGTATGATTTTTTTGATTGCTATACAATTCATTAAAACATTTGCCAATGGTGGAAACTAAATAGGCATTGTTGGGATGGGATTCCAACAGTTCCATGGCATAATACAAACATCTGCTTATGCGTTTGGAGGTAAAACAAAATTCTACCATTTCAAACCTGAACCTGGTTTTATAATCTGCAAACTGGGTTTCGCTCACCAGGTAATTCTTACTATTGGCACTATGCATCTTTTCAACATTGGGTGTAAGTTTTGCAATTCGGGCCTTACAGTCGGGGTGTGTTTTTAAGGAATCTCTTTCTTTGCTGCTGATGCTTTTATCGGGCACGCCACCAAAAAAGCCCTCTTCTTTTTTCAGCCATTTTTGGTTGAAAGGGTAGTCAATAAAATTAAAATGGCGCTGCAGTCCGCTGTCGGCAGGATAATTGTCTTTGTCAATAATATCTAAAAGGGCAAGGCTAGTTAAAGCTTCTTTTAAATTGTATCCGGTGTTTTTCATATAGCCAAGCCCAATAGAGTCAGCTTCAGATTCATGCTCACGACCGTGACGACGGCTTTTAAAAACCAATCCCTTCTCCAATTTCTCCAGCTGCTTATTCACTTCGTACTTCATTTTCTTAATTTCTTTCAATTCATTTTGAAAATCTTCGGAATTCACCGTTTGTACATACTGTAATATTCCCTTTGTGCTATGATCCTGAAACAAGTGAGCCAGCTCATGACAAAGCACAAAAACCACCTGACTTTCGTTTTGTAAGTGTGCAAATAGGCCTATGTTAAATACAATGGTTCCCTCTCCACTACTAAAAGCGTTGGGCCAAAAAGCCCTTGAAAACAAGAAACGGGTGCCCAGCTTATTCAGCTGTGGGTTGGTTTTAAAAATTTGAGATACCAGGGCCTGTAAATAGTTGTCGGCATCTGTCGTATATAAAAATTCCTTTTCTTTAAACATATCGGCAAGGTTCTGGTACCGGGCACAATAAAAACCAATGATGTCTTTTTTATGGTCACCATTTATTAAAGCACTGTCTTTTAAATAATTTTGATGAATGAGGTTTTTTATAGCCAACAATTTTACTGAATCATTAACGATTGGGGTATAATTTTGTAAAGGTTGTGCAAATGAATAGCCAAAAAAGGAACAAGACAGAAACAACAAAATAAGTTTGAGAGAGACTTGTTTCATAAAGGTTGTATACCGCTTATTTTTTGTCAAATATAGAAAAAATATTAAAGGATTGGAGGGTATTGATTTCTTTAACGAATTAAATGCTATTGTTTTATTGCGATCAAGTAATTTAGTATTTATATGAATAAAATAGCTGTCATAATTGTAATGTTTATTGCAACCAATATCAATGCCCAAACCGCCGGAAAGCCTTTTATTAAACTTGTTGAGCCCACAAAGGTTCAGGTTAATGTAAAAGCTTCTAGGCAATTTATTATTGGTAGTGTTTGTAAAACTTGTAGTCTTACAATAAATGGAGAAGCAGTAAAAGTTTACCCAACCGGTGGCTTTGCTTATGAACTTAATCTGCAAGCCGGCGATACAATCTTTAATTTAATTGCTTTTACAGCACCTGATCAATCGGCTAATAAAAAAATAAATTTTAATTATAGTTTACCGGCTCAGCCAGATACCGTGAAAACCCTTGATATTGTCTCCATTGAAACCATGCCTGCTGGTAATTTATTTGTAATGCCGGGAGACAGAATAAAGTTTAAAGTAAAAGCATTAAGTGGTTGTAAAGTGCTTGCCAATGGCAATATTCCTTTGTATGAAATGAGTAATCAAAAAATGCCCGGCATTTACCAGGGGGAGTATACAATAAAAGAAACGGATAGTTTTCTTGTAGCAAAAATCCCCATCAGTATTACAGACTCAAGTGGTAAAACAATAAGCAAACTAAGTAAGCATTGGGTAAGTATGTTTGGTCCGCTGGCGCCCAATGTTGGAGTAACTAAAGGTAGATTAGCTCATTTATTGTTTGGCCTGGGGGATGATAGATTGGGTGGTGCCAAAATTGGTTATCTGGATTCGGCAGTATTATTAAACATTGTAGGTAAAGTGGGTAGTCAATATAAAGTTAGGCTCTCAAAATACCGAACGGCATATATCGATGATGATGCGGTGGAGTTTTTACAAAAGGGAGCATTTACGCCCGAATCACTGACTGATAAATGGACGGTTTATGGAGATAGTGCTTTTGATTATATCCATCTTGGCTTATTTGCCCGCTTACCTTACCAAAGTTTTCAAATGGTTGATCCATCCAAAATTGTGGTGGATGTTTTTGGTGCTACCAATAATACCAACTGGATTACGCAATTGGATAATACCAAAGAGATAAAAAATGTATCCTACGAACAATTAGAAGATGAAATATTTAGAATTACCATTGAGTTAAAACATGCACAGCATTGGGGGCATATGATTTATTATAGAGGCAATTCATTAATCATTAAAATAAGAAGGCAGCCGAAAAATTTATCATTACAAAATTTAACCATTGCGGTTGATGCTGGCCATGGAGGCAGCAATACGGGTGCCGGTGGCCCAACAGGTTCTTCCGAAAAAATGATTACCCTGGCTTTATCACTTAAAATTCAAAAGGCTTTGGAGCAAGAAGGTGCTAAAGTCATCATGACAAGAACCATTGAAAAATTTGTAGACAATAAAGAACGCATCTTATTTTACAGAGATAGTATGCCTGACTTATTGATAAGTATTCATCTCAATTCTTCCAGCGATCCCATTCGGGCGAAAGGCACCAGTACTTTTTACCGCTATATAGGTTTCCGAAATTTAAACAGCGCCATTTATAAACGGATGCTGGAGTTGGGTTTGCCAGAGCAAGGGAATAATAGTAGTTTTAATTTCATGCTAAACAGTCCGATAGAATATCCCAATGCGTTGATAGAAACTTTGTTTTTAAGTAGTCCCGAGGAGGAGTCAAAAATTTTAGACGAAGAATTTCAACAGCAAATGGTAAATAAAATAGTGCAGGGGATAAAGGATTTTTTGTCCTCGTGCGATAAGAGAAATAATTAAAGAATAAAAACAATTAAAATGAGCAATTTAGTAAAAGACTTCAACGATTATCGTACCAGTATGAATGAGGTGATTTTGAGTAAAGACAACTTGGTTATTAAACGACTTTGGAACCTAGATACCAATGCATATGCCGCTGGTGCTTTGGATGTTAAAACTAAAGAGTTATTGGGGCTTGTTGCCAGTATGGTTTTACGCTGCGATGATTGTATAAAATATCATTTGGGTAAATCTTATGAGCTGGGTTTTACCACCGAGCAGATGTATGAAGCTTTTGCCGTGGCCAATATTGTAGGAGGTACGATTGTGGTGCCACATACTAGAAGGGCTGCAGAGTATTGGGAGGAATTGCAAGAGAATGTAAAATAATTGATTATGCTACATTAGGCGGCTGTGAGTGTGAGCTTGTTGTACCCAACATTTTAAAATTAACCCGCCTTCGACAAGTTCAGGCTGACAGTTTTTTGTTCGATTAGCAATCATAAAATAGCACCATAATATTTATGTTTCATTATTTCTTAACTTTAGCATACAATTTTTCAAACCATGAGTGAAACAATAACACCGACCCAACCACTTACCGCCAAGGATTTTGTAACCGATCAGGAAGTGCGTTGGTGCCCTGGTTGTGGCGATTATTCTATCCTAGCACAGGTGCAAAAAATTATGCCTACCCTTGGAATACCCAAAGAGAATATTGTAATGATATCCGGTATTGGCTGTAGCAGTAGGTTCCCTTATTATATGAACACTTATGGTATGCATAGCATTCATGGCCGAGCTACTGCCGTTGCCAGTGGATTAAAAGCTGCCCGACCAGATTTAAGTGTTTGGATTGTTACTGGCGATGGAGACGGCTTGAGCATTGGTGGCAACCATACCATTCATTTATTACGTCGCAATTTTGATGTGAATATATTGTTGTTCAACAACCAGATATATGGTTTAACAAAAGGACAATATTCCCCAACATCTGAACAAAATAAAATAACCAAGAGTTCGCCATATGGAAGTATAGACCATCCATTTAATCCATTAGCATTAGCTATGGGTGCCGAAGCTAGTTTTATTGCCCGTACTATGGATAGGGATCCAAAACACTTGCAAGCTATGTTGTTGCGGTCGCAAGAACATAGGGGAGCGTCGTTTTTAGAGATCTACCAAAACTGTAACATATTTAACGATGGTGCTTTTGAAATTTTTACTGATAAGAATACCAAACCCGATGAAGTATTGTTTATGGAACAGGGTAAACCATTGATTTTTGGCGCTGCTCAAAATAAAGGGATCAAGTTAGACTGCTTTAATCCGATAATCGTTGATCTGGAAGAAGGAGCAAGTACTGACGATCTTTGGGTTCACGACGAAAGAGATTTTTATAAAGCCCAGATTTTGATACGCATGTTTGATGACCCAAAATTGGCTGTACATTTACCCAGACCATTTGGTGTTTTTTACGAAACTGAAAGAGCATGTTATGAAGTTTCCATGGCACTTCAAATTGAAGAGGTGATAGCTAAAAAAGGCAAGGGTGATTTAGATAAATTATTGAGAGGTAATGAAACCTGGGTAATAAATTAGGAGCACCCCCTCCGCCCCCTAAAGGGGGAACTGAACATGACATAGATATTAGCCAAGATCGAAGCGACATATATACAATACAAAAGAGCCATCAGAATTTGATGGCTCTTTTTATTAATCTCTAAAATAAATCTTCGCAGGTTCCCCCTTTAGGGGGGGAGGGGGTTATAGCAATTTTTGGTTTAACAAGTACTCCGCAATCTGCACCGCATTGGTAGCGGCGCCTTTGCGAAGGTTATCGCTCACAATCCAGCAGTTTAATGTATTGGCTTGGGTTTCATCTCTTCTAATTCTTCCTACAAAAGTATCGTCCTTATCAAATGCTGTTAAAGGCATAGGGTAAATAAAATTGGCCACATCATCTTTTACAATAACACCTGGTGCCTTGCTTAGTATTTCTCTAACCTCTACCAAATCAAAATCATTTTCAAATTCTATATTCACACTTTCGCTATGCCCGCCCATGGTAGGTATACGTACACAAGTGGCGGTAACTTTAATAGAATCGTCACCCATTATTTTTTGGGTTTCCAAAACCATTTTCATTTCTTCCTTGGTATAGCCATTTTCCAAAAACACATCAATATGAGGGATGGCATTTAAATCAATAGGGTATTTATAGGCCATTTCGCCATCAATGCCCTTACGTTCGTTCATCAATTGTGTTACTGCTTTTACACCCGTGCCGGTAACACTTTGGTAAGTGCTAACTACCACTCTTTTAATTTTATATTTTTCGTGAAGTGGTTTTAATACCACCACCATTTGAATGGTGGAGCAATTGGGGTTGGCTATTATTTTATCATCAGCCTTCAACACATTAGCATTTACTTCGGGAACTACCAATTTTTTGTTGGGATCCATACGCCAGGCACTGGAATTATCAATAACAGTAATGCCAGCTTCAGCAAATTTTGGTGCCATCTCAAGCGAAGTGCTTCCGCCAGCCGAAAATATGGCCACATTAGGTTTGGCTGCAATGGCATCTGCCATACTCACAACTTTGTAGGCTTTGTTCTTAAAAATAATTTCTTTTCCAATACTTCTTTCTGAAGCCACTGGGATCAATTCATCCACCGGAAAATTTCTTTCTTCCAGCACCTGTAACATTTTTGTGCCTACCAACCCGGTTGCACCTATAACAGCAACTTTCATTAATTCATCAATTTAAAAAGGGTGAAAACATTGCACATTAATATGTAATGTGTTATTTTGAACTCCAAAATTACCAACTTATAGCTGCTTGTCCAAAATCGACCCAGATGGTGAACTGAATATCCGATTTAAAATCGACCCTATTATTAAATCAAGTTTTTCTATTATGAAAACGACAAATTTACTATTGGTAATGATTTTATTTTTTATAAAACCTGCTAAAGCACAGTTTACCGATAATTTTAATGATGGCGATTTTACTAATAATCCAACTTGGGTTGGAAATGTTACCGACTGGATAGTTAATTCTGCTTTTAAACTGCAGAGTAATAATATAGTAGTTAACAGTAATTTTTATTTAAGTACAGCCAATAGTTTAGCAACTATTGCCCAGTGGGAATTTTATTGTCAAATAACTTTTAATCCATCCTCCGCCAATTATATAGATGTGTATTTAACAGCTTCTGCGGCAGATATTAGCTTAAATACTACAACTGGTTATTTTGTTCGTATTGGAAATACTGATGATGAAATATCCTTGTATAGGAAGGATCCAATGGGGGTAGCAGTAAAAATTATTGATGGTATAAATGGTATTTTAAATACCAGTAATAATGTAATGAAGATAAAAGTGTTCAGGAATGCAGCCAATCTCTGGAGTTTATCCAGAGACCTTAGCGGAACAGGAAATAATTATTTTAATGAAGGAGTATTTACAGATGCTACGTACATCACTTCTTCTTTTTTTGGAATATTAGTTAAACAAAGTACTGCCAGTTTTTTTCAACGACATTTTTTTGATGATATTGAAGTGAAGACCTATGTGCCAGACATTATACCGCCTTCGATCATTTCTGCAACAGCAATATCGGCAACGGCGTTAGATGTTTTGTTTGATGAACCAGTTGAGTTAGCAAGCAGTCAGCTTCTTTCCAATTATGTTGTAAATAATGGAATTGGAATGCCTGCTTCGGCAATTAGAGATGCCATTAATCCTTCATTGGTTCATTTACAATTTGCAGGCTCATTCGTTAATGCTGGTAATTATCAACTAACTATTAATGGCGTAAAAGATTTTTCTGGTAATACCATTATTAATGGAACAGTGCTGTTTAGCTATTATACGCCCAAGCAATATGATATTGTTATTGATGAAATTATGGCCGACCCAACACCGCAGGTATTACTTCCAAACAACGAATGGATAGAACTGAAAAATACAACCAGCTTTCCCATTAATTTATTGGGATGGAGAATAGCAGATTTGACAAACCAAAGTGGACCAATGCCTTCCTTTATTTTAAAGCCCGATAGCTTTGTAATTATTTGTTCAAGTAGTGCAGTTGGGGCTATGTTGGTTTACGGCAGGGTACTTTCTGTAACAAGCTTTCCTTCCTTAGATAATGCTGGAGATCAAATCACATTAACGAACGCATTGGGGGCTGTTATACATTCTATTAGCTATACCGATCATTGGTATCAAAATAATTTAAAAAAAGAGGGAGGCTGGACTCTGGAAATGGTAGATACTAAAAATCCTTGCAGTGGTATTAGCAATTGGCGGGCAAGTGTGGATACTAAAGGAGGTACGCCTGGCAAGAAAAATGCTGTGGATGGGATTAATAAAGATGATATTTCTCCAAAGCTATTAAGGGCTTATGCAACTGATAGTGTAAATGTGGTCTTGGTTTTTGATGAACCGATAGAAGTTACTAAAGCCACTTTAGTTTCAAATTATCTTATAAGTGATGGGATTGGTCAGCCACAAATTGCCAATGCTATGGCACCAATATTTGATAGGCTGGCACTGCAAATTAATAGCCCACTTCAAAAGAATAAAGTCTATACTATTCATGTTTCAAATCTTACTGACTGTGTTGGAAATAGGATAGGCTTAAAAAATTCTGCCAAACTGGGCCTTGCTTTTTCGGCTGATAGTTTGGATGTGGTAATCAATGAAATTTTGTTTAATCCCAAACCAACCGGTATAGATTATGTAGAAATCTATAATCGATCAAAAAAAATCCTCGACTTAAAAAATTTGTACATCGCCAACAGAAATACAGCAGGTGCCATTAGTAGTATTACCAAACTAAGCACCGAGCCATTCGCCTTTTTTCCAGAAGAATTAATAGTTATCAGTTCTGATGCTTCTATTGTGAAAAGGGATTTTATTGCTTTAAACTCATACGCTTTCATTGATGTAAATAGCACACCCTCTTTTAATGATGATAAAGGCTGTGCAATTATTTTAAATGAGCAGGGTAGGATAGTAGATGAGCTGAATTATAATGAAAAATGGCATTTCAAATTAATTGATAATAGAGAAGGTATTGCTCTGGAGCGTATTGATTATAATGCAGCAACTCAAAACCAAGAGAATTGGCACTCAGCAGCAAGCAGTGTTGGGTATGGAACTCCTTCGTATAAAAATTCGCAGTACCGAACCGACCTTGAATTGCAAGGGGAAATAAAAGTTACACCAGAGATTGTATCGCCTGATAATGATGGTATGGACGACTTTGCCACTATTGATTATTATTTTCCTCAACTGGGCTACGTGGCTAATATTAGCATCTTTGATGCAGCCGGAAGATTGGTACGCTACTTACAACGCAATGCTTTGTGTGGTATAAAAGGCTATTTTAGATGGGATGGACTGGGTGAAAAACTTCAAAAACTACCAGTTGGAATTTATCTTATCCATACCGAAGTGTATAATTTAAATGGTAAGAAAAAGCAGTTTAAAAATACCATAGTGCTGGCAAGAAGGAATTAGCTGTACTTCACAGCCTTGATGGATTTGAAGTTTACGGCAGATAAAAAATCAATAGATTTGAAAAGAGAATTAATTATTCATTCATAAAAATGTAAATTATGCAAGCCAAATTTCTTATGTCAATAGTAATTACCTCAATGGTAATCTCATCCTGTAATAACCAAACCAATATGACCAACACCGCATCCCAATGGCCCGATAGTGTGGCTGCACCCATCGCAGAAAAGAAAGCAAAAGAATTGATTGCCCACGGGGATACCCGTATTGATAATTATTATTGGATGAATGATTATTTTAAAAAAGGATCTGATAGTACCAAAGTGGTAGACTATCTAAAAGCAGAGAATGCCTATTTCGAAACGATGATGAGCGGAACAAAACAGTTTCAGGAGCAGTTATACACTGAAATGAAAGCCAGGATAAAAGAAAAAGATGAAAGCGTTCCGGTATTTAAAAACGGTTATTTTTATTACAGCCGTGTGGTAGAGGGAAAAGATTATTTTGTGTATTGCAGGAAAAAAGGAACGCTGGAATCAGCAGAGGAGGTTTTACTGGATGTAAATGCAATGGCCGAAGGGCATAATTATTTTTCGGCAACAGGGTTTGATGTAAGCATGGACAATAAACTGCTGGCCTATGGAATTGATAAGCTGAGCAGGAACCAGTATGATATCTATATTAAAAACCTGGAGACCGGTGAAATTTACAAGGATAAGATACCCAATACACAAGCCGACCCGGTTTGGGCAAATGATAACAAAACTATTTTTTATACGGCTAAAAACCCTGTAACGCTATTGTCTGAAAAAATCAAAAGGCATACATTGGGAACAGCTGCCGCTTCTGATAAAACGGTGTATGAAGAAAAAGATGTGAGCAATTATATAGGCGTTGGAAAAACCAAGTCCGACAAATTTATACTCATAACTTCCCAGGCAACTTTGTCTTCAGAAATCAGATGGCTTGATGCCAGTAAGCCCGAAGGAACATTTGCCATTTTTCAACCCAGAATAAAAGAAGTGTTGTACAATATTGATCATGCCAATGACAAATTTTACATACGCACTAATTTAAATGCAAAGAATTTTAGAGTGATGACCAGTGCCGAAACTAAAACAGATTCATCGGCCTGGACAGAATTGATTGCCCACAACCCTAAGGTATTAATTCAGGGGTTCGACTTGTTTAAAAATTTCTTAGCCATATCGGAACGTAAGGATGGTTTAACACAGATTCATATTTTAAATACAAAAGACAATAGTTCTCATTTTCTGGCATTTGATGAAGCAGCCTATGCTGCCAATATATCATCCAATCCCGATTATAATACCGATATGATGCGCTATAATTACACATCGCTTACCACGCCTAACTCGGTGTATGATTATAATATGGTAACAAAAGAAAAGAAATTGATGAAGCAACAAGAAGTGGTGGGCAGCTTTAATCCAAAGGATTATGAAACCGAAAGGGTTTTTGCTACAGCAAAAGATGGCACAAAAGTTCCAATTTCTATAGTGTATAAAAAAGGGTTTAAGAAAAATGGCAATGCGCCATTGCTGTTGTATGGTTATGGTTCTTATGGCGCCAGCATGGAAGCATCTTTTAGTAGTGTACGCCTGAGTTTACTGGATAGGGGGTTTGCATATGCTATTGCTCATATTAGAGGCGGACAGGAGATGGGGCGTAGTTGGTATGAAGATGGAAAAATGATGAAGAAGATAAATACGTTTACCGATTTTATTGATTGTGCCGAATTTTTGTTGGCTGGCAAATACACTTCCAAAGAACATTTATATACAAGTGGCGGCAGTGCTGGTGGTTTGCTGATGGGGGCTGTTGTAAATATGAGGCCCGATCTGTGGCATGGTGTTATTGCTGCTGTGCCATTTGTAGATGTGGTTTCTACAATGAGTGATCCAACTATACCACTTACAACAAATGAATACGATGAGTGGGGGAATCCAGCAGATAAGGAAAGTTATTTTTACATGAAATCCTATTCGCCTTACGATAATGTAAGAGACCAGGCATATCCAAACATGCTTATAACAACCGGCCTGCATGATAGTCAGGTGCAATATTTTGAACCTGCAAAATGGATAGCCAAAGTACGGGAACTGAAAACTGATAAAAATGTACAGATGCTGTACACCAATATGGAAGCCGGCCATGGTGGAGCCAGCGGCAGGTTTAAAGCCTTAAAAGACCGGGCAAGAGAATATGCATTTTTATTTGCGCTGGAAGGAATAACCAAATAGAATTAAATCTTGAATGATAAAAAGCCGTCCCGATATTTTTTCCGGGGCGGCTTTTTTACAGCAGCATATTCTGTTTAGCAAAATTCATCAACCCGGCCACATTTTTTATTTCCAGCTTGCAGAAGATATTGCGGCGATGGGTGTTGATGGTAAGGTCGCTGAGGAAAAGCTCGGCAGCAATTTCTTTGGTGCTCATTTCCCGGCTTATTTATTAGGAATAAAATAAATTAAATTTCAATTTAAATATTCACATCTGGTTTATTATCTAAAATATATTTTACTGTTAAGTAGCCGCCAAAAGCACAAACCAAGCCAAAAGCCATCAAACTATACAAGTTGGCAGTACCAAAAAGAATTACACCAATCATTAACCCAATCATTTCAAAAACAAGCCATAATAAAACAGTGATCCATTTCCATTTGGTTGGAGGGAGCCCTTTTGTAATGGCAATTTTACCTATGTTTTTTGTGAGGAAGTAAAGCAGTACGATATCTAACATTAACTAGGGTTGTTTAATTGGATAAGGAAACTTATACAAGATCAATATCAAAATTCACCAACTGTACAAATTCGCTCAGCCTGGCATCAATATCTTCTTTAGTAATTTCTTTCAGTCTTTCGGGGCCAAATTTTTCAACACAAAAGCTAGCCATTGCGCTTCCAACTATAATGGCTGTTTTCATATTTCCAAAACTAATATCTTTCGTTTTTGCAAGATGACCAATAAAGCCACCGGCAAAAGTATCGCCAGCGCCAGTTGGGTCAAATACCTCCTCTAATGGAAGAGCTGGTGCAAAGAACACATGTTTTTTATGAAACAATAAAGCGCCATGCTCTCCTTTTTTGATGATTAAAAATTTTGGCCCCATTTCCATAATAGCACGGGCTGCTTTTACTAAAGAAAGTTCGCCACTAAGTTGTCTGGCTTCGGCATCATTTACTAAAAGCACATCTGCTTTTTTCAAAACCACTTTCAAATCATCCATGGCAATATCCATCCAAAAATTCATGGTGTCCATTACAATAAGCTTTGGCCTTACCTTTAACTGGTTGATTACACTTAATTGCAATTTCGGCATCAAATTCCCCAACATTAAAAACTCAGCACCCTGATAAGAATCTGGAACAATAGGATTAAAATCTTCTAAAACATTTAGGTCAGTAATCAAGGTATCTCTGCTGTTCATATCCAAATGATACTTACCACTCCAGAAAAAAGATTTTTTGTCTTTTACAATTTCAACGCCATCTAATTCCACACCACGGTTTTTTAATTCATCCATTTCTTTTTGTGGAAAATCGTAACCAACAATTGATATTTGTTGAATAGGAGATACAAAATTACTGGCCGCATAAGCCACATAAGTTGCCGATCCGCCTACTATTTGATCAATTTTGCCAAATGGTGTTTCAATAGCATCAAAAGCCATGGTACCAACGGTAATTACTGACATAAGTATATTTTATTTATTTAAGTAAGTTGCAAAAGTACTTGATTAAAATGATTTTAGTAAGTTGTGATGATAATTGTAGAACCTGTGTATGCAGGTCTTTACATTATTGTCACCTAATTAAAATAGAATATAGTGTTAATACAAATTCATCCTGAGGATCCGCAACCCAGATTGATTAAGCAAATAATTGAATGTTTAAAAGATGGGGGCGTTGTTATATATCCAACAGACACCATATATGGATTGGGTTGCGATATTAACCAGCATAAAGCGGTAGAAAGAATTTGTAAAATAAAAAATGTAGATCCTCAAAAAGCTCAGCTATCATTTATATGTAAAGATTTAAGCCACTTGAGCGACTATACAAAAAGCATCGACACGCCACTTTATCGAATGCTTAAAAGTTATTTGCCTGGTCCTTACACTTTTATTTTACCTGCAAGTAAACAGGTACCCAAAATTTTACAGAGTAAAAAATCAACAGTAGGATTAAGGGTGCCAAATAATAATATTTGCCAACATATATTAGAAGAGTTGGGCAATCCAATTCTTAGCGCTTCTTTACCCGGAGACATTGTAGAAGAATATACCGACCCCGAAGTGATTTATGAAAACTTTGGAGATAAGGTTGATTTTGTAATTGATGGAGGGATTGGAAGTATGGTACCTTCAACAGTAATTGATTGCACTTCCGACGACTGGAATATTATCAGACAAGGGTTGGGTGAATGGGAGGCATAAAAAATCCCCCGAAAAATCGGGGGACAACTCTACTGCTTCATGCAAAACTAAATTATATTTTTTTTCTGTTATTGTGTTTACTACGATAGATAGCACGACTACTTCTTTTTTTATCTCTACGTATTTCTTTTCTTTCTCTACGAGTAATTACCCCGTCCGTTTTTGCCATTTTAATATCACGGCGTGTGTCTTTTTTCATTCTCATCAATCTGGCTGTTTCTCCTTTTGTAAGTTCGCCTGATTTAACGCCCTGTTTAATTCTTTGCTTTTGTGTTCTATTGCCTGGCCTGGTTTGAGCTTCTGTACTGCATATGCCTATGGCCATCATGATGATTGTGGCAGCTAAAAATTTAAGTTTCATAAGGATTAATTTATTCTGCGAAGTAATTTATTGTGTTGTTGTTTATACATTCATAGACCGTAAATGGGGCTAAAAGTTTAATGTAGTCTCGAAAAAATATTTGGCGAATTTTTTAAGGAAGGATGTTAAAACTTTTGCGATGATAGATTGTTAAGCCATATTTTTTAATGGCTTCCCGATGAACAGCTGTTCCGTAGCCTTTATTTTTATCCCAGCCATATTTAGGAAACGAATGATGAAGTGTACGCATAAATTCATCTCGATATGTTTTTGCCAATATACTTGCAGCAGCTATTGAAGCAATTTTACCATCACCTTTTATTATACATTGATGGGGAATTTTTTTATAAGCTTTAAATCGATTGCCATCAATTAATAAAAACGCAGGTTTGGGTTTTATTTTATCAAGGGACAAATGCATAGCTTGATAACTAGCTTGTAATATATTTATTTTATCAATTTCAATATTATCAACAGCAGCTACCGCAAAAGCAATACTCTCTTTTTCAATGATAGGTCGTAAAGTATCCCTTTGTTTCTCATTAAGCTTTTTGCTGTCATTAAGCAACGGGTGATAAAAATCTTTTGGAAGTATTACCGCTGCGGCAAAAACGGGTCCTGCATAACAACCCCTTCCAGCTTCATCCAAGCCGGCTTCTAATAAATGGGGATTTAAAAAAGCTAATAACATCTCTACAGGCAAATATCAACAAATCAATTAAAAAATTGCAGATTGTTCATAAAGCGCATTTGCTGCAGTAAATTTGCGGCTGAAATGAATAAAGAAATACAGAGCCGCCATAACCGACAGATAGCCATTTGGCTTTTGATTGGAGTAGGAATGATTATCATTCAAGTTTTAATTGGGGGAATTACTCGTTTAACAGAATCGGGACTGTCTATCACGGAGTGGAAACCTATCACAGGCGCTTTGCCACCGTTAAATGAAACAACATGGATGGTTGAGTTTGAAAAATATAAGGTTACGGATCAGTTTAAATATGTTCATCCCTATTTTTCCTTATCAGAGTTTAAAACTATTTTCTTTTGGGAATGGTTGCATCGTAGTTGGGCCAGGTTGATGGGGCTTGTGTTTATTTTTGGGTTTATCTATTTTTTGATTACAAAAAAAATAAGCAAAGGGATGATAAAACCTATGATTATTCTTTTTTTACTGGGAGGGTTGCAAGGTTTTATAGGTTGGATAATGGTGAAGAGCGGATTAGTTCCGGAAAAATATTTTGTAGGTCACATAGAATTAACCACTCATTTTATTGCAGCACTTGGTTTATTATGTTATACCCTTTGGTTTGCATTGAGTTTTTTAATAAAAGAAGAACAAATAATTGTAAAACCTAAACTGAACAAATTTTTACTTTTTATTTTATGCATCTTGATATTTCAATTGGTTTATGGCGGTTTTATGGCTGGGTTAAGGGCGGCAATTACAGCACCTACCTGGCCCGATATAAATGGCGCTATTTTACCTGACAGCTTTAATGAGCTTACTCCCTTTACACAAAACCTGATCAATAACCCCATTGCCATTCATTTCATTCACCGTGGTATTGCCTATATTCTTGTAATATTAATTGGTATTTACTGGTTTAAATCAAAAGCGATAAATAATAAATTACTTGTTGCATTAAATAAAATGGTTTTTGTTTTGGTTTTAGTACAATTTTTTTTAGGTATTTTAACTGTACTTAATGCAACAATATCCAACAGGCTTTTATTTTTGGGTGTCTCTCATCAATTTGTAGCTATGCTCTTACTAATGGTTATTGTTTCATTACTTTTTATTGTTAGAAAAAAACAAGTGGTTTAAATTGTTCATGATTGTTTTGTCTTTTGTTTCATGTAGGTTTAAATAGTAATTTTAAGAAAGGATGAAACAACTGTTAAAAAATATCATTTATTCATTTCCTGTACAGCTTTTTATACTTCATTTTAGGAAGTACCAGGTTTTACTAATATTCTGGTATATTTTAGTAAGCACTATTAATAGCGGCTTTTTAAAAACTTATGGCGCAGATGCTTTATTTTTTGCTCCCGAATATTTAGATAAGGTAGATGCTTTAGGAGGGATTATTGTAGGCATTGCTTTTGGAGTTTTTATTATGAGTTGGAATATTACCACTTTTATTTTGCATAGTAAGCGGTGTAAGTTTTTGGCTACTACAACTCAACCTTTTTTAAAATATTGTATTAATAATGCTGTATTACCCATATTGCTTTTAGCTTTTTATTTTTACAAGTTATTTATTTTCGATAGATATTACGAGTTGATGATTGTTGTGGAAATTCTGGCAATATTAGCTGGGATAGTTGTTGGATTTGTATTAATCCTTTTTATCTCATTCATTTATTTTTTTAGTGCCGAGAAAAGTATTCAAAAAACAATAGCTCCAATCATACACTCTACTAGGCATTTTAATTACCAGTACTCCGAAGAACCCGTTAAGGAGGATTTTGGTTTAAGAGTAAGTTATTACCTGGGTGCCGGTTTTCGGTTTAGAAAAGTAAGAAAGGTATCTCATTACAGTACTGAATTTTTAGATTCAATTTTTAAAAGCCATCACTTTTCAGGGATACTAAGTATAGTACTAGCTTTTGCTTTTTTAATAGTGGTAGGGTTTTTTATGGATAGTCGACTGTTTCAAGTGCCTGCAGCCGCTAGTATACTTATTTTTTTTGCAGTTATGACTGCTGTAATTGGTTCGCTCACTTATTTTTTACAAAGCTGGAGTCTTCCTTTTTTTATTTTACTTATATTTTTCTTTAATGCATTATATACCTATGAAATTATCGATATCCGTAATAAAGCTTATGGCATTAATTATTTGAATAAGGATGATCGACCATTGTATAACAAAGCATCAATCATCCAACTGTGTTTGCCTGAGAAGGTGGAGTCTGATAGGCAAAACATGATTGCTATTTTGGAAAACTGGAAACAAAAGCAAAGTGAAGAAAAACCAGTCATGATATTTGTTAATGTAAGTGGAGGCGGATTAAGAAGTGGCACTTTTGTAATGAATACAATGCAGCAATTGGACAGCATAAGTGATGGGAATATTTCAAAGCATACCATAATGATAAGTGGAGCAAGTGGCGGAATGCTTGCAGCAGCTTACTATCGTGAATTGTTTTACGAACAACAACAAAACAAATCTATCAAACTAAATGATCAACAGTATCTTAATAATATTGGTAAGGATATTTTGAATCCTGTTTTTTCTTCGATGATTGCCAGGGATATTTTTTCACCAGTACAAAAATTTAAAATTGGAGATTATAAGTATGTAAAAGATAGGGGTTATGCATTTGAACAAAAATTGAATAGTAATTGTGGAGGAGTGCTTGGCAAACAATTGAAGGAGTATGCTGTTTTGGAAAAAGAATCTAAAATTCCGTTGATGATTTTTAATTCCACTATAACTCATGATGGCAGAAAAATGATGATCAGTACTCAGCCAATCAGTTTTATGATGAAGCCATTTCAGTCTGTAAAAGACAGTATGGTTTATCCAGATGCAATTGATTTTGCGGCTATGTTTAAAAAGCAGGATCCAATGAATATTCAATTGCTAACTGCGTTAAGGATGAATGCTACTTTTCCTTATGTGTTGCCCAATGTGTGGTTGCCAAGTAACCCTGTTATTGATGTAATGGATGCTGGCCTAAGAGATAATTTTGGACAGGAAACCAGTTTAAGGTTTATGGAAAACTTTAAGGATTGGATTAGAGACAATACCGGAGGTGTTATCATTATTCAGATGAGAGACCGTAAGCCCGATCAATGGGAACAATCTTTTAGCAAGGGGTCTATTATGGAAGCAGTTATAAAGCCTGCAACCATTTTGCAGAGTAATTGGTATAAATTACAAGATTATGCCGAAGCCAGTCAATTTAGTTATTTGCAAAACGCATTGGATTCGAGTTTACACAGGATAGACTTTATGTATGTACCAGAAAAATCTGAGAAAATTGCTGCTTTAAATTTTCATTTAACAGCACGAGAGAAAAGAGATGTAGTGGCATCCTTTAATAACAAATTTAATCAAGCGTCACTAAAAAACTTGTTGAGATTAATGCAAAAAGTAAATTAAGGTTGTAATAGCTTGAATGCGTTTTCAATTACTTCAATTTCAAAAAAAGTAGAGCTTGATACTGGTTCTCCATCAATATGCAATGGAGCCATTGCAGGGTTTTTTATTGTTAGTTTTTTTGTTTGAAAATATTGAATGTTATTATTCATCTGCTTTTTGTCTTCATATTCCATAACCTTTCCAAATCGTATTTGTTTTAAGATAAACCAAGCCATACTCAATTTGTTCATCGTGTTTACAACTACAATATCCAATAAGCCATCATTTAAGCTGGCTTTAGGTGCAATGGTAAAATTGTTTCCAAATTGGTTGCTATTGGCAATGCTGATAAAGAATGCTTCAGTAAAAATAGTTTTGTCATCAATCGTAATTTCAAAAGGATAAGGGTTTGCCTTAAAGAAATTTTTGGCAGATTGTTTTACATAAGATACCAAACCACGTTTGGATTGTTTGGCAAAATCCTGAGCTACCTGAGCATCAAAACCTAAACCGCTTAACATGCAACTAAATTTATTGTTGATGTAAAAACTATCAATAAAGCTGGCGTTGCCATTAAAAATAATGTCCAAGGCTTTTTTTGCATTTTTAGGGATTTTAGCTGCAAATGCTAATCCGTTTCCGCTTCCCATGGGAATAATTCCTAAATTAATTTCTATTCCTTGTAATGCATTTGCAATTTGGTTTACCGTACCATCACCACCACAAACAATGACATCGGTAATAAATTCCTCGGCTATTTTAGCTTTTAAATTGTCATAATTTCCTTCTGCATTAGTATCTAAAATTTCAAATGGAATGTTTTTTTCTTCAGTTTGTTTTTTTATGATTTGTAACAAGTGGGTTTTACCCCCTGTTCCAGAAGTAGGGTTAATAAAGTAAATGAATTTTCGAGTCATGAATTATTTTTCTCTTGTAAGTGTACCTAAATATACTTTTGAAACTACTTCAGTGCTTTTGGTATTAGCAGGGGTTTTTTCGACGAATAGTGTAATGGATTTTCCTTTTTTTAAACGTTTAATAATCTTTTTATCGGTAAGTACAAACTGGCCTGCTGCTCCAACAGTTTCGGATGCAATCAACATAGGGGTTGTATCATCTCCCATCACCAAAGCTTTTCTATAATAACCGCCATCAACTGATTTACCTTGTATTTGAATGGATAGCCGGTCAATGGTTTTATAAATAGATTTTTTATAAGAGATACCTCCTTCTGCAGCATTCGCATTTAAAATGATCTGGCCAGTTTTAAGTCCATTAATAAAAATATCCGTTGTGACTTGTGCAAAAACTCCAGTGCTTAACAATGCAACTAATAGCGTAAATATCAAGTTCTTCTTCATGATTAATGATTTTAGAAGTTGAAAGTAATAAAATAAACAAGTAAATGAAAGCTATTCTACCATCTAATTAATGCGCCAGCCCAGGTAAATCCACTCCCAAAAGCACAAAGGCATACCAAATCTCCTTCTTTAATTTTACCATTTTCCCAGGCTTCGCACAATGCTATGGGGACAGAGGCCGCTGTGGTGTTTCCAAACTTTTGGATATTATTAAAGACTTTATCATCACTTAATTTCAATTTTTGTTGAACAAACTGAGCAATACGCAAATTTGCCTGGTGAGGAATTAGCATATCTATGTCGTTAAGTGTTAAATTATTTGCTTCTAAAGCCTCTAATACAACTTCAGGCATTTTTACAATGGCTTTTTTAAAAACAGAAGGCCCATCCATAAAAGGAAAATTTTGTGCAGTGTCAATCATCGTATGACTCATAAACTGTTCTCCAATTTCAGCTTCATCATAAGTGGCAACTGTATTTGGTATCCAATGATTGGCATGAGTGCCTGGGTTATACATGGCTAAAATTTCGGCACTTTCTCCATCACTATGTAAGTGGGTACTCAAAATTCCCTGGCCTTTAGTTTCGGCAGTTTGTAAAACTACAGCGCCTGCACCATCTCCAAAAATTACACTTACATTTCTACCTCTTGTACTATAATCAATTCCAAATGAATGTTTTTCGGCTCCTACTACTAAAATGTTTTTATACATACCTGTTTTGATGAACTGGTCGGCCACAGATAAAGCATAAATAAAACCACTGCATTGATTTCTAACATCCAAAGCACCAATCTCTTTCATTTTCATGGCTCTTTGTAAAAGCACACCACAACCAGGAAAATAATAATCGGGGCTGAGGGTTGCAAAAACAATAAAATCTATATCCTGTGCAGTAATTCCTGCTCTTTCGATGGCAATTTTGGATGCTTCTACCCCCATGGTAGTTGTAGTTTCTCCATGCCTATCAGCATATCTTCTTTCTTTTATACCAGTACGTTCCTGAATCCATTCATCAGAAGTATCCATATATTTTTTAAGATCATCGTTAGTGAAAACGTTTTTGGGAACATAATAACCAATTCCGGCAATTTTACTTGAATACATAAAAATGTTTTTAAGGAGGGCAATTTACAATATTGTACATGATTTACAACAGTTTCAATTGCAACTTATTAATGATCTAAAGAAGAGGAAATGGCCTCGAGTATGGGTTAATTTACTTTAACCATATCTCTTAAACAAAAATCTTGATCAAGCATGGGGTGTACCCTGGTTTTATAATGAAAGTCAACTGAATTACGGAGCGCTGTACTGTTTTTAATCATTTTACCAGTAAAATGTTCAACCAAAGGGAGTAAAGATAGTTTGTTGTTTTTTAGTTTTAATTCGGCAATATAAATCCTGGATTTTATATTAATGTTTAAAAACTGGTTTCCACCAACTGTAGACATAAAAGCTGTGCCAATGATTGAATCGGCTGTAATTAAATTGTAGCGCCTAAATTCTTCAAGGGATCCTGTAAAAGCAATATTATATTCGGTATCGGTTCTTTTTGTTAATATCAGTTTTACAGGTTCTTCCCTGTTGGTGCCGGGTCTTTTAACCATAGTAGTCCAATTGCCAATTAATACTTCTTCTACATAAATGCTAGGTTGTTCATCAATACAATGAGGAGAACTATAAGGACAGGAACAAAGAAGGGTACAAAGAAAGAAAACGAACGATATTTCGATTACTGTTTTCATTTTACCTCTTAAAGGTATACATGAATTATTAATAAAACTATATATGTGAGTAATAAGGGAATGCCTTTAATAAACTATAGATTCCTTTTTAAGTATAAGTGTTGCTTATTTTTTGAAAAGATAACCTACCCATCCTCCCATTTCCATTAACCAAGCTATGCCTAAATGAATAAGTAAACCTCCCCAAATACTTCGGGTGTTGTAACTTATGATGCCTAATAAAAGGCCACCCCAAAAACTACTTATCGCTTCGCCTAATGGTTTACCAAAATGAATGGTACAATAAAAACAGGCAACGGGGATTATGCACTGAGGGCCACAAATTTTTATCAATGATAAAATTAAAAACCCTCTAAAGAAAAATTCGATACTTACAAAATCAAAGCCATAGCAAACTTCGTAAATAACGTAGTACACAAATTTTGAGGGCAACTCCAGTTGAGTTAAAAATTTTGCCTTAGGATATATTTGTAAAAAATCTTTTTGCGTACTGGCTAAGGCAATTAATGGAACCATCATTAAAATCATGACTAAGTATGGCTTTATGTTCTTTAGTTTTTTTGTGCCATAAAAGGGTTGGTTACTTTTGTCTTTTATCAACCATATCATTGCAACGGGCAATAAAACAACAATAACCCTTATCACCCAATTTAAACTTCGCAACCAAAATAATTGCAAATCTCCTTCCCAAATTTGAGCAATGATAGCTTCTTGATAATTGAAATTTACCCTTAACGAAAAAAATGCAGGTGAAAGAATCAAGATTACCCAAAACCAGGCATTTTTAAAAAAACCACAATTCTTATAAAATAAAAATTGAAGAAAGAATGCGATAGCGAATGGTGTGAAATATAAAAAGTAGTATCCCAGAAAATTATGAATATTAGAATTACCAAAGCTGGTAAACCTTAACTCAAGAAAATGCCAATAATTTAAGTAGATAAGTGCGCCTACCATTAAACAAACGATTCCAAAATACATCCAATGGAAAGTAGTGCGATAAAAATCTGCTATGTATTTGAAAATTGAATTCAAGTAAGGTTATAAATTTGGCAACCGTAATTTACTAATTATAACAACTTGAACTGTTTTATTGAAGCAGTCCTTTTATTAGGCTGGTACTGTATTAAGAGTATTCCAAAGCATATCTTTAAGCTCAGATAAGCCTGAACCGGTTACAGAAGAAATGAAGACGTGTGGAATATTTTTAGGTAATTCTTTTTCAATCGCCGTTTTTAATTCTTCGTCCAGCATATCGCTTTTGCTGATGGCAATCACAAAATCTTTGTGGAGCATGTCTGGATTGTATTGTTCCAATTCATTTAATAAAATATCAAACTCATTTTTGTGATCCTGACTATCGGCAGGGATTAAAAATAGTAAAATGGAGTTACGTTCTATATGGCGTAAAAACCGATGACCCAAGCCTTTTCCTTCAGCAGCGCCTTCAATAATTCCTGGTAAATCGGCAATACAAAAACTTCTTTCGTCTCTGTATTCTACCATTCCAAGCTGAGGTACCAGTGTGGTAAAAGCATAGTCAGCTATTTTGGGTTTGGCTGCAGTAATGCTGCTTAGTAAAGTAGATTTTCCTGCATTAGGAAATCCTACCAATCCTACATCGGCCAGAACTTTGAGTTCAAGGACTCTTATACCTTCGCTTCCGGGTTCGCCAGGTTGAGCATATTCTGGAGTTTGGTTGGTAGATGTTTTAAAGTTACTATTACCTAGTCCACCACGTCCACCACTTACTAAAATCACTTCCTGGCCATCTTCTAAAATCTCAAAAAGCTTTTCTCCGGTTTCCTCATCTTTAGCAATGGTGCCCAATGGCACTTCAATTATAATGTCTTTACCCATCCTGCCTGAAGAATTGTTTTTACTTCCATTTTCTCCATTTTCGGCTAGGATGTTTTTGTAATACCTAAGATGCAGAAGTGTCCAAAGCTGGGTATTGCCTCTTAAAATGATATGAGCTCCACGTCCGCCATCACCACCATCGGGTCCACCCAAAGCAGTTAATTTGTTACGCATAAAGTGCTTACTTCCGGCTCCGCCGTGGCCACTTCGGCAAAATATCTTTATCTGATCTACAAAATTCGATTTTTCCATTATTGCCGCAAAGGTCTGTAAAAATTAAGGATTTATGGCTTTTAACGCTTGATATACTTTGTATTTGCCTAAACATTAATGGCATTACATTTGTATTTGCAGGATAAATTTTAAAAGCTATGATTAAATTAATACTGATATTGATGATTGCATTCACAGCTTGTGGGTCTGTTAAGGAAGGACAAAAAGTAAGTAATACCGACTCGGTACGTACTTCTGCCAATTATAGTAAGGAAAAACAAGACAGTATTAAAGCTGGTTTGTTAAACGGAGGATTACCTCAATGTATCATGAATAAGATAACATCGTTTAAAAAAATGGAAAAACACGAGCAGCCACAAAAGGTTGTTGAATATTTGTACAAAGAGAAAAAAGTATATTACATTTTAATGCCTTGCTGCGATTTCTTTAACGAAGTTTATGATGATAAATGTAATTTGCTAGGTTCGCCAGATGGTGGTATAATTGGTAAGGGGGATGGAAAATTACCCGGCTTCTTTAAAAAAGCTACGAATGAAAAAATAGTTTGGGAAGCTAAAAATTGATTATTTACTTTGGTTCCAGGTTTTATAAAGGGAAGATTGTATTTTTTGATCTTCAGGAATTTCCCTTAAAGGTTCACATTCCTTCCAGGAAGCAAACATGTTTTTTGGTAGTTGTTGATACATAGCGGTGCCATTGGTTTTCCATTTTATCATTTCATCTGTAACTTCTTTAATTTTTTTTGCAGGATTACCTACTATCAAGCTCCGGCTTTCAAAAACTTCATCGGTTTTAATGAAACTTAAAGCACCTACAATGCATTCGTCTCCAAGAACCACATTGTCCATAATTACAGCATTCATTCCCACTAAACAATTTTTACCAATGCTGCTGCCGTGTATAATGGCGCCATGGCCAATATGTGCTCCTGCTTTCAAAAAAACCGTCACTCCTGGAAACATATGAATGGTACAGTTTTCCTGCACATTGCATCCGTCTTCAATAATAATTTGGCCCCAGTCGCCTCTAATAGCAGCGTTTGGCCCAATGTAACAATCCTTTCCAATTAGTACATTGCCGGTAACTGCCGCTAGCGGATGAACAAATGAAGATGGATGTATGACGGGCTTAAACCCTTGAAATTCGTAAATCATATCAAAGTTTTTCCAGTGCGAAAACAAGTTCCTTTAAACAAGGCTACGGTTTGCTCATTTTGATTACTAATCGTAATGTGATAAAGTCCGGTGCTTCTGCCATTGTGAATTTCATTGGCTTCGGCAATTAACACATCACCCACATAAACTGGTTTGGTAAAGTTGATAGAAGTATCCAATGCCACAGAAAGATTGTTTCGATTGTTGCAAGCAAAGGCAAATGCGCTATCGGCAAAAGAAAATGCAATACCACCATGTACGATGCTTAAGCCATTGATCATTTCATTACGGACAGTCATTTTTATTTTGCTGTAACCTTCTTTAACTTCCAATACTTCTATACCCAGCCATTGGCTGAATAAATCATGCGCCATCATATGGGTTACTACTTCTTGTGCTGTTGACATAGTGATTATTATTTTCCTTTAAACTCTGGTTTTCTTTTTTCTAAAAAAGCATTAATACCTTCGGCATAATCATCTGTTGCCGCTGCTTTTTGCTGATATTTATCTTCCAATAAAAGTTGTTCATCCCAATTATTAGTAAAAGACTGAAACAAAGTATGTTTGGTATAAGCCAATCCTAGGGTAGGCATTTGAGCAAGATTTTCGACCAGCTTAATATATTCTGATGCAAAAACATCATCAGCAAAAACCTTATAAATCATACCCATTTTTTCTGCATCTGTTGCAGAAACTTTATCGCCAGTCATCATTAAAGCACTGGCTTTTTGCCAGCCAATAAGCCTTGGTAAAGTATAAGTTCCTCCACTATCAGGGATCAATCCAATTTTGCTAAACGCCTGAATGAAAGAGGCGGATTCGGTAGCCACAACAATATCGCAACACAAAGCCATATTAGCTCCGGCACCAGCAGCTACTCCATTTACAACGGCAATTACAGGTTTGTCAATATCCCTAATGCGTTTTACAATAGGATTGTAATGTTCCGAAAGAATTTGTTTAATCTCAAGTTTATTATCGCCAACCAATTCGCTAATATCCTGCCCAGCACAAAAAGCTTTGCCTGCACCGGTTATTAAAACACAACGTACTTCATTTAATGAAGCCACTTCATCCAGTTTTTCTTGCATAAGAAGAGCCATCTCCCTGTTAAAGGAATTGAATTTATCGGGACGGTTTAATGTAAGATGGGCAACGCCGTTTTTTATTTCTAATAGAATTGATGGCATTATAAATAGTTTAATCAATTAAAAATTATAGGTTAAGATTCAAAACTTTTAACTCCCTGATGGTTTAATAAATACTGACTTACCATGTCATAGTTTCTGTCGGGAGAGCTGATTCTATATAAATAAATAGCATCGTTACTCTCTTTGGTAAATTTCATGCAGCGATAACTTAGGCCATGGTATCTGAAAAAATCCTCAAATTCCTCATTAAAATTTCCTCCAAGTCCTACCGTTCTAATTTTATAATCCTTCACCTTATGAAATTTGTTGATGAATCGCTGAACGGGTTCTAATACAAATAAAGCGATAACTACCATTGCCGAAACTACAATGGCCAATGGGTAATTGTGATACCCAATAGACATGCCTAATGCCGCTGTTACCCATATGAGGGCTGCTGTTGTTAAACCATTTACTGTAATGCCTTCTTTAAAAATTACACCGGCACCAATAAAACCAATACCGGTTACAATATTACTTGCTATCCTGTCGGCGCTGCCCGAGCCTGCTTCTTTTGAAAGAATGGTATACAAGCAGGAGCCTACACATATTAATATCATTGTTCTAAATCCGGCAGGTTTGCTTCGAAATTCTCTTTCTAACCCCAGGATGGCACCAATTACGAATGCTACTGAAACCTGAGCGGCTTCTTCAAAATAAATAGATAAGTCCATAATGCTAAATTTATATCAATAAAATGTAAAAGTAGGGTATGCCTTTTAATGGCACTTAAAATAATCAAAAGGCTCTTTACAATCATTACATTGATATAATGCTTTACAAGCCGTGCTTCCAAATTCACTTATACATTTTGTATTGGAGGACATGCATTGTGGACATTGGATTTCAATTGTAGAAGGGTCTGTTGATAATAAATGTGGCGGCGCAATGCCATATTCCAGCAGTTTTCTTTTTCCGTCCTCACTCATCCAGTCAGTAGTCCAGGCTGGGGATAGAACAGAAGTGATTTTTATTTTTGAATAGCCATTTTCAATTAAGGCGAGTCTGATATTCATGGCAATCATATCCATAGCCGGGCACCCGGTGTATGTAGGGGTGATGACAACTTCAACTTCATCGTCATTAATTTTTACATCTCTTACAATGCCTAGGTCTGTAATTGTGAGTACAGGTACTTCTGGGTCGGTAACCTGTTCTAATATTTCCCAAATGGCATCGGTCGATATGGTTGAAGATCTTACCATTCGGCACCAGGATAAGCTCTTTGTAAAAATTGTAAATCAGATAGTATAAATCCCAGTTGTTCGGTATGTACCCCTGTTTTGCCTCCAGTTTGATAAAAAGATTTTTCGGGAAAAGCTAATGTAGCTTCTTCAAACACCGCTTTCACTTTTTCTTCCCATTCCTTTTTTAAAGTAGTAACATCTACTCCAAAACCTTCCAATGCTGTTTTAGTTTCGTATTCTACAGGGATGAAAAATTCACCAGTGTAAGTCCACAAAGCATCAATGGCCTTTATCATTCTGTTTCTACTTTCTTCGGTACCATCGCCCAGTCTAATCACCCATTCGCTGCTCCAGCGTACATGATAAGTAATTTCCTTTAGTGATTTGGTGGCTATGGCAGCCAGTTGTTCATCTTTACTATGTTGTAACTGCTGAAATAGTAAAAATTGAAAACTGCTGAAAAAGTATTGCCTAAGAATGGTTTGCCCCCAATCGCCGTTTGGGATTTCAGTGATTAAGCAGTTCTTAAATGCTCTTACATCTCTTAAATAAGCCAAACTATCTTCTGTACTACCATCCGCTTTTAATACTGCGGAATATTGATAAAAATTACGGGATTGACCAATCAGGTCAAGCGTAATATTGGTAATGGCGATATCCTGTTCCAGAATGGGACTATGGGCACAAAGTTCAGCATTGCGTTGAGCAATGATAAGAGCATTGTCGGCGAGGTGCAAAGTATAATCTATAAGTGTCTGGTTCATTTTTAAAATTATTTTATCGGAAATTACATATGCCCTACTTCATCAGGCAAATCATAAAAAGTTGGGTGACGGTATATTTTATCTATAGCAGGCTCATATAGTTCTCCGGCTTCCTCGGGATTTGATGCAGTAATAAATTTACTTTCCACCACCCAAATGCTAATACCTTCCTGACGACGGGTATACACATCCCTTGCATTTTCAATGGCCATTGTGGCATCAGTGGCATGCAGGCTTCCCACATGCTTATGATCGAGACCCTGTTTGCTGCGAACAAAAATTTCCCAAAGTGGCCAAGCTCCGGCAGAAGGAGTTGTTGTGGTTTTACTGTCTCCACCTCCTGTATTTTCATCAGGTATATCGCCGTAATAATATTTTTGAATTTGTATTTTCATTGTAATTAATTTGAATGATAATTAAATTATGCGGCTTCTTGTTTTTGACGTTTAGACTTTTTTTCGGCATAGGCCATAGCGGCTTCTCTTACCCAAGCACCATCGTCGTGTGCTTTATTGCGGGCAATCAGGCGTTGTTTATTACAAGGGCCATTTCCTTTTACCACTGCCCAAAATTCATCCCAATTTATTTCACCAAAATCATAATGTTTTCTTTCTTCATTCCATTTTAATGCAGCATCGGGTAAGCTCATGCCCAATACTTTTACCTGCTCAACAGCCATATCAACAAATTGTTGGCGTAGTTCATCGTTGGTTTTTCTCTTTATTTTCCATTTCATGCTTTGATCGCTATTGGTGCTTTCTGCATCTTTTGGTCCAAACATCATTAGGCTGGGCCACCACCAACGATTTATAGCATCTTGGCACATGGCTTTTTGTTCAACAGTGCCTTTACTTAATACCAACAAACTTTCAAAACCCTGACGTTGGTGAAAACTTTCTTCCTTACAGATACGAACCATTGCTCTTGCATAAGGTCCATATGATGTTCGGCATAACATCACCTGGTTTAAAATGGCAGCGCCATCTACTAGCCAACCAACGGCTCCCATATCGGCCCATGTTAATGTAGGGTAATTAAAAATACTGGAGTATTTAGCTTTGCCGCTTAAAAGATCTTCAACCATTTGGTCACGAGGAGTGCCTAGGGTTTCTGCAGCCGAATATAAATACAAACCATGCCCTGCTTCGTCCTGAACTTTAGCAATAAGAATGGCTTTTCGTTTTAAGCTGGGTGCTCTAGAAATCCAATTTCCTTCTGGCAACATACCTACAATTTCGCTATGGGCATGCTGGCTAATTTGCCTTACATTGGTTTTACGATATGCATCGGGCATCCAATCTTTGGGTTCAATTTTTATTTCTTTGTCTATTTTATCCTGGAAATTTTTTTCCAAATCTTGTATGTTCATTTGATGAGATTTGTTTTATTAAATACAGTTTCAAATTTGTTTATTTTATATCAAAATCAACAACTACTTTTTCTGTTGTAGGATGCGATTGGCAGGTCAAAATATAGCCCTGTTCAACTTCTTCCTGTTCCAGCCCCCAGTTTACTTCCATTTCTACTTCACCTTCAATCAATTTGGCTTTGCAAGTACAACAAACGCCCCCTTTGCAAGCAAAAGGAAGATCAGCGCCTTGTTTTAAAGCGGCATCTAAAATATTCTCACTGTTAAACCCTAAATCAAAGTCAAAACTTCGGCCATCCAGTTTTACAGTTATTTTACTCTTTGGGCCACTGTCTTTGTCTGAAGACTTTTGACTAACCTCCAAAGCCTTCTTTTGACCAGGGGTTGTAAATAGTTCAAAATGAATTTTCTTTTTATCTATAGCTTTTCCTTCTAAATAGTCCTTCACACAAAAAATCATTTCTTCGGGTCCGCAAATAAAAAAATCATCAATATTATTATAGTTAATAAGTTTATTGAGTTGATTGAGTTTTTCAGTATTAATTCGACCAAAACTAATTGGGGCGTCTGTTTTTTCTCTACTAAGGATATTAATGAGATTAAAGCGATTAAGATATTTGTTTTTCAGGCCTTCCAATTCTTCAAAGAAGATAATGGAGTTTCGTCCTTTGTTTCCAAAAACCAAAGTAAAATTACTTTTAGGCTCTGTTTGTAAAGTGGCTTTAATAATTGATAAAATTGGAGTAATGCCACTTCCTGCGGCAAAAGCCAAGTACTGTTTATTATTATTAGCATTCAATTTTGTATTGAATTTGCCGGTTGGGGGAAGAACCTCCAATTCATCACCACATTGCAAACTTGTATTGGCATAGGTTGAAAAAAGGCCATCATCTACTTTTTTTACGGCTACTCTTAATTCATTTTCAAAAGGAGATGAACATATGGAATATGATCGGCGAATCTCTTCCCCATTAATCGTTTTTTTTAAAGTAATATTTTGACCTTGTTCAAATTCAAAATCTTTTTTTAAATCAGTGGGTACTTCAAAAGTGATAGAAACACAATCTGACGTTTCTTTAGTTATTTCTTTAACTTTTAAATTTTTAAAATGAATTGCCATGTATCTATTTTATTATTCCATTTAGTAAATGATTTGTCATGTCGTCCTCTAAAACCTGGGTGTCAATATTTTTTTTATGTTGTTGCCAAAATTCCAATCCCCTTACAGCTGATAATATAGTTAAAACAATAACATAGGGGTTGTTGACTTTTAATTCCTTTGACTTAATACCACGTTCAATCAAATCAACCAGCCGTTTTTCGTATTGCCTGCGTTGAGTAAGAAAGCTGGTTAAAAAAGGTTCTTTTAATTGTTTCCATTCATGATTTGCTACATATAGCTCATCGAAATTGTTCAACATCATTTGTATATGAAAGCGAACTACAGTTTCAATTTTTGAGACGGTATTGGATTCTAAAGACTCAGTGTTATTTAAGTGGGCGTTAAAATCGTCTGCTACATTAAAACAAATGGCTTGTAATAATTCACTTTTTGAACCAATATGATTATAAAGACTAGGTGCTTCAACCCCTACCGCTTCAGCTAATTCCCTCATAGAGGAAGAGGCATACCCTTTGTTTTTAAACAAAGCTGATGCCTTTTGGATGATAACATCTTTTTTCGTTGCGTTTTTACCGGGCTTTATTTTACCCATTGGGTTCTTTTTTACAAAACTAATGCTTATTAGTTTTTATTAATAGCTTTTCCGAAAGAATTGATGATATAAAATTTAACCCCTTGTATTTTGCTGAATAAAAAATCCTGGAGAATAAATTAGAGAAAATAAATTATAATAATTTCAAAAAAGCATTACCTTTACAATCTGCTTGTTTATCTAATTGCCTCCAATATAATTAAAAAACCCTTTGAACTTTGACTTTATGGCTATTGGCCATATATTGTAATAACAATTAAATCGAAATTTCAACTGTAATAATATTAATAAACGCTTTCTTGTGGTTTCAGAGGTAAGCAAGGCCGGAGATTTTTATCTCTGGCCACCTTTTTTTATAGACTAACCATAATTTTATAAATTAGTCTAAAGCTTTATTAATAAAGTCTAGCAAGGGTTTCATCGCTTTAAAAGTATTTGATACTTCTTTAATCAGGGATTTATCTTGAACCTGTTCATCGGTAAAAGCTGCTGAAACTATAAAACTCTTCATTTTAAGATAATAAATGGCAGGATTTTCTTCGATATAACCTTTAGGGGGCCTAATTAAAGATTGATTGCTAGTAATGCCTTCTGGAAAAAACTTTTTAAACTGACTATTATTAACAATTTTCAACCAGTGGTTGTAATTGTAATCAATCTCTTGGCGAATTTTAGCTAAAGAAACTGAATCTGGCATCCAAATTCCTCCAGCCAACATGCTTTTGCCTGGTTCTAAATGAAAATAGTATCCAGCATTTATAGTTTTTTTTGTGCCTTTATTGAAGTGAGCTGCCAAATTTGTTTTATATGGCGTTTTGTCTTTGCTGAAACGAATATCACGGTTTATTCTAAAAACACATCGTTTGGCAAGGAGATTTCCAATGGGAACGTCAAAATTTGAAATAGAATTTATTAGTTTTTCAACTATTGTTTGAAAATCAGCTTTTGCATTTTCATATTGTTTTCTATTTTCTTCAAACCAAGGTTTGTTATTGTTTTTTTTAAAACTATTAAGATATTTTATAGTAGATGGTTGTATCATAATGTAAGTTTGAATTAAACAAATTTACAAAATAAAAAAGGGAACTGTTGTTACAGTTCCCTTTAGTTAATGCTTGAAAATTTATTTAATTCTTCCCCAATTTTCTCCACTTTTAATTCTATAAATTGTCATTTCACTTACTTTATAATTTTCAGCCAATTTTTTAAATGTTAATTTCCTTTTGGGATTATTAATAATGTCTTTTATTTTTTTTACTTGTGTAGCATTGAGTTTAAGACCAACAGTTCTATTGGCTTGCCTTATTTTGTAAGCTATTTTCGATGGACTTGTTTGTTGGTGAGCACTTACTGTATCAAGCGTAGCCCATTTTAAATTTTTGTAAATATTATCCAGCTTTTTATGATTAATGTGAATTACATACTTGTGTTTTGGTGATGGTTTTTTGCAAAATAATTTTGCTACCTCACGATGAATGTATATGGTTCCATTGCCATCTTTAACATGTAAATTCAGCGTTTTATAACCTGAGGTGATTGACCCTTTTAAAAATTTTCCGTCTTCCAAAATGTCTGTTTTGTAACTCAAAATACGTCCATGAGTCGAAACGGCATATTTGTTACGTAACAGTTTATGGCCTTTAAAAGTGATTTGTTTCCAAACTTCACCTGGCTGTTTTTTAATCATAAAAAAATGAATTAAAAGTTAAGTTTGGTAAGCTTAGGTTTTGGTAACAGGATATTGTAGCACTATAAATATAATGTTTTATTTTACTTAGTAGGTAGCATTTTAATAAATTCTTCTTCAGTTATAATTTTGATCCCTGGCATTTTTTTAGCTTTCTCAAATTTACTGCCGGCATTTTCACCAACTACCAGGCAATTTAATTTGCTGCTTACGCCAGAAACTATTTTACCACCATTCTCTTCAACCAAAGCTTCTGCATCAGATCTTTTTAACTGTAATAGTGTACCTGTGAATAAAAACGACTGCCCTACTAAGTTGCCAGAAACAGAAGTTTCTTTCTTTAAATTTTTTAGTTGAAGGCCTGTGGCTTCTAAGGTTTTCAATAAATCAAGGTTATCCTCGTTTTTATAAAAACTAAAAATACTTTTAGCCACTTTAACACCTACGTCTTCCAATTCCATGAGTTGCTCTTCTGTAAAATTGGCGAAATCGTTTAAATGGTTAACGGCATTTGCTAAGGTTTTAGCTGTCGTTTCTCCCACATACCTAATACCTAACGCAAAAATAATTCGGTGCAAAGGTTGTTTTTTTGAATCTTCAATAGCTTTTTTAAGTTTAGTAATTGACTTTTCGCCAAAACCTTCCAGTTTACCTATTTCCTCATAAGGCAATTGATACACATCCGGAATGGTTTTTAAAAATCCCAGCTCATAAAATTTCCGCACATTGGCTTCTCCAAAGCTGCGGATGTCCATGGCATCTTTACTTACAAAATGTATAATGCCTTCTACAATATGGGCTGGGCATGCAAGGTTAATACAGCGCCAAACAGCATCTTCCTCAGGCTTATACAAAGCATCATTGCAAACCGGACAATGGGTTAAAAATTGAATGGAAGATTCTGTTCCATTTCTGAGTTCTGGAAATGATTTTACAATTTGAGGGATTACATCTCCACTTCGTTCAATTAGAATGCTGTCGCCTATCATCAAGTCTTTTTCCTTGATATACTCTTCATTATGGATAGAAATACTACTTACGGTTACGCCTCCAACCTGTACAGGTTCAATTTTGGCTACTGGGGTTACAGCGCCTGTTCTTCCCACCTGAAATTCTACTGCTAATAATTTACTGGTTCCTTGACGAGCTTTAAATTTAAATGCAATTGCCCATCGTGGATGATGAGATGTTATACCCAACTTATCTTGAAGCTTAAGATCATTTACCTTAATCACCATCCCATCAATTTCGTAACCTAAAAAATCTCTTTTTGCTTCATATTCCTGAACATAGGCGATAACCTGCTCAATGCCAACCACTACTTTCATTTCATTTTTCGGACTTCTAAATCCAAGGTCCCAAAGCATTTCTAGCATACCCGAATGGGTGGTAGGTAATGGGGTAATGGCTTTGTCTTTATTATCAATACTAAAACTTACATGGTATAAAAAAGCTTCCAAGTTTCTACGGCTAACCTCTGCAGGGTCTTTTATGCGTAGCGAACCCGATGCAGCATTGCGTGGGTTTGCCAAAGGTGGAATTCCTTCTTCAATCAAACTGTCGTTATAAGCTTTGAAATTGGTTTTGTTCATTAAAACTTCTCCCCTTATTTCAAATTGCTCAATTCCATATTCATCCATTTTGGCAGATAAGGGTACCGATTTTATCTGTTTAATATTTTGCGTTACTTCGTCTCCAACTTCTCCATCGCCTCTGGTAGCTGCCCTGGTTAAAAGATTGTTTTCATAAATAAGAGAGATACTGGCGCCATCAAACTTTGGCTCAACACAATATTCAATAATATCTAACCCCGATAATTCTTTTATTTTTCTTTCAAAATCAATCAGGTCATCAGCATTATATGAGTTATCTAATGATAACATGGGAACCAAATGCTGTACTTTGGCAAACTCTTTATTTAAACCCTTACCCACCCGCTGTGTTGGAGAATCTATGGTAATAAGCTTTGGCGATTGCGTTTCAATTTGCTCTAATTGTTTATAAAGGCTGTCGTATTCGAAATCACTTATTAAGGGGTCGTTTTGTACATAGTACCTGAATTCATGAAACCGAATTACAGCTCTCAATTGCTCTAAATCGGTCAGCTCTGTTTTTAAAAAGTCATTGGTAAGTTCCTGTAATTCTTTTGTTTGCTCCGGATTGTACATGGCCCAAAGTTAAAAATTATGCATCCCACTTTTATGTATTTTTGAGAAAACATTTTTTATGCATCCATCTCGCCGCTTATTTTACCCTATCCTTTTGCTTATTGTTGGTTTAAGCTCATGTATGTTTCGCCAAAAGGCGGATATGATAATACATCATGCAAAAATATATACTGTAGATGAACAGTTTTCGGTAGCAGAGGCTATGGCGGTAAGAGATGGTAAAATAATTGCTATTGGTAAAAATGATGCTATACTTAAGCAATACAAATCGGATATAATGGAAGATGCAGCCGGGAAATGGGTTTTCCCTGGATTTATTGATGCTCATGCACATTTTGCTGGATATGGCTTCAGTTTACAAAAGGTTAACCTGGTAGATACAGAAAGCTGGGAAGAGGTATTAAACCGATGCAATGAGTTTGTTAAAAATTTACCTGAAGGAGCTTGGTTAACTGGCCGAGGCTGGGATCAAAATGATTGGGCTATAAAAGACAATCCAACCCATGAAAAATTAACAGAGATGTTTCCCAACCGGCCTGTTTTAATTACAAGGATTGATGGACATGCAGCCATTGCCAATCAAAAAGCCATGGATTTGGCAGGTATTAAACCTGGCGATAGAATTGAAGGAGGTGAAGTGGAAGTTAAGAATGGCAAGCTTACAGGAATATTTGTAGATAATGCCATTGATTTAGTGTCGGTTAAAATTCCGGCACCTAATAATGAGTTAATAAAAGAGGCTTTAATGAAGGCGCAAGCTAATTGCTTTGCCGTTGGCTTAACAAGCATTAATGACTGCGGCTTGCATTTTTCTACTGTAGAGCTAATGAATAGTTTGCACAAAACAGGTGCGCTTAAAATGAGGTTGAATGTAATGTTAAGCGACGAGAAATCTAATTTTGGGTATGCTTTCAGTAAAGGAAAAATTGAAACTGACCGTTTAAACCTCCGCTCTTTTAAAGTGTATGCAGATGGGGCTTTGGGGTCAAGAGGTGCCAGCCTGATGCAATCCTACAGCGATAAACACAACTGGTCTGGGTTTTTATTGAGCCAGCCGGCGCATTTTGATTCGGTAGCAAATATATTGTCTCAAAAGGGATGGCAAATGTGTACCCATGCTATTGGCGATAGTGGTAATCGTACCATTCTTAATATCTATGCTAAATACTTAAAAGGGAAAAATGATTTACGCTGGCGTATTGAACATGCCCAAGTTGTAAATGAAAATGATTTTAACCTATTTGGAAAATACAGTATCATCCCATCGGTACAACCAACACATGCCACTAGTGATATGTATTGGGCTGGAGATAGGCTTGGTCCGGATAGAGTAAAGGGAGCCTATGCTTATCAGCAATTATTAAAAGAAAATAATTGGATACCACTTGGTACCGATTTTCCGGTAGAAGATATCAGCCCATTTAAAACATTTTTTGCCTCTGTTGTTAGGCAAGATGCAAAAGGGTTTCCAACAAATGGCTACCAAATGGAAAATGCGCTTACCAGGGAACAAACTATTAGAGGTATGACCATTTGGGCGGCAAAGGCATCTTTTGAAGAAAAGAAGAAAGGTAGTTTGGAAAAAGGAAAATTCGCCGACTTTGTCATCTTAGATACCGACCTGATGAATTGCCCCATATCGGAGCTGCTAAAAACAAAAGTGCTGGCTACCTATAGTGGTGGGGAGAAAGTGTACAGTAAAAAGTAGGTTCACTTTATAAATTATTTCAAAAACAGCCCTTCAATCCATAGTAATTTTACTGTTTATGCAATCGTAAATAATACCATTTTATTAAACTTAGTGATTTAAAATCCTTGCTAGGACTGAGTATAAGTTTATGTTCTAAAACTTATTCATTATTACCAGATAAAGGTATTGCAAATATTAAATATTGATATTATGTTAGCGCTTCCTTTAAAAAGGAGCGCTTTTTATTAAATCCTTTATCCCGTCTTAAACTCCTCTTAACCTAATAAATAAAATTTTACCGACTTGCCGAAATCGGTATAAAAAAATAGGCTTTAAAACTATCAATTATGACATTAGGACAATTAAAAGAGTCTACCTGTTCTTCCACAGTTAATGCACTAAAATTTTTGGACTTTGTAAATGAAACCTGCCTGAAGTATGAAATTAATACGCCATCTAGACAACTTAATTTTCTGGCACAGGTGGGACACGAAAGTGGAGGCCTTTTTTATACTGAAGAACTGGCAAGTGGTGCAGCTTATGAAGGCAGGAAAAATCTAGGGAATACTGTAGCAGGTGACGGCATTCGATTTAAAGGGCGGGGATTGATTCAAATTACCGGGAGAAGTAATTACAAGTCAGTAGGCGATGCTATGGGTATTGATTTAATTAAGAATCCTACCCTGTTAGGGGGTAAGAATGTAACCAAATGCACTGCTGAACAACTTAAAAATGCAGTAATGAGTGCTGGCTGGTATTGGGATAGCCGTAAACTAAATGTCCTTGCCGATAAAATTAACATTGCTAAACCAATAGACGCTGGCACTAACCTCGAAAACTTTGTTTTGATCACAAAAAAGATAAATGGCGGAACCAATGGTTTGCCTGACAGACTGAATAGGTATAGAGCAGGAGTTAATTATTTTTTATAAAGAATTGTAAATCCGGGTTGCCGAAAACGGAATAAAAGAGTAGGCAAAAAAACAAATTGTATGAGTGGATTTCCCATTCTGGACTTGGTAGTAGGGATCATTTTTATTTATTTTTTACTAAGTATCATTTGCAGCTCAATTGTAGAAATGATGCTTACAGTAAAAAAAGTAAGAGCAAAAGTTTTAGGGGAATGGCTTATTAAAATATTGGACAATAAGGTGGCCAATGAGAAAAATGAACAAGTTAATCTTGGGAAAGAAATCATGGACCATAGCATTTTGGCTGGATTATCAACAAAAGGGAAATCCCCTTCATATATAGATTCTAAAAATTTTGTTTCTGCCTTATTAGACAAAATACATACTTACTCTTCTACAGTTAATCCAAGTAATATCGATGAGATTATTTTGTCTTTAAAAAGCACTACGGCCATCTCCGAAGAATTAAAGCGCTCTTTTTTAATTGCTGCTCATGAAGCAAAAGACAGCTTTAATGCTTTAACTATAAAAACAATTGGCGCTATGGAGTTGTTTAGAAACAAAATGGAAAACTGGTACGACAGTAATATGGATTTGCTTGGAGGACCCCTTAAAAAATATACAAGGCGTTTTACATTTATCTCTTCAATAATTGTAACGCTTTTGGTAAATGCAGATACTATTGAGATCTCTAGGTATTTGTACAATAATCCCGAGGCGGCAAAGGCTTTAGCAACTAAGGCATATGAAACAGCAACTGATGAAAAGATAAAGCAGGAAATGGAACGTAAAGCCCTTGCAAAAACGGCTCAAAGCGATTCTGTAAAACTTACTGTCCAGCAATTAGATTCTTCAATCAATGCAAATATTAAAGTAATAAAAAATGCAGAAACAGTTTTAAAAGCATCCTTTCCTTTAGGCTGGGTTAATTCATCCTATTCCGAAAGCAGGGACTTTGGTGATTGGATATTGTTTTGGATTGGCAAACTAATAGGCATGGCATTAACAGTGGTTGCCATAATGATGGGAGCACCTTTTTGGTTCGATATCTTAAATAAGGTGTCTAACATAAGGGGTTCTGGCAAGAGGCCTGCAGAAAGTGAGAAAAAATAGTATGAAGCAAATGTTATAATAAAACCGGGATGCCGAAAACGGGATAAAAGAGTAGGCGGAAAAATAAATGATTATGGAAGCTAATGAGTATTTTATTGATGGTAATGAAAATGAAATTTTTATTACCGTAAACGTATCAACTCCTGGAATTGCATCTAGTAAAATTAGTTTAACATTTCCAACATTGGTAACTATTAAAAATAAAGCAAAATCTAAAGATGGAACGGGAGTCATATCAAGAACCAGTATAGGTAAAGGTGAAAACCTTGTTGATTGTTTAATTGAAATTGAAACTGATATATTACTAAATCTCATACCAAAAGAAAACTGGGATAATTGTTATAAAAATCTAGTGATTACTTATTATTTAGAAGGTGGAGTTGATAATCAATCTCAACCATTTATTTGTGAAGAATCAAACAAAAATAAAAGTGATTCTGGCAAGACTATCAGCGTGAATAAATATATTTTTTTAATAAAAAAATGACAAAAATGAAAAGAATTTTTCAAGTTATATTATTAACATCAATGATTCTATTGTTTTTTAAAAATATAACAGCTCAAGAATTATCCTTAGAAAACTTAAAAACACCAAACTCACCAGGGTTTCAAATTCTTGATATTTCACCTTCTAGTATAGAACGACCTACGAATCCCAAAGCGTTTGCTTTAAGCATGTTTAACCTTACAAGTAACGGCACAGCAATCCCAAAGAATTTTGCATTTGAATTATCTCCTTATTGGTATACAAAGCCATCAAATGCCTCTGTATTTAAATATTTGAATATAAATGACGGGAAGCATCATAATATGTTTACTGGTATTTTTAATAAATTAAGTGTTTCAATGGTTTCTGCTTATAGTGATTCAACTTCAGGCAGTTTGTTAAAAAATAACAACTATATAGCCTTAGGGGCAAGAACTAATCTTATTACAGTAAGATCAAAAAAACAGAATAGTGACTTAAAAGAAGCTTTAACCATTATTTCTGAACGAATATCTAATTTGAAAGATAATACTGATGAAAAAGATAAGTTGAAGGGGTTGTTTACTCGATATTCTTTATTACTTAGATCCGAAAAAAATATAGACAGCATAATTATGCTTAAAACAAAAATGAATTTAATAACAATTGAGATTGATAAATTAAATAAAATTGGACCAAACGAACTAGAAAAAAAACTTGATTCAGATGAAGTAACAGTGGAACAATTAAAGAAATTAAGCGCAATTCCTTTATTTCAATTAGACGCTGCATATGCTTATTCTGAAGCAATACCAGGAAATGTATTTGCAAATAAAAGATTTAACAGAAGTGGTTTTTGGGTAAATATGACTTTATCAGGCTTTAGCTTTTCTGAAACAAAACTTGAGAATAATATTGCCATTACAGCCTCAGCAAGATTTTTAAATGATAATATTTTAACTGATACTTTAAATAATATCTTTCAGCGTAAAAACTCTGTGGATATAGGAGGAAGGCTTGAATATAGCATTCAAGCCTTTTCGCTTTCTGTTGAATATTTGAAACGAAAATATTCAGGTAATAGTAGTTTGAACACGGAGCGGACTGTGGGGATGTTACAGTATAAAATAAATGATAAATTATACTTAACAGGTACCTATGGAAAAAACTTTGGAAAATTCAACAACCTCTTTACTACAATGGGTATTAATTGGGGCTTTGGAAAGTCAGCCATGGGCTTTGGTAACTCAGATTAATTGTACTTATCTATCTAAAATTCTTCAACTATAAGATTTGTAGTTGAAGAATTAGCTTCTTCAATCCTCCTTATCCTTTAAAAATAAAAACTCCGCTTTTACAATCCAGGAAATTCCAAAAGCAATTAGTGCCAACGACTCAAACCAAAAAACAAGTTGGCATTTTATGCTTAGGGCTTCAAACCAAATCATGCTTATGGCAATGGCAGCGATACAAAGTATCATAATGATTCCACAGGTTAAGTAAACAAGGTTACGGCTGTCTTTTCTTTTGGTTTTGACAGTACCTGTACCAGTTTTTCTAAAAAGGTAGATGGAGAAAAAGATAAACACCGAAAATAGAAGTACAGCAAAAACAAAGTGCATGATATGAACTACCTGGTTTGTACTTGTTGTAGGAAACAGTGCCACCCCTAATGCAAATACACAACCCAAATTAGCCGCCCTGCTATCAATCTTTTCATAGCCTTTATACGTCATTAAAAAGAAACCAAGTACAAAAAGTACCCCTACTAAAATATCTCCAGCTGTTCCATTATCGTAATAATCACTCACCGAAAATTCAATTTTAAAACTATCGTAGGCTATATAATTACCAATGATTAACAGAAAGGGTAACAAAACCCCAGAGGCTCCAATTAAAATACGTAAAGCATAATAAGAAACAATCTGATTGTTTTGTGATGGTGTTTTAACACCTGGTAATAAGTCACTGTTCATATAAATAGGTTTTTGTTGAGTGTAAAAAATCGACGTGGAATTAAAAGTATACATTATAATATGCACAAGAAAGATAATAAGACATTTCTTTTCCACCTTGGGTGTATTTCAAATTCTAAATGAAAATGCTTTAAGCTTCAATTTTAAAGGGTTTTCAAGTAAAAATTTTAGTTGATGAAAATATTTAGTCAAAATTATTACTGAAAATCAATCGTTTACAAAAGTGCTGTAAAAAATAGATTCATTTTTCTTTGGCAGTAAAGGATGTTTGCAGTTACCTTCGCCGTCCAAATTTAAAACCACAGGGATGGCTGTGGACAAACTAAAAAAAGAAAAAAATGAGCAAATTACATTTCACTACAAAACATGCGAACGAGGCTACCGTTACACACAACTGGTACGTTGTGGATGGTACTAATCAAACCGTTGGTCGTATGTGTTCAAGAATCGCCGCAATTCTTAGAGGTAAGAATAAGGCCTATTACACGCCCCACGTTGATTGTGGCGACTTTATCATCGTAACCAATTGCGAAAAGATAAAGCTTACTGGTAATAAAATGGATACTAAAGTATATGATACTTATAGTGGTCACCCAGGCGGTCGTAAAGAAGAAATTGCAAAAGATCTTTTAAAGCGTCGTCCTGAAGTACTTATCGAAAGAGCTATTAAAGGAATGTTACCTAAAAATCGTTTAGGTCGTCAGATGTACAAAAAACTATTTGTATATCAAGGCGCAGCACATCCTCATGCCGCTCAACAACCAAAGGACTTAAAATTTTAATAACAGCTACAAGCAAATAAAAAATATAAATGGAAAAGCAAAAAAACGCAGTTGGCCGCAGAAAAGAAGCTGTAACCCGTATTTTCCTTTCTAAAGGAGACGGAAAGATTACAGTTAACGGCAAAGACTATAAAGTGTATTTCCCGTTGGTTTATTTACAAAACCAAGTAGAATCACCTTTAAAGACAGTTGAATCTGCCGATAAGTATGATATAGTAATAAATGCTACCGGTGGTGGAGTTAAAGGCCAGGCAGAAGCCGCAAAGCTAGGTATTGCCCGTGCTTTAATTGAAGTAAGTGCAGATTATCGCCCTGCTTTAAAGGCTGCCGGAATGCTAAAGCGTGACCCACGTGCTGTAGAGCGCAAAAAGCCGGGACGCAAGAAAGCAAGAAAGAGCTTCCAGTTCAGTAAAAGATAAAATCCGATACTGGATACTGGTTATCAGATGCTGGATTTCCAGTATCAAATAGTCAGAATCTGGCAATCAACATCAATATTTAAAAACTATTTTAATAATAAACAATGGAAAATACTTCCTTACAACAGCAACTTTTAGAAGCAGGTGTTCACTTTGGTCACTTAAAGAAAAAGTGGAACCCTAAGATGTTGCCTTACATCTTTGCTGAAAAGAAAGGCATTCATATCATCGACCTTAATAAAACCGTTGAAGGTTTGCAAGAAACGGCTGCTGCTTTAAAAGCAATAGCTCGTAGTGGTAAAAAAATTATGTTTGTTGCAACCAAAAAGCAAGCTAAGGAATTAGTAAGCGATTGCGCCAAGCGTGTAAATATGCCATTTGTTACCGAGCGTTGGTTGGGTGGTATGTTAACCAACTTCAACACCGTTCGTAAGAGTGTGAAAAAAATGCAGAGCATCGAAAAAATGCTTGCTGATGGAAGTGCAGAAAGCTTAACTAAAAAAGAGCGTTTAACACTTACAAGAGATAAGGAAAAAATGGAGAAAGTTTTGGGCGGTATTTCTCAAATAAGCCGTGTGCCAGCAGCCGTATTTATGGTAGATATTGGTCACGAGCATATTGCACTTGCCGAAGCAAAAAAATTAAACATCAGTACTTTTGGTATGGTAGATACCAATTGTGACCCTAATAAAGTTGATTTCGCCATTCCTTCAAATGATGATGCCACTAAATCAATTGCAATTATTGTAAACTATTTAACGGCTGCAATCGCCGAAGGTTTACAGGAGCGTCAGGCTGATAAGGACGAAGAAGATAACCAAGAAGTTGATGAAACTGCAGAAGCAAAAGCAGCTCGTTTTGAGTCGAAGGCCGACGGTGGTGATGACAGAAACAAGCGTGGAGCTAACAGCAGAACTGCAGGAACTGGTCAGCCTAAGCGTCGTGTGCCAGGTCCGGGTCAAGGTGGTAGAAAGCCAGCCGGTGGTGGTGCTAGATAAGAGCAAAAGTCGCATCGACTAATGATTTTTTTTTGAGTCTAACATTTAAGCTTTAATCAACTTCATTGGCGTCGCACTCTTATACTATAAACCATTATTCAGCAAAGCAATAAAATGCTTAGTAACATTTTACGCTATGGAATTATCAATTATTCATTACTAAATTATCAATTATTATGAGTGTTACAATAACAGCAGCAGATATAAATAAGTTACGTCAAAGCACCGGAGCAGGAATGTTGGATTGCCGCAAAGCATTAACAGAGAGTAATGGTGATTTTGAAGCAGCAATTGATTGGTTACGTAAGCAAGGACAGAAAGTTGCAGCAAAACGCAGCGATAGAGAAGCTAAAGAAGGTGTAATTATTGCACAAACCACTGCCGACAATAAAACAGGTATTGTACTTTGTATCAGTTGCGAAACTGATTTCGTAAGTAAGAATGCAGATTTTGTAGCTTTTGCACAAAGTATTGCCGATGCCGCCATTGCCAATAATGTAAAAACTGCCGAAGAATTAAATGCTGTTGCCGTTAATGGATCAACAGTTGAAGAATTAATCAATGATAAATTGGCTTCAATTGGCGAAAAAATCGCTGTTTCAAAATTTGAAAGATTAGATGCTGCTTATGTTGCTTCTTATATTCATGGTGGATACCGTATGGGCGTTTTAGTTTCTATGACTAAGGAAGCTACAGATGCAGGAAAAGACGTTGCCATGCAAATTGCAGCAATGAATCCTTTAGCAGTTGACGAAACTTCTATCTCTCAGGAAACTAAAGACAGAGAAAAAGCAATCGCTATTGAAATGATTAAAGCAGAAGGTAAGCCCGCTGAAATGGCTGAAAAAATTGCTGATGGCAAAATGAATAAATTTTTTAAAGACAATACTTTAATGGCTCAACCTTTTGTAAAAGACAACAGTAAGTCTGTTGCCGATTATTTAAAGAGCATTGATGCCGACTTAAGCGTTACTGATTTTAAAAGAGTAGCCCTAGGATAAGATTTTCTTACAACCTGTTTCACCAGCCTTATAATTAATTTTATAGGGCTGTTTTTATTTGTCAGATAATTCCATTTTTCTGTTGCTTTATTAAGCCTTAATTTTAATGAATGGATATCTATCAATCTTATTTCGAAGAGAATAAGCAATCCTGGAACAAGCGTACCGCTGTACATAAAGACTCTGTATTTTACAATGTAGAAGCATTTAAAAAAGGGAAGTCATCCCTTAACAAAATTGAATTAGCCGAACTGGGAGATGTAAAAGGAAAAACCCTGTTGCACTTACAATGTCATTTTGGAATGGATACTATGAGTTGGGAGAGGGAAGGTGCCACTTGTGTTGGAGTGGATATTAGTGATGTAGCTATAAAACTTGCTAATGAAATAAGGGAAGAGCTGAAACTAAAAACTGAATTTATATGTGCAAATATCTATGATTTAACAGATGTTTTTAAAGTCCCTCCTTTGGAAAGATTTAGGGAGGCCGGATTTGACATCGTCTTCACCTCCTATGGTACCATTGGTTGGTTGCCCGATTTGGATAAGTGGGCAGAAATTGTTGCAGCTTTTTTAAAGCCAGGAGGCATATTTTATATCGCCGATTTTCATCCAGTACTTTGGATGATGGATGAAACTCATCAACATATTAAATACAATTATTTTAATACAGAAGTGATTACAGAAGAAACTTCTGGAACTTATACCAATCGAAACGCAGCCATCAAATCTATTGAACATGGTTGGAATCATCCATTCTCCGAAATAATCAATTCATTACTAAAACAGGGGTTACAAATTATGGCATTAAATGAGTTTCCTTATTCTCCTTATAATTGTTTTAATAATTTGGAAAAGGGAAGCGATGATATGTGGAGAATAAAGGGAATGGATGAAAAAATGCCAATAATGTATTCTATAAAAGCAATCAAACGGCTATAAAAATCTATCTTCACAAAAAATAAATACAAAATATGCTCCCTAAATACAAACGAATTCTACTCAAACTTTCTGGCGAATCATTAATGGGAAACAAAAACTTTGGGTTGGATAGCGAAGTGATTGCTAGATATGCTCAAGACATAAAATCGGTGCTGGAATTGGGAGTACAGGTAGCTATTGTAATTGGCGGAGGTAATATTTACAGAGGGATGAATGAAGCTGAAAGTGGCATTGAAAGAGCTCAGGGAGATTATATGGGGATGTTGGCTACAGTAATTAATGGTATGGCTGTACAAAGCGGCTTGGAGAAAGAAGGAATTTATACTAGGTTGATGAGTGCTATTAAAATGGAACAGATTGCAGAGCCTTATATCCGCCGTAGGGCAATCAGGCATTTAGAAAAAGGACGTGTAGTTATTTTTGGAGCTGGAACTGGTAATCCCTATTTTACTACAGATACTGCAGGCTCATTAAGAGCCATCGAAATAAAAGCCGATGTAATATTAAAGGGCACTAGGGTAAATGGTATATACACTGCCGATCCTGAAAAAGACCCAACAGCAACAAAATTTGGAACTATATCTTTTAGCGACTGTATTCAAAAGAATTTAAAGGTGATGGATATGACAGCCTTTACCTTGTGTATGGAAAACAATTTACCTATTGTAGTATTTGATATGAATACCGAAGGGAATTTATTAAAAGTGGTTACCGGAGAAAAAGTTGGAACATTAGTTAGTTAATACGGCTTTGCATAAAATTAAAAAGGCTCCATCATCGATGGAGCCTTTTTGTATTAATCTCAGAGTAACAGAACTAAAGGGTTTTTAAATAGTAAATGATATCCGATAAAGATCTTTTAATGGGAACAATCGATACAACTTGATTGGCAGATGTGGGAGCATTAGTAGAAGTAATTGTAGATTGATAACCTAAATAATAATCATTCCCTTGTTTTGAAATGACCACCACGGTGATAGCTTTCCCCACTGGTAATTTTGAAGAGCTGAAACGCCTACTATTAACATCACCATACATACCCACCACCGATTTAAAATCTTTAAAAACGGTAAATACAGTAGTATTGGCATTAGTAAAGTAGGGGGCTAAACTTGCAGTAACATTAACCCTGGCTATACCAGTGGTGTCATATAAATAAGCACAACTTATCCAACGAAGATGGTTGGTAGTTATTTCGTAAGACTGTAAAATAGCGTTAACATAATTATTAGTAATATCTGTATTGTTAAGCCAATTAAACTTTACTGCGTTTGATTCATCACCAGGAAAAAATTTCATTAATGAATTTGGAACCGGATCTGTATAAAGGATAGTAATTTTTTTATTGGGCGCAAGCACAGCAACTTGTCCATTATTTTTAAGGCTAATGAATAATTGAGCTCCACTTACTAATAACCTGTCATAAGAAGTAGTAGGTAAGTTTAGCCTCACCATATCTCCCTTTGTTTTTACCTGAACAATTTCAATAATTGTTTTACCAGTTAAGGTTTGCCCTGTTGAACTAATTGTACAGTTTGGAGGAAATATTAATTGAACACCAAAAGAGGTAATTACCGTTGAAATATTGCTGCTTACTATTATACTATCCCTGTAGGGTTCAAATAGTAAATTATTTTTTAAATGGGTGACAGGCGTAGATGCGGTTATGCTGCTCACCCAATTGGTATCTGGCCCATTTAACTGTCCAGGGTCTGGCACAAACAAGTCTGTATTTTTTTGACAGGCACTTAAAAAGGTACCCCCCAACACAAATACTATTATGAATGTTTTAAAATTCATTGTTTTTTGTTTAATCATTTAGTTACCATTTACAGATACTTCAAAATGTAATTTTGTTGCCTGCTATTTTAAATCAAGTCTTATACCCAATCTAATTCCAGCAGTTTGGTATTTTTGTTTTAACGTAAAATTCTCTTTGGTCATAGGAGCAAAATTGTATCTTAAATAAGGCTCTGCCATGATATGAACTTGCTCATTTATTTTGTAATAAACAGAAGCCCCAGCAATAAATCCTACACCCACATTTGTTTTATATTGATAAGGCGATGATGTTTTTCCAGTGGTAATGCTAACAGGCATATAAGCAGTATCCAAAACATCACCCTTTTGCCAACTGTAAAGATTGGCTACAATACCGGCATTAATATTTGTATGCCATTTACCATTGCCAATTTCATAACCTATTACAACAGGAATATCAATGCTTCTTAATCTATTGGTAGTAGTCTTGTACCTTGTTCCTGTAGTAGTGTAGCTGCCTAAAGTATCACCAGAAGGTCCAATAATATAAGTAACCTGAATAAGGTTGCCTTGAATAAATTTAAACTTCTCATTAATCTGGCTATAATTAAGCCCAGCCCTTACACTCATAGAGTTATTAAAGACTTTGGTATACCTAATACCAGCACTATAAGCAGAACTGAATTTTGTACTTTCTTTTCTTTTTTGGAGATAAGTTGTATTGCCAGTATCGCTAATACTTCTAATGGCAAAATCGGGGCCTGCGTAAATCTCTATATATCTTTTATTACCTGCAGCGTCTTTTTCTATTGCCGGGCAATCAGGTAAAAACTTAACAGGGCCCATTTTTAACTGAAGTAGATTATTATACTTTTTATTTAATGAATATTTTTGGGCATTGTAAGTGAGTCTGCCTAACAAAGTTCCAGTAGTTGTAAATTGGTTATCAGTTATATTGGTTGTGTTGTTATTTGCATCATAATCATCATCATACCCTGTAACTCTTTTAGAGCTTTTTAAAATTAGAGTTTTTCCCTCATCAGCAACATTATCAGTTTGTAAACCAGGGTTGTATATTTTAAAAAATGCAGTAGCATTTACAGATGGGGCCTTTTTAAGTGGAGAGCCATTTAATACTTCTGTTGAATGACCTACCAGCTCTGCAGGATTATTTGCAAAGTCAGGAGATGATTCAGTTTGTATATTGTTTGGATGATTCTTCTTTTTTAAACTTGAAATATTTTGTAAATTTTTATTTTTATCTGTTGAATAATATTTAGTTATTAATAAAGCGCCAGTAGTTATTGACAACAATAACCCCGTCATTAATAAAATATTTCTACCATTAAAAAAGGTAAGCCAAAACCCAACAGGTTTTCTTCTTTCTTTTTCAGCAATAATTTTTTCCCAAATATGAGAAGGCACACTAGGGTTATAGCTGTTAAACTGTTCTTTTATATGTTCGTCAAACAGTTGGTTATTCTTCATACCGCAACTTTTTGTAATTGTAATATTTGTTTTTGTAACATATTTCTTGCTTTTACCAATTGGCTTCTGCTGGTTCCAGATTGAATACCCAACATACTTGCTATTTCATCGTGTTGATATCCTTCTATCACAAACAAGTTAAAAACCAACCGATAACCATCTGGTAAATTATTAATCAAAACCAACAATTCCTTTTCGGTGATATGGGCATAAGCAGAGGGCTCCATTCCACTTTCATCCCGGTCTTTAATCTCATAGCCTACTACTTCTTTTTCGTATCTGCGAAGCGAATATTTTTTTAAGGCTGTATTCACTACAATCCTTCTTATCCAACCTTCAAAAGATCCTTCAAACTTAAATTGATGAATTTTATCAAAAATTTTAATAAAAGCATCTTGTAAAATATCTTCCGCATCTGCTCCATTTCGGGCATAGCGGTTGCAAACCCCAAGCATACGGCTGGCGAAACGGTGATAAACCTCCTTTTGACAGGAAGCCTCCCCCTTTGTACATCCACATATGAGTTCGTCTTCGGTCAATGATAAATATATTTACATGGGGCATGCTTTAGAATAGATACCCTGAGTGTTCTATACGCTGCCCCTGCCTGCTTTATTGTTTATAAGGTACAAAAATCAAGTTGTTTTCTTGTTTATGGTGACTAAATCCTATAATTTGAAAAAAAATAGCCTTAAATAAGGAAATAAAAATATGTTTACTAAAGAACAGATAAACCAGTTGATGTCGGCTAATAACAGTTTGCAAGTGCAACTAGATGATATTAATATGGTTTTGGGAGAAAGGGAAGCAGAAATTGAGATTTTAAAATCGTTGGTGAGTGAAGATGCAGCACTGAGAAGTAAATTGGAAGGACAGATGAATGAAATTGAGATGATACAAGACTACCTTAGCGAAAGAACACAAAAATCTGTAGGTGCAGAAGAAAGAGAAATAGAGTTGCATCAGGAGCTTACTGAAGCTGCCAGAAATGAAAGGCAACATGATGAATTGACTAAGAAATATAATTACCTGCTTTTACAGTTTGAAGATATACAGGATCAGTTGAATGAGTTGAGTATAAAAAATAAACAACTCGAACTGTCAGCCAACCGGATAGGTGAACTTGAAAGTAGAATTTCACTTTTACTTCTTGAAAACGAGGGCGTAAAAACAGAATTGACTACAATTAAATCGCAAAAGATAATTGGAGGATTAAAATTGTAAGAATTTATTGTGATTTGAATCAGGTTTTATGTGAGCTAATTAATCGAATTTTGATACTATAATTATAAAGGATGTCAAAAATAGCAGCCATTAGAAAAGACTACAGATTACAAAGCTTGTTGGAGGCAGATATTGAAGCAAGCCCAATTAAACAATTTGGCAATTGGTGGCAGGAAGCATTGAATAGTGAGATTGAAGAAATAAATGCCATGACTTTAGCTACAGCAGGAATTAATGCAGTACCATCGGCAAGAATTGTCTTGCTAAAAGATTTCTCTGAGAAAGGCTTTGTTTTTTTTACCAATTATAAAAGTGATAAAGGAGCAGCGCTTGCAGAAAATCCTGTAGCTTGTTTGGTTTTTTATTGGAAAGAGCTGGAAAGGCAAGTTCGCATTACTGGAAAAGTAGAACAAACTTCAGCAACTGAAAGCGATGATTATTTCTCATCCCGGCCGGAGGGTAGTCAAATAGGGGCCTGGGCATCACCTCAAAGCACTATTATTGAAAATAGGGAAGTAATTGAATTAAATGAAGCTTTATTTAAAGAAAAGTTTAATAAAAATAAAATTCCCCGACCAGCTCATTGGGGTGGATATATCGTTTTGCCTACTGAAATAGAATTTTGGCAAGGGAGACCCAATAGGCTTCATGACAGGGTAAAATATTCACTGCAGAAAACTGGGATATGGAAAATTAAGCGCTTGGCTCCTTGAAACAATATTAAGAATTAAGAACTGTGCTATCATTAAATAACCCAATTCTTAACTCTTCAATCCTGCCAATTAGGCTTTTTTCTTTGCAGCTTTCTTAGCAGGGGCTACTACTTTAGTTGCAGCTTTTGCTGGTCTTGTTTTACCAAAAGATCCTGCGAAAATTTTTCCTCTTTTTGTTTTAATATCACCACGTCCCATAATTATTGTTTTTATTTTTTTATGATTGAAATAGATTTTGAAAATTTATAAAAAAAGCAAGGTACTTGAGCACCTTGCTTTTTAATGTGTTTTACACAGCATTACATTTTAGATGATAATTCCTTACCAGCTTTAAACTTAGCAACCTTCTTAGCTTTAATTTTGATAACTGCGCCAGTTTGTGGATTGCGACCATTACGAGCAGCTCTTTTTGATACAGAAAAAGTACCAAATCCTACTAAAGTAACTTTACCACCACCCTTTAAAGTTTTAGTAACAGCGCTTACAAAAGAATCTAAAGTAGCGTTTGCTTGAGTTTTTGTAATACCTGCATCGTCAGCAAGTTTTGAAATTAATTCAGCTTTGTTCATGATAATTATTTTAGAATTTTTTAACTGCAACAAATATAGAAGGTTTTTATTTGCAACAAAATTTTATTTCTCGTTATTTATTTCGTAAACGTTCGCTGTAAACCACCAGCAACAAGGGGTTTATTAAATATCTCAAAAAAATGCTAATTTAATTGAACGACTCAATTTTAAGCAAAACCACTGCTAATAAGGCTTTTAGCTTTGCATTTTCCGTAAACCTTTGCCCAATCAGCTTTTAAGTAAATAGGGAAATGGGAATTGTTAAATAAAATTTACAAGAAATTGTTTTGCACAATTAGTTAACAACTTGCATTATTGAGCGAAATGCTATGAATTGATCACCCCATTTGTCAAATCCTTTTTGTCGCATTTGTGCAGAGTGAGTAGAGATGTAATTATTGTACAAAGATTTACTCTCTGCATAATATTGAACCGCATAGGTTGGTCCCTCTGTATCATCTACTTCCATCAATTGTAAAATAACAGCATGCGTAAAACAACCTGTGTTTATAACATCTGGAATATGTTCTTCTTTTAACCAAACTAGCCAATCTTCTTTTATCGTCTCATGTACTTTTATGGTTACATTATAAATAAACATCGATTATATTTTTTATTTTTCTTTTAATTCAATAAACACAGGGCAGTGGTCACTATGTTTTACATCTGGATAAATATCTGCATCAACCAATTGTTTTTTCATTGGTTCGGTTACGGTAATATAATCAATACGCCATCCCTTATTGTTTAATCTTACAGTTGGAAAACGCTGGCTCCACCAACTGTACCGATGTGGCTCAGGGTGAAACTCCCTAAAGGTATCAATCCATCCGGTTTCCAAAAATTTTGTCATCCAATCTCTTTCTTCAGGTAAAAATCCGCTGCTTTTTTTATTTCCTTTAGGATCGTGGATGTCAATTTCTTTATGAGCTATATTATAGTCACCCACCAAAATAATTTTTGGCAGTTTTTTCTTTAATTTATTGAGATAAGATTGAAATTCCTTTAACCAGCCATATTTAAAATCTTGGCGAAGATCTCCACTGGTACCTGATGGGAAATATGCATTGATTAAACGTATATCAGCAAAGTCCAATTGAATCACCCTTCCTTCAAAATCACTTTCTTTATGCCCTGTTCCTAATATTACATTATCGGGTTTAACTTTTGAAAAAACAGCCACCCCGCTATACCCTTTTTTTTGTGCACTAAACCAATTGTGGTGAAAGCCAAGTGCTTCCAATTGCTTTACATCCACATCTCCCTGTGTTGCTTTTGTTTCTTGTAGGCAGATGATATCAGCCGGATTGGTCTTCAGCCAATCAAAAAATCCTTTTTTTATTGCGGCTCTAATACCATTTACATTATAGGAGATAATACGCATGTAATTAATTGGTTTGAACAGCAAACTTACGAAACTATCAGTGCTACTTATTCCAAAATTGGTCTTAACCATCTGGTAGCATCTTCTAAGCTCATCCCTTTTCTTTTGGCATAATCTTCTAATTGATCTTTTTCAATTTTACCTACTCCAAAATATTTGCTGTTGGGGTGAGCAAAATACCAGCCGCAAACAGATGAAGCAGGAAACATTGCCAAGGATTCAGTCAAATGAATTCCCGTAGCTTCTTCACCACCCAGCAATTCAAACAATTTATATTTTTCGGTATGATCGGGACAGGCAGGATAACCCGGCGCCGGACGAATCCCCAAATACTCTTCTTTAATCAATTGTTCGTTGCTAAGTTGTTCTTCAGTAACATAACCCCAGTATTCAGTTCTGGTTTTTTTATGAAGCAGTTCGGCAAAAGCTTCTGCCAAACGATCGGCTAAAGCCTGTAAAATAATTTTGTTGTAATCATCAAGATTGGCTTCAAAGTTTTTGATGTGTTTTTCAATGCCTTGAATGGTTACAGAGAAAGCCCCCCCACCCCCCGAAGGGGGGATTTGACCGACAGATTTTGGTTGGACAAAATCTGCTAATGATAAGTTTGGTTGCCCTGCTGCCTTTTTTATTTGCTGCCGTAAAAATTCAAGCTTTAATAATTCATTTCCATTTTTATTATAAACGGTTACGGTGTCCGGGGCGGTTTTTGCCATATCCCAAAACCCTACAACGCCTCTTGCAGTCAACCATTTTTCATCAATGATTTGTTGCAATAAAATTTTTGCGTCGTTAAATAATTTAGTGGCTTCAACACCAATGATGCTATCCGTTAATATAGCAGGAAACTTGCCGTGCATTTCCCAAGCGATGAAGAATGGCTGCCAGTCGATGTATCCGGCAATTTCTGCCAAAGGATAATTTTCTAAAATTTTTGTACCGATAAATGTTGGGGCAATCGGCTTGTAATTTACCCAATCAATAACAGCTCCATTTTTTTGAGCCTCTTCAAATTTTAAATATTGTTTTGTTGATTTTTTATTATCAAAATCAATTTTTAATTGATCGTATTCGGCTTTTATTTTTTGTAAAAAAGCTGGCTTTTGTTCTTTGCTCAATAAACTTCCTGCAACTGTAACACTGCGGCTGGCATCTAAAACATGTACAATGCCTTCGTCATATTGTGGTGCAATTTTTACTGCCGTATGCATCCGTGATGTTGTAGCTCCGCCAATTAATAATGGCAGTGTCATGTTCCGGCGTTTCATTTCATGCGCCACATGCACCATTTCATCAAGCGACGGAGTGATCAATCCACTTAAGCCAATGATGTCTACTTTTTCTCTGATGGCGGTTTCTAATATTTTATCGGTGGATACCATCACACCTAAATCAATAATATCATATCCATTACAACCCAGCACAACTCCCACAATGTTTTTTCCAATATCATGCACATCGCCTTTAACTGTGGCCAACAAAATTTTGGCTGCACCAGCCGATTCTTCATTGATTGTACCGGCTACAAGATGTGCATTTTTGCGTTCTTCTTTTTCTTGTTCAATAAATGGAGTGAGAACCGCAACCGCTTTTTTCATTACCCTTGCACTTTTAACCACTTGTGGCAAAAACATTTTCCCAGATCCAAAAAGATCGCCAACAATATTCATCCCATCCATTAGGGGGCCTTCTATTACATCCAAAGGCTTTGGGTATTTTTGACGGGCTTCTTCTGTATCTGCATCAATATAATCGGTAATGCCATTTACTAGTGCATGCGATAAGCGTTTTTCTACTGGTTCCTTCCTCCAGCTTTCATCTTTAATAATTATTTTACCTTTTGCTTTAATGGTTTCGGCAAAAGCAATCATTTTTTCTGTGGTTTGGTTGTTATCGTTATTTCTGTTGAGTACAACATCTTCGCAAAGCACTTTTAATGTGGGTTCAATTTCATCGTAAACTGCCAGCTGTCCTGCATTTACAATACCCATATCCATTCCGGCATTAATGGCATGAAACAGAAAAACACTATGGATAGCTTCCCGTACGTGTTCGTTGCCTCTGAAAGAAAAGGAAACATTACTTACTCCTCCACTCACCTTGGTAAGCGGCATGAGTTTTTTAATCTCCCGGGTTGCTTCTATAAAATCTACTGCATAATTATTGTGTTCTTCAATACCTGTTGCAATGGCAAATATGTTTGGGTCGAAAATGATATCCTGCGGATGAAAGCCAACCTGTTCGGTAAGAATTTTATATGCCCGATGACAAATTTCTACTTTACGTTCTTTAGTATCTGCTTGTCCCACTTCATCAAAAGCCATTACAATTACTGATGCGCCGTAACTTTTACAGATGAATGCCTGTTCAATAAATTTTGCTTCACCTTCTTTCATAGAAATTGAGTTCACAATACATTTTCCCTGCACACATTTTAACCCGGCTTCAATGATTTCAAATTTTGAAGAATCGATCATGATGGGGATCTTGGCAATATCGGGCTCCGACTGAACAAGATTCAAAAATGTTGTCATGGCCTGAACGCCTTCCAGCAGGGCATCATCCATATTAATATCAATTATCTGAGCTCCGTTTTCTACTTGTTGACGTGCTACAGCCAAAGCTTCTTCGTATTTATCCTCACGAATGAGGCGGGCAAACATTTTGCTGCCGGTAACATTGGTGCGTTCACCAACATTAATAAAATTTGTTTCGGGCCTAACGATTAATGGCTCCAGGCCGCTTAATCTTAAATATGGTTTGATTGTATTCATTGTTTATTTTTTACCACAGAGTGCACAAAGGAAAACACAAGGTTCACAAAGTGCCATTTATTACTCTTTTTACGCCATCTTTAAATAGTACTGAATTAAAATTTATCAGCAGGCCTAATTTACAACCTGATAATTTTAAATAAGTTAGTACCTGTGCAAGATGAATGTCATTTAATGAATCTATAGATTTTATTTCTACAATTAGTTTATTCTCTATTATTAAATCAGTTCTGTAACCAATATCTAATTTTACCTCTTCATATATTAAGGGCAACCCTTTTTGTTTTTCAACAACAAGGCCTGTTTTCATCAATTCGTAATACAGGCATTCTTCATAAGCACTTTCCAGTAAACCCGGGCCTAAAGCTTTGTGAACTTTTAGTCCGCATTCAAAAACAATTTTCGATATTTCATTTTCAGTCATATCCTTAGTTTCCTTAGTGTCTTCCTTTGTGCCCTTTGTGGTTAAATTAAATCTACAACCGGTAACTCCCTCGGCTTAAACTTGCTTACTTCCTCTGCAATATGTTTTATATGATCTGGTGTAGTGCCACAACATCCGCCCACTATATTTACAAATCCTTCTTTAGCCCAATCTTGAATAATGTGAGCCGTTTCATGAGGTTGTTCATCGTATTCTCCAAAAGCATTTGGCAGTCCTGCGTTGGGATAGGCAGATGTATAGCATCCTGCAATTTGACTCAGCTCTTCAATATGTGTTCGCATTTCAGAAGCTCCCAAGGCACAGTTTAATCCAATGCTGATAGGATTAGCATGCATGACAGATACATAAAAAGCTTCCAGAGTTTGTCCACTCAATGTTCTACCCGAAGCATCTGTTATGGTTCCGCTTATCATTATTGGAAGAGCCCCCCCGCCCCCCAAAGGGGGGATTGAAGCAGAATTATTTTGGTTAGCCTCTGCTTTGATAAGAGGATTGTTTTTAAAATAATTTAGAAAAGCATAAATGGCTGCCTTGGCATTCAGTGTATCAAAAATGGTTTCAATTAAAATAATATCAACGCCTCCATCAACCAATCCTTTAATCTGTTCGGTATAAGCATTTGCCACTTCATCAAAAGTTACGGATCTGAAACCTGGATTGTTTACATCTGGCGAAAGAGAAAGTGTTTTATTTAATGGGCCAATAGCGCCTGCCACAAAACGAGGCTTATCAGGATTTGCTTTTGTGTATTCATCTGCCGCAACTCTGGCAGCTTTTGCAGATGCTACATTTAATTCATAAGCCAGCGATTGCATATCGTAATCGGCCTGAGCTATGGAAGTGCTGCTGAAAGTATTGGTTTCAATAATGTCGGCACCGGCTTCTAAATATTGTTTGTGAATATCTTCAATGATTTGTGGTTGGGTTATGCTGAGCAAATCATTATTGCCTTTTACATCGGTATGCCAATTTTTAAAACGCTCGCCACGGTAATCTTTTTCCTCCAGCTTATGACGCTGTATCATGGTGCCCATGGCGCCATCTATGATAAGGATTCTTTCTTTTAAACAATCTTGTAATGTTTTCATTCGCTATGTTAAAAGTTCAATAATTAACTAAAACCTGAAGGGAGTGACACAACGATGATCCTCATAGTTGTGTAGCTGACTTCAAAAAATTAGTACCAAAAACTTTTTAACGAGAAACAATCTGAGAGAAGTTGTGCAGAATTGGTTTCGTTTATTAGTTCAGTTGGTAAAAATATACAGGCCGAACAATAAACAAATCTGCCTGTGTACGGCACAAAATTAAGTTAAGCCACGCATATAACAAAGGCTGTATTGAATTATAGATAACTTATTGACCAGAGAAAAGAAAGTTTTCTACGGGGATTCGATTGCTGATACTTTTGGCAAGTGTCATTTCATCTGCATACTCCAGCTCGCCTCCAAAGGCGATACCACGGGCTATGGTTGTAATTTTTACCTGTAATGGCTGCAGTTTCTTGCTGATGTAATAAATGGTAGTGTCGCCTTGAATGGTGGGGCTTAGGGCAAAAATAATTTCCTGCGTTTCTTCTGTTTTTATGCGTTCAATTAACGAATCGATGGTTAACTGCTCGGGTCCTATGCCATCTAATGGAGAAATGATGCCTCCCAAAACGTGATAAATACCATTAAACTGCTGGGTACTTTCTATAGCAATTACGTCACGGATGTTTTCTACCACACAAAGAATATCCTGCTTACGCATGGGATTGCTGCAAATATTACAAAGTGCTTTATCTGAAATATTGTGACAGCGATTGCAAAATTTAATCTCGGCCCTCATTTTAGCTATAATTTCACTAAACTGATTCACTTCGGCTTCGTCTTGCTTTATTAAATGTAAAACTAGGCGTAAGGCTGTTTTTTTTCCTATGCCGGGTAGTTTGGCAAATTCATTTACAGCATTTTCTAACAGTGAGGAGGAAAAAATCATTGCATAAAGTTAATAGATAAGAGGATAATAAATTATCCATTACAATTTGATGTTTCTCTCATTATCCCAGTTGGCCCTTACAGCCAGTTTTTGAGAAAGGGTAATGGCTTTTTCGGGTTGTAATTTTTTAGAGTAATCGCCATGATCCCATTGACCGTTTTTATTTTCATCAAATAAAATTCTAATTTCATATTCACCAGGAGCAATTAAGTTTTTGCTCCATTCTTTGCCAGTTAAAGGATAGCTTTCTTTTACATCATTGCCAAGTACAAATTGTAAAACAGGGTTTTGTTTAAGATCCAGGTTTTCAAAACGCAACACTACTTTGCCATAGTCCGCTTCTTTTTTTGTAGTGAAACGAAGGGTATCATTTTTTGTCAGTCGTAAATCAGCGGAGTCTGCAAAGGTTGTAGAGTCTAGTAAGATGCTGTATAACATATCTTCTTGCCATTTGCCAGAAAGGGTGATTTTAGTTCTGCTGCTGTCGATTGACCAGTTTAAAATTGAAACAGCTTTTGAGTTGCTGTCCTTTACAATCAGTTTTGCGCTATCAAATATTTTTAATGGTTTATTAAAAAATAATTCAAGCGGCGTTAATAAATCTTGTAATTGCCCGGTTAAAGAACTACTGTATTTTAATTTTTTATCTGTGTTGATGAGTTTTGGGGCTGTTTGTCCTTTACCTTTTTCTACAGCTGATGCATAAAGTAAAACCGGTTCGCTATTTTCAGAAACCATAATCTTGCCATCAAGGAATGCAAACAATTCTTTTTTAGAATTATAGTTTCTGCTACCATCGCCATCTTTAACGGCATAAATATCGAATAGGCCGGCAGGAAGGTTTTTGAATTCAAAAGAGCCATCTCCTTTAAGCTTAGCCATGTAATCTGGTTTGTTTTTTTGAACAGACGAATCGTTAGCATTGCGATAAAGCAAAACGATGATGGTGCTGTCGGTTTGCCCTGTTTCGGCAATAATTACTTTTCCGCCCAATGTTAAAGAATCGATACTGTTGCCAGTTGAAAAAACATAAGTCATTTCTTTAAATGCATTGCCTTCGTTATTGTCGACAATGGCATTTCCAAAATTGATGCTGTAGGTGGTGTTGGGCAATAAGCTGTCCTTCAAATTTACCGTTACAGTTTTTAGTCGATAGTCAATTGATGGGGCTTTTTTGGGATAAGGCGAAATAAAAACATTGGCTTGTACATCTTTTAACTCAATATATTCATCAAAGGTTAAAGTGATTTTGTTGCTGCTAACATTAACACTATTTTCTTTTGGTGAGGCATTGACAAGCCTTGGGGGTATGCTGTCTCTTGCTCCTCCAGTAGGCATTCCAATTTGACCACAGCTCATATTGCTGATGGCGATACTATAAAAAAATGAAATGAATAAAAACGAGTATAAAAAATGCTTAACGCTCATTGTTTTGTTTGAACTGCAAACTTAAACTGTTTGCGTTGTTTATGTAACTTAAAAAATCTTTAATCTGTTAATTCTTCTTCTTCCGAAAGCTCATGAAGGGCAACAGCCAGTTTATTGTCTTTTACAAAATTGCACCAATGGCAATCTACTTTTCCGCAGCCGGTATAAAAATCACGAGCTTGTATTTTATTCCAAACTTGCGAGATTTGTTGTTTTACTGTTTCAATATCCTCTGGGTTGATGACAATCTTTTCTTTTCGGTATTCCCCTTTTTTATCAGGCTCTACAAAATCAAATTCGGTGCTGTTAACTTTCCAGTCTTTCTGCTCATAATTATCAATTAGGATTTTATAAAAAACAGCTTGCCGCCAATAATCACCGCCATTAGGATCTTTCTCATTTGGCGGTTTCATCTTTTTCAAAGCATTGTCAACATTCCCCGATTTATAATCTACCACATTTACTTCCTTGCCTGTAAACTCTAGTTTGTCCAGTTTACCTTTTAGAGGCACTCCATTTACCACAATACCTCTTATGTTTCTTTCAACAGCTACAATTTTATTCCAACTGTTGATGTATTTGTCGTAGTATTCTGGCAACACAATTGAACCCTGTTCCATCCTTCTTTTAAATTCGTTTTCGGTAAAATTTTCCCGATGCTTATTCATGTACCTATTAAAGTCTTCCAGCATTTCCTGTTTTGAGGGGAAGCTTTTATTTTCATTGTCCAGCATTTTCCTAAACAATTTTTCTAAGGCCTCATGTATGGCACTTCCAAATTCAAGCGTCTCACTTTTGCCTGATGGAATGCGGATTAAATTTTTATAATAAAAACTCAAAGGACAGTTTAAATAGGCACTAAGGGCTGTTACATTCATGGTAAACTTATCCAGTATGCCAGTAATAAAATCTTCTTCGGCCTGTTCTATCTCGGGTGCTTGAGCTGTAAAATGTAAGATTTCAAATTCTACTCTTTGTTCGTCAGTAAGTGTGATTTTTTCAGTGGTTAAATCATGCTCTTCTAAAATTTCGGCTATAAACATGGAAGGTTCCAGCTCCTTACCATCATTTTTATATTTTGCATAAGAAATAAACAAGTGCTTTTCGGCACGAGTTAATGCCACATAAAACAGGCGTCTTAATTCTTCATCTTCGGCAAGAGTTGGTTGTGACACAAACATGGTATCCGGAAATTTAAACCCGCCTCCAGGCTTGCGTTTCTTTTCCCATACCGAGGCATTTACGCCTGCAAAGAAAACATACTCAAACTCCAGCCCCTTACTTCCATGGGCCGTTAAAAGATTAACTGCTTTATCGCTACCTGCTACCTGACTCATGGGTAATTTCAAGTCTTCTTTTTGCATCAGGTCGATAATGTCTATTAATGCATTGAGCGATAAAAATGGATTACGGCTGGTTTCCTCTTTTATGAAATCGAAAAACTTGGTAAGCAATTGCATTAGAAAAATCTTTTCATCATTTTTCATGATGTATTCCAGTACGCCGGCTTTGCTAATGATGTTTTCGAACAAGCCTTGTAAAGTCAGGTTCGATACATCGGTAATCAATTGCTCAATTATGCTGCTGAATGTTTTAAGCTGTTGATTTATACCAGTATCAAATAAATCTTTTGGCGCTTTATTGGATTTGTCGAAAAGCATTTTTCGGATGGAGGTTAATTCGTTTCCGTATCTTTTTTTGTTTACCTCCACCGTAAGTTTTGCAATTTCTATTGAGGGGATATTGTAAAAATCGTAATGCAGGATTTCAAAAAGCATTTTGTCGCCTCCATAAGGAATGTCATGCTCCGCATTGAGGTAACGCAATATTTCAATCAGCTTTTTTATGAAAACGTGTTCCAATAAATTGAGGTCTCTCTTGCTATACACCGGAATGTTTTTTAACCGGAAATGGGTTGCCAGTTCTTCGCCGTATTTATTTTCTTTATAAATAATGGCAATTTTCCCTGGCTCAATTTGTTGGTCAATCAATGCGGAAACACGGTTGGTAATATCGGCCATTTCATCTTTGGCTGAATTGTATTCATGTAAAAGGGGGTTGTTTTTTAACTCAAGCAGTGCAGGTTTGGAGCTGATGAGGTCTTTGCTAAGTCCTTCAATTTGTTTTACCAGCCTTTCGTTGTTTCGGTTAATCAATGTTTTAGAAATGTCTAATATTGGTTGAATGCTTCGGTAATTATTGGTTAACACCACCGTCATTAAATCTTTAATATACTGGTTGGCAAAGTCCAGCATATTCTCCACATTGGCTCCCTGAAAACGAAAAATACTTTGGTCATCATCTCCAACCACAAACACATTAGGTTTATCCCAGTAATTTATCAATAGCTGAACCAATTTATTTTGAGTGCCACTGGTATCCTGAAATTCATCCACCAACAGGTATTGAAATTTTTCCTGGTAGTTGGCCAGTATGTTTTTGTTTTCTTCAAACATGGTAATTACCCAATTGATCATGTCATCAAAATCGTAACGGTTTCTTTTCCGCATCAAGTTTTGAAAATTCGCAAATTCATTCACGGCATACCGTAGTTTTTCCATCTTCTCTTTTTCCTCTTCTATCTTATCGGTTCTTATATCGCCTTTATTGAATTCTTTAGTTTTGCGTTTGGTAACATATTCATCTCGGTTTGGTAAATCGTTTATGTAGTCATTAATTTTTTGATTGATAAAATCAGCCGTCCAACCTTCCCTTTTCATAGAAGAGAATAAATGGCGGAGACTTTTGATTTCGTAATACACATCGCCCCGATACCTTTTTAATGGATGGCCTTTTGGAAAGGCATCAATCAGTTCTTTAAAGAGTTCAATAGCTTCTAATTCCGAAACGGCATCTAAAGATGTTTTATCAAATAGGTTTAAATTATCCTGAATGACCACATTACAAAAAGCGTGGAAGGTGTAAATATTTACTTTGTAAGCATCGGCACCAATAAATTGTTGCAATCGCTTGCGCATGGCAATAGTACCTGCATCGGTATAAGTAAGACAAAGTATATTTTCGGGCCGTGCATCTGTATCTAATAAAATCTTGCCAATTCTTGCTGCCAGAATTTGAGTTTTTCCTGTTCCTGGTCCGGCAATAACCATTACAGGTCCTTCTATTGTGTCTACAGCTCTACGCTGCTCCTGGTTAAGTTTTTGATATTCTTCAGTAAATTTTTGCTGTAAAGTGTCACGGTAAATACTCATTAACCAAAGATACTAGTTAAGACATTTCCTTTATTAATCATTTTAAAATGAGAGTTTACATTAGCCCGGCATACGGGTAATATACTTTTCAATTTGTTTGATCTGGTCTACAATTTGGGGAGTGGTAGCTTTAAAGCTTTTGGCTTTTTTAAAGTATTGCTTTGCAGCCCTAAACTCTCTTTTGTTCATCATGATGGAACAAAGCTGGAGATAGGCGGCCGCATTATTTTCGTTATCGGGCAATCCTGCTCTTATAGCCTGACGGATATAGCTTTCTGCTTCTTTCATGTTCCCCTTTTGCATTTTTAGCATACCCAACTGTAATTTATTTGGCCCCTCAGCTTGTTTGGTTAAAGCGCCACCACCAAGTGAAAGGCTTTTTTTCATCATTATTTCGGCACCGTCATAATCTTCTTCCACCATTGCCAGGTTGCCTTTAATAGTATAATAAACTGAACGTACGGGTTTAATAAGAATAGCTGGAAACCAGATAGATTCCACCACTTTTTTAGCGCCAGCCATATCCCCATCTTCCATATAAGCTTGAATAAGGCGCATTGGGCCAAACAAAAAATGACCAACAATGGCAACAACAGCAATAAGGTATAAAACAAATGAGGGCCAAAAGCTGGTTTGTACGTGAGTGAAAATTGCCAATGCAAGAAAAATAGTACCCAACCAAAGCCTGTATTTAATAATCGTATTCAACCACTTCATATGTTATAAATTTTGCCCGCCCTGTTAAATTGGGTAAAAAATAATCTTCTTTTACCCTTCGGATGGGGGAGGGCAAAGATAAGGATAGGAGTGGAGAGATGAAATTTAAAAGATGATAATTGGAACTGCAGTTGTAAGTTTTATTTGTTCAAACTATTATAATTGAAAAGCCAAACTGAGAATTGCCTATTTTTGCTCTCCCAATTTCGATATTCAATTGGTCCCGTAGTTCAATGGATAGAATAGAAGTTTCCTAAACTTTAGATGCAAGTTCGATTCTTGCCGGGACCACCAAGTAGATATACCCTTAACATTGTAAGGGCTGTATGTTTAAAGATAAAGCCATATTCATTTCTGGGCATCAGCCTGAATTTACCTTTAATTAAACTTTATCAATAATCAATTTGTAATGTGGATCCTCTAATAAATTTACTTCAATAATATATTTGTAAAGAAAAATGGTTTAACAGAAAAGAATTATGAAAAAAAATAACATACTCAAACTTGTACTTTTTTTAGCGGTATTGTTTGTAGTAGCTTGTACTCCTAAAGCCATCAATAATAAAAATGTAGAAACTGCAAATGCAGAAACTGGAATTCAATTTGTTGAAACTGATTGGAACAAGGTTAAGTTAATGGCAAAGAAACAAAACAAGCTCATTTTTCTAGATGCGTATGCCGTATGGTGCGGACCATGTAAAATGCTAAAAAAGAATACTTTTCCCAACAAAGAAGCAGGGGATTTCTATAACAAACATTTTATCAATATTGCCATAGATATGGAGAAAGGTGAAGGTTTGGTCCTTGCTCAAAAATTTAATGTAAATGCCTATCCAACGCTAATTATTGCAGATGCCGAGGGGAATGCTATTACCATTATTAAAGGATATATTGGGCCCGATGATTTGATTAAATTTGGAGAATATGGAGTGGCTCAGCATAAGAAGTAATATTTTAATGCTAAAAGGATATCTATGGCGAATATTAAAGTAATTGGTTTTGAAGAAGCAACAGGACAGCTCAAAGAAATTTATGATGATTTATTTAGCAAAAGAGGGAAGCTGGCTTCTGTTCATATGATTCAAAGCCTTAATCCGGCAACTATTGTTGCTCATATGGATTTGTATATGAGCATCATGTTTAGTCAGTCGCCATTAAGCAGGGCACAGCGTGAAATGATTGCTGTAGTGGTTTCTTCAGCCAATGGTTGTTCTTATTGTAAAGAGCATCACGGAGCCGCATTAAATAATTACTGGAAGAATGAAGAAAGGGTGGCTGTATTGGCAGAAGATTATTTCAAATTGGGCTTAGATGATGTTGACAATTCCTTGTGTAAATATGCTGTAGATTTAACAATAACCCCAAGGAGTTTTGAAAACATAGATAAAACAATATCTTTAAAAGAAATAGGATTGGATGATAGAGCGATATTGGATGCAACCTTAGTCATAGCTTACTTCAACTTTGTTAATCGAATAGTTTTGTCAATGGGAGTAGAGCTAGAAGAAAAAGCTGGCGAAGGATATAAATATTAAACTTTAAAAAATGAATTTAAAACAATCTGTAAGTAATATTTTTGGTCAGTTAATAACAACACTCAATCAATTAACAGATGAACAATATAGTTGTTCAATAGAAACACTTTCTAATGCAAGTATTGGTCAACATGTTAGGCATGTGATTGAAATTTTTGGTTCTTTACAAAAAGGATACGAAACTGGTGTTGTTAATTATGAAAAAAGGGAAAGAGAGTTGGAAATAGAAACTATTAAAAACACTGCCATTCAATTATTACAACTAATAAATAATAGACTTTACACAAAGAATAAAGATTTAATATTGGAAACCAATTTTGATAAAAGTGGGGTAGAAATGATAAAACTGGAAACCAATTATTATCGTGAAGTGGCCTATAATTTAGAACATACCATACACCATATGGCTTTAATAAAAATAGGATTACGTAGCTTGCAAGTTGGGCATGTGCCTGATAATTTTGGTGTGGCCTCATCTACCCTGCTTCATAGAAAAGAGCGTGTAAATTCTTAAACTTTCTTAAACATTTTTTTAATCAATTTGTCAATAGTTAAGCCTTGTACAATTATAGAAAACAATACAACCACATAAATCATAAATACAAACTGGGTTTTAGGCAAAGGGGCCTTTAATGATAATGCCATGGCAATAGACAAGCCTCCTCTTAATCCTCCCCAAGTCATCAAGTTTATAGTTTTCCTATCAGTTTTAATGTACTTTCTAAAAACCGATGCTGGAATTATCAGTGAAATATACCTGGCTAATAAAGTTATAGGTATTGCAACTAAACCAGCGATTAGATAATTGATATTGAAATCTAAAGTAAGAATCTCTAATCCTATGAGTACAAATAAAAGCGCATTCATCAATACATCAATTAATTCCCAAAATTTGTAAACATACAATTCGGTGGTATCGCTCATGGCATGGTCTTTTGATCTGCTTCCTGTAAATAACCCAGCAACAACCATAGCTAATGGACCGGACAAATGCATTAATTGAGCTGCTAAATATCCTCCCATAACAATAGCTAGGGTTATTAATATTTCAGATTGATAATGATCAATTTGTTTCATCATCCTAAAGCCAATAAGCCCCAATAACCAGCCAAACAAAATTCCTCCGCCAATTTCCTGTACCAATAATAAAGAGATGTCGGAAAGAGAAACATTACTAGTGCCTATTGTAATAATTTCCAATAGAGATAAAAACAATACCACACCTATACCATCATTAAATAAAGATTCTCCAACAATTTTAATTTCAATATCCTTTGGAGCACCGGCTTTTGTCAAAATTCCTAAAACTGCAATGGGGTCAGTAGGAGCAACCAAAGCGCCAAACAAAAGGCAATAAGAAAATTGTAATGGCGTATGTATAGCCTGGAGGAAAAAGTAAAGAAACAAGCCAACTAGTAAAGCTGAGATAATGACACCCAGAATAGCAAATACAGTAATTGACCTTCTATTGGCTTTTAATAAAGACCCATCAGTGTGCATAGCTCCTGCAAATAATAAAAAGCTAAGCATGATATCCAGTAGCACAGTACTAAAATCAATATTGCTAATAAATCCTCTTGCAAAATCTGATATCTGTGGAAATAAAAAGCCAGCCGTAATTAACAATAGTGAAAAAATAATGGCAATAATCATCATGCCAATTGTTTCGGGAAGTTTTAAGTACCGGGCATTTAAATAGGCAAATAAGGCTGTAATTACAACAAGAATGGTAATGATGGTAAATAAATTCATAATTAGTTGTATGCTAAATTGTTTGTATTGCAAATGTAACTAAGAGAGAACTAATGCCAGTTCACTACACTTTTATATAAATTTTCTTTTTGTCTAAAATCCAGGCAAATAGCCACATCATCACTATAAAACAAAGTGCATATAGCAATGAGCCTATTCGGGGGTCGGATGGTAAAACGTTTTTGCAGATATGTTCGTAAAACCAACTAAGCGGATTCAAAAATTTAGGTTTTCCTTCAGTAGTAAAGCCATTGTTAATCCTTATCAGCCAAAGCGACTTTGGAATGAGTGCACTCATAGCGAAAATAAAAAGGGCGTTTTTTCCAAACACATCAAAAAACCGGCTCCATATTCCTTTGTTACCTCTAAACTCAATTAAATAAATCATTACTGATAAAACCAAAATGGCAAGACCTGTGGTGTAAACAGTATAGCTACTGCTCCATATTTTTTTGTTAATAGGGAAAACCATATCCCAGCAAAAACCAGTAAAAACTAAAACACATCCAGCTACAAAAAGACCAGTGAGCATTTCGGTTGTTTTGCCTTTTTGAATAATATAAGATCCTGCCAAGTAACCAAAAATTACCTGTACAATGGCAGCCAGGCTATTCAATAACCCTTCCGGATCAAATGCTACACCCTCGCCATGATACATATGATTTTCGCCTAAAATAGCTTTGTCAATATTGGTACCAAACCAGCCAGACAAACTATACGGGTCGGCAGGATTGAAAGCTAAACACAAAAACCAATAACTAATTAATAGAATGCATCCAACTACAAAAGCGGCTCTTGTCTTACAGTAATAAATGATAATGGAAGCAAAAAAATAACAAATGGCTATCCTTTGTAAAACTCCAAAAATGCGAAGGTTTTCAAATGGTTTTAAAATAAAACTACCATCAGCATCATACTTTATAAAGGGAAACCAGTTAAGAAAAACTCCAATAAAAAAAATGAGAAGGCTACGTAAAATTACTTTTTTCCAAAAGGCTTTTCCTCCAGCAATTGCTAATTTAGGCATTACAAAAGCCATAGCATTGCCTACAGCAAATAAGAAAAAAGGGAAAACCAGGTCGGTGGGAGTAAGCCCGTGCCAGCTTGCATGTTCTAATGGGGGGAAGATATTAGACCAGCTACCAGGATTGTTCACCAAAATCATTAAAGCAACTGTAGCACCCCTAAAAACATCAAGCGAATAAAAACGTTGGTTCATGTAATTTTTTATAGTAGAAAGTTATATTTAATTATTTGCTAAGATGAAGTATAGTAAAAATACTTATTTTGTGGCTTCAATTAAAAGAGAAATACAAATTAGTAAAAATATTATTACACTATTTCTATAATTGATGCTACAAGCTTTTTATTGTATATTAATTTCTTTTGTGTTCAATATATTCCAATTTTTAATAACAACTATCACTTTTAAATTATGCTAATGATTGAGCGTGATGAGAAATTCAACAGAATTTTTCATAACAATCTTGTAGGGATGATTCTGACTGATCATAATCATATCATTATTGATATAAATGATCATGCCTTGCAATTAGCTGAACTTGAAAGAAATGAAACCATTGGTAAAACGGGAATTGATGCTGGTATCTTCAATGAAAAGAGTTTAAAAGATTTATGGGTTCTCTTATCTGTAGAAGGTAAATTGTTAAGCAAAGAGATTTATTTTATCTCAAAAAAATCGAAAAGAAAAATAACCATTCTGGTTTCTACGGAGCAGATTGAATTAGAGGGATCAAATTTTTGGCTAACTACACTTGTTGATATAACAGAAAAGAAAAAAGCAGATACAGCCCTTTCTAATATTTATGAAAGAGTTACTGATGGCTTTGTGGCCATTGATAGTAATTGGCATTATACCTATGTAAACAAAAGGGCTGGAGAACTTTTAGAGAAAAATCCCAAACTATTAGTAGGTAAACATATCTGGACTGAATTTCCTGAAGACATTGGGAAACCAGTCTATGACGCTTATCACCAAGCCATGGAAAAACAGGAAATGATATCCATGGAAGAATACTATAAACCCCATGATAAGTGGTTTTTAAATTTAATTTATCCCTCACCCGAAGGACTTTCAGTCTTTTTTAAGGACATCACTGATCGAGTAAAAGCTGCCCAAATTTTAGAAGAAAAAGAATTGAGACTTCGAATGATTACTGAAACAGTTCCTGTAGGAATATTTGAAACTGATGCTGATGGGCTCACAACCTATCTTAATGAAACCTTATTGAGTTATTCGGGTATGAGCCTTGATGAGTCCTTGGGATTAGGCTGGTTGAATGGAATACATCCCGATGATAGAGGAAAAATAAAAAGGGAGTTTAATAGTAAAATGAGTAATGCAAAATCATCTAACTCAGAGCATAGGATGATTAATAAGAATGGTGATACAGTTTGGGTGTATGGCAATGCAGTTCCTTTTTTGGCAAGTGATGGTACATTAACTGGATATATTGGTACCGTAGTGGATTTTACAGAACGTAAAATGGCCATGGAGGCATTGCAAAAAAGTGAAGAAATGTTACAATTGTCCCAGCGCATTACTAAAACCGGAAGCTGGGAATTTAATTTTAAAACAAATGAATTGTCCTTATCAAAAGAACATTTTAAAACTTTTGAAATGGAGGGAAACTCTAGTGAAAATTTGCTAAACGCATTTAAGAGTAAATACCATCCGGATGATAGAGAAAAACTTGATGAAACACTAAAATATTGCTTGGAAAACAAAGTTGGGACTAATTACGAACATAGAATTATTTGTAATGACGGTAGTATAAAAAATATACTGGGCATTGCTCAAGTAGTATTAGATGAAAACGGAAATGTAGAGAGCATAAAAGGCACTGGCCAGGATATTACGGAGAGTAAATTAAATGAAATACAAATTAAGGAGTCACACAATAAAATTGAATCACTTATAAATACAATTGATGGTATAGTGTGGGAAGCAGATGCCACTACTTTTCAGTTTACTTTCATCAGTAAAAAAGTAGAAGATATTTTGGGGTATCCTAGCGAACTATGGATTTCTGAAAATCAATTCTGGGCCGATCATATACACCCAGATGATAAAAGTTGGGCTATTGATTTTTGTGTAACATGCACCCAAGAAAAAAGGGCACATGATTTTGAATACAGGATGATTGCAAAGGATGGTTCCAATGTTTGGTTAAGAGATATTGTAACAGTAATTGTGGAAAACGACAAGCCGGTTCAGTTAAGAGGGATTATGATTGACATTACTGCCAATAAATTAAGTGAAAACAATTTAAAAGAGAGTAGAGATCAATTGAGGGAAATTAGTGTTCACCTGGAGAACGTAAGAGAAGAAGAAAGGACAAAAATTGCCAGAGAAATTCATGATGAATTGGGCCAGCAACTTACCGGATTAAAAATGGATATAGTGTGGTTAAGTAAAAAAGTAGATAATGAGGACCCCCGGTTAAAAATGAAATTTAATGATACCCTTGAATTAGTAGATTCGGCAGTGAATTCAATTAGGCGTATTGTAGCTGAGTTGAGGCCTAATATCATTGATGATCTTGGATTAAATGCGGCTATTGAGTGGCATATTAAAGAGTTTGGCGAAAAGTTAGGCATAGATGTAAAATACCTGAATGATTTTAGAGATGATGAGATAAACTCCAACATCTCTATTGGGATTTATAGAATATTACAGGAAGCCTTAAGTAATATTACCAAGCACGCTAAAGCAAAAAAAGTATTTATTAAAATAGAAACGGTTGAAAAAAACGTCTCTTTGGTTGTGATAGATGATGGAATTGGGTTTGATACAACTCTCAAAAGTGGGCATTTGAATTTTGGGTTGATGGGGATTAAAGAGCGTTCCAAAATGATGAATGGCACCTGCTTAATTCAATCGAGATTAGAAGTAGGAACTAACATTGAAGTTAAAATTCCAATCAAGTAAGTCTACATCCTTTCACTTAACTCCAGCCAGCGCATTTCTTTCTCTTCCAATAATGCTGTAATCGTTCCAATTCTAGAAGCTGCTTTTTGTAAATCGTCATAGTCAACCCCTGCTTTGTTCATCTCTTCTTCAAGATCGGCCTTCTCTTTCGTTAATGATGGCATTTCTTTTTCTATCTGCTCAAACTCATACTTTTCTTTAAAACTCAATTTGGCTTGAACAGTTGTTGGCGCTTTTTCTACTGTTTTAGTTTCTGTTGGTTTATCACCTGGGTTAGATTTACCAGTTGATAATTCTTTTTCTTTATGTTCTCTGTATAGGCTGTAATTACCAGGAAAATCCTTTATTACTCCGTCGCCTTCAAATGCAAAAAGATGATCCACCATCCGGTCCATAAAATACCTATCGTGACTTACAATTAGAATACAGCCGGGAAAATCCAATAAAAACTCTTCAAGGGTTCTCAATGTTTGTAAGTCTAAATCATTAGTAGGTTCATCTAAAATTAAAAAGTTAGGGTTAAGAAAAAGGATGCTTAATAAATGAAGCCTGCGTTTTTCGCCTCCACTTAATTTGCTAAGTGGGGTATATTGCTGTTCAGAAGCAAATCCAAACTTTTCCATAAACTGAGTTGCCGATATTTTGCCACCATCCGCCAACGGAAAAAACTCAGCAAAATCTTTCACATATTCAATGGCACGCTTGTCTTCTTTATATTGCAGCCCCTCCTGGTTAAAGTTTCCAAAAACAACAGTATCGCCATGGTTTATTTTGCCGCTATCGGGCATTTCCTGTTGCAAGGCTATTTTTAAAAAGGTGGATTTACCTATACCATTTTTGCCAACAATACCAATTCGTTCTCCCTTTTTAAAAGTATAATCAAAGCCTTTAAGAATCACTTTGTCGCCATAATTCTTATAAACCTTTTTCATTTCCAACACTTTTCCGCCAAGCCTTGTCATTTTTACCTGCAGGCTTACTTCTGTTTCTTCTTTGCGCTGACTTACCCTTTCTTCAATATCTGTAAACGCATCCTGCCTCGATTTTGATTTGGTTGTTCTGGCCTTGGGTTGCTTTCTCATCCACTCCAGCTCCTTGCGAAAAATGTTTTTATCTTTTTGCATTTCACTAGCTTGTACCTCCTGTCTTAAACTTTTCTGCTCTAAAAAATAATCGTAATTGCCTTTGTAGATGTAAATTTTTTCATCATCCATTTCCAATATCTCATTACAAACGGCGTCTAAAAAATACCTATCGTGGGTAACACAAAGCAGGGTTACTTTTTGAGCCGATAAATAATCTTCAAGCCACTCAATCATCTGAACATCTAAATGGTTGGTAGGTTCATCGAGAATTAATAAACATTTTCCCTCGTGTAATTGGGCTTCAATTAATGCTTGCGCAAGGGCAACTCTTTTACGTTGGCCTCCGCTTAGATTTTTTACTGGCTCATTTAAATGATGCAGATTTAGTTTACCCAAAATTTGCTTTAGCTCACTCTCAAAATTCCAGGCATTCAGTTCATCCACCATCGCCATCAGGTCGGTAAGCTTTTCAATATTATCCGCTTCCTGCTCAAGGCATTTTTCGTATTCCTTCACCACTTTTACCACTGGGTTGTCCATTCTTAATACATTATCCCAAATACTCTTCATTTCTTCAAAAGCAGTATCCTGTTGTAGCATCACCACTTTAATGTCTTTATGTACCCAAAAAGTGCCTGTATCTGAGGTATCTAACCCGGCAATTATTTTTAATAAGGTAGATTTTCCACTCCCGTTTCGGGCAACTAGGGCAATTTTATCGCCTTCTTCCACATGAAAAGAGATATTTTTAAAAAGGGTTCTAATCCCAAACGATTTGCTGATATTTTCAATAGAGGCGTAATGCATAGGCGGCAAAGGTAAAGGAGGATGAGCAATGGCTCATGATTGATTTTAAGTTTGAACCTTTAATTTTACCAATAACTAGTATTGAGCATAAAAAACATTTTTAACATTCGTCATATTTGTATAAATCATACTGTAGTATTTTGCATTGATAGAAAATCCTAAAATAAAACTCTTAATCTGTATCCCATCGTTGCAATGTGGAGGTACAGAGAAGTATGTTTCAATTTTGTGTAATCATATTAATACTGATTTGTTTTCAGTATGTTTGGTGCTCTTAAATAATTCACAACCTTTTTATAATTTAACTAATCCGAAAGTAGAAATAGTTAATCTGCATCAAAAAAGGGTATTGTTTTCGCTTTTTAAGTTTAAACGGATAGTGAAACAATGGAAACCAGACATTGTTTTTTCTGGAGCCAATCACCTGAATTTGTATTTGGCATTTTTTAAAAATAGCTTTCAAAAAAGCATAAAATTTGTTGCCAGAGAGTCGAGTATTGTAAGCATTAACAGCCAGAGAGCGAAGTTGCCCAAAATATATAATTGGCTTATAAAAAAATATTATCATCGATTTGATTTCATTCTATGTCAGTCGCTATACATGCAGCAAGATTTAATCAACAATTACAATATATCTGCACATAAAACTGGGGTAATTAATAATCCGGTTACTGAAAGCAAATTGGAAACCAAGGAGTTTCCCAATGATGTAGTAAAACTAATAACCGTATCCAGGCTTTCGCCAGAAAAAGGAATTGATAGACTGATTAGAGCTGTAGCATTGCTTAGTATTAATTTTCAATTACATATTGTTGGTGATGGAGAGGAGAAGTATGCCATTCAATTATTAATTGAAGAGTTGGGGTTAAATGATAAAATTGTATTGCATGGAGAAAAGGCTAACCCTTTTAATGAGTTGGAAGATGCAGACCTGTTTTTAATGGGCTCTTATTACGAGGGCTTTCCAAATACTTTGTTAGAAGCAAACGCTTATGGCATCCCTGCTATTGCTTTTAATGTGCCGGGAGGGATAAATGAAATCATTATAAACGGGGAAACAGGGTTGTTGGTAAATGAAAACACAGCAGAAGCTTTTGCTATTACAATAGAAGAAGCTTTGGCAATAGATTTTAATAGACAAAATATTGCTGCTACAACAAAAAGAAAATTTAACCCAGATATTATCATTCCTTTAATTGAACAAGTTTTTATACAAATCGTTGACCCCTGTAAGTAGTATTTCACAAAATTCATATAGCTAATGGGAATAAAAAACAGATATTTGTGCAGCCCAAATAATTGAAAACGAATGAATGGTATTAAACCTAAACTGTTGATTTTTATTAATACACTGCAATCTGGCGGTGCAGAAAGGGTGGTTTCTCTTTTACTTGGCCATTTAAAGGATGATTTTGAAATTCACCTAGCCATTTACAGCAATTATATTGATTATGTAATTCCTCCCGAAATTAAAGTGCTCAACTTACAGCAACCTTTGCAGCAGGATAAAGTAATTCGATTTTTAAAATTACCCGCCATTTCATATAAAGTTTATCGGTATTGTAAAAAAAATAAAATCAACATATCAGTAGCGTTTTTATATCGTCCCTGTTATATAAATGCATTGATGAAAAGTTTGTGGGGCTACAAGGGCCAAGTAATTATGTGCGAACGAACACATCAAACAACCATGTTACAAAGTCATTCCGCCATTTACAGGATGTTTTCAAAATTTATGGTAAGGTTTTCTTATAAAAGAGCCGATCTGGTACTTGCTAATTCCTATGCCATGCAGACAGACCTCATTGAAAACTTTAAAATAAAAACGCCAGTAAGAGTTATTTACAATCCCATCGATTTAAAATTTATTAAAAACCACGTCGATGAAAAGCCCGACTTTATTTTTGAAGAAAATGTTTTTCATTTTGTAAATGTGGGTGGATTTAGGAGGGAGAAAAATCACCTACTGCTAATACAATCCTTTTTTATCTTAAAAAACCTTCCATGTAAACTTGTAATTGTGGGTGGAGGGGTGATGGAAGAAGAACTTAAACGAAAAGTGTACGACCTTGGGTTGATGAACAAGGTGATTTTTTGTGGGTTCGATAATAATCCGTTTAAGTATGTTAGCCGTAGCGATTGTTTTGTTTTGAGTTCTGATGTAGAGGGATTCCCTAATGTGTTAATAGAGGCTTTGGCTTGTGGCAAACCAGTTATTTCTACCGATTGTCATTCTGGTCCAAGAGAATTGCTTGCTCCGGCAACAGATTTACATCACCGGGCAATCAATAATTATGAAATTGGCGAATATGGGATATTAACACCCATTAATGATGTAATTGCCTTAGCTGCAGCTATGAAATTAATGTATGAAGATGCAGGATTAAGGGATCTATTTGTATCAAGAGCAGCAAAAAGAGCCCAGCAATTTGATGTGGATGAGATAAAAGAATATTTCCACGTAGCCTTTACTGGATTATAAAGTTAAAACTGTTAAGTAATGTTTTAACCTCTATTCCTTGGCAACTAATTAATAACTATTTTTGAAACTCAAAAGCTTTTACATGCACACTATTTTACTTACCGGGGGTGCCGGATTTATTGGTTCTCATTTAACAAGATTATTTGTTCAAAAATACCCAGATTATAAAATTGTAAACCTTGATAAGCTTACTTACGCCGGTAACCTCGAAAATTTAGTTGATATTGAAAATAGTACTAATTATCGTTTTGTAAAAGGAGATATTACCGATTTAAGTTTATTACGCCAGTTATTTGAAGAACATCGCTTTACTGCTGTGTTGCATTGCGCTGCCGAAAGCCATGTAGATAGGTCTATTACCGACCCATTGGCATTTATTAATACCAATGTTGTTGGCACTTCGGCTTTATTACAAACTGCAAAAGAGTTTTGGAAAGAAGATATGGAGGGCAAAATATTTTATCATATATCAACAGATGAAGTGTACGGCTCTTTGGGAGAAGAAGGGTTTTTTACAGAAGAAACAGCTTATGATCCTCGCAGTCCTTATTCAGCATCTAAGGCTTCATCCGATCATATTGTAAGAGCGTTTTATCATACCTACCACTTGCCAATAAAAATCAGCAACTGCAGTAATAATTATGGCCCTTATCATTTCCCCGAAAAATTAATACCGCTTTGTATTCACAATATCATCAATAATAAACCATTGCCGATTTATGGTAAAGGAGAAAATGTAAGAGACTGGTTGTATGTAGAGGATCATGTAAGAGCTATAGATGTGGTATTTCATCAAGGAAAAATAGGAGAAACCTATAATATTGGTGGACATAACGAATGGACTAACATCAATCTTGTAAAAGAATTATGTAAACAGATGGATGAAAAACTGGGAAGAGAAAAAGGAACCTCGGAAAAATTAATAACTTATGTTAAGGATCGTGCCGGTCATGATTTACGATATGCTATTGATGCCACAAAATTAAAAAATGAACTAGGTTGGATGCCTTCTCTTCAATTTGAAGAAGGAATAAGTAAAACCATTGACTGGTATTTGAACAACAGCGAGTGGCTAAAACATGTAACAAGTGGCGATTATCAAAACTATTATAATCACCAATATCATAAAAGATAATACAATGAAAGGAATTATTTTGGCTGGTGGTTCAGGCACCAGGCTTTATCCAATCACAAGAGGCATTAGCAAGCAATTAATGCCTATTTATGACAAACCGATGATCTATTATCCGTTAAGTACGCTTATGCTGGCTGGCATAAAAGAGATATTAATCATTACCACACCCGAAGATCAGGAACAATTTAAAAGACTTTTGGGAGATGGTAGCCAGTGGGGTTGTGTAATTGAATATGCTAAACAAGAAGTGCCCAATGGGTTGGCTCAAGCATTTGTAATTGGAGAAAAATTTATAGGTAAGGATTCTGTTGCATTAGTTTTAGGCGACAATATTTTTTATGGCAGTGGCTTTGTTAAATTATTGCAGTCGAGTGTTAATCCGGATGGAGCAGTAATTTTTGCTTATTCTGTTAGTGATCCCGAAAGGTATGGCGTAGTAGAGTTTGATACAGAATTTAATGCTCTTAGTATAGAAGAGAAACCTAAAAACCCCAAAAGTAATTATGCAGTGCCAGGTTTGTATTTCTACGATAATTCTGTTGTGGAAATAGCAAAAAATATAAAACCTAGTGAAAGAGGAGAGTATGAGATAACCACTGTGAATGATCATTACTTGCAAGCGAAGAAATTAAAAGTAGCTGTACTTGACCGGGGATTTGCCTGGCTGGATACCGGCACATTTGAATCCTTAAATGATGCAGCAGAATATGTAAGGGTGATTGAAAAAAGACAAGGGTTAAAAATTGGATGCCCCGAGGAAATTGCTTGGCGTATGGGTTTTATTAGTAGGGATGAATTATTAAAACAAGCAGAAGAATTGAAAAAAAGTGGCTACGGCGAATATTTAAAAAAGATAGCAGACTAAAATTAAAGCATGAATTATTTTGTACATCCTACTTCTGTTGTTGATGAAGGTTGCCAAATTGGCGAGGGTACAAAAATTTGGCATTTCTCTCATATTATGCCCGAGGCGGTTATTGGTAAAAATTGTAACCTGGGGCAAAATGTAGTTGTGTTTCCAAAAGTTGTATTGGGTAACAATGTAAAAGTTCAGAATAACGTAAGTATTTACGAAGGTGTGATATGTGAAGACGATGTTTTTCTGGGGCCAGGTGTTGTTTTAACCAATGTCATTAATCCTCGTAGTGCTATCAGCCGAAAACGAGCATATCAAACCACTTTAATAAAAAAAGGAGCAACCATTGGGGCTAATGCAACAATAATTTGTGGAATAACCATTAGCGAATTTGCATTTATAGCGGCAGGGGCAGTTGTTACCAAGGATGTTCCTGCTTATGCATTAATAAAAGGAAACCCTGGAAGGCAAAATGGTTGGATGAGTGAGTTTGGGCATAAGCTGATATTTGATTCTACTAATCAAGCCGTTTGTAAGGAAAGCTTACAGGAATATGTTTTGGAAAACAATTCTGTTAAACGAATAAAATAACGGAATGAAAAAATTTGCTTTAATTGGTGTAGGCGGATATGTTGCTCCCAGGCATTTAAAAGCCATAAAGGACACAGGGAACCATTTAGTAGCTGCTTTGGATAAACACGATTCGGTGGCGGTAATGGATGATTATTTTCCTGAAGCACATTTTTTTACAGAATTTGAAAGATTCGATAGGCATCTGGAGAAACAAAAAAGAATAGGACAAAAAGTAGATTTTGTATCGGTTTGTAGCCCTAATTATTTACACGATGCTCATGTAAGATTTGGATTAAGACTTGGCGCTGATGTGATTTGCGAAAAACCCATTGTGCTTAACCCCTGGAATATTGATGCTCTGGCAGAAATTGAAATGGAAACAGGCAATCGGGTATTTACCATCTTGCAATTGAGGCATCATCCAGCAATTATTGCTTTAAAGAAAAAGGTTGAAGCTGCTGCTCCAAATAAAAAATTTAATGTAAACCTCCAGTATATCACATCCCGAGGAAGATGGTACCAACATAGCTGGAAAGGAGATATTCAAAAAAGCGGAGGCATTGCTACTAATATTGGCGTTCACTTTTTTGATATACTAATTTGGGTTTTTGGAAATGTGGTAAACAATAAAGTGTTTGCCAATGATATTTTTAAAGCCTCAGGAGAATTGGAGTTAGAGAATGCCAATGTAAATTGGACGCTGAGTATTGATGAAAACGACTTGCCTGTGACAATTAAAGAAGCCGGGAAAAGAACTTTTCGATCACTAACAATTAATGAAGAAGCAATTGAGTTTAGCGATGGCTTTTCAGACTTGCATACACAGAGTTACGCAGCTATTATTGCAGGTAATGGGTTTTCATTGTTGGAGTCTAGAAAAGCCATTGAATTGGTTGCCAGGATTAGAGGAAGTAAAGTTTAATAGTCATTTCTTATCTTATAATGAATTATCATTTCTATGCTAGATACCCCCTTGGTAAGTGTTATTTGTATTTCAATGAATCACGAGCAGTTCGTGGAAAAATCATTTGGTTCACTCATTAATCAAACATATCCCAATATCGAAATTTTATATGTTGACAATAATTCTCATGATGCTTCTTATGAAGTAAGCGATGCATTGTTTAAAAAATCGGGGTTGCCTTATATTAGCCTTAAAAGAGAGAAGAACTATGGCATTTGTGCCAACATCAATGTTTTATTGGTACAGGCTAAGGGTAAGTATATTACGCTTCAAAGTGGCGATGATTGGTGTGCCCTTAATAATTTAGAAGAAAAAATTAAATATTATGAGCAGCATCCTGAAATTGGATTGTTGTACACTAACCGGTATTATCACTATTACGATATCGATAAAATTGTTCCGGCTAAAGAGACTAAAACACATAAGTCGGGCTGGATCTTTAAGGATTTACTGAAAGGGAATTTTATAAATATAATTGGGGCGGTGGTTAAAAAAGAAGTGTATGATGAAGTAGGTTTGTACGATGAGAATTCTCCAATGGAAGACTGGGATATGTCCTTAAGAATAGCTCAAAAATATCCAATAGGGTATCTAAATAAAAGATTGGTTTATTATGGGCACTTTAAAAAAGGGAATATTTCATCCAATCTTACTTTTATGGAAAAAGCGCATCAATATATTTTTGAAAAATATGCCCAGTATCCTGAAATTGAACATGCCAAAAGGAAATTGACATTGTTTAAAGCCGATTATTATGCCAGTAATTTCCCTGGTTTTAAAACCTTAAGGTTTTTACTAAAGCACTTTCAGTTTAACTATGTTTATTGTAAGCAGGTAATTAAATGCCTACTAGGTATCATCAGTTTTAAAAAATCAAAACAAACTTAAATATAAAAGGAACCTCAAATCGACTAAGAATATTCAAAATAGTAGAGTCGTAAAATAATAAAGAGGCAACTTCGTTATAAATTGCATGCTAACTTAGGGTTTTAAATGATTCTACAATTTTTAACTTAAGTAACTTTTAGATTGAATAAATTACAAACTATGTACACTAAGCCATATCTCATCGATTTTCCTAAAATTGGGAATTCACAATTAGGCTATATTTCAGTTGCCGAAAATGAGCATCTCCCTTTTGAAGTGAAAAGGATTTATTGGACTTATTATACTCCTGAAAGTGTAGAAAGAGGAGGGCATTCACATTATGATTTAGAACAGGTTTTGGTTGCAATGGCGGGAAAAATCATACTTACTGTTGAAACCTTAAATGGAGAGGTGAAGGAATTTGTTCTTGAAAATCCTAACCAGGGTCTATTCATACCTAAGAATACATGGAGAACAATGAAGTACACACATAATGCTGTGCAGATGTGTATAGCCAGCAGTGTATATGATGAGAAAGATTACATTAGAGATTATGATATATTTAAAGCATGTAAATAATGGTACACTCTACAGCTGACGTACAAAGTGATAATATTGGAGAAGGAACTTTTATTTGGCAATTTGCAATTGTATTGCCTGGTGCTGTAATTGGTAAAAACTGTAATATCAATTGTCATACATTTATTGAAAATGATGTAAAGATTGGCGACAGGGTTACTATTAAAAGCGGTGTTTTTATTTGGGATGGTATTCAAATTGAAGACGATGTCTTTGTGGGTCCCAATGCCACTTTTGTAAATGATAAATATCCAAGGTCAAAAAAATACCCCGAATCGTTTCAGAAAATAAAAATTGGCAAAGGGGCTTCTATTGGAGCCAATGCAACCATATTGGGAGGGATTACTATTGGTGAACATGCAATGGTTGGGGCTGGTAGTGTGGTAACCAAAGATGTACCAGCCTATACTTTAGTCTATGGTAACCCGGCTAAAGTCATGGGCAAAGTGGATAAAAATCAATAATAAAAAAAAGTGAAAAATAATGATTGAATTCCTTAATCTTAAGGCAGTAAATGAAAAAAACAATCAGGAATTGTTACAAGCTTTTGATAGGGTGTTACAATCTGGTTGGTATATTTTGGGAAAAGAAGTTGCTCAATTTGAAACAAACTTTGCCAATTATTGCGGTACCAAACATTGTATAGGCGTTGCTAATGGATTAGATGCACTAATCCTTATCCTGGAAGGATACAAAGAGTTGGGTTTTATGAAAGATGGTGATGAAGTGATTGTTCCTTCCAATACATATATTGCAAGCATATTAGCCATTTCAAAAGCAGGACTTACTCCAGTTTTAGTTGAGCCCGATTTAGAAACTTATCTTTTGAATCCGGCTCTTATTGAAGAAAAGATCACATCTAAAACCAAAGCCATTTTACCGGTTCATTTATATGGACAGTTGTGTGATATGGAAGCCATCAATAGTATAGCAAAAAAACACGGTTTAAAAGTAATAGAAGACAGTGCTCAATCTCATGGTGCAATGTTGCATGGTAAGAGAAGCGGCAATTTAAGTGATGCCAGCGGTTTTAGTTTTTATCCCGGAAAAAACCTTGGCGCATTGGGAGATGGCGGTGCTATTACAACCAACGATGATGAATTAGCTACTGTTTTAAAAGCCTTACGTAATTATGGCTCTCATGTGAAATACCAAAATTTGTACAAGGGAATCAATAGCCGATTAGATGAGTTACAAGCAGCTTTTCTTACTGTAAAACTAAAACAGCTTGATACGGAAAATCAGTACCGTAGAAACATTGCTCAATATTATATCAACCATATCCACAATGAAAAAGTTTTGTTGCCATTTGCAGCAAATACAAATATTGAAAAGAACTTGAGCCATGTTTGGCATTTGTTTGTTGTTAGGGTTGATAATAGGGTAGCTTTTCAGGAATACTTAACCAATAATGGTATACAAACTGTAATCCATTACCCAGTTCCGCCACATAAACAATTGGCTTATAAAGAATGGAATGAGCTTTCTTTTCCGGTTTCTGAGCAAATTCATCATCAAATCATTTCATTGCCTATTAGTCCAGTAATGAAAAAGGAGGAATACGAAAAAGTAGTAGAAGTCGTAAATAAATATCAGCTTTGAATTTAATAAAAACCAGTTTTTATACCAGTATCTCCACAGCAGTTACTTTTATAAGTGGCTTTATTGTTACTAAGGTAGTGGCCGTAAAAATTGGCCCCGAGGGTATGGCTTTTGTTGGTCAGTTTCAAAACTCAATAGCCATTTTTGGTATGGTGGCTACCTTCGCAATTACTTCTGGGGTAATTAAATATTTAGCCAGTTATAAAGATGATTTGGCGAAGCAGCAACAAGTCATCACCACAGCCATTTCCATTATTCTCCTATGTTCTTTTGCAGTGGCGTTGTTTGTTATACCGGCTAGTGCATTTTTATCAAAAATAGCTTTTCATACTACTGAATTTTGGTTGGTTTATTTATTATATGGCGTCTTTGTAAGTATCATTTCTCTAAATACTCTTTTTGCATCTGTGTTAAACGGGTTTAAGGAAATACGAAGCCTAACCATTGTAAATATAGTTGGCTCTTTAACAGGTATCTTTTTTACTGTAAGTTTTGCTGTTACACTGGGTGTAAAAGGTGTTTTAATTGCTAGTAATTTTACTGCACTGGTTGTATTGGGTATAAATATATTTTTCATTAAAAAAATTAAAGGGATAAGTTGGAAGCCCAATTTTAAAAAATGGGATACCCCTATGGTAAAATTATTATTTGCTTTTACCTTGATGGGATTGGTTTCTGGTTTCGCAGCTCCAGCTATGCAGTTGTTAGTACGAGATCGTATTATTCTTAAATTTTCGTTATTAGATGCTGGTTGCTGGCAAGCAGTAACTCGCATTTCCGATTATTACCTGGCATTTGTTACTACGGTGTTGGGGGTTTATTATTTACCTCGTTTGTCAGAAATTAACTCTAAATCAGAAATGAGGAAAGAATTGATAAATGGCTATAAAATTATCTTGCCAGTTGTAATCTTCCTGGCTTTTTTAATATGGCTATTTAAAATATGGGTAATGCATATTTTATTTACTGCCGATTTTTTACCCATGCTACCACTATTTAAGTACCAGTTATTAGGCGATGTGTTTAAGATTGGCAGCTGGCTGCTTGGGTTTATCATGATCTCCAAAGCGCTAACCAAAACTTATATCATCACTGAAATTTTATTCAGTGTTAGTTTTGTAATTTTGAGCTATATTTTAATGGATAGTTATGGCATTATTGGTACTACTTATGCGTTTTGTATCAATTATGCTGTTTACTGGGTTTTGATGTGGTTTTTAATGAAAAAATATATTGTTTAATTATGGGTGATGATCAACCGTTGGTGAGTATTGTATGTGTTTCGATGAACCACGAAGCGTATGTTGAAAAAGGGATTCAGTCATTTCTCAACCAAACCTACTCTAATGTTGAGGTTTTATACTTAGATAATGCATCAGTTGATAATACTTTCGAAATAGCTGAAGCAATTTTATTGGCAGGTAATAAACCTTACCAATCATTTAAAAGAGAACGGAGCTATAACCTGCCAGAAAATTTTAATTATTTAATTAAAAAATCCTCTGGAAAATATTTGTGTTTTATTTCCTGTGATGACTGGATGCTGCCTGAGTATATTGAAAACATGGTAAAACAGTATGAACTACAACAGCATATTGGATTATTATATAGCAACGGATGGTATTATTTTGAGGATACTGGCAAGTACAAGTTAGCAGCCAATAAAAAATTTATATCAGGTAAAATATTCGATCATATATTTTTACATGGGCCTATGTTTCCACCAGGGATAATGGTAAAAAAAGAAATATTTGATAAAGTAGGGCTATATGACGAGAGTACTTTAATTGAAGATTATGATATGTGGTTAAAAATAGCTGTTGATTATGAGATAGGGTACTCAACTGTTCCTGCAATTTATTACAGGAAACATTCAGAAAGTATGACAGGGCTTTATGGTTACGAAAACATTAAATATTATCTTCAAACTGTAGATAAGTATAAGGACAATAGATTGTATGATAAAGTCAGCCGTAATTTCAAGAAATACATAATTTATGAGCATTTATTAAAAGGAGAAAAAATTAAAGCGTTAAGAAAAGTAAAATCAGACTTTCGTTTAGAAAGATTTTATTTCTCTGTTATAATAAAGCTTTTAACGGGAAAAATTAAGTAATAAATATATTGTGATAAAATCAAAACTTATAAAGAAAGCAGGTTATAAAGTTCTTAATGTACTTTTTAAAAATGGAATTGAAGTAAAAATAAATAACTTCTCATTACGTTTGCCAGTAGATTTTTTCAGGCTTTTCCCAAAAGATTATGAAAAGGAGAATTTCAAATATATTAGGAGGCATATTAAACAAGGCGATACTATCCTTGATATTGGTGCACATATCGGGTTAACAGCTGCTATTTTCGGAAAAATTGTAAAACAAGAAGGTAAAGTTTTTTCTTTTGAGCCAACACCTTCCAGCTTTGCCACACTAAAAGAAACCATTAGGATAAATGGTTTGCAAAATATTGTTACACCTGTAAATATGCCGGTAACTGAAAAAAGCGGGAAGGTTAAGTTTTTTGTATCCAATACGGATGTAGATGTTGCGAACTCTTTGGTGGAGTGGGAAGAAGGCAAAACTTTAAATACAATAGAACTGAATGCAACCAGCATTGATGATTTTATGGAAGCACAAAAAATAAAACGGGTTGACTTTATTAAAATTGATGCCGAAGGCGCCGAATTGAGTGTATTAAAAGGAGGACAGAAAACATTTCTAAGGTTTAAGCCATTAATTATATTAGCACTTCACCCGGTTGCAATAAATGCAAATGGCGACTCATTATTATCAATTTACGAATTTGTAAAAAAACTAGGGTTTAAAATTTATTTCGAAAACCGGGAATTAAGCAGTGATGAGTTTTGCAAAAAACAAATGCTGTTTGATGTACATCTAACAGCTTTGTGATATGAATATATTAATTTATTCACCCGGTAATTTACGGGCTGCCGATCAACAGGCACAGGCCGAGTTGCTCATTTCTCTGGGACATAAAGTTTTTTTACTTACCTGGCTGCCAGAGGGTATACTGCACCAGAGTTTTACAGCATTGGGTGCAACAGTAGCGAGCAGCTCACATGTAAAAGGCAGGAGTGTGTTTTTCTTTATAGGGCAAACTAGGTATTTGATCAGTTTCTGCAAAAAAAATAAAATAGATTTTATTTTTTCGCATTTGCAAAGTAATGCTGTAGTGGCGGGTATGGCTAAGTATTTTGTAAAGGCAAGTTGCTTTTATGTAAGGCACAATTCCGATTATTTTACGTTGAACAGCTCTCTAAAATCAACTTTCATAAATAAACTGGCCAATCTTTTATCACCTCATATCATCGCTATTTCCAACAATGTAAAACAGGAATTGATAAAGGAAGGTGTTGCTGAAAAAAAAATACTCCGCATCAATTTGTGTTACAATTTTGCACATTATGAAGCGGAAAAGTATTACAACAGCGTAGCCATCCGGAAAGAATATGAGGCAGATATTGTACTAGTTTATATAGCTAGGCTAGATGCCTTAAAAAGGCATACCATGGCCTTTGAAGTGATCAGGCAGTTAAGTGAAGAAGGCTTAGAATGTAGATTAATATGCATCGGTGAAGGGCCCTACCGGCAGGAATTGGAACAATGGATAGCAAGCAATGGAATGCATGAAAGAATAATTCTGAAGGGCTTTGTAAGTAATGTTTTTGATTACCTGGAAGCTGCTGATATGCTTTTATTATTATCTTATAGCGAAGCCAGTAGCCATGCAGTAAAGGAAGCAGGTATTTGTAATAAACCTGTGATCGTATGTAAACAGGTAGGCGATTTTGAAGAGTATATAGTTAATTATGAAAATAGTTATCTGGTAAATAAGGAAAACCCCATTGAAGAGACTGTTGTACTTTTGCGGCATCTCAGTAATAATAAAAACGAGATACAGGCTGCCGGGTTGAGATTGTACGATGCCATTGAAAAGACCTTTGGTATGGAAAATGTAAAACCCCAATACCAGCAGTTAATAAACACAAAATAATATGTGTAAGCCAGCTAGGTGCAGCAAGGAGTGGTGAGCATTGGCTACATGTACATAAAGATTTAATACCGAATGAATGGATATCAATTTAACAGGCAAAATAAACATCTTTTTTAGTATCGTAATACCTTCTTATAACAGGGCATCTTTTATAATAAAAACAATAGATAGTTTCCTTAAACAAACCTATCCTTACTTTGAACTGATCATTGTTGATGACGGAAGCAATGATAATACCAAAGAAGTAATTAATGCTATCAAAGACGAACGGGTAAAATATTATTGGAAAGAGAATGAAGAAAGAGGTGCAGCCCGGAAATTTGGGGCAAAACTGTCAACTGGAGATTACATTAATTATTTTGATAGCGATGACCTAGCTTATCCAAACCATCTTGAAGAAGCTTCCCGGACAATTACAAAATTAAATACGCCTATGGTCTTTCATTTGGGGTATGAAATGAAAGATGAAAATGGCAAGCTGATTCACAAACGGAAATTAGTAAAAGGAAAGGGTAATGATAAACTGTTAAGGTTAAATTACATAAACCCCAATCCCCTGTTTGTACATAAAGATACCCTTAAAGAAGTTGAATATTATTGCGATAGGAATTTATCCGGTACAGAAGACTGGCTCTATCACCTGCAGTTAGCTGCACGCCATGATTTTATTGCTTATGACCAGATGGTTACCAGCTGTATGATACAACATGACAACAGAAGTATGAACAATTATTCAGGAGACGAAGTATTAAAAAGGAATGAATTATTGCTGCATTATTTACAGGCAGATGATCGCTTTATGGCTGTATATGGAAAGCGGCTACATACCATATCAGCAGAAATGAAAGGATTGGGGGCTCTGCATTTTGTGTTGGAAAAGAAAAAAATAGAAGCAATCAAACAGCTTTTGATATCATTCCGGCTTTCGCCTGTTTTGATCTTTAATCGCAGGACTTTGGCAATTATAAAATATATTATCAATTGACGGCCATGCACACCACCAAAAAAACATTAGGATCAATACAATTACTTCGGGGCATTGCCAGTATGCTTGTTGTGCTTTTGACAATTAATTATCAAGAAAATTGGAGTAAGGAATTTTTGTTCAACATCTTTCTATTTGGAGGAAGCGGGGTAGATATATTTTTTGTATTGAGCGGTTTTATTATTACCTATACATATTGGAGTTATTTAGAACAGCCTTCAACAGTAATAAAATTTCTCAAACGAAGGGTTATCCGAATCTTTCCTATTTATTGGATAATTATTACCTGTTTCTTATTACTTCAGTTGGCACTCCCAACATTTTACAATACACATTTTGATACCGGTCTTGTCAATATGCTTCAAACTTATTTATTATTACCGGGGCATATGATGCTGAACGGAGTTAGCTGGTCGCTCACTAATGAATTATTTTTTTATGGTTTATTTGCCATTGCCTTAATAATCCCCAATAAAAAACTTTCGCTATTCATATTATTAGCATATTTTATTTTCCTTATTTTGACTGCTGTTATAATGCCAGCTAATGCCAATAGTAATCAATATATTCAGATGCTTATTTTTTCCATGAATATTGAATTCTTTTTGGGCGTATTCATCGTACTAATTGTTAGCAACCTCTCTAAAAAATGGATTTATCCTTTACTGGTAAGCGGAATTTTACTTTTCCTAGCTGGTGCTTTTCTGAGTAATAGCGGGATATCGGTGATCAGCAGTTCATCAAACTCTGCTTTGAATAGGGTGCTGTATTTTGGATTTCCCTCTTTCCTGATCATATTGACTGTTGTAAAACTTGAACTTAGCCGTACAATAAAGATGCATAAGATATTTTTGCAACTGGGTGATGCATCTTATTCAATTTATTTGATTCATTTACCGATTGTAGCTGCTTTTTATAAAGTTCTCTCCAAATTTAATATTACCAACGGGTGGATTTTAACAACCCTCAGTATTTTGATCTTTTTTGCAGTTTGTAAAGGAGGGATAATCATATATAATAAAGTTGAAAAACCTTTGATCAAAAAACTTAACAAACTGATATTGTAACTTTAACCTGATAAAATGCAATAAAAGAGCATTATAATCAGAGATGGGCATTGTTTTATAAATGAATTAATATGAAAGAAGTAAACTGCGGTTTTTTAAAAATTGATGATTCTTTTCTGAATCTGAATCATGTTATAAGAATTGGATCAATAAGAGACGGAGGCTATTTTGTAACCAAAAGACTTATTGAAGATTCTGGTTTCCTGATTTCAGGGGGTATATCATATAATGTTGCATTTGAGAAAGATTTTTGGGATATAAACCGAAATGCAAAACTGATTTTGATTGATGGGTCTTTTAATATCTTCACTTATCTTTTAAGGCCTTTTTATTGGATGATTTTTAAGAGATCGTTTTTAATGAAGATTGGGGGGCTAATTGATATGTTGTATCTAAAAAAGAAAGCAATTTTTTTAAAAAAATATTTAGGCCCCAATTTTACATTAAATCAAATTTTTAAGGATCATATCGATCAGGAATCAAGGGGTTATCTAAAGCTTGATATAGAAGGAGCTGAATATGCTTTGTTAGATGATATTATTTCATTCCAAAACAGGCTGACTGGTGTTTCCATTGAGTTTCATGACGTATATAATCATATTCCAAAAATAAATGACTTTATATCAAAACTAAAAATGAAAATGATAGGATTTAATATAAATGACGATGGAGGATTAAATCCAGAAAATATACCAAATGTTATAGAATTGTGTTTTGCAGATCATCAATATGCAGATGTAACAGAAGTTGATATTAAATGCGGAAAAAGATTTAGTAATGAGGCCGAAAATGATTTACTTATTCCATCATTTTAAGTTGAATTGTATTTGAATGACTGTACATTAATGTATAGTCTTCTGTAGTATTTATTTGAATTTATTTTTTTATTTTATGAAAGCATTACATATACTTTATTCAGGATTAGGTGGGCATGGAAACGTTTTTTTTTCTTTGTTAGAAGCTGATGCTGATGGCATATACCAATATGAAGCACTTTTTTTTGGTATTGAAGACATAAGGCCCGATTACATAAAAATGGCAGAAGAGAAAGGAATTGTATGGCATTTTGTTAAAAAGAAACCTGGGTTAGACCTGTCTTCTTATCGCAAGATCGCTAAAATCATTAAACAATCAGCACCTGAAATATTGTTTTTGCATGGTGGGTGTTATTTTTTCCCTGCATGGTATGCAGCTCTTGTTGCTCCTCATAAAATTAAAATAGTTGTAAGAGAAACAGTACCTAGTCATTTAAAAACAACTGTAGATTGGGCGGGCCTAGTATTCTCTTTGATCTTTGCAAAAAAAACTGTTTTTTTAAATGTAGAGTATCGTGATATTGTAAAAAGGCAATTACCTTTTTTATTTTCTGATAAAAGAACAACCGTAATTGGTAACGGGATAGATCTTAACCTGTTTAAACCTGACCATAAAAGAGATCTGGGTTGTATCAAGTTAGGGATGCAGGGCAGGCTCTCTACTACTAAAGACCATACTACTTTAATAAAGGCTTTCCATATTGTATTAAAACAAGGAGAGGGTAAAATGAACTTTGAATTAATTATTGCCGGAGACGGTACACAAAGGGCAGAACTGGAGAAACTTGCGGCAGATTTGTTGATCAGCAATAAAATAAAATTTTTGGGTATGTTGAAGGAAACAGCGTTGCCCGCTTTCATTAATTCGCTGGATATATACATACATGCAACACATGGCGAAATGATGAGTACGGCCATAATGCAAGTAATGGCTTGTGAGCTGCCAATTATTGCATCTGATGTATTTGGGGTTAATAACATGATAAAAAATGAGGAAAACGGGCTCTTGGTTCCACTTGGTGATGAACATAAGCTTGCTTTGGCCATTCAGTATTTTGTAGATAATCCCGAACTAAGAACTGGGTTTGCTAAAAATGCTTTTACTTTAGCAGTAAATAATTACAGTAGTAAACAGATGTTTAATAAATACCAATCGGTGTTTGAAGAAAAATAACAACTATTAATAAAGTGCTAGCTATTCTTTTAATTTATGCATAAAATATTAGTAACAGGCTGTGCAGGTTTTATCGGAAGCCATGTATGTGAATTATTATTGTCAAAAGGTTTTGAGGTAATAGGGGTTGATAATTTTGACCCATTTTATTCAAAAGAACTAAAAGAGAAAAATTTAAGTTTATTCAGCAGCCATCCAAAATTTAAGTTTTACAAACTCGACATTGTACATGGTATGGAGGCAATACATGAAGCAGGTATTGAAATGGTTGTTCACCTGGCAGCAAAAGCAGGGGTAAGGCCATCCATAGCCGAGCCGATGGAGTATATCAGGGTTAATATAACTGGCACTCAAAAAGTGCATGAATTTATGCAAGCAAATTCTATTCATAAACTCGTATTTGCATCTTCATCCTCAGTTTACGGAAATAATAGATCATTGCCATTTAAAGAAACGGATAGTGTTGATAATCCAATATCTCCATATGCTTTTACAAAAAAAGCAGGTGAGTTGATGAATTATACATTTCATCATTTGCAAAAAACAGACGTAATCAATCTTCGTTTTTTTACTGTTTACGGCCCACGCCAAAGGCCCGATTTGGCTATAAATAAGTTTGTAAAAAAAATTGATCTTGATGAACAACTTGAACTGTTTGGGGATGGCCAGTCTGCACGTGATTATACCTATATTTCCGATACTGTAAATGGGATCTATAATGCAATAATATATTGTTCAGAAAATAGTAATTTATTTTTAACCGTAAATCTTGGGAACAGCAATCCAGTAAAATTGATCGACTTGGTCAATACTATTTATAGTAAAATGGGGAAAAAGAAGGATATCATTTTTACAGCCATGCAACCCGGGGATGTGGATATAACATTTGCTGATATTGAACTTGCAAAGGCCCTGTTTAATTATACCCCGGTAATAGATCTTAACACGGGTATCAAGAATTTCATTATATGGAGGCAGCAGCAAAAAAAAGTATAGCATTTACATGAAAAAAAGAATTTTAATAGATGCTTCCACTGTAATAGAGAAAAAAGATGGCCTTTCACAATACATTATCAGCATTCTAAATAATATACCTCAGCAGTCATTTGAAGAATTTCATTTCATGGTATTAATCAATAAGGGAGTGCTGCGTAAAGAGCTCTGGAAGGTGATTGGTACAGGAAAATTTGAAATTATTGAAGAAAAAATTGCACCCATTGGTCCAAAAAGAGATTGGGATTTGTTATTTTTCTTTAGAAAGTATAAAAATAAATTTGATCTTTTTCACAGTACTTCCAATCAATACCCACTTTTCTTAAAAAATGGGATTGCAACTGTGCATGACATTACCTTTAAAAAATACCTGGATAGTAAATGGTGGACTTTTAATATGGCAAGCCGTTACTTAAATCTGGTAATCAAAAAATCTCTAACAAATGCGACAGCTGTAATTGCCGTATCTCAGTTCACTAAAAATGATCTTGTACAGCAATTCGATCTTGATGTAAAGAGGGCAGAAAAGATTAGCGTTATTTATGAAGGCTGGGAACATTTAATTAAAGAAGAGGAAGATGAAATTGATAATTCATTACCACAGTTGGGTAGTTATTTATTTTATGTTGGTAATACTCGAGTTCATAAGAATATAAAAAATTTGCTGAAGTCTTTCGCCATTGCATCTAAAAAACTGCCGTCAAATATAAAGTTGGTAATAAGTGGGGACGAATCATTTTTAAGCAAAGAGGATAAAGCTGTTGTTTCTGAAATTAACCAATCTAAACAACGAATAGTATTTACTGGGTTTGTTTCAAAAGCAGTTTTAGATCATTTGTTTAAGAATGCTGCTGCTTTTATTTTTCCATCTCTTTATGAGGGGTTTGGAATTCCTGTATTAGAGGCATTTTATTTTAAAAAACCAATTTTATGTTCAAATGTAACATCCTTACCAGAAATAGCTGGAGATGCAGCTTTGTATTTTGATCCTGAGCAACCAGAAAATATTGCAGAAGTTATTTTACACTTTTTTAATAACAGGGAGATTGAAAACGACCTTGTGTTAAAAGGCACTGAAAGATTGAAATTATTTTCATGGAAAAAAGCCGCTTTAGAAACTGTTGCATTGTACAGATCTGTTTTAAAAGAAAAGTAGCGTTAAATAACAATTTAAATTCCAGCTCTTACAATATTCTAAAAATTGTCATTTTTGGAATATTAAAAATCCGCCGCTTCTTTCATTGTACAATTTGTAAATCCATATTTGCTATTTAAAAATTGGTAATGTTCTAATAGCTCTGTAAGATTTTCTATATTTTCATTAAGGTTTACCCCAAAATTGTGTGGATGCCACCATAAATGATACATTTCTTTTTTTTGAGCAGCCTTCGTCATTTCCTTTTTAATTCTTTGTAGTTTTAATTTTTCAAGCCAGGCAAGGTTTTTATTGTAAGGCTTTAAAAAACGACTGGCAGGTATATTTACTGGTTCACCAATAGTTTTCTTTGGCGTATGACTATTGTAACCCGAAATAGGTAAATAGCTGTCTAAAAGACGTAATAATCTTATGAATAGGATTTCAGCTGATAATGTACGTGGCTTATATATCCATGAAATGGGGTTGCCACGATAAATCATTATTCCATTATTCCATAAAACTTTTAAATAGTCTTCATTCACTTGATTTCGGGGGAACACAATGCTGTTAATTTCGATGTCATTAGCTTTTGCAATATTTATAGCAGCTTTTATATCAGCATCAAATTCATTGGCTGTTTGCCCTTCTTCCAAACAAAAATAATGGCTAAAAGTATGTGTAGCTATTTCGTGGGGGCTTTGCCTTATCTGCTCAAATAAAGAATAGCCAAAATGATAGGGGTCGTCTGTTTCATTGTTTCCAATTTTAGTTAACTCAATTTCATAAACATTGTATTTGGGTTGATGGTAAGCAGGCTTAAGTAAAGGAATATAAGATAATAATTCTTCTTTATTTTTAGCAAACAAAGCGCCTACAGTTGCGAATGTTACTTTAAAATTATACTTCTTAAAAAGGGTTAATAGTTCTGGAATAACAAACTTTACTCCTTTTATATGTTCGCCATACTTTTCAATGTTGGTAACATCCCAAACGCCCCACAATAACTCAAAATCTATTGAAATTACAAATGTTCCTTTTTGGTTTCTATTAGTTAACATAAATATTAAAAAATCCATTATACGATGGAAGGATAAAGCTATGAAATTAGTCGTTTTACATCAATTAAAACATAAGTAAAAACGATATGAATTTAATTCCTTGCTAATATTTTGGCTTTAAAAAAGTAGTTTTTTTTATAAAGCGTTAAGTTAATTTAACAATTGAATTTCAGGAAAGGGTTTTCGAATGTTTTTTATCCAAATAATAAGTGTAAATGGATACTAGTAAAAAATAGAAAAACGGAAGTAAAACAATTTTATAACGTGTCATCGTTCCAAAATTGAAGGTTGTAAACCCAATTATAGCAGCAAGGATAATGGAAAAAAGAAAACAGAAAAAAAGATAAGGATTAGTAAAAATACATTTGAAAAATCCCACTACATTTAGTTTAAGTAATAAAAAGAGGGTACTTAATAATAGTAGAGTTGATTCAAATGATGAAAATAAAATGATTAGTTTTTTACTTTCCCAAAGAAAAGGCCTAAAAAGGCAGGAGAATATTACGCCAGGGGTTCTGAGTGCTAAGCTCCTTACTGAGGGGTCAAAAGAAGCCATTTCAAATGCAGCTTGACTATTATCATCTTGTAAATGTAAATATGAGCTTTGAAAATTTTCAATCTGAACAACGGATTCCAGTGCAAGATCATTTATCTGAGTTGAGAAATCTGATAAACTTAAAAATAAAGAAATGCTCAGTATTGTGAAAATAATTAAAAGTAGCTTTAAGAAAACTATCTTAATGTTTTGAAAAATAATGAATAGAAATGTCAAAAATAAACTTGCTGTTAAAATCAAAATAATATAACTCTTTATAATAAAAACAAGGTAAATAAATACAATTAATAATACCCAATCAAATGCAGCTATTCTTTTTTTAACTATTCCTTTGTAAAGAATACTTATGATAAATCCCAGCGAACCCATGCATATTGATTCTTTCATTAGCCCACTGCTCCAAAACCAAATGGCCGGGGTATATAAAACTGCAAAAGCCATAATCTTTTGATTTTTGCCTTTATTAATGTCATTAAACACCTGAAATAATTTCCATTGCCCTGCAAAAGAGAAAAGCGCTAATAACAAGGAGGTAATTAAAAATTTATTAAAAGATAAAATGGAAAGTAGAGCAGAGGCTTTCATAATTGCTAATGTAGAGCCTGTTGCAATGTAGCCATTAACACTAGCATTTGCTCCTTCTTCAATGGCATAAATCTTCTGCATTTCTGCGGCAGAAATAAAAAAGTATTTAATATTGCCAAAATCGTTTTGAATTTGTTCTATAATAAAATTACCGCCTGTATAAAAAGTAAATGCATCACCATAGCCATAATAATACTGTACCATTAAAGAATAGGCAACAGAGCCAAGCATCCTGAGAGCAAAAGCAAATAAAAATATCTTCCTTAGTGCTATATCCTCAAATTTTAATGATTTCTTTTTAACAAGTATGTAAAAAAGAAATAAGTAAAGAGGGAGTAAAAGATAATCGTATATCGTAATGTGCTGCATCGGTCCTATAACTAGAGATTAGTTAAAAGTAGATAAATTTTAAATCGGTTGCAATATAATCAATAGTAATTCAAGTTGTTTTTCTATTGTTACCTTACACTTATCTTTGGTTGAATAATTATCTTTAATTTATGTGTGGTATCTCTGGCTTTACTGACTTCAATAAACAATCGGACAAAACGATTTTGGAAAAAATGAATCGCATCTTGGCTCATCGTGGCCCAGATGGGGAAGGGTACGGATTGTATGAAAATGAATTTGCCACTATTGGGTTAGGCCACCGTCGCCTAAGTATCATTGATCTATCTGAGGGAGGTAACCAGCCCCAAACCTATCAAAAATTACACATAACCTTTAATGGAGAGATTTATAATTATGCCGAAATTAAAAAGGAGCTGGAGCAAAAAGGACATCAATTTAATAGCCATAGTGATACCGAAGTGATATTGCATGCATACAGTGAGTGGGGCAGCAAGGCTCTTCATAAATTTATTGGCATGTTTGCAATTGTAATTTATGATGAGGCTAATCAAAAGGTTTTTGCTTGCCGTGATAGAGCTGGTGTTAAACCATTTTTTTACTTTTGGAAAGATGGCCTATTTTTGTTTGGGTCCGAATTAAAAGCGATTCTTCAGCACCCTTCTTTTACAAAAGAAATAAATATTGATGCTGCCGCTGCTTTTATGCAATATGGCTATGTACCTGCACCACATTGTATTTTTAGCGATACATTTAAATTAAATCCTGGCCATTTTTTAGAACTGGATCTTACTAAAAAATCTATTCATACGCAGCAGTACTGGAATGTGTATGATGCCTATAATAAACCGATTCTTAATATTAGTTTACCTGATGCCATTATAGAAACTGAAAAGCTTTTAACCAGCGCCTTTCAATATCGAATGGTGAGTGACGTGCCAGTAGGAGTTTTTTTAAGTGGAGGTTATGACAGTAGCTGTGTGACTGCATTGCTTCAAAAAAATAATACAGAAAAAATTAAAACTTTTACTATAGGTGTGCCAGATGCTGGTTTAAATGAAGCCCCTTTTGCCAAAGAGATTGCTAAACATCTGGGAACTGATCACACGGAATATTATTGTACTCAAAAAGAGGCATTGGAAATTGTACCTCAATTACCATTTTTTTACGACGAACCATTTGCCGACAGTAGTGCTATACCTACAACTTTAGTTAGTAAGGTGGCAAGGGAAAAAGTTACAGTGGCATTGTCTGCCGATGCCGGAGACGAAATATTTGCTGGATATAATCGGTATGATTATATGTTGAAATACGGTAAAAAATTAAAAAATATTCCAGGCTTTATAAGAAAATCTGCAGCTGCGATGATGGATGTTATTTCCGCAGATGCAATTCCTGTTTTAAATAAAAAGTATTTATTTCACAGTAGGTACGAAAAACTGAAGTCATTATTAAGAGACCCTTCGGAGAAAGGATTTTTTAAAGGGATGTCGCAACAAATGGATAGTAAAAGTATCGCTGGGTTATTTATACAGCCTGTATCTTCCATTAAAACAGCTTTTGATAGTACTGAACTGGAAGTAGAAAATTACTCTACTCTTTCTTATATGATGGGGATTGATTATCAAACTTACTTAGTTGATGATATTTTACAAAAAGTGGATAGAGCTACTATGAGTGTTGGCTTGGAAGGGAGGGAACCGTTTTTAGATCAAAGGGTAATAGAATGGGCTGCACAATTACCTGAATCGTTTAAATATAATAATGGTAACAAAAAGTTTATCATAAAAGAAATTGTTCATAAATATATTCCGAAGGAAATAATGGATAGGCCAAAAATGGGTTTTGGAATTCCAATTGCCACTTGGCTACAAAATGATTTGAAGACTTTTGTAGATCATTATTTTGATGAGGCTTTTGTAATAAAGCAAAATATTTTTAATAATGATGAAATACAAAGAATTAGGCATTCGTTTTATCAAGGTAAAATAGAAAGGGCAGAAAAAATATGGTTTTTACTGATGTTTCAAATGTGGTACGACAAATGGATAAATAATAACTAGCATATTTTGGAATGCAGTATGGTTTAAAAAATATTAAGAGAATTAAAAGCCGTAGAATTAACTACTATAATTGAAAAAAACAGTTTTACATATCATCAATAGTGTGGGGAGAGGTGGTGCAGAAAAAATGTTGGAATCGGTATTGGAACAATTGCATGACTATGAAAATATTGTAGTGACTTTGTTTGAAAATAAAGAATTTGCAGAAATTAATCATTGTAAAAAATTCATCTGTCTTAATTTAAAATCAATTTACCAATTGCCTGTTGCCATATTAAAGCTCAGGAGTATCATTAAGGATAACAATGTAGTTCTAGTGCATTCACATTTGTACTGGGCTAATTTTACTGCAAGGTTTGCAACTCCTAAAAAAGTTGCATTAGTTACAACCATTCATACATCTATTGCTTTTGCTAAGGATTATAAAAAATGGATTATTCGATTTTTAGATCGAATTTCTTATCACTTTAGAAAAAGTACCATTATTGCAGTTGCCAATGGAGCTCATGAGCAGTATTTTAAATTATTGAATTTAAAAAAAGGAAAGTCTCATATTTTACACACTTTTGTTGATACAACAGTTTTTAAAGCAACAAATATATTGGGTGATAAGGCTGAGCATGTTTTTAAAGTAATTACAGTTGGAACCTTGCGCTACCCTAAAAACCACCTCTATCTTATTGCTGCATTTAGTGCATTGAAAGAAGAAAATATAGAGCTACATATTTATGGCGCTGGTCCACAAAAGAATGAACTTGAATTAGCAATAAAGCAAACTGGCGCTAAAGTGATATTAAAAGGAGATGTTAAGGATCTTCAAAATGTATTACCGCAATATAATTTGTTTGTCATGGCCTCTTTATTCGAAGGGTTTTCATTATCAGTGTTAGAGGCAATGGCCATGCAAATGCCAATGATGCTTAGTGATATCCCTTCTTTTAGAGAACAAGCTGATAAAACTGCTGTGTATTTTGATTTAAATAATGAAAATGATTTTGTTTTTAAATTAAAAACACTGGTATTTGATAAAACCCGAATGGGAGAAATTGGGTTGGCTGCTAAAGAACGAGTATTAAGTAATTTCACTTTGCAACATCATATGGATGGACTAAGAAAAATTTATTCAGAAGAATTAAATGAAAATAAATAAGTGAATAAGGGAAAAAATGTATTGTTTATTTCTTACGATGGTATGACTGATCCTTTGGGACAGAGTCAGGTTATTCCTTATTTGAAAGGGCTAAGTAAAGCAGGATTTACTATTTATTTATTAAGCTGTGAAAAAAAACAGGCTTTTAATCTGTATAAAAAAGATGTTGAAGAAATGCTTGAAGGCAGTAATATTAACTGGACTAGCATTAATTACACAAAAAAGCCTCCAATACTTTCTACTCTGCTGGATGTATTAAAATTGAAGAGGGTTGCAAAGAAATTGCACAAAGAGTATAGAATTGACATGGTGCACACCCGGCCTGGTATACCAGCATTGATTGGATTGTGGATGAAGAAAAAGTTAGGAGTAAAGTTTCTAAATGATATAAGAGAATTTTATGCCGACAGCAGGGTAGAAGGCGAAATGTGGAATACTGTTATCCCTGTTTATAAAACTATTTACAACTATTTTAAGACAAAGGAAAATGAAGCTGTGGCATTGAGCGATGGTATTGTATGCCTTACCTATGCTGCTGAAGAAATTATTAAAGCCTGGCCAGTATTTAAAAAACATACAGCATTGGAAGTAATACCATGTAGTGCCGACTTACAGTTGTTTAATCCCGAAACCATAAGTGAAACACAAAGGGAAAGCTGGAGAAGAGATTTAAAAATAAGCAAGGATGATTTTGTAATAAGTTACCTAGGGTCTATTGGAGGTTGGTATCTTACAGATGAGTTAATGCGGTTTTTTAAAATACTCAGCAACAAAATGCCAGCCGCAAAAATTTTGTTCATTTCCCCTCATAGGCATGAGGATATTAAATTTGTTGCAACAAAATATGGGCTAAACCCCGATATGATTATCACACAAAAAGCTAACAGGCAACAAGTGCCAGAATTATTGTCATTAAGCCAATATTCGGTATTTTTTATAAAGCCATGTTATTCTAAACAGTCATCCTCTCCTACAAAACATGGTGAAATAATGGCAATGGGAATTCCTATTATTACAAATGGCGGTGTTGGGGATGTAGAAACCATTGTAAATCGTTATCAATCTGGCATTGTAGTTGAAGATTTTACGGAAACGGCATTTGAAGCTGCGGCTTTACAAGTTGCAGAAGGAAGGATATTTGATAAGGAAGGTATAAGGCAGGGAGCATTTGAATTCTATGCGCTTGATTCGGCTATTGAAAAATATATATCTATTTACAACAAAATATTAATGCAATAATTTATTTTGCATCAGCACTATGAGTAAAAAATACCTAATCGTTGGAGCTGGATTTTCTGGAACTGTTTTAGCAAATCAATTGGCTAATCATTCAGATTGTATGATTGATATTTGGGACGAGCGTGATCATATAGCTGGCAACTGTCATACAGCAAGAGATGAAAAAACCGGGATCATGGTTCATGAGTACGGCCCTCATATTTTTAATACCGATAAAAAAGAAATATGGGATTTTGTAAATAGCCTTGGTGAGTTTAGGCCATATGTTCATCGTGTAAAAGCTATGAGCAATGGTAAAGTATATTCTTTGCCCGTTAATCTGCATACTATAAATCAATTATTCAACAAATCTTTTACACCCGACCAGGCTAAAGTTTTTTTAGAAACACTGGCCGACGAATCTATTACCGATCCACAAAATTTTGAAGAACAGGCGCTTCGTTTTATTGGTAAGGAATTGTATTATGCGTTTTTTTACGGGTATACCAAAAAGCAATGGGGTTGTGAGCCTACGGAACTGCCAGCATCCATTTTAAAAAGAATTCCGGTAAGGTTTAATTACGATGATAATTATCATAATAATATTTTCACTGGCATTCCTGTAGATGGTTATTCTGCCATCATTCAAAAACTAGTGGAGCATCCCAATATTCAAGTAACCCTCAATAAAAAATTTGAATCTGATATTGATACCTCTAAATATGACCATGTCTTTTATACAGGTCCAATTGATGCCTGGTTTAACTTTAAATATGGAAGGCTGGGTTACCGTACCGTCACCTTTCAAGCCTTTTATGCCGATGGAGACTACCAGGGGACTACCCAAATGAACTATTGCGATGAAGCTGTGCCTTACACCCGAATTACGGAGCATAAGCATTTTGCCAATTGGGAACAACACGATAAAACAATCTGTTTTAAAGAATTTAGTAAGGAAACTGGGCCCGATGACCTGCCTTATTATCCCAAAAGACTACAACAAGACAAAGATTTACTTATAAAGTACCGTACAGATGCAGAAGCCCTTAAAGGCGTTTCATTCCTCGGCCGACTAGCCACTTATCGTTATATGGATATGCACCATGTTATTGGCGAAGCCCTTCATTTTGCTCAATCTTTCCTTCAATCTAACAAATCCGGAATTCAACCTCCCATCTTCCCTAATGTAGAGAATTAGAAAATTTCTTTGGTTTAATGCAATATTCGGAATCTCATAGCGTTATGTAGTAGTCCAATTATTCTTTTTAAACCAAACTCAAAATCCATGGAGAAGGCTATCGCTGTGGTTGTTACTTACAACCGTAAAGCACTCCTTTCTGAATGCATCACTGCATTACGCAATCAAACTCGTCAATTAGATGCTATTTTAATCATCAATAATGGAAGTACAGATGATACTGAGCAATGGCTAGAGCTACAAAAAGATGTGTTCTTTATTACCCAAAAAAATCTTGGTTCAAGTGGCGGTTTTAGCACAGGCATAAACTGGGCTTATAAAAATGGCTATTCATGGATTTGGTGTATGGATGATGACGGTTATCCAAAGGAAGATGCTTTGGATAATTTGCTGAAAGCCGATGATGGAAGTTTAAGGCTAATGAATTGTGCAGTGATTGATAAGGAAAATAAGAAATCATTTGTATGGAAAACTGGACAATATAAAACGATAGATGAAGTGGATTGTGCTTTAATTAAAGGGATAGGTCATCCATTTAATGGTACATTACTACATCGTAAAATAGTAGAAAGAGTTGGAGTGCCAAAGCCAAAATATTTTTTGTGGGGAGATGAAACGGAGTATTATTACCGAATAACAAAACGCAATAACATTCCAGTTTGTACAGTTGCCAATAGTATCCATTATCATCCCTCTACAGCATTTTCAATTAAACAAGACTGGGATTTTGCCAGTGGATGGAAAATGTATTTTTATATACGTAACAGATTGCATATCCATAAAACTAAGTTTAATAATAAAGCTGTGGCTTTATTACATTACTGCTGTTTTGTTGTAGCCTTTGCAGGAGTTGTAATGCTCTTTCAAAAAACAGATAAATTTAAAAAGCTTGGATTTATTATGTGGCCAGTGGCCGATGCTTTTAACAATAATTTTAATGCTACCCCTCCAACAATTTTGAATCGGCTAAAGGATAATAACAGTTTTACCTTATCAACTTATGTTAATAATTATATTAAACAAAGCTGGATGCCATTGATAACACCATTCGCTTCATTAAAAGCCAGAAGAGCCGCAAACGTTTAAAGGCTAAAAATATAACCCCCTCTGAAACCTTGCAGTCTGAATTAAGTTTCAGGCTGCTTTTTTTGTAATTGATTAAATTTGTCTTGAATAAGAAAAAGGGCAATTACATAAAAAGGCATACAAGGAATTTTATAGCGTACTAAAGAACCAAAATTTGGTGTAGTGGCTCCTACAAAAAGACCAAAAAGCAAGGCGAATAAAATACAATAAAGTAAAGCAGGGTCGTTTCTAATAAACTGTAAGCTTTGTCTTATACCAACTTTAAAAAATATCTGAAGCGTAAAAATCATTATCATCAAACTTTCCAAAGAGGAAAGTAGGGTTGATAATTTTCGGGATTCCCAAATAAAGGGTCTGTAAAAAGTGGCAATTATGGCAGCTGGAGCAAGTTTGACTAAACTAAAAAAGGAACCAGTAAATTCTACTCCTAGTGAAAAACTAGACTCTCCCCCGCCTTGTTTAGTCTCATCTCTATAAGCCTCTCTTTGTTTACCTATTTGTTCGGTAATGCCATCAGCTGCATAAGAGCCTAGCTCTTCTTGAAACTGAATCATCACCCGCTGGCCAGCAACTATACTACCAAATATAAGTGCCGGGCCCAGTATCCACTTTAAAGCCCGGTTTTTTACCAGGTCTACATTTTTTAAAATTAGAAATAAAACAAAAAATGGTACATAAGAAATTAGTATATAAATTTTAAGAACTGATAGGAGGTATCCAAAAATTAAAAGAATAATTATGTTTTTAATTAAATCTTTCTTTTTATAAAAAGCTTCATACATGGCATATGTAATCCAACCTAAGGCACTTATACAAATGGAATCCTTAAGAATACCCGAACTCCAAAAAACAAAAGTTGGTAAATATAAAATTGCGATGGCCAGTTGTTTATGTAAATGTGGGTATAGCTCATAAAAAAAGCGATAAAGTTTCCAAACGCCGGTTAAAGCCAACATAGCAAAACATAAATTAATCAAAAGGTATTTTCCAAATGTGACAAAAGAAAATATAGTAACAAAGCGAGTTACCATGTAATTATTTTCGGCTCTAAAATAGCCCTGGTTTAAATAATTTCTTAAAAGTGTTTGGTCAAAATCAATTCCAGATTGAAAAATCCACTTAAAATGTGAGCTATCACCAAGTATCAATTGATAAATATTTGCACCCTCGGTATAATACAAGCCAAAAGAATCGCCTACCGATAAAAAGGTATTAAATAAGGTAAACGGCAAAACGGCAAGAGCCTTTATCCAAAAAGCTTGTTTGTGATAGTATTTTAAAACAGGATCGGTATAATTTTTTCTTCGGGCACTAAAAATAAAATAGAAAATGGCTAGATAAACGGGGTATAATATAAATTCAAGAAAACCCATTAATGTATATCGATTTTGTTTGTTAAAATGAAAACAAGAACAATGATAAACAAAGCATTTATCAACTGGGTTCAAATTTATCTTAAAAATTCTAATTTGTCTTTCAATAATATGAGGTTATTTTTGATTAACCGCTTTAAATGATTAACCATTTTAAAATAAACCTTTACAATTGTTAAACGCATACAATAATAAAAAACTTATTCGTATAACAACAGTGCCAATGGCGTTAAGGTATTTATTGCCAGGGCAAATGTATTTTATGAGCCAGCATGGTTTTGATGTAGTAATGATTAGCGCCGATGGAAAAGAATTGTCTGAAGTTATTAATAAAGAACAATGCAGGCACATTGTTGTACAAATGACAAGGCGGATTACCCCTTTTCAGGATTTGAAATGTTTAATTCAACTAATCCTAATTTTTAAAAAGGAGAAGCCAGATATTGTGCATAGTCATACACCCAAAGCGGGTTTGTTAGGCATGTTAGCCGCCAGGATTTGTGGCGTTAAGATAAGAATTCATACGGTAGCTGGCTTACCATTAATGGTTGAAAAAGGATTCAAATATCATCTTTTAAAATTTATTGAAAAGCTAACTTATGCTGCAGCAAACCATGTTTGGCCAAATAGTCATTCTCTAATGCAGTTTATAAAAGACCATGGCTTAACCAGTTCTAAAAAGCTACATATAATAGGGAAAGGATCTACCAATGGCTTAAATACCGTCCGATTTAACAGCAGCCAACTTAGTGAAGAAAGACTGACAGCATTAAAGACTCAAATCAACTTTAATAAGGAAAATACTTATTTGCTTTGTATTGGAAGATTGGTTGCTGATAAAGGAATCGTTGAGTTAGTTGAAGTCTTTTTAAAACTACAAGAAAAAAATCCATTGTTAAAACTAATCTTGGCAGGTGAGTTTGAGCCAGAATTAGATCCTCTACCAGCAACGATATTAAAAGAAATAGCAAGTAATAATTCCATACTTCATGTGGGATGGATTAATAATGTGGAATATTATATGAAGGTATCCAGCTTTTTCATTTTCCCTTCTCACCGAGAAGGATTTCCCAATGTGTTGTTACAAGCTGGAGCTATGGGATTGCCGGTAATATGCAGCCGTATTGCTGGCAATATAGATATTGTTGCCAATAATGAAACTGGGTTAATTTTTGATGCGGGCAATCAGGTGCAAATGTTACAGTTAATACAATATGCCATTGCTCATCCTCAACATATGCAAACCATGGCAACTCAATTGCAACAAAATGTGATTGAAAATTTTCAACAGGAAAATATCTGGCAAAAAATGCATAATGCTTACAATTCCTTGTTAAATTAGATGATGAATAAAGCTGAAATTATTTTGATAGGCTACTCGGGACATGCTTATGTTGTTTATGGCATCATCAATAGCTCTGGCAAAAAGGTAGTTGGCTATTGCGATGTAATTGAAAAAGAGTACAACCCATTTTCCTTGAATTATTATGGCACCGAAATTTCTGAAAAAGGTAAAATTGCCATAGGGCAAAATGAATTTTTTATAGCAGTGGGTAATAATATTATCCGTAATAAAATTTATGAGCAACTATCAAACGAAAGTCTTTTACCAATAAATGTAATTCATCCTTCTGCCATCATCGATTCCTCAGCCTTCATTGCTCACCATGGTGTAATGATAGCCGCCGGTGTTGCTATTAATCCCTTAGCCAAAATTGGTATTGGAGCCATTTGTAATACGGGCTGTATAATTGAACATGAGGCCGATGTGGGTGCCTTTAGCCATATTGGCCCGGGGGCAGTATTGTGTGGTAATGTAAAAATTGGACAACTAAGTTTTGTAGGAGCTAATGCCGTTATTAAACAAGGAATAATTATTGGTAACAATGTAATGATTGGCGCAGGGGCTGTAGTGGTAAAAGATGTTCCGGATGGTGTAACTGTGGTGGGAGTGCCAGCCAAATAATGGAATTTGATCAACTAGTAAAGCTGTGGTTAAATTATCAGATAACAAAAATCCAACAATAATAATCCAATCATCATTCCCTTAACTTTGCAAGGCAATTAAACCAAAATTATGAAAGTATTAGTAACAGGAGGAGCAGGCTATATCGGTTCCGTATTAGTTCGTCAGCTTTTAACCAAAGGATACCAGGTAAGGGCTTTTGACTCTTTAAAATTTGGAGGCGATGCTTTGTATGATGTAATGCTTGATCCCAATTTTGAGTTTATGAAAGGCGATGTAAGAAATGCGGAGGAAGTAAAAAGCGCTTTGGTAGGGATTGATGCTGTTGCTCATTTGGCAGCTATCGTAGGAGATCCTGCCTGCAAAAAATACAGTGAGGAAGCCAATGAAACCAATTGGGATGGAGCGGTACAATTATTTAATATGGCCGAAAGCGCTGGGGTAAAAAGATTTGTATTTGCAAGTACTTGTAGCAATTATGGCAAAATGCCCAACCCAGATTCGTTTGTGGTGGAAACATCAGAACTTAACCCTGTTTCTTTATATGCCGAACTTAAAGTGAAGTTCGAAAAATATATCATGGAAGAAAAGAAAGACAGTAATATGTGCAGCACCGCTTTAAGGTTTAGCACAGTTTATGGCTTTTCTCCACGCATTAGATTTGATTTAACCGTGAATGAATTTACCCGTAATGCAGCCGTACATAGTGAGCAGGAAATTTGGGGCCAACAGTTTTGGAGACCTTATTGCCATGTTGATGATTTGGCTAGATCAGTGATATTAGTAATAGAAAGCCCTGAAGAAAAAGTGAAAGCTAATGTGTTTAATGTAGGGAGTACCGAAGAGAATTATAACAAAGGGATGATTATTAAAGAAGTTTGCAAAGTGGTACCCAATGTAAATGTTATTTATGTTGATAGTAGCGAAGACCCAAGAGATTATCGGGTGAATTTTGATAAAATAAAAAACGAACTGGGGTTCACTATTACTAAAACAGTACCCGATGGTGTAAAAGAAATTTATACACTTTTAAAAACGGGGATCGTTACCGATTCCTTTGCACAAAAATTTAGAAACATTTAATAAGTGCTATAAAACATTGTTTTTACCAATTGCTTCAGTTTAGGCTGAAGCAATTTTTTTTAATAGGTTTGCAGAGCTAAAACTTAATAATTATGTTATTACTCAGTGGTCCCAATATGGCCGGTAACGAATGGAAATATGTAAAAGACTGCCTGGATACAGGCTGGGTAAGCAGTGTGGGAGCCTATGTAGATCAGTTTGAAAAAATGAGTGCCGAATTTGCCAGTACAAAATATGCAGTGGCCACCAGTAGTGGAACTACGGCTTTACACATTTGTTTAGTAATGATGAATGTAAATGCCAACGATTATGTAATTACCCCAAATGTTACTTTTATTGCCACATGTAATGCTATTAAGTATACTGGTGCCGATCCAATTTTAATTGATACGCATCCCGGGTCTTGGCAAATGGATCTTGATTTATTAGAACAATTTTTTGCCGAGGAAACAGAACAAAGAAATGGTAGTTGCTATTATAAAAAAGATAGCAGGAGAATACCCGTTTTAATGCCCGTTCATGTTTTAGGAAATATCTGCGATATGGACAGGTTGATGGCCTTAGCCAAAGTTAACAATGTGGTTGTGATTGAGGATAGTACAGAAGCACTGGGATCTTATTATAAAAACAAGCATGCCGGTAGTTTTGGTTTGATGGGAACCTTCAGTTACAACGGAAACAAAATAATTACTACTGGCGGTGGCGGTATGATTGTAACTAATGATGAAGCCCTTGCCAAAAAAGCCAAGCATTTAACCACCCAGGCCAAAAGCGATCCGTTTGAATATATCCATGACGAAATTGGCTATAATTACCGTCTAGTAAATGTGGCTGCAGCTATGGGAGTAGCTCAAATGGAGCAGCTTCCAGGTTTTATTGAACGTAAAAAACAGGTAACTGATTTTTATAAAAAGGAATTGGCAGGCGTAGGTGATATCAAGTTTCAGGAAGTAATGGAAGAGGTAAATCCTAATTGTTGGCTGCCTACTATCATGACAGAGAAACAAAAAGAAGTGCTTAAAATTTTGAATGAAAATAAAATGCAAAGCCGCCCGTTTTGGGTACCTATGAACCAATTGAGAATGTTTACCGACAATATTTTTTACAACAAAAACAACCAATCTAATTTTGTGTATCAACGATGTTTAAGCTTGCCATGTTCTACCAATATTACCGACGAGCAATTAAAAGCTGTTTGCGATAAGATCAAAGAAGTGTTTTAAAATCGATGTCGGAAAAAATTTAAGAAATCTCAAGAATCTGTCAACCAGTATCCAGTAACTTTAAACTATGTATAAAGCAACCAAAAGAATCGTCGATATCCTTATTGCCAGCATTGCACTGGTACTACTATCTCCTTTACTTATTCCTGCTATTATCATTCTAATGTTCACCGGAGAAAAGGAAGTTTTTTATTTTCAGAAAAGAATGGGATATAAAAATCGTTTTTTTAAAATTTGGAAATTTGCTACTATGGCAAAAAATAGCCCGAATTTAGGCACAGGAGAAATTACTTTACGCAATGATCCACGGGTTACCGCTTTTGGGAAAATTTTACGAATAACCAAAGTGAATGAACTGCCACAAATAGTCAATGTATTAAAAGGTGATATGAGCATAGTTGGGCCAAGGCCTTTAATGGAAGTAAGTTTTAAACTGTATTCTGAAGAAGTGCAAAAAACTATTTATAACTGTAAACCTGGTATGACAGGTATAGGTTCATTAATCTTTAGAGATGAAGAAAAAATGATTTCAGATGCCGAAAATCCCAAAACAATGTATGCCAGCATCTATCCATATAAAGGCGCATTGGAAATTTGGTACCAGCAAAATGCTTCTTTATATACCGATTTTATGATTATCTTTTTAACAGCCTGGTCAATTTTGTTCCCCCAAAATAATTTGGTGACTAAAATTTTTAAAAATCTGCCAGCACGATCTATTTAAATCAGAGGTAGAAATATATCCAATTAGATTATCTCCTATTTATTTCAATAACCTTATTTTAGCAGCTTGAAAAAAGCAATAATTATAGGTAGCGGCTTTGCCGGGTTATCATCAGCATCTTTTATGGCAAAAGCTGGATGGGAGGTTACTGTATTGGAAAAACAGTCATCTCCAGGTGGAAGAGCCAGGTTGTTACAAGCCGAAGGATTTACTTTTGATATGGGGCCAAGCTGGTATTGGATGCCAGATGTTTTTGAACATTATTTTAATTGTTTTGGAAAAAAAGTATCCGACTATTATCAGTTAACAAGGTTAGATCCTTCGTACCGGGTTTATTGGGATGATGAACCAATGGATATTCCTGCAGATTACGAGGGGTTAAAAAATCTCTTTGAAAGTATTGAACCTGGTTCTGCTCTTAATTTGGATAAGTTCCTAAAAGAAGCCTTTTACAAATACGAAGTAGGAATGAATAAACTGGTGCATAAACCTGGCCAGTCGTATACCGAGTTTATCGACTGGGATCTTGCCAAAGGATTATTTAAGCTGGACGTATTTACCTCAATGAAAAAACATATTGGGAAATATTTCAAAAATCCCAAACTGCAGCAAATTCTTGAATTTCCCGTATTGTTTTTAGGTGCCTTGCCCGAAAATACCCCGGCATTATACAGCCTAATGAACTATGCTGATATTAAATTAGGTACTTGGTATCCGCAGGGTGGAATGTATAAAATTGTTGAAGGAATGTATAAGTTGGCGATGGAGCTAGGTGTGAAATTTGTTTTTAATAGCGATGTAAATGAAATAAAAGTGGAAAATGGCTTAGCAAAACAAGTAATTGCAAATAATGAAATAATTTATGAAGCCGATGTAATTATTGGAGCTGCCGACTATCATTTTATAGAAACTCGGCTGTTGCCAGAAGAATACCGTTCTTATACTGAAACTTATTGGGAGAAAAGGGTAATGGCACCAAGTTGTTTATTGTATTTCGTTGGTTTAAATAAAAAATTAGAAGGAATTTTGCACCATTCCCTGTTTTTCGATAGCGACTTCTCAGTTCACGGGAATGAAATTTATACTTCAAAAAAATGGCCAACAGATCCATTGTTTTATGTTTGTACGCCTTCTATAACTGACAATACGATAGCACCCATTGGACAAGAGAACTTATTTTTTTTAGTACCTGTGGCTGCCGGACTGGAAGGGGACACTGAGGAATTAAGGGAAGCATACTTTCAGAAAATTTTGACTCGTTTTGAGGAAAAAACTGGGCAATCGCTTCAATCATCCATCATTTATAAAAAATCTTATTCTGTTAGCAACTTTAAAAGTGACTATAATTCTTTTAAAGGTAATGCCTACGGATTGGCTAACACTTTAATGCAAACAGCCAATTTAAAACCTTCTTGCAGGAGTATTAAAATAAAAAACTTATTTTACAGCGGACAACTAACTGTACCTGGTCCTGGAGTCCCCCCTAGTTTAATAAGCGGTGAGGTAGTAGCAAAGGAGGTAAATAAATATTTTTAGCAGTAAAATAGCCAGTATTTGCCAATATCCATTTAAAGCCATAAAAATCTATATTTGTATCTTGGTATTTAATAAAACTGGTTTGTGTTTGAAACCGAAAATTTTAAAAGGGAATGATTAAGCTTTTTCACGACGTAAGTCAACAGTGTAGTAAGGCCGTTACAGAAAAATACAGTACTTCTTTCAGCAGTGCTATTAAGTTACTGCACCCCGACTTGCGTACCCCTATTTATAATATTTATGGTTTTGTACGATTTGCCGATGAAATCGTAGATACTTTTCATCAATACAAAAAAGAAGAACTGCTGTTAGAGTTTAAAAAAGATACCTATGCTGCCATTGAAAGAGGTATTAGTTTAAATCCCATTTTGCACAGTTTTCAAATAACAGTAAGAGACTATAATATCTGCCCCGATTTGATTGAATCTTTTTTCAAGAGTATGGAAATGGATTTAAGTAAAAATAGTTACAACAGCAATGGGTATAAAGAATATATTTATGGCAGTGCCGAAGTGGTAGGGCTTATGTGCCTCCATGTTTTTTGTGAGGGGGATAAAAATATGTACAACGATTTAAAACCTTCGGCTCAGGCATTGGGTGCAGCTTTTCAAAAAGTAAATTTTTTAAGAGATGTAAAAGCTGATTATGAACAATTGAATCGTTCCTATTTTCCAGAAGTTGATTTTAAAAATTTCACTTATGGAATGAAAAAACAAATTGAAGAGGATATTAACCTTGATTTTGAAAATGCTTACGAAGGCATATTGAATTTGCCAACAAAAGCAAGATTTGGTGTGTATGTGGCCTATAAATATTACATATCCCTATTTAAAAAAATAAAACGTACTACTCCTTCAAGTATCTTGGAAAACCGTATTCGAATTCCAAATTATGGCAAAGCATATATTGTAGCCAAGGCAGGCTTAAGGAGCCAATTCAATTTATATTAAAGCCTGGCAATTTATGGAGGTAATATTGGTAGATGATAAAGATGCCCCTGTTGGCACAATGGAAAAACTGGAAGCCCACCAAAAGGCCCTCCTTCATCGGGCATTTAGTATATTTATTTTTAATAAAAAAGGTGAAATGCTTTTACAAAAAAGAGCCGATAAAAAATACCATAGTGGAGGATTATGGACGAATGCCTGTTGCAGTCATCCAAAACCAGGTGAAGAAACTATAGTTGCCGCTACTATTCGTTTGCAGGAAGAAATGGGATTTCAAACTACATTGATAAAAGCTTTTGAATTTGTGTATAAAGCACCATTTGATAATGGCCTTACTGAATATGAGTACGACCATGTTTTTATAGGAATTTATGATGGTGAAATTTTTCCTAATTCCGATGAAGTAAGCGATTATTGTTTTAAACCTGTTGCAGAAATAAAAAACGCTATACTTTCTCATCCTCAGAAATATACCGAATGGTTTAAAATTGCTTTTCCTACTATGGAAACGTATCTTGAAGCTTCTATGGCCAGTTAATTGTTTTCATTCACAAAACACGAAAAGTGCAAGAACGATTTTCCAAATTTCAAATAGCTACTGCCATTGCCATTTTATTTCATACCATTGGTTTAATGGGCTTATTTTATTTTGATAAAAACTTTTTCCTGCAAGCCACCAGCTTTAACCTATTACTTTCATTTGCTTTATTGGTTTGGACTCAACCCCAAAAAAATGTTCAGTTTTTAATTTTTATCATTGTTTGTTTTGTAACAGGTCTGGCTGTAGAAATCATAGGGGTAAAAACAGGCTGGCTCTTTGGGAATTACTATTATGGAAATGTATTAGGGATTCAATACAAGAATGTGCCATTAATTATTGGGGTAAACTGGTTCATTATTATCTATTGTAGCGGTATCAGCATTCATACTTTTATGAATAAGCTGATGAAAAAAACTGAAACCGAAATTACCCCAAAATCCACCCGATTAAAATTTTTAGCCGTTATTTTTGATGGGGCCACTTTAGCTGTATTTTTTGATTGGCTAATGGAACCGGTTGCCGTAAAACTTGGCTATTGGACATGGGCTGGAGATGGCAACATACCTTTTTATAATTACTTATGCTGGTTTTTGGTGAGTGTGTTGTTGTTAACCCTGTTTCAAATGGCTAAATTTAGCAAACAAAATAAATTCGCTGTAAATTTGTTACTCATACAACTTATGTTCTTTTTATTGTTAAGAACCTTTTTAAATTAGATAAATAGTGTTGAACTGGATTTTATACGTAACTATTACTTTAGCAACTTTCATTTTAATGGAAGGTTTTACTTGGTGCCTGCACCGCTTTGTAATGCATGGCTTTGGATGGTATCTACATAAAGACCACCATCAAAAAGAACCCGGTTTTTTCGAAAAAAATGATGCCTACTTTCTCATTTTTGCTATACCTAGCTGGTTACTGATTATGTTGGGTGTTATTTACAAGCAATACTGGATGATTTGCATAGGGGCAGGTTTTACAATGTATGGTATCGCTTATTTTCTGGTGCATGAAGTAATCATACATCAACGCTTTAAATGGTTTGCCCGAAGTAATAATACTTATGTACAAGCCATTAGGTGGGCACATAAAATGCACCATAAACATCTCGATCAATTTGAGGGCGAGAGTTTTGGAATGCTTTGGGTTAATAAAAAGTATTGGGATAAAGTGAGAGCTGATAAAAAGAGAAAAACAAAACAAGTTGATGAGGCGGAAAAAAATGCTGAATAATTTTCTTCATTTAAATATTTTGAAATCCCTTAAGGTGATTTTTTAATTTTGAACTCCCACTATACATATTTTCTTATTTTGGTTGCTTCGCTGGCAGGGCCATTGGCTTTAAGCTTTGATAAAAAAGTAGCGTTTTATAAAAATTGGAAATACTTCTTTATGGCTATAATACTGCCTGCAATAGTATACATTGCCTGGGATGTTTATTTTACTTCAATGGGAGTGTGGCGTTTTAATGAGTCTTATATCACAGGTATTAAAATCTTTAATTTGCCGCTGGAAGAAGTACTTTTCTTTTTTGTAGTTCCGTATTGCTGTATTTTTATTTATGCCTGTATCAGAAGCTATTTCCCTAATCTAAAAAATAAAAAAGCAGCGAATATTATTTTAAAGTGGATTGGAATTGTATTGTTCATTATAGGAATTGTGTTTTTTGATAAACAGTATACAAGTTGGACTTTTATCTTAACTGGAACTTGCATTTTGTTACTTTACACATTTAGAAATTATTTTAAAAGTTTTGATGCCGGGTCCTTTCTCATCTCTTATGCCATTTGCTTAATTCCTTTTTTAATTGTAAACGGATTCCTTACTGCCATTCCAGTAGTAATATATAATGATGCGGAAAATTTAGGGATAAGAATTTTTACAATTCCTTTTGAAGATGTGTTTTATGGAATGTTGTTGGTATTAATGAATGTTGTTCTCTTTGAAAAAGTAAAAAGCAAAAAAGATTAGTGCCGTTGAAGTTTGCCTGAGCTTGTCATTGGTAAAGAAGTAACAATTTTTAAACGCTGGGGCGCTTTAAAAGCAGAAAGTCGTTTTTTACAATAGGATAAAACATCTTCCACATCAACAGTGGTACCCTCATTCAAAATAATTTCAGCTTCTATAATTTGCCCTAGCAAGGGATGAGGGCTACTACTGATACGAGCCTGTTTGATTTCCGGAATCATCTCTAAAACGGCTTCTACTTCCTCTGGAAAAACTTTTAAACCAGATACATTGATGACAGATTTTGAGCGCCCCTGGATGATAATTAAGCCATCTTCTTCCTTAATGGCATAATCAGCCGTTAAAAAATAACCATTTCGCAAAACAGTTTCCCTAGAAGCAGGCGGTAAGAGGTATGCATCAAACATGCCTGGGCCTTTAATTCCCAAAAGCCCAGTTGTTCCGTTGGGTAAAGGCTGATGATGTTCATCCAAAATGTCTACAGTAAAATCAGGTAAAGCATAACCAACCGCCTCGGGATGCTCATCCGACTTTTTATAATTAAGCATGGGTAATCCAATTTCGATGATACCATAAGCCTGACTTACATCTAATGAAAATCTTTTTTTAAATGTAAGACAAACATCCAAAGCAATACCAGCAGAAGTAGAGATCACTTTTTTAAGTGAAGGCATTTGTTCTACTCCAGCATCATTAGCCAATAGTTTTATTTGAACAGGCGATGCATATAATAAAGTACCTCCGTGTTGATTGGTGATTTCAATAATATTTTTTGCTAAAAAATCTTTGGCAACTGCAATGGCAGTACCAAATTTTATATACAAAACGACTGATACCATAAAATGATAAGCCATTGGCAATACCCAAACTACCGTATCAGTCTCTCCTAATGCTAATCCTTTGTTGGCAGCAATGATTCTTTCCAAAACAGATTGATGTGATACAATGACCCCTTTTGATTTTCCTGTAGTGCCCGAAGTAAATCTTATAAATGCAGGTTGATGTACAAATGGAGCAAATACTTCCGATGAATGTATATGTGTAAACCCAAAACGAAAAGAACCCATTTTCATTGGAATAACCGTGTCAATGGAATCAAGGGGCTGAATGGATGAACGATCATCAATAATGGCATGCAATTTTGCTGTATTCAGTATGTCATCAATCTCTGCTTTTTTTAATTGTGGCGACATGGGCATTACTGCAGCTCCACAACCTACCGCTGCAAAAATGCCAGAAATGAAATTTCTGCCATTGGCTGCCATCAGCCCAATGCCCATTCCTTCTTTAATGCCAAGTTGTAGCAATTGTAGTTTCAGTACTTCTGTTTCATCAAATAACTCTTTAAAACTAATGCTCCCATAGTTATCATGCACGGCAGGATGGTTTGGCCATTTTGCAGCAGCTTCTATTAGTATATTATAAACAGGCAAATGGTTCATCTAGCGAAAATACTTACAATTGATCGTTTTGTATACCCTTGATGGCTTCTACCATGTTTTGTTGTTGTGCAAAAGCAGCAGCAAGGCATCCAGCAGCATAGCCAGTTTGTAAGCAAATACCCATAACTCTTGCACTGGCAATGGCAGCATCGGTTGCAGAAATGTTTCTGCCGGCAAAAAATAAATTATGGATTTGGTTGGATTGTAAACATCCTACAGGAATTTGATAAAAATCATCTACATTAAAATAACGCATCTTCACTCTTACATTTTGTTCCCACTCTTCAATGGGCCAGGCAGCATTCGCAATGGCATCATCAAATTTTTTGCAACTCAACACTTCTTCTTCTGTTAGTAAATGTTTTCCAACACTTCTTTGTCCAATTCTTGTTCCCACTTCGGGTGCGATATGTAAAATAGATGCGTTTTTAAATGAAGCCACATGTGTTATTAAAAACTGTGTAAGTGTTTCAATAATACTATGTGCTACCGTTTTTAGGTCCTGTAAATTTCCAGGGGCATATGTTACAGCAAGCGGAATGCCTATTTTAAAGCTTACTATTTTGTTTTTTAAAGAGCCTTGAACAATATAAAGCCTGTTGTAAAAGTTGGCAAGTTTTTCTTCATCAATGGCAGATTTTAATGCTTTCATCAAAATCATTCCAAGCCTTGCTTCATTGTCTTCCTCCACCCCTTGCATAGTAAATACCTGTGCAGCAGCCTGGTAAAAATCAGTATTAATTACAGGTAAACTGGCCGCCTTGCTGATGCTACTGTCGCCTGAACAATCAATAATGGATTTTGTTTGAATGTTGATAGGCTTGCCATCCGCAAGGATTGTTATCGAATTGATATCATCTCCAGTTCTCTCAACTGTTTTTAAGATAGATTTAAAATGAATAATTACTTTATTTATACTCAACAATTCTAAAGCAAGGTTTTTAAAGGCTTCTATCTGGTAAGGCAAATAATGCAGCCCATCATTGTTATGTAAAGCAGTTGAGTTAGATTTTTGTTGAAGCTTATCAGCAAATTCCCTTGCAAATCCTTTTACAATGAAGACGGGGTCTTCTTTTTTAATGAACCGGTACAAACCACAAATAGTTCCTACTTCGGCGGCAGTTGCCTTGCCACCCAAGTAAGCGTTGCGTTCAATTAAAGTTACTTGTAAGCCTTTATTTGCTGCTGCAACAGCAGCAGCAATGCCAGCGGCACCGCCACCCACTATTACTACATCGGTATTTTGTATTTCATCCATTAATGATGGTTAAGCAGTATTTCTTTTAGCTTTTTGTCTATAAAAACTAGGTCATCGTTTTTGATAATGCTTGCAGCATAAGTAATGTTGACATGTAATGATCCCCTGTGTTTTAAAAATACAAAAGTTAGCCCGGGTGGAAAAGTAAGCGCCGGAATCATATTAATACTACTTATTGGTTCTCCAAACAAGGTATTCATTTCATTAAAATTGTCGCCGGTAGACGTATACAAGAAACTGGCAAAAATGCCCTTGCTGGTACTACTAATTAAAAAATAATACAGCCAAAGCGGTATATGTCTCATCATATTCAGAAATAAGGCATATTTCTTAGGAATACCATCTTTTATTTGTGTAGTCATTTGGGTACTCAAACATTTAACTGTTTGAGGCATATTATCTAATTCGTTTTTAGGAATACGATAAAATAAAAAAGAAACACAATTGGATATCATTGGCCCATCCGCTCCTCTTAATCTTCCATCGTATGGTACAGGCAACCAAAGGGTGCCAACATTATTTCTTTGTTGATTGATAGCATGAATAATATGAGAACAGGCGGCTATGTAAAATAAGTTTGGCCCAAAACGGGCTCCCGACTGAAATGCATTTTCTTCAATTCGCTTAGTTTCTTCCGCACTAAAAGAAATGATTTTGGTTAAAGTTTTGCCGTCATCCATTTTTGATTTGGCACTTGCTACAGAACTGATGGGTGGTTTTGAAGAACCCTGCACAAAGTTTTTAACCTTGTACATATTTTGAATATAACTAAGGATGCTCGTTTTTTTTTCTTCAATTGGGAAAAATAAACTTGTATTTATTGTTTTGCCTACGCCGATGTGATTTAAGTGTTCAAATAAAAGTGTTGTGCCTTTTGCATCCAGTAAAATATGATTCCATGATAAAATAAAAGCCGAACCTCCAGATGGATATTGAACAATATCGGCTTCCACAAATCTTTTTGATTCAATACTGATGTCTCTTAATAAAATACTTTCTGGTATTTCTTTTTCGATAAGTGATTGGTGCTCCTGAATGATGATCTCTTGCTGGTTGTTGCTATAATTCCAATAAGGCGCTTTAAAAAACCCTGGCTGAACCAATTTGATATTACAAAGCCAGTAGATGATTGCTGAATTTTTTAAAATACCTTCAATTTTAGAAAAAGAAATAGAGTGTTCGAAATAAAAAACCTTTCGCATTACATTGCCACCTGCTCCATATTTTTTTGCATGCTTATCCAATACCAAATGAAAACAATCGGCACCACTTAAAATTACTTTTTTAGGAAGATCGGTTTTATTATGCGTACTCATAGCATGTAAACTTTACAAAAAAATTAAGGCATCAATTCCTTTACTGTATTGGCCAATGCCTGCAAGGTTTTAAAATTATCCGGAATTAGTTTTGCATCCGGAATGGAAACACCATACTTTCTTTCTATGAATAAAATAATTTCAACTGTAGAAAATGAATCGATGCCCGCCTGTTTTAATACTGTGTCGGCATCAATATGCACTGCTTCTGCCAATATATTTATTTGGATGTAAGATTTAATGTCCTCAATTATGATAGTCGTATCCATTATTAAATAGTTCTTTTTTTGTGGTTAGATAAGTAGGAAATGGCCATGCTGACAAAAAAGAACAAAAACAATTTGAGTGCATCCCAAGCAATATCCTTTATGCCGCCACCTCTTAAAAATAATTTGTAGAACCCTTCCAGTGACCAATTGAGAGGAGAATAAGCGCTGATATTTCTCATTAGTTCGGGCATTACATAACTGGGTACCCATATACCACCCAGTGCGGAAAGTAAAAGGATGGAGAGCGACCCCATAATGGCTGCCTGGTGTTCGGTAGATGCTAAAGTGCCCACCATTACTCCATAACCAGTAGCTGCAAAAGAAGTGGCTAATGCTAAGATAAAAATGCCCATCAAGCTATTGCCTAAAACCAAAGCCGGTAATCCTAGCATGGGTAATAGGTATTGCCCTACGGCCAGCATCAATAAAAATTGAATGAGACAAACCAAAACATAAACAATTATTTTTCCGTTTACCAGCAGCAAATATGGGGTTGGCATAGTATGTAATCGAAAAACACTTCCTTCGGTTTTCTCCTTTATTATGCTTCCCGAAAGAGGAATGGCGATAAAGAACATGGCAAAGATGGTCCAGGCAGGAACATTATGCTGTACCGCATTGGGTACTATTTTATCTTGGCTATTGGAAGCATAAACTTCCTTGTATGTAATAATCTGTGTTTTTTGATAGCTGTTATTTGGGGTATTATTTTTATCGGGAATTACTTCTGCAATCTGATCTGCAAAAGTTTGAAACATGATCTTTGTTTTGATTTCTGAAATGAATTCATGAAGATTGCTTGTAACCGAACTGATAAAGGATTTTTTAGCAACGGGGTCAATCATGATGATGATCTCAACCGAGTCTTGTAATTGATTTAGTTTTTCAACAGCAGTAGATTCTCCATTTATGGTTTCCTCTACTAATACAGTTACATTTTTACGTATGGCTGCTGTTGCACCGTTTGGAATAACAATACCCAATAAGAATTTCCCCTCTCCAATGGCTTTATGAGCCGTTTCTATAGTGGCAGGCTTTCCATTGATACTATCACTAAAACTGCAGAGGTCGTTGTTACGCAAACCGTTTTCTATAGCATTGCCAAGTGAATCCTTGTCATTGTTGATGAAGATGATTGGAATACCTTTTTCGTTAATGCTTTTAAAAGCCGAATCCTGAATGAGAGTCATAACAAGAATTAACACTACTGGCATTATGAATAAAATAGACAAACCTACTTTATCCCTCAGCAGGAGTAAGGTTTCTTTTCTAACCGTTGCAAATAGTTTATTAATCATTAATCCCTAAGTTTTCTATTGGTAAGGTGTAAAAACACATGTTCCAAATTAACGCATCCTGGGTTATTTTGAATCAATTGAGCAGGCGTGCCCTGGGTTAATATTTTTCCATGATCGATGATAGAAACACGGGTACAAAAATGTTCTGCTTCTTCCATATGGTGAGAAGTATAGATGATGGTTGTACCTTCTTTATTGATGTCTTTCAAATGGTCAATAATCACATTTCTGCTTTGGACATCCACACCAACTGTAGGCTCATCTAAAAATAAAATTTTGGGTTTGTGTAAAATACCTGCAATTAAATTTACTCTTCTCTTCATACCACCCGAATAGGTGGAGACCTGTCTTTTGCCAGCATCTTGTAGTCCTAGCTTTTCTAGCCATTCGTCAATGCTCTGTTTTAAATGTTTGCCATTTAGGCCATACATATGACCATAGAATTCCAGATTTTCCCTGGCACTTAAGGTAGGGTAAAGTGCAATATCCTGCGGTACAATACCAATAATAGGTTTAATAGCGGCAAGTTGGTTATTCAAATTTTTACCATCGATTAACACCTTTCCTCCCGATGGGGGAAATAATCCACAAAGGATGGAGATAGTGGTTGTTTTGCCGGCCCCATTTGGGCCAAGCAGTCCAAAAATTTCGTTTTGGTTAATACAAAATGAAATATCATTAACAGCCGGCTCGTTGCAGTTTTTAAAAGTTTTTGTAAGCTTTTCAATTTCTATGATAACCTGGCTGCTCATTTTATTTACTGCTATCTCCCTTGTGAAAGGGCCAAGCTTTGTTATATACTGTTGGTAATATGTTCAGATGAGGAAATGATATTAGTTTGTATTAGTTAGCAATTAGTGGGGCAAATTTAATCTAAATAAACCGCCATGCTTTATTATTATTTAATTAACCCTGTTGTAATTTTTGCCGATAAAAGACAAAGCGGAATACTTGGTCCTGGATGTACACTACCTCCACAGAAATATAATTTTTTGATATCCTTCGAAAAATTGGCATGCCTTAAAAAAGCGGCAAACTTATTATTGGAGCTATTGCCATAAATGGCACCAAAAGCGCTGGAAGTACGATTTTCAATCACCCTTGGGTCAAAAACCATTTCAGATGCTATCAACGGCCTAATATCTATTTTCAACATCCTGTTAATTTTCTGAATCATATTTTCACGGGCTTCAGTGATAAACATATCCCAATCCTGTCCCGAGTTGTTGGGAACATTGATAAAGGAAAACCAGTTTTCGCATCCTGCAGGTGCATCGGCCGGACTATGTTTACTGGTAATGTTGAGGTAAATGGTGGGATCGTGGTAAATTGTTTTTTTACCAAAAATATAATCAAACTCCTCCTCATAATTATCGCTGAAGAGAATATTGTGTAAGCTTAGTTCTTTAAATTCTTTTTTAATGCCCCAATAAAAAATAATTCCTGAACTCGATTTGGGTTGGTCCAGCGTTTTAGCGGGTCTTTTAACATTGGGTAATAATTTTTGATAGCTATTGTATACATCCATATTGCTAATTACAATGTCAAAGGCTTCGGTACCGGCATCTGTTTTAACTCCTATTGCTATTTTATTTTCAATAACAATTTCTTTTACCGGGGTAGAAAAATAGAACTGCACTCCAATTTCTTTTGCCAATTGTACAAGAGAAGAAGTTATGCTATACATTCCCCCCTCGGGGTAAAAAGCTCCTTTTACAATTTCAACATGAGCTATCACATTTAATGTGGCTGGGGAGAGAAAGGGACTGGAGCCATTGTAAGTAGCATAACGGTTGAAAATTTTTACCAATCTTGCATCTTTAAAAGATTTTTGATTGGCTCCATTCATAGTGTCAAAAGCGCCAATCTTATTAAAATTTAAAATGCCTTTGGCCACTGGCCAGGTAAAAAAATTCTTCAGGCGATGTAATGAATTTTTAAGAAATACTTCATCAGTAAGCTGATAAATCGTTTCTGTTTTATCCAGGTATTTAATGATGTCTTCTTTCCTGTCTTTGGTTTTAGCTGCCAGCTGCTCGGCAAATGCATCTTTGCCATGGTAGGCATCCAAGGTAGTGCCATCATCAAAAAAATATTTGTAAACTGGGTTAAGGGGGATGTAATTGAAATGGTCACGAGGGTTTTTGCCTGAGAGTTCAAACAGTTCATCAACATATTGTGGCATGGTGAAAACCGAAGGCCCCATGTCAAAACGGTAACCGTCTTTCGTTTCGGTAGAGCATTTGCCGCCAGGAAAACTGTTGGCTTCAAATACAGTAACCTTAAAGCCTTTGTTTCGCATTCTAATAGCAGCTGCAAGGCCAGATACACCAGCGCCTATAACAGCACAGGTTTTATTGTTTTCTGTAATCATAATTATTCCTTGCGGCAAAATTACTTGATTTCAGCTATTTAGATTTTAATGGGAGATTTTGGGAATTAGGCTCTACTGTTTTTGCTATTCAATAAAACCAAATGGAAGCATATTAAGCCAATACGCCAATATCCAGAATGCCTTCACCTAAGTCCTCTTCGGTATAGATGTAAGTTGGCTTTTTAGTTACTGATTGGGTTAAGCGGTATGCTTTTAGTTCATCTGGATTGCCAGTTTGAAAGTTTTTGTTTTGTTGCTTTGTCATAATAATCTTTTTTATATCTGCATAAAATTGATTTGCGGATTGTTACCGGTTATTTATTTAACGGATAGATGTTAAAAATTATTATGGTTTCACCCATATCTGTATAAAATTCTATTTTCTTGTAGTTTGAGTGCTACAAAAGCAGGTAAGATTGTAGTATTTGTTTAGGTAAAATTGCTTCAAAAAAGAGGGTTCTATTTAACTTTGTAAAGTTCATCCCATCTGGTGGTAAAACGCTGACTTCGTAGTTCCTGCCGCATTTTCCAATCACGTTTGGTACCTGAGCTTGCAAATTTTAAAATGTCGGTTTGTATACCAAAATTTATATTGTCAATCATCTTCATCAGTAGTTTTTCATTGTGATGCGATGGCGGTTCAAATAAATTAAACTGTACGGCATTGTCGGGTACAATGCTGCTGAGCAATACCCCTGCTTTTAAATATTTGCTTCCGGGGTTATAGAGCCTTTCTACAAGCGGCAAGGCGTGGGTAATAAGTAAATTAGTAAGTGATGTGGCAAAGGGGAGAATAGTGTATAACGACCGGGTGGCAGGCTTGTATTCGTAATGGCTGCTGTAGTCGTTGGTTACTACAAACACACTAATATAGCTGGCTGAGCTGCCTTGGCGTCTCAGTTTTTCTGCCGCACGGCTGATATAGGTAGCAACAGCTTCTTTTAATTCGGCTAGTTCGTAAACGGCTTTGCCAAACATGCGGGTGGTGGCAATCATTTTTTTCGTTTCCAAAGGGTCTTTCATGTCAATACAGGGTTCACCACGTAATTCTTTTATGAGCCTTACGCCTACTACGCCACCTAGGTTTTTTCTTGCCCATTCTTCGCTCATATTACGGAGGTCCCAGGCGGTATTAATGTTAAACATCCTCAATTTTTTTGAGCTTGCACTACCTACGCCCCAAACATCTTCCACCGGAGTTTTTTGTAATGCCACCATCTGTTGCTCCGCTGTTTGTAGTACGATTACCCCTCCTGTGCCAATCTTATCTTTTTTGGCTAGCTTGTTAGCTACTTTTGATAAGACTTTGGATGGAGCAACACCGATGGAGACAGGTATGCCGGTCCACAGCTCAGTGGTGTGTTTTACAAAAAGAGAATAGTCCTGAAGCTTATTTTCATCGATGCCGGTAAGGTCTAAAAAGGATTCATCCACTGAATATATTTCCACCTTTGGCGAGAGGATACGTAGGGTTTCCATTACCCTCCAGCTGATATCGCCATATAAATGATAGTTGCTGGAAAAAACAGCTACATTGTTTTTTTCAATTTCATTTTTATTTTGATAATAGGGCCCGGCCATTCGTATGCCTAATGCTTTGGCTTCATCGGTACGGCTTACAATACAGCCGTCGTTGTTGCTCAATACCACAACGGGTTTACCATGCAGCGAAGGCTTAAACAACCTTTCACAAGCAGCGTAAAAACTGTTGCAGTCTACAATTGCTTTCATACTATTGGTTAAAAGTTCACTCTTTTATCTCTGGCTTGAAAGCCAGAGTGATTTATGGAATCATTCACCCCACAAATTTTATTACATAAGTCACCACCCCCCATATTACTACATCACTAAATTCACTCACTTCTATGGGGGCAAGTTTGGCTGTTTCGGGAATTAGCCGCATCTTATTTATTGTTTTTTCAAGCCGCCGTATCAGCATTTCTCCATCAATAACTGCAATTACAATTTTACCACTTATCGGTTTTATGGAGCGGTCTACAATTACAATATCGCCATCATGTATGCAGGCGTTAATCATGCTATTGCCGGTTATTCTCATAAAATAAGTGGCGGGTTTATTTTTGATGAGTTGCTCATTGAGGTCGATGCCTCGATCCATATAGTCGTCGGCTGCCGCACCAAAGCCTGTGGCATTGGCCGTGGGTACGTCCAGTTGTTTAAACTCCTTGCTGCCACGGTAACCGGCGGCAAAAAACTTTTCTACTTCCATAGCTGTAATTTTTTTATTTCATTCCCACAGGGGGTAATAAGTATTTTTAAATAACTAAATTAATTAGTAAATTTATGCTAAATTATTTGGGAAATAAAATTTTCATTTCAAAATCTATTCAGTATGGAAATGCCTTTTAGCATACCAAGTCAGCAGCGGTATGAGTATGTGCTGGTCATAGATATGCCTAAGGAATTGAGGCATAAAATTGAGAAAAGCAGGCTGCAACTTACAGAAAATTATCACATTGTGCAGCCGCAGCCCGGGAGGCCCCATGTATCATTGGTTAGGTTTACAGCCCTTAAAGTGATGGAAGAAAAAAATGTTAGCCGGCTACAATTGATTGCCATGGCTGAAAAGCCATTTGAAATAAAGTTGAGGGATTATGGCAGCTACCCATTGCACGCTATTTTTATTGAAATAACTAACCAAGAAAGGGTACTACAGTTGATAAAGAATCTTAAACAAGCAAGGCCGTTAATGAAAACCGCCGGGAGTGAGCCTTATTTTATGGAAGACCCTCAAATCATTTTGGCAGGCAGGCTGCCAAGAGAAAAATACTTGGAAGCTATGAAAGAATATCTGCACAAAAAATTCACTGCTCAGTTTTTAGCCGAAGGGTTTTTGATGTTGAAAAGAGCAGAAGGAGAAAAACGATTTCAAATTGTAAAGCGCTTTGAATTTCAATGTTTACCAATTTCTACAGCGCAGGGAGTTTTGTTTTGAAAGCAACAGCGTAAGCGTTTAAATGAGGGTATTCAATTCAGGATAAGCAAAAGGAAGAACTGTTTCTGGCGAATTGCTATTTTCTGTTCGAGAGGTAATACGCTTGCTGATCGTATGATTTTGCATATTTGTCTCGGGGTAAGAAGAAAAAAATGACTGGATATCTTCCTTGGTTAAATCTGGTGCAAGCCATTTTTGGTAAAGATTAGGCGGTACAATTACCGGCATTCTTTTTTTAAGGTTATGGATTCTTTCCATCATGGGGTTGGCATCAGTGGTAAGGATGGAAAAACTATTGATGAGTTCTCCCGTAGTTTTATCAACCCAGGAAGCATAAACACCTGCAAAACAAAACAGCTCCTTATTTTTTATTTGAATGAAGTGGGGATATTTCTTTTTCTGAAAGTCCATCCACTCAAAAAAACCATCAGCAATAATGAGGCAACGATTGTTGGGGATATAAGAACGAAATGAAGGTCTTTCAAAAATGGTTTCCGACCGGGCATTTAATGTTTGAGTCTTTAGTTTATCGGCATCTGCTTTTGTTTTTACCCAATGAGGGATCAAACCCCAGTTAAACATTTGTATGCTATCCGGCTTTTTTTGAGTGATGACAGGCATTTGTAAAAAACTAAATCCGCTGGCATGAAAAACAGGCACCCATTCATCATCCCAATCTACACCCAAATGAATTTCAATCTCGGCTTTCTCTTTGGTTAATGCATAATGAAAACACATAAAATAAAAATAGCTAAATAATTTCAATTGCCAGTTGGAGAAGGTCAACAAATCAATTACCACTCAGGCATAAAACAAAATATTCTATTTTTACCGTCAATCATCAAATATGCAAACGGTAAAAGAAGAGATAGAAAAATTATTTAAGCAATACAGCAAAGAAACTGTAGAAGGAATTGAGAAACTTCCACAGGCTGGCAGCGAAAGGCATTATTTCAGAATAAAAACAGTTGAAAAAACATATATCGCCACTTATGGGGCAAATATGATGGAGAACGAAACATTTATTTATTTCTCTAATCATTTTAAAAATAAAAAACTGTCTGTGCCGGAAATATTTTGCATTAACGAACAAAAAAATATTTATATACAAGAAGATTTTGGAGATACCTCTTTATTAAATAAGTTGGAAGAAAAAGGATTTACTAATGAAGTATATCAACACTATTTAACCAGTTTGAAGCAATTGGCACAATTGCAGGTGAAAGGAAATGAGGGGATGGATTATAGTAAATGTCTTACTAATACCAGTTTTGGAAAGCAGGCTATTATGGCAGATCTGCTGTACTTTAAATATTATTTTCTGGATGCATTACGTCGTCCTTACAACAAACAAAAACTCATTGATGATTTTGAGGCCTTGAGCAATTATTTATCTCATACCGAATTCCAGTTTTTTATGTTCCGTGATTTTCAGAGCAGGAACATAATGGTGAAAGAAGACAATACTGTACATTTTATCGATTATCAAGGCGGCATGCAAGGGGCACCACAATATGATGTTGCCTCTTTATTATGGCAGGCAAAAGCCAACTTATCCGACGATTGGAAAAGCCGACTGTTGGAAGATTATATGGATGCTTTCGAAAAAGAAGTGGAAATTAAGATTGACAAAGATACTTTCCGCAGCCAGTTTAATGGGTATGTTTTAATCCGGCTTTTGCAAGTGCTTGGGGCCTACGGCTTCCGGGGTTTGTTTGAGCGTAAAGCTCATTTTTTAACCAGCATACCGCAAGCATTGCAAAACTTAAAATGGTTTGTAGAAAACCAAAGTATCGGTATTGCAGTTCCTGAATTTAAAAAAGTGTTAGAGATTTGTATCAATGATGATGTGATACAAGCTTTTACTAATATAAAAGCAACAGAAGAAACTCCTTTGCTAATTAAGATCAATAGCTTTTCCTATTTAAAAAATGGCTATCCCAAAGACGAAACCAAAAATGGGGGTGGCTATGTTTTTGATTGCCGGGGTATATTAAATCCGGGTAGGGTAGAAGAACATAAAACAAGATCGGGACAGGATAAAGCAGTTAAAGATTACCTGGAACAACAAACTAAAATGCCTGAATTTTTAAACAATGTGTATAATATTATTGATATTTCGGTGGAGGATTATATAAAAAGAGGATTTGAAAGCCTGATGATTAATTTTGGTTGCACCGGTGGGCAGCACCGTAGTGTGTATGCTGCTGATGCCTTGGCAAGGCATTTAAAAAACAAGTTTGGAGTAAAAATTGAAATCAATCATATGAATAAAGAAAATTGGGTAAGGTAGTGAATGGTTGATGGTTCATTGTTAATAGCTCAATCAAGAAAATATATAAATAATGAATCGTTTAAAAAACAATATGATGAATATGAAATCCTATGTAAGATGATTACAAAACTGAGAGATTCGATGTAAACATAAATGAACTATTAACCATCAACTATGAACATTTCAAATGCAATGATTTTTTCCGCCGGTTTGGGAACCAGGTTTAAACCATGGACCGACAGCCATCCTAAAGCTCTGGCTTTGGTTAATGGCAAATCGCTATTGCAACATAATATTGAGTACCTACAACAATATGGCATTGTCAATGTGGTTGTAAATGTGCATCATTTTGCTGATCAGATTATTGAAGCCGTAGAAAAAAATAGAGGCTGGGGTAGTAATGTGGTCATCAGCGATGAGAGTAACGAAGTGCTGGAAACGGGTGGTGGTTTATTAAAAGCAAAAGCTTTAATACAAAATGGCGAACCCTTTATTACCCTAAATGCCGATTTTTTAACTAATTTAAATATCAACCAGCTGATTGATTTTCATCAAAAGAAAAAGGCACTCATCTCATTTGGAATAAGCAACAGAAAAACTTCCCGTTATTTTTTATTTGATGAAGATAACCGGCTTTGTGGCTGGCGAAATACAAACACCGGCGAAGAAAGAATAGCTATTCCAAAACAAGGATTAAAAGAAATGGCTTACAGTTGTGTGGTTGTCTTTCAACCCCAAGTATTTGACCTAATACCTCAAAGGGGCAAATTTTCACTGGTAGATACTTACCTCAGCCTGGCAGCCCAGTATCCTATTTATGGATATGATCATAGCGGCGATAAATTAGTGGATGTAGGTAAACCCGAATCAGTAGCTATTGCAGAAAAATTATTCCCATAAAAAAGACCGCTCATAAAGCGGCCTTTTTTTAGTTATTTTTTACTTTCAAACAAATCCTTCTTATCAACAACCCTAACTTTCTTCCCAACTTTTAAAGTTTTAGTAACCACATCATAGGGCCCGGTAACTACCTGGTCACCTTCTTTTAAACCCGATACAATTTCTATGTTGTTAATGTCCTGAATATCGGTTTTTACTTTTACCTTATTCACTTTGCCATCTTTTTCAATTACAAAAACAACTACTTCCAAATCATCAATTGATAATGAGGTGGTTTTAACTTCAGACTCATCCTTTTTCTTAGCATCCACTTTCGAACTGTCATTTTTGTCACGAGTAGTTACTGCATTAATAGGCACACTAAATACATTGGTATGTGTCTTGGTTTGTATATCAGCACTTGCACTCATACCCGGACGAAAAGGAAAACTTCCCTTGCCCAATAAATCAACATAACTCTCTGGCAACAAACGGATATACACTTTGTATTGTGTAACATCATTAGAAGAATTGGCTAAGGCCGATTGAGTAGCTGCTCCATTATTGCTACTGGCAATCTGGGTAACAATGCCTTTAAATTTTCTTTCGCTATAAGCATCCACTTCAATTAATGCGCTGTCGCCTAATTTTACTTTTGGAATATCATTTTCTCCCACATCTACCCTTATCTCAATTTTTGCCATATCGGCAATTCTTAAAATTTCGGTACCGCTCATTAAATTACTTCCAACCACCCTTTCTCCTTTTTTTACATTCAATAAACTCACCACGCCATCCATTGGGGCAGTAACAACTGTTCTGCTTAAATCTGTATTGGCTTTTGCTAGGTTTTCTTTGGCGCTTTGTACATTAGCTTGTCCGCCACGTATTCCTTGTAAAGCGGCATTATAATTTGCTTTGGCGCTTTTTAAATTGGCGTCGGCCACATTAAACTCATTAAGGCTAATCACTTTTAGATCATACAATTTCTTTTGCATATCATAACTTCGTTGAGCTTGCTCCTGCTGGGCTTTTAAAGCATCAATAGCTGCTTGTGAGTTAGCTACCTGAGCCTGACTTTGTACCACACCACTTGCAGCCTGGTTGCGTTGAATGTTGTAGATGTCGGCATAAATACGAGCAAGAACTTGTCCTTTTTTTACGGTGTCGCCTTCCATTACAGTAAGCTCAGTAATTTCACCACTAATATCTGGGCTTACTTTTACTTCTACTTCCGGAAAAATTTTACCACTGGCATTTACAATTTCAGTAATGGTACGCTTCTGTACTTTTTCCGCAGTAACTTTTATGCCTTCTTCTTTTCCAAAAACGCCGGCTTTTGAAAGCACAACCAATACTACCACCAAAATTCCCAAACCTATCAAAATCCATTTTAGTTTCTTACTCATTTTATTTTATTTATGTGCCCGGCCCTATTACTGTATTCAGCTTCATTGGCGTCGCACTCTTGTACAATATTTATATATTCAGCGGCCTCACCTCCTTTCCTCCTCTCCAATGGAGATGAGGCGGTACCGCAAACTTATCCAGTCATTATCACTTACTCATCATCTTTCAACGTCAAAACATAAACCCCGCTTCAATCTACTACTTGTCTCTCTCCCCTTCGGGGAGAGGATAGGAGTGGGGCTTTTATAATTTCAATCCCTGTCCTTTATAAAATTCCAATACTTTCATTTTAAAAACATAGTCAAATTGGTTTAAAGCATTTTCTAATTTGGCTCTAAACAAATTATTTTGATTGGTGATAAATTCAAAAGTTTGCATCATTCCCACTTCATAGCGTTTTTGTGCAAAACCAAAACTGCGTTCAGCAGTTTCCAAACTCTTTTTGCCGGCATTAAATTTTTCCAAAGCCACCAATGCGGCATTATAAGCCTGGTAAATATCCTGTTTCAACCTTTGGTCATCCAAGGTTTTTTGAAGCTGAGCATTTTGAATATTTATTTTACTTTTTTCGTAATTGGTTTTTAAGTTGCTGCCATTAAAAATGGGAACACTTATGTTTAACCCAACCGACTGTCGAAAATTTTGATTCAACTGAGGAAAGAAAGCTGTTTTGCTATAGCTATAACTATTGAAGGGGGTTAAAGGATATACATCATAATTTGTGCCACCTACATTTACTTTACCCAATGGAACATTCAAGGGCGTACTTCCGGTTATCTCTTGTACCCGGCTATTAAAGCCAGAGCCTAAACTACCAAACACAGAAACAGAAGGTTTCATTCTTCCTTTAGAAGCTGCAGCTGTTTTTTCAGCCGATTTTATTCTAAAATCATTCACCCTTTGTTGGGGCATATTGGCCATAGCCAAGTTAAAAACATATTCAGGTTGCAAGTCAACAATTTTTTCAACAGGTATTTTGTCAGCAGGAGGCGCATCAATTTCAAAAGGCGTTGAGGCATCCAATCCCATGTTTTGCTTTAGTAACAAATTACTTTGGGTTACCGTGCCAGCTGCAGAAATTGTATTGGCGCAATCCCTGGCCACTTGTGCTTCCAGTTCTGCCGCATTTAACTCCGGCAACATGCCTGCATCTACCAGTTTACGGGTATTACTCAATTGAGCTTTTGATTGTTGCAATTGAATGCCGGCAATTTTTTCCTGCTCCATAGCTAATAAAATCTGTAAGTAACCATTGGCAACAGTTAAAGCAATATCGTTTTTTAATTTATCGGTATTGGCTTTAGCTGCAGCCAAATCCCATTGATTGGCAGCAATGGTATTACGCTTGCTAAACCAATTAAAAATATCGGCACTGCTTTGTAACTGCATACTAGCCGATACATAGCTCTGTGTAATTAAACTAAAGGAGGTAGGATCCTGGTTTCTGCCACTATTAAAAGCCGGACCACCATTGAAACTAAAATTGGGTAACTGGCCCAATTTACTTTGGTTAAGATCAAGTTCAGCGGTTTTGCTTTGTAAATCAATTTGTCTGATGGTAATATTATTCGCCATGGCATACTCCACACATTTAATCAAATTCCACTTTTCCTGAGCCTGGATTGAGCCAGTTATCAACAGGAATGCAATGATGGTGTAAAATTTATAACGCATACAACAAAAATAAATCATCTGACCCTAATAAGATTGTAAGATTTTTACAAACGGTAAACAGGGTTAATTCATTTTATCAAAAGCCTGGTTAAGGTCTTTTATCAGGTAGTCAGCTTCATCCAAACCTACATATAGCCTTATTAAGCGGTGGTCTTTGTTGTTGGAGTTAAACTCAGTTGATGGTATAGAGGAGCATTTGGGAATGATTAAACTTTCGTGACCACCCCAACTTACTGCCATAAAAATATGATGGAGGCTTTCACAAAATTTTTCTATCTCGGCTAAAGAGTTGGCCTTAATATAAAAAGATAATAAGCCACAAGCACCAGTCATTTGTTTTTTTGCCAAATGGTATTGTGGAAAGTTTTCATCAAAAGGGAAAAGAACGGACTCTACTTTTGGATGCTGCTTAAGGAATTCCAAAACAGTTTTAGTAGTAGTAGTAATTCTTTCCAGCCTTACCGGCATAGTACGTAAACCCCTAATCAATAACCAGGCATTAAAGGGAGAAATGCCGCTGCCTACATTTAAGTATTCGCTATTGAAAATTTTCTCCATCATTTTATGGCTGCCGGTAAGCACACCTCCAAGGGTATCGCTATGGCCGCCAATATATTTAGTTGCGGTTTGCATGGCAATGTCAATTCCAAACACAATAGGTTTTTGATACAGGGGGCTGCAATAACTATTGTCGATGATGGTGGTAATATTTTCGGCTTTTGCCAGCTCAGCAATAGCACTCAAATCCTGAATAGCATAATCCCAGCTATTGGGACTTTCCAAATAAATAATGGTAGTGTTGGGTAGGATGGCTCTTTCAAAATTTTCAATCTCTCTTCCATCTATATAAGTAGTAGTAACTCCAAACCTTGGTAAAATCACATCAAACATTTTTTGTGCCCAAGTATATGGTTTCTCCACAGATACAATATGATCGCCTGCTTTTACATTGGCAAGTACAGCTACAAAAATGGCTGCTGCACCGCTATTGAAAACCAGGCAATCCTCGGCGCCATCAAGAGCGGCAAGCTTTTTACATAAAATGTCAACCGTAGGATTTTTACCTCTGCTATATAAATAACCTCCGTATTCGTTGGCAAATGCATTCCGCATATCCTCTACTTTGTTAAAAACAAAATTGCTGGTTTGCATAATGGGAGGTGCTACGGCATTAAAATAGTTTTCTCGTTCCTCCCCCAATTCATTAATGATGTAAGAAATATCCATGTTTATCTGGTTTAAAGTTCTTGTGTTGCTTTTTTATTTCGGTGCAATAAAAAATAAAGCAAAACAAATGTTGCCAAAACAGCTGTACCAATGGCAGCGGAAAACGGATCGGCAATAGTAATGCTGATGCCTACAAATAAATAGGCTGCAATAAAAATAACTGGCATTAGTGGAAAAAGTTTCATTTTATAAATTCCTGTTCCATCAAGGTGCTTTGTTTTTTTACGAAACCAAAAAATAGTGGCAGCGCTAAGTATCATTCCAAAACTATCGAGGAACATGGTAAAAATCAGAATTTTTTCAAACTCCTGCGAAAAGAATAAGATGACGATACAAATGGCCGTAAAAACCGTTAAGGAAAAAGTGAGCACATTCGATTTTTTATTGTGCTGGGCAAAAGCCTTGGGTAAACTTCCATCATCACCCATGGCGTACATTACCCTTGGATTACTCAGCAAAGAACCATTTACATATGCCAGCACCCCTAAAAAAAGGAAAGCTGCAAAAACAGATGCGCCGGTACTGCCAAAAATTTTGTCGATAACAACATATGCAATTTCCTTTTCGCCTTTCATCTGGTTAAAACCTACAATATTGTAATAACTAAGGTTAACCAGCATATACAATCCAATGATGATGAGGATACCGATAAAAACTGCTTTGGGAATATTTTTGGAGGGGTTTTGTACGTCATTTCCAAAATTGATAGTTTGCTGATAACCGCCGTAGGTAAATGATACGGCAATTAAACTAATGCCCAAACTTTTTACCCAAGCCATCCAGGTAGAGGATGTTTCGGGAACCAGTACCGTATTTGCCGTTTCAGTGACTGCATATTTATCCGGGAAAAACAAAGCCGATATTAACACCACCACCATGGTGATTTTTATCATCATCAAAATGTTTTGTGCGGTAGAACTGGTTTTTAATCCTCTTAAATTAATGAGGTAAAAAGTGATGATGGCCGCACAGCTTACCAGTGCTTTATCAATATCTGTAAAATTACCTGGGAATAATTTTAATAAATACCCGCTACCAATTAGCGCCACGCCACTTATGCTGGCTGCATTACTAACCAAAATCAAACAGTTAATGGCAAAAGCAATACTGGGGTGATAAGCTTTGGCAAAAACCTTGTAATAGCCACCGGTTACGGGGTATCGACTTCCAATTTCGGCAAACGTTAATGCTCCACAAAGCGCCACTATACCGCCAATGGCCCATGCGCTGAAATAAACCGAGGGAGAGAGTGCATTGCTGGCACTAGTAGCAGCTGTTCTAAAAATTCCCATACCTATAACAAAACCAATCACAATCATGGTGAGGGAAAATAAGTTGAGTTTTTGTGTGGAATTTTTCATCGGTAAAAGATAGATATAAATTGTATCGACTGCTGAATTGTGGTTAATTATTTTTGGAAACCATAATCTCATCTCCTTATATTTGCAGCGAATTTGGTTTTCGATTTCAAATCGGAATTAAAAGGGAAGCCGGTCAAAATCCGGCGCTATCCCCGTAGCTGTAAGAAGCCCCTCCAAACTTACCCAAGGGAAGTAAAAGAGAAAAATTGTTGAAGAATACCACTGTTTCGGCTCATCCGAATGGGAAGGTTTCAACATTGCTTTAAGCCAGAAGACCTGCCCAGTTCATTAATAATCATTCAAAGCTTTCGGGTGAAAGGCAGGAAATGTAATGGCTTTTGGGCTTTTATATCTCTTAGACCGTGGTTGGTGTCTCACCAAACACATTTTCCAGGAAGCAGTCACCAAAAAAAAATTTTTTTCAAAAATGAAAAAGAAAATTTTTATTGCGGCTGCTGTTTTAATCAGTAGTCAGTTGTTTGCTCAAAAAAAGCTAACAAACAACCCAACCGACAGTACCCAAAATTTAGATGAAGTGCTGGTAACCGCCACTAAGTTTCCCATTAAACAATCTTTAACTGGAAAAGTAGTGACTGTTATTTCCAAAGAACAGCTGGAAAGAAACAGCGGCAAGTCTTTAACGGAGTTGTTAAATACACAGGCAGGAATTATTGTAAATGGCAGTAGCAATGTAGCAGGAACTAATCAGGATGTTTATGTTCGTGGAGCAGCTGCTGGAAAAACATTGATATTATTGGACGGTGTTCCGGTGTATGATGCTTCTGGGATTAGCGGAGCATTTGATTTAAACTTGATAAGTGTTGACCAGTTGGAAAGAGTGGAGATTTTAAAAGGTAGCCAATCTACTTTATATGGCAGCGATGCTATGGCAGCGGTTATCAATCTCATCAGTAAAAAAGGGGGAGCCAAAAAAATAAACGGTACAGCCAATATTGCCGGAGGAAGTTTTAATACGATGAAGGCTTCAGCTGGTTTACATGGAACAGTAAAAAATACCAACTACAATTTTCAGTTCACTAAATTAAAAAGCAAAGGTTTTTCAACAGCCATGGATCAAAACAACATGGGTAATTTTGATAAGGATGGTATTGATGAAAATGTTTTCAGGGCTAATATCAACCAAAAAATAAATAAAAAATTAAGCCTGCGATTTAATAACCAGTTCAGTAATTATAAAACCGATGCAGATGCCGGCCCATTTAAAGATGATGCTGATTATACCATTAAAATCAAAAATGCATTGGCTGGCATTGGTGCCGAGTATAGCTTAGGTAAAACTAAATTACATTTCAACTACAACTACAACACAACCCAAAGAACCTATTTAGATGATTCGACTAGCAGAGGTGGATTTTCTTATTATAGCAAAGGGGAATATACAGGTAAATCTCATTTTATAGAATTGTATAGTAATGTGGCGCTTAATAAAAAAGTTGACTTATTGCTTGGTGCCGATTATAGAAACCAGCTTTCCGACCAAAGCTATACCTCAATCAGTATGTTTGGTCCTTACAGTTCTACTCCTTTAAGCAATGATAGTGTTAAGGTTAATCAGTTGGGTGCTTATGCTTCAGTAGTGGTAAAAGATATCGCTGGTTTTAATGTGGAGCTGGGAGGTAGGTACAATACCTTCAATAAATACGGCAATGTGTTTACTTTCTCTTTTAATCCATCTTATGTTATCCATAATTCAATAAAAGTTTTTGGAAACATCAGTTCGGGATTTAAAGCACCATCTTTATATCAAGTGTATTCCGAGTACCGTAATCCTAGCCAGGAGCTGAAGCCTGAAAAATCGATGAGTTATGAAGGGGGTATTCAGTATTTTAAAGAAAATGTAAATTTGAGGGCAGTGTATTTTAGTAATACAATTACTAATAATATTCTTTTCTACAGTGCCGGAGCACCATCCTATACCAGTTATTATGTCAATGCCGATAAGCAAAAGGTAAAAGGACTGGAATTGGAAGCCAGAGTTGATTTTGGAAAAGTTGATCTTACTGCAAATTATGTAAACCTTGATGGTAGGATTGAAACAAAGAATGGAGTAAAAGATACTGCTTACTTTAATTTGTATCGGAGGCCACGTCAAACCATTAACCTTAATGTAGGGATTGAGCTTTGTAAAAACTGGAATATGAACTTAGGGATACAAAGCATAAGCAAGCGATACGAAGCGGTGTATGCTGCTACTCCGGTAGAAATGCCTGCTTATTATGTTTGGAATTTATATTCTACCTATACCATCAATAAAAAAACAAGTGTTTTTATTGACCTAAAGAATATTACAGACGAGAAATATTCAGAAGTAAGAGGGTATAATAGCCGCCGATTTAATTTTATGGCTGGCTTGAATTTGAGTTTTTAATTGAGTTGTCATGGTAAGTAGCTATTAGTTATTTACCATGACAACCACTTTAATTTGCAGTATGAATAAGCACGAGGAAAAATGTTGCCCCAAATGTAAAATAGCCTTTGAATGTAAGGCTGGAAGCATAACCAATTGCCAATGTTCTGCAATTCAATTGTTGGAGGAAGAAAGAGTTTATGTTGAATCTAAATATGATGATTGCCTTTGTATACATTGCTTAATAAGTCTACAAAAGGAATACGAACTCTTCAAAGAAAAATGTATTTCTAAATAACAGCTAGGCCAACATTGTATGAACTGATTATATTTGCTTGACTAAAAAAGGAACCAATGACACTTGGCAACGTATCAACCAATGAAATCATCACCATTTCATTTACCTTATTTGCTGTAATTGATATGGTGGGTAATATTCCAGTGCTTGCTTCATTGCGTGCTAAAATGGGAGGGGAGATTCGGTCTGCACAGGCAACAATTGCATCCGGTGGATTAATGATATTCTTTTTATTGATAGGACAACAGTTTTTGAATATACTTGGACTGGATGTTCAATCTTTTGCTGTAGCTGGTAGTATTGTGATATTTATCATTGGACTGGAAATGGTTTTGGGGATCGAATTTTTTAAGGCAGATGCCAATCCAAAAAGTGGTAGTGTAGTGCCAATAGCTTTTCCTTTAATTGCAGGTTCTGGTACCCTTACTACCATCATGAGTTTAAAAGCCAATTATTTCGACATTAATATTTTCATTGGCATTCTCATCAACTGTGTTGTAATATTTATTGTGTTAAGGTCATTAAAGTGGGTTGAGAAATTTATGGGCCCAAATGGGATGATAGTTGTTAGAAAATTTTTTGGAGTAATATTATTGGCAATAGCAGTAAAAATATTTGGCAGTAATTTTTCTCACTTGGGAACATAAGAATATTGGCCTCGTAGTACAATGGATAGTATAAGAGTTTCCGAAGCTCCAGATCCAAGTTCGATTCTTGGCGAGGCCACATTACTATAAAAAATAACCCTTTAGCAATCAGTGCTTAAAGGGTTTTCCATTTTAAGGGCTCGTTAGATGGAGATGCATTTTATTAAATTAAAAAAAACTTAAGTTGTCATTAAGGATATTGATAGTTTCTAATTAGTTCAAGCTCTATCAATGTAGTTAATGTTAAAAATCGATAGATTACTAACTTGCAAGTTCGAATTATGATATAAATCATTATAATTGTGTAAATCACTTAAATAAATAATGAGTACTTTTGATTCAGCTTAAAATGAAAAAGTTCATTACTGCCATATTAGCTATTTTGTACATCAGCACCTCAACTGGTGCTAGTGTATATATGCATTATTGCATGGGCAAGGTATCAGATTGGGGTATCGTACAAAACGACTCCAAAACCTGCAGCAAATGTGGTATGGAGAAAACCGAAACCGACAATAATGGTTGCTGCAAGGATGAGCATAAGTTTTACAAAGATGATTCACCTCAAAAAATAACCGAAAATAACCTACAATATTTTCAACTTCTTTCAGAAGCTTTAGCGGCTAACTTTATTCAAATACCTGTTATTGATTTTTCTTCTGTTACTGAAGCTAATCCATTATGTCATGCTCCTCCCCGAGCGAATGGCGTGGCAGTTTACATCCGTAACTGCACTTATCTGATTTAAATTATTGAAACTGTTTTTTGCCAGGCAAAGTATTTGCCGGGCTATAGGCGTTTATACAAGTCATAAAATTTCAAAACCCAATAAAACCCCCAATTATGAAATCAATTAAAATACTGATGACGGTAGCTTTTACTATCCTAACTTTTTCTGTTTTTGCTCAGGACTCTACAAAACAAAAAACAAAAATGGCCAAACAAAAAATGGAAAAGGTAAATTACAATTGCCCGATGCACCCCAACGTAACAAGTAATAAACCTGATAAATGCATTACTTGTGGCATGCCTTTAGAAAAATCCAAAAAGAAAAAGATGGATATGGGGCATATGAATAGTCACTCATGTCCAATGCACCCCGATGTTAAAAGTGATAAAGCTGGTACATGTTCTAAATGTGGTATGGAATTAACTAAATCTAAAAAAGAGCAAATGGGCGATAAGAAAATGTATACCTGTCCCATGCATTCTGATGTTACCAGTGATAAGCCGGGTAAATGTTCGAAGTGTGGAATGGATTTGAAAGAAAAAGAAAATATTGCAGTTGTGTATGCCTGCCCCATGAAATGTGAAGGAGATAAAACTTATGATAAAGCCGGTAAATGCCCTGTTTGCAATATGAATTTGAAAGAAAAAAAAGATGAGCATGCCGGCCACAAACATTAATAACTAAAAATAAAATAAAGATGAAAAAGTTAATTCCCGTATTTGTAGTTGTTGCAGCAATCGTATTTAGTTCCTGTAACAGTAATACTACAACTGAAGACCATAGTAAAATGAATAATAATGATTCATTGCCAATGCAGCCAGTTGCTGTTGACAATGATGTTAAGATAGTGCCTGTAAGTTTTGCCAGTGTTGACCCTGGGGTTACTTCTTTTATGAAAGTGATGGTTCAAAATTACCTTGCCGTTAAAAATGCCCTTGCTGATAATAACGAATCGGATGCTGCTTCTGCTTCAGACAAAATGGTAACGGCGATGAAATCTTTTGATAAGTCCTTACTCAGTGCCGATCAGAAAAAAGTATATGATGATGTGCAGGATGACCTGAAAGAACATGCTGAGCACATAGCAAAGAATAAACTAGACCATCAGCGCAGCCATTTTTCCATGATGAGTGAGGATATGTATAACCTGGTTAAAGCATACGGAGCCGGTATGAACCTGTACCACGATCATTGTCCGATGTATAATGATAACATAGGTGCTATGTGGCTGAGTGAAACAAAAGAAATACGCAATCCGTACTATGGAGAAAAGATGATGACATGCGGAAGCGTGGAGGGAATGTTCAAATAAAATCAATGGGCAATGAGACCAATTGGCAATAGGCAACTGGCAAAAGTAGAATTCGATTGCATATTGCCTATTGCTCATTGCTCATTGCGAATTGCTCATTGCCAATTGCTTATTTAATTATAAAACTATGATTTCAAAATTAATTTCCTGGTCATTAAAAAACCGATACATCGTTTTGCTGTTAGCAGCAGGATTATTTGGTTGGGGCTTTTTTAGTGTTCAGAAAAATCCTATTGACGCCATTCCTGATCTCAGTGAGAACCAGGTCATCGTTTTTACAGAATGGATGGGCCGTGGTCCCCAGATCATAGAAGACCAGGTGACTTATCCACTGGTCAGTAACCTACAGGGAATTCCGAAAGTGAAAAACATAAGGGGCACTTCCATGTTCGGGATGAGTTTTGTCTATGTGATTTTTGAAGATAATGTTGATGTGTATTGGGCAAGGACAAGAGTGCTTGAACGTCTGAACTATGCTCAACGCTTATTACCAGAAAATGTAACACCTACATTGGGGCCTGATGGAACCGGCGTAGGTCATGTGTTCTGGTATACGCTAAATGCAAAGAATATGGATCTGGGAGAACAAAGGGCATTGCAGGATTGGTATATCAAGCTGGCCTTACAAACAGTTCCGGGTGTGGCTGAAGTAGCATCTTTCGGTGGTTTTGAAAAGCAATACCAACTGATTGTTGATCCTGTCAAACTACAGTTTTATAATGTTTCCTTGATGGACGTGATGAACAAAGTGAAAGCCAATAACAACGATGTGGGCGGAAGAAAATTTGAAATGAGTGATATGGCATACATCATTCGGGGATTGGGATACATAAAAACCAAAGCTGATCTGGAATCGATAGCAGTAGGAAATTATAACGGAATTCCTGTCAGAGTTAAAGATATCGGATCGGTACAAATGGGCGGCGATCTCCGACTGGGAATTTTTGATGAGAATGGAGAAGGTGAAGTTGTGGGCGGAATTGTTGTAATGCGGTATGGAGAAAATGCCCATAAATTAATCGACGTTGTAAAAAAGAAAATGATTGAAGTGGAAAAAGGATTGCCCGAAGGAGTAAGTTTTAAAACTTCGTATGACAGAAGCATCCTCATTGAAGATGCCATCAGCTCTGTAAAAGGGACTTTAATAGAAGTAATGATAGCTGTTTCTATTGTTGTACTTGTTTTCCTGTTTCATTGGCGAAGTGCTATTATCATTCTTATTCAGCTCCCCATTTCAATTGCCGCCGGTTTCATTTTTCTTGAAATGTTAGGCATATCCTCCAACATCATGTCATTAACCGGTATTGCTCTGGCAATTGGTGTCGTAGTGGATGATAGTATTGTTATGGTGGAAAATGCCTATCGGCACATCAGTGAAGCTCAGTCAAAAAAATCTCAGTTAATAGAAAAAGAATAAGAAATGAAAAATTGGTTTAAGAAAAATAAAGACCCATTGACAGCCGATGAGAAAATAGACATCATTGAAACGTCTTCTAAACAGGTTGGTCCTGGAGTTTTCTATTCCACCATTATCGTAGTGGCCACTTTTATTCCAATTCTTTTGCTAACCGGAATGGAAGGGAAACTTTTTCATCCGCTGGCCTGGACAAAAATATTTATTCTGCTCGTTGATGCAATCCTCGCCATTACCCTGACTCCGGTGTTGATTTCTTTTTTTCTAAAAGGAAGATTAAAGCTGGATAGTGCCAATCCTATTACAAGAACGCTGGAAAAATTTTATACACCCATTCTTAACTGGTGTTTGACATGGCGTAAAACAACCATTGGGATTAATATAATTGCATTAGCCGTTGGTGTATTCATGATGACCCGTTTGGGCTCTGAATTTATGCCGCCATTGGATGAGGGGTCTATTTTATTCATGCCGGTTACTTTGCCGGATGTATCCAATAGTGAAGTAAAAAGAATTTTACAGGTACAGGATAAATTAATTAAGTCGGTACCGGAAGTAAGCAATGTATTGGGAAAAGCAGGTAGAGCCAATACCGCCACTGATAATTCTCCTATCAGTATGATTGAAACCATTATTTTATTAAAACCACAATCAGCATGGCGGAAAAATATTTCGAAGAATGACATCATCAACGAACTGAATGCTAAACTTCAGATACCCGGTGTTACGAATGGATGGACGCAACCAATCATCAACCGGATCAATATGCTCTCCACAGGTATTCGTACGGATGTTGGATTAAAAGTGTATGGCCAGAATCTGGATACCATTTATTCCTTTGCCGAAAAATTTAAAAAAGAACTGGAAGGAATTGATGGAGTAAAGGATTTGTATGTAGAGCCAATTACCGGAGGAAAATATATTGATATCAAAGTAAAAAGAGATGAGATCAGCCGCTATGGATTGAGTGTGGATGATGTGAACAGTGTGGTGGAAATTGCCCTGGGTGGTATGCAACTTACTACAACAGTTGAAGGCCGCCAGCGTTTTTCTGTCAATGCAAGATTTGGCCAGGATTTCAGAAATAATATTACTGCATTGAAAAGATTGCAGGTACAGACCATGCAGTTTGGCCCTGTTCCTTTGGAGGCTATTGCGGATGTGAATATATCCGAAGGGCCTCCCATGATTAATTCTGAAAATGCCATGTTGAGGGGAACCGTTTTGTTTAATGTAAGAGACCGGGATTTGGGTAGTACAGTGAAAGATGCGCAAAAAAAGATGAATCAAATGATCTCCAAACTTCCTAAAGGGTATTATTTGGAATGGAGCGGACAATGGGAAAACCAGATCAGAGCCAATAAAACACTCATGATGATTATGCCGATTGTCATTTTTATCATCTTTATCGTTTTATATTTTACGTATCATTCTTTAAAGGAAGCACTCATAACCATGATTACCGTACCCTTTGCATTGATTGGTGGTGTGTTTATGGTTTATTTCTACGGGGTAAATTTATCAGTTGCAGTTGCAGTAGGATTCATTGCATTGTTTGGTGTAGCTATAGAAACAGCTATGCTCATGACTATTTATCTGAATGAAGCCATGAATAAAATGGTGGCAAAATATGGCAACTCTAAAGCCACATTAACACCTGCTATCATTCGGGACTATGTACGTGAAGGCTCAGTAAAAAGATTGAGACCCAAACTTATGACGGTATTTACCGGTTTGTTTGGTTTATTCCCCATCTTATGGGCAACCGGTGTAGGCAGTGATATTATGCTGCCCATTACGATTCCGTTAATTGGCGGAACAATTACCTCCTCCATCTATGTTCTGTTAATCACCCCGGTGATTTTTGAAATGACAAAAGAGAGAGAATTAAGAAAGCATGGCAAAATTGATGTGCTGGAAATAAAAGATTAGAACCGGACTATGATAAAAAATATTTTTATGAAAAAAGTAAACCTGATTATTGGATTCACGTTATCTGTAATGATTGTTCAGTCGCAACAGGTATTGACAATGTCTGAAATCAATGCCACCATCGAAAAAAATCACCCCACATTAAAGATGCTGGATGCCGAAGCCCGTTCGATGGATGAAGCTGCCAAAGGGGCTTATAGCTGGATGGCGCCTGAACTGGGTGCAGGTTTTTTTCAAACACCTTATAATCCGGGCAGGTGGAAATCTATGAACGGTCAGCCGGGTATGGGAGCTTTCATGATCTCCGGTCAGCAAATGTTCCCCAATAAAAAAAGACAGAACGCCGAATTCGCCTATATGAGTGCACAGTCCGCCGTGGAAAAGCAAAAGAAAGATGTAGTAGTGAATGAACTATTGTATATCACCCGAAAAAATTATTACGACTGGATAGTGATTGAAAAGAAACTGAAAGTATTGGAGGAAAATGACAAACTCTTAAAGTTCATGATGCAGAGTGCAGAGATCAGGTACAAAAATGGCTTGGGTAAGATAAGCGCTTATTATAAGGCAAAAGCTGCATTGGCCAATGTAGAGAATATGAAACTGATGTTGCAGAATGAAATTGTTCAAAAAAGGATTGCCATTAATACGGCTATGAACAGGCCGGCAGATGAACAATTTAAAATAGATACCAATTACACCTGGCTTGATTTTAACAAACAAATGTTTGATTCGGTGACATTGATGAACCAGCGCAGCGATATAAAAGTGATTGATAGGGCAATGGAAGTTAATGAGTTGGAACGTAAGGCCGAACTGGCAAAACTCAATCCCGAATTTGGTGTTCAATATAATCATATGACGGGATGGGCCAGACAGCCTGTTATGTTTTCTGCAATGGTTATGGTTAGAATTCCTATTGCTAAATGGTCGTCAAAAATGAATAAGGCAAAGGCGGAAAGTATCAGCTGGCAGAACGAAGCACTGAAAAATCAGCAGCAAATGATAATCAATGAAGCCTCTGGAATGGCCAGCAGCAGTTATTCCGAACTGGAATTAAAAAAGAAGCAAATGAAATTGTACGAAGATCAGATCATTCCGGCGCTGCGACGAAATTTTCAAACCATGTTGCTGGGGTATGAACAAAATACCGAAGAGTTATTTGAACTTTTCGATTCATGGGAGGCTTTGAATATGACACAGATGGATTATCTGGATCAGTTAATGAAAGGATTGCAAATGCAGGCGGAATTGATGAGAATTATGGAAATAAAATAATTACTATGAAACTGTTTTTTATAAATAAGCGATTGGCAAAATGCAAAATGCAATGGGCAATAGGCAATAGACAATGGTTGCCTAATACGGTTTTAATATTGCCAATTGTTTATTGCCTATTGCTAATTGCATCTTTTTCCTGCAACGACAGCGGCATTAAACAGCAGGCTGAAATGTACACCTGTCCTATGCCGCAGGATTCTGTTTTCAGTGATAAGCCAGGGAAATGTCCTAAGTGTGGGATGGACCTGGTTTTAATGGAAAATCATGATGTTCATAAAGGACATGAAATATTGAATAGTGCTGGCATGAATTCCAAAGGCTATGCCTGTCCTATGCATCCACAAATACAAAGTGATACCGCAGGCAGTTGTACTATTTGTGGTATGTCACTAGAAAAGGTAAAATCAGGGGAAGAGCAAAATTCGGTTTCGTTAAGTACGTTAATTAAACCGGCCAATCAGGAAGTGATTGCCAACGTGCCAATGGTACATTTGATGGAAAGGCAAGAAGATATAGAAATGGATGCTTTGGGTTTTGTAGCCTATGATACCCGCCAGATCGGAACAATCTCTTCTAATTTTTCGGGCCGCATTGAAAGGCTCTATGTAAAATACCGGTATCAAAAAGTTAGCCGGGGACAAAAGATCATGGATATCTACAGTCCCGAATTATTAACGGCCCAGGAAACTCTTTTATTCCTGATCAAAAATGATCCGGAGAATTTGATGCTGATCAATTCGGCCAAACAAAAATTAATGTTACTGGGAATGACGGGAGTGCAGTTGAACAATGTAATCCGTACCGGTAAATCTTCTTTCAGGGTTTCGGTTTATAGCAAATACAGCGGGCATATTCATGAGAGCAATAATACTAACAATATGAATGCAGGGCCTACATCCGCAATGAATGCGCCATCGCTTACAACTGAAGAATTACCAGTTAAAGAAGGCATGTATGTTCAAAAAGGACAGAATGTTTTTTCGGTTTATAATTCAAACAGGGCATGGGTGTTGCTAAATATTTTCGCCGGCCAGGCGGCCATGGTTAAAGTGGGAAACAAGGTGCGTATCACGCCGGAGACTGCTCCCGATAAGGATTTTAGGGCTACAGTAAATTATATTGAACCCATGTACCGGGATGGAAATAAAACACAAACTGTTCGTGTTCATTTTGATAATTCAGTTTCTAAGATTCCTATTGGAAGCCAAGTAAGAGCTACCATTTTCGCTGGTAACCGATCGGCCAACTGGTTACCCGAAGAAGCTGTACTTTCTCTGGGTATAGATAAAGTGGTTTTTGTACGAAACGGGGAATCATTCACAGCCCGCAAAATTGAAACCGGTATTATCAATAAACATTTAATACAAGTTTTGGGTGGATTGGAGAAAACTGAAGCCGTAGCCGCCAATGCTCAATACCTAGTGGATAGTGAGAGTTTTATAAAAACAGTTAATCAATAGGCAATAGGCAATAAGCAATGGGCAATTTGCAAAAAGCACTTGATAGAACACAAAATGGTATTTATTTTACTTTAAAAGAGTACAATATGAGTTACAAAAAAATCAACGAAACAACTGTTTATAAATTGGCCTTTGACTTGGCAATGAAAATATTTACTGTTTCTAAGAAATTTCCAAAAGAAGAAACATATTCTCTTATCGATCAGGTTCGACGATCAAGCAGGAGTGTTTGTTCTTGTTTGGCAGAAGCACATAGAAAAAGACTGTATCCTGCCTATTTTATTTCAAAAGTTTCTGATGCTGATATGGAGAATTCAGAAACACAAACCTGGCTGGAATTTGCATTAGCCTGTACATACATTGACCAGGACTCTTATTCACAGCTTATGAAAATATCGGAACAGGTAGGGAGCCTGCTTCATCACATGATTAGTAATCCTGAAAAATATACATAATATGGAAGCCGTTAAAAGATGGGGAGTTATCTATAAAAAAGGGAGACTGATTAAAATATTGCTTATTGCGTTTTGCCTATTGCTTATTTACTCTTCCTGCAAAAACAAAAAGCAACATGAAGTTAATGCAGATGAATATTACACCTGTAGTATGCATCCGCAGATCATGGAGAATAAGCCTGGCCTTTGTCCTATCTGTCACATGGATTTAATTGTCGTAAAAAGAACAAACAGTGCAGCCGATGAAATTTCTTTGAACGACGAACAAATCAAGTTAGGTAATATTCAATTCGATACCATTCGCAACGGCATGATCGGCGATAAAACGATTTTAACAGCAACCCTCAATTCGGATGAAACAAACAGCAACAGTGTAAGTGCCAGAATCATGGGGCGTATTGACCGGTTGTATTTTAAAGCCATCGGTGATTACGTATCTAAAGGTGCTCACCTCTACGATTTGTACAGTGAAGAACTCAATACGGCTAAGCAGGAATATTTAGTAGTACTGGAAAAACAACAAACGCTTGATAATTCGATCATCGATTTTAAACGCCTGATGCAAAGTGCCAAAACTAAATTATTGCTATGGGGGATGAGCGAAGGACAAATAGCAGAACTGGCCCAAACAAAAAATGCCTCACCTCGTACGGCATTTTTCAGTTCGGCATCAGGATATATAACTGAGCTGCCAATAATGGAGGGTCAATTTGTTTCGGAAGGAAGCGTAATCGTAAAACTTACTGGGCTTTCTTCTTTATGGGCCGAGGCACAGGTGTATGCTTCTGAACTTGCAGGCATTGACATGAATGGAATAGCTGTAGTTGAAATACCTGACCTGCCCGGAAAACAATGGACAGGCAAAGTGTCTTTTGCAAACCCTGAAATAGCAACCGACAGCCGACTTAACCTTATCCGAGTTGCCATCCCCAATGAAGGGGGCCTGTTGAAACCAGGTATGCCCGCTTATGTAACCATAAAGAATAAAAATGTGAAAGCGTTGACTTTACCATCAGATGCGGTTCTACGTGATGGCAAAATGAATATCATCTGGCTGCATACCGGTAAAAATATTTTCAAAATGAAAATGGTAGAGACAGGATTAGAAAGCGGTGACAGGATTGAAATAAAATCAGGCATACAAAATGGCGATGTGGTGGTGATGCGGGGTGCTTACCTTTTACAAAGCGAATATGTTTTTAAAAAAGGAGGCGACCCCATGGCCGGCATGGATATGGGTGGAAAGTAATATTGAATAGTAATGGATAAAATAAAAAAAATATTAGTTAAGATTTTGAAAGCAATTTTTAGCCGAAAGAAAAAATGCTGTAAATAATTTTAAAACAAATAAATCAATTTACCTGGAAATGTGTGAATGCTGCAACTTATTCCAATTGTTTTGTAACAGATGATAATTTTGGGTTTTGGAACTTTGTTATGTGAAAATTTCTTCACAGTTAAACCAAAATAAAATTATGAAAGCATTATCAAAAATCGCATTAGCGATTACAGTAGTTATGTCAATTGCATCATGTCAATCTGGTACAGATGTAAAACAAACACTTTCTAAACCGGAAGCAAGAATGGAAATGATGCATCAAATTGCTGATGACAGTACAATGTCGGGAGAAATGATGGCGGCCATGATGAATAGCCAAAACGGCAAAATGACAATGATGAACCATCATGCAATGATGATGGAAGACAACAGTCCGATGATGAAAATGATGAAAGACAATCCCGCCATGATGCACAATATGATGATAAATATGATGGAAGCATGTACAAAGGATACAGCCATGATGCCTGGGATGTGTAAAGCGATGATGGGAAACAAGGAAATGATGGATATGATGCATAAGATGCAGGGAGATAATAAAGACATGAATAAGATGGAAGGCATGGATAAAAAAATCCAACATTAATTAATATATTTTTAAAAATTAAAACAATGATGCACAATAACGAAGGGTATTATTTCTGGGGAATGCATATGGGTTGGTGGTTTTTCATGATTATCATTTTAATAGTAATTATGGGATACTTTTTCAAATCACACAGACGAAAATAACAGCCGGCATTTTTTAATCAATATTATATCACTTAAACTATAAATGATTATGGGATATTATTTCACAAAAACCATCAACGAAAAATTTGAAGCGGTTGTTGAAAAAGTTACAGAAGCATTGAAAGCGGAAGGTTTTGGTATTTTGACAGAAATTGACATAAAAGCCACCCTGAAGAAAAAACTGGATGTGGACTTTTATAATTATATCATTTTGGGCGCCTGTAACCCACCCTTTGCTTACAAAGCCCTGCTGGCAGAGAATAAGATAGGAACTATGCTACCCTGCAATGTGATTGTTCAGGAGAAAAAGCCAGGTGAGGTAGAAGTTTCAGCAGTTGATCCGGCGGCATCCATGATGGCAATAGAGAATTTAGAACTTGCTGATATTGCTATGAAAATAAGAGACAGGTTGCAAAAAGTGATCAGTTCGTTATAGCAGCCGCAGGCATGCCTTCTGTTATTCAGAAATCAACATCATAATAAGTTTCCCCGGAAACTTATTATGATGTTATTGCTTTTTTATCTAAACGTATTGTTATGGATCATTCAAAAATGGAACACAATAAAATGGATCATAGTAAAATGAATCATGGGGATCATGATCATGGCAGTATCCCTATGGGAATGGAGGGCCACGATCACCATAAAATGATGATTGAAGATTTTAAAAAACGGTTTTGGGTAAGTTTGATATTGACCATTCCTGTTTTGGTTTTATCGCCCATGATACAACAGTTTTTCAATTACAGTTTATCTGTGCCGGGTAATAAATATGTGTTGATGGTACTTTCCTCCATCATTTATTTCTGGGGTGGCTGGCCTTTTTTAAAAGGCTTCTATACCGAAATAAAACAAAAAGGGCCGGGTATGATGACGTTGATCGCCATGGCAATTTCTGTTGCCTATTTCTACAGTACGGCAACGGTATTTGGGTTACCCGGCATGGATTTTTACTGGGAGCTTGCCACCCTAATCGTAATTATGTTATTGGGGCACTGGCTGGAAATGAAATCGGTGCTTGGTGCATCCAAAGCATTGCAATTACTGGTAAGTATGATGCCCGCCGAAGCACACCGGGTAAAAGCCGACGGACAAATTGAAGATGTAAGTCTTGAAGTTTTATTGATAGATGATATTATCATGATAAAGCCCGGTGAAAAAGTTCCCGCTGATGGAATAATTATCGAAGGCAGCAGCTATTTAAATGAATCGATGCTCACTGGCGAATCTAAACCGGTAAAAAAAGAAACCGGCAATAAAGTAATTGGTGGCTCAATAAATGGCAATGGCTCACTAAGAATGAAAGTGGAACATACTGGCAAAGACAGTTACCTGAACAAAGTAATCAAGCTGGTAGAAGAAGCACAGAAAGCGAAATCAAAAATGCAGAATTTCAGCGACAGGGCAGCCAAATGGCTTACCTATATTGCATTATCTGTTGGGTTTATTACATTGGCTGTTTGGATGGTTGCTGGATATCCATTTGTTTTTGCATTAGAGCGTATGGTTACAGTAATGGTCATTGCTTGCCCTCATGCGTTGGGGCTGGCTATTCCGTTAGTAGTTGCTATCTCAACAGCAGTATCGGCACAAAACGGATTATTGATCCGCAACAGAACAGCCTTTGAAGAATCAAGAAAGATAACGGCACTTTTATTTGATAAAACCGGAACACTTACCACCGGTGTTTTTGGCGTAACACGCTTTGAAACCAATGGCGAAATTTCAAAAGAAGAAATATTGCGATTGGCCAGTGCCTTGGAACAAACTTCCGAACATCCGATTGCTGTTGGAATAATTAATAAAGTTAAAGAACTCAATATAACCATTCCTAAAGCAGAAAAATTTAATGCCATAACCGGTAAGGGAGTAGAAGCGATGGTGGAAGGGAAATCGGTAAAAGTGGTTAGTCCGGGTTATTTAAAAGATAAAAATCTTGTGGTGCCTGAAGGCGCTTTTTCCAGTAAAGCAGAAACCGTTGTTTTTATTTTAGTTGATGATAAAGTTGCCGGATACATTGCATTGGCAGATGCAATACGTCCCGAAAGTGCAGAAGCAATTCAGGTTTTCAAAAAGAATGGAATTAAAGTAGTGATGGCTACCGGTGATAATGAAATAGTAGCAAAGGCTGTTGCCGATGAATTGGGACTGGATGGATATTTTGCCGAAGTGTTACCTCATCAAAAAGTAGAGATCATAAAAGATCTTCAAAGCAAGGGAGAATTTGTTGCCATGACAGGTGATGGTGTAAACGATGCTCCTGCATTGGCCCAGGCCGATGTAGGTATTGCAGTTGGTTCTGGAACAGATGTGGCAGCAGAAACAGCAGACATTATTTTGGTGAACAGCAATCCAAAAGATATTGCAAATCTTATTTTATTTGGAAAAGCCACTTACAAGAAAATGGTGCAGAACCTGGTTTGGGCTACAGGTTATAACGCTATTGCCATTCCACTGGCTGCGGGTGTGTTATATAGCCAGGGATTCGTTTTAGGTCCGGCAGTGGGCGCTGTTTTTATGAGTTTAAGTACTATTATTGTAGCCATTAACGCACAATTATTAAAAAAGCAGATCAAAAAATAAAAATCAAGCATGAAAAAGATAGTATTTATTCTGGGATTATTTATAGTAACAAGCCATTTGATGGCACAGGAAACAAAAAAGAGTGCCGATGTTTGTTATAACCCTAACCTGGTAAAAGACACCAGCAAAAAAAGTATTAAGTCCATGGCTGTTGCAGTTATCAACGGCGACAGTGTTAAAATAAAATATCATTCCCCCGGCGTAAGAAACAGAATCATCTGGGGTGGTTTGGTGCCCTTTGATGAAGTTTGGGTAACTGGCGCTCATGATGCTACAATCATCGAAATTGATAAAGATTTTGTTGTTGGGGGTATTGAAATATCAGCAGGTAAGTATGCCTTCTTTACCATACCTGGTAAAAAAACATGGACAATTATCATTAATAAAAACTGGCAGCAACATCTGGCGATGGAATATGAAGAAAAGGATGATATTGTAAGGTTAAAAGTAAAACCTAAAAAAAATGAGTATACCGAAAGGTTGCAGTATTTTATTGAGGAAAATAATAAAGGGAATACTATAGCTGTGGCTTGGGAGAAAATTAGAATTGAGTTTCCAATTACCCTTCAATAGTTGATTGCATGAAATACATGTTACTGATCTGTTTCACCGCTTTCTTTTCATGCAGTGAAAATAAAAGGGAGGAACCGGTTGCCGGGAAAAAAGCGGAAATAGAAATTGCTGCCATTCCTTTATTGAATTTAAATGGAGCGCCAATTGACTGGGCAGCCTATAAAGGCAAAACCGTCTTTATCAATTTCTGGGCTACCTGGTGCGGGCCCTGCCTCGAAGAAATGCCTTCCATCCAGGCAGCCAGGGATGAACTAAAAAATGAAAATATAGTTTTCTTATTTGCCTCGGATGAAACAGCGGAACAAATCAATAAATTTAAAGCCGGGCATAATTTTGATTTTAACTATCTGCGGATTGATGACATGGGCGTTTTGAATATTGTTGGCCTGCCAACAACCATCATCTTTGATAAATCGGGGCAGCAGGTTTTTTCTGAAATGGGATTCCGTAACTGGAACAGCAAAGAAAATATTGAATTACTAACCGGAATAATAAATTCAAAATGAAGAATGTCATTTTCTCTGTAGCAATCATTTTTGCTTTAGCATCCTGCAATCAATCAGCAAAGGATAAAGTGTATGAAGTAAAGGAATTTGCTTCACCAGCTGGAGATTCCTGTGCCGAACCTTATTTGTTTACTGATAAAAATGGTAAGGTTTACCTGTCCTGGATAGAAAAAAAGAATAAACAAAGCAGCTTAATATTTTCATCACTTTCAGATAATGAGTGGGCAGTACCGGTAACCATTGCCACAGGAAATAACTGGTTTGTAAACTGGGCTGATTATCCAATGCTTGCGGCCGATGGCAATAATAACCTGGTTGCTCATTACCTCGAAAAAAGCGACACCGCAAAATTTACCTATGATGTAAAATATGTAACCTCTGCTGATAATGGCAAAATCTGGGCTGCTGCAAAAGTTTTGCACGACGATGGAAATCTGGCTGAGCATGGTTTTGTATCGATAATACCTTACGGAGAAAAATATTTTGTTTCCTGGCTTGATGGAAGAAATACAGCAACGGAAGAACCCGGAATGCATGAAGGTCATCATGGACAAATGTCAATCAGGGGAGCAATACTTACCAAAGATGGCGTAAAAGAAACTGAATGGGAACTCGATAGCCGGGTTTGCGATTGTTGTCAAACTACGGTTGCTATAACCACTAACGGTCCCGTTGTGGTTTATCGTGATCGTTCGGAAGATGAAATCAGGGATATGTCGATTGTACGACTTGTAGATGGGAAATGGACGGCGCCTAAAACCATATTTCCAGATGAATGGAAAATTAACGGTTGCCCGGTTAACGGGCCAAGAGCTGATGCCATAGGTAACAACCTCGCCATCGCCTGGTTTTCAATGAAGGATAGCAAAGGACAGGTTAAGGTTATTTTTTCAAAAGACGGGGGTGCTGGTTTTGGTGTGCCGGTTCAAATTGATGAAGGCAATCCCATTGGCCGTGTTGATTTGCTGATGCTGGATGAAAAGTCGGCCATAGTTAGCTGGATGGAAGGTTCAGACATCAAGGCAATACGGGTAAATGCGGATGGCACAACAGGAAAACCAATAATGGTTGCCGCATCTTCTGATGCACGTTCAAGTGGATTTCCACAAATGACCAGGGCCGGCAAAAAATTAATCTTTGCCTGGACAGATAATAAAAGCAAATCGATAAAGCTGGCAGCTATTGAGCTTTAATGGTCAATATTTCGTGATTCTTTCATGACTAAGAACATAATTGTATAAATCTTAAACATAATTGTATAATAAACTAAAAACCGGCCAGTTTATCTTTGAGAATATATATGATGGGGCATTATGAAAAATAACCCTAATATAATTAAGGTAAATGAACAGAAAAATATCCATACAACTAAAAGCAGCTTTCCTGGTACTGGTATTCGCACTGAATACAGTGGTGGGTTTTGCCTGTGTGGTTGGGCTGGATATGGGCTTCAACAGTGCCCATCACGAGGAATTAGCTGTGGAAGTTGCTGCGCATGTTCATGCCGATGGAAAAAAACATGAGCATCATGATGAAGCCGGCAGGAAACATCACGATAAAAAAGCCGATTCGAAAACAGACGATTGCTGCAATGGTAAAGTGATCAAATTTCAGAATTTAGATAAAAATCTTACTCAATATGGTAAGATATCAATTGCCGGCGGTGAATATGTAGCTATACTTAATAACCCATTCGGCTTAAATAACTTAAAAGTATTTAATACAATTTCACCAAAACAAATAGACCGGAATTTCCATCCCCCTCCCCGTGATATCCGCATAGCGATAAGCAGTTTCCAGATATGATTTAATGTATAGAGTGTTATGTATGGCTCGCCGTGCCTGTAATTATTTTATTTATATTAATCATACAAACAATGAAAAAAAGATTATTATCAGTTGTATTTATTGCATCAGCATTTTTACAACCAGGCTTTGCACAACTTGTCCCGACGCTTCGGGAGGAGAGCAAAGCAGATCAAACCAATCCGTTACTCACTTCTTACTATAATTTAAAAGATGCGTTGGTAAAAAGCAATGCAACTGCAGCTTCTGTAAGCGCATCTGAATTTGTAAAAGCACTGAAGGAAATTGACGGAGAAAAACTTAAAGTTGATGACCGGAATTCATTACTGGCCGATGCCGAAGCTATCTCGAAAACCAAAGACCTGAAAGTACAAAGAGAAAAATTTGCAACCCTCTCAGTCAATATGTCTGAACTTGCAAAAACGGTAAAGCTTTCTGCTGATCCGGTTTATCAACAATATTGCCCTATGAAAAAGGCTTACTGGTTAAGCTATGAATCGGCAATCAAAAATCCTTATTACGGTAGCCAGATGCTCACCTGTGGCAAGGTTACAGAAACGATAAAACAAAATTAATCATCAATTTAAAATTACAAATATGAAAAGTATAATAATAGTCCTGGCAATTGCAACGGTAAGTTTTACTGCCTGCAACAGCAACGATCATAATACTGCTGATGGTCACGATCATATGCAAAAGGATTCGGCAACAGCGCAAATGCACTTTGACAATACAAAAGCAGAAACAAGCACAGGTGTTTCAATAAAAGAAATTCTGGCCGGTTACCTGCAACTGAAAAATGCCTTAACCACCGATGATAGCAAGGGCGCTGCTGCAGCAGGAACCGCATTGGAAGCCACATTCAAAAACTATGATAAAACAGCTTTATCTGCAGAGCAGAAAAAACTGTTTGACGATATTGAAGCAGATGCCCGTGAACATGCTGAACATATTGGTGCAAATGCCGGAAAACTGGCTCATCAAAGAGAGCATTTTGATATCCTGAGTAAAGACATGGTAGATTTGCTCAAGGCCTTTGGCAGTGGCGGACAAACAGTGTACAAAGATTTTTGTCCCATGTACAATGATAATAAGGGTGCTTTTTGGATCAGCGAAACAAAGGACATCAAAAATCCATATTATGGTAAGGCGATGTCTACATGCGGTTCTGTAAAAGAAGAGTTTCAATGAAATGGATAAAAAAAATATTACTGGTATTGCTCATTGTTTTTATTGCTATCCAGTTTTTTCAGCCTGCCCTTAATAAAAATGGCAGGGTTTTGGAAACGGATATTTCAAAAACAGTAAGTATGCCGGATAGTGTAGGAGCTATTCTTAAAAATGCCTGCTACGATTGCCATAGTAACAATACGGTATATCCCTGGTATATGAATGTGCAGCCCATGGGTTGGCTAATGGCCAATCATATTAAGGAAGGCAAAGCAGAACTCAATTTCAGTGAGTTTGGAGACTACTCTTCCCGGAGGCAAAAAAGTAAGTTTACAGGTATTGCAAATAGTATTAAAAATGATATCATGCCAATAGCCTCTTATACCTGGATGCATAAAAATGCAAGGCTATCCGATGAGGAGAAGGCAATGATAATCAATTGGGCAGAACAGGCAAAGGAAAGTCTTTCGGAAAAAAAATAAAGCGCATGTTGGCAACCATTAAAAAAATATTGATCAAAATTTTCAAAGCAATCTTTATTAGAAAAAAAGGTTGCTGCAAATAAAAATACAGAGATGAAAAAAATAGTACTGATAGCAGCTGGTTTGATAATATACAGTTTTGCATATACGCAGGAAATGCCGGGCATGAATATGCAGAAAAAGGAAACTAAGCCAACACAAACAACCTATACCTGTCCCATGCATCCCGAGATACATACAACCAAACCTGGTAACTGCCCTAAATGCGGCATGGCACTGGTGAAAGAAAAATCCAAGGCGTTACCCAAACCTGCAGTTAAAAAACCTGCCGGCCAGCAAATGCCCATGCCTGCCAACAAGCCAAAGGAGATGGATATGGACCAAATGAAAATGCCCAAAGATTCAATGAGTGGAATGAATATGGATGACATGAAAATGCATAATATGCCCGTTGCAAATCCGGGAGTTCTCCCTCAAAAAACAATCATAAATAAAACCCCGCCCCGAACTGTTCGGTTCGATCTGTATATAAAGGATACAATGGTGAACTTTACCGGCAAAACCAAACGGGCTATTGCTGTTAACGGACAAATACCCATGCCCACGCTAACTTTCACCGAAGGGGATACAGCTGAAATTTATGTACACAACGAGCTAAATGAAACAACTTCATTGCATTGGCATGGGTTGTTTTTACCAAACCGGTTTGATGGTGTGCCAAACCTTACGCAAATGCCCATACAGCCGCACACCACTCATGTGTACCGATTCCCAATCATTCAAAACGGAACGCATTGGTATCATAGCCATAGTGGTTTACAGGAGCAGATTGGGATGTACGGCAGCATGATCTTAAATAAAAGAGAGGACATGGATATTTCAACGCTGCCAATTGTTTTAAGCGAATGGACAAATATGAATCCTAAAGAAGTTGATCGAAGCCTGCATAATGCTACCGATTGGTTTTCGATAAAAAAAGGAACTACACAAAGCTATGCCGAGGCCATCAGGAGCGGGCATTTTAAAACCAAACTTACGAATGAATGGAAGCGGATGAACGCCATGGATGTAAGTGATGTGTACTACGATTATTTTTTAATAAACGGAAAGAATCAAACAGTGCAACCGCAATACAAGGCTGGTGACAAAGTGAGATTGCGTATTTCAAACGGAGGAGCATCAACTTATTTCTGGCTTACTTATTCGGGCGGTAAAATAACTGTAGTGGCCAATGATGGTAATGATGTAGAACCGGTTGAGGTTGATAGACTGATCATTGCTGTTTCTGAAACCTATGATGTGATTGTAACAGTGCCGGAAAATATGCAATACGAGTTTTTAGTAACAGCCGAAGATCGTACCAAGTCAGCATCATTATGGTTGGGCAGTGGTATGAAAATGCCAGCCCAAAAATTACCAAAGCTGAAATATTTTGCTGGGATGAAGATGATGAATGATATGATGGATATGAAAGGTAATATGATGCCGATGGGAATGAAAATGAGTAACCAAACAATGGATATGAATACCGTGATGTATCCCGAGATTACAGGAGCCTCCCCTAACCCCTCCAAAGGAGGGGGAAAAACAGTGCACGATATGCACAATATGAATATGGCTCCCTCTCTTTTGGAGAGGGCGGGGGGAGAGGCCGGTGATATAGTTACACTCAACTATGGTATGCTTCGTTCACCAGTGAAAACAACATTGCCATCTGGTTCAACAAAAGAATTAAAATTTGAATTGACTGGAAATATGAATCGATATGTGTGGACACTGGATAACAAAACCATATCTGAAAGTGGCCGCATCTTAATAAAAAAAGGAGAGAATGTAAGAATCGTTTTGTACAATAATTCTATGATGCGCCATCCCATGCATTTACATGGACACGACTTCAGGGTATTGAACGGAAAGGGTGAATACGCTCCGCTAAAAAATGTGTTGGATATGATGCCGATGGAAACTGATACCATTGAGTTTGCCGCTAATGTAAGCGGAGACTGGTTTTTTCATTGTCATATTTTATACCACATGATGAGTGGCATGGGAAGAGTCTTTAGTTACGAAAACTCTCCTGCCAATCCTGAGATTCCTAATCCGAAACTGGCCCGACGTAAATTAAATGCCGATGACCGTATGTTTCATTTCATGACAAACATAGGTTTATCGAGTAACGGGAGCGACGGCGAAGCTATGATTGCCAATACCCGTTGGAAATTGAGTACCATCTGGCATCTGGGTTATCATGATGAGCATGGTTACGAAAGCGAAACGATGTTTGGCCGGTATATTGGAAGAAATCAATGGCTATATCCATACATTGGTTTTGATTATCACTATAAAAAGGAAGGTGGCCCCAAAAACTTATTTGGAAACGAAGACAAAAACTGGTTTGGCCAGACAAGCAATAAATTGAATCGCAAAACGATTATAGCGGGTGTGGCTTATACATTACCGATGCTGTTCATTGCCGATGCAAGGGTAGATGGACAGGGCAAATTCCGTTTTCAGTTAAGCAGGGAAGATATACCAGTTAGTAAGCGTCTGCGTTTTAATATGATGTTGAATACCGATAAAGAATATGTAGCAGGCTTAAAGTATATTGTTACAAAATATATTTCATTATCAACCCATTATGATAGTGATATGGGATTTGGGGCAGGGGTAACTATAACATATTAAACTTGAGAGGAAGTGGTAAAATAAATCTGGATATGAATCAAAATCGAAAAGATCAAATTCTAGTAGTTATCTTTAGTAGCTTTAGGATTAATGAGGCTATAATATTTTCTTTATGAAAAAATTTCTTTTTTTTCTCGTGTTTATTCAAAGTATTACCTACGGCCAGATAAAAAACAACCCCGACCACGAGCCTCCTGTTATTGTAAATTATTACACAGAAGTACTTGGATTTGAAATTTGCACAAATGAAATCACAGTTTCGGATGCAACGAATTTTAGACCCGGTGATACAGTATTGATGATTCAGATGAAAGGTGCCATAATCGACACCACTAACACAGCCGCATTCGGTACGATTCTGGATTACGGAAACGCCGGAAATTATGAGTTCAATTATATCAGCCAAAAATCGGGGAATACATTAAAATTTTTAAATAGACTCACACGCAGCTATGATATTCCGGAAGGTGTGGTGCAACTTGTACGGGTGCCAAAGTTTAAAAACGGCTATTTTATTGGCGGCTTAACTTGCCCCGAATGGGATGGGAAAACAGGAGGCGTGCTGGCCTTATTTTCTACATTTACATTAACATCTGAAGAAAGTTTAACTGTAACCGGAAAAGGGTTTAGAGGGGCAAATGGTTATAATTCAACTTATAGCACAACTAATTGTGGGCAAAACGATTATTATTATCCTTTCTCAAGCCAATATGCTGCATTAAAAGGAGAGAGTATTGGTAATTTTTCACAAAGTAAAATAAAGGGTAAAGGAAATTATGGCGGCGGAGGTGGCGGCGGTAATAGTCAGAACAGCGGTGGAGGCGGCGGAGCAAATGCTGGTACTGGTGGCAATGGCGGATACCAAACTGACAGTTGTAACAATGCACCCTTCAACAATGGGGGTATTGGTGGCAGAAGCTTACAATATAATAGTAATGGTAATAAAATTTTTATGGGCAGTGGAGCTGGATCAGGTCATATTGACAATGCTGGTACCTTTGTGCCAGGTGGCGGAAATGGCGGAGGAATCATTATTGTCATTGCCGATACGATAGATATACTCATTGGCATTCATAATCATTATATAGAGGCAAATGGAAATTCTGCTAATTTATGTGGTTCATCTAATTGTAGCGATGGAAATGGTGGCGGAGGTGCCGGCGGAACAATTTTGGTAAGTTATGCTAAGATAGCTGGAGTGCTTGACATAGAAGCCAAAGGCGGCAACGGAGCTAACTCAATTGCATCTATTATACCGGGAGGTAGAACAGGTCCAGGAGGTGGAGGAGGAGGTGGTGTAGTTTATACTAACGGCATAAACTTTCCTGTTAATGTTACTTTTAATATAAACGGAGGGATAGCTGGGGTTGTTGAGCAGGATGCTAATAACCCCTGGGGAGCCACTGCAGGGGCGCCCGGCACCAATTTTTTTAATTGGGTTCCTCCAATTAATACAATTTTATTTACTTCCAATATTGATTCGGTAAGAATTAAGGACAGTGTTAATTACTGTAACAGTATCCAGTTTAATGGATTGGGTTATACAAATAGATTTCCTGTTGCTTCCTGGTATTGGGATTTTGGTGACGGTACTGTTGGTAATTCACAAAATCCATTACATGATTTTAATGCAGTGGCTAACTATAATGTTAAATTAATAGTTACCGATGTTAACGGTTGTAAGGACAGTATAACAAAAACCATTAACACTGCTGGAGTCATGCTGGCAGAAGCTGGAAATGACACAACTTTATGTGTAAGCGGACAAACTTCAATTGCCTTAAATGGATATGGAACAGGTAATTATTTATGGTCGCCTGCAGCAGTTCTTAATAATAACACAATTCAAAACCCTATTGCTACAATTAATACTAGTACAAAATTTTATTTAACAACTTCAAATGGATTGGGTTGCTCAGCACTAGATTCTGTAACCATAACCGTAAATCAAAATCCAATAGTTAAGACCTTGGCAGATACAGCTATTTGTAAAAATGCGAACTTGGTTTTAACAACATTTGGTGCAACCAATTATGTTTGGAGCCCAGGGGTATATGTGAATGATTCCATCATTGCAAGCCCACAATTTATCGACTCGGTTTCAAGAATTTTAATTGTAACAGGGACTTCTATCAATGGATGTAAAGCTAGTGACACTATAAATGTGAATGTAAAAACTCCCGTAACATTCAATGCGCCTCAGGGAAAAACTATTTGCAAAGGCGAATCGGTTCAACTAAATGGAAACAACAGTAATGCTTTTCAGTATGCTTGGACACCCACTTTTTATTTAAACAATCCCAATATTAAAAACCCTGTTGCGAACCCACTTTTAACAACAGTTTACACCGTAACAATAACTGATAAAACCTGTAATTACGATAGTAGTTTTCAAGTAAATGTTTTTGTACTTCCTATTCCTTTAATTAGTGTCTCCAAATCTAACGATATCAATTGTAACAAACCATTTGCTCAATTAAATGCAAATGGATCTTTTGTTTATAGTTGGACCCCTAACTATGCTCTTAATAATAACATGATAGCCAATCCTATTGCAAACCCTACTTCATCTACAACTTATTATGTTATCGCAACTGATATTACAGGTTGTAAGAGTACTGATAGCATTAGGGTTTTAGTAAATTTTGGGAACGATGGTATCTTATTGCCAAATAGTTTCACTCCAAATAATGATGGAGTAAATGATTGTTTTGGAATCAAGTATTATCGTGAAGTGCAAAATCTTGACTTCATTATTTACAATCGTTTTGGAAATATTGTTTTTGAAACTCACACTGAATCTAATTGTTGGGATGGTTATATTAAAGGTCAGCCTGCCGAACCTGGTACTTACATGTATTTCATAAAGGCTAAAACCCTCTGCGGGGATGTTATAAAAAAAGGGACAGTATTGTTATTACGGTAGTATTTATTTTGTTCTAAATGCTTAACTTTCTTTTTAATGTAACTTAAGTAACAATCTATTGTGTATTAATACCTCAAATTTGCAATCAATCAAATAAAAACATAATGGAAATTTTGGGTTTTACATTAGCAATCCTTGTAGGCGTTTCTTTAGGATTAATTGGAAGTGGAGGATCGATTTTAACGGTGCCCATTTTGGTATATGTAATGGGAGTGAATCCTGTACTGGCTACCGCCTATTCTTTATTTATTGTAGGTTCTACTGCCTTGGTTGGCGGCATTAAAAGCGCTAATCAAAAAAGAGTTGACTTTAAAACCGTTCTCATCTTCGGCATCCCTTCTATTATTGCTGTGTATGCTACTCGTCTTTGGTTGATGCCGGTAATACCAGCTGAAATTTTTACTATTGGTACATTTGTTTTTACAAAGTCAATTGCTTTAATGGTACTCTTTGCCATCGTAATGGTATTAGCTTCAATAAGCATGATAAGGCCTGCAAAAAATAAAGAATTGCCTGAAGATGAACCCAGGGTATACAACTACCCCATGATATTATTAGAGGGAGCAGTGGTTGGGTTGCTTACTGGATTGGTAGGTGCTGGTGGCGGATTTTTAATTATTCCTGCATTGGTATTATTGGCTCGTATGCCTATGAAGCTGGCTGTAGGAACTTCACTGTTTATCATTGCTATTAAATCTTTAATCGGTTTTATTGGAGATATACAAGGAGATGAATTAATTGACTGGAAACTGTTGGGAATATTCACCGCTTTTTCAGTAGCTGGAATTTATATTGGGATTTTGATGTCTAAAAAAATAGACGGAGGGAAACTTAAAAAAGGATTTGGCTGGTTTGTGTTAGCCATGGGTATCTATATTATTATTAAAGAATTATTCTTATAAATTAGATTGATAATGGAAGAAAATAAAATACAAGACACTGAAAAATGCTGTGTAGTTACATGCGACTTGGAATTGGGGGAAACCTATTGGAACAACCAATACAATGCTAATTCAACTGGTTGGGATTTAGGCGAAGTGTCTCCTTCCATCAAAGCATATATCGATCAGTTGACAAATAAAGAAATGCGGATATTAATTCCAGGTTGTGGTAATACTTATGAAGCGGCTTATTTATTGCAACAGGGGTTTACCAATATCACAGTCATTGATATTGCTCCAACTTTAGTGGCACAACTACAAGAGAAATTTGCAGGCAACAACCATATTAATATTGTACTCGGCGATTTTTTTACCCATCAGGGAGAATATGATCTGATTTTTGAACAAACATTTTTCTGTGCTATCAATCCACCTCTACGAAAAGATTATGTTGCTAAGATGAAAGAACTTTTGGCAACTGGCGGCAAACTCGTAGGCGTTTTATTCGATCGGGAGTTTGAACAGCAAGGCCCTCCTTTTGGTGGTTGCAAATGCCAATATGAGCCTATGTTTGAAAAAGATTTCAATTTTAAAACAATAGAAATTTGTAACAATTCATTTGTTAAAAGGCAGGGAACAGAGTTGTTTATCAACTTTATAAAGAAATAGCTGATGAGGATCATCTGTAATTGTTACATATGTTACCATGTTTGGCAATAGAGTTTAGGATATTTGCATTAATAAAATCATTGAATAAAAATTAAAAATATAATTATGTTTTTTCAACACATTTACGACAAGAGTCTTGCACAGGCAAGTTATTTTATTGGTTGCCAAAAGGAGGGTGTAGCAGCAGTGATAGATGCAAAAAGGGATGTTGATACCTACATGGAAATTGCTAAGGCAAACAACATGAAGATCACACACATTTTTGAGACACATATTCATGCCGATTTTTTGGCTGGTTCTAGAGAACTTGCTAAACTTACTGGAGCTGAATTGTTTTTATCTGCCGAGGGTGGCGAAGGCTGGGAATATGAGTTTCCACATCAGGGATTAAAAGATGGCGATAAAGTACAGGTTGGTAATTTAAGTTTTGATGTATTGCATACACCAGGACATACACCAGAGAGCATCAGTTTTCTTTTAACGGATAACCCGGCTTCAAAAAAACCGGTGATGTTGTTTACAGGAGATTTTGTTTTTGTTGGTGATATCGGAAGGCCTGATTTGTTGGAAAAGGCTGCAGGGATGACTGGTACTGCAGATGCAGGCGCTATACAAATGTATAACTCCATCAATAAATTTGCAGCACTGCCTGATTATATTCAGGTATGGCCCGGACATGGCGCAGGTTCTGCCTGTGGTAAAGCTTTGGGTGCTGTGCCTAGCACTACAGTAGGGTACGAAAAAATAAGAAACTGGGCTTTGCAATACGAAAATGATCAACCAGGCTTTGTAAAATATTTACTGGAAGATCAGCCCGAGCCACCAAAGTATTTTGCAATGATGAAAAAGCTAAATAAGGTTGACCGTCCTTTATTAACTGAAGTTCCAAAATTAAAAAAATTATCAACTGATGAATTAAAAGCGGCAATGGCAAAAGGAATTAAATTAATTGATGCTAGAAATAAAATTGATTTTGCAGCAGGGTTTATTCCTGAAAGTATCAATATTCAAGGCAATAATGCTTTTGCTACTTGGGCAGGATGGTTTTTAAAGTATGATGAGCAATTTATGTTATTGGCAGATGAGGGACAACTGGATGACCTTACCAGGAAACTGATGCGAATAGGACTGGATAATATTTATGGTTATGTGCCTTCTACTTCGGTTTGGACAGAGTCTGGAGGGGAACTACAAAAAGTAAATAACATTTCGTTGAGTGAAGCAAAAGAGTTGATTCAAAATAATGGTGTACAGGTGGTTGATTTAAGAGGTGCTTCGGAATTTAATGCCGGGCATATTGCCAAGGCCGACCATGTATTTGTAGGTACACTCACTGATAATTTGAATAAAGTAAGCAAGGATAAAAAAGTAATTATTCACTGCCAGGCTGGCGACAGGTCCTCAATAGGCTATTCTATTTTAGCAAAAAATGGATATACCAATGTGTCTAACTTTTCCGGTGGTATTAGTGAATGGGTGAATAAAGGGGAGCCGGTTGTTTTATAATTAATGACTATCGAATAAAAGGAAAGCTGTTTCATTATTGAAATGGCTTTTTTTATTATGACGAAGATCATATAAAAACAGCTTTAAAAGTAACAAAAGTCACAGCAGAAGCAAGTGCATAATGGTAGATTTACAATATTCGAAATCTAAAACAAATTGACATGTCAGCTAAGAAAATAATTATTGTAGGTGGTGGTAATGCGGGGCTATCTGTTGCTTCTCAACTTTTAAAAAAAGACAAAAGTTTACAAATACAAATCATCGATCCATCTGAGAAACATTATTATCAACCAGCCTGGACTTTAGTTGGCGCCGGTATTTACGATGTGAAGGATACCATCCGCAATCAAAAAGATTATATCCCAAAAGGCACAACCTGGATATTAGATGCGGTAACCGAATTTCTTCCTGAAGAAAATAAACTGATTTGTGAAACCGGGGCTGCTTTTGAATATGATGTATTGATCGTTGCACCTGGAATTCAGCTGGATTGGAATAAGATAAAAGGATTAAAAGAAACCTTGGGGAAAAATAATGTAAGCTGCAATTATGTTGTGGAGCATGCACCGTATACCTGGGAAATGGTTAAAAGTTTCAAAGGAGGCAATGCTGTTTTTACCAACCCGTCTACACCAATCAAATGTGGAGGTGCTCCTCATAAAATAATGTACCTGGCTTGCGATTACTGGCGTAAGCAGGGAATATTGGATAAGACCAATGTGTATTATATATCTGGTGGCAGTATGATCTTTGGCATTCCAGAATATGCCGAAACCCTGAATAAAGTAATTATAGAGGATAATATCAAGCCCATTTACAATAGTAATGTGATTGAAATTGACGGGGAGAATAAAAAGGTTTATTACGAACAAAAAGATACAGAGAGTATTATTCAAAGAAAAGAAATACATTTTGATTTTTGCCATGCTGTTCCTCCACAATCAGCTCCCGACTTTATAAAAACCAGTCCTCTTGCAGATGCTAAAAACGCATATGGTTATGTAGAAGTTGATATGCATACTTTGCAGCACAGCCGGTATGCAAATGTTTTTTCATTGGGCGACAGCAGCAGTGCTCCCGCCAGTAAAACAGGTGCAGCAATACGTAAACAGGCTCCAGTTGTTGTACAAAACGTATTGTCATTTTTAAGTAATAAGCCAATAACTGCAAAATATGATGGGTACAGTGCCTGTCCTATTCCAACAAAATACGGCAGGTTAATGTTGGCAGAATTTGATTACAGTAATAAACCTACCATGACATTTCCTTTTAACCAGGCAAAACCGAATTGGTTGATGTGGATATTAAAAACAAAAGTATTGCCATGGCTATATTGGAATAAAATATTGAAAGGAACGGCATAGTTTTTATGGAAATAAAATAGAAAAGAACTAGATAAAGCAGCAATAATGCTGCTTTATCCATTTGTAACCTTTGTTACTCAAAACCCCCCTTTAAAGAATTAGTTTTACATCTGAACTTAAAAATTATGAAACAAACCATTTTTGCAAACTGGACATTTATGCGGTTCCTTCGATTAGGATTGGGATTAGCAGTTTTAGTACAGGCCGTAATTGCCAAAGATGTATTGTTTGTGTTATTGGGATTGGGATTTACAGCCATGCCTGTATTTAATGTAGGTTGTTGTGGAAGCAATGGATGTTATGTGCCACCCACAAAAAATACAAATTCAACTAAAGATATACCTTATGAAGAAGTGGTTTAATAAAAACAAATTGTATGTGATTGGTGCCGCCGTTGGCGCCATAGCCGGCTATTTTTACTGGCAACAAATCGGTTGTATTTCGGGTATTTGCATGATTACATCAAAGCCTTTAAACAGCACGTTGTATGGCGCATTAATGGGAGGGTTGTTGTTTGGGATATTTAAAAAGGAAAAAACGAAAGAAGAAAAAATAGAAAATGACATTTAACGAAATCATACAATCGGATAAACCTGTGCTGGTTGATTTTTTTGCAGAATGGTGCGGTCCATGTAAAACAATGACCCCCATCTTGAATGATGTAAAAAAAGAAATTGGAGACTCAGCTACAATAATAAAAATTGATGTAGATAAAAGTCCTCAAACAGCTCAGTCTTTTCAAGTTCAGGGAGTGCCTACTTTAATTTTATTTAAAGATGGGCAGTTGGTTTGGCGTCAAAGCGGTGTGGTTCCTAAAGCTAGCCTTGTTAGCATAATTAAAAAATTTCAAAATAAAATAACGTGAAGATGATGAACATTTTTAAGCAACTATTTGCTTCGCCTTCGGCAGATATTAAAGACTTAATTAAAGAAGGTGCTTTTTTAGTAGACGTAAGATCCCCTGGCGAATTTAACAGCGGTCATGTAAAAGGGTCAGTCAATATTCCTTTGGATAGAGTTCAAGCTGATTTGACTAAATTCAAAAACAAGGAAAATATTATTGTATTTTGTAGGAGTGGAAACAGAAGCGGTCAGGCAAAGTCAATTTTAGAGCAAAACGGCATCAGCAATGTTGTGAATGCTGGTACCTGGGATTATGTAAACCAATTTGTAGTTTAAAGTCATTGATTTCTTTAAATAATAATTAAACAGAACTAACATGAATTTTATTGAGTGGTTAAAAGAACCCTGGCCATGGTATGTAGCCGGACCATTAATTGGTCTTACAGTACCAGTTTTATTAATAATTGGTAACAAATCTTTTGGCATCAGCTCATCGCTGCGCCATATGTGTGCCGCTTGTATTCCTGCCAATGTGCCATTCTTTAAATATGAATGGAAAAAAGAAGTTTGGAATTTATTTTTTGTAGTCGGGATATTTTTTGGAGGTATTGTGGCTGTAACGCTATTAGCCAATCCAAACCCGATGATTATTCATCCTAATCTGGCAAGTGATTTAGCCGTTTATGGCATTACCGATTTTAACGGCCTTGTCCCTAATCAATTATTTAATTGGACAGCATTATTTACCATTCGTGGTTTTATAATGATTGTGTTGGGAGGTTTTATGGTTGGCTTTGGCACCCGTTATGCAGGCGGTTGTACAAGTGGGCATGCCATTATGGGCATATCAACATTACAGATGCCATCTTTAATTGCAACCTGTTGTTTTATGGTTGGCGGATTTGTGATGGCCAACTTTATCATCCCATTCATTTTATCTCTTTAAAATATTATTATGCAATCTTCTACAGATAAAAACACCGATTTTGAAGTTCGTTCATTAGATGCCATGTGTGTTAATGAAAGTGAATTGAACAAAAAGTGGTATGACAATTTTAAATACCTTTTTGTTGGGTTGGCTTTTGGAATTGTTTTCGTAAAGGCCGAGATCATCAGTTGGTTTCGTATTCAGGAAATGTTTCGCCTGCAATCATTTCATATGTATGGGGTAATTGGTAGTGCTATTGTGGTTGGTATTATTTCGGTTTTAATCATTAAAAAATTCAACATAAAAACTACAGATGGCGAAGCCATTACATTTAGTAAAAAAACATTTAATAAAGGCCAGGTTTATGGCGGACTAATATTTGGTTTAGGATGGGCCATCACAGGTGCCTGCCCGGGGCCTTTATATGCACAACTTGGTACGGGAGCAACAGTAATTGCAGTAACTATTCTTAGTGCCATTGCAGGTACTTGGGTGTATGGTTACTTTAGAGAAAAATTACCTCACTAAAAATTTAAATCAATCCCAATGTTTAACGAGCAGGATCAGGATAAAACAGTTCAGGGATTAATAGCCGTTGTAAACAAACTCATTTTGGTGATTGTTGTTTTACTAGCCGGCATCATTGCTATGCCATTTGTTTTATATTATGGCAGTAATGAAGAAAATTCAAAAACTGTAAATGCAAATATTGCAGTAGAGGATACCGTTAAATATTGGATAGCTCCTGATATCAACACTATTACCAACGCCAAACAAAAAGAACAACTGGAATATGGTAAAGAACTAATAGCACACACATCAAAATACTTAGGGCCAAATGGTTCTGTTTTGCAGATTAGTAATGGCATGAATTGCCAAAACTGTCATTTGCAGGCCGGCACTGCCATCTGGGGGAATAATTATGGTTCAGTAGCATCGCTCTATCCAAAATTCAGGGCAAGAAGCGGTAGTACTGAAAATATTTATAAGCGGATTAATGATTGTTTTGAACGCAGTTTAAATGGCAAGGCCTTGGATACAATGAGCAAAGAAATGCTTGCCATAGAAGCTTATATTAAGTATTTAGGTTCGGATGTAAAAAAGGGTGAAAAGGCAATTGGTTCAGGATTTAAAGACCTGGCTTTTCTTGATCGTGCCGCAGATCCGCAAAAAGGACTGGCGGTTTATACCGCAAAATGCCAGAGTTGTCACCAGTCAAATGGCGATGGGGTGTTAAATGCCGATAAAACAGAATATACCTATTCACCCTTATGGGGAAAGAACAGCTTTAACGATGCGGCAGGTTTATACAGAATTAGCAATTTTGCAAAATATGTGAAGTATAATATGCCACAGGGTGCTACTTATAAAGAGCCACAGCTTAATGATGAAGAAGCTTGGGATGTGGCTGCCTTTATTGTTTCTCAAAAGAGACCGCATTTGAATGTGCCCAAAGACTGGCTCGATATCAGCAAAAAACCAATAGATCATCCATTTGGTCCTTATACAGACCAATTTACAGAACAGCAACATAAATACGGGCCTTTTAAACCGATGTTGGAGAAAGGGAAGAAGTAAATTATTAATTACGAATTACGAGTTATGAAGGAAAATAATATTATACAGGATAAAAGTTTTGCATTTTCAATAAGAATTGTAAACCTCTATAAATATTTAAAAAATGATAAACAGGAATTCGTTCTTTCGAAATAGATTTTAAGAAGTGGTACATCTATAGGAGCTAATGTTGAAGAAGCAATTGGTGCCCAATCAACTGCTGATTTTCTTCATAAACTTTCAATAGCATAAAAGGAAGCTAGAGAAACAAGGTATTGGCTAAAGCTTATTTTTGAAACCGACTATATTGGAATAGAAATGAAAGAAAGTTTGTTGCATGATGTTGAAGAGATTTGTAAAATTATTGGCAGCATACAAATAGCAATCAAGAATAAGAAACAACAATAACAAAAGGCCACCATTTTGTAATTTGTAATTAATAATTCGTAATTGATTTAACATGAATAAAAGAAGAGATTTTTTAAAAAAGATTGGTACAATGGGTGGCGCTGGTTTATTGGCAGCTTCGCCAGTTGCTGCAGTTGCTGAATCATTTCAAAAAAATGAAGAAACTGAAAATATTTCAGTCGATAAACCTTTTACCATCTCTATTTTGCAAACCACCGATGTGCATTGCCAGGTGCATGCCCATGATGAATTATTTTGGGAAAACGACAAAGCGGTCTTTCGTAAAACAGGAGGCTATGCCCATCTTGATACTTATCTGAAAAAAGAAAGAAAAAATAATCCTAATAGTTTTTTAATTGATACCGGCGATATGTTTCAGGGAAGCGAACTCTCTGTTAAGACAACCGGTAAAGCCATGGTTCCTATTTTAAATGCATTGGGTTACGATTTGTATTTGCCCGGAAACTGGGAAGTGATTTATTATAAAAAAGCCATGCAGACTTTATTGGGATCTTTAAATGCTCCCAAAGTTTGTGCAAACATGTACCACGATTTAGGGGAAGGAAAAAAAGGAGAATTGATTTTTCCACCCTATCATATTTGGAATGTAAAAGGAGTGAAGATTGGTTTTGTTGGATATACTGATCCATTGGTGCCAATCCGTCAATCACCAAACTATAGCAAAGGTATTATTTATACCAAGCCCGAAGAAAATTTGGCGCATTATGTAGATGTGCTGCGCAATCAGGAACAATGTGCTTATGTTTTGTTAGTAGCGCATTTGGGCTTATCTCAGCAAATTCATTTGGCAAATATGGTTGAATGTAATGGAGTAGATTATATTTTGGGAGGAGATACACATGAAAGGGTACGCAAGCCCATTCAATGTAAATATGCTAAAGTGGTTGAGCCCGGTGCCTTTGGTTCTTTTGTTGGTAAGCTAAATCTTACCATTCAAAATGGCAAAGTAATTAAGGACGATTATGAACTAGTGGAAGTATCAGCCAGCAAGTATCCTGCATCCAAAGAAATGGTAGGGTTAATTAAAAATAACGAACAACCTTTTGAGGAATCCATTTATAAAATTGCTGGTTATAGTACCATTCCATTGTACCGATATTTTGTGGTGGAGAACCCAATTGACACCATGATATTGGATGCATTGGATTGGAAGATGAAAGAAATAGATATTGTTTTGTCGAATGGATTTAGATTTTGCCCGCCCCGTACTACGCCCGATCACACAGGAAACATTCCCATCACCGAAGGATTTATTTTTGATATGTTACCAGTTGACAGTATTGTACGTACCGGTTTTGTAACCGGTAAACAAATAAAAGATTGGCTCGAAAAAGAGATGAATAATGTTTTTGCCAAAGAAGCAGCAGAACGGTTTGGTGGATGGGTGATTAAGTTTAAAGGAATGAAAGTTTCTTTTAATGCCTTTGGCGAAAAAGGAAAAAGAGTACAGGAAGTTACTGTTGCTGGTTTGCCACTTGATGAAAATAAAATCTACAGCATTTGCGCCTGCGAAAGAGATGGCGACCCTGCAGATATGTTGTGCAGGATGAAAAATGTGGCCAATACAAAAAATACGGATCACACATTGCATTCGGTAATGAAAGAATACTTGGCAGCCAATTCGCCAGTAACACCCACGCCACCCATGGCCGCCACGATTTTGGATGGTCCGCAAACTCTACTTACACAGGTATATGGCGTGGATTATAAGTTTCACTAAAATAAAAGGAGCGATTGATTCGATGAAAAGAGTTTTAATTATTGCAGGATTCGTTTTTACAACGATAGGATTTGTGCAGGCACAGCACCAGGAAATTTCGGAGAAACCCGAAATGTACCTCGGCAAAAAACAAGAAGTAATAGATACGGTTTCATTGTTGTCAGCTTTTAAAAGAGGAACGGTAAATGGTCATTTTCGTTATTTTTTTATGAGTACCCAAAATGAGAAGGGGCTAACCGATTATTATGCCAATGCCGTGGGTGGTGGCCTCAGGTACGAAACAGCTAAGTTTCATGGCTTTCAATTTGCCCTTAGTGGGTTTTATATTTTCAATATTGGCTCATCTGATTTTACGAAAGCAGATAGCACAACTGGACAATTCAACCGCTATGAAATTGGTTTGTTCGATTTGCAAGATCCGACCAATAAAACAGATATAGATAGGCTGGAAGAATTTTACATAAAGTATCATTACAAAAAATCGACTATTGTTTTTGGCCGACAAATCATCAATACGCCCTTTATCAATTTACAAGATGGAAGAATGCGACCAACAGGTGTAGAAGGTGTTTGGGTAGAACTTAACGAATTAAAGAAAACTAAAATTGAAGGCGGCTGGCTGTATGCTATTTCGCCACGCAGTACAATAAAGTGGTTTGGTATTGACGAATCGATGGGAGTATATCCTGCAGGCTTGCATACTGATGGAACAAAATCGGACTATGCCGGAAACATGAACAGCAAAGGCGTTTTTATTGTAGGTGCCCATCATCAACTCAATAAAAAAATAAAGCTACAGGGCTGGGATTTTTTAGTGGACAATATTTTTAATACTGCCATGTTACAGGCTGATATAGTAATCCCTTTAAAAAAAGATAACAAATTTTTTTTATCTGCACAGGCCGTTAAACAACATGCTATCAATAACGGCGGAAATGCAGATGCAAGCAAAACCTATTTTGAAAAGAAAGGAAGTTCATTCAGTTTTGGTGCCAAAGCTGGTTGGAAAAACACAAACTTGGAAACAAGCATCAATTATAATCGAATTACCAAACAAGGTAGATACCTGATGCCAAGAGAATGGGGCAGAGATCCGTTCTTTACATTTTTACCAAGAGAAAGAAATGAAGGTTTTGGAGATGTACATGCTTTTGTAGCTAAACTAAATTATCAATTACCAAAAGCCCGTTTAAAAACTTCCCTTGCTGCCGGCTATTTCCAATTGCCTGATGTTAAGAACTATTCATTCAATAAGTATGGTTTACCTTCATACTATCAATTGAATGCCGATATAAGGTATGCGTTTGCCAGATTTTTAAAAGGAATGGAAGCCCAGCTTTTAATTGCAGGAAAAATAAATGATGGCGAAACCTATCAAAACAAACGCTATACTTTTAATAAGGTAAATATGGTACAGTATAATTTTGTTGTAAACTATCACTTTTAACATGGCATCACTTAATAATTTGGCTGCGGTATTTGAACCAAAGCTGATGAAGGAAATAGAAAAGTCGGGAACCATCCAACATTTTAAGGAAGGGGATTTGATTATGGATTACGGAAAATACATTCGTATGATGCCCATCATTTTAAAGGGCACTATTAAAGTATATCGCCTGGATGAAGTAGGTAACGAAATACTTTTGTATTATTTATCAAGCAACGAAAGTTGTTCCATGGCGTATAGTTGTTGTATTGAAGCAAAGAAAAGCGAAGTGAAAGCCATTGCCGATGACGATGTGGAACTTATTGGGATACCACATGAAAAGCTGGATGAATGGTTGTGTAAGTATCCCAGTTGGAAAAATTACATTATGCGTAGTTTTAATGATCGCTTTATAGAGTTATTAAAATCTATTGAGAGTATTGCATTTCTTAAACTGGATGATAGGTTGGTTTCTTATTTAAAAGAAAAACAAAGGCTTTCTGGCTCAAGTGTAATTAAAGTATCGCACAGTTTAATTGCCGATGAGTTGGCTACTTCAAGAGTGGTCATATCGAGGTTATTGAAACATCTCGAAAATGATAAGAAGATTATTTTGTACAGGAACGAAATAAAATTAATGCCCTCATTTTAAAAAAGTAAAATCCTAAAAAAGCCCCTGAAATTTCGGGGGCTTTTTTAGGATTCAGAGTGCTGTTATTTTTTTAGTATCATTTTTTGTAAAGAATGTGTGGCGTTTTTTAATGTAAGAATATAAGCACCTGGTGAGAAAGTGGATTGTAAACCGATTCGTTGTATTCCAGCATTTACAATATTCAATACGCCCGATTGGTATTGCTGGCCGGCACTATTTACAATAGTATACTGGTAAGTTCCTTTGTAAGCGTCATCTGCGAATAAATCAATGCTAGCATCAACCGGATTGGTTATGACATACATTCCTTTGCTGCTGGCAGCAGAAACTGCAATGGTTTGTGAAAATTTAATTTCGTTAAAAACGTCAATGATTTTTAAGCGATAGTAAGCGGTTCCTTTCAAGGTTTTTTTATCATCATAACTATAAAACTCTGTTCGATTTTGGTTATTGGCAGTTTGAACAGATAGTGTATAAAAATTAATGCCTTCATCACTGCGCTGCAACTCATATTGTTTTACATTTAGTTCGTTGCCAATGGTCCAATTGGTTTTGGTATAGTCAGTTATCCTGCCTGCCGTAAAACTGATGAGTTTAAGTGGTAACACATAAGACACACTTCCAAAAGTAAAGTTGTTATTAAAAACAGATACACTATTAGAAGTAAGAGATCCGGTGGTTGATTGATTACCTGAGGCAGCTCCTCCAATATTTCTCCAAAAACTCCCATCATAATGGGCCACTCTAATATCCGTCATCATTAATGATGGGAAAGGCACTTTGCTATTATCCCAGTTCATAAAAACCCTTGCAGCAGCGCCACTTATTTTGTTGATGGTCCAGTATTCAGATGTGTCAATGTAAACGAGAGGATTAAAAACGTTAAGTCTGTTTGGAGTTATTGCTCCATTGTGCCTTACATTAAATTCACTATTTGCTGTAAGACTTGTTAAAGAAACTGTTCTAAAATAAGTGCCATTGCCAACAGGGAAAGCAAAATCGGTGTTGCCTATTTTTTTAACCCAACCATTTACATGTCGAGAATCGGCAAGTCCGGTATAAGAAGCGCCTGCTTCATACATCATAAAATTGGGTGTTGCAGAAGTGGTTATTAAGCCAGCAGTGAAAGTATGCAAACCAGCAACGCTTAAGTTATTGTTTAAGGTAATGCCAGTAGCATTATTGCTATTAAAATGATTAGTTTTAAAGGGTTGTGAACCATTGATGGATTGGGCACTGGTGCCGTTTAAAAATAAAGTACCAGTTCCTGCAGACATGGATGCCTGAGCATTACTAATATTGCCTCTTATATACAAATTTCCATTGTTGGTTAAAGTAGCAGATGAGGTATTTGTAAAATTTCCGGATGCTGAAAAAATGTCTGCAGCATTGCCGATATGTATAATGCCAGTATTATACACTTCCAATTGAGCAAAGCAATTTAAACTTAAACCAAAAAATATTATAAAGTATATACTTTTCATTCAATAAATTATTGGGGATTAATTAATTCTTCTCCACTCTACGCCATCAGATAAAATTTCAAAAAAATTAGCTGCTGCTGTAGTTGCTAATGAAGTTGTAGTAGTTCCAGAAGCTGTTCTAACATTTCTGGATAATGTTAATGTGCCAGACCCATGATTTAGTAATCGATAAACTCTGCCCGAACAGGTTGTTGGATCGGGGAGTGTCCATGTAGAGGCTCCACCAGTGTGAATCACCACATAGTCAGTTGCAAGTATCGTATAGTTTCCGCTTCCTCTGCGAAAAGAAACTCCAAGTGATCCAAGTGCTACATACCCGTTGGGTGTAATCCTCATTCTTTCATTTGAATTTGCAATGCCACCAGCAAAAATGATTACGTCTTTGTTGGCAGTAGCATTTCCAATTACAAAATCATTACCAGTAGCATATAAATAAGCATTATTGGCACCGCCTAAAATTCCACTACTGCTGTATCCACTTGAGTTAATACCCAAGTCTACAAAGTTGGTAGTTTCAGTTCCATTATTAGCTGTGGCAACTAAGTCGGAGCTAGCATTGGCTCCTGTTGATTTATTTTGAATATTTAATTGTAAATAATTATCGGTGGTACCTTTTCCACTGATTACATTGAAAGAAGAAGTATTACCAGCATCAACTAATAATTTTTCAGGATTCGTTCCATCAAAAGTAGAAGTGCCAATCCCTAAACTTCCTGTATTTGTTAACCGCATTACTTCAGTATTATTAGTAATAAACGGTAAGTCAAAATTGGATGTGGTGCCTATTGATTTTAAAGAAGAAACTGAATTTCCATTTTGGTCCCAAGGGGTAGAAGTATTATTTGAACCTGCCTTAGCAACTATTTCCCAATTCGTTCCATTACTAATTATAGTAATTGTTTTTCCTTGTTCATCCAGTTGAATCGATGAATTGCTGTTAATGGTTTGAGAAGCTGTTGTTGCTATGGTAAGTAAGGGAGTAGGTATTGTAGCACTTGCATTTTTAATCACATACATTCTGCCAGTACAACCAACTGCGGTTAACAGAGTTACTGTTGCTGCTGAACTACCTGTAAAATTCAGTGTATGATCAGTTGCTGAAGTACTTGTAGTAGTACTAAATGACCGATAATTGAAAGCAACTGAGCCTCTCACATCTAAAGTAGAGTTGGGTGATGTGGTGCCAATGCCTAATTGAGCCTGGCAAGCTAAAAAGCAACAAAAGGTAAGAATGAATAGTAGTGTTTTTTTCATTGTTGTTGGATGTTGGACTGGTTAAATTAAAGCGTAAATAGTAAAAAAAAATTACCATGTACTCTTGTTTATAAACGGCTAATTGAAAATGTAAGTATACTGAATTGGGTAGATAATATTCGATAAGTAGTGTAGTGTCATTACTAACAGATACTAAAAAACCCTTTGACTGGTCAGAGGGTTTTGTGTGTTTCAGAGGGGGGTTATTTCTTTATAATTGTTTTTTGAAGTGTATTTGAGGCATTTTTTAAAGAGAGAATGTATGCACCTGGCGAAAAAATGGATTGTAAAGCAATGCGCTGAATTCCTCCGTTTACTATATTTAATACGCCTGTTTGATATATCTGCCCTGCACTATTGATAATATTATATTGGTAAGCTCCTTTATAGCTGTCGTCGGCAAATAAATCAATACTAGCATCCACTGGATTTGTGATAACATACATGCCTTTGCTATTAATAGCTGTTACTAAAACAGTTTGAGAATATTTAATTTCATTTAGCAGGGTTACAAGTTTTAAACGATAATATGCTGTTCCTTTTAATGTTGTTTTGTCGTCATATTGAAAAAACTCTGTCCTGTTTAGATTTTTTGGCAACTGAGTTGATAGTGTATAAAAACTAATTCCGTCATCACTGCGTTGCAGTTCGTATTGTTTTACATTTAATTCATTTCCTATGGTCCAGTTTGTTTTGGTATAGTCAGTTATTCTTCCAGCAGTAAAGTTGATGATAGTTAGCGGAAGTACAAATGATGTACTGCCAATAGTAAAGTTGTTATTAAAAAGGGAAACACTGTTGGAAGTAACTGATCCAGTAGTAAGTGCCGATCCAGTTCCTACACCTCCAATATTGGTCCAAAAGCTTCCATTATAAAAAGCTGCTCTAGTATTACTTAGCATTACGTTAGGGAAAGGGATTTTGCTATTATCCCAGTTCATCGTTATCTGTGCAGATCCGCCACTTACTTTATTGATGCTCCAATATTCAGCAGAATCAACTAAAACTAAAGGAGACATTATATTCAACCTATTAGGTGTTTCGCCATTGTAATGCCTAGCGTTGAACTCACTGTTGGAAGTTAAATTAGTTAATGAAATGGTTCTAAAATAAGTGCCATTACCTATTGGGAATTCAAAGTTACTGTTCCCTATTTTCTTAACCCATCCATTTACATGTCGAGCGTCTGTTATGCCTGTATAAGAAGCGCCTGCTTCATACACCAAGTAATTGGGAGTAGCAGAAGTGGTTATTAATCCAGCAGTGAATGTATGCAATCCTGCAACGCTTAAGTTATTATTTAAGGTAATGCCACTTGCATTATTGCTATTTAAATGATTGGTTTTAAAAGTTTGTGTACCATTGATGGATTGTGCACTTGTGCCATTTAAAAATAAAGTGCCTGTACCAGCTGCCATAGATGCTTGAGCATTACTAATATTACCCCTTACATATAAACTGCTATTGTTGGTTAAAGCGGCTGTGGAAGTATTGGTTAGGTTTGAAAATACTGTAACCGAAGCGCCATTATGAAATTGTAAACTACCATTGTTGGTAAACCCAATTTGAGAATACGAGTAAAATGATATGTTTAAAAATAGGAATGTTAAAATGTGCTTCATAAAGGCTCTTTAAGATTGATTAAAAGAGTGTGATACTTCGATTTAATTATTTATTGAGCCGTTACAAGCCATTGCAGATCCTCTATTGTTAATGTTTCATTAACTGTACACATATAAAATATTTCAAAATAATCAGTTGGTCCAATATTCTCTAAAAAGGCCAGAAATGAAAATTGAAAGGGTTGATTTGCTGTAGTAGTTCTAAGTGTTGTTTCTCCAAATCTCATGGCTGCATTGGTTGACTGGCCGTTTTTTACAATACAAATTGAAATATTTCTGTTATTGGATGTTGCTTTAATATTACCTGTAAAGGTTACCATTGCATGACGCTTGTTGGTGGGTTGGTAAGTAATTCTGTTATTAGCAATAGTCCATTTACTAATGATTGCCGTTGTATTGGTTCCCCAGTTTGCTTTTACCCAAACATTAGCAGTTACAGCAACTGCAGTAACTGCATTTAATTTATTGATAAAGCAATAAGGCTTGTTATCACCAGTACCAGCATTGCTTTCTACTTTTGCATTAGCATCTCTGCCATCTGTTCTTGTAAAATCAAATCCAGTAATATAAGAGCCAATATTATTCCAGGAATTACCGATAATGGACATACTTGCAAAAGAAGTAAAAGTGGAAGGCCTGTAAACAATGGCAGTGTCAGAAGCATTTCCAACATAATATACTCCAGAGGATAATTGGATAGTAGCTCCACTGCCTTTACTTAAGTTCACTCCTCTTCTACAATTAATAAAATCTGTTTCTGCCACTTTTAAAATTGTACCAGCATTTGCACTATGTACTAAAATACCATTGGCTTTAGCATTGGTAATATCTACTTCAAACACCCATAATTCCGCATCAGCTGAATCGAGAATGGTTGTATTAAAACCATCAAAAGAACAATCCTTTACTTCATTATAGGTGCCACTTCCCAATAATCTAATTGCATCTTCGCCAGTAGCATTGCCATAGCTTGCAAGTGTGGTGGCGTCAAAATGTAGCATTTTAAAATAAACATCCGATGAACATCGAAACATGGGTTTCCCTGCTAAACCAGTAGCTGCAATAATATTAGCTGTTCCGTACGAAATCCCTTGGATGGTTAATGAGAACGGTAAATTAATAACAATTGTATTTGAAATGCCATAGTAGTCATCTGCAAGTCTTATAACTGTTGGTCCAACCATATGTTCGTTTAAAAACTCTAAAGCTTCTTCTATCGTATTCCAACTTCCCTTATCGTCAACTTCTAATACATGTAAGTTTTGCTTTTTGGCATTGTTAATAATCCAATCGCCATCCATGGCCACAAAATTTAATGCTACATTTTTGGTAAGGTTAATGCTATCTACATCATCAATTTTAGCAACTCCGTTTGCTTTTATCACAACTAAATCAGTATGGGACCCAACATTTTTTACTGAAATGTTTAATCCGTTATCAGCACTTGTTACTAATGGCAAGGTTAGTATTATGTCATTGCTGGCAACAATATAATTTTCAGATTTTAATAAAGTAGCATTGGCTGTTTTAGAAACAAGAAGTTTGTTTCCGTTGTCAATTTTTTTCCACTCTGTACCATCCCAATAATAAAAACCATTGCTTAATGTGCCGCCAGTACTATATACCAACATTCCTGCAGGTACAGTGCCAGATAAGGGAGAAACTGAGCTTAAACTATTTAATGCAACTCTTGGAGGTAGAAAGCCCTTGTCGGTGGTTTCCATTTCCAATAATGAGTTTGTATTGATGGTGCCAGGGTTATTTCCAATTTTAACCTGAGCAATAGTTCCTAATGAAAGAAACAAGCAGATGGTTGTAAGTAGATTTTTCATAATCGAATTTTAAAACTATTAATATTGGATAGGAGGACAGTATTCGTTTTTACCATTCGGCATTTATACCAACGGTAAAGTTTCTGGAATTATTGAATGGATTAAAAATATAGACAGGTATCGACAGTTTTCCTATTGATAATCCGACAAGTACTCCAAACTCTGGCGACGATTGTTGATTTTTTAATTTTGTAAACTGAGATGAAATACCTGTAAATAACCAATCGGTAGCATTTATTCCAACTTCCGACCAGTTAAAATAAAAGTTTTTAGAAGCATCATCTTTACTAATAGTATACTGAGTCTGCATTGAGAAAAAATATTTTTTATACTCAGCATCAAAATTTAATGCAATGGATCCACCGTTAAAATCACCAAATACAATGCCCCCCATTGGTGTTACAGTGTAACTGATATTTCCCTCTTTACTAAAACTCTTACCCATATAAACAGATCCAGTTCTTAGTTCTTCATAATTGTATCTAGCCTCTGTGTAAAAACCTTTTTTAGCTCTATAATGAACTATTGGCATCCAAACATAGGGGGCCTGTTTACTGAGAAGGTTGTAATTCTCAATACCATTTTTGCTTTGGGCTGTAGCGTTAAGCTGCGTCGTAAAGACCCATATGATAATTAATAAGTTCTTCTTCATTTTCTACTAGAGTTACTTTTGCATTTTGGAGTTTGTTGAACATTAAAATTTCTTTCTTAAACGGATTCCAATAAAAAATTAGGCGCTCAATAGGTTTCCATAAAATCACCCAACTAAAAACATCGATGGCATTACTAAATGCCGAATGAATTCTGTGATCTTGGCCAACCAGTATGGGAAAAGCTCCCTGGGCAAGCATGACTATTACAATATTGATAAGTAGCAACTTAAAATTTTTTCTTTTAAATTTTTGAAACTCTAGTTGCTTTGCAATCTTTTTAAGTTGGAAATGACGACGAATAGTTTTCATTAAAGGCTCAACTATAAAACTCATAGATCCATTATCTGAGCTAAAAACTTTGTAATCAATAATGGTATGCCTATTGGCACATTCAACAGAGTTGTTAAGATACTCTTGAAAGTCGGGCCCTAATTGGCGCTTTTCTAATTGAGCTGGGTCGTGGGGGTTAAAATAAGTATTAATGCTTTCGGCATCAATCTTAAGGAAGACGCTAATCTTCTTGTGAATGGATTTACGCATTGTATTGGTTTTTGTATAGGATATTATTATCAGAAAGCTCATTTTTGAACTTAACAATTAATAACAATGTAAAATTTGGCAAATATTAAATACCAGTTTGTAGTTTCTAAAATCCAATTTTAGTAGAAAATAGTCTACAAATTTTATATGTTATTGTCTTTATTTTTGCTTCTTGGTATAACAATCTGATAAAAATGCTTAGGTTGAGATGAATATATACCATGATTACTAACTTAATAATTTATGAATCGTTCAACAAGTAAAGGTTTGATTTTCAACAAGCGAGCTTTTGGATTTTGTGTAATCACATTTGTAGTTTTATCACTGTTGTTTAGCGCCATCAGCTTTCAGCAGTTTGAAATTTTTAAGGATAATCAGGAAAAGCTTAGTTTCAAAGAAGCTAATAATATTAAGAATAAACTTCAGGAAGAGATTGCCACTAGTTTATCGGCTGTAAAAATCATGGCATTTTTTATTGATAAAAATGGGGAGGTAAATAATTTTGATTCTGTTGCTGCTGCCATTCTTTTAACCCATCCTAATATTGATGCAATTCAACTAGTGCCAAATGGGATCATTCAATATATGTACCCATTAAAAGGGAATGAGTCTGTTATAGGATATGATGTATTATCTGATACATTAAGAAACAAGGAGATTTATAAAGCTATTAATAAAAAAGAATTATTTTTTGCTGGTCCCTTTCAATTAAAGCAAGGTGGAGTTGGTATTGTAGGTAGGCTACCCATATTTAGGCAGAATAGATTTTGGGGTTTAACAGCGGTTGTTATAAAAATGGAAACTTTATTAAAAGCAGTTGGAATTGATAATACAGGTAAATCTGGTTATTATTATCAATTATCAAAAATTAATCCTAATACTCAGAAAGAAGAATTTTTTATAAAGCATGAAAATGAACTTTCCTTAAGTCAATATAATACGGTTAAAGTGCCAAATGGCGAATGGAACCTTTCCGTTGCTCCTGTAGATCCTTGGAATGGCATTAAGTTTATATACCTACTAGCTTCCTTGGGTTTTATTTTATCATTACTAAGTAGCATTTTTATCTACAGGGTTATTAACCGACCTAAAAAATTAGAAAAGTTGGTTCAAATAAGAACCAAGGAATTAGAATTAAACAGAGAAAAATATCGATCACTTATTGAACAGGCATCTGATGGAATCATCATTACCGATTTAAATGGCAATATAATAGAAGTTAATAATAGCATTTGTTTAATGAGTGGGTATGATAAAAATGAATTAGTTGGGCAGCAATTAAGTTTAATGTTGCCAAAGGAAGATGAAAAATTAAACCCTTTAAGATTTGAAGAACTTTTAGCAGGGAAAAGCCTTTTATATGAACGAAGGATGTTAAAAAAAGATGGAAGTATTATACCTGTTGAAGTAAACTCTAAAATGGCAAGTCAAAATAGTCTGATTGGTTTTGTAAGGGATATAACTAAACGAAAAGAAGCACAACATGCAATTGAAGTCTCTAATGAACGATTTGAATTGGTTGCAGCTGCTACCAATGATATTATTTGGGATCATGATTTTGTAGCTGATAAAACCTGGGGTAGTGATAAATTATTTGAATTGTATGGCTTAAATTCTGCAACCGATAAAATTACATTAGAAAGGGTTTTAGAAAATATTCATTCTGATGAAAGAGAAAAAGTTATCGCAGGTTTAAATAAAGCCATATCTGATAAAAGCCCTTCCTTTTCTGAAGAATTTAGATTTAAAAGTGCAAATGGAGAGTATATGAATATATACGATAGGGCCTTTATAAAATATGATAAAGAAGGAATTCCCGAGCGAATTGTAGGAGCCATGCATGATATTACCGAACGTAAAAAAGCGGCAGAGGAAATTAAGGCGAATGGAGAATTGTTGAGAGAACTGTATAATAATTCTCAGAACATAAGAGAAGAAGAAAGAGCCTATATTGCCAGAGAAATTCATGATGAATTAGGGCAACAACTTACTGGGCTTAAAATGGATATATTTTGGATAAAGCGAAAGCTAAACTCGGAAGACCCTTTAATGAAAGAAAAAATTGCTGGAACGATTGAATTGTTGGATCAAACCATTAAAACGGTAAGAAAAATTTCTACAGAATTAAGACCGAGTATTCTCGATGATCTAGGTTTAATTGCAGCTATGGAATGGCAATCTGAAGAATTTGGAAAAAGAGCTGGCTTAATAGTGAATTTCAGTTGTAACTTAGATGAGTCAAATTTAAAACCCGAATCGAAAATAACAGTTTTTAGGATTTATCAAGAAATTTTAACCAATATCGCAAGGCATGCAGAAGCTACAATAGTCAATACTTCTGTAAACATTAAAAACAATCAATTGTTTTTAAGTGTAGATGACAATGGGAACGGATTTGATATTGATACCCTGATTCATAAAAATACTTTAGGGATAAAAGGCATAAAAGAAAGAGCCAAGCAGATAGGCGGAACTTATGAAATTAAGAGTATGACTGGTAACGGCACTTCAGTTTTAGTGTCAATTCCGGTATTTTAAATTATTTTAAATAAGATTCGAAATGTTAAGAGTATTAATAGCCGATGATCATACAGTTGTAAGAAAGGGACTCAAACAGATTATTCTTGAGGAATTCCCTAATGCATTTATTGAAGATGTGCCTGATGCAGAAGAACTGATAAATAAAGTAATGAATGGGAAATGGGATATTGTTGTTAGTGATTTGTCGATGCCGGGTAGGAGTGGCTTAGATGCATTGCAACAAATCAAACAATTTTATCCTGATTTACCTGTACTTATATTAAGTATCCACCCCGAAGAGCAATATGCACTAAGATCTTTAAAAGCGGGTGCATCTGGCTATTTAAGTAAAGATACTGCGCCGGAAGAATTGGTAAAAGCAATACAAAAAGTATTGTTGGGTAAAAAATATATATCACAGGCCATTGCCGAAAAACTGGCTAATTCCATATCTCTCAATACAGAAACTTTGCCACATGAAACTTTAAGTGATAGAGAATTTGACGTAATGAAACATTTAGCAGACGGAAAAGCAGTTACTGATATTGCCGAATTACTTTCATTAAGCGTAACTACCGTAAGCACTTATCGCACCCGAATCATGACAAAGATGAATCTTAAATCAAACTCAGATTTAACAAAGTATGCGTTGGAAAACAAATTGATTTAACAATAAAAGTTACTGGCTTAATTATAAATACGCTCAAAAGCAGCTGTATATTTTTCCATAATCACTTTCCGTTTTAATTTTAATGTAGGTGTAAGTTCTCCACTGTCAATTGTCCATTCATTGGGTAAAAGTTCAAACTTTTTTACTTGTTCTACCTGGTTGAAAGATTGATTGAAAGAGTCTATTAACTCTTTATAAAGGTCTAACACTTTTGGATTATTAATGGCATCTTCAATGGTTGAAAAATGAATGTCTTTGTGTTGCATCCACTCTTTTAAATTAGTAATGGACGGAACAATTAATGCGCCAACAAATTTTTGCTCGGCGCCAACCACCATCATTTGTTCAACAAATGGCGATTCTTTCATCTTATTTTCAATGGGCTGAGGCGCCACATATTTACCGCCACTGGTTTTAAATAATTCTTTTTTACGATCAGTAATCTTTAAGTATTTACCATCTTCAAAAACGCCTATATCACCAGTATGTAACCAGCCGTCGATAATGGTTTCTGCAGTTAAGTCGGGTCTTTTGTAATATCCTATCATTACACTTGGTCCCTTTACACAAATTTCTCCATCTGCTTCCAATTTAACTTTCTGCCCTTGTATTACCAATCCAACAGTTCCAAATTTAGTTCCTCCTTTGGTTCTACAGTTTACACTAATCACCGGACTGTTTTCTGTAGGGCCGTATCCCTCATAAATGGGAATTTGTGCTGCTGTAAATATCCTAATCAATCTCACCTGACAAGCTGCTCCACCTGTTACTATTAACTTTATATTCCCTCCTAATGCTTCTCTCCACTTTTTGAAAATTACTTTATTGGCAATGGCCAGTTGTAAATTATACCAAAGCCCTTTTGGTTTTAAATTATCATATTCGTTGGCTAAACTAACCGACCAATAAAATAGTTTTTTCTTTATACCAGTAAGCTCGGCACCCTTTGCCATTATTTTTTCATAAGTTTTCTCAAGCAACCTTGGTACCGTAGCAAATAATGTGGGTTTTACATCTTTTAAATCTTCCGCAATGGTATCCAGGCTTTCGGCATAATAAATTGATATACCGCTACTGATATATATAAGGGAAACTATGCGTTCAAAAATATGGTTCAGTGGTAAAAAGCTTAAAGCCCTTGCTGTTACATCATCTTCAAATGGGAAGCTTGCTTTTGCATTCATCACATTAGATACAATATTACTATGGCTTAGCATTACTCCTTTTGGTGTGCCGGTGGTTCCCGATGTGTAAATGATCGTTGCACAATGCTCTGGTAAAATGCTGCGTTTAACATTTTCCATCTTCTCCAAATCGGCAGCGTTGATATCAGCTATTAATACTTTCCAAAAACTAGCAATAGGTAATTCATCAAAACTGTAAATATTTTTAAGAGTGGAAACTTTATCTTGTATTGCAAGTACTTTATCTAAAATTTCTTGTCCGGTCACAAATACATGTTTTACCGAAGCGTCATTAAAAATAAATTCAAGTTCTTTAACATTGGTAGTGGGGTAAATGGGGCAAATGGCAGCTCCAATTTGCTGACAAGCCATATCCAGCATCAACCATTCTGGCCTGTTTTTAGAAATCAAGGCTATCTTATCCTGATTTTCAATTTTCATATCATTGCCACTTACGCCAATTTTTAACAGTCCTGCACTTAATAAATCAATTGTTTTCTTTACTTCCGCAGTACTATAATTTCTCCAAACTCCGTTTAGTTTACCATTAAACATGTCGGTTTTTGGAAATTTACTTAACTGAAAATCTATGTAGTCAAATATTCTTGATTGTTCATTCATATGAAGTGCTAGTTAGTTATTTAATAGAACAAGTTAATTAAAAATACTTATTTCTACTATGATAGGAAACTTATGTAATTAATGGTAATATTGGCCAATAGGGATTTTAAATATTCTGTTTTTCTGGAATCGAACTAAATCATTGTATTCTGTAGAATGAGTATTTGTCCAATTTTGATATGCTGGCAAATTAATAACTGTTGTAAAAATCCATTGGTTATAAGCATCAAATATTCCTTCTTGTAAAAGCTGACGCTGTAATTCAAACAATTTAAAAGGAAATTTATCGGCATGTTGATCATACCAATCAATAATAAACCTGCTTCTTATCATAGTTAATGATTCGGTGTTCAATCCTGTAGCAGCTAGAGGGCTTAATTTGTTCATCGATTTTAAAAAAGCACCTACAAAACTATTCTTTTCGGGATTGCTTTTTTCAAGATCGGCATCCATGAACAGTTTTTTATAGCTTTCGTATAAAATATTTTTTACTTCAGGAGTATAGGGGCTTTGAGGTTCAATGTTCAAAAATATTTCGCCATACATCAAGCTCCAAACTTTATCGGTCGTAAAGTAATAATAGCGGCAGGCATGGTAATAATTTTTTGAAAAACTAGGGTCTAATTCAATACCCTTTTCCCACTGCTTAATTGCTGAATAATCTTTTTGTGCCCATAATAATTTACCTAACTCATTGTACAAGGGCCCACTATTGGGAAACTTCTTTAAGCCTTTTCTATAAACTTTGTCACAATCTTTTATTTCGTCCAAAGCTAAATAAATATCACCAGCAATTTGGTAAGACTGGTCATCAGCCTGCTCATTGTCTAATAAAGGTTTAATAATCTCCAAGGCTTTCTTATATTCTTTGGCAAAATAATAGTTCAAAGCAAGGTCTTTGTTTATTTCATAATTATCGGGTTGTAATAAAATAGCTCTGTTAAGAATGATGACTGCATTTGAGTAATCGCCTTGTCGCATAAAAGTTCTGGCATTTTCATGTAATTGCTTTGCGTCTTGTCCAAACAAAACAATCTGCATAAAAACAGCTGTCAAAAAAAAACATAGTTTTTTCATTCTATTACTTTTAATAAAAATCAAGATAGGGCAAATTAGTCAGCCTCTACAGTAGTTATTAAATGTGTTAACAAACCATCTCTTAATTTGGGTTCAAACCAAGTGCTTTTTGGTGGCATTACATTCCCACTGTCGGCAATATCAAACAATTGCTGAATGGTTACCGGGTGTAAACTAAAAGCTACGGCCATGTCGCCACTGTTCACTCTTTTTTCTAATTCCAGTAAACCTCGGATACCGCCAACAAAGTCAATTCTTTTATCTGTACGTTGGTCTTTAATATTTAAAATGGGGTCAAGTAAATTATTTTGTAGAATACTGATGTCTAAAATACCAATAGGGTCGGTGGTATAAGTATTTTCTTTAGCTGTTAATCGGTACCATTGGTTATTGAGGTACATTCCAATCTCATGCAATTGGGCAGGAGAAAATGCTTTGTTGGCTTGCTCAATAGAAAAATCCTTTTCTACAGCTTTTAAAAATGTAGGGTCATCCATTCCATTCAAATCCGTCACTACTCGGTTATAATCCATGATGTACAGTTGGTTGGATGGGAACAATGTGGTTAAAAAGAAATTAGCTTCTCCTGTAGCTTTTTCTCCCAAAGCGGCCCTTACTTTAGCTGCAGATGCAGCACGATGGTGTCCATCGGCAATATAAGTGCAGGGCACAATTTCTTTAAATAAGGAAGTGATTTTATTAATAGTATCATTATCATTTACAATCCATATAGTATGTTGAATATTATCATCGGCCGTAAAATTGTACACCGGGCTTTTCTCTTTCCATTTGTTGATGACAGCATCTATGGCATCTTCATTTCTATAAGCAATAAAAACATTGCCTGTTTGAGCGCCAGAGGTTTTAATATGACTAATCCTGTCCTGTTCTTTCTCGGGACGGGTAAATTCATGCTTTTTAATTAAGTCATTCTCATAATCATCCACCGAGCTACCACAAACCAAACCTGTTTGACTTTTTCCGTTCATTACCAACTCATATATATAGTAACAAGCCTTGGATTCTCTGAATAATATTTTACGGCTGATAAAAGCATCCAAATTTTCTTTGGCCTTATCATATACCTCTTGTGAATGGATATCAATACTGTCGGGTAAATCTATTTCACTTTTGGTGACGTGTAAAAAACTTACATTATTACCCTGTGCTTCAACTTTTGCTTCTTTGCTGTTTAATACATCGTAAGGGCGGGATGCTACCTGCTTTGCCATTTCTGCTGCTGGTCTTAATGCTTTAAAAGGTGCTATAGTTACCATTCTGTTTTTTATTATTTATGTAAAAGTATTAAAATTGTTTTAAGCTAAATGGTGTTCAAAATCATTCATTAATTGTACAAATACATCCACGCTACTTAAAGGCAAAGCATTATACAGCGATGCCCTAAAACCCCCAACCAAACGATGGCCTTTGATACCAACGATGCCATGGTCTTTAGTAAACTGTAAAAAAGGAGCTTCCAATGAAGGGTTGTTCATAACAAAGCAAACATTCATTTTACTTCTGTCTGTTTTGTTAACAGTGCCCGAGAACATTTGATTCTCATCAATAGCTTTATATAATAAAGCTGCTTTCTCATTATTTAATTTCTCCATCGCATCAATTCCGCCCATCGATTTTAGCCATCTTAAAGTAAGCATACAAACATACACTGCAAAAACAGGAGGTGTGTTTAACATGCTTCCTTCCTTTATATGGTTGCGATAATCCATTATTGTGGGAATATTTCTTTTAACCTTACCCAAAACATTTTTATTAACGACAACCAAATTCACACCAGCTGGCCCCATATTTTTTTGAGCCCCGGCATAAATAAGATCGAAAGCATTAAAATCAAGTACCCTGCTAAAAATATCACTACTCATATCGGCCACCAAAGAATTGCTAGTTGTAGGAATCTTTTGCCATTGGGTTCCATAAATGGTATTGTTGGTTGTAATGTGTAAATATTTTGAGTCGTTTGGTACGGCAAAATCTTTGGGAATAAAATCGTAATTGCTTTCTTTACTGCTACAAACCGTTTCTACTTTGCCAAAAAGCGTTGCTTCTTTGATGGCTTTACTACTCCAAACACCAGTATCTGTAAAAGCAGCCGATTCTTTAGTATCCAATAAATTCATAGGTACTTGCATAAACTGAGTTGAAGCGCCACCATGTAAAAACAATACTTCATGGTCATCATCAAGTAGCAACAATTCCTTTACTAATGTCCTGGCTTCGTCCATTATTTCCTGAAACAAGGGAGTACGGTGGCCTATTTCTAAAATAGAAAGCCCTGAGCCATTAAAATCAAGAATAGCTTTAGATGCCTGTTCAAAAACTTCTTTGGGTAAAATAGAAGGACCTGCGTTAAAATTATAAACCACTGCTATGCTGATTAATTGAAAATTAAATGCCAGTTGCAAAAATAACCAATCCGAATGTAATGGTCATTTAATGTTCTTCTCTTCCCAATATTTTATTGCCTTTACTCCATTGACTATTGAGTTGTTCAAATTCCTTGAGATCTTTTTCTGAAAATTGTTGTTTAAGAATCGGGTTTAAGTCGGGTTGGCCCGCATTAACCCAGGCTGTGTACCAAAAGGAGGCTATAGCATATATAGATTGCCGCATCCTTCGTTCCACCATCCCATTCAGTTTTTTGTTGTAAGCTTTTGTAAAAGCTGTTGAATATTGCCGAATGGTTTTGCCATTTCTATCTTCAAAAGCAAATTTTTTATCATCAGCAAACTGTTTACTCAATTCTTTTTCAAATAACAAAACAGTATCAACGGCCTTGGCACTTTCCAATACTCTTTTCCAAATAAAATCGCCGGGGTTTTGTAAATAATCGGCCTTGCCAACAAAAAAATTGAATTCTTTTTCGGCTAATAATTCAGGCACCCTGCTTTCCCAAAAACCATGAATACCTTTTTGATTGGAAAACTGTCCATTGTGGTTTTTGGTAGCATGAAGGGGAACATGAGCATCAGAAATATAGTGGCCAATTTCGGCACTATTTTTCATGATCATGCTAAAATTCTTTTCTTTAAAAGCATTAGTAAGCCTTTGTAACATGGTTTGTATATGCCAAGGAACGATACCGTATTGATGCAAAGTGTCTTCTCCAAATTTTGCTACCGCCTCATTCCATTTTCTGGGGAGTGCATCAAAAGGGTAAGTACCATAATGGTCTATATCTATATAATGCCTAGGGCCTTCTTCTGGAACTGCATATCTTCTTTTATCGGGATCTACCGCATGCTCACTTAGAAAACTAATGTTAGGTTTATACAAAAGCAACATTTGTGGAGGCAATAAAAAAACGGCGTAATAATTAATTTTACGATGAGCGTAAAAGCCCCAGCAAAAGGAAGGGTAATGCAAGAGCATCAGTAGTATCAACAGCAATAAAAAGCGAAAACCAGATTTCATTGCAAAAGGTTTACTATTTTAAAACATGGATTATTTTTTAGCGTCGTCTTCATCAATATCAGTTACTCCACCACTTACAGCAAACTTCATAGTTTGAGAGGCGGTAATGTTTTCAATCATTTTAACCCTGTTTTTAGGAATGACATAAACATTACCAGCCACAGAATAGGCCATAGGTATGTAAACAGTAACATAATCTGTTAGGCCAAAATCCTGCATGTCTTCCCTAGTAATAAAGCCAAAACGCCATACATCATTATCATCCACATTGGCAAGTACATGCTTAGTAAATTTTTTATTAGCACCGGCAAATGCTTCAAAAAAATCACGGGTGGTTGCATAAATATGCTTGATGCCCGGTGTTTTTTCCAATACTTTATCAAAAAAACTAACAATCCGGCTGGTAATAAAAAATGTGCTGAAGTATCCTACTGTAATTAAGATGCCTATGATGAGGATAAAGCCAATTCCATAATTCTGTACATGAACTAATCCTTGCTTATCGGAATAGGTAAAAATAGGAATCCAACTATCAATGGTAGAAACTGCCCAATAAATAAAGGAAATCGTAATGGCCACAGGTGCCATAATTAATAGGCCTTGTAAAAAGTATTGAAGTATTCTTTTGTAGTGAAATGCATTTTTCATCATCAATGATTTAGGTAACAAAGGTAAATGTTTGTTCAGGCTATAATGAGGTTGTTTTTGTCAATCTGAAAATGACACTAAATGATAAATGGTTAAAAAAAAAGGATGGAAACTTTGGCAACACAAAAAGTTTCCATAGTTTTGTCGTTAATTATGACAGATACAGATGTAAAAGTAAGAATTAGGAAAGCAGCACATGATTTGGTGATGCAATACAGCATAAGAAGTGTGAGCATGGATGATATTGCCGCCAACCTGGGGATGAGCAAAAAAACCATTTATCAGTACTTTAAGGATAAGGATGAATTGGTGGAAGCCGTAGTGGAAGATGTAATTGAAAACAACCAATGTGCTTGTAACATCGACAGAGACAGGTCGGAAAATGCCATTCATGAAATTTATTTGGTGATGGAAATGATGGCGGAGATGTTTAAAACTATGAACCCCTCTATTTTGTTTGATATGCAGAAATACCATCCCTCTGCTTTTCAAAAATTTTTAAAGCATAGAAACGAGTACCTCTATAACATATGCTTACAAAATATTGAAAGAGGTATAAAAGAAGAATTGTACCGTTCCGAAATTGCTGTTGGGATTTTAGCCAGGTACAGGGTAGAGACCATGTTTATTCCCTTTATCCCAGAATTTCAACAAAGTGTTAAAAGTACATTGGCCGAAATTGAAGAAGAAATTATCCTTCATTACCTTTTTGGGTTGGTGTCATTAAAAGGGTATAAGCTTACAATGAAATACATGGAGCAAAAAAATAAAGAAACTACTAAAAAATAAAAGAAAAATAAAGTGAAGAAAATTTTTAGAAGACACGGGATACTGATAACAGGCCTGTTGCTATTATGTTTAAAAGGGACAGCACAAAAAACACACTCCTTTACCATAAAACAAGCGGTGGACTACGCTAAACAAAATGCAGTTCAAATAAAGAATGCCATGTTGGATGTTTTGATGCAAGAGCAAGTAAATAGGGAAGTCACTTCCATTGCTTTGCCTCAAATTAATGGAAGCGCAGGCATTACCGATTATTTAAATATTCCGGTAACCCTAATACCTGGCGAAATTACTGGCCAACCTGCAGGCACATTTACCCCTGTAAAATTCGGTACCAAATATAGCTCAAATGCCACTTTAACTTTAAGTCAGATTGTTTTTGACGGACAGGTTTTTATTGCTCTTAAAGCCCGTGATGGTACCATTGATTTTCAAAAAAAGATATTGGACATGACGGAAGAGAATATTAAAGCCAATATTTATAAAGTCTATTATCAATTGGTAACTGGTACCAAGCAAATTGAATTACTTGATGCTAATGTAGAGAGACTACAAAAACTTAAAACGGATGTACAGGTAATGTATAAAAATGGATTTGTTGAAAAGTTAGACATAGATAAACTAACTGTACAGATTGCTAATCTGGAAACAGAAAAATTACGAGCAAACAGTATGCTTAAAAATGGCTACAGTGGTTTAAAGCTATTAATCGGTTTGCCAATTAAAGACAGTTTGGTATTAACAGATAAGTTAACTGATGATGAGATAAAGGCATCCATACTAGAAGCCACTCAATATAAATACAGCGATAGAAATGACTACCAGTTTATGCAAATTACCAATAAATTGAATGGATTAAATGTGAGGAGGTATAAACTAAGCCGAATTCCCACTTTTGCATTGGTAGGGGCTTATAGCAAACAAGCACAGCGTACTGAATTTGATATTTTTGGTAAAGGCGATTGGTTTACCAGCTCCTATATTGGCTTAACTATGAGGGTACCCATTTTTAATGGCTTTTCATTAAGAGCTAAAACTGAACAAGCAAAACTTCAGCTACAAAAAACCCAAAATCAAACGACTGCTTTAGAAATTAGTATTGATAGAGAAGTAGAAATGGCTAAAAATAATTTTACCACCGCTATTGCCAGTATGGATTATCAAAACAAGAATAAAACATTAGCAGAATTGGTGTATCAGCAAACCAAAAAGAAATACGAGATAGGTACAGGATCGGTTACTGAAATCAATACGGCACAATTGGATTTAAAAACAGCAGAAACACATTATATCACTGCTTTGTACGATGCTATTATCGCCAGAGTAGATTTATTAAAAGCCACAGGAAAATTATAATTACTAGATTAATAACCATAAAATGAAAAAGACAACAACCATATTTTTAGCTGCTTCTTTGATGCTTGCCATTGCTTCCTGCAGTAATAGTAAAAAAGACGATGCTGCTAAAATCAATGATATCAAAGCAACAATTGAAAAGTTAAAAGCCAATAGGGCAAGCACTGATGAAGAGATTCTAAAGTTACAAGCCGAGTTAATTAAACTAGACAGCAATACCGCAAATACTGCTAAAATAAAGTTGGTAGGTATTACCACGGTCTCCACTCAAGACTTTAAGCATTATATCGATTTACAAGGGCACCTAGATGCAGAGAATATCTCTTACATATCTCCCCGAGGAATGCCAGGGCAAGTAAAAGCTGTTTATGTTAATTTAGGACAGCAGGTAAAAAAAGGGCAGTTATTATTGAAGCTGGATGATGCCATTGTGCAACAGCAAATTGTGGCATCTAAGCAACAGTTAGAAGGCATTAAAACACAACTTGGTTTTGCAAAGAACTTACAACAGCGCCAGAAAAATTTATGGGAGAATGGTATTGGAACCGAAGTGCAATTAATTACTGCTAATACCAATGTAGAAGCTTTGGAAAATCAACTAAAATCAGCCAGTGAACAAGTAAAAGTTGCCGTAGAGCAAATGAAAACTACCAATGTATATAGCGATGTAGATGGTATTGCAGATATTGTAAATATACGAGTGGGAGAAACTTTTCAGGGGATGACTCAAATGGGCCCACAAATTAAAATTGTAAATACTAGCAGTTTAAAAGTGGTAACCAATATTCCCGAAAATTACTTAACCCGTTTACGTAAAGGTTCAATTGTGGAAATAAGCATTCCAGATGCCAACAAAAATGTGAGTTCTACCATTTCTTTAATCAGTGAGTCAATTGATCCTACTTTAAGAGGTTTTATTGCCGAAGCAAAAATCCCAGCCGATAGGGCACTAAAACCTAACCAGTCTGCTGTAATGCGAATCTTAGATTACTCGGCACCTAATGCGGTGGTAATACCTATAAACACAGTACAAACCGATGAAAGCGGAAAATATGTTTACCTACAAAGCACTTTAAGTAATGGGAAAATGGTAGCTAAAAAACAATCGGTTGTTATTGGAGAAGTATATGGTGCTAGTGTTGAGATTAAGGCTGGCTTAAAAACTGGCGACCAATTAATTACTGAAGGGTATCAAAATATTTATGATGGTCAGGTGATAAGTACAACTGTAAAGTAAAATTGGAACAAATAAGCTGTACAAAAAAGCAGAAGGGAGTACTTTGGTACAAAAGTGCGACGCCACCACAGAAGTGGAATAGCTAACTGATGATAACAAAAATAATTTTATGAATTTTATTTCAGGGATAAGCAAAAAGATTAAAGAATTTGGGCCAACCACTTGGGCCATCAACAACCGAACGGCAGTTTATATTATTGCTATTATGATTTCGGCATATGGGCTAATACAGTTTAATAATATGCCTAAGGAACAGTTTCCAGATATTGTGGTGCCTACTATTAGTGTTACTACAGTGTATGTGGGCAACTCGCCTAAGGATATTGAAAACCTGGTTACAAGGCCGCTTGAAAAACAATTAAAAGGAATTAGCGGCGCCAAGGTTAGAAAAATTACCAGTACCTCTCAAACCGATTTTAGTTTAATTGTTATTGAATTTGATACTGATGTTAAAACAGATATAGCCAAGGTAAAAGTGAAGGATGCCATTGATAGGGCTAAGTCGGATTTACCAAATGATTTAACCGTACAGCCCAATGCACAGGAGTTTGCTTTTAGTGAAATGCCCATCATGTTTGTAAATTTAAGTGGCGATTACGACGGAATAAAACTGAAAGAATATGCCGATAAAATGCAGGATAGGTTTGAAGAGCTGAGCGAAATTACCCGTGCCGAAATTATTGGTGCTCCCGAAAGAGAAATACAAGTAAATGTAGATCCTTACAAAATGCAGGCAGCAAGAATAAGTTTTCAGGATATTGAAAATGCCATTTACAGAGAGAATAGAGATATAACCGGCGGTTTAATTGAGGTTGGTAATATGCGCCGTACTATTAAAGTAAAAGGCCAGTTTACCAGCGCATTGAATTTGCAGAACATCATTGTACGGTCGAGTGCCAGGGGAGCAGCTGTTTATTTAAAAGACATTGCCGAACTAAAAGATACCATTAAGGAAAAAGAGAGTTATGCCAGGTTGGATGGTAAAAATGTTATTACCATAAACATTGTAAAACGTGCTGGCGAAAATTTAATTAATGCTGCCGATAAAATAAAAGATATCGTTGCTAAAATGCAAAAAGATGATGTGCTGCCTAAAGATTTAAAAGTAGTCATCACCGGCGATCAGAGTAAGGCAACAGCCACTTCTTTTAATGAATTAATCAATACTATCATCATTGGATTTGTTTTGGTATTATTGGTATTGATGTTTTTTATGGGGGTTACTAATGCTTTCTTTGTTGCATTGAGTGTTCCGCTAAGTGTATTTGTAGCCTTTTTGTTTTTGCCCATTGGCGATGCCATTATTGGTACCCCAGTTACCTTAAACTTCATTGTATTGTTTGCCCTGCTTTTTGGACTGGGAATAATAGTGGATGATGCCATTGTGGTAATTGAAAATACCCACCGTATTTATAATAATGGAAAAGTGCCCATCATTAAAAGTGCTAAGGAAGCTGCCGGTGAAATTTTTATTCCGGTATTAGCCGGTACCGCCACTACATTGGCACCGTTTTTTCCGCTGCTCTTTTGGAAAGGTATCATTGGTAAGTTCATGATTTACCTGCCTACCATGTTAATTTTAACTTTAGCGGCCTCATTAATTGTCGCCTTTATTTTCAACCCGGTTTTTGCGGTAAGCTTTATGAAGCCAGAAGGAAAACAATTTGATGAGCCAAAGAAAGACTTGTTTAAGAAACCATTCTTTTGGATAGCCATAGGTTTTGGATTAGTACTGCATTTGGCTAGCTGGCATGGTTTCGGCAATTTCCTTTGGTTTATGGTGTTGTTGTCTATATTAAATCGTTTTGTATTTAGAGATATCATCTATTTTTTCCAGAACAGGGTTTTGCCTGCATTAATGAATCGCTACGAAAAACTATTAAGATGGGTATTGTATGGTACTCGTCCAGCTTGGATGTTGGTAGGCTTGTTTATGCTTTTCCCTGTGTCGTTGGGTTTGTTAATTGTAAGAGGTAACGACCGTACATTTTTTCCAAGTGGCGATCCTAATTTCATTTATGTGTATTTAAAAATGCCGGTGGGTACCGATGTTAAAACCACCGATAGCGTAACCCATGTGCTGGAGAAAAAAGTGTATAAAGTATTGGAAGCCGAAAATCCTGGAACACCGGGTAGTATTGTAGAAAGCATTATTGCCAATGTAGCCAATAGTGCCAACAATCCTCGTAGCAATAACCGTAGTGTTCAATCTAATTTAGGAAGAATACAGATTTCATTTGTTGAGTATGAGAAAAGAGATGGTAAGCATACCAAACCTTATTTGGATGAGATACGGAAACAAATGGTTGGTATTCCAGGTGCCAGCATTGAGGTAGCACAAGAAGATGGAGGGCCCCCAACCGACCCTCCTGTAAATATTGAAATAACAGGTGATGATTTTGAGGAGATTTCAAAAGTAGCTAATAACCTTTCTAATTTTTTAGATACCAACCAGGTTTATGGTATTGAAAATTTAAGAATGGATATCGACTTAAACAGTCCCGAAATTACTTTTAACATCGATAGGGAAAAAGCCATGATGAATGGACTAAGTACCGGGCAAATAGGAATGGAAATTCGTACAGCAGTTTTTGGTAAAGAAGTAAGCAAGTTAAAAGAAGGGGAAGATGAGTATAAGATTATGGTAAGGTCTTCCGATCTACAAAGAAGGAATATTACAGACATTATGAACCTTCGGATTACATTCATGGATATGAATACTATGATGGTAAAATCAATTCCAATAAGCTCTGTAGCCACCATTGATTATACCAATAGTGCTGGAGCTATTGCACGTAAAAATGTTAAGCGAACCATTCAATTACAGTCGAATGTGTTGGATCCTACTATGACAGGAAAAGTGAATCAACAATTGGCCATAAAGATTGCTGATTTTAAATCTAAAAATAGAATTCCTGCAGATGTGACGATAAAGCAAACAGGCCAAAGTGAGCAGGAAGCTGAAACCAATAAGTTTTTAGGTACTGCTTTTATTCTGGCACTTGGGTTAATCTTTCTGATTTTAGTTTTGCAGTTTAACTCCATGAGTAAACCCTTTATCGTATTAACCGAAATTTTCTTTTCGGTGATAGGGGTGTTGCTCGGTTATGCTTTAACTGGTATGACCATTGCCACCATCATGGTGTTGGTGGGTATTATCGGACTGGCAGGTATCGTAATCAAAAACGGTATTCTCTTAATTGAGTTTACCGACGAATTAAAAGGTAGAGGGGTTAAAACAAAAGAAGCAGCCATACAAGCAGGCAAAATCCGAATCATTCCGGTAATGTTAACTGCTGTGGCTACTATGTTAGGTTTATTTCCGCTGGCGGTTGGTTTTAATATCGATTTTAAATCTTTCTTCCAACATTTAAATCCTCATATTTTCTTTGGTGGAGATAGTGTAGTGTTTTGGGGACCCTTAAGCTGGACCATTATTTTTGGATTAATATTCGCTTTCTTCTTAACCTTAATCATGGTGCCCAGTATGTACCTCATAGCAGAAAGATTAAGAAGGCCAATGGAGAAATTTTATGGCAGCAAATATATTGCAATGCTTGGGTTTGCCGGTCCGTTCTTCTTCATATTTGTTGGTATCATGTATCTAGTACGAAGGATACAAGGTAAAAAAGTGTGGAATGGAAAGATGAGGGATTCATTATAAAGATGATTTTTTGGTTTTAATTATAACAATGCCGTTCATGCAAATGAACGGTATTTTATTTCCACTCATCATAATTATCATTTTTAAAATCTAGCATACTGCATAACTTTACTTTCAAAGCATTTTTCTAAATCGCTTCAATATTTTCCTCCATTAGGAGATCAAAAAGGAGCAAAAAATAAACGGTATGTTACAAAATCACGAAATAGATTATAAAATTTACGGAGAGGAATTACAATTTGTGGAAATTGAATTGGATCCCAATGAAACCGCCATTGCCGAAAGCGGCGCTTTTATGATGATGGATAATGGGATAGAGATGAACACCATCTTTGGCGATGGGAGTCAGCAAGACACAGGTTTAATGGGTAAACTATTTAGTGCTGGTAAAAGATTGTTAGTGGGAGAAAGTTTGTTTATGACGGCTTTTACCAACACAAGTCAGGGTAAAAAGAAAGTAAGCTTTGCTTCTCCCTATACAGGTAAAATTATTGTCTTTGACCTTAAGCAATTAGGTGGAAAAATCATTGCACAAAAAGACGCATTCTTATGTGCAGCCAAAGGGGTAAGTATTGGTATCGAGTTTCAAAAAAGATTGGGCACGGGTATTTTTGGCGGCGAAGGTTTCATAATGGAAAAATTAGAAGGAGATGGATTGGCTTTTGCTCATGCAGGAGGTTATGTTGTAGAAAAAGATTTACAGGCGGGTGAAATATTAAAAGTAGATACAGGTTGTGTGGTGGCCTATACGGCAGGAGTGGATTTTGATATTGAATTTGTGAGAGGAATTAAAAACTGGATGTTTGGTGGTGAGGGATTGTTCTTTGCTAAAATGCAGGGGCCGGGTAAAGTTTGGTTGCAGTCTTTGCCCATTAGCCGTTTAGCTGGCCGTATTATGCAGTATGGAACTTATAAGCGAAAAGAAGAAGGAAGTATTTTGGGAGGCTTGGGTAATTTGTTAGATGGTAGAGAATAATCAATAATTATCATCATTATTAAAATAAATTTGGGATTGTAAATAGATTAATCGTATATTTGCGATATAAGATTAGATAATGAATAAGAAAGCACATTGGGAAAAGGTTTATAGCACTAAAGAAATAAATGAAGTGAGTTGGTATCAACAAACACCAACAGAATCTTTGGATTTTATTAAGCAAATGGGAATAAATAAAGAATCTTCCATCATTGACATAGGCGGTGGCGACAGCCTTTTGGTTGACCACTTACTTGAATTGGGGTTTACCAATATTTCGGTGTTAGATATTTCCGAAGTAGCCATTAATAAAGCGAAGGCAAGGCTTGGCGAAAAAGCATCAAAAGTTAATTGGATTGTTTCTGATGTATTGCACCTGGATTTGGGTTTAAAATTTGAATGCTGGCACGATAGGGCAGCTTTTCATTTTCTTCAAACCGAAGAAGAAATAGAAAATTATGTTTCAATTGCACAAAAACATGTAAGTAAGGAAGGGAAATTGATTGTAGGAACATTTTCAACTGAGGGTCCCGAAAAATGTAGTGGACTTCCGGTAAAGCAGTACAACGATACATTAATAAGCGCCACATTGCAAAAATGGTTCGAGAAGATCAAATGTGTTACTGTTGATCATATCACTCCATTCAATACCATCCAGAATTTTATGTTTTGCAGTTTTAAAAAATTAAATACTCAAAATGGCCATTCATAAAAAAGACAAGTTTTTACAAAAAGACCAAGACCTAGCAGCTTTTGCAAAAGCTTTGGCTCACCCGGCAAGAATTGCCATCTTGAAATTATTGGCTCAAAAAAATGAGTGCATATGTGGCGAAATAGTAGATGTGTTACCATTGTCTCAATCCACCGTAAGTCAGCATTTGAAAGAATTAAAGTCAGCTGGTCTTATAACAGGAGTAGTTGATGGCCCAAGAAGCTGTTACTGTATTAACTGGAAAGCTTTTGAAAAATTTATGGGTGAGTTCAGCTTTTTGTTTAATAAACTAAAGTTCCAGAATGAAAAAGCCTGTTGTTAAATATTTGAAAGTATTTTTTAACCATAAATAGTATAGCCATGAACAAAAATGAAAAAGACCCCGGAAACGGTGGTTGTTGCGGAGGCCTCACAGATTGGGGTTGCTGCTAATGAAAATGAAGTCAGGCCAAAGCGCCTGACTTCCCTTTAAAACTTATCATGAAAAAGAAAATTCTATTTGTTTGTATCGAAAACAGCAACCGATCTCAAATGAGCCAAGCATTTGCATCAATGTTGGGGGGAGCTAATATAGAAGCTTTTAGTGCCGGTAGCAAACCAAGCGGCATCGTAAATCCAAAAGCCATCACTGCCATGAAGGAGCTGGGCTATAATTTAAATATTCACGACAGTAAAAGTTTGGATGAAGTAAAAGATTTTGCCCCCTTTGATGCAGTAATAACCATGGGCTGTGGCGATGCCTGCCCCTGGATGCCGGCAAAACAATTTATCGATTGGCAAATTCCTGATCCCAAAAATATGATGCCTGTACAATTTAATGAAGTAAGAGATTTAATTAAGCATAAAGTAGAACAGTTAATAAAAGAACTGTAACAAAAAAGCCATTCTAATTAGAATGGCTTTTTATTTTTTTCTTAACTAAGATTATCTTTTACTGATTTTAGATAACAATCTCAATATTTCCAGGTACAGCCAAACAATGGTAACCATCAATCCAAAAGCACCATACCATTCCATGTATTTTGGAGCACCAGCTTCAGCACCTTTCTCAATCATATCAAAATCAATGATGAGGTTTAAAGCAGCCAAAGCCACTACAAAAATAGAAAAGCCTATACCAAGAGCACTGCCTTCGTGTAAAAAAGGAATGCTAATACCAAAGAAACCCAATCCAAATGCAATAAGGTAAAAAACAGCAATGCCTGCTGTGGCAGTAAAAATGATGGCCTTAAATTTTTGAGTTGCCTGAATGATTTTAAAACTATACAATAAGTACATTGCTATGGCGGTTCCAAAAGTTAAACCAACTGCATTCATTATAATATTGGGGGCTTGTTCTGCAAAAGTTGCATTATATGCTGCTGAAATAGCGCCCAAAAACAAACCCTGTAGTAGGGCATATGCTGGCGCTAAATACGGGGCCCATTCTTTTTTAAAGATAATAACCAACGCCACTACTAAACCTCCAATTGCTCCAGTTAAAATTAAAGGCTGCACACTACCACCTTCAGCAAATTCTTTCCAGCTGTAAAATGAAGTGGCCATCACCATTAAAAACATGAAACCAAATTTGTTGAGGGTTCCTCTTACCGTCATCACATTATCAAAGTCAATAACTCCAGCAACTGTGTTGTCTTTAAATCTCTTTTCAGATAAAGTGGGATTTCCAGATTTGAATAAGTCCATTGTTTTAAATTTAGAAGATAAAATTAAGTGTTTTCATAAAAAAACTGCGTTAATTTTTTAACCCTGGATACTTGCTTACCATTTCAAAATTATAAGCATCTTTTACTTTTAGTTTGATGATGAAATTATGAAGCTCAGATGAATCTGAAGGGTCGTAATACACCTGGTCGTGGGCCAGCAAAACTAGGTGGTCAGTTGTTTTTGTTTTATTGTATTTAAACATACTGTCAATCTTGCTTATCATTTCATCACCAGTGTTTTTTAACTTAAGATCTTTGTCATAATGCCATTCTAAATCCCAACCAACAGTAATGTATCCTTTGGCATAAAGAGAATCTGCAGCTTCACAACTTGTTTTAATATCTGTACAATTTACAGTTCCTGTACGCCAAATATTTCTACCCGGGGTTCTAATGATATTACTGCTAAGCTTCAAACTGTCGGCACAACGCTTAAAATCTTTTACAACACTATCGGGCAATTGATAAAAAGTTGCGTATTTATTTTGAAATGCATGAGTAAAACTATGGTTGGCAATTTCTATATAGCGGCATTTAACAATGCTGTCAAAAACAGCAGACTGTTCTTTGCTGCCATACACATGTTGGCCTACAATAAATAAAGTAACAGGGATCTCTTCCTTGTCAATAATGCGTAGTAAATTTTTTGAGCCCTTATTGGGTCCGTCATCAAAACTTAGGTAAATAGTTTTATTTTTTTTCTTTGATATTACTGGTTTAACGGTTGTTACCATTACGGTACCTGAATTGGGATCTGGTTTTGTTTTAGCAATAAAACTGGTTTCAATTTTAAAACTATGGCAGGTAGTAAAAACTACTGTTATTAAACTGGTTTTAAAAATTTGAGATGCGGCCTGTTCGGTTTGCCTTTCAAAAGAACAGGCCAAGGGTTTGTGAGGTTCCATAAATGTAAGGGATGATTTTTATTCCTATATGAAGATATTGGTGCTTACAGCTTGCTTTATTTTTTTGCATGTTAAAAAATATATAAAGCCATTACTTAATTTAAAGCCATGGTTTTTAAGCTTACATCCTAAGTTCCTTATCTTTGCCCCATGGAAATGTTGGTAAAACAAATTGAAGATTTGAAACAGCAAATTGCTGCTTTTGAAGGAGATGATGCCGAAACCTTCCGGATCAAATACCTTGGTACAAAGGGATTAGTTAAATCCATCATGGGTGAAATGAAAAATGTAGCTGCCGAAAATAAAAAGGAAGCGGGCCAGTTATTAAACGAGTTTAAGGTTTTTGTTGAAACAAAATACGAGGAATTAAAAACTACATCAACCAATGGCCAGGCAATAGCCGGCAATGATTTTGACTTTACGCTTCCCGCCGATCCTTTGCCATTAGGTAGTCGTCATCCTATCAGTATAGTAAAAAATAAAATTGTATCCATCTTTCAACGCCTTGGTTTTGCTGTAGCAGAAGGGCCAGAAATTGAAGATGACTTTCATAATTTTACCGCCCTTAATTTACCCGAAAATCACCCTGCTAGGGATATGCAGGATACCTTTTATATTTCACAAAACCCCGATTGGTTATTACGTACCCACACATCAAGTGTTCAGGTTCGTGAAATGCAAAAAGGGAATGTACCTATCCGAATCATTTGTCCTGGCCGAGTGTATCGCAACGAAACTATTAGTGCCAGGGCGCATTGTTTTTTTCACCAAGTAGAGGGTTTGTATATCGCCGAAAATGTTTCCTTTGCCGATTTAAAGCAAACGCTTTATTTCTTTGTTCAGGAAATGTTTGGCAAGGATATTAAAGTACGTTTTCGCCCTAGTTATTTTCCATTTACTGAGCCCAGTGCCGAAATGGATATTAGCTGCCTCATATGTGGCGGCGAGGGTTGCAGTGTGTGTAAAAAAACTGGCTGGGTTGAAATTTTGGGTTGTGGTATGGTGCATCCCAATGTGCTTGATAATTGTGGGATCGATAGTAATAAATACACTGGCTTTGCCTTTGGTATGGGCATCGAAAGAATTACCATGCTTAAATACCAGATAAAAGATCTGCGGCTGTTCAGTGAAAATGATGTTCGTTTTTTAAAACAGTTTACTTCTGCTGTATAAATATTTTTATAATTAATTCTGCTCCTGTTATCGAATCTTGATAATAATTGTGCAATTTTTTCACAGAATTATGTAACCCCGCAATTCTTCTGTGGCATCATAATTGACCTTATTTCTGTTAGCACATCTGCTGTGCTCATTACTTTTATATAAAACTAACAATGATGAAATTTATAAACAGTATTCTAATTATTCTCTTGTTTACGTTCACCTTAAATGCATGCTCTGTTTCAAAAGAAGTAAGGAGTATGAAAAAGATTATTAACGGCGACTGGATTCTCCAAACCATAACTACAGAAGGCATTACAGGGATAGTAAAAACTAAAATATTCAATGAAGCTGAATTTGGTTGCTTCATAGGAAGTGAGTGGAGTTTTATTAATAATAACAGTATGGGTACTTATACACTGGTTGATAGATCAGGTGGTTGTGTACCATTGAAAAGATTTATTCGTTGGACAATTTATGAGCCTGAAGGACAGGATAAGGAATTTCAATTTAAAAGGCTTGATGATAATAAGAAATCTATGGATAATGGAGATGGGTTTAGGTTAAAGGTTGTAGAACTTAACAATAACCGGATGAAAATAAAATCTGAATTGGTATTTGGTGGGCATGCTGGAGCAATCATTTACAATTTTGTGAAAAAATAATTTAATATTTAAAACAGGTTTATGAAAAAGTTAATTAGAAATAGTGGTTTAGTATTAGTAGTTGCTTTGCTGATAACAGCAGGCTGCAGTACCGTTAAAAAAACAAATAAAGCACAAAAAGGCGCTGCAATCGGCACTGTTGGTGGCGCAGTTATTGGCGGTGTTATAGGTAATAATGTTGGAAAAGGCAATACGGTACTTGGAGCAGTACTAGGTGGAGTTATAGGCGGAGTTACAGGTGGTATTATTGGTAACAAAATGGACAAGCAGGCAGAAAAAATTAAAAATAAAATTCCGGGAGCTGAAGTGCAAAGGGTTGGGGAAGGAATCATAGTAACATTCAGTGAAAAAAATCCTGACGGTTCTAAAATGGGTGTTTACTTTGATTTTGACAAATCTGACATAACTCCTAATTCTAAGCTAGCATTAGATAAACTGATTCAAATATTTAAGGAATATCCTGAAACAAATTTGTTAGTGGAAGGGCATACTGATGACAAAGGTGCTGATAGTTACAACCTGTCGCTATCAGAAAGAAGGGCAATGGCTGTTGGTAATTATTTAAAAAATCAGGGTATTTTATCATCTAGACTTGTAATTAATTGGTATGGAGAAGCACAACCAAAAGTTGAAAATTCTAGTGATGCTAATCGGGCCGAAAATAGACGTGTTGAATTTGCAATCACAGCAAATGATAAAATGAAAGACGAGGCAAGAAAGGAAGCTTCGGGAAAATAGTATTTATTTTAAATATCATAGTGCATTGTTGCTTTCCTTAGAAACGGCAATGCATTTTTATTTATTGTAATTAACCATCTGTTTAAGTAACATAGAAATAATATCTTTACTTAAATCTAAAACTGGATTCATAAATGATAAATACAATTTGCGTCATTGGCGCTGGCACCATGGGCAGTGGTATAGCACAAACGGCAGCACAATCCGGGTTTTATACTTTGTTGTTTGATATCAATGCCGATGTGTTGGAAAAAGCAAAAGCCTCTATTGATAAAAGCCTCCAGTATTTATTAGACAAAGAAAAAATTACAGCCGACGAAAAAGAAAACATCTTCAAACGCATCCGTTTCATTTCAGATACCAACGATTGTATTGCCGATATCATTATAGAAGCTATTGTGGAAAAAGTGGAAGCCAAGGTGTCTATCTTTAACCAATTGGCCGAGATCAATCACTCCGAAGTAATTTTTGCAACCAACACTTCTTCTTTATCTGTTTCCGAAATTCAAGCTTTAGTACAAACACCACATCGGGTAGCAGGCATGCACTTTTTTAACCCAGCACAAGTAATGAAATTAGTGGAAGTAATTAAGGGTAACCAAACCTCCGATGAAGTAGCTCAAACCATTTATGAGCTTTGTAAGCAAATGAATAAAACACCCGTTATGTGTAAAGATGCTCCTGGGTTTATTGTAAACAGGGTGGCTCGTCATTATTATTTAGAAGCTTTAAAATTAGTGGAAGACGACATCGCCGCTTTTGAAAATGTAGATGAAATTATGGAAGCCTCCGGTTTTAAAATGGGGCCATTTCGCTTAATGGATTTAATAGGTATGGATGTAAATTTGGCTGTATCACAATCTTTATTTGATGCCTGTAATCAGGCAGAAAGGTTTAAACCATCAGCCCTACAACAACTAAAAGTAGCCAACGGCGAGTTAGGCAGAAAAACAAAAAAGGGGTTTTATCAATACCAATAGTACAATTATTAACAGTTTATCCATTTCATTATGATTCTAGTTACTGGCGGTGCAGGTCTGGTTGGCCAAGAATTAATTAAGCAATTACTAGTTCAAGGGAAAAAAATTACTGCTATCTATAATAAAACAACCTTGCCCAATTTTGATTCAGAAAATCTTACACAAGTTCAATGCAATATTTTAGATGTAACCGGTTTGGCCGAGGTAATGAGAGGTATAGACCAGCTTTATCATTGTGCAGCCATTGTTACTTTTAATCCTAAGCGTAAACAGGAGATGTTTAAAATAAATATTGAAGGCACTGCAAATGTGGTGAATGCGGCTTTGGATGCTGGTATAAAAAAAATGGTTCATGTAAGTTCAGTAGCTGCTCTTGGAAGGATAAGGATAAATGAACCTATTAATGAATCCATGAACTGGACTGAGGAAACAAGTAACAGTAATTATGGCCAAAGTAAATACTTGGCAGAATTGGAAGTGTGGCGAGGCATAGCTGAAGGATTGGATGCTGTGATAGTAAACCCTGTAGTGATATTGGGGCCTGGTGATTGGGATGGAGGGTCATCTCAAATATTTAAAAATGTTTATAATGAATTTCCCTGGTATTCAGAAGGGGTGACTGGATTTGTGGATGTAAGAGATGTGGCCAAAGCGATGATTACCCTTATGGAAAGTAAAATTAGCGCCGAGCGATTTATCATTAGCGCCGAAAATATAAGCTACAGAGTGATGTTTAATATGATTGCAAAAGCCTTTGGGAAAAAGCCACCTTATAAAAAAGTTACAGCTCTGGTAGCAAAAATTGTTTGGAGGCTTGAAGCCATTAAAAGTAAAATAACAGGCAAAGACCCTTTATTAACAAAAGAAACTGCAGCAACAGCAATGGCAAAAGTGCATTTTGATAATAGTAAACTATTTAGGTTTTTACAAGGCTTTACTTATAATAAACTACAGGACGCAGTTGATGAAACTTGTAAAGTTTTACAACAAAAGCTTAACAGTCATTAGTGTAATTTAGATTTTCTAAAAGCAGATTTTTATTCTGTATTAAAAATATCAAATGAAAAAAACAGTTGTCTCCCTTATCGGATTATTGATTTCTATTTCCCTTTATGCTCAAACCTATTCTATCAGTGGTAAAATTATTGATGAGGTAACCAAGCAACCATTGCAAGGAGCTTCGGTATTTGCCGAAAATACAACACTGGGTACCGCAACCAATACAGATGGTTATTTTCATTTGCTTTTGCCAAATGGAGGATACAGTATTGTGGTTACTTACTCAGGTTATCAAACAGAAACTAAAAGGGTGTCAACAGGGGATGCTGGTAATAATACCATTGTAGTTGAGATAAAGCAAAAAGAAAAAGAATTGCAGGATGTGGTAATAAAAGCAAGTTACGAGGTAAAAGACGGATGGGAAAAGTATGGCGACTTCTTTTTGGAAAATTTTATTGGGAAAACAGCCAATAGCCAACAATGCAACATTAAAAACAAAGATGCAATCAAATTCTTTTTCTACAAAAGAAAGAACCTATTGAAAATAATGGCTGAAGAGCCAATAGAAATTGTTAATGAGGCATTAGGTTATACCATCAAATACAGCCTTGATTCATTTACACACGAGTACATCACACATATAAGTACCTACACTGGCTATCCCTTGTTTCAAGAAATGGAGCCTGATGATGAAGCACAGCGAAAAGTATGGAAAACAAACAGAATTACAGCATACAATGGTTCTATCCTCCATTTTATGAGAAGTGTATATAGTAAAAAGCTAAAAGAAGAAGGATTTGAAATACAGTTCTTGATAAAAGACAAAGAAAAGGAAAGAGCAGTGCTTTTAAAAAACTTCTATTCTGCATTGAACTATATGAAGGATGATAGTAACAATACCGTAGAAATAAAACCTAGCCAAAACGAATTAGCAGTATTATATAAAAACGAAGGCTCATCTACTTTGTATATTGAAAGAAATACTGAGGCATCCAATAAGTTTCAATTGTCAGAAGTGAATTTTATCCCCAATGGCTCCATTGATATTGAACAAAACGGATATTATTACGAACAGAATGATATCAGCATAGCTGGATATTGGGCTTGGGAAAAGGTTGGAGACATGTTGCCTTATAACTACAATGTGAAAGATGAAATTTCTGTAAAGAAAGAATATGTGGTTAGTTCTGTTTCAACACAAAATGAAAATCCTGTTATTGCTTTGCAGCAAAATACGGTATCATCTCCTGTCATCAATTCAGGCTCATTGTTAACTTCCGTAAACTGGCAGGTTGATGAAAGCCGAGGCATGGATGGGAATAATATGTTCTATTATAAAAGAGGAGGTGAGGAAAACAGCATCAATTTCGATAATGATACTTACAAGTTCAACACAGATAACACGGGTATTTATTTTTATAATGGGCAGGAATATAAATTTAATTGGAATTATGAGAATGATGAAAAGACAAAAATTAAAATGGTCATTTTGTATCCAAGTCCATTAATAGTCAATCTAGAAAATATAGTGCTTACAGCTACAATATTTAAATATACTAGGCTTCAAAAAGTAAATGGCATAAACTTTATGGCCATTGAAACAAGGACTTCAAAATAAGTAAAAAACTTTGTGTTGCGTAATGGGTAAATTTATTTGCCCATTACTTTTTCCCATAAAATAGGAATTCGCTTAACCCAAACTAGTTCTTTCATTTTTTCTTTAGCATCTTCAATAGGGCTGCCAAAATAAACTTTGCCGCCTTCTGTATCCTTTCCTACACCACTTTGAGCATAGATAACTGCATTGGCTCCAATAGTTAACGTTTTATTTACGCCTACCTGGCCCCAAAGTGTTACGCCATCTTCTAAAGTAACAACTCCTGCAATACCAACCTGGGCAGCTATTAAACAGTTTTTGCCAGTCACTGTATCATGTCCAATATGTATCATATTATCCATCTTGGTTCCTTTGCCAATAACGCTATCGTGACTCACGCCTCTGTCAATGGTACAACCTGCTCCAATTTCAACATTGTCTTCAATGATAACTCGGCCACAGCTCGGCATTCTTTTGTACCAAAGTTCACGGTCCTTTTTAGTATTGTAATAAAAGCCATCGCTTCCAATTACAGAGCCAGCTTGAATGATTACATTGTCGCCAATGATACAATGATCCATGATACTTACATTGGGATGTATAACGCAGTTTTTACCAATACTAACATGGTGGCCAATAAATGTTCCAGGATAAATAAAACTTCCTTCCCCTATCACTGCCGAGTCGCTAATCATTTTTGTGGCAGGTTCAAACGGACGAAAATGATTTACAATTTTGCAGTAGGCTTCAAAAGGATTGTCTACAATCAATAATGCTTTTCCTTCCGGCACTTCAGTTTCTTTGTTAATGATAATAAAACTGGCAGCACTGTTTAGGCACTTGTCGTAATATTTAGGATGATCCACAAAAACAAGATCACCATTTTCTACTTTGTGTAATTCATTAATACCAGTTGATGGAATAGAACTGTTGCCAACTAATTTTGCATTGATGAATTCAGCGATCCATTGCAAAGAAACTGGAGATGGAAATTGCATATCTTAAAATTTACACAAAGGTACATTGCTTTGCTTTTACTTTTTTTGCCTAAAAAAACTAAAAACATGGATGCATTTTGAAAAAAACACAAAATATTTAATTTTCTCTTTTTAAGAAAATAGTAATTGAATTTGCAAATGATTTGCTTGAAATTACTTAATACTAAATCAGAATTCAATATTGTGAATTTATTTGTTTTCCCTTGCAACATCAGTAGTATCAGTGCTTCCATAATGTTTGTTTATTTATTTTCAAGTAATTTTAAAAAAAAGGGGATTTACTTTCTTGCTTTTATTGTTCTTTAACATGAAAGTATTTGGCCGCCTTATCCACAGCGTAAATAAAAATGTTGATAAAATAATAGGCAAAATTTTTTTGGTTAGCGAAAATTATTTTTAATATTGTGAAGGGAATTTGGTTCCCAGTACTTACTAACCCATCTATATAGCAAAGCTCGACTCCAAAAAGTCGGGCTTTATTATTAAAAACAAAATTTGTTTGGGAATAAATAACATAAAACGCACTCATAGTTTTATCAGTAACTTGCAGCTAAAATAAAAGGATATGCTTAAATCAATGACAGGCTTTGGAAGAGCAGAACAAACAGTTAATGAAAAAACTTTTTTAGTAGAAATAAAAGCACTTAATGGAAAACAATTTGAGTTACAATTGAAATTGCCTCCTTTGTTAAGGCCATTTGAATTTGAAATAAGAAATACACTGCAAGAAAATTTATTTAGAGGTTCTATTGATTGTATGGTGCACATCAAACAAAATGGTACATCAAAACCGGTAAATATAAATACTGATTTAATTAAAGCTTATTATAATCAAATAAAGGAATTGGCTACAGAATTAAATATTGACAGCAACTCAGTATTAAGTGCTTTGTTAAGGTTGCCAGAAGTGGTTACCCCTACAAATGATGTTTTAAGCGATACTGATTTTGTAGAATTTAGTAAAGTTTTACAAGCGGCTCTTGCCGATTTAATACAACATAGGGCAGATGAAGGAGCCGTACTTGAAAAGGACTTGGTAACCCGAATTTCGAATATAAAAGACCAGGAAGAAGAAATCTTAAAATTGGAACCCAACCGGCGTAATAGAATTAAAGATGAAATAAACCAGTTATTGGAAAAATATGTAGGCAAAGAAAATATAGATAATAATAGAATGGAACAGGAACTAATTTACTATATGGAGAAAATTGACATCCATGAAGAACAAATCAGGCTACGTCAGCATTGCGAATATTTTAAATCTATATTAGATGAGCCAGACGAGGGCAAGGGTAAAAAACTATCTTTTATCTTACAGGAAATTGGTAGAGAAATTAATACAACTGGTAGTAAAGCTTACGATGCCGATATTCAAAAATGTGTAATTATAATGAAAAATGAATTGGAAAAAGCAAAAGAACAGGTGTTGAACATATTGTAATAATTAATTTCAGTTGAAAAAATCCTAAATAGTAATACTGATATCTGGAATGAAAAGGGAAAATATTAATAAATTAAAATATTCAATTGGGCTATTTGCTGTTATCATATATATGGTATCATGTAAACAGATTGATGTTTATGAAAAAAATAACTCCATTCCTAAATATGAATGGCAAAGCCAGTTTACAGCAACAGGCAATTTTAAAATAACCGATACGGTTTCGGCCTATAGTATTTATTTGGTTTTAAGGCACACAGATGCTTATAAGTACAATAATATCTGGCTTAATATAGGTTTGCAACCTCCAGGTGATAGTATGCATACTCAAAAAGTGGAACTTACATTAGGGGATGATGCGAATGGATGGGAAGGATCTGGGATGAATGATATTTGGGAAGTAAGAAAACTCTTAAATGGTGAACCCAAAAGATTTAAGCAAACAGGCAATTATCAATTTGCTATCTCCCAAATAATGAGGGACAATCCTTTACTAGCTATTATGAGTGTTGGTATTAGAGTAGAAAAGAAAACACACTAATAAAGTTTAACAATCCCTTAATCAGATATCACCGAACTTACCGTTTTTAAAAACAATTCTTTATTTTGCATATTATGAACCTGAAATCGATACTTGGCCTTATTTCATTGCTTTTCGTTTTAAATGCTAATGCTCAAAACTATGAGTATGTTCAAAAAGGCGAGTTTGGTATTACTGCAGGCGTTGCACATTATTTTGGAGATTTAAATACAAGAGCTGCTATTAATAGACCAAAACCAGCATTAGGTATATTTTTCAGGAAACAATTTGGGAATTATGTAGGAGTTAGAATAAGTGCTCATTATGCCGAATTAGGGTATAGCGATATTTACAGTAAAAATGTATATGAGAAAAGTAGAAACCTAAGTTTTAATACAAATATTTGGGAATTAGCAATTCAAGGTGATTTCAATTTTTTCAAATTTATACCCGGTAATCCAGAATATTTATTTACTCCATATGTCACTTTAGGAGCAGGAGTTTTCACTTACGACCCATATGCTTTTATTGATGGTAAAAAAGAATTTTTAAGACCTTTAGGTACCGAAGGTCAAGTTATTGGGTTCAATGGTAGAAAGCCATATAACACTATTGCAATAAGTATTCCTTTTGGGGTTGGGTTTAAATACAATTTAAGTGATAAAATAAATTTTTCGTTTGAATTAGCTCATCGTTTTACAACATCTGATTATATAGATGATGTGAGTACTACTTATATAGGGGCAACTAATTTTACCCCTCTTTCTATGGCAAGTTTATTACAAGATCGTTCCTATGAATTAGATCCTTCAAATATTATTGGTGTTGCTGGCAGGCAAAGAGGAACAAGTAAACAAAAAGACCAATTTATCATTGCTGAAATAGGAATTTCTCTTAATATCAGCACTTATAAATGCCCTACTGCAAACTAGTTTTATAAATAGGAGTAAAGTTTTTGTTTTATAAATCTTTGCATTCTATATTTACATCCCCCTACACTGATTAAAGAAGACGAGTTACTCGTCATTCTTGTTTCCCAACCAAAGAAAAACAAAGTATAAATCCTTTCCGTTCTGTGATGAGACCATAGTTTTCATTCATCAATCAACAAAACTATGGCGTTCATTCGCTACTGCTTATTTACTGCGGTATTGGCTTTATGTATTGTAAATACTAAAGCTCAATCAATTTATTATCCTCAGCAATCATCTCAATTGTTAAAATCAACTGTAGAGGATATTGCAATGCTTATGCAAAAAGCAAATCCAACGGGACAATTTATAAGTCAGGCATATACAATATTACCTGCTACAGGAATAATATTTGTTTATGACTCAACCATTAGTGTTGATTTAGGATGTAAAGTGGAAAGTGATGGTATGACTTTCATTAAATTTTCAGCTGCCCTTGATAATGGACTTTGTTTTGGAGTGTATAGGTATTTAAATAATCGTGGCTTTAAATTTTTCCAGCCGGGCAGCATTTGGGAAGTTATTCCAATACTTTCAAACGTGTTTAGTAAAATGGATACTGTTTACTCAGAAAGTTTTAAATACAAATCCTGGTTTATTAGTGGGAGCCACAGGAAATGGGTAATGGATAATAACTCTAATTATGGATGGGACAATTATCATGGATTAAATGGGCACAATTGGGCTTTGTATCAACGTAGAAATGGAATGAATGGAGTTTATGGCTTTCAGGGCCATAGGGGTGATATAATGAATGGAGCTTATTTAGCTGCTTTGCAAAATAATCCTTGTTATGTGGCTAATAATAACAATTCTAGGCTGGCATCAAACCAATCTGTACCAGATGTTAATAGTGATGCTGCTATGCAACTTTGGTCAAATACCATTGAGCAAAAATATACTCAAACTAAAAATATACTTTATAGTAATCCCACTCTATATGTAAATGCATATCGAAATAGCAGTTTTAATCATGTTGGTATTGAAGTACCAGATGGAGCCCGTTGGGGTAATACTAAAAGTGATATTGGATGCGGAGTAAGTGGTTATACTAAAGAATCAGATCAACAATTTGTATTGTCAAATTATACAGCTCAAAAAATAAATGCTAAGTACCCTAATTTGCGGTTTCAGTTGTATGCGTATTCTACCCATGCCGATGTGCCTTCGCAAAATATTGCAATAAACGATAAAATTGACATTCAACTTATCCCTGCAGTATATCAATTACTCAGCAGCACAAATGGTTTAAGAAATAGATGGTATAACCGATCTAAAAATATTTCTGAATACCACTATTTAAATCTTTCGGGCTGGAGTGGAGAAACTCCCGATTTTCATTTAGATGATTTAAAGGCAACAGTAGCCATTGCAAAAGAAAAGAAAAGCCAGGGAATTGTTTGGGAATCATCTCCTGCAAAATTTGGAAGTTTACCTTATTTGTTGGCAATTAACAATAGCTTAAACAAAGATATTTCTATAGATAGCAGCCTGTCTGAATTTTGTAATAGCATGTTTTCAGCTGCTGGAAATACCATTAATAATTTAATGCATTTATGGGCGGATGAAAAATTTAGTTCAAGTAGAATTGGCAATATCAATAAGCTGCCCATTTATTTACAATTGATTGCTAAGGCAGAAGAACAAATTAAAAATGAGCCATCCATTGTTTATGAAAGACTGAGGGAGTTAAAAGCTTATTTGCATTATATGATTTTGTATTACGAGTGGTTAAAAGACACTAGGCCAAATAACTTAAAAACTGATATTACAGGCGATTTATGCATATACCTGGCTAAAACAAATAAAATCCAGATTGTAAATAGCTATTACCTTATTCATGTTTTTGCATCAAGATATCCAACAACAAGTAATTTTTATTTACAGTATAATAATATTAATGGACTGGCTTATCAAAATGGTAATTTGCCATTAATTACTGCCAATGAAATTGACAACAATTTTAAAAATGATGTATTAAGATACAGTAATCAAATTGAAGGATATAAATTTGAAACAACCAGTTTTATAAAAAATCAATTTGAACCCCACAGCCTTATACCTCTTAAAAAAATAAGTGTTCAGTTAAGGCATACAAATGGGATGGATTTTTATTCTAAATTCAAATATCATGTAAATGCGCCTTCTGCCGGAAATTTCGTTATTGATTATAAGCCTATTTTTAATATGCCTGATAAAGGGTACATCAACTTTACGATTGAATCGGCTGATAAATCACTTCAAATAATTGAAGATATATCATTGGATGAAACTGCTAAGTCTGGCCAAATTATAGTAAACCTGCCAACTGCAGGGAATTATATGTTTACCATTACAACCAAATATAAATCGGTTGTTGATTTGGAAATAACCCCCAATAAAAACTTCTTTTATCAAAATGAATCAATGATAGGAAATGTGTTGGAGCTTTATCAAAACGAATCAAAAGACATTACAGGATATACACAGATTCCGAAAGAAATTGCCAGACTATATTTTAAAGTAAATTATTTAGCAAGCTCAGGTGCTATTTCTATTAATAAAATAAATAGCGGTTTTGAAATTAAAGATTTAACTGGAAATAAGTTAACTGCCCGATTTGTAACCCCCACAGATTCTACTTTATGTTTTATTGATATCCCAAATGAAACGAAAGGGAAATTTATCAGTATAACAAGAAAAGGGAACAACAGTTTAACTTTTTCTAATATCAGCAACTTTGTTTGGTTTGCTCAACCAAAACCATTGCCTTGTTCAAAAGCAAATTTTACTATTGCCATAGTAAATAATAATGGACAATGCATTACTAGGTTAACTGCTGATGTTAAATCCGATAATTTGCAATGGGAAATTATTGATATGGGTAATACATATTATTTCACTAATCAAAAATTTGTTGATCTTCCTATATATAACTCACCCAATGCCCAGGTTACTTTAACCAATGGTGATAATTGTAGTGTAACAAAGCGACTTCGAGATGACCAGCAATATTTAAGAGCTAAGGAAGCATGTGCTGTTGGAGCCTCGGTACCAATTAATAATACAAATGCAAACCCTGTTGTTTATCCAAATCCATCAAATGGTGTTTTTAATTTTTCGGTAAATGGCGAAAAGCAAACGGTAAGTGATTTGATTATTACAAATGTTCAAGGTGTACGGGTAGCAAATTATTCTAATGTAAATCAATTAAATATCAGTAATCAATCTGCCGGTTTGTATTGGTATAGGTTAACTATAGATGGTAAAGAGTTTAAGGGAAAACTGCTTAAGTTATAAGATTTGTACCAAAACGTATTTTCCAACTTAATTTTATTACTTTTGCCCCCCAAAGTCAGGCCCTGCGCCTGACTACTCGTTTCAAGTGTTTTATGAGCCTATTAGAAAAAATAGATAAGCAAAAGCTACCAAATCATGTTGCCATAATAATGGATGGAAATGGTAGGTGGGCTAAAGAAAAAGGCGAAGATCGTCTTTATGGGCATTTGCATGGTGTAGAGAGTGTAAGAAATGTTGTTGAAGGCGCTGCAGAATTAGGGATTAAAAATCTTACCCTGTATGCCTTTAGTACCGAAAATTGGGATCGTCCGGAGTATGAGGTTTTGGGATTAATGGAATTGTTGGTGGACACCATCAATAAGGAAGTACCAACACTAAATAAAAACAATATCAGGCTTCATGTTATTGGAGATGTAAATATGCTGCCAGATGCGGCAAAAAAAGAATTAAAAGAAGCTTTGGAAAACACGAGCAAAAATACTGGCTTGAACCTAATCATGGCTTTAAGCTACAGTAGTAGATGGGAGATCATCAATGCAGTAAAACAAATCGCTAAAGCGGTAGAGAGTAATAAATTGGAGTCGGGTAATATCACTGCCGAAGTGTTTCAGCAATATTTAACTACGGCTAATTTTCCCGATCCTGAACTTATGATTAGAACAAGTGGGGAGTATAGGATCAGTAATTTTTTGCTTTACCAATTAGCATATGCCGAAATGTATTTTACCAATACACTTTGGCCCGATTTCAGAAAGGAAAACCTGTATGAAGCCATAGTTGATTTTCAAGGCAGAGAACGCAGGTTTGGTAAAACAGGAGATCAAGTTAAAAATGATGATGCTCCCAAATAGGAATAGTTTGGGATTTTAAAGTAGATATTAGTCGGTTTTAAATTAAACAGGCTCTGTTTTAGGATGAGGTTAACAATTAGATTTAATTAATGGGCTTAATTTGCCGCACGTAAAAAACAAATTGATGCAGAGGATTTACAAAGGAATTTTTATCATAACTACCCTATTATTTAGCAGCCAGTTTGTTAAAGCCCAAGTTGATACTACAGGCGTTTCGGTTAATCCAGCTCTACAGGAAATCTTTAATTCAAAAATTCCTAAAGAATATACAATTGCCGACATACAGGTAAACGGCACCAAAGCATTCGATGTAAACCTTATTATTTCTATCTCAGGATTGGCCGTTGGCGATAAAGTGGTGATTCCTGGCACAGATATTTTTGGTAAAGCCATTGCAAAACTTTGGAAGCAGAATCTTATTTCTGATATTGAAATTTCTCTTACTCGTTTAGAAGGGACAAATTTGTTTGTTCAGTTTGACATTATTGAAAGACCTCGTTTGGCCGATTTTCATTTTGAAGGTGTTAAAAAAGGAGAAAAAGATGATTTAAAAGAAAAAGTGGCACTTACAAAAGAAAGGGTAGTTACAGAAAATATGAAATTGAGTGCACTGGAAGCTATTCGTAAGTATTACAGTGGTAAGGGGTTTAGAAATGTAACCATCGATTTAAAAGAAGAGTTTGTTCCTACCTTAAATAATGCCATTTCAATCACTTTCAAAATTGATAAAGGACGTAAAGTAAGAGTAAACTCTGTTAATTTTAGTGGAAACGAAGACATTGCTTCCAAAAAACTAAAAAAGCGAATGAAGGGTACCAAGGAGATGAACCGTTTAACGTTATTCCCACTTCAACCCAATAACCCTTTTGGAGACACTGTAACCAAAACCAGCTTTAAGGAATACATCTCTGATGTTGGTTTTCTGTCTATTTCAAAAACCAAAGATTATGTAGATCCATGGTTCCGTATTCGTGGTTTTAGTGGCGCTAAATTCAATGAAAAAAAGTATATAGAGGACAAAGAGCAAGTATTGGATTATTACAATGCAAACGGATTTAGAGATGCCGTTATTTTTAAAGACACACCCATTTTGGATGTAAAAAATAACCTTAACCTTTTTATAAAAGTTAGTGAGGGTAAGAAATACTATTTTGGTAATATTGAGTGGAGAGGAAATACAAAATATACCGATTCTGTTTTAAATCTGATTTTGGGAATTAAAAAAGGAGACGTTTATAACTTGGAGGTTTTAAACAAGAAAATGGGAAAAGTACTTTCACAGGAAGGTGCCGATATCAGTAGCTTGTATATGGATGATGGCTATCTTTTCTATCGTATTGAAGCGGTTGAAACAGCCGTTTATAGCGATACCATCGATTTTGAAATTAGAATGACTGAGGGAATGCAGGCCACTTATGGCAATATTACCATCTCTGGAAATAAGAAAACTAAGGATTATGTTATCCGCAGGGAGTTAAGAACAATACCAGGAGAAAAATTCAGCCGTTCAGATATTATACGTACTCAACGTGAGCTTGGACAATTAGGTTTTATTGATGCCGAAAAAATCAATCCTAATGTAGTGCCTAATGCCGAAAACGGTACAGTAGATATTAATTGGGGAATTGAAGAGAGATCAGCAGATCAATTAGAACTTTCAGCAGGTTTTGGTGGTGGTATTGGTTTAACAGGAACACTGGGTGTAACCTTTAATAACTTTTCATTAAAAAATATCACTAAAAGATCTACTTGGGATCCTTTACCTTCCGGCGATGGCCAAAGGTTAAGTGCAAGAATACAGTCCAATGGTAAGGCATTCCGTTCTTATAACTTCTCCATTACTGAACCATGGCTTGGGGGCAAAAGAAGAAATTCATTTACTGTTGGATATTCTAACACTAAATATGCCAATGCCTTTGATAATTTTGGTCGTTTTTGCCGTGCATGTGGAGATACATCATACATAAATACCAGTAGTATTAATGTTTCATTAGGTAAGCAATTAAAATGGCCCGATGACTACTTTAATCTTATTTACACTTTAAATATTCAGCGATATAAACTTGTAAACTATCCTAATATCTTCCCAGGATTGAGCAATGGTAATTCAACCAATGTGAGTCTTAAAATATCATTAGTTCGTAATTCAGCTGGTCCAAATCCTATTTTCCCAACAAGCGGATCCAACTTTTTGCTTAGTGGCCAATTTACCTTGCCTTATTCTTCTTTGGGCATCAAGCCAAGTGCAAATAATCAATATGCGTTACCCGAGTTTCACAAATGGCGTTTTAATGGGGAGTGGTTTGTTCCAATTGGCTTAGCTAAAGGCGAAGAGAAAAACCGTCAGTTTATTTTAAGAATGGCTGTTAAATATGGTTTAATAGGCAGGTACGATCAAAAGTTGGCTATATCGCCATTTGAGCGTTTTCAGGTGGGAGATGCAGGTTTAAGTAATAATTTTGCTTTGTTAGGATATGATATCATAGCACATAGAGGTTATCATATATACGAAAGCTCAAACCCTAGGATAAACCCCGAAGGCATTACACCACAACAGTTTTTTACTATTTTTAATAAATATACCATGGAGCTGAGATATCCATTTAGTACCAGTGCAAGCAGTACTATTTATGGATTGGGCTTTTTTGAAGCGGCTAATGGGTGGTACAATTTTAAAGATTACAACCCATTCAAGCTACGACGTGCAGCTGGAATTGGTGTTCGTTTCTTTTTACCTATGTTTGGTTTGCTTGGATTTGATTATGGCGTAGGTTTAGACAGGTATAACCAAACCAGTGGATTAAAAGGTGCCGCTAAGTTTACCTTTATGTTGGGGCAGGAACCAGAGTAATTGTTAATTTTATAAAAAAATAAAAATGAAAAAGATTTTATTAATTACCAGTACATTCCTGTTGATAGCTTTTGCCAGCCTTGCACAACGCTATGCTGTGATAGATACAAAATATATTTTAGACAAGCTTCCCGAATATAAAGAGGCACAAAACTTGCTTGATCAGTTTAGTGAGCAATGGCAGCAGGAAGTAGATCAAAAACAAACACTTATTGATAAGATGTTTAAAGACTACGAAGCAGAGCAAGTGATGTTGAGTGATGTATTAAAAAAGAAAAGAGAAGATGAGCTATATAATAAGGAAAAAGAATTAAGGGATTTGCAAAAAAAACGCTTTGGCTTTGAAGGCGATTTGTTTAAAAAAAGACAGGAACTTATAAAACCCATTCAAGACAGGGTTTACAATGCAGTGCAAAAATTGGCAGTAGAAAAACAATACGATTTCATACTGGATAAAAGTGAAGGAATTACTGTTATCTTTGCCGACCCTAAACTGGACAGGAGTGCAGATGTACTTAGAAATTTAGGCGTAAAATAAAATCAGTTGGTTAGCCAGCATTTAACAATAAATAAAAAACAATAAACATTAAAAAAACAATGAAAAAATTAATCGTAGTGGCTGTGATGGCATTTGGTATGTTAAATGCTTCAGCGCAAACAAAAATTGGGTATATCAATACTGATGAGTTAATTAGTCTTATGCCAGAAGCGGCAAAAGTTGACGCTGAATTAAAAGCGTATCAAGCTGATTTAGGTAAGCAAGGACAAGATTTACAGGTTGATGCTGATAAAAAAAGAGATGATTACTTCAGAGATTCTTCAACTCTTTCTGCAACAATGAAAGAAATTAAAAGAGGCGAATTAGTAGCTCTTTACACAAGATTGCAGAATTATGAAGAAGAAGCTCAGCAAAAATCTTCTCAATATGCTCAACTAAAAGTTGGACCTATCCGTGAAAAAGCGATGGAAGCAATTAGAGCGGTAGCTAAAGAAAAAGGTTACGGTTATGTTTTGGATGAGACAACTAATGTTCTTTTAGTTAGCCCTCCAGGCGATGACCTTTTGCCTGCAGTTAAAGCTAAATTGGGTATTAAAGATCCAGTTCCTGCTACAAAGCCAGCCGGTAAATAATTTAAATTTATAAATTATCATAAAAGCCTCCCGATACTTCGGGAGGCTTTGTTATTTTTGACATATGATGCAACAACCCATTGGTGTTTTTGATAGTGGTTATGGAGGATTAACCGTTTTAAAGGAATTAACAAACAGGCTTCCCCAATATGATTATCTGTATTTAGGCGACAATGCCCGTTCTCCTTACGGCACCCGAAGTTTTGAAACAGTTTATGATTACACCTTAGAATCAGTAAAATGGCTTTTTAGCCAAGGTTGTCCCATAGTTATTTTGGCTTGTAATACCGCTTCTGCAAAAGCACTTAGAACCATTCAACAAAACGATTTGCCTAAAATTGACGTAGATAAAAGGGTTTTAGGGGTAATTAGACCAACTACAGAAGTGATAGGCCAGCATTCTAAAACGGGGAAAGTAGGTATTTTGGCTACAACAGGAACTGTGGTTTCCAACTCTTATCCTTTGGAAATAATGAAATTTTACCCTGAATTGGAAGTGTTTCAAGAGGCATGTCCGATGTGGGTTCCATTGATTGAGAACAATGAATACCAATCGCCAGGTGCTGATTACTTTATACAAAAAAATATCAATAGCCTAATGGCACAATCAATGGATATTGATACCATTTTGTTGGCTTGCACTCACTACCCATTATTATTAGATAAGATTAAAAAACTTGTTCCTGAAGGCGTTCAGGTATTAACTCAGGGTCAAATAGTAGCAAATAGCCTTTCAGATTATTTAGTAAGGCATACCCAAATAGATGAAAAAATAACTAAAAAGGCTAATATCAGGTTTTTTACAACAGATTCGGTTGAGGATTTTGACAGTCATGCCAGTATTTTTTATGGTAAGCCTATAAAATCGGTTCATTTAACCTTGTAATTTTAAAAAACCTTCTAATTTAAGCCTGCTGGCTTTTGTTTTTCCCTTACCTTTGCCGTCCTTTCACAAACAGCAGGGATGGTGCCCTGGTGAGTGTAACAAAATTGAATTCAGAAATTAATTTGTCAAAGGAAAAAACGTAAACAATGCCAGGTAAAAAAAGAACCTATCAACCGCACAAACGTCGCAGAAAATCTGTTCACGGATTTCGTCAGCGTATGCAAACCGCTAATGGCCGTAAGGTATTAGCCAGCCGCAGAAAAAAAGGACGTCATAAACTGACTGTTTCTAGCGAACACGGTGATAAAAAATAAGATTGTCTGATTTCCTTATCGGTAATCAGGTTAATATAATTCAGTCCCCCGATATATCGGGGGACTTTTTTAATTTAGCATATTGGATATAAAACTACGATACAAATTTAAAAAAGAAGAAAAGCTTAAAAGCCGGAAAATAATTGAACAATTGTTTAAGGAGGGTAAGTCGTTTTCCAATTTCCCGTTCAGGGTTTTGTTTTTGTATAATACAAATACAACAGCAGCTTTACAAAGCGGTTTTGCTGTAAGCAGTAAACATTTTAAAAAAGCAGTAGACAGAAACCGAATTAAGCGGTTGATGAGAGAATCTTACCGGCTTCAAAAGGCTGAACTGCAACAGCAATTAAAACTTCAACAAAAACAATTGGCAGTATTTTTCATTTATATTGGAAACGAGTTGCCCGAATATCAGCTAATTTTTGAAAAGATAGCTACTGTATTAAACAGGTTAATAAAAACAATAGATGAAACTAGTTTGGCAAATTCTTAGTTTTCCTTTCATCGCTTTAATTAAACTATACCAGTGGATCATTTCTCCCTGGCTAGGTCCAAAATGCAGGTATACTCCCACCTGTTCTCATTATGGTATTGAAGCTTTAAAAAAACATGGCCCAATAAAAGGTTTGTGGCTTACCATGAAAAGGGTAAGTAAATGTCATCCCTGGGGTGGGCAAGGGTTTGATCCGGTGCCATAATAAATCAATCAACAAGTCAAAATAAAAAAGCTGAAACAAAATGTCTCAGCCTTAATTCTATTTTAAATAAAGTGATTTTTAAAATCGCTCAGCTATTTTATTCCAGTTTACCACATTCCAAAAGGCAGCTAAATAATCGGCACGGCGATTTTGATAATGCAGGTAATAAGCATGCTCCCAAACATCACAACCTAATAAAGGAGTTCCTTTTACTTCAGCAACGTCCATCAATGGATTATCCTGATTTGGTGTTGAAGAAACCTCCAACTTACCATCTTTAACAATCAACCAAGCCCATCCGCTTCCAAATCTTGTCATACCAGCAGCGGCAAATTTTTCTTTAAAAGTATCTAATGAACCAAATGCTTCGTTAATAGCATCAGCTAATTTACCAGACGGAGCGCCACCAGCATTTGGAGCTAAACTCTCCCAAAAAAAACTGTGGTTCCAATGTCCACCACCATTGTTACGTACTGCTGGGCTTATACTACCTGCTGAGGCCACTAATTCTTCAATACTTTTATTTTCATTGTCGGTACCGGCAATGGCTTTGTTTAAATTATCTACATATGCCTGATGGTGCTTGCCATGGTGAATTTGCATTGTAGTTGTGTCGATATGTGGCTCTAATGCATCGTGTGCATAAGGTAAAGCCGGTAGTGTAAATGCCATAAGTTTATTATTTTTTATGTGAAAGATGTTGTGTTATAAGGATTACAAATTTACAAAAGGATGGTTGATTAATGAAGCTGCTGCGGTAATTCTTTCTAATCTCGAAAACTAGCGTTTTGACTTAAAAAAATCTTTCATCAATTGGGCACATTCGTCTTTGAGGATTCCTCCTACTAATATTGTTTTGGGGTGAAAAGGTATTTTATCACCTGTCGATTTTCTATAACTATTCTTATCATCATCTGCACCATAAACTATTTTGCCAATCTTACTCCAGTATAAAGCACCACTGCACATCAGGCAAGGTTCAAGCGTAACATATAGTGTAGCATCTGGTAAATATTTACTATTTAAAAAACTAAAGGCAGTTGTGATAGCTAATATTTCGGCGTGGGCAGTACTATCGTTCAATAATTCAACCTGGTTATGTGCTCTTGCAATAATCTTATCATTCATTACAATAATGGCACCCACTGGTACTTCGTCAGCATCAAATGCTTTTTGCGCTTCCTGAATAGCTATATGCATATATTGTTCGTCTGTCATAATGATGATTTAATTACCTTTCCGCAAATTTATATGTAATGGCAGACTTAATGCAAATGCGCCAATTTTTTAATTCGGGAGCCACCCGTTCCTATGCTTTTAGAAGGCAACAATTGATCAAATTTAGAGATGCCGTTAAGAAGTTTGAAACCAAAGCGCACGAGGCATTGTTTACGGATTTAAAGAAAAGTCCGGAGGAAAGCTATGTAACCGAAACTGGTTTGTTGTTATCAGAAATCAACAATGCTATTAAACATTTAAAAAGATGGATGCAAAACGAATTGGTAGCTACTAACCTCGTTAATCTGCCGTCCAAGAGTTTTATTATGACCGAGCCTTTGGGTGTAGTGTTAATCATAGGCCCTTGGAATTATCCCTTTCAGTTGGTTTTAAATCCTTTAGTAGGTGCTATTGCAGCGGGTAATTGTGCCGTCCTTAAGGTATCAGAATTTGCGCCGGCAACGGCAAAAGTCCTTAAGCAATTGGTTGATGAAACTTTTGACAATCAATATATAGCAGTGGTTGAAGGAGATGGAGCAACTGTGATTCCAGCAATGATGAACAATTTTAGTTTTGATCATGTGTTTTATACAGGAAGTACTACTGTTGGTAAAATAATTTATAAGATGGCAGCCGAAAGACTGGTGCCGGTTACATTAGAATTAGGAGGAAAAAGTCCCTGTGTGGTAGAAGCTGATGCTAACATAAAAATTTCCGCCAAGCGAATTGCCATCACAAAATTTAGTAATTGTGGACAAATATGTGTTGCCCCCGATTATATACTTGTACATGAAAGTAAAAAAGAGGAATTGGTGAACGAGTTAAAAAAAGTTGTCCAAAAATTTTTTGGAGAAAAGCCCGAGGAAAGTTATAGCTACGGTAAAATCATTAACGAAAAACAATTTGACAGATTAACAAATTATTTAAGCCAGGGCGATATTTTATATGGGGGCAGAACTATAAAAGACAAACTTTTTATTGAGCCTACTATTTTAGATAATGTTAGTATGGAGGCAGATGTGATGAAGGATGAAATATTTGGACCAATACTTCCCATCCTTTCTTTTAGTACTAAAGAACAAGCCATACAGGTAATTGAACTTAATAAAAATCCATTGGCATTTTATGTTTATACTTCCAGCAAGTCAAAGGAAAATGACTGGTTGAATAGCGTATCATTTGGTGGAGGTTGTGTAAATAACAGCAGCTGGCATTTAACCAATCACCATTTGCCTTTTGGTGGAAGAGGGTTTAGTGGCACTGGTAAATACCATGGCAAATTTTCTTTTGATACTTTTAGTCATCAAAAAGCGGTTATGAAAACACCAACTTGGTTTGACCCTGCCATGAAGTATCCTCCATTTAAAGGGAAATTGAAATTATTTAAATGGATCATCAAATAGGCATTGTAATTAATGAAACAAGTTAAAAAATACAGGCGCTTAAAAAAAGGTATCATAATTGTATTTTTAATAATTGTTGCCTTATGGAGCTATATAGAAATAGCCAACAGAAATTCAAAAGATATGACAGTAAGACAAAAGTTTTTAAAAGCAGTTTATCCAGTTTGGATATGGTGGACCAATAAGAAAGGAATCAACACAAAAAATCTTTCCAACGATAAAGAGATGCCTACGGTTTCGTTTTATTCTTTAAAAGACACAGCTATCAATGGTTCAATATTCGACTTTAATCAGTTAAAAGGGAAAAAAGTAATGCTGGTGAATACTGCTTCCGACTGTGGGTATACTGGCCAATATGATGATTTGCAGAAATTGTATGAACAACATAAAGACAAATTCATCATCATCGGTTTCCCTGCCAATGATTTTAAAGAACAAGAAAAAGGATCGGATGAAGAGATTGCCTCTTTTTGTAAAATTAATTTTGGGGTAACATTCCCTTTGATGATAAAAAGTAGTGTTAATAAAGGGCCTCATCAAAATAAAATATTTGAATGGCTTACCGACTCAACTAAAAACGGTTGGAACAATAAACCGCCTTCCTGGAATTTCACTAAGTATATTGTGAATGAAGAAGGAAGGTTAACCCATTATTTTGGTCCTACAATTGAACCTCTGGGAAAAGAAATTACCGAGGCCTTACAATTTTAATTGAAATATATGTTTGAACAAAGAGACTTTAGTTTTATTTACAAATACTTTACTGCAGAAAAGCAGGAAACCCTTTTGTTTTTAATTGTTGGAATTATTGCCATTGGGTTAGCAATTATTTGTTGGTTTTTTATTAAAAGTAATCCAGCCTTTTTAAAAGGAGCCGCCTTTCCGCTTTTGGCCATTGGGATCATTCAAACAGTTGTTGGCTTTACAGTTTATACCCGTAGCGATAAACAAATGGCTGATGTGGCTTATCATATAGGATTGGAACCAGTGGGTTATACTAGGCAGCAAGAACTTCCCCGCATGGAGAAAGTAATGAAAAGCTTTGTGGTTATTCGATGGGTGGAGATTGGTTTTATCATAACCAGCTTGGTATTAATCTTTCTGTTTCGATTAAAAATAAATCAAGCATTTTGGTATGGCTTTGGCGTTGCTTTGCTATTACAGGCCGTGATTATGTTGGGTGCCGATTATTTTGCAGAAACTAGAGCAGCTGTCTATACAGATGCACTGAAGAAAATTATAACAGAATAAGGGTTGAGTAGGGGTCGGGGCGCTTTTAGCGACCTGAACCAGACTAATAAAATATTTGAACTAGTTCTTCGTTGTAATTACAATACAATCTATTTACTATGTCACGGGAGTTTAAACCTGTAAGCGTATAAAATAACTCCATGTTAGATAATGTGCCATTGCGTTCGCCAGTATAATCTATGTATGAAGAGTACGGCCAATTTCTTAAGTTCTTTACCAAACCTGCATCCAACGGATTATTGTGTACATAAAAGAAACAATTTTCTAAATAAGATTGATACGTATCATTTACTACCTCTGAAAGTATTTTAGCTTTCGTTTTTTGTTGAAATAATGAGCCACTGGTTTTATTCTGTTTATTTATAGCTTGAGAATAGCTACTTAAAAGAAGTCCGATTCGGTATGCAAATTCTTGCATAGGTTTTCCACCAAATGACTTTCTCTCTATTATACTTCGATTATTTGCATGAATTATTATGTGAAAGTGATTTGGCATCAGACAATAAGAAATTATATCAGCACAAGGGGAAAGCTGTTCTCTTATTTTCTTAATAAAAAATAAATAATTTCTTTCGGAAAAGAATATAGTTTGCTGATTATTTCCCCGGTTATAGATATGATAACATTCATCAGGCTGTAAATACATATGAATTTTATTAAAAAGGCTAAGGTAAGGGTCGGAACGCTACGGCGGCCTGAACCCTTATATCTAAGATAGTTAAAAAAAATATTTGTTGCAAGACTGGCTAATGGATATTAAACTAACTTAAGAAGTTTATGATTCAGGTCGCTTTAAGCGCCCCGACTCATATTACACCGGGCAGTTCTCGTGGTAATTGATTAACTCAATTGGTGTTTTCAGAAATTCGTAGCCAGCATATTTTTTGTTGATCTCATCTAATACGGCAACAATTTCTTCTACCGTTTCTAGAGTAACTAATTTTAAACGAAATTCTTTTATGCCCGGCAATCCTTTTAAATAATTGGTATAGTGCCTGCGCATTTCATAAATACCCACCTTTGGTCCTTTCCACTCAAAAGATTTATGTAAGTGCTTTTTACAAACTGCCACCCGGTCTTCAATGGAAGGTGATGGGAGATGCTCTCCTGTTTGCATAAAATGTTTGATCTCATTAAATATCCAGGGATAGCCAATGGCAGCACGGCCAATCATAATGCCATCTACTCCATATTTATTTTTATATTCTAATGCTTTCTCTGGGCTATCAATATCACCATTGCCAAAAATAGGAATCGTTATCCTCGGGTTGTTTTTCACTTTGGCAATCAAATCCCAATTAGCTTGCCCTTTATACATCTGGCATCTTGTTCTACCATGAATAGCCAAAGCTTTTATGCCCACATCCTGTAATCTTTCAGCAACTTCCTCAATATTTTTTGTATTATCGTCCCAGCCCAACCTTGTTTTTACTGTAACAGGTAATGAGGTTGATTTCACTACAGCATCCGTAAGTCGTATCATCAAATCAATATCTTTCAAAACCCCTGCACCTGCTCCTTTAAGTGCCACTTTTTTTACCGGGCATCCAAAATTAATGTCCAGTAAATCGGGGTTGGTAACATCTACTATTTTAGCAGCTAAGGAAAGGCTCTCTTCATCACCACCAAAAATTTGAATACCAACAGGTTTTTCATAATCAAAGATGTCGAGTTTTTTACGACTCTTGATGGCATCTCTAATTAATCCTTCGCTACTGATAAATTCGGTGTACATCAAATCGGCACCATGGTCTTTACAAACGGCACGAAATGGAGGATCACTTACATCCTCCATAGGAGCAAGTAAAAGAGGGAAATCGGGTAACTGAATAGGACCTATACTGGGCATTTTATTTTTTAAAACTTTTAGTCATTGTATATTGCGAGGGCAAATTTACAACTAATCAGCTAAGCGTATGCAATATAAGAGTGTAAAAGGATTTACAGGACCGGCTCAATTGGGTATTTTGTTCATTTTATTGGGGGCAGGCTTTATTTTAGCTGCAGGGGTTCAATTAATTATTGGAATGCAGCTAATCCCTTCAGGATTAAGCTTTGATAGGATGGGTGAGGAGATGATTAAAGCGATGATGAAGCCTGAAAATATTGCTTCGGCAAGGCTTGCACAGGTAGTGGGTACTTTTTTTCTTTTATTTATGCCTTCGGCGATGTTTTTAATAATTTGCCATGGAAAAAATAAATTTTGGCTTGGGTTTAATAAACATATCAATCCCAGACAGATCATTTTTGGATTCTTTCTCATATTCTTAGCTAATGTGATTGCTAATCCACTGGTGGATATTAGTAAGATGATACTTTCCAATTTCCCTGACCTAAATACTATGGCAAAAAGTATGGAAGCCTCTTATAATGAGCAAGTGGTGGCTTTAAGTAATTTAAAGAGTTGGGGAGAGTTTTTAATGGCCATTGTAATCATGGCATTTTTTCCTGCCTTATTTGAGGAGTTGTTTTTTAGGGGAGCCCTACAAAACCTATTGGAACGCTGGTGGAAGGCACCATTGCTTGCCATTATAGTTACCTCTTTGCTTTTTAGCTTGATTCATATGTCACTGTACTTATTTCTAAGCAGGGCTATTTTGGGGTTTGTATTGGGTCTGATGTATCAACGCAGTAAAAACCTATGGGTAAATATTGTGGCTCATTTTTTAAATAATACCGTTGCTGTCATTCAGCTTTTCTGGATTTCGACCCATAAAGGGAAGGTAGAAATAGACAAATTGGATCCTAAAGTTCCTATTTGGGGCGGATTGATTGCTGTTGTAATTTCTTATGGCTTGTTTATTTTGTTTGAAAAAGTATCTGAAAAAAACAGAAAACAAATTGCTTTTGAAGAGCAGAATTTTTTTGAACAGGCAGGTCAGTATCCTATTTACCCCAATCATAAAACTCCCAATAGTGGCATTTAACTTACAAACCTTTAAAACCCGAACATTAACGGCACTTCTTTTTGTAGCCGTAATGTTGGTAGGGTTACTTTGGAATTTCTGGAGTTTTTTCATCTTGTTTACCGTAATTCATTTTGGCTGCTGGTTTGAGTATTTTAAACTGATTGAAAAAATTTTTGACACTAAAATTGATCTTGTTATTCAATGGTTTTTTGCCATTTGTGGTTTTACCTTGATGGTCGTAATTGGGATACAGCACAACTCATTTGATATTGGAAAATATATTGCCGGACAATTCATCAGCTTTAAATTAATGTTTTGGGTCTTTCTGTTTACCTGCTTATTAATTTTTCTGATTCAGAATAAGCAAATTCCATTAAAAGCAAAGTGGATGAGTTTTTATGGGCTTGTTTATATTTCTTTATCCTTTGCTTTATTTTTGAATTTGAGGGGAAGTAATATTCATGTTTTGAGCACCAAATTTGATCTTGGAAAAATTTATGTTTGCTTAACCGTTTTTTCAATTTGGATTAACGACACAATGGCTTATTTGGTAGGCTCTTTTATAGGTAAAACACCTCTTTCAATTATTTCTCCGAAAAAAACTGTTGAGGGCACTATTGGGGGTATTATTTTATGTGTTATCATCATGGGCGTGGGCTCTTATCTTATTTATCTCAGTATTGAATTTTCTTTGTTTTGCATTGCCATTGCAGCTATCTGTGGCACCTTTGGCACCATCGGGGATTTAATCGAAAGCAAATTAAAACGAATGGCCGATGTAAAAGATAGCGGAAGTTTTATGCCAGGCCATGGAGGGTTTTTAGACAGATTTGATTCGCTTATAGTAGCCGCACCCTTTGTTTGGCTATATGTATACATTTTTACTAATTGGTAAAGCTATTAGATTTAGATGAGCAACAACTTACCTAAAACGTTTTACAATCTTCCTTAACCCATTACTTGCTATATTTGCAGCCTAATTAAAAAAAATGACTATACACAAAGAGGGTTATAAATCCATTGCTATTGGAACTTTGATTTTTGGTGCTATTAATTTACTAGTGTTCATGTTTTTAGGCGCTACCATGATGTGGTTTTGTAATATCATATTTTTAGTAACCCTTGGTCTATTGTTATTTCTAGTTTCCTTTTTTAGAATACCCAATCGCCAACTTACTGTTGATGGAAATGCTATTGTTGCACCGGCTGATGGTAAAGTAGTTGTAATAGAAGAAACGATTGATGAAGAGTATTTTAAGGGCAAACGCCTTCAAGTTTCTATTTTTATGAGCCCTGCTAATGTACATGTAAACCGCAATCCTTTAGATGGGGAAGTAGTATACAACCAATATCACCAGGGAAAATTTTTAGTTGCCTGGCATCCAAAGTCTTCTACTGAAAACGAACGCCATTCTGTTGTTATTAAAAAAGGGAATGTGGAAGTTTTAGTTAAACAAATAGCTGGTGCTTTAGCCAAGCGTATTGTTAATTATTTAAAAGTAGGACAAGAGGTAAAACAAACTGAGGAGATGGGTTTTATTAAGTTTGGCAGTAGAGTTGATTTGTTGTTACCAGTTGGAACTAAAGTAAATGTAGAGTTAAACCAGGTGGTTAAGGGTGGAGTTACGGTAATTGCTACCATTTAACACATTAACAAGGCCAGAATTGGCTATATGCAGCTTGGTATATATATTTACAATATCAAAAATTAATAAAACTTTAAAATCATGAAAAAAGTAATTTTATTAGCTACAGCTTTTATGTTTGTTACAGGAGTTGCTTTAGCCGACAAAGGAAAGAAAAAGAAATGTGCTAAAGGGAAAACTTGCTGTACAAAGACTGATTCTAAAGCTGGTTGTGCTAAAACAACTGAGACTAAGTCTTGCTGCAAAGACAAGGCAAAGACTGTTGCAATGTAATTTGTAAAATCAACCTTATGTAAACCTTTCCTTTATTGGATGGGTTTTTTTTTGCCCATAGGGGTTAAAAAATCTGTTCCAGTTCTTTTAAATGAGTTACGGTATAAGTAGGTTTGATAAGGGTACTTGCATTGATATGATTGACAAATACATTGTCCATGCCAGCATTAATAGCTCCTTGAATATCAGCATCTAAGTTATCTCCAATCATAATGCTTTCTGATAATGTGGCTTTGGCCTTATGTAAGGCAAATTCAAAAATCTCCTTTTTAGGTTTCAAACTATTACTTCCTTCAGAAGTGATGACATGGGTAAAAAAAACTTCGAGACCGCTATTTATAATTTTGCTCCACTGTGTTTTTTCAAAACCATTGGTAATTAAATGCAGTTCATAACTATTGTTTTTTAAATAGTTCAAAATTTCAAGAGTATGTGGGAAAAGTAATTTTTTGGTAGGGAGAATTTCTAAAAACTTATCACTCATACCTCGAGATAGATTTTCATCTGCTATTTTAAAATCCAATAAAGTACGCCACATCCTTTTCCACTTCAAGTCTTCCGAACTAATTAACCCATGATGATACTTATTCCATAAAATTTCATTGTGGTATAAATACTTTCTGTAAAAGTCTTCAAATGGAGCACTTACTTTTTTATTCAATTCAAAAATCAGATACAACTCTGTAAGTGTTTCTTTGGCGTTCGCATCAAAATCCCAAAGGGTATGGTCCAAATCAAAAAAAAGCTGTTTGTATTTAGGCATGTAATAATTGATAGATAAGTTAACTTTACTCTTCTGTTGCAAGATAACATTTTAACCATTTACCAATGAATATTGTAATTACTGGGGCATCAAAAGGAATAGGAAAAGCGATAGCCACTGCATTTGCTGATGATAAACAAGGGCATGCTTTTTTTCTTTGTGCCCGAACAAAGGATGAACTGGAGATTACTGGCAGGGAACTGCAGGGACGTTTTCCAAGAATTAATATGTATACCAAAGTCTGTAATGTTGCCGATAAAAAAGAGGTTGTTGAATTTTATGAATGGATGATGACAAAGACTGATAAAATTGATGTGCTGGTTAACAATGCCGGTATTTTTTTTCCAGGGGCTGTACATAATGAAGAAGAAGGTGTGCTTGAAAAAATGATGGAAGTAAATGTATATGGGGCCTATCATTTAACCCGTTTGATTTTACCTGTGATGATGAAAAATGCAAGCGGCCATATTTTTAATATTTGCTCCATTGCTTCGCTGGGAGCCTATGACAATGGGGGGGCTTACAGTATAAGTAAATACGCCATGTACGGGTTTAGTAAAAATTTAAGGGAAGAAATGAAACCACATGGTATTAAAGTAACCCATATTTTGCCGGGGGCTGCTTATACTGATTCATGGAGTGAAACTGAGATAGATCCGAAAAGATTAATGGAAGCCAACGATATTGCTAAAATGGTTTATGCAGCGGCACATTTATCGCCACATGCCTGTGTCGAAGAAATTGTATTAAGGCCTCAGTTGGGAGATTTGTAAGGTGGGTTTGGATTAAATAATGGTGAATTTATAACCCACCCCACGTACAGCATGAAAATATTCAGGGTCTCTGCTGTCTGCTTCAAAATATTTGCGAAAGTTGAGAATAAAATTATCAATAGTACGAGTAGTAGGATAAACATTATAACCCCAAACCACTTGTAATATCTTTTCACGGGTTACCACTTCGTTTTTGTTTTCAATCAACAGTTTTAAAAGCATTATTTCCTTTTTGGTAAGGCTAATTTTTTCTCCCAGTCTGGTTAAGGCTTCGGATGCTTTAAAGTTGATTTTGTTTTTTCCAAAAATGTATTCATCTGGCAACGGCAGTTTTGAAGAAAGTCTTTCACTTTTCGCAATCAACTTACTTACCCGTAATAATAATTCCTCCAAATTAAATGGTTTGGTTAAATAATCATCGGCCCCTTTTTTTAAACCCAGTACCCTGTCGGCGCTGCTGTTTTTTGCACTAAGGATTAGGATGGGTATTTCTGAATTGCTAAGCCTGATGGTTTCACAAACAGTAATACCATCCACTTCCGGAAGCATGACATCTAAAATAATTAAGTTAAAAAACTCTTTTTGTACAGCTTTTAATGCTTCGGCACCATCATATGCACTGGTAACTTCATAGCCCTCTAACTCCAGGTTAAGCTTTAAAGCTTCCTGCATATTTTCTTCGTCTTCTACCAGTAAAATCGAAAATTTAGTATCAGCCATACTTAAAGCTAAGTTTTTAATAAAGATGTATTTAAAGTAACTGTAAAAATAGCCCCCGTTGGTTCATTGTCTGTTACAGTAATGTTTGCATTATGATGTGTAGTAATTATTTTACAAAGGTATAAGCCCAGTCCTGTGCCTTTAGCTGCTTTGGTAGCTTCATTGCCTATGCGGTAAAACTTATTGAAAATATTTGTTTTTTCTTCATCTGCAATGCCTTTACCGTTGTCCTTTACTTGCAAAATAACTTTGTTGTTCATTTGTTTTAAATTGATAATAACCGCTGTATCTTTTGAAGAATACTTAATGGCATTATCAAGTAGGTTATTGGTTAGCATCTGAAGTAATAAGCGATCCCCCATAACAAAAATCGCTTCGTTGATGGTAGATTTTATTTCCTGAGAAGGGTAGCGGCTTATAAAATCATTTATACAAGTACTTACCAATTCACTAAAGTCGGTGTCTTCATTAGTAATGCGATAACCTCCAGCTTCCATTTGAGATGATAGCAGCATATTGTTGCAAAGGGCATTCAGCCGGTTTGTTTCCTGTAAAGCAGTTTGTATTAACCTTAGCTGCTGTGTTTCGTCAAGCTTTCTTTTTTGAAGGGTTTCCAAATTAAGCTTAGCAACAGCAATGGGGGTTTTAAGTTCGTGGGTGATTGCCACCATAAAATTCTGTTGTTCCTGACTTATTTTAAGTTGCTTCCTTACTGCTCTGTAAACAAAAACAGCTCCTGCAATAATCAACAAAAAAAAGGTAACACCTTCGCCAGCGTATTGGTTTATTTTACGCTTTTGTAATGACTTTATTTTTTCCGATTCAAATTGATAATTGATTGCGGTTGGATCTAGTTGGCCCAATTCGTATTTGGCCATTTGGTTGTTTTGACGATTTAAAGCGATCAGCCACCAAATTAATGCCGCAAGGATATAGGCCAGTAAAAACCAGTAAATGATAAAAATAGACCGTAATTTTTTAGGCTTTGAAGTCATAATGCGAATGCAGCAAAGGTACGAAGTACCAATGGGTTCAAAATGAATGGTATAAGTGTATAGATAGTTTAATTCCTTTTATCAAGCCCCCAGGATAATTTGTTTCTTAAGGTTTGCAAGAAATTATTTTCATTGAGGCGAATTAGGTTGATGCCGAAATTCTCTTTTCGAACTGCCAGTTGAATTTCTTTGGTAACAATTTCACGGCGGCTGTCTAATGAACATAAAAAACCATCCGTCCGTCCTTCCACTTCAAAAGAAACAATAGTATTATCGGGAATAATGATGGGCCTGATATTTAAATTGTGTGGTGAAACCGGGGTAATGACAAAAGAACCACTGTCGGGGAATACAACTGGCCCATTACAGCTTAAAGAATAACCTGTAGATCCAGTTGGTGTTGCTACAATCAATCCATCTGCCCAATAAGAATTCAAAAATTCACCATTTAAATACGTGTGAATTTTTATCATTGGAGAACTGTCTTTTTTATGCAGGGTAAATTCATTTAAAGCATAAGGTACATCTCCAAATAAAGGCACATTAGCATCCAGATGAATTAATGAACGCTTATCAATCACATAGGTTCTGTTTACAATAGCTTGTACAGCAGTATGTAAATCTTCCTTACCAATGTTAGCTAAAAATCCGAGTCTGCCGTAATTAATACCCATTACTGGAATGCCTTTGTCTTTAACTAAAGTCACCGTATCCAACAAAGTGCCATCGCCGCCAAGGCTGATGATACAGTCTATACTTTCGTCTAAATCATCCGATGAGTTGAAAGTTGAATACTTGGTTTTAATATCGGTAGAAGAATAAAATTGATTAAAAAAATCCTGAAAAAAAATGGGTTCAACACCACTCAAAGCCAATTCATCCAACAGCATAATTATATCCTGATGTTGGTTGTTGTTAATGCCACGACTGTAAATTGCTATTTTCATACCAATGCCAAATTGAGGGTTTAAAATCCTGATTGATTGTGTAAAAATAAACCGTTTTCCCTTAACTGGTTAAAACTATACTCAAATCTGATGTTAAGGTCGTACAAGGTAAGGATATCTATACCAAAACCACCAGTGTAGAGCAGCCTATTGTTTAAACGGGTATAATGTGGCGATTGGTTGTATGCATAGCCAACATCGGAATAAGCTTTAGCGAAAATGGTGAATGGAATTTGTGTAATAACTTTTGGAAACCAGTTGAATGGGATTTTAAAGGAAACTAATTTTTTCTTAAGCGTTGTTTTCGATAGTCCTGTTAATACGCCATCAATTACATAAAACTCAAGTCCTCTCAAATAAGTTTCGCCATAACCTAATCCGCTTTGATTGATATATGCTTGTTTAAAAGGAAGTTTTATTTTACTATTTAATAAAATGCTGCTATACCAATTGTTGCCTAAAGAAAAATATTTATTATACCCTAGTTCAAGCGAAAGCATATTTATACCGCCAGTTATTCCTAATCCTTTTTTTGTAATGTTTACAAAATAAGATTTCCCAAATAAAGGGTAAGCACTATTATTTAAATTAGAATATTTGTATTCATAAGACATTTCGAAGATGTCTTTGCTATTGGTATTGTCATTAAAGTAGTTGGGATTGTATTTTACATGTAAGATTGAATCATCCACTTTTACATAGTTGTATTTTGCCTGGATAATGTGTTTCTTAAACATGCCTTTTCTTATGGTATAGCCGGCATTTATGAAAAAATTATTTTTTGTAAAATTGTCTTTTCGGTATTGAAGAATGCCGTTTGCTGAATCTGTTTTATAAGCCATCTCTCTGTTTTGAGCATAACCTGCTCCAATGATAAATCCTTCATTTAAATTTTTACTGCTATAGGGGTTGGTATATGAAAAGGAAATAGTACGTGTATAGCCATTCACCAAATAAATGCGTAATTGGTCTCTTCGGCCACTGAGGTTGTAATGCACAAATTTAATTCCATAATTTAATCTGTCGAGACTGGCATTGTATGTTTTTTTCCATTCGTTAAAATTGCGATCAATAGGCCTAAGCACAGGAACAGGGTATAAGTACCATCTTTCCTTTAATTGAATTGTAATTGTGCCATGAGTTTCGTCGGTGGCATCAAGGCTAATTTGTACTTCATTAAATAAAGTGGTGTTATAAATCTGTTGCCTGGCTTGCTCCAGCTCTTTTTGCAGGTTGTTTATTTTTATTGAGTCTCCTTTTTTAAATTGAAGCTCTCGATGTATAATATAGTTTTTAGTTTTTTTGAAACCCGTAATATCTATGTTATTTATGATTATAAATTTTGAAGAATCTTTTTCTGTTGTTGAGATACCTTTGATGGTAACATTTGGCTGTCCAACTGTTTGAGCATAGATTGATATTGACAGGAATAAAATGAGAGTTAATACAATAATTTTTTTAAATGCTTTCATTACTTTGTACCAGCTTTGCTGCTCTAAAATAAACGATAAGTAATAAAATGGAAGAAAATATTTGGTAATACTTAAATGTCCAAGTAATTCATAAGGTGTCGATAATTACTGTGTATTTCATTTTCGAATTTTTCATTTCCAAAAAAGTAAATTACATCATATTCATATCTTTCAAAAGTAGCAACAATGGTTGCAATTTCTTTTTTGTTTACATGGAGTGTAACGGTCAGCATTCCAGTTTCAGAATGAACCGTTGTATTGAGATGTAGAATAGTAGCATCATTACTTTCTACAATGCGGCTTATTTCTGAAATAGAAAAATGGGCTCTTTCCATTTCCAATACGATAATGCCCCCCACTTCATTAGTACCAGCAAAGTTGCCGATGGTTTTCAACAAATCTTTGGTGGTAATAACTCCCATCAGTTCATTTTCTTCATTAGTTACAGGTACAACCGTACTATCAAATTTATTACTGAAGGTAACGGCATTTAAAAAATGTTCGTTTTCGTGAACAGATGCTACGATAAATGATTCTTGCAAAAATTCAATGGGCATTTTTTGTTCTATAGTATCTATTAAATCTTCTTCACTAATTAAGCCAAGGAATTTTTCTCCTTCCACAACAGGCAGGTGGGATACTCTAAAGTCGCTGATGAGGCCTAAAGCTTTGTTTACCGAATCTTGAAGTTGTAAACGGGGTATATTATTATTTATGAGTTCAATGGTAAGCATATAAACGGGTTTAGTGATTTATTGCTATTACTATAACGTGAAACCATTATATTAATTATAAAAAAAAGAAACGATTACTAAACAGCAGCAGTTTCCGACTGTTTAGCAAGAAACTGGTCAAGTAGTTTATTAAATTCTTCTGGCACTTCCATCATAGGCGCATGGCCACACTTGTCAATAAAATGTAATTCGCTGTTTGGTAACAGCCTGTTGAATTCCTTAGCTACAAATGGTGGGGTAATGGTATCATTGTTTCCCCAAATTAAGCAAACGGGTTGTTTAACCTGGTTTAATTCTTCGCCTAAATTATTACGAATGGCACTTTTGGCAAGTGAAATAATTTTTATCACCTTCATCCTGTTATTGGTGATTTCAAAAACTTCATTCACCAATTCATCTGTTGCCATTGCCGGATCGTAAAAAGTAAGTTCTGTTTTCTTACGGATATAATCTTTATCTCCTCTTTTAGGATATGTATCTCCCATGCCGTTTTCAAATAAGCCAGAGCTACCTGTTAAAGTAAGGCTCTTTATACGTTCGGGATTTTTTAAGATATGTACTAAAGCAACATGCCCACCAAGGGAATTGCCCATTAAGTGAATGTTGTTGTAATTGCGGTGTTCAATAAAACGGTAAACAAATTTTTGTAAGCCTCCAACAGAAGTATGCAATAGGTCTAAATCAAGTAAGGGTAAAATTGGAACAATCACTTTATGTGATTTACGAAAATGTTCAATCAGGAATTGAAAATTGCTTAAAGCGCCAAATAATCCATGCAATAACATTAGGGGTTCCCCTTCGCCTTCTTCAATGAATTTAAATTTTCCGTCTTGTTTTATTTCGTAGCTCATCCGTAAATACAAAATTTTTAATATACACTGTCAACTCAATGTTTAAGTTATACAGCTTCGATTTGGGCTAAAATTACGTTAAATAAAAGAATGCCTCAAATTAATGCAATAATTTGTTAGAGATAATATTAAAAAAGTTTTCTAATTCTGTAAACATATCCTTAAAAATAGGAATCAGCTTTCCAAAACCATTGATTACATAAGGCCCCCAGGGTTGAATAAAAGTATAGGTTATAGATTCCTGAATGGTTTCGGGTTTAATCAATTGCAGTTTTTCAATATAAAAAATAAATATGCTAAGGATGATTGTAAACAAAATGCTATAAAAAAGGATACCCCCTAAACGGTTTAGCCAACCCAACATAGCCATTTGAAAAGTCTTTTCAATGAGTTTTGCCCCTAATCTTACCAATAAAACCACAACAAAAAATACAAGTATAAAAGCAATAAAAGGAATCCACCGAGCAGATACATTTACACTGGTCTCTAAATAACTAGCTAAAATGGCAGAAAGTTTAATGGCGGCAGCCAAACCAATAATAAAGGCAATGATTGAAAAAATAGCAAGGATCATGCCTTTTTGATATCCCTTAAATAGGGCATAAACAATCATTGCGGCAAAAATCAGGTCTATCATCATACATTGAAATATCAGGTTTCTGAAATCCTTTTCTTAACTGGCAAGCAAATCTTTTACCATTGTACTAATGGTTTTTCCATCTGCTAATCCGGCTAATTGCTTACTGGCAATTCCCATTACTTTGCCCATATCGGCAGAAGAGGTTGCACCAGTTTCGGATATAATTTTGCCAACAATTTCTTTTATTTCAGCTTCAGATAATTGCTTGGGAAGAAATCTCTCAATAACAGCCATCTCTTCTTTTTCTTTAATAGCCAGATCTTCCCGTCCCTGCTTTTCAAAAATGTCTAATGAGTCTTTACGCTGCTTCATCATCTTTTGTAAAAACTTCTGTTCGGTAGCTTCATCAATTTCGCCGCCGGCACCAGGTTCTGTCTTTGCCTTTATTATTTCGGCCTTTATAGCACGTAAAGCTCTTAAAACTCCTTCGTTCTTGGCTTTCATAGCGTCTTTCATTTCTGGCATTATTTGTTGCTCTAAACTCATGGATATATTTTTTTATTTTTCCTTATTACTTCTGTTCTTTCAATTGAATGGCTCTAAATTTATCAAAAAACTCTTTGGCAAATTTTTTCATATCATTACTCATTTCCTCTTGTTGCGTAGCTCTTTTAAAGCTGTCGGCCATACTCATCAACATCTGATAATAAAAGTCAGCCATCTCGTCTACCATCATATCTTTTGTCCAAAGGTCAATTCGCATGGCTGTTTTATCGGAACTATCCCAAAACGCCACAGACATGGCTTTGGCTTTTTGTACCATATTAGCGGTACTGTCTGTTGCCGACCAGGTTATTTGTTCAGGTACTTTATGAGGATCAAGTAAAACGTCAATTTTTATTGTTGATTGAATCATAACTAAAATCTATGGTCTGCACCATAGCGGTTTTATTGGTGAACCGCAAAATTAACTGAATTTACTTACTTGGTCGCTTGCTGAATGGATTTCCAAAGTAAATCGGCCGTTTTATCCCAATTAAACCGATTAAGTTGCTGTTGACCTTCAGCAACCATCTTTTTCATTCCATCCTCATCTTTATAAACCAACATCATTTTATCGGCGATATCTTCAAAACTTTGGGGGTTGATGTATAAAGCAGCTGGGCCACAAATTTCTTCCAATATTGGGCTTTTTGTACAAATAACTGGTAAATAGCTATTCATGGCTTCTAATTCTGTAGTACCCATGTCAATGGTTGTAATAGGGTTAATCAAGCACATTGCCGAATTGGTTATACTGATGATTTCATCTTTAGTAAGATTGTCAAGTATTTTAACTTCTGCCTTAAATTTAAAAGTTTTGAGTGCCTTTATAAAAGTTGCATCTTTTTTGTCAAGATGGCCAATCATTAAAAGCATCATATTACTTTTTTGCCTTTTTTTAAAAAATGAAAAGGCTTTTAAAAGGTTGATGATATTATTTTTGGCCGATATGGGTGCTTTATATAAAAAATATTCTTTGCCTTCGGCCCATTGTTCTTTAACTATTAATTTTTCCTCAAATGAAAACGAATTTCTTTTTTCTTCTGTACCGCAATAAACAACATTAATTTTTTTGGATGGTATTTTAAATTCTTCTTGCATCAACATCTTTGTATGTTCAAAAACAGTAGCAACGACTGTGGCTTTTGATAAAAATGCATCTATGTTTTTTTTGTAAAATCGAACATGGCTTTTTTTGTGGGAAGAAGGATTTTCCAGATAATCTAGTGAGGAAAGAAAAAGACATTGAGGTATTGAAATACGCATGCCGCAAATACCATCCATGCTTACAAACACATCAGCCTTGTGCTTTTTTAATATCCTTGGAATAGTATAGTTAAACCAGTACTGGTTGACTAAAAGATTAAGAGAAGCAGGGCCCTTTAAAACTAGTGTAACATTATTGGAGAACTTTAGTTTTACAGCAAAGGGCTTATTGGATAGTAAAACAAATTGGTGCTGGGGGTTGTTAAGAGTTAGCCTGGTTAAGCATTCGAATATAAAACTGTTGTAAAAGGTTGCCTGTTCCTCACCCAAAAAATTTGTATGTACGGCAATGGTCATTTACAATATGATAAAAGGGTTGAAGAGAAGCGAAAGTATTACCAGTAGTTCGTTTTATTTTATATGTTTTAGTTTAACCATTTCAATTCTGGTGTCGCTTACATTTAAAATATCAATCTCAAAATTACCAATAATAATATGATCCTTTAATTTTGGAATGTCCTCATAGTTTTTAATAATATAGCCCGATAGGGTTTCAGTTTCCTCATCATTAGGGAAAAGTAACTTGTATTTTTCAGTTAGGTAATCCAATTCAACCCTACCTCCAAAAATAAATTCATTACTGGAAATTTGCTTGTCAATAAATTCTTCGGTATCGTATTCGTCTTTTATCTCTCCAAAAATCTCTTCCAGTAAATCTTCCATGGTTACAATACCGGCAGTACCTCCAAATTCATCAATAACCCAGGCAATAGATTTATGGTCTTTGGTAAATTTGTTCATCAAATCGGTGGCACTCATACTCTCTGGCACTGTAGGGATAGGTAATAAAATGTCATTTACAAATGCGGGCTTCTTAAATAAATCCAATTGGTGAATGTAACCCACAATATTGTCTATGTTTTCTTCATACACTACTAATTTACTCAGCTTGGTATCTATAAACTTTGCTTTAACTTCTTCAATAGATGCGATGATTTTTACTGCTTCAATTTCTTTACGAGGGATTAAGCATTCCCTCAATTTTACCTCACTTAGGGATAAGGCATTTTCAAAAAGTTCTTTATTTATTTCTGTACTATTTTCCTCTTCGTGGTTTTTACTTTGTTGTAGAAAATGCTCCAAATCCACTTTGCTAAACATGGTTTTGTTTTGGCTAATTTTTACATTGAAAAGATATTTGAGCATCCATTCAGCCACATCTACAAAGTAAGCAGCGATGGAAGAAAGCAGCCAGTAAAAAAACTCTACGATATAACTGATGCTGTTTGAACTTAAAATATTGCTATTACGTGCCCTGAAAAATGCTTTAGCTAAAAACTCAACAAAAAGTACAATTATAGTTGAGAGCATTGTCTCAACTAGTAGCTTTATGTATTTTACCGATTCGGTAAGTGTAGCAGGTAATTGTTTTTCTATCCATTGCCAAATAGGGAAAAGCATATCTACCACCAACAAGCCATACACAACGAAAACAATATTTAATCCCACCATTGTGGTGCCTATAAACCTTGCTGGTCTGTCGGCAAAAAAGCCCCATACCTTTCCACTTCTTTTTCCCTGTTTACGGTTTAGTTCTATAGATAATTTATTGGCAGAGATGAAAGCTATCTCTATCCCAGAAAAAAAGCCAATCAATACAAGAGAAACAATAATGGCAAAAAGCGCTATCCAGTCCATACTATAAAAATAAGAAAGAAGTTTTAAATGAATTATTTAGCTATAAATGCCCCAACAATTTCCCCTGCTTCGCTACAAGCCAGGTGCAATTCGTCGTTAATGATGGTTTTATTGAAATGGGATTTAAAAGAAAGCTCGAAATTGGCTTTGTTGATCCTTGCAGCTAGAGATTCGGGAGTTTCGGTACCACGGCCTTCTAATCGGCTTTTTAAATCATCAACCGATTTGGTTTGAATAAAAAGGCTTAAACTGGTTTGGGGATATTGTTGCTGTACATGAATGGCGCCTTTTACATCAATATCTAAAATGGGGATTTTGTTTTCCTGCCAAATTCGCTCGAGCTCAGATTTAAGGGTGCCATAATATTTTCCTTCGTACACCATTTCCCACTCCACAAAATCATTGTCCTGAATTTTTTGTTTAAAGGAATTCTCATCCATAAAATAATAATCAACTCCGTCTTTCTCCATTCCTCTTGCTACACGTGTGGCTGCTGAAATTGAGAATGCCAGTTGTGGAAATTGTTGCATCAGGTATCTGGTTATTGAAGTTTTACCAGCACCGGATGGGGCAGTAATAATGATCAGCTTGTGATTAGGATTGTGCATATGCAAAGAAACTATTTAATTTTTACTTATTGTTTTGTTACTGAGGTTTAAAATGCAAAACAAGTGGAGGGTTGTTTTGAGTGCTACTTAATACCAACTCGTTTTCAGTTAATTTTCTTATGGTATATATATTTACAGATTGTTTTGTAGAAGGGCTGCAAATTAATGTGCTGTTGCTGTTTTGTAGCCTATATCTTCCTTCTACAGTCACCAAGTTGTTTACGCTACATTCATAAGTATAATTGGAGTTAAATTTCCAGACAATTGTTTGTAAAACATGTTGCAATTGAACAAAGTTGGCCGAATCCTGCGCATTTAACGGCTGATTATTTTGAGGTAAAATATTTTCAACCTGTATACAATCCCACTTTTTATTCAACAACTCTTTTGTTTCATTTTGGCAAGATGAAAAAGCCTGAATAGTGAGTAAAGCACATAATATAAAATAGAAGCATTTCATACAATTTAGTTCACTCTGGTTATATCGGCACCTAGCTTTCTTAAGCGGTCATCAATATTTTGATAGCCTCTGTCTATCTGTTCAATATTTTGAATGGTGCTCTTGCCTTGTGCACTTAAAGCCGCAATGAGCAAGGCTACTCCGGCACGAATATCTGGACTGCTCATGGTAATGCCTCGCAATTGTTGTTCTCTTTCCAAACCAATTACAACGGCACGATGAGGATCGCATAAAATAATTTGAGCACCCATGTCAATAAGCTTGTCTACAAAAAACAAACGGCTTTCAAACATCTTTTGGTGGATGAGCACACTGCCTTTAGCCTGGATAGCTGTTACCAAAACAATACTCAACAAATCGGGTGTAAAGCCTGGCCATGGATTATCATAAACTGTAAGCACCCCTCCATCAAGGTATTTTTGAATTTCATAATATTCCTGAGCCGGAATATGGATATCATCTCCTTTTATATTTAATTGAATACCCAGTTGCCTAAATTTTTCGGGAATGATCCCCAAATGCTCCACTCCTGCATTTCTAATAGTAATATCACTTTGGGTCATTGCAGCTAGGCCAATAAATGAACCTACTTCAATCATATCGGGCAACATTCTGTGTTCGGTTCCATTTAAACTGTCTACCCCAGTTATTGATAGCATATTGCTTCCAATGCCACTAATTTTTGCTCCCATTCGAGTAAGCATTCTACAAAGCTGCTGTATATACGGTTCGCAGGCTGCATTATAAATGGTAGTGTTGCCTTTGGCCATTGATGCCGCCATTAATATATTGGCGGTACCTGTAACGCTGGGCTCATCTAATAATAGGGTAGTGCCAATTAATCCGGATGTTTGAAGATGAAAAAAACCATCTTCAGTATCATACGTAAAATGAGTGCCCAGTTTTTCGAATCCAATAATATGTGTATCTAATCTCCGGCGGCCAATTTTATCGCCACCAGGTTTGGGGATATAGGCTTTCTTAAACCTGGCTAACATGGGCCCAGCCAACATCACCGACCCTCTTAGTTTTCCACTTTTTTTGTGGTAGTCTTCACTGTGTAAATACTCCACATCCACATCATCAGCTTGAAAAATACAAGTGTCTCGGCTTACCCGGTTTACTTTTACTTTCATTTCAACCAACAATTCTATCAAGAGGTTTACATCTACAATGTCGGGGATATTGCTGATGGTCATTTTTTCGGCAGTTAACAAAACGGCCGAAATAATTTGCAGGGCTTCATTCTTTGCACCCTGAGGCGTAATTTCTCCCGAAAGTTTTTTCCCTCCTCTTACTTCAAATGATTGCATGATTAACTTTTTTATGGCACTATTTAACGTAAACCTAAATAAAAAAAACCTGACGTTTAAAAGCATCAGGTAAGAATTTATTAATTCGGTAATTCTACTTAATAGGTGAAATGATTAATATCTCTTCTTAAAATTACGGTTATTGTTTCTATTGTCGTTGCCTCCGCTTCTATTATCATTACCCCCTGATCTACTGTCATTGCCGCCAGGTCTGTTACCCGATCTATTATCTCTTCCTCCGGTATTTCTATTATCTCTTCCTCCAGTGCTACTGCTTCTACTGCCATAATTTTTTCGGTAATTTCCAGCTCCTCTTTTTCCATAATCGTTTTCCTCTCTTGTATCTACTCTGTGTTTAACAAAAGGACGATTGTTAAACTCCAGTTGGCCTTTGGTCATGCTTGATAATTCGCTTTGGATAGTATCATCATGTATCAATTCTTTATGCCAATTACTGTAAGTAAGTTTCATATAATAGGCAATAGCATTGGCAAAACCCTGTTTTTTATCGGGGTTCTCTTCTTTTAAAGCCTTGTCAATTACAATTTCAATATTTTTTCCAAGATGATTGAATTTTGGATATCTCTTTGGATAAGGTAATGGGTCGGGCCTGGCACTTAAAGATTCTCTAGTGGGAATGGGGTATGGGCTATCAACATCCAATTCAAAATTGCTGATAAGAAATAGATGATCCCATAATTTATGACGAAAATCTTCTACATTTTTTAAATGCGGGTTCAAAAATCCCATCAGTTCAATCACCGCATAAGCATTACGCTGTCTTTCTTCTCTATCTTCTATTGATAAAAGGAATTCTATCATTCTCTGAATATGTCTGCCATATTCTTTCATTATTAAATGATTCCTTGAGGTATTGTACTCCATAATTTTTGCATTAAAGCATTACAAATGTAAGATAAACTAGCTCAAATTTCAAGCTAATTACAATTGCAGCCTGATTTTCAGGTTTTGTTAAAAGGGAAAATGTTTTTCCAGTAAAAGATATAAGTAGTAACTGCAGCAAATGTATCTGCTAACCAGTCAAAGATATCAAAACTGCGGTCCGTAATAAAATAATTCTGTATCAATTCTGTTGTAAAACCCCATATAACAACTGCAATAGTTATTTTAATGGCTATATGTTTTTGAGATTTTTCACTAAGGGGCATTTTTTTTAAAGGATAAATAAACAGAAAACTAAGTATAGCAAATAAGCCAAAATGTATCCACTTGTCAAAATAAATCAGGTTTAGCCAATTATCAACCTTTGGAAGGTTTGATGCTGGCAAGCATATCAAAATTAAAACAAGAAAAAACCAGGCGATGCCTGGTATAAATTTCGAAAACTGCGACTCATTAAAAGGAGTGGGCCTATTTTTCATTGTATTTTTTTTATCCTACAGAAGCTGCATAAGCTTCGGCATTCATCAAAGCTGCTACATCTGCTACATTATTAACAGTCATTTTTACCATCCAGCCTTTTCCATAAGGATCACTATTTACTAATTCAGGCTGGGCATCCAGCAATGGATTAGATTCGGTGATTGTTCCTGCAACAGGTAAAAACAAGTCACTTACTGTTTTTACAGCTTCTACCGATCCAAAAACTTCATCAGCTGCCAAAGGCTTTCCTTTTGCGGCAATGTCTATATAAACGATATCACCCAATTCTCGCTGTGCAAAATCGGTAACACCAATAGTTGCAATATTTCCTTCTAAAGAAATCCATTCATGATCTTTGGTATAATGTAAGTTGTCGGGAAAATTCATGGTAATTTTTTTTAATTAATTAATCAAGTGCAAATTAAGGTTTTTAAGGTTGTCTATTTTATCACTTCAATATACATCCTTATATCTCCAATAGGACGGTCGCCCATTCCTTTAGGAACAGATGCAATCTTATCAATTACATCCAGTCCGCTTTCCACTTCTCCAAATACGGTGTAATTCATATCCAGAAAAGGAGTGCCACCAATGGTTTGATAGGCTGTACGTTTTTTTGCAGAAAACTTTGATCCCATCTGTGTCTCCAACATTGTTATTTCCATTTCGGAATATTTTTTTCCTTGAACAATATAAAACTGGCAACCACTACTGGCTTTTTCTGGATTATCAGTTCTGGCAGCTGCCAATGCACCTTTTTTATGGTAATAGGCCGTGTCGAATTCTGCAGGAATGGTATAGCCAACATCACCATTGCCTAATTTGGCACCTGCTACAGCATTTTTACTTTGAGGGTCGCCTCCTTGAATCATAAACTGACTAATCACCCGGTGAAATATTAAACTGTCGAAGAATTTTTCGTTGACAAGTTTGATGAAATTATCTCTGTGTTTTACGGTTTTATCATACAAACGAATGATGATAACCCCTGAGTCGGTGGTTACTTTCACTCTAGTGCCCGGTAAACGCTTTGGTACAAAAACTTTGGCCGTTACAGGCTTAGCGGTAGTAGTTGCCTTTTTGGCAACAGGCTTTTTAGCTGTAGAACTTGTTGTGGCTTTCTTAACCACTGGTTTTTTTACTTGAGCTTGAGCATAAAAAGATAAAAGGCTAAAAGCTAAAACGGAAAAAGCAATACTTAATTTGTTCATACATTAAAATTAATCGATAAAATTTTGGTTTTGAAAATAGAGTAATACATGGTCTTTTAAAAAATTCTCCTGGTCTGCTAAAAAAATATCTGGCAACGCTTTAAGTTGTTTAAAATGTGGCCATCCTTCTTCATCATTACCTTCTAACACATAATATCCGCTTGGCGAAAGTACCGTACAAACGGCAATATGCATCAGGTCCTGTTTTTCTTCTTTAGTAAAATCCTGTTTACCACTTCCCAACTCTTGAATGCCTATTAAAAAGAGGATTCCATCCATATCTGGTTTAATACTAAATCGTTCTTTTAGCTTAATTCTAAGCTTTAGCCACCTTACCTGTAAATCATCTTTAACCTGTTGCATTCTGCAAATATAAATGATGGAAAACAGATAGAGCAAATTGAACAGAGACCTAAATAAAAAATTTTGGATTAGAAAGCTGTTAATCCTGTAAATCTATGTTATCCAAGTTCTAAGATTCGCTTTTATCTAATTTGTATCTTTGAAAAAATATTTTAGAAATACATGTTACAGATCAATTATATTAGACAGCACACGGCCATCGTTAAAGAAAAATTAGCTGTCAAGCATTTTGCCGACTTATCTCTGATAGAAAAATTATTGGAAATTGATGAGCAGGTTCGTAAACTAAAAACCGAGACCGAATTCCTTCAATCGGGTATTAATGCAGCCAGTAAGGAAATAGGAATGCTGATGGGAAAAGGCGATAAAGACGCTGCGGAAGCTAAAAAACAAGAAGTGGCTGGTTTTAAAACAGGGTTACAAAGCTTGTCTATTCAATTGGCTGAAGAAGAAAAATTATTGCATGATACACTGGTTTTATTACCCAATCTTCCTCATGTATCTGTACCAAAAGGAAAAACACCCGAAGAAAATGATGTTGTAAGAGAAGGGGGAAACAAACCTGAATTAGCGGCTTCCGCAGTACCTCACTGGGAGCTAATAAAAAAGTACGACCTGGTTGATTTTGAAACTGGTGCTAAAATTACAGGCAGTGGATTTCCATTATTTAAAGGGAAGGGTGCTAAACTACAAAGGGCATTAATTCAGTATTTTTTAGATTATAATATTGCCGCAGGTTATACCGAGTATTTACCGCCATTAATGGTAAACGAGGCATCGGCATATGGTACTGGCCAATTACCAGATAAGGAAGGACAAATGTATCATGCTACCGCTGATGGGTTTTATTTGATTCCAACCTCCGAAGTGCCCTTAACCAATATATATAGAGATGAGATCGTAAAAGAATCTGATCTACCAATTATGATGACAGCATTTACTCCTTGCTTTAGAAGGGAAGCTGGTAGTTTTGGTGCCGATGTTAGGGGCCTTAACAGGGTTCATCAATTTGATAAAGTAGAATTGGTGCAACTTGTACATCCCGATAAAAGCTATGAAGTGTTGGAACAAATGGTACGTCATGTAGAAGAATTATTAAAAGCTTTACAACTACCATATCGTGTTTTAAGACTATGTGGAGGAGACATGAGTTTTGCATCTGCACTTACATACGATTTTGAAGTATACAGTGCCGCTCAGCAAAAATGGCTAGAGGTTAGCTCAGTAAGTAACTTCGAAAATTTTCAAACCAATAGAATGAAAATTCGATTTAAGGATGGAGATAGCAAAACACAGCTGGTACATTCTTTAAACGGCTCATCTCTAGCATTACCCAGGATTATGGCTTGTTTGTTGGAGAATAATCAAACTGAAGGAGGCATACATTTACCTGAAGTGTTACATTCTTATTTTGGAAATACACTCATAAACTAGAGCTGTCATTCTTTTGTTTCAAATCCTTTGATTTTTTTATTCATTACAAAAAACCAAAGCGGAGGCACCAATGCCAAAATCATACTGCCGGGGTATCCAGTAGGTAACTGCGGTGCATCTTGGTGATTTTGTAGTATTTGATATTTTCTACTTGCTAAATAATGATGGTCGCTATGTCGGCTCAATTCAAAAAGCATTAGTCTGCCAAAAATATGATTGCTGTTCCAACTGTGTTGGGGCATGGCTCGTTCGTAATTTCCATCTTCTCTTTGAGCTCTTTGCAAACCATAATGTTCTATATAGTTCACCGTTTCAAGCAATAAGAAACCAATGGTTGCAGCTGCCATAAAATAAAGAGTAACGAGCCATCCATAAAAAAAAACGATGGCAGCTGCAAAAAGCATCTGAATGATTTGCACTTGTAACATTTCATTTTTCCAATGAAAAATGGGTAAGCCTTTTTTCTTTACTTCTGTGTTGGCTATTTTCCAGGCAGAGATATAAGAAAAGACTATTGTTCGAAAGTAAAAAAGATAAACAGGTTCATTCAATCGGGCACTACTGGGGTCTTCGGGTGTGGCCACATTTTTATGATGCCCTTTATTATGCTCTATGATAAAATGCATATAAAGAGAAGTGAGCAATAGTGCTTTTGCAAAAACCTGTTCGTATTTATTTACCCTGTGGCCTAGCTCATGGGCTACATTAATGCCAAAACTACCACAAAGTAAACCCATACTAAAAATTCTGCCAGTAAGTTCCCACCAAAGCAATTCGCTGTTTTGTACTGCATTTAAAAAAACATACAACAACACAAATTGTATAACAACAATGATATACAGGAAGTAATCATATACCCTGTCTTTTTTAGCTAGCTCTTCTTCTGCTGAACTGAGGTTTTGTTCATCAGGCTTGATGAACAGCTCTAATAATGGTAAAAATATCCAGGCATAAAAAATGGGGCTCCAAGTTAGCCAGCCAGTTTGAGTAAAAGCAACCCAGGCAAATACATAAACAATTAGGGGAGATAAATATTTGAATGATTTGATACTCATAGTGTGATTTTGCATCACCAAGTTAACAAAATCAAAGTGAAAATATTGTAGGGTATTTATTAAATTTAACTATTAAACCTGAAGCCTATTATTTAGTCTTAAACCTGTTCATTTTAATATTCCCTTATGTCGGCAACCAATCGTTTAAAAAATCAGCATTTGTTGTGGAGGGCTGCATTCGGTCCAATGTCCGAAAATGTGGCTACTCTAGATTCTATCAATTCTAAAAAGCTTTGGGATTTATTGGTGCAAACCTCTGAACAAAAACCTGAGAAACTGAACGTTTCTCAATTACTAATTGAAAAATATTATTCAGCAACTAAAGAAATGAATGGGCGACCTGGCACAGACCTGACAAAGGAACAACGCAAGGAAATTCAGGATTTGTCGAGAGAGAATTTGCGTACACTTAATACAAACTGGCTTCAAATAATGGTCAATAGCAAATCTCAATTAAGGGAGAAGGCAACCCTTTTCTGGCATGGCCACTTTGCTTGTCGCATCAATAATAGTTATTTCCAACAAGAGCTTTTGGATATAATCAGACAAAATGCATTGGGAAGTTTTAGGGACATACTGATGGGGGTAAGCAAAAGTGCTGCCATGTTACAATTTTTAAATAATCAACAGAACCGTAAGCAAAAACCGAATGAAAATTTTGCCCGGGAAGTGATGGAATTGTTTACCATGGGACGTGGAAATTATACCGAAAATGATGTTAAAGAAGCGGCCAGAGCTTTCACTGGTTGGGGCTTTAATGCTCAGGGCGAATTCATTTTTAGAAAAAATCAACATGATGATGGCACGAAAGCCATTTTAGGAAAAACGGGAAATTTTTCGGGAGAAGATGTAATTGAAATTTTATTGCAGCAAAAACAAACCGCCAAATTCCTTGCTGGTAAACTGTACCGATTTTATGTAAATGATAATGTAGATGAAACTAAAGTAAAATGGCTTGGCGAAAGGTTTTATCAAAGCAATTATAATATTCAATTATTACTTGAAGATATTTTTACCAGCGATTGGTTTTATGCCGATAAAAATATTGGTACTAAAATAAAATCGCCTGTTGAATTAATGGTAGGTATAAGAAGGATGTTACCTATGCAATTGGAAAATGAACAAACTCAAATTAATTACCAGCGAGCACTGGGGCAGCAGCTTTTTTATCCACCCAATGTGGCAGGCTGGCCCGGAGGTAAAAATTGGATTGATAGCAGTTCGTTGATGTTAAGATTAAGAATTCCTCAAATACTTACTGCCAATGAAATACTTGACATACGCCCCAAGGCGGATGATGATGTGATGATGGGACAAATGATGATGGCCGCACAAAAAAAGTTGAAAGAAATAACTAAGGGAGCCACTGCAATGATAGATTGGTCTGCGGTGAATTTGGTTTTCGAAAAAATACCAAGAGATAAATTATTAGAAAATATTACCGAGTTGGTTTTGCAAACGAAAAGCCAGGTTAGCAAAATGCTATTGGAAAAATATGTGAATACCGAAAGCAGGGAAAATTTTATAAAAAGTGCGATGGTGAATTTGATGGCTACGCCAGAATATCAATTGTGTTAAACAGTATTTAGGTATTAGCTTTTAGCTAATTTCTAATACCTAACAACTTAAAGCTTATATATATGCTTATTAAAAGAAAAGAGTTTATACAAGTTGGGTCATTAGCCACTGCGTCTTTGATGCTTCCTAAGTTTTTAAAGGCTTTTGAAAAACCTATGATGGTTCCCAAAGGAAATAAGGTGGTAGTGGTTATCCAATTTAGTGGTGGCAACGATGGATTGAATACCGTCATTCCGATTAGTAACGACATTTATTATAAAGAAAGGCCCAAACTGGGCATTACCAAAGACAAAGCTTTATTGTTAACCGATGAAACTGGGTTAAACCCTGCCTTGGAAGCTTTTAAAGGATTATATGATGATGGAAGCTTGGCCATTTTAAATAGTGTGGGTTATCCCAATCCCGATCGCTCTCATTTTAGAAGTATGGATATTTGGCATAGTGCCAGTAATAGTAATGAATATGTAAATACCGGCTGGCTGGGAAGATACCTAGATGCTCAATGTAAAGGTTGTGACAAACCTACCCAGGCCTTGGAATTGGATGATGTTTTAAGTTTAGCATTAAAAGGGGAAGAGAATAAAGGATTAGCATTTAATGATCCTCAAAAATTATACAATAGCAGCAATGGTAAGTTTTTAAAAGATGTTACAGCTGCCCATCAGTCAGGAGAAGAAACAATCGACTATTTATATAAAACTATGAGTGCAACACTCAGCAGTGCGGAGTATATTTATCAGCAAAGCAAAATTCATCCAACTTCTCAATCTTACCCAAGCACAGGCTTAGGTAAAGATTTAAAAACAATTGCTTCCCTAATTTTATCCGACATCAACACCAAAGTATATTATGTATCCTTGGGTAGTTTTGATACGCATGTAAATCAGGACGGGCAGCAAAAAAGATTGTTTACCGAATTGAACGATGCAGTTAAAGCCTTTGCTGCCGACTTAAAAAATAACAACCGATTTGAAGATGTATTGATGATGACCTTTAGCGAATTTGGAAGAAGAGTTTCTCAAAATGCCAGTAATGGTACCGATCATGGCACTGCCAATAATATGTTTTTCATTAGCGGTGGATTAAAAGAAAAGGGCATGCTGAATGCCATGCCCGATTTAACTGATTTAAATGAAGGCGACCTGAAACACCAGGTCGACTTCAAGAATGTATATGCTACTGTTTTAAATAAATGGCTGGCTACTGATGATAAAGCCATCTTGGGTAAACAATACGATTATTTAAAATTCATTTAAACTTAGCTTACCCCTTTTTCTTTTAGAATTTTGTTTAACCATTTCAGCATTGCAAAAATAATAAAGGTTGCCAGCATCAATAAAACAAAATTCACCCAAAAGAAATTGGCTTTATGTTGATAGCCATCCCACATGGTGGCCAATACTCCCGATAATTTATTACCAATAGAAGTAGCCAAAAACCAGCCACCCATCATTAAGGAAGTTAAACGAACGGGGCTGAGTTTGGAAACCAATGATAAGCCCATAGGGCTTAAAAGCAATTCTCCAATGGTGATGACACCATATGTACCCATCAGCCACCAACCACTGGCTTTTTCGGCGCCGTTGTTACTTGCATAAACAGCCCCCACCATTACCAATACCGATAAGGCAGAGATAAATAATCCAAAAGCAATCTTTGTGGCAGTGGATGGTTCTTTTTTTCTTCCTCGTAAAAAAGCAAAAAAGGCTACCACTAATGGGGTTAACAATATTACCCATCCAGGGTTTATAGATTGACTGAGAGGTGTTGACCACAATGTGGCTTTCACCTGATCGGCTGGTAAGTTTTCGGGCTTTACATTTTTAAAATAAGGAGGATAGTTTACTTCTTTTATCACTTTGCCATCTTCCGATTTTTGAATACGGAACTGGTTATCGTACAACACCACAGAATCTTTTTTATATTCTTTTACTTCAGCAAGGTTAACAGCATGTAAAAGTTTTTCTGTACTGCCTGTTACTTGTCGAGTAGTATAACTCTCGGCCCAAATAGTAAGAGCAGTTCCGTTTTGTTTAAACACTGCCCAAAATAAAACAACAGAGGCGAAGATGGCCAACAAAGCGGCTATGGGTCTTTTCTCCGACTGCTCGGCACGAAAATAAAGGGAAGAATAAAAATAGATTACCGGTAAACATGCAAAGATGAAAGCATCATTGCTATCTGATTGAAAAATATTTCCTGGTATCATCCAACCCAAAACACCTGCTACTACCGAAGGCACCAAAATGGTTAACACAATTTTAGAAAAAGGCATATCTTCTTTATTCATTGGCTTTTTTACATCACCAGTTACATAGTGTTTGGTGCCCACCATAAAGATGATGACACCCAAAAACATGCCTATTCCAGCGGCAACAAAAGCATATTTCCAGCCCCATAAAATAATAATGGCGGCACTAAAAAAGTTACAAATGAAAGCGCCAATGTTAATACCCATATAAAAGATATTGTAGCCTTCGTCCTTTCTTTTTTCAAATTCGGGAGTAGAGTATAAATTGCCCAGGAGGGTAGATATATTGGGTTTAAAAAAACCGTTTCCAAAAATCACTAAACTCATAGATAGGTAAAGCATAGGTAGGCTATGAACCGACATAAGGCAATAACCTACACCCATCATTAGCCCTCCAGCAATAATAGAACGTCTATAACCAAAATATCTATCGGCCAGTAAACCGCCAATAAATGGGGTAAGAAAAACTAGGGCAATAAAAGTGCCATACAAATCCGATGCTTCGGAATTGGTCATGGCAAAACCATGTTCTACATTTTTAAGATAAAGTAAGAAAATACCAATCATCAGGTAGTAACCAAATCGTTCCCACATTTCGGAGAAAAATAAATAAGGTAATGCTTTAGGATGTTTTGCAGTTTTGCTCATGCAGTTAATTTTAGGGTTGTAAGATAAATAAAAAGGCGACCATATGGTCGCCTCTATAGATTTTTATTGATGATATTATCTTACTCCATGCATCATCTTGAGTAGCCATTTGCTTGCTAAAAATAATATTAAAGATGCAACTCCTGACATTATTATAAACAATACAAAGAAATCATACATGCCGTTCATTTCCCAACCCATAAACACGGTTGGTTTTCCCGCTTCAGGATATAAAGCGCTTAATGTACCTGCAAATTTATTTGCAGTTGCATTTGCAAGAAACCATGTTCCCATTAAAACAGAAGCAAATCTTATTGGTGCAAGTTTATTTACAAGGGATAAGCCTATAGGAGACAAGCATAATTCACCAATTGTGTGAAGTAGATAAAGGGCAATTAGCCACATCATACTTATTTTTATTCCTGGTTCAAGCCCCTTAACAGCAACTGCAATTACAACATACCCTAGCGAAAGAAATAAAAGACCTAGTGCTTGTTTATAAGGAGAAGCGGGTTCTAAATTTCTTTTACCCAGTTTACCCCATAGTTCAGCAAAAACAGGAGCTAATACAACAATGAAAATTGCGTTAACACTATTAAAAGCAGAAGCAGGAATTTCTGCAAGTACAAAATTGTCTGTACCAATAAAACCTTTACCAACTAAGAAAAGTAGATAAATACCTATTACACTAAACAATATTTTAAACTCTTTTGGAATTTCCATAATTCTTTGTAACGTATAATACAAAAGACCAGCAAAAGCGGCAATAACCAAATAAACCAGACCGTAACTAGAATTTATGTTAACCGTTCTGTTCATTTGCTCATCAGCAAAGAAAGTAAGAGAAGCGCCAGCTTGTTCAAATGCAGCCCAAAAGAATATCACAAAGAAAGCAGCGATGAAAATTACAAGAATCCTTTCTTTTTCAATTTTTGATAGGGACGAATCTGAAAAAATTAAACCAGGAGCAGCTATAGAAACACTAAAAATACACGAGCCAATCCAATCCTGATCAATTACAAAATGAAATAATAAGATCAAGCCTAAAGCAATTACAGCCCAAATGCCAATACTTTTATTGGAAATAGAACCAACTACAGAAGTGTCTTCTTCGCCTTTAGCCAAAGCCGCAGCTTTATCAGCGATATCTTTTTTCTTATTGGCAATAGAACCAACAGCTTCTCCTTCTGGCGTAATTAAGTATTTTTTCTTCATTAATTCAAACGAAACAATTCCAACTAGCATACCAATACCTGCTGCTAAAAATCCCCATTTAAAATCTGCTGGATTTCCAGTGTCTCCTAATAATCCACAGACAATTGGCGAAAAAAAAGCTCCAAGATTGATGCCCATATAAAAGAGTGTAAATGCAGAATCAAGTCTTGTATCTCCCCTAGGATAAAGTTGCCCGACTAAAGTAGAAATATTGGGCTTGAAAAACCCATTTCCTACAATAAGGCCTGTTAAGCCAAACCACATGAAAATTGTACTTAAATCTACATTTTGATAATAACTAGCACTAAAAAACATTAAAAACTGACCAATAGCCATTAATAATCCACCAAGAAAAATAGACTTTCTATTTCCCCAATATCTATCGGCTACATACCCACCAATTAACGGGGTAAGGTAAACAAGGCCTGTAAAACTTCCATATATATTGGAAGCGGATGCTTTGTCAATAAATAATGCTTTAGTCATGTAAAGCGTGAAAATAGCTCTCATGCCATAATAGCTAAATCGCTCCCACATTTCAGTAAAAAAGAGCACAAATAAACCAGCAGGATGTTTGCTAGCCACTTTTGTTTCAGTCATAATAAATTTTTTAGATTGTTGTTTTGGTTTTTTAGAAACCCAAAATAGCGATTTTCTTTTAGTACAAACAAATAAGATTCCCTTTAATCATTAAAATATTTTAAATAATTTGACGTTAAATAGCACTTTGGTTAGATATTTGTTCTGTTCAAGTAGCATTAGTATACATTCGCATTTCTTAATTTATCATTCATGAACATCCTTTTAATAGGAACCGGCGGTCGCTCTCATGCCCTTGCCTGGAAATTGAAACAAAGTAAACTTTGTGGTAATTTATTTATTGCACCTGGTAATGCAGGTACAGCATTGGAAGGCACCAACTTAGATATATCTGTAAATGACTTTGACAGTTTAAAAGCTGCTGTACTAGAACATAACATTGCAATGTTAATTGTTGGTCCCGAGGAGCCTTTAGTTAACGGGATTGTTGATTATTTTTTAAGTTTTGAAGAAACCCAAAACCTACATATTATCGGCCCGCCTAAAAAAGCATCTCAATTAGAGGGGAGTAAAGCATTTGCCAAAGATTTTATGCAACGTCATCAAATCCCTACAGCTGCTTATAGTGAATTTACTTCAGAAAATTATGATGATGGGATTGAATATATTAAAAATCACAGCTTACCCATTGTGCTTAAAGCCGATGGCTTAGCCTCTGGTAAAGGGGTGTTAATATGTAATAGTCATTTGGAAGCCATGTCGGAATTTGATTTAATCATTCACCGGTCAAAATTTGGTGAAGCAGGTAAAAAAGTTGTGATTGAAGCTTTTTTAGAAGGAATTGAGGTTAGTGTTTTTGTATTAACCGATGGAGAAAATTATGTTTTACTACCTGAAGCAAAAGATTATAAAAGAATTGGAGTGGCTGATACTGGTTTAAATACAGGCGGTATGGGAGCAGTAAGCCCTGTTCCGTTTGTAACCCCCGAGTTTTTGGAAAAAGTTAAAGCAAAGATAGTAGAACCAACCATTGCGGGGCTTAAGAAAGACAATATGGATTATAAGGGATTTATATTTTTAGGCTTGATGGTAAATAATGGGGAACCTAATATGATTGAATATAATTGCCGCCTCGGTGATCCTGAGACTGAAGTGGTGATTCCCAGATTGAAGAATGATTTGGTTGAATTACTAATTGCAACTTCGGAGAAAAGGTTAAATGAAATTATTATAGACATAGATGATAGGGCTGTAGCAACAGTTGTAATAGTAAGTGAAGGTTATCCGGGAGATTATACAACAGGTAAATTAATTACTGGTTTAGATAATTCCTCAATACCAGATACTATGGTGTTTCACTCAGCAACCAATAGAGTAGGAAATGATTTAGTTACAAACGGAGGAAGGGTTTTAGCCGTTACAGCTTATGGCGAAAATATTACAGAAGCAGTTGAATTATCCAATTATATGGCAGAGCAGTTGCATTTTGAGGGAATGTATTTCAGAACAGATATTGGATATGAATTTAAAGATTATTCACAAAAATCTTTATCAAACCTTAAAAGTTGAATAAAAAAAATAAAGAATAAAAAAGTGGTAGACGAAAGATTAAATCCAATTATCTTCTTAAAAAAAAGAAATCTGACAAAGTTTCTTTAAATATTGAAAAATAAAGGGTTTGCGGTTGTTAATTCAACTTTTTTCCACCAACTTTGCTGGCATTGATTACTTTTTTTTTTTACATAGATAAATATGGGCCTTTTTAATTTTTTTACACAGGAAATTGCAATTGATTTAGGTACAGCAAATACCCTTATTATACATAATGACGAAATTGTTGTGAATGAACCATCTATTGTGGCGTTAGACCGTAATAATCCCAAAAATATTTTAGCAGTTGGTAAAAAGGCATTGATGATGCATGAGAAAACGCATGAAAGCATCCGTACGGTTCGTCCGTTAAAGGATGGTGTAATTGCCGATTTTAATGCTGCAGAATTAATGATTAGGGAAATGATTAAGTTAATTTATCCTAAAAAGCCATTATTTGCCCCAAGTTGGAGGATGATGATTTGTATTCCCAGTAGTATTACAGAGGTAGAAAAACGTGCTGTAAGAGATAGTGCTGAGCAGGCAGGGGCTAAAGAAGTATATTTAATTCACGAACCCATGGCTGCGGCTTTGGGTATTGGCATAGATGTAGAAGAACCTGTTGGAAATATGATTATTGATATTGGAGGTGGCACTACTGGTATTACCGTTATTGCTTTGGCAGGTATTGTTTGCGACCAAAGTATTCGTGTAGCAGGAGATGAGTTTACTGCTGATATTATGGAAGCCTTGCGTAGGTATCATAGTTTATTAATTGGAGAACGTACTGCAGAGCAAATTAAAATTCAGGTTGGAGCAGCCATGAAAGATTTAGATAATCCTCCAGATGACATTCCTGTAAACGGAAGAGATTTAGTGACAGGTATTCCAAAGCAAGTAATGGTAAGCTATCAGGAAGTTGCTGAAGCTTTAGATAAGAGCATATTTAAAATTGAAGAAGCTATTTTGAAAGCATTGGAAACAACGCCTCCTGAACTGGCATCGGATATTTACCGTAGGGGATTATATATTACTGGTGGTGGTGCTTTATTAAGAGGATTGGATAAAAGACTGAATGCAAAAATTAAACTTCCGGTGCATGTAGCCGATGATCCGTTAAAAAGTGTTGTAAGAGGAACTGGTATTGCATTAAAACATTATGACAGGTATCCTTTTGTAATGAAATAAATTAAGGTAATTAAGAATTAGAAATTTGAAGTTTTGATTCCTAATTCCTAACTCACCATTTCAAATTCCTTTACTTGTGCGTAATATATTTCTTTTCATTCGCCGGTATTTTCACTTTCTATTATTCCTTTTTCTACAAGGGTTTAGTATTTACTTAATAGTACATTATAGTAATTATCACCAAGCTGTATTTAGCCATACTGCTAATCAGGTTACCGGAAAAATTAATGAAAAATACAGTGATGTAGAATATTATTTTCAATTAAAAAAAACAAATGACTCATTGGTTTCTGCCAACGAAAAATTATACAATAAATTAAAATCCGATTTTGAGTTACCCGATTCTACCAGCAAAATAGTGATTGATTCAATCAGGGTAGATTCAATGGAACGGTTTAGAAAATACAATTATTTCCCTGCTAAAGTGGTATACAATTCTGTAACAGCACAAAACAATTTTATTGTTTTAGGAAGAGGAGAAGCATTATCGTTACAAGCTGGAATGGGGGTAGTAAATGCCAATAGTGCAGTAGTTGGAATAATTACAGATGTAAGTAATGATTACGCTGTAGTGATGAGTTTGTTACACAAAGACAGTCATATTAGTGGTAAATTATTAAAAAGCGGCGAAACCGGAACATTGAATTGGGATGGCAAAATGCCGAATGTTATTAACCTCTCCGGAATACCTAAAAGTGCAAAAGTTGCCAAAGGCGATACCATTATATCAAGTGGGTTTAGTACCAGCTTTCCAAAGGGTATGATGATTGGATTGGTTACTGAAGTAAGCCCGGAAAAAAGCACTGGTAATTTTTTAATTAAATTTAAAACGGCAGCCAATTTTTATAATCTGGAGCATGTGTATGCAATCGATAATAAGCAATCAGAAGCAGTTAACAGTTTATTAGATAAAGTAAAAAAGAAAACACAGTAATTGAATTAGTCAACTATGAGTTCATTGGCCAAAAATATCATACGGTTCATTTTATTTATCCTAGTACAGGTTTTTGTACTGGATAAAATTCATTTGCACCAAATGGTAACGCCTTATGTTTACTTTCTGTTTATTTTATGGCTTCCATTTAGGATGGGAAAAACTAAGGTTATGCTTATTGCTATGATTCTAGGATTTACTTTAGATAGCTTTAGGCATCATCCCGGATTTCATACTGCAGCCTGCGTTTTAGTAGCCTATATTCGTCCTTTTTTAATAAGCCTGTTAATTCCTCAGGAAGGATCCGACTCTAATTACGAAGAACCTTCCATCAAAAGTATGGGAGGATTTTTGCCCTATATGATTTTTATTGGCGTTTTGACTTTTGTTCATCATGGTTGGTTGTTTTTATTAGAAGCATGGCAGTTTGGCAATATTTGGTATTTTTTAATAAAAACCATTTTATCTACTGTAATAAGCCTTGGTTTAATTTTAATAACCGAAATGCTTTTTTATAGAAAACAAAAATTTAGAACAAATACTATTTAACCTTTAATTTTTTAACCAACCCTTGTCTGTCTTTAATCAATCTCGTAAAAATGTAATCATGCTGGTTTTTATTAGCATGTTCATTATCATTTTTATGCAGTTGGCTAATCTGCAATTGTTTTCTACCAAATACAGGGTACAGGCCGACGACCAAGGTACTTTTAGAAAAGTGATTTATCCCGACAGGGGAATTGTTTTCGACCGAAAGGGCAGGTCAATGTTACAAAATACTATTATCTACGACTTGATGGTCATCCCAGGAAAAATAAAAGGAACAGATACTTCAATCCTCTGCCAAATTTTAAATATTGATACTGCCGAGTTTAGAAAAAGAATCATCACAGCCATCATTAAAAATAAAAGTTACCGGGCTTCTATTTTTGAACCGCTTTTAAGCAATGAAAAAATGGCCAAGTTGAATGAAAATATGTATAAGTTGGTACCGGGCTATTATTTACAAGAGCGTTCGGTAAGAGATTATCCTTATGATGCTGGGGGAAATATTTTTGGTTACCTGGGTGAAGTAGATTCCAATATTTTAAAAAATCCCAAATACGAAGGCTATGTGATGGGAGATTATATTGGCCGTGCTGGGATGGAGAGAACTTATGAAAAAGTGTTAATGGGACAAAGAGGGATTGAGTTTTGGAAAAGAGATAATAAAAACCGGCTTACCGACAGATTAGAAGACGGTAAGTTTGATACCGCTGCCATTGCTGGGCAAAATGTGTACACATCTATTGATATAGAATTACAAGAGTTGGGAGAAAAGTTGATGGAAAATAAATTAGGCTCTATAGTAGCCATTGATCCAAGAACAGGTGGAATCATTGCTATGATTAGTAGTCCTACTTATAAACCCAAATTGTTAACTGGCTCCGAAAGAAGAAAACATTATGCCGACCTTTTATTAAGTCCGGCTTTACCATTATTTAATCGTTCAGTTAGTGCCACTTATTCTCCTGGCTCTACATTTAAAACGTTGCAAGCGCTTGTGGGTTTGCAAGAGGGAGTTATTACTCCTAGCTTTTCCATTTCTTGTTCGGGAGCTTTTTATGGTTGCGGTGGTGCTAAGCCCATGCGTTGTTTAGATATTGGCACATTTGATTTGTTGAATGCGATTCGCATGTCAGACAATACCTACTTTGCTACTGTAATGCAAAAGGTAATTACAAATCCAAAATATCCCAATCAGGCAGTTGCCCTTGCTAAGTGGAATAAATATATGTATGCTTTTGGACTTGGCCATAAATTGGGGATTGATGTACCTTGGGAAAAACCAGGACATATTCCAACACCCGAGTATTTTGACAAAGTATATGGAAAAAGCAAATGGAATTATTGCAATTTCCGATCTGTAAGTATTGGACAGGGCGAAGTAGATGCTACGCCTATTCAGGTAGCCAACGAAATGGCTTATATAGCCAATAAAGGCTGGTATAAAATTCCACACCTTGTAGATTCCATTGAAGGAGGTGATGCTTACGATATGTTAACCAATTTTCAGGAAAAACACAGGGCTGTAAATATTCCGGATACCATTTTTGATATTGTACAACAAGGTATGCAGGATGTGGTGGATAGGGGAACAGGAGCCGGGGCCAAAGTGCCAGGTATTGCTATTTGTGGTAAAACTGGTACAGTTGAAAATTATTATAGAGGTGTAAAGCAACCCAACCATGCTTTTTTCTGTGGATTTGCTCCAAGAGATAATCCAAAAATTGCCATTATGTGCGTAGTGGAAAATAGCGGTCGTTTTGGAGGTACTTATGCTGCCCCTATTGTAGGATTAATGATAGAAAAATATTTGAATGACACGATTGCTGCCAATCGTAAAGCCATTATTGAAAAATTTACCAAGTTGAATTTAATACCTCCACGTATCTATAGCGAAATTAAAAAAAGAGATTCCTTATCACATTTAAAGGATACAGCGTATTTAATAGCAAAAGGGTATTTAAAATTGTTAAAAGACACGATGCAAATGGATGCCGCAGATGAAGAGGATGCTTTAGAGCAAATTAAAAAAGTAAAAGAACAGGATAAAAAAACAAAGCCTTCAAAAGACAGTACCGAAAATAAATTGAAGGATAAGCCACAGGCCATTTTGCCATCAGATAAAAAGAAACAAGAAATACCCAATTATATTTTTAAAGCTTAATTTTTTTTAAAGGGCAGGAAATATGTATCAAAAAAATCCAACCATATCAAAGGGAATCGACTGGTTGATGGTTTGGCTTTATGCCCTCATTGTACTTTTTGGCATTATCTGTATTTATTCTGTAGAGTATCGCAGCAGCGATAATTTTGTTCAAACTCTGGTTGGATTTAAAAAAAATTACAGCAAACAACTTTTCTTTTTTGGAGTCTGTTTTGTTGTAGCAATTTTTATTTTATTAACGGATAGTAAGCTCTTTACTGCTACAGCCAACCTCTCTTATTTAGTAGGGATACTGCTGGTGATTGCTACTTTTGTTTTTGGTAAAGAAATTAAAGGATCTAAAAGTTGGATTCCACTAGGTTTTATGAACTTACAACCTGTTGAACTCTGCAAAATATTTACGGCTTTGGCATTGTCAAAATATCTGTCAATGCCTGAAACAGATTTTAAAAAACCAAAATCACAATTAATAGCTGCAGCTATTGCTTTTACTCCCAGCGTGCTTTCTATTCTTCAGGGCGAAACTGGCTTAGCATTGGTTTATTTCTCTTTTTTAATACCCATGTATAGAGAAGGGCTTCCTCCGGGTTATTTAATTGCTGGTGTTTCTATGGCTGTATTATTAGTAGTCTCTTTGCTTTTTTCTACACAAACCTTATTAATTGCATTTGCCGTTTTAGCAGTACTAATCATTTACAGTAACAGAAGAAGGTTAAAAAGAAACCGACAAATTTTAGCCATCATTTTAATCTCCTGGGCATTTTGTTCCCTTTTTGTTGGGTTGGTGGTTCCCTTTACTTTTAAGCATGTGTTTAAACCTTACCAGGCAGATAGGATTTTTAGCATGGTTGGTGTTGATAATCCTTTTGCAGATGAATCAACGGTTGATTTAAACAGTGAAGCAGATTTAAAAGCCAAAAAAAGCAAAACTGATAAGCAGAATTACAACGTAAAGCAGTCTAAAATTGCCATTGGATCCGGTGGTTTGTTGGGCAAAGGATTTTTAAAAGGCACACAAACTCAGGGTGACTTTGTTCCCGAGCAACATACCGATTTTATCTTCACTTCTGTTGGTGAAAACTTTGGATTTTGGGGTAGTGCATTATTGATGATATTGTATCTTACTATGCTTTTAAGAATAGTAATGATGGCCGAACGGCAACGAAGTACTTTTAGCAGAGTATATGCCTATTCAGTTGCAGGTGTTTTATTTTTTCATGTGGCAGTAAATATTTGTGTAACTATTGGCCTAGCACCTGTAATTGGAATAACACTACCAATGATGAGTTATGGAGGCTCTTCCCTTTTAACTTTTACTGTTTTACTTTTTATCTTAATTAAGTTAGATTCCGATCGGCAAATGGTACTCCGTTAATCAGTAAATCTGTAATTTGTTTAAGCAAATTACCCTGCTAACAAAGTAACTTTACACAATGAAAATAATTCCATTAAGCGAAGGCGCTTTTACTATTGATGCCACAAAAAATTTTGTACCATTTGATCTGGCGAAAGATAATTTACAACAAAGGCCTATTGGTAGTTTGTTGGTGGAGATACAACCCTTTGCTGTTATTACTTCAAAAGATATTATTGTAATAGATACAGGCTTGGGCTTTAGTATCAACGACGGTACTTTACAAATACATCAAAACTTACTTAACAATGGCATTGGTCCTTTAGAAGTTACCAAAGTATTGATGAGTCATTTACATAAAGACCATGCTGGAGGGATTTACAAAGAAGATAAAATGCTCAACCAAAAGTTTTTAAGTTTTCCAAATGCTACTTACTATGTTCACAAAGAAGAAATGGATTTTGCCATTCAAAAAGGAGCGCCTTCATACACGGTATCAGACTTTGAAGGATTACAAAACTCCGATCAGGTTGTTTTTTTAGAAGGTGATGGAATGATTGATGATTATATTAAGTACGAGATCAGTGGAGCTCATTGCCCATTTCACCAGGTTTTCTGGATAGAGGATGATGGACAAAAAGTGTTTTTTGGAGGAGATGTGGCTCCTCAATTACACCAAATGAAAAACCGTTTTATTGCTAAATATGATGTGGATGGCCGAAAAAGCATGGAGCTACGGCAACAATGGTGGCAACAGGGAGAAACAGAGAAATGGACATTTCTTTTTTATCATGATATAAAGACTCCGGTGTTTGGGTTTTAATTAATTGAACTTTATTTCAAACAAAAATATATTAGACATACAAGGCTGGGTATAAAAAAAGCTGCTACAAGTGTAACAGCCTTTTAAAATTCCTTATGCTATTAAATTAACGCAGTCTGTGCAAATAATCATTATTCATAAACTGCTTTTGAATATCTTTTAGGTCTCTTAAAATACTGGCATCTACCAAAGTGCCTGCTGTTTCCAGTAAAAAGCCACCAATCAAATCATTATCAACTTTAGTTTCAACTTCAAAAGTTTGTCCAGCAGTTGCTGTTGCTTTTAAGTTAGACATGATAGCTGTTCTCATTTCCTCAGAAATTGTTTCGGCTGTAGTAATCTTTACTTTGTGAATATTGCGTAAAGCATTAAACTGGTCGATGTATGTGGTAGCAATTTCAGGCAAATTGTTTTCACGAGCCTTACGTACCAAAAGCTGGATAAAAAGATTGGATAGTTTACAAACCCTTTCAGTGGTAATTGCTGCAATAATTTTTTCTTTAACTGTTGGTTTAATAACCGGGCTGCGAAGTAGGGCAACAAAATCGGGATTGCTTTTGCAAATCGATTGCAACCATTTCATATCAGCATATACAGCATCTACCTGGTTTTGTTCTGTAGCCAAATCCAGTAAACTCTTAGCGTATCGGCCTGCTAAACGGGGATTATTCATACTAATTATAATTCTTAATAGTTAATTCAATTTTACTTCTGCGGCAAGGGTTTTTATATAATTCTCTTGCTCGGCTTTGTTGCTAAGCTCTTTACGCAAAACTTTTTCGCTTACTTCCAATACCAAACTACCCACTTGGTTTTTTATTTCGGTAAGGGCAGCCATTTTTTGGTTGTTGATAGAAGCCTGTGCATCGGCCATGATTTTTGAAGCTTGTTCTTTAGCTTCTTCTTTAGCTTCAGCAATCATTTTATCTTTAGTTGCTTTAGCTTCTTTAATCATTATTGCTCTTTCTTCACGAGCTTGTGTAAGAATGGTTTCATTGTCATTCTTAAGCTGAGCCATTTCTAATTTAATTTTCTCGGCAAGTGCCAATGAATCAGAAATGTTTTTTTCTCTTTCGGCCAATCCGCCAATAATCATCGGCCATGCAAATTTCTTTAAAAGAAAAAATACGATAAGGAAGGCTAAAAGCGTCCAGATAATAAGGCCAAAGGCCGGTGTTAATAATTGCATAAGTAATACACTTTATCTCCCTTGCGGAAGAGTTTAAGTTTTTTAATATTAATGATGTAGTAAAATAGAAGCAACTTTTGAAAAAATTGCAAAAGTAAAAAGCCCATGTTACTACAAAGAACTCAAGTTAAAAATACTGTATCCTCCGCCCTGTGCTTTGGATACAGTAAGGTTTTTAAAGCACCATTGCAAGGAAACCGATGATGATCGCAAATAACGCTGCTCCCTCTACCAAAGCGGCAGTAAGGATCATGTTGCTGCGGATATCATTGATAGCCTGTGGCTGGCGTGCAATAGACTCTAGTGCACCTTTACCAATTTGTCCAATTCCGATAGCTGCTCCGATTGCACCTAAACCTGCACCGATAGCACCACCTGCATTAGCAATTGGTGAGCTTAACAAAACATTCAATAAATCCATGATCTGTGATTTTATATTGGTTAAAAAAAAACGTAATTAATGTGCTGCTGTTTCATGAGCATGATGATCGTCGTGACCTCCTTCAAATGCCTGCCCAATAAAAACTGCTGATAATATAGTGAAGATAAAGGCTTGTAAAAATGCTACCAATATCTCAATAAAATAAATAAAAACGGTAAAGGCAATTGAAAAAGGTGAAAATGCCCAACCTGCATATTGGCTTAAAGCTCCCATGATAAAAATTAGGGAGATTAAACAAATAATTAAAATATGACCTGCCACCATATTGGCAAATAACCTGATCATCAATGCAAATGGCTTAGTGAAAATGCCCAGGATCTCTACTGGAACCAATATGATTTTTACGCCTAATGGAACACCAGGAGGGTTTAAAATGTGCATCCAGTAGTGTTTGTTACTACTGAAGATGATGACAACAAATGTAATGATAGACAAAACAAAAGTAAAGGCAATATTGCCTGTTACGTTTGCCGAACCTGGAATTAACCCTAAAATATTATTGATAAGGATGAATAAGAAAATGGTTAAAATAAAGGGTAAGTACTTATTACTTTTTGCACCAAGGTTTGGTTTGCAAATTTCATCGTTGATGAAGTTTACAATGGTTTCCATGGTGTTTTGCATTCCTTTTGGTGCCGATGTAATGCCTTCGCCACGGCTGTATCTTTTTGCAATGCGTAATAATAAAACTACCAAAATGGTTAAAGCCAATAACATTTGAATTACATTACGAGTAGGAGAGATATCCAAAATGGAAACAGCGGTATCCATAACTCCAGCTTCATTTACGGCTACAATTCTGCCAGCTATATGCACATTGCGATCAAGCCCAAGATGGTCAATTTTTTCATCAGTTAATAAACCGTATCCTTTATAATCGTGGTGACCATGTTCAAACTTTGAAGACATAAAACAACTAAATCCTTTTTCTTTAGAGTACAACATTACCGGTAATGGAATGGTAAGATGTTGCTTATGACCATCCGCATCGGTCCATGATAAAAAATGAAATTCATGTGCATCCATGATATGGCCAAAAATCACTTCATTGGCATCAAAAATCTTTTTTTCTTTTACAGGTGCATTTGCCGGCTCGTGCTGGGCAGAGACGGTATTGGAAAATAATATTAAAAATGCGCTAAAAACGGCTACCAGTAATGATTTGATGCTCTTTAATGCCATAATAGTCCTCTAATTTGGCGCAAAGATAAGGAGGGTGGGGTGAAATCCGAAATTCGACTGGAAAAAAACAAGTAGAACAGCAATATTATAAATTATTATGTTTTCTCTTGCTTTTGAAACTGCATTTTGTGCAAATGATGGTATAATCCTCTCTTTTGCAGCAGTTCATCATGGGTACCCATTTCTTTTATTTCCCCTTTGTCGAGCACCAAAATTTTATTGGCTTTACGAATGGTTGATAAACGATGGGCAATAATGATTGAAGTACGGTTGCTGATCAATTTGTCAATAGCATTTTGAATAAGTGCTTCACTTTCGGTATCAACAGATGATGTTGCTTCATCTAGAATTAATATAGCAGGATTATATAATAATGCCCTTACAAAAGACAATAGTTGGCGCTGCCCTAGCGATAAGGTGGCCCCTCTTTCCATTACTTTATAATCATAATTGCCAGGCAATTTCATAATGAAATCATGAATACCCATCAATTGTGCTGCTTTTACCAAGTCTGCTTTTTTAATGGCGGGGTTAAGTAAGGTAATATTATCGCTGATAGAACCGCTAAAAAGAAAAACATCTTGTAAAACAACAGCGATTTTAGAACGGAGCTCATCCAGATGAAAATCTTCAATATTGGTATCATCAATACTGATTTGACCACTAGTAATTTGGTACAACCTATTTAGTAAACTGATAATGGATGTTTTGCCGCTTCCGGTATGACCAACAATAGCTAAAGTTTCTCCTGCATTTAGTGTAAAGGATATGTCTTTAAGTACAAATTCATTATCTGCATAAGCAAACCAAACTTTATCAAAAGCAACCTTTCCTTTCATCCCAGCGGCTGAAGCATTTCCTTCATTTATTGTCGAGTCTTCATTATCTAATACTTTAAAAACCCTCTCACTTGCAATCATGCCCATTTGCAGCACATTAAATTTATCGGCAATTATCCTAAGCGGCCTAAACAAAAGGTTTAAGCATAAAATGAATGCAGTAATAATACCAGCAATTTTTTCAGATTGATGGGTTTCCACCACATCTTTTGCTGCCCACCAAACAAGCAAACCAATGGAAAGCGCCATCACCAACTCTACAATAGGAAAAAAAACAGAGTAGGCAAAAATGGCTTTAATATTGGCATTTTTATGCTCTTTGTTGATTTTGTTGAATTTGGTAAACTCTCTTTTTTCGGCAGCAAATGCCTGTACCAACGACATGCCTGTAATATGCTCTTGTACAAAAGCATTTAAATTAGAGACTGCATTTCGAACTCTTATAAAAGACTTTTTAACCGTTTCCTTAAAAAAATAAGTGGCTACAATTAAAAAAGGAAATGGTGCCAAGCATATCAATGTGAGTTGCCAGTCTACATAAAACATGTAGCTCAAAACAGAGAAAATGGCTAATAGGTCGGCAATGATTGGAATCAACCCGTCACTAAAAATATCATTGATAGACTCTATGTCATTTACAGTTCTGGTCGTTAAAGTACCTATGGGTGTTTTGTCGTATTGTGATAAGTTAAGATGAAGAATTTTATTATAAGTGCTTACCCTTAAGTCTTTCACTACACTTTGGCCTAAAGAAGCTGTGAGGAAAGTAAAGAAGAACCTACAACCAGTTTCTATAAACAATAATATGATCTGTATAATAGTAATCTCAATAATAAAGCCGCCGGGGCTGTCAATAAAATGAGAGGTTACATTTCCCTGAATACCATCATTAATAGTAAGCTGAATAAGCAATGGCCTGATGGGAGCTAATACAGCAAGTAAAATGGCTAATACTAAAGAACCGTAAAATTTATTTTTATAAGGCGCTGCAAACCTAAATACCCTGCTAAGTAATGAAAAATTTAAAACCTTAGTCTGTGAATTCGTAGCGTCACTCATTATGCAAATCTAAACAAGGATTGGTTAATGGATATTTATCTAGTTGTAAAACAGTTATTCTTCCTGCAGTTTATTATATCCCTTTAAAAATATGGCACCAAGGTTTTTATAGGGAGGTATATAATCTTCCCAACTTTCACTTACCGATTTTTTTGGATCGGCTACAAATATTTTAGTTAAGGACTCCCACATGGTTTTCCAAACAAGCTTGTTGCCCGACTCAAATGTTTGGTTTAAATAATTGATGATAGGACGGTTGATATCGCCTGTGCCAATTTCTTTGGTTGAAATGATATGGGCATCAGGATTGACAACAATAATATCATTTAAATTTTTATAACCTCCACAAGAACCCAACATAATGATTTTGGCATTCCCCGACATGCGCCGAATGGTACGTGGCAACCAATAGCTATGTCCTCGGTGAACAACTACTGAGGGGTGAAGATTGTTATCGGCCAGGTAAGTATTTAAGTGAATTTGAGCACTGTCGTCCAAATTGGCATCATTATCTAACGGACGATTGGCATAAATCCAAACATTGCCTTTTATGGATTTAATTTCGTACCATTCTTTTAAGGCAGTAATCTTCCAGTCTTTAGTAGGGAAAGAATTAATAAATGAAGGGAAAAATAATTTTCCATCCTCATCGCCATACCAATACACTTGTTGAATAATCCTGCCGCTATCATCTCTCAAATCTTTGTTTTCAATTTCATAAATAGAGGGAATGCCCAATACATTGGTAAGGTCAATTTTGTTAGCCGGATCGGCAGAAAGGAAAATTGATTTCAATAAACCATAAATAATTTTTCCTCTGATATTAAAATTAGCGATGGCTTGTTCTTCATTATGAACAACGTATCCTAAAATAGTCTTTTTTAATTTTTTGTCGTTTATACTGCTGTACGAATCTGCTACGTCTACTGCGTCTTCCAAATTGCCGGTATTATCAAGGTTGGCAATAAAACCTCTCATTAAAATTTCGGAATTAGTTGCTGGCATAAACCTTAAAAAAGTATCCAACTTATTATAGTTGGCGGCCATTTTTATAAACTTCTTAAAAAAGTCGAAGTTCACATTCATTAGTAATGAATCTGTCCTTGGTTGGGTACCCATCCGTTGCAACATTCTAAAAAAACTATGTTTGTAACTAGAAGTATAAATTTCATTTTCACCTAAAACTATCATATAATACAAGTCAATAGCCGACAAAGAATCAATGGCTTTCATCCGCAAGTTTAAATTACTTAAATCATGCAATGTATTTATTGGAGTAACAAAATGCTGAATGGCTTTTCCTTTTAATACCTCTCTTAATCCGTTGGCACCAAACATAGCAATGGGGGTGTCTTTAGCTGGAGAGATCATCCTTTTAAAATAATCGATCTCTGTATTTACCAATAATTTAAAATAACCAACACTATCGTATCCTGTTTCGCCATTGCCTACAAATTTTCCGATACTCTCAATGCTTTTTTTGCCTGAAAGAATATCATCTAAAAAAGGAAAATACAAAAGGGCATTGGCTGTTTTACTCAAATCAACTACAGCTTTTACTATTGGGTTTGTGTTGCGATGAATGAGCATACCCAACGTAGAGTTGGGCGCTTGCGCCACAGAATAAATGGCAGTTGGATTGTTTTTACAACTTATAACAATCATAGAATCAGCAAAAGACTCGTTGATATATGGTGTAATGGTTTGTAAAATTTTATCGGGATAAAGCGAACAGAATTTTTTATACAGGATTCTTTTACTTTCTTCATAACCTTTGTTGTCTGTAAAAATTTCGGCATTTATTTTTCCTACTGAATAAGGAGCCCATTCTATTTCGGAAACCATACTTACATTGTCAATATTAGCCAGCATAATTCTTTCAAAATTGCTGAATAATATGGGGGCAAAAGCAGGGTTTAATTCTTTGGATTTTATTCCTTGCTTATAGGCTTTTATTAAATTTTCAAGGTAACTCAGGTACCTTATTTTTTGATTATTAGTTACAATTTTTGAATTAAGCTCTATTGAATCCTGATACTGATCAATTTTTCCAATCATTACATCTGTTATGGAAAGATTAATTTCTTCTACTTGTGTACATTTAATAAAGCCATCTTGTTTACCATCCATTTTATCTAAAAGCCGCTGTTCTTCATTAATTCTGTCGTGAAAAAGTTGACGGTATATGGGTACAATTACAGAATCTACGCTTGCTAAAACGTTTATTGAGCATAAAGTAAAAAAGAAAATAAGTAATTTTTTTTTCATAGCGCTGTTCAATAGCAAAGATGCTAAAAAAATACTAAGGGAATTATTTTGTGTTTTGCTTTTGATGAAAATATATGTTAATACCCTTTCAAGCTTAACAATTTAATAATGTAGCTTTAGTACATTTTGATTTAATGATTAAAGGTAAACACTATTTTTGTGGACTATGCAAAATACCAATACGGCTAAAAAAATTTTAATTGCAGATGATGAGCCTGATATTCTGGAAATCCTTCAGTACAATTTAAGTGCCGAAGGATATACAGTGATTACAGCAAAAAACGGCCATGAGGCATTGGAAAAAGCAAAAGATCTACAGCCAGATTTGATAATACTTGATATTATGATGCCTGGCTTAAATGGTATGGAAGTTTGTAATATCCTTCGTTTGCAAGACGAGTTTAATGATACTCTAATCATTTTCCTTAGTGCATTAAGTGATGAAGGAACTGAAATTAAAGGTTTAGAATCTGGCGCCGACGATTATTTAAGTAAACCAATTAGCACAAAAATTTTAGTGAGCAAAGTAAATGCTTTGTTCAGGCGAGTTGCTAAAGAAGAGACAGCGGCAGTTTCTCATGGTGATTTGGTTATCGACAGAGAAAAATACCAAGTACTGTATAAAGGGAGAGATATTAACTTAGCCCGAAAGGAATTTGAATTATTGGCCTTGTTAGCCAGTAAGCCCGGAAAAGTTTTTTTACGGAACGAAATTTTAAACCAAGTTTGGGGTACAGAAGTGATTGTAGGAGACCGAACCATTGATGTACATATTCGAAAGATACGCCAGAAATTAAAAATGGATTGTATTACCACAGTGAAAGGGGTGGGCTATAAGTTTGATTTCTAATTAATAAAAATGCTTTCACAAAAAAATTTTACTCCACAACAATTATCGGCTTTAACGGCTCTAGCCCTTTCTGTGCCTATTACCATTGGTATTTTTGTTTTTAAACCGGTTTTATGGATTGCCGGTGTATCTTTTGTTGTAATATATTTGGGTTCTTTTGGATTGATATTGTATACGCTTCAAACATTTATCTATCGTAAAATAAAACTCATTTATAAGTTCATTTATCAAACCAAGGCAAGCAAAAAAGAAGAGTTTTATTACAAGAATATTTTACCACAAAAAAGTATTGATGAAGTACGTGATGATGTTGAAAGCTGGGCAGTTCAACGGAAAGAGGAGATTGAAATGTTGGAAAAAAACGAATCTTACCGGAAAGAGTTTTTGCAAAACTTAAGCCATGAATTAAAAACTCCCATTTTTGCCATTCAGGGATATGTTGATACTTTATTGAATGGGGCAATAGATAAGGCCGAGGTAAATAAGAAATTCTTACAAAGTACATCAAGAAATATTGACCGGTTGGTGAATTTGGTAGATGATCTTGATGCCATATCTAAATTAGAAAGTGGTGAACAATTGCTTTTAAAAAATAGTTTCGTCATTCAGGATTTAATAAAAGAAGTGTATGAAACCCTTTCTTTTAAAGCGAATGAAAAAAATATCAACTGTATAATAAAAAAAGGTTGCGATTTTCCTTTAACTGTGTATGCCGATAAAATAAAAATTTTACAGGTATTTATCAATTTGGTAGATAATGCTATTAAGTATGGCAAACCAAATGGAACCATAGAGTCAAGTTTTTATATGATGGATGGCGAAAATGTGTTGGTTGAAATTAGTGATGATGGAACTGGAATTGCAGAAGAACATTTGCCAAGGGTTTTTGAAAGATTTTATAGAACAGATATGGCAAGAAACCGTGAAGCCGGTGGGAGTGGATTGGGGTTGTCTATATGTAAGCATATTGTTGAAGCACACGAACATTCCATCCACGTACGTAGTAAAATTGATGTGGGTACTACATTTGGTTTTACTTTGCAGAGTAAAAAGGAAAATTAACAACTACTTTAAACTAAAAAAGCATCCGTTTTAAAGGGTGCTTTTTTAGTTTAAAGGCATTAAAATTTTGTCCATCCTTTCCACCAGGTATCACCAACAGCACAAGCACCTTTGTAGTTAACTGTGGTAAAGCCAGTTAATAATTTTGGATTCGAAAACTTGGCTCCCACAACGGCAGGAGAGGTTGGGGTAGGATTAAAATCGGGCGCTGTATAATTAAAAGGAGCATTAAGTCCCACTTCGTTATTTGTTGCAAAAATGCTATTTCCATAAACAGGGGTATTAAACCAATTGGTAATAGTGGCTGTGGTATTTGGTGCAGTTGGCACATTTGAATTTGAACCTAAACTATATAAAACGGGCGAAGTGCAACCTGCAATGATTGTGTTTTGTACAAATAAAGAAGAGGGGATATTATTATCAGTTGGAACACCCTTTGTGGCATCAATGTATAATCCTACGGGATAACCCATGATGATTGAATTGAATAGAGATGTACTTGAGTTTCTTCTGATTTGGGCTCCCCAACTGAATAAACTGTTTCCAGTATTTGCTAATGTTGCTTTAGGGCCCATAACAGTCATGTTACTGAACACTACAGCAGTTTGTGGTAACAAAGAACTACCGTTGGCATCATTGTCGCTTTCAAAAGCTTCACTACGTGAAATATCCGCAATTGCTGAATCTCTAAGAGATATACCAAACTGAACCTTACCATTGTATCCATTGTCTGTATCAAAATCATCATCCAGTGTACGGTAAGAAATTAAATGTTTGCAATTTACTGTTCCTCCAAACCACTCAAAAGAATCATCATTAGCATAAGAAACCTGTACATAATCAACTATAGTTTGGCTACCAACACCACCAAATGTTAAACCGTTGATTTCCTTATCGGGTAAAAAAGCATACCCGGCATACTCAATACGCACGTAGCGTAAGATACCACTGTTATCAGCAGGATTTTGTGCCTGTGTAGCAGGTGTGCCATACAAACCTAAACCATCACTATTGTTAATACCACCTTCAATTTCACCTAAACCTGCAACTCCATTAAATGATGAGTTAGTTGGGGCATTACCCAAAATTACAAGGCCGCTCCAGTCTCCGCGTTGCGGCGTAGCTTCTTCAGAGGTAAATACAATTGGTTTATCGGAAGTTCCATCCGCAATTATTTTGCAACTGCGTGTGATTATCAATCCGCCGTTTCTTCCTTTTTCTCCAACTATTTTTGTGCCGGCTTCAATGGTGAGAATAGCACCATTGGTTACATAAACCAGGCCACGCAGTTTATAAGTGTACTGTGCTTTTAGTGTACGGTTTTCACTGATTCTTCCTTCAAGGATAGTGTTTTCGGTTGTGCCACCAGGGGTAACAACAGTTGTTGTGTCTCCGTCTACTTCAATTTTTCGGCAGCTAAGCGCTGTTGCTGCAAGTAACACACTGTAGAGAAATAACTTTTTCATGTTTGTATTTTTAAGGTTTGGTTTATTAATTTATTGAGTTAAAAATTATAAGCGAATGAAAAACTGAAATTTGTACCATACTTTCTTTTAATAGCAAATGCATCAGAATTACTGTCGTATTTTTTGTTATCGTTCAAATCGGTATAAAAAACGGCTTCTTTATTAATGATATCAGCAATATTCATTTTCAATTCTCCTTTATTCTTAAGGATTTTTTTGGCAATCTGAAAATCTAATAAGGGGCGTGGGTTTTCCCAGATCGGTGGCTGATCGCTGCCTCCAACAAACGTAATTCTTCTGCCTACCTGATTAAATAAGAGTGTTGTGTTGATACCATATTTTTCGAGGTCGTATTGTATTCCTGCATTTAACAGATAAGGGCTTTGGCCCTGCATAGCCCTTGATTCATTTACACCAATACCAGATACCCTGTTGTAGATGTATGAGAGGTTTCCCTGTACTGTAAAGTTCTTAAGTGCATTATTAAAGTCAAGCTTTTTTCTGAATTCAAGCTCTACGCCAAAACTGTTAGCTTCATCAGCGTTTAAGAAATTATAAGTACTTGCACCACCCGATGCAGGGTTAAAATATGCTTCAATTGGTTTGTCGAAAAATTTATAGAAAATTCCGAAAGTAAACAGTTCTCCACCTCTTGGATATAGTTCATATCTCAGATCAAAATTCGAAACCTTTGTTCTGGTTAAACCGGTAAATCCGGCAACGGTAGCACCTAAATCAAAATCATAAAACTGAAACGTACTTAGTTCTCTAAATTCAGGACGAATAACTGTCTGCGAACCCGACAGGCGTATGTTAGTTTTGTTATTTAATTTATAGGTGGCATTTAAACCAGGTAAATAGTCCGTTACTTTGCTGTACACATGGCGGGGGTCACTTTTTTTGAGGCTGCCTATTACCTGGTCAAAATCTTCAACACGTAAGCCCCAAACAATACGAATCTTTTCAGCTAGCTGGTTATCAAACTGTAAAAAACCTGCGTTCAAAATTGAATTGGCGATATAGCGGTAACTAATTCCTGACAATTCATTGAAAGCAAATTTATTATCAGATCCGTTTCCAAAATTTTGTGCTGCAAACAGCTGGTCTACGGGTAATAAACGAAGGTCTCTGTTTTCGATTGGCAGGTAAATAGCGAAAGGTCTTGAATCAAATAACCTGTCTTTTACCTGGAAAAAATATCCAGATTTAACTGACTGAGATAATTTACCTAGTTTAAAGTCTTTGCTTAAGTCTCCGCCAGCAGTATAGATGTAATCGTTTAAAAAACCATAGTAACGGCTGCCGCTTTTTTGAGATGCATTTGATCCGCCAATAACAGCCCTATATGGGGATGATGGATCGTTTGAGTCGTCTTGTAAAAACTGCAAACGACGTTGGTCAGGTATATACTGATCTAAAATATTAAAACTACCGAACCAATGAAATTTAGCATCGTATTTCCTAATGTTGTGGTCGCCGGTAAGCTGAGTGTTAAAAAATGTATTTGCTTTAAATGCCAGCTCGGTTGCTTTAATATTATCACCTAAAACAACATTACTTGCTCCGTCAAAATCTTTACCTTCTCTTAATGTTATATAGTTGGTTGTGTTTACGTTCAGTAAATTCTTAAAAGATATTTTACTGTTATTACCAAGTTGCAGGGTAAAATTGGCCAATGCTCCTGCTAAAATATCGTTGCTGTATTTCTTGTTGAAGTAGTTAAAGCTTAAATCGGGAACATTATTCTGAAATGTATTTATCTGGTTTTCATAAACTGTTCTTTTATTGCTCCGGTTATAAGTAACAGCCAGTATTGCAGCCAGTTTATTCTTTTTACTGATATTGGTTTTAAATCCACCGCTGATTGCAATGCTTTGATTTAAGGCAGGCGTAAAACTTGAACTTTTTTTATCGGCACTCCAAATATCTTTAAAACCCGATGCATAAGCTGTTTTTTCCGCTTGTGTTAAATCAGCAAATGCAGCCTTGGTGGGCAGGTTGGCAGGTAGTCCTCTGGTTCCGTTGTCGTACCCTAAAAAGTCTGTATTACTTCCTTTATAACTATAAAAATCATTACCAATAGTGTTGGTATTGAATCCTGAACCTATTTGAATGTTAAAGAAATTTCTTGCAGGTACATCTTTAGTATTCACCTGAATCAAACCTCCTGCCCACTCACCCGGCAATTCGGGAATGAAAGATTTATTTATGATGATATTATCTATCATTGAAGATGGAATAATATCAAAACTAAAAGTTTTGCGATCGGGTTCGGTACTGCTTAATAATACACCATTTAGCATGGCTTGATTATAACGATCTGCCAAACCTCGTACAATTAAATATTTACCATCCTGAATGGATGTGCCAGGTACCCTTTTGAGCACTTCACCTGTGTTTTTATCCGGAGACCTACGGATAGATTCAGCACTAATCACTTGAGCTACTACATTGGTATTTCTTTGATAAGTGATTAAGGATGCTACTGTTTCTTTTTTTGAAGTAGCTTTCACAATCACGGCTTCTTCTGTTTTCGATTCTTTAAAAAGTTGAATATTTAGATGACTAACTTCTCCAACAGTCTTTTCGAAGTCTGATATAACTTTTGCTTGATAACCAATTGAAGTGATGAGTAAACTTTGTTTTTTAGATGCATCAATGTTAATAACGAAATAGCCATCAATATCTGTAGAACTAATTGATTTTCCTCCATTTAAAGAAATTGATACTCCCGATAAACTAAGGCCTGTATTTGCATCAGTCACTTTTCCTTCAACTGTAATATTTTGAGCAAATAAGCCAAGGGTTAAAAAATTAAAAAATAGTATTGAACCAATTGTTTTCATGCTGTAATTATTTACTGCAAAAGAACAAAAGCCATGTTATGGAATTATGATTGTAAGGTTATGTAATTGTTATACTTATGTTACCTAAATGTTAAGTGAAAGGGTTGCCTAAGTACCATTTTTCAATATTGGGTTAAATAAACTGGTATAAAACAGTACATCTAAAAGCCTAAACTTGTGAATATTAAATGAATTTAATCCTGTAATCCTGTAACCCAAGCCATTAATGAACCTGAAACTTTAATTTAAACCCTGATATAAGAGTTGTTTGGTATTGATATATTTAATTAAAAGCATAAGTCAAGTACAGCCTTTGTTTAATACCTAATGTTAACTTATCATTACCATTTGAGCTAAAACATTAAGCAAATACTAAAAACTCTATTTTTGTCCGAAATAATAATACTATGGGACTAAATACAATGCTTAAAATTTTCTTACCCAAGGACAGGGTGTTTTATGAACTTTTTGAAAACGTAGCCGACGTTTTAGTAGAAATGGGAGATAAACTGAAAGTATTAGTAAATGAACCCGATTTTGATAAAAGGGGAAAACTAATTCAGGAAATTGAAGATATGGAACATAAGAATGATGAGTATACCCATACCATTTTTACTGAATTAGGCAAAAATTTTATAACTCCTTTCGATCGGGAAGATATCCATTATCTGGCAACAGCTTTGGATGATATTGCTGATTACATTTATGCTTCTGCTAAAAAGATAAATTTTTATAGAGTGAATCCTAATGATATTGGGTTTAATAAAATGGCCATGCTTATAGCAGAAGGCTGTGGACAGGTTTCCATTGCCATTAAGGAATTACGCAACATGAAAAATATGCGCTTAATAACCGATGCATTAGTTAAAATCAATAGCATTGAAAATCAGGCCGATGATATTTTTGATTTAAGCATTGAGCGTTTGTTTGCAACGGAACCAGATGCTAAAGAAGTAATTAAGAAAAGAGAGATTTATCAGGTTATGGAAATTGTAACTGATAAATGTGAAGATGCTGCCAATGTGATAGAATCAATTATAGTTAAATATGCGTAAAGCAATTTTTTAATAAATTATTTTAAATTTCAACTTTACCTTATTATGATTACTTTTCTCATTGTTATCATTGCTTTAACTTTAGTATTTGATTATATCAATGGTTTTCATGATGCAGCCAATTCTATTGCTACTGTAGTATCTACAAAAGTACTCACTCCATTTCAAGCTGTAGTGTGGGCTGCCTTTTTTAATTTTATTGCACTATTTATATTCACCGACTTTAACGTTGCTACCACAATTTCTAAAACCGTACATCAGGAGTTTATTACTTTACCAGTTATATTTTCAGGATTAATTGCTGCTATTTTCTGGAATTTACTTACTTGGTGGTTTGGAATTCCTTCTTCCTCCTCACATACTTTAATTGGTGGCTTTGCAGGCGCTGCTATCGCTCATGCCGGTTTTAGTTCTGTTAATATAGATGTAGTTATCAAAACTGTAAGTTTTATTTTCATTGCCCCGCTAATAGGAATGATTTTAGCTTTTATCATGTCGTTATGGTTTTTACATTCTTTTAGAAAAGGAATTATGCCAAAATTAATTGCATTTGCAATATTATCTGGAGTGGGTATATTCCTTTATTATAACATAGTAGTTGATCCTGAAAAACTAAAATCTAATTACCAATCACATATCTTAAATGTTTTATTTTATTCTAAAAATTTTAAGTGGTTTTTACTCTCTCTTATTATTGTTGTAATGGCCATGTTTACACTTTACTTAAATCGATTAAATACTTATAAAGCTAACAAATGGTTTAAAAAGCTACAATTGGTTTCTTCAGCAGCATTCAGTATAGGGCATGGAGGTAATGATGCACAAAAAGCAATGGGGATTATTGCTGCTGCTATGATTGCTGCAGGGCAAATTAATGATGTAAAACATATGCCATATTGGGTGCCATTTGCCTGTCATTTGGCCATTGCATTAGGTACTTTGACTGGAGGTTGGAGAATTATAAAAACAATGGGTACTAAAATTACCAAAGTTACTCCTTTTGAAGGTGTTGCTGCTGAAACTGCTGGTGCTATAACTTTGTTTGTAACAGAAGCGCTTAAAATACCGGTCAGTACTACACACACAATTGCTGGTTCTATAATAGGGGTAGGTGCCACTAAACGATTGTCGGCTGTAAGGTGGGGGGTAACAGTAAATTTATTGTGGGCTTGGATATTAACTATTCCTGTAAGTGCTTTACTTGCGGCAGGTACCTATTATATTGTACGCTTTTTTGTATAGTAAGAAAAATAAAACCAATTCATTTTAAAATCACTCAACAACCTTGAGTGATTTTTAGTTTTCTTTGCATATGGGTAAAATTTTAGTAACAGGGGGATGTGGCTATATTGGTGCACATACTATTGTAGACTTAATTGAAAATGGCTTTGAAGTTGTTTCAGCCGATAATAACTCTAGGAGCAACGAAAGTATATTAGAAGCTGTAGAAAATATTACCGGAAAAAAAATAAAAAACTACAAAGTAGATCTTTGCATTTATGATGACACGGTCGCCATTTTTCAGGAAAATCCCGACATCAACAGTATCATTCATTTTGCAGCCTATAAAGCCGTTAGCGAATCAGTTCAAAACCCTTTGTTGTATTTCGAAAACAATCTAAACTCTCTTATCAATATATTAAAATGTGCCAACGAATTTAAAGTGACCAATTTTGTTTTCTCTTCTTCTTGCACTGTATATGGCAATCCCGATCAAATTCCAGTAACCGAAGAATCTCCAATAAAAGCAGCAGAATCGGCATATGGAGCTACTAAACAAATGGGAGAGCAAATTGTAAAAGAAACAGTTAACAGCAATAAGATGAACGCTATTTTGCTGAGGTACTTTAATCCAGTAGGGGCTCACCCATCTACCTTAATGGGAGAATTACCAATTGGTAAACCCCAAAATTTGGTGCCAGGTATTACACAAACAGCTATTGGTAAATTGCCTGCCTTGCATGTTTGGGGTAATGATTACGATACCAAAGATGGCAGTTGTGTAAGAGATTATATTCATGTTTGTGATATTGCTCATGCACACACTTTAGCTTTAAAATCTTTAATTGAAAATAGAATCCAATCGAATTGCGATGTGTTTAACCTGGGTAGTGGTAATGGCGTATCTGTTCTGGAGATAATCAAGGAATTTGAAAAAATAAGTGGTATTAAACTCAATTATAGTATTGGCCCTCGTAGAAGTGGTGATGTGATTGCTATTTATGCCAACAACGATAAAGCAAAAAAAATACTTGGTTGGATACCCAAGTACACTATTCAGGACATGATGGAAACTGCCTGGAAATGGGAACTTAAGTTAAAAAATGACGCAATAATATTTAATGCTCCCAATTCGGAGTTGAATTAGTTTTTCAAATATCCTCACCAATTATTTAAAAAAATTATATAGGGATCATCGATATGAATTTAAAATCTGTAGAAAGGGTATTGTTATCCTTATTGTTAATTGTACTTTTTTCGGGCTGTGATAAATTTGAAAAAAAAGGACAGATAAGTCATGCAGGAATCGCTCTTACGTTTGATGACGACAGGGTTGATAACTGGTTTCAATATCTGCCTTTTCTTGATTCTGCCAATGTTAGAGCAACGTTTTATGTTTGTAAATACAACCGGTTTACACCTGATCAGAAGCAAAAACTAACTGTAATTCAAAACCACGGCCACGAAATAGCATACCATAGCCTTAATCACTATAATATGCTGGATTATGTTTACAGACACAATCATACAATAGATGAATTGCTAAAAAATGAAATTGTAGATGGCTTAAAAATGATGAACCGGGATGGGTTTTACCCAACAGCTTTTGCATATCCTTATGGTGCACATAATGCAATATATGATAAAGCGCTTATGAGGTACTTTAAAAGTGTAAGAGCACTAAATGGAACCACTGATTTTACTAAGAGCCTTGCACCAACAGAAAAAAATGATCTTTTATACGGTTTAGGGATTGATAAAAGCAGTAAACGAACTGATGAAGTTGTATTACAACTTATTAAATCAGCATCCGATAATAATAATTGTGCGGTTTTTGTAGCGCATGATATCAATACCAATATTAAATTAAGCGTCACAAAAGAGCGCTTAATAAAAATTATTAATTACGTAAAGCAAATGAATTTAAAGTATTATACTATTTCTGAGATATCCAATTAAGTAACCTTTAGGTTTGTTTTCTAAAACATTGTGTGCAACTTTAATAATCTCATTTGCCAGCCTGCAAATCTTTCTTTTACTTTGCGGCAATTGCAGATAGCGATTAAAACTTACTTAGTTTATGCTAAAAGAAATTCAGGTTACCGGTAATAAGGATACAAGAAGTGGTTTTGGTGATGGTATTTTAGAAGCCGCACGTAAAAATCCAAATATAGTTGCTTTAACGGCAGATTTGGCCGGGTCGCTAAAGTTGAATGGCTTTATAAAAGAGTTTCCTGAGCGTTTTATACAATGTGGGATTGCAGAAGCGAATATGATGGGTATTGCAGCAGGATTAACCATTGGTGGAAAAATTCCATTTACAACTACATTTGCCAACTTTTCTACTGGAAGGGTGTATGATCAAATTCGCCAAAGCATTGCTTATAGCGGCAAAAATGTAAAAATCTGCGCTTCTCATGCCGGACTTACTTTGGGTGAAGATGGTGCTACCCACCAAATTTTGGAAGACATTGGATTGATGAAAATGTTGCCAGGAATGACAGTAATTGTTCCTGCAGATTATAATCAAACTAAGGCTGCAACTATTGCTATTGCTGATTATGAAGGCCCGGTTTATCTAAGGTTTGGCCGTCCGGTATGGCCAATTTTTACCAACGAAGCCGATTTTGTAATAGGAAAAGCTCAAAAAATATCCGACGGTAAAGATGTAAGCATTTTTGCCTGTGGGCATATGGTTTGGAATGCCATTGAAGCTGGAAAAATATTGGAAGAAAAAGGAATTAGTGTAGAAGTAATAAATATTCATACCATAAAGCCATTAGATGTTGATGCTATTAATGCTTCAATAAGTAAAACCAAATGCGCTGTTACTGCCGAAGAACATAATATTATTGGTGGATTAGGCGATAGTGTTGCACAAGTGGCAGCCAAGCATTGCCCTATTCCTATAGAATTTGTAGGTACCAATGATACTTTTGGAGAAAGTGGTAAACCAATGGAGCTTTTGAAAAAATATGGCTTAGATGTATCGGATATTGTTAAAGCTGCCGAAAAAGTAATTGCCAGAAAATAACTGATTAAACTTTTAAAGGAAAAACCAATCTTACGATTGGTTTTTTTATTTTTACGCTCAGCCTACATATGAAAGAACAATTAGACGATACTGAACTTCTGATCAGGTTCAGGGAGCCTGCTACTAAAGAAAGCAGCTTTACGCTTATCATAAAAAAATACCAGGAAAAACTCTACTGGCATGTTCGCCGTTTGGTTGTTGATCACGAAGACGCCAATGATGTTTTGCAGAATATGTTTGTTAAAGTTTGGAACGCACTGGATAATTTTAGAGAAGACAGTCAGCTTTATACTTGGATGTACCGCATTGCCACGAATGAAAGTTTGACTTTTATAGCTCAAAAAAAGAAAAAATCAGCCATTTCCATTAGCGATGAGGATACAGGGATAAGTAACAAATTAAAAGCTGATGAACATTTTGATGCCAATAAATTGGAGTGGAAACTGCAAGTTGCTATACAGCAGTTACCTGAAAAACAGAGAGTTGTATTTAACCTAAGGTATTACGATGAGATGCCTTACGAGACAATGAGTAGGGTGTTGGAAACCAGCGAAGGGGCATTAAAAGCAAGCTATCATCATGCAGTAAAAAAAATTGAGAATTTTATACTTAATAGTTAAACTTTTTACAAAAAAAACAGTCAGATAAGGGTAATGGAAAATAGAATAGAAATATTAAATGAATTAAAAGAGCTAAGCCCAATAATGGCTGAGATGGAAAAACTAAACGTTTTTACTGTTCCTGAAGGCTATTTTGAGCATTTAAGTGTAGATATTATGACAGGTATTGCAGTAGAGCATAATATTCAATTCGCTCCAATTTCTACTGATATGGAAAATGCTGTTCCTGCTGGCTATTTCGAATCTCTATCTGATAATATTTTATCAAATATAAAATCACAGCAAAACGAAAATGCTTCGGATGACATTAGGCAACTGTCCCCTATGTTATATAGCATTCAAAATGAAAATGTTTTTGAAGTCCCCACAGGATATTTTGATGGATTATCACAAAGTGTTTTAGATAAAGTGGCACCTAAAAAAGCTAGATTGGTTACCATGCAAAAACGTACTACTACTTTCTTTAAATATACTGTGGCAGCAGTATTTACAGGAGTAATGGCTTTAGGTGTTTTTAAGTTTACCGGAAATGTTTCACCAAAGGTTGAGTTACCTGCATATGTAGCCCAGGGGATGAAAGTAAAGAATGTAGATGCTGAATTAGCAAAACTGTCGGATGCAGACATTATCAAATTCTTGCAAACCAATCCCGAAAACTTTGATGCTCAAACAGTAGCTAATAAAGTGATAAATGAAAATGAATTACCAAGCCAGATGGATTATATGATGGATGACCAGGCATTGGATAAATATTTGAACAATATAAACATCAGCGAAGCTGATATGTTGAACTAATTAAATTTAAGACGATGAAAAAAATATTACTATTACTTTCTATAATTACAGCTGGCTTTTTAGGAGCTAGTGCCCAGGAAGTTGAAAATGAAACCAATCCCGTAAACATTAAAGCATTGTATGTTGCTTATGTAACCCAACAATTACAATTGACTCCCGACGAAGCACAAAAATTCTGGCCACAGCACTCTCAATTTGAGCACGATCTTAAGAGCGTAAGAAAAGAACTACCTGAGCTGGATAAGCAACAAGCCCGATTAAATATCAAGAAGAAGTATCAAAATAACTTTAACAACATTCTTGGCCCAAACCGTTGTGAGCGCTTTTTTAAAATGGATGGTGATTTTAAAAGAAAGCTTTTAGATCGAGTTAAAGATCAACGCAAAAATCAAACACACCCTCGTCGTAAATTTAAATAAGCAATCCATAATAAAACAACAAAGATTCCCAATTGCCATAAACAATTGGGATTTTTAATGATATGTTCATATGGGTACTCTATTTGTAGTCCTTTTGATTAATTTTTTTCAATAAGAATTGCCTATTTTTTGCCATTGCGGCAACCTTCCCTTACCTTTGCAGCCTAAAAAAAAGGGCTTTTAATTAAAATATCAAATATCAATTATGGTAGAGATTAAACCAGATGAAATTTCAGCAATTCTTCGCCAACAGCTTAGCAATTTTAATGCTGGCGCAAGTTTGGAAGAAGTAGGAACAGTATTACAAGTGGGTGATGGTATTGCCCGTGTTTACGGTTTAAATAATGTTCGTTCGGGTGAACTTGTAGAGTTTGATAATGGTGTTAGAGCCATTGCCTTAAACTTGGAAGAAGATAATGTAGGTGTGGTATTAATGGGCGATAGTAGTGAAATTAAAGAAGGAGATAAAGTAAAACGCACTGGTCAAATCGCTTCTATTAAAGTAGGAGAAGGTATGAGCGGCCGTGTTATTAATACATTAGGCGAGCCTATTGATGGAAAAGGTCCTATCAAAGGTGAGTTGTATGAAATGCCATTGGAGCGTAAAGCACCAGGTGTAATTTTTCGAGAGCCTGTAAAAGAACCATTGCAAACAGGTATCAAAGCTATTGATGCGATGATTCCTATTGGCCGTGGACAGCGTGAGTTGATTATTGGTGACCGCCAAACAGGTAAAACAGCAATCGCTGTAGATACTATCATCAACCAAAAAGAATTTTTTGAAGCAGGAAAGCCTGTTTATTGTATATATGTGGCCATTGGGCAGAAAGCATCTACCATTGCCGGTATAATGAAAACTTTAGAAGAGTACGGTGCAATGGCTTATACTACCATAGTAGCTGCATCAGCTTCTGATCCTGCTCCTTTACAGTTCTATGCACCATTTGCCGGCGCTGCCATCGGAGAGTTTTTCCGTGATACAGGTCGTCCGGCTTTAATCATTTATGATGATTTGTCTAAGCAAGCGGTTGCATATCGTGAGGTTTCTTTGTTATTAAGAAGACCACCAGGACGTGAAGCTTACCCAGGTGATGTATTCTATTTGCATAGTCGTTTATTAGAAAGAGCTGCAAAAATTATTTCTAAAGATGAGATTGCTGCCCAAATGAATGACTTACCAGCATCTATAAAGCATTTGGTAAAAGGGGGTGGTTCTTTAACTGCATTACCAATTATCGAAACACAGGCTGGTGACGTATCGGCTTATATTCCAACTAACGTAATTTCTATTACCGATGGCCAGATATTTTTAGAGGGTAACTTGTTTAATGCTGGTATCCGTCCTGCAATTAACGTAGGTATATCTGTAAGTCGTGTGGGTGGTAATGCACAGATTAAATCAATGAAAAAAGTGGCTGGTACTTTAAAATTGGATCAGGCACTTTACCGTGAGCTAGAGGCTTTTAGTAAATTTGGTGGCGATTTGGATGCGGCTACAAAAAACGTAATTGACAAAGGGGCTAGAAACGTAGAGATTTTAAAGCAGTTGCAATATTCACCAATGAGTGTAGAAAAGCAAGTGGCGATGATTTATTTGGGAACCCAAGGTTTACTTAAAGAAGTTGCTGTTAAAAATGTAAAAGCATTTGAAGAGCATTTCTTGGTAGAAATGGAAAACAAATATCCAGAGACATTGGCTGAATTCAAAAAAGGTAACTTATCTGATGACGGAATTAAGAAAGTAACTGAATTGGCACAATCATTAACTGCACAATACAAAGCTTAATTTATTAAAAACATATTTTAAGGAGAGAAGAAATTCTCTCCTTTTTTTATGTTCGTTTTTGCCGAAATGGCATAAAAAAAAATTGGCTTACTGTTTGTAATTTTAATAGAAACAAATAAACAATGACATTTAGCATTATGATCGTTTCCCTGCTCTTTATGGGATTGGGAATGTTGATACAGTATCGCTTAAAAAGCAAGTTTAAGGAATATGCCAGTGTGCCTACAAGCAGTGGTATGAGCGGAAAAGAAATTGCAGAAAAGATGCTTAAGGATAATGGCATTTATGATGTACAGGTAATTTCGGTTGATGGCTTTTTATCCGATCATTACAACCCTTTAAATAAAACGGTAAACTTAAGCCCCGATGTGTTTTCAGGGACAACCGTTTCTGCTGCCGCTGTGGCAGCCCACGAATGTGGCCATGCTGTACAGCATGCAACAGCTTATTCCATGTTAACATTACGAAGCAAACTGGTGCCAGCTGTAAAAATCAGCAGCACTTTATCTCAATGGATTATTATTGCTGGAATTGGTATGCTTGGTTTTGGAGGGGGTAATCCAACTATATTATTAGTTGGTATCGTTTTATTTGCTGTAACTACATTGTTCTCTGTAATAACTTTACCAGTAGAATTTGATGCCTCTAAAAGAGCCTTAATATGGTTAGATAATGCCAGAATCACTACTAATGAAGAACATACTAAAGCAAAAGATGCTTTGAAATGGGCTGCCCTTACTTACGTTGTAGCAGCTTTAGCATCAATAGCCATGCTAACACAGTACATTCTTTTATTTTTGTCAAGAAGCGATGATTAATTTCTTCCCTTTTTTAAGGTAGAACAATCAACTATATTTGCTATCAATAATTTATTTAAAATAATAATCCTCTACATATGAACTTTGGAAAAGAATTTGAAAAATATGCCGTTAAGCATCGTGGAATAAGTAGTAATGCTTTGGATGGCTACATCAAACATAATGTTACTAATCTTACACCTAATATTATTGAAGAGCGCCCTATGAACATTGCAGTAATGGATGTATATAGCCGCTTAATGATGGATAGAATTATCTTTTTGGGATATCCTATTAGCGATGAAGTAGCAAACATTGTAACTGCTCAGTTATTATTTTTAGAGAGTACCGATCGTACAAGAGATATACAGATGTATATTAATTGTCCGGGTGGTGGTGTTTATGCTGGCTTAGGAATGTATGACACGATGCAGTTTATTACTCCTGATATTGCTACCATTTGTACAGGAATGGCAGCAAGTATGGGAGCGGTGTTAATGTGTGCAGGTGCTGTAGGAAAACGGACTGCTTTAAAACATAGTCGTATAATGATGCATCAACCAAGTGCTGGTGCAGGCGGACAAGCAACTGATATTGAGATTACCGTTAATGAAGTTAAAAAAGTAAAAAAAGAATTATACGACATCATTGCATTTCATACCAATCAGCCAGTAGATAAAGTAGCAATTGATTGCGATCGTGATCATTGGTTAACATCTACCGAAGCCAAAGAATATGGCTTGATTGATGAAGTACTTTTAATGAATCAGAAAAAACAAAAGAAAGATCAGAAATAAAATCAACGAATATTTATGAGTACCTATAATAATAATTTTATCCGTTTTGAAGAGGAAGATAAGCCAGACGGAATGCCGGAAAATCCGATGGAAAAAATGATGAGTAGCTGGCAGTTCGATAAAAAATTTATTGAACAACGCAAGGTTTTCCTTTGGGGTGTAGTAGATGATAAAAGCGCCAAAGACATTACCAACAGGTTAATGTATTTGGAAGCCATTGACCCAGGAAAAGAAATTACCTTTTACATCAGCAGCCCTGGAGGCATGGTAACCAGCGGCATGGTAATATATGATACGATGCAAATGATAAGTTCACCGGTAAGTACTGTTTGTATGGGTATGGCTGCTAGTATGGGAAGCATCTTGCTAAGTGGAGGGGAAAAAGGAAAACGTTTTATTTTTCCAAATGGCGAAGTAATGATTCATCAACCAAGTGGCGGCGGACAAGGTACCAGTGCCGATTTAGAGATTATGGCCGATCAAATTAGAAAAACCAAATTAATGGGTGCCGAGGTTTTGGCTAAAAACTGTGGCCAAACGGTAGAAAAAGTAATGAAAGATTTTGACCGTGACTATTGGATGAATGCCACCGAATCGGTAGAATATGGTATTGTTGATGCCATATTAACCAAGATATAAGGAACAATTTCAATTTTTTGATATAAAAAGCCTCATAATAGAGGCTTTTTATATCAAATAGCGAAAAGCAACGTTTAAGCTCAAAACAATGTCTTTCAGGCGTAATCCTTTGCTTTTTAGTAACTTTACCTCTTCTTTAGAATTGTGAAAAAGATAAATACAAGTATTTAATATGGCAAAACAACAAACCTTACATTGTTCTTTTTGTGGTCGTAGCCGCGATGAAGTAAAAATCCTCATAGCTGGGCAGGATGGGCATATCTGTGAAAATTGTGTTGAGCATGCCGAAGAAATTATTGAGCAAGAGTTGGGAAATACCAAGGAGGTTAAAAATGCAACAGGTGGCCTATCTCAAAAATTAAGTGTAAGAAAGCCTATTGAAATAAAAAAGTTTCTCGACGAATATATTATTGGACAAGATGATGCCAAGAAGATTTTGGCAGTTGCTGTTTATAATCATTACAAAAGATTAAATCAAAAGGTGGAGAACGATGTAGAGATTGAGAAGAGCAACATCATTATGGTTGGCGAAACCGGTACTGGCAAAACCTTACTAGCAAAAACAATAGCCCGAATGCTGAATGTTCCTTTTGCCATTGTTGATGCTACTGTTTTTACCGAAGCAGGTTATGTGGGAGAAGATGTAGAGAGTATGTTAAGTCGCTTATTGCAAGCTTGTAATTATGATGTGCCTGCTGCCGAAAAAGGAATTGTATTTATTGATGAGATTGATAAAATTGCCCGTAAAAGCGATAACCCATCTATTACAAGAGATGTTAGTGGCGAAGGAGTACAACAGGGTTTGTTAAAACTCTTGGAGGGTACAGATGTGCTAGTGCCACCACAAGGAGGCCGTAAGCACCCTGAGCAAAAGTTAATAAAAGTAAATACACAAAACATACTGTTCATTTGCGGAGGCGCATTTGATGGGGTAGATAAATTAATTGCCCGCAGGATTAATACCAATGCTATCGGTTTTAATGTAAACAAAGAAATGCAGGAGTACCAACACGAAAATCTGCTTCATTTTGTAAATGCTGTTGATTTAAAGCATTTTGGTTTAATACCAGAATTATTGGGCCGTTTGCCAGTTGTAACTTATTTAAGTCCGCTTGATGCAACTGTACTACGCAGTATATTAACTGAGCCTAAAAATGCTTTAATTAAACAATTCACCCGTTTATTTGATATTGAGGGTATTGAACTTAAGTTTGAACCAGCGGTCTTTGATTTTATGGTAGAAAAAGCGTTGGAATATAAACTGGGAGCACGTGGGTTGCGTAGTATTTGCGAAAGCATACTTACGGATGCTATGTATGAGTTGCCTTCTCAAAAAGTAAAAGAATTTGAAGTGACTTTAGAGTATGCCCATCAAAAATTCAGTAGTAGTAAACTCAGTATGCTTAAAGTGGCTTAAAGTAGCTTAATTGATCGATAAGTATAGTCATCGTTTCTCAATAACTGCTCATCACTCTCCAAATTTCAAACAACTGTATATCATTTTAGGTGGTTGTATTATTTCCTTTTATTTTTACAGTCTGGATTCTACTCATGTGAAAGTATATTATTTTAAAATTTAAATCCCAAAATCTAATATGGTTGACGTTATTCTTGGTATGCAATGGGGCGATGAAGGGAAAGGAAAAATTGTAGATTATTTTGCTAGAAATTATGATGTGATAGCCCGATTTCAGGGAGGGCCCAATGCAGGTCACACACTATATGTGGATGGGAAAAAAATTGTACTACACCAAATTCCCAGTGGAATTTTTCACGAAAACAAAGTAAACCTAATTGGTAATGGCGTTGTGCTTGATGCAGTAACCTTAAAAAGGGAATGTGATAATGTGGCTGCAATGGGAGTAAATTATAAAAAAAATCTTTTCATTAGCGAACGCACCCATTTAATTTTACCAACACATAGAGCGCTAGATAAAGCTAGCGAATTAGCAAAGGGGAATGATAAGATTGGAAGTACATTAAAAGGCATTGGACCGGCTTATATGGACAAGACAGGCCGTAATGGTTTACGGGTAGGTAATTTACTTGACAAGAATTTTACAACAGATTATATCAGGCTTCGCCTTAAGCATCAGCGATTATTAGACAGTTTTAATTTTCAAGAAGATATTAGTGCCTGGGAAGAAGAGTTTTTTGAAGCATTGGAATTTTTAAGGGAGTTTAATATTGTAAATGGTGAATACTTCATCAACGAAAAAATACAAAAAGGACAAAAAATTTTAGCCGAAGGAGCACAGGGTAGTATGCTTGATGTGGATTTTGGAACTTTTCCTTTTGTTACAAGCAGCAGTACTATATCTGCAGGTGTTTGTACAGGGCTTGGTATTCCTCCACAAAAAATAAAAGAAGTTTTTGGAATATCTAAAGCCTATTGTACAAGGGTAGGTAGTGGTCCGTTTCCAACAGAATTACACGACGAAACTGGTGAGATCATCCGTAAAACTGGCAACGAGTTTGGTAGTACTACTGGCCGGCCACGTCGTTGTGGCTGGATAGATTTAGTGGCGCTTCAGTTTGCTTGTATGATCAATGGGGTTACTCAAATCATTATGACAAAGGCTGATATCTTGGATGGGCTAGAAGAATTGAAAGTTTGTAATGGCTACAAAATTAATGGGGAGGAAAAGAATTTTGTACCTTTTCAAATGAATAAAGTGAATATAGAGCCTGTGTATAAGGCTCTAGCTGGATGGAATACCGATATTACTGCTATTACGGAATTTGATGCTTTACCCGCTGAAATGAAAAGCTATATCGACTATATGAATGCCTTTTTAGGAGTTCCAGTAAAATACATTAGTAATGGACCAGGAAGGGAGCAATTGATAGTAGTTTAAAAAATAATTAAAAAAAGGTTCAGTTTTTTTTGGATAATTAAAAAACTCTTGGAAATTTTACAGTACTAATCCGAAAGTATTATGGTTACAAAAACATATCAAGCAAAACAAATCAAAGAAAAAGTAATTTCTTCTGTAGGTATCACGGCAGCTAAGAAAAAGTCTAAATCAGACGATGACGATGATGATTTAGATGAAGATGTTATGCCAACTCCTAAGAAAAAATCAGCATCAAAGAAAAAAGCCAATGATGATGACGATGAGGATGATGTAGAAGTAGCAGATGATTGGGATAAATCGGAAGATGATGATAATTGGGATCCTGACTTTGAAGAATTTGATACGCCAAAATCAAATGGAAAAAAAGGGGCTATTAAAAAAGCAGGCAAGTCTGATGAAGATGATTTTAAAGTAGATGATGATTTTAAAGATCTTGAGTTGGATGACGATGACGACTTTGGTGACGATGATGATGATGACTATTAATAAAGATTACAAAAACAGGGAAAAATAACTCAGTGAAAAAAAGTATTTCTTTTCCTGTTAACAATCATAAAGAATTTAAAATTAAAATGTTGAATTGGGCAAACCAGTTCAACATTTTTTGTTTGCTGGATAACCGGCATTATGACTTTAATAAACCGGCATTTGAATGTTTGCTGGCGGGCGGCAGTAAAGCAGGTATTGAAATGCAGCCGGGCAAGGCTTTTGAGAGCCTGCAGGAATTTTATACAGCTAATATTAATGAATGGCTTTTCGGCCATTTTAGTTACGATTTAAAAAATGAAACAGAAAAATTACAGTCAAATCATGCAGATGGGATTGGGTTTGGCGATATGCATTTTTTTGTGCCGCAAATTGTAATAGAACTTGATGAGAAAGAAGTTAAAATATTTTGTGATGATGATGCAGATGTAATTTACCGGCAAATCAAATCGGCGTCAACTGAAATTAAGGAACAGGTAAAAACCGCTGCAGTTGTAAAAAATAAAATAAACAGGGAAGACTATATAGGAATTATAGAAAACCTGAAACAGCACATTTTACGGGGCGACTGTTATGAAATAAATTTTTGCCAGGAATTTTTTGCAACAAATGCCAACATAGATCCTTTATATATTTACAGCCGTTTATCAGATATTTCGCCCAATCCCTTTTCTGTTTTTTATAAGCTGAATTCCTGCTATTGTTTATGCGCCAGCCCGGAACGGTATTTAAAAAAAGAAGGCTCAAAAATATTTTCTCAACCCATAAAAGGAACAGCAAAAAGAAATTTGGAAAGTGTTGAGGCTGATGAGATTTCGAAAAATTATCTTTTACAAAGCCCTAAGGAAAGAAGTGAAAATGTGATGGTGGTTGACCTGGTACGGAATGATTTAAGCAAAATATGTAATGCAGGCTCGGTAAAAGTTGATGAGCTGTTTGGGATTTACAGTTTTCCGCAGGTGCACCAAATGATAAGTACAGTAAGCGGAGAACTGCAGGATGGCCTGAGCTGGATTGATTGTGTTAAAGCAACTTTTCCGATGGGTTCAATGACGGGGGCACCCAAAAAAAAGGTGATGGAATTAATTGAACAATACGAACAAACCAGGCGGGGCTTGTTTTCGGGAGCAATCGGTTATGTAAAGCCGGGCGGCGATTTTGATTTTAATGTCGTGATACGAAGTATAATGTATAACGAAACCGATAAATACCTTTCCTTTCAAACCGGCGGTGCAATTACATACAACAGCGATGCAGCAATGGAATATGAAGAGAGTTTGCTGAAAGCATCAGCAATGATGAAGGTGCTGGAATAGGGTGGGTCATCCGCCTGGGTGAATGGCTCAACTGGTTTGTTTATCCCCAGCTTTTTTAAACCTCACTATCCGGGGGGGGGGAGGGTAAAACCTTTTAGCCATTTCAATTTCTTCCTGCGTAAAATTTAAAGCAGTAATTATTTCATCAAATTTTTTACCGCTAATTTTTTTACATTTTTCTAATTTAGAAACAGCCTGTTGCCTTACATCCAACTTTTTGGCAGCATCACGCTGTTTTATGCCTTTTAAATTTCGCAACAGCTTTAGCAGTTCCCCAGGTTGGTTGCCAGCAGGGTTTTGGTTGTTATTTTTATTTGCAGGCATGGTACGTATTTATTTAAAAATTAAATGTAGCCATCCTTTTTAATAAAAACAATACCACAAAGTGGTAATATGCCTGGCAAAAACTGTTAAAATTTGCAAAGGTTGTAATTTACAACCTTCCATTATTTGCTTTTTCATTTTACCTGGTGCATATTTATAAAATAGAAATTCATTTTTGTAGAAAGGGTTCTACAAAAAATAACTCCTGTTCTTTATGGCACAAAGTTTTAGTACAAACCTTTTCAATGTTGCAAAGCATTATATGCAACAACTTAATGTGCTTGTTACTAAAACTACACTAAAAGAAAGCTTAGAGCAAAACCCTTACTACCCCAGCCTGTACAGCATTAAGAATGTATTTACTAAACTTGGTATTGCAAACGAAGCATACCAACTTGTTGAGGAAGACATTGACAAAATAGAACCTCCTTTTATTGCCTATTGCAGTGGCCAAAATACCGGTAGCGATTTTGTGCTGGTAACAAAAATTACAGAAACTGCTGTAAGTTATATTGCCGAAACCAATAAACCCAAACACTTAACAAAAGAATTATTTTTAAAACAATGGCGAAAAACAGTTTTTATTGCCGAAGCCAATGCCCAAAGTGGTGAGCATGATTTTGCAGCAAAGCAAAAAGCCGAAAATTTAAAAACTACAAAACAAAACCTGTTATATACAGGTGTAATTTTATTAATTGGGTTAATGGTTTATATATTTATTGGTAATGCAGGCGTAGTAAATATGCTGGCAGCAGCTACCATTACGTTTATTAAGTTATTGGGTGTTGGCGTTACAGCATTGTTATTAATTTATGAAATAGATAAAAACAACAGCTTTGTAAAAAATATTTGCAGTGCAGGCAAACAAACAAATTGCGATGCTGTACTAAAAAGTAAGGCAGGTAAAATTTTAGGCATGAGTTGGGGAGAGGTTGGCTTTTTTTATTTTGCTGCAACCACTTTATTTTTATTACTCCCTGGTTTGGCTTTTGCCGCTAAATTACCGTGGCTTGCAATAGCAGGTACACTGGCTACACCCTATATTGTTTTTAGTATTTATTACCAATGGCGGGTAGTAAAGCAATGGTGCCCGCTCTGCCTTGCGGTACAGGCAGTATTGGCAATGGAATTAATTTGGGCAATAATTTATTTTTGGCTCAGATTTCCGCTAATATCTTTGAGATTTCCTCCCCCTTCGGGGGAGATAGTGGGGGCTGTCTTTTGTTTTTTTATTGTTTTTATTGCCTGGTATCTTTTAAAACCCTTACTCCTTGCTGCAAAAGCAGCACTCGGCTACAATGCTGCCTATAAGCGGCTTTTATACAACCCCGAAATTTTTAACAGCCTGCTGCTGCAACAAACTACTGCCCCAGATGGCTGGCAACACCTGGGTATTAATATTGGCAACCCCAATGCACCAACTACCATACTAAAAATATGTAACCCTTATTGCGGCCCTTGTGCCAAAGCACACCTGGTGCTGGAAGAAATTATTAAACACAACCCCAATGTACAGGTAAAAGTAATTTTTACAGCCAGTAATAAAGAAGATGATAAAGCAAACAAACCGGTAAAGCATTTGCTGGCCATAGCCGCAAAAGAAAATTTACAATTAACAGCACAGGCATTGGATGATTGGTATTTAGCCGATAAAAAAGATTACGATGTTTTTGCTGGCAAATACCCCATGAATGGTGAAGTAAAAGAACAGGAAAGAAAAATAGAACTGATGCATAAATGGTGTGATGATGCAGAAATAACCGGCACACCAACCTTTTTTGTAAATGGCAAGCGTTTGCCAGAAACCTATAATATTAACGAACTGAAAAATATTTTTTAAAATTTTGTTTGCAAACAAAAGGGATTAACCGAACACCCTTATAAAAAAGTAGGTACATTTATTTATTAAAGTTTTTGGCAGCTTTTGAATTTTATAAAACTGCTACAATATTATGATACTAAAATATAAAGATTTTAAAATGTTATCTAAGGATGACATGAAACAAATTGTGGGAGGTAATGCACCCTTGGGAACTTGCCAAGCTAAAGTTTCTGTTGTAGGTGGAGGTTACACTGTATTTGCTGGATTGTCTGCATCTGAGGCACAAAATCAAGCCGGGATGGTAAACTGGTGTTGCGAAAGCTGTGCTACCGCAAGCTGGGCAATTTAAGAGTAGAATTATTGCAGATAGGTGTTACCTGTCTGCAATTTATTATAAAAGTTAAACTTTAACTACAATGACAAAAATTAGTACTGTAATAATTATCCTTTTTTTTTATTGCGGTTGTAATGCAAAGACAAAAAATAAACAAGACATTAATGTAGAATTCATACATCAAAAGGGCGAAGAAAAATTTACAACTCTCTTAAATCAGTCTACAAAACCAATTCAATTCTACTATTTTGATAAATATAATATTCTTACACAAATTTCTTTACAACCTGGTAATTTCTTTAATCTAACTTTTGATTCAGTTCTTTTTTTAATTCAAATGAATAAGTATCAAAATATTTACAAAATTGACATGAATGATACTTTATTAATATCGACAAATAAAAATGGGAATGCAATTTTTTCCTACTCCAAAGATTATGAAAAAAATAATGAAATAAATGCATTTAACTATATTAATGAGCATCTAAAACTGTCGTATTTTGATTTCTCGAATTTTTGTTATAAAACAAATTTGACAAATTTTAAAATGGCTGATAGCTTATATAAAGAGCGCTATAGACAAAAATTATTTTATTTAAAGGAATATACTGCTAAGCATTACGTTTCTAAAATTTTTGCAACATTCATTGAAGATTATTTTAAGAATGAATTACAAATGAATTTACTTTCAATTCCACAGAACTATAGAAAAGGTGTATCAATAGCATATTCTGAATACCTTGATAATTTTGAGACAGAGATTATTGCTAAAACAAATGCAATTACAACTAAAGTTAATGGTAGTTTATTCTATTCATTTGTTAAATATAAAATGGGGGTAAAAAAAAATAAGGATATTAATAAACAATTGATTGAAGAAACTGATAAATCCAAACTTAATGAAAGGGCGAAGGAAATAGAAAAAGCATTTATTATAAGTAGTGCAATAAATTCGGATAATTTTTTTGATACTTCTATTTTAATTGAATTCATTAAAACATATCCAACTTCAGAGTTTACTTCTTATTATAAATCTATTTTAAAAAATAGCGAAATAGTAAAAAGCATAGGGGATAATATGTTGTATAAAGTAGATGATTCAAAAGTTAACTATAGTGATGTATTTAAAAATTACAAAGGCAAGGTCGTTTTTATTGATGTTTGGGCAAGTTGGTGTGCGCCTTGTAAGGAACAATTTAAGAATTCAAAAAACCTACAGCTTTTTTTTGCAGGAAAAGATATTGAATTTGTTTTTATTTCTCTTGATAAAAATATTGAGTCCTGGAAAAAAGCCAGTAAAGAAGAAGGGTTGTTTGAAAAAGAATCAAATTATTTATTATTAAACGCCGATAATTCTGATTTTGTTCAATCACTAAAAATTAAATCTATTCCCAGGTATATTGTTATAGGAAAGGATGGTAAAATATTTAATTCAACACTTTCAGAAAAGATCGATGATAGAGCGAAAAAGGTGTTAACCGAAGCTTTATTAAAATAGTTTAAAGATGATATCCTTATTCATCTTTTTTACATTGTTAGCGATTTTTTAAGTTTTTGTTTGCAAACAAAAAGGGGAAACCGAAAACCTTTAGAATAGAGTAGGTACATTTAATTAAACTCAGCCTTGCTCTACTCCCTTTTGGGAGGCCGGGTGGGGCTTATTAAAGTTTTTGGCAGCTTTTGAATGTTATAAAACTGCTACAATATTATGTTAATGAAATATAAAGATTTTAAAATGTTATCTAATGATGACATGAAACAAATTCGTGGGGGTTATGATGAATTAATGCCACCAGACGGAAGTTGCGGTAGCGGCTGTAACCGCACCTGCACATTATCAAACGGTAATGCTGGTAATTGTTACATGCCCAACTCAGGACCTAATGCAGGAAAATGTTTCTGTTCTGGTGTCGAGTAAAGAGCTAATTTAAACCGTTGGTTGAATTAATGTAATATTGCAGTTTACAATAGATAGTGAACTGCAATATTTTTGGCTAAACCTAGATGTCTAAATTTTTGTATTATCATGCACAGACAAATTAATAGAAGGAAATTTGAAAATAACATTTAATATAAAAGGCATCCAATCAATTTTTTGGTTGGTAACAATACTATGCACACTAACAGTTGCATCTCATGCACAAAACGACCCCATTCCTACATTGAATATCGGTGATGTGGCACCTCCCATGCGATTGCGTGAGTGGATAAAAGGAGATCCAGTTCGTAGGTTTGAAAAAGGCATGGTGTATATCATAGAATTTTGGGCTACATGGTGTAGACCCTGCAAAGCTGCAATGCCCCATCTTTCTACTCTTTCAGATAAATACAAAGATAGCGTTACTGTTTTAGGCATTAATATCCTCGAGAGTAAAAACACTCCTACCGAAAAAATAAAAAAATTTGTTGACAGCATGGGGCAGAACATGAATTATCGAGTGGCAGTACAAGATAGTAACTTTATGGAAATTGATTGGTTCTTAGCAGCGGGAGGAGGTAAGTATCTGGGAATTCCTACAACTTTTGTGATTAATAAAGAGGGAAGGATAGCATGGATAGGACACCCTAAAGATCTTGAAAATAATTTGTCCAAAATTTTAAACAATACATGGGACATAAAAGGCGCTTTGAACAAAAGAAATTTAACGCAACGGTTAAAAGAACTTGACGATTCATTGAATAATGTATTGTACAAGTATAGAGATGATGACCGCATAAAACCAGTTAAAAAGGGTCAACCTGTCTCTGCACTTTTAGCAATCGATAAAATAATCAGAACTGAACCAAAATTGAAGTATACCACTTTTATAGTCTATAATACTTTTGTTTCCCTTCTTAAAACAAACCAGCAAGAGGCACTTGAGTATGGAAAGTGTGTTTTAATAACTCCAAGTTACGACGATGAACCAGCTTATGATATGATTATTGGTGCCATTGAAACATATTCCAATAAATTAACTCTTTCAGCAAAAATATTTCAGTTAGGTGCAGAAGCTTGCAAGACGAGAATTGATTATATCCCCTATCCAGAAATTGTTGATATGCATAAGCATTATCATAAAATGGCAAGTTGGTATTGGCTTGCAAAAAATAGATTAAAAGCAATAGAAGCAGAGCAGGAAGCTATTTTTGCCCTTAAAAGCAAAATAGATTTTTCAAAAATTAAGTTAACTGAGTATGAATTGGCTTTACAGAAGTATAGCACAGGTATTAATCAATAATTATTATATCTGGCAAGCAATTTAGATAATTATAACCCGTTTTTTAAATGGCCCTTTAAGATAATTCTTTAGTAAATCTATAGACTTTACAAAATTTATCTTATTCCGCAAAATTATATCTAAAAATAATTGAGATTCCCTATCTATAAACAACGAGATGCTATGGACTGTGGTCCTACCTGCCTTGCAATGATAAGCAGGTATTATGGCAAAAGCATAAGCATACAAACATTAAGAGATAAAACAGAGATAGGTAAAGAGGGTGTTAATTTATTAGGCATAAGTAATGCAGCCGAAAGTATTGGCTACAGAACCCAGGCTGCACAATTAACATATAGCCAGATAGTAAATGATACCCAACTACCCTGTATTCTGCATTGGAATCAAAATCACTTTGTAGTGCTATACAAAGCAGGTAAAAATTCATTCACTATTGCAGACCCCGGCAAAGGGTTGATAAAAATACCTAAGAAGGAGTTTTTGCAACAATGGGCAAGCGATACGATTAATAATGAGCCATGCGGTATTGCCCTGTTATTAGAGCCCACACCAGATTTTTATAAACAAGAAAGTGAAAAAGAAGGAAAGCTGGGTTGGGGAATGTTACTGGGATATTTTAAACAACAAAAAAGATACATAGTTCAATTGCTTATTGGGTTGTTATTGGGAAGCTTGCTGCAACTTATTTTCCCTTTTTTAACACAGAGTATTGTTGATACTGGTATTAACCAAAACAATCTTCCTTTTATCTATTTAATTCTGGCGGCACAGTTTATGTTGTTTTTTGGGCGTACAGTAGTAGAATTTATCCGCAGCAGGATATTACTTTATATAAGTACAAAAATAAACCTTGCCATCTTATCCGATTTCTGGATAAAGCTGATGAAACTGCCGCTAAGTTATTTTGATACTAAAATGACTGGCGATATAATTCAACGTATAGGCGATCATAAACGTATTGAAAGTTTTTTAACCGGGTCGGCACTGAGTACTTTGTTTTCGCTATTCAACCTGGTTATTTTTTCTGTCGTGCTGCTTCAGTATAATACATCTGTGTTTGCTATTTTTTGCATTGGCAGTATTTTATATTTTTTATGGATAAAAATCTTCCTTCGTTATCGCCGCAGCTTGGATTATAAACATTTTGCTGTTGCCAGTAAAGAAAATACTGCTACCATGCAGCTAATATATGGCATGCAGGAAATTAAATTAAATGGTGCAGAACATTTGCGCCGCTGGGAATGGGAAGGCTTACAGGCTGCTTTGTTTAAACTTAGTTTTAAAAGTTTATCGCTAAGCCAGTACCAGCAGGCAGGAGCGTTTTTTATAAATGAAGGTAAAAATATCCTAATCACTTTTTTTGTTGCCAAATCGGTAATGGACGGGCAGTTAACATTGGGTGCTATGCTGGCAGTACAATATATTATTGGCCAGTTAAACAGCCCGGTAGAGCAACTTATAGGTTTTACCCAGCAGGCACAGGATGCCAAAATAAGTTTAGAACGGCTGAATGAAATTCATCAAATGGAAGAGGAAGAAGCCCCCTCTATCTCCCCCAAAGGGGGAGGAAAAGGAGGCGAACATAGCGGACATTATGGAGAATTGAATAAAATTTTGCCCGAAAATAAATCAATACATTTAAACAATCTTTCTTTTACCTACACTGGAGCAGGTAACGAGCCTGTATTAAAAAATATTAACCTTATTATTCCCGAAGGTAAAACAACAGCCATAGTAGGAATGAGTGGCAGTGGCAAAACAACATTATTAAAATTGCTGTTGAAATTTTACGAAAACTACCAGGGTGAAATAAAAATTGGAGCGGCTTCTTCGCTAAGTTCTTCACAACACCCCTCTCCCTTTGGAGAGGGGACGGGGGTGAGGCTAAATTCAATAAGCCCAAAATACTGGCGCAGCCAATGCGGCAGCGTAATGCAGGAAGGATATATTTTTAATGACAGCATTGCAAAGAATATTGCCGTAAGTGATGAACGGCCAGATTATAATAAACTGCTTCATGCATGTAAGGTTGCCAATATTCAAACATTTATTGAATCATTGCCTTTGGGGTTTAATACAAAAATTGGCGCAGAGGGAAATGGAATAAGCGCCGGGCAAAAGCAACGGATTTTAATTGCAAGGGCAGTGTATAAAAACCCTGAATTTATCTTTTTTGATGAAGCTACTAATAGTTTAGATGCAAATAATGAAAAAGCAATAATAGAAAATATGAAACAGTTTTTTAAAGGCAAAACTGTGGTAGTTGTTGCTCACCGTTTAAGCACGGTTAAACATGCTGATAATATTGTAGTGCTGCACAATGGCCAAATAACCGAAAGTGGTACGCATGAAGAACTTGCTTTGCAAAAAGGAGAATATTTTGAACTGGTGAGGAATCAATTGGAATTAAGTAACTAAAAATTTCTGTTATGCCTTACGAATTAGATGGACTGTTAGCTGTTAATAAAGATCAATCATCGGGCAACCAGCAATTGCGAAGTGCAGAAGTAAGCGAGATCATCTCCAATAAACCCGGCTTTCTCATTCGTTGGGGCACTACTATTTTCTTTTTATTGCTGTTGTTGATTGTTGCTGCTACTTTTTTTATTCATTATCCTGATGTAGTAACAACTAAAGCAAAACTCACTACAATTAATGCGCCCAAAGAAGTTAAAACTAAAATGGAAGGGAAACTGATCAGGCTACATGCGGTTGAAGGAAGGTTTGTAGAGCAGGGCCGGTTATTGGGATTTATCGAAAGCCGGGCAAATCATTACGAGGTAATCATGCTTTCACAAACTATTGATTCGTTACAGGTATTAATGCATAATAACCGGGCCGAAGCAGTACCAAAATATCTGTTACAACCGTATCTGCACATTGGAGAGGCACAACAGGCCTATCAATCCTTTTTTGAGAGTTTTATTTTGTTTAAGCAATACCTTTCTGCGGGATATTATTTAAAAAAGAAAGCCATGCTGCAAAACGATATGGTTTATCTGCAAAGACTTCATGCCAATTTAACTGAGCAAAAGGATATGCAGCAGGAAGATCTTGGGTTGGCTAAGGAAACCTTTGATGCCAATAAATCCTTAAAAGAAGATAAAGTAATATCTCCGTTAGATTATCGAAACGAGAAAAGCAAATACATAGGTAAGGCATTGAGCATTCCTCAGATTACATCGGCCATTATAAGTAATGAAAGCAACCAACACGAAAAACAAAAAGAAATTTTGCAATTGGAAAATGAAATAGCACAGCAAAAGGGGATTTTTACACAGGCACTTAATACATTAAAAGCACAATTAGATGAATGGAAGAGTAAATATTTATTAGTTGCGCCTATTGATGGTAAAATAGCTTTTGCCGGTTTTTTTCAGGAAAACCAACAATTGCAAAACAATCAAACCATTTGCTTTATTAATCCTGAAAACAGTAACTACTATGTTGAAGTTTATATTCCTCAAAATAATTTTGGAAAAATAAAGCAGGGGCAAAAGGTATTACTAAAATTGCCATCTTACCCTTACCAGCAATATGGTGCGGTGGAAGGCAGGCTTGATTTTATTTCAAACATAGCTACCGATAGTGGTTATGTAGCAAGGGTTCTTTTGCCAAATGGTTTAAAAACAAATTACAACAAACAGGTTCAATACAGGGATGGCCTGGTTGCACAGGGAGAAATAATTACCGCCGATTTAAAACTAAGCGACAGACTGTTGAATAGTATCAGGCAGTTTATAAAGCGGTAAGATAAGGAAGAAGGCAAATGTTAAAACTTTAATCAGGGCGTAATTTTTTTTATGATGATAGGTCATCTAAATAAAAAACTTGGATTTTACCTGTTTAGTATTGCAGCTCTATCCGATTATATGGCTAGCAATGCCAAAAAAAAATTGGAAAATAGCGTTAACCCTATAAAATCATAACCTAAAATTTAATCCATTTTCCCACCACCCCCACCTAAACAGGTGGGTACACCCACCTTAAAGTTAAATTTACCCACCTTTATAGGCATACCCTCCCACCTTACACCCAAACTGGCCCACCCACCTACCTTAACTAACCCACCCTATTATGCTAACTTACCCACCTCTTTACCCTAACTGACCCACCCCTGTGCCTTAGTTGGCCCACCTGCTTACTCTAACTGCCCCACCCCATATACTAACTGACCCCACCTTGCAGATGGGGTCAGTTAAGCAAAAAGGTTAACCCGGTTTAGCTTTGAGGTGGGGTAGGCCCAGCACCTCCCTGCCCTGCAAAGCGTTGCTTAAGTGCATCATAAATTGCATCGGCACCGGGTATGCCTGCCATAGCGGCTGCCTCAAACATGCGGTAGGCGGCAAGGCTGCTTATATAAGCTTCGCTGCCACACAGCATACGGGTATCCTGTATTTTTTCTACTAATTGCAAAGCCAGCATTTCCACTTCGTCTAACTGTTCGTACAGGGTAAGGTCGTTTTTAATGTCGCCAACATTTAAGTAAGATGGCAGCATGGGTGCATTATTGGCAAGGGCATTAATGCTGTCGCCAACAAACACTTTGTTGTTTTCACTTATTTTGGGCAGTGTTACCCTTTCATCTGTGGTGAGGCCAATTAAAAAAGGCATTTTACCATAAATGTCTTTAATCATTTTTTTTACTTCGTCAATGTCGGCATTTGCCATCACCGTGTTTAAACGGTTAATTGTGATGTTCATGTTACAAGTTTTTTTGTTTAAAATAATTGGCCTTAACCATTACCGGCAGACCGTTAACAAAATATACAAGAACTTAAAGCGGCTTATTTTGTTTCAAAAAAAATGTTAATGCTAAAGCAATAATAAAAGCATTTAACAAAGTGTTTTAAATCGTTTTAAAAAGGGATAATTTTGCCCTTTGGAAAGTGTTATAAAATCCAAATGTTCTGTATAATAGGGTGACTCACCCTATTAACTAACGCTAAGGAAATAAACTATTTTCCTTTCTTTTTTGATTTTTTTGGTGCAGGGTATGTTGTGGATTGATTTGGCGGTGGTTCAGGATTATCGCCCAATAACAATTGTACACACTCATTCAGTATAACATATTTGTTGGCTAAAAAGAGTTGCATCTTATCGCTTGGTAATCTTAAGTCATAATTTCCATTGGATGACATCATTAAATCAAAATCGGGATTATATCTATTGAAAGTAACAATATCCATCGCCAAGTTTTTTGTTATCACTAAAGAATTGTACTTGCCCGATATGCTTTGAGTTTGTGCATTTGTCAATTCATCTTCGGTTAATTTAGGTTTTGTGTCGTAAGGATTTAAACCTCCATTAATTGAATTCCCATTGTTCAAATTTGGTGTAGTGGTTATACCACCTGATCCTTCCATAACATAATGGGTAGCAATAAATTTTTTTACATGATTGCGGCTTTCGGTTGGTAAATAATATTGAAGTGACCAAAAGTTTCGGCTACCACTTTTTTTAATAGCACTATACACTCTGCCAGGGCCACCATTGTATGCAGCAATTACCAATAACCAGTCCTTCATTTGCCCATATAAGGTGAGAAGGTATCTTGCAGCTGCATGGGTGCTTTTGTAATAATCCCTTCTTTCATCAAGCTGGTTATTTACTATCAAACCATAATCTCTTGCTGTATAGGGCATAAACTGCCAAGGGCCACCTGCGCCAACCCAACTCGTGGCTCTGGAACTTAAATTACTTTCAATAACAGCCAGATACTTTAACTCTCTGGGCAAACCATATTGTGAAAGAATATGGTCAATCAAATTAAAATAAGGCACCCCCCAACCCTTCATATTTATCAAACCCTTACTATGGCTTTTTAAATAATCCTGCATATAGCTTTCGGCATTTGGATTTACTTGAACCGAATAAGGAAGGGCAGGATTATAACTATATTGTGCAAATAAATTTTTGAAACCATATTTTGTAACCTGACTGAAATACTGCACCTTTTCTTTTTCGGGAGGTGCTTTTGTTTTTAACACTTCAGCAATTATTTCAGCTTCTTTTGTACCAATGATGATAGAAGTATCCAAAATTGGTTGTTGCTGATCAAAAGTATATTCAGCAGCCAAAATAAGCTGTGTGAAAAAGAGAGAAACAATAAGGGGAATAAATATTTTCATTTTGTTTAGTAGCTGTCAACTTTATTTTCTTCTAAAAGTAGACTAGCTATTTGAAACAAAGTTAACTCATCTTCTTTTTTAGTCATTACTTGAAGGCCAAACGGCATTCCATTACTATGTTTAAATAAAGGAACAGCAATGCCAGGTATTCCAGTTAAATTGGCAAAAACAGTAAAAATATCAGCTAAATACATTTCAATGGGATCCTTGCTTTTTTCTCCAATGGTAAAAGCGGTAGAAGGGCTTACGGGTATTACAATGGCTTCATACTCAGTAAAAATAGTATTGGTTTTATCGCAAAGTAAACGACGTACTTGTTGTGCTTTGCTAAAATAGGCTTCATAATACCCACTGCTTAAAACAAAAGTACCTAACATTATTCTACGTTTAACTTCTTTACCAAAACCTTTACTTCGGGTTTGTTTATAAAAATCAGTTAAATTTTTTATTTCTTCTTTAGTTTGATAACCAAACCTTACACCATCATATCTATTTAAATTACTACTGGCTTCTGCAGTAGTTAAAACATAATATGCAGGTACCACATATTCCAACAAATCAAAATCTACTGCCTCAACAGTATGGCCTTCTTTTTTCATCAACTCTAAAACTGTAAGAATGGACTCTTTAATTTCTGAATTGAGTGAAGGATGAAATAACGCCTCTTTAAAATAAGCAATCTTATATTTTTTATTTTTTGGATAAGGGATTGAAAATGTTTCTTCTTTTTTAATAAGAGCAGTACTATCAAACTCATCAGGCCCTTGCATGATTTCAAGGAGTAGGGAAATGTCGGGAATGGTCTTACCAAAAATGCCAATTTGATCGAAAGAAGAAGCGTAGGCAATTAAACCATAACGAGAAATTCGGCCATAGGTAGGTTTAAAGCCTAGAATACCACAAAAATCTGCCGGCTGTCTTACAGATCCGCCAGTATCAGATCCCAAACTCAGCATGCATAGATTTGCTTGTACAGCAACAGCACTGCCACCTGATGATCCCCCAGGCACTTTTGTATTATCAATAGCATTTAGCACATGCCCATACACCGAGTTTTCGTTGGAGCTACCCATGGCAAACTCATCACAATTACAAGAGCCTATGATGATAGCATCTTCATCCAATAATTTTTGTATAGCTGTAGCGGTGTATATGCTTGTAAAACCCTCTAGTATTTTAGAGGCTGCAGTTACTGAATGACCCTTGTAGCAAATAACATCTTTTATTGCAATCACCACACCGTGTAATTTTTTTAAAGGTGCCCCACCTTTTCTTTTTGCATCTAATGCTAATGCTAGTTGCATTGCCTCTTGGGCATAAACAGCTGTAAAGGCATTTAGGGATTTGTTCAATTCAATTTGTTGCAGATAAAACTGTATGGTTTCAGCACAAGTTGTTTGGGTTGAAATTAAGTTCTGATGGTATTGCTGTATGTCTGTAAATGAATGCATACTATTAAAAACTGGCTAGTGTATTATACAACCGGCTGAAGTGGTTCCCAATTTACTTGGTTCACTTCAGCCGGTATACAGGAATAAATCATTCCCGATTAATTATTTTATTTGCTTTCTTTTTCTTTCATACCTTCTTCAATCTCACTCTTCACATTGTTTTTGGCGTCTGTAAATTCACGCATTCCACGTCCAACGCCTCTCATTAGTTCAGGGATTTTTTTACCACCAAACATCAACAAAACAACGATAATGATAAGAATCCACTCACTGCCACCTGGCATTGAAAGTAAAAAGATGCTGTTTAAAAAGTTTAAAGTCATAATCTTAATTTAGACAACAAAGATAAATAAATAAATGTTGTTCTTGTTTTATTTGATTTAACAATATAAAATATCCATTTTCATATTCATAAAACAAATAAGATGGGTTTAGCGGATATAAGATTTTCCGCATTTGGCTCCGCCATTAGCGGCTTGTTCGGGACTTATACCCCTTGCGCATGAAACTAAAAAAGAAACGGTTACAACAACGACTAATGCTAAAATGATCCTTTTCATGATTGATGATTTAAATGTTTAATGAAGAATATTAATCTTCGGGAGGTAAGTTTTAAAAAAAGGTTTTTTTAGTTTAAAGAACTTTGCAATAATAGTACCAAAAATTGTTTTGTTATTAAAAAAAGTGAAAATTTTTAAAATTTTCGCTTTAAATAGGAGTAATTCTATAATATTATTTTTTGGCCACTGCCATTCTTTTTTCTTTAATACGAGCACTTTTACCACTTCTTTCACGTAGGTAGTACAATTTAGCACGACTAACTTTACCCACTTTATGTAAAATAATGCTATCGATATTTGGTGAAAATGCAGGGAATAAACGTTCTACTCCAATGCCATCACTCATTTTACGTACTGTAAATGAAGCTGTTGCACCAGTGCCTTGGCGTTTGATAACATCACCTTTAAAGCTCTGAATACGTTCTTTAGCACCCTCAACAATCTTATAATTAACAGTGATATTATCACCTGCTTTAAAATTTGGAAGCTTAGCTTTTCCTTTTGTGTCCAATTGTTCGTGAACAAAATCTACTGCGTTCATACTATTTGTATTTTTTTTACGGACGGCAAAGGTAGGGGAAAGTTATGAGTTATGTATTATGAGTTTTGAGTTTTTTTTTGTTGAAAGTTGAAAAAACTCAAATTAATACTATCATTCCTTTAATCTATTCTATTTCCATACCCTGTGAGGAGGGAAATAGGCTTTACCTTGCTACGTTTACCGATCTCTTTTCTCTTATAACGGTTACTTTAATTTGTCCAGGGAAAGTCATTTCGGTTTGAATTTTCTGGGCAATTTCAAAACTAAGTTTATCACTTTCGCCATCTGTTACTTTATCGGCTTCCACAATTACCCTCAATTCCCTACCAGCTTGAATAGCATAGGCTTTTTCAACACCATTATAAGCCAAGGCTAAATTTTCTAGGTCTTTAATTCGCTGAATATATTGCTGCATAATCTCTCTTCTAGCACCTGGTCTAGCGCCACTTATTGCATCGCAAGCCTGTATTATAGGAGAAATTACGTATTGCATTTCCATTTCATCATGGTGAGCACCTATGGCATTTACTACAGCCGGGTTTTCACCATATTTTTCAGCCAATTTAGCTCCAAGTAAAGCATGGCTTAATTCAGTCTCTTCGTCGGGTACTTTGCCAATATCATGTAGTAATCCTGCTCTTTTAGCCAGTTTTGGGTTTAAACCAAGTTCAGAAGCCATTATCGCACAAAGATTGGCTGTTTCACGGCTATGCATTAACAGGTTTTGACCATATGAAGAACGAAACCTCATGCGACCAACCATTCTAATCAATTCCTTATGTAAACCATGAACTCCCAACTCCATAGCTGTACGTTCACCAATTTCCATTACTTGGTCGTCGATTTGCTTTTTGGTTTTTTCAACCACCTCCTCAATACGGGCAGGGTGAATGCGGCCATCGGCTACAAGGCGTTGTAATGATAAACGTGCAATTTCTCTACGTAATGGATCAAAGGAGGAAAGAACAATTGCTTCAGGAGTGTCATCTACAATTAAATCAACACCAGTTGCAGCTTCTATGGCTCTTATGTTTCTGCCCTCACGACCAATGATTGAACCTTTAATTTCATCACTTTCAAGGTTGAAAACGGTAATGGCATTTTCAATAGCAGCCTCTGCTGCAGTACGCTGTATGGTTTGAATAACTATTTTACGAGCTTCTTTATTAGCTTTTTGCTTAGCATCTTCAATAATTTCTTGTTGTATTACTAGTGCTTTAGTTTGAGCTTCTTGTTTTAAGCTTTCAATTAATTGGGCTTTTGCATCTTCAGCCGAAAGGCCTGCTACTTTTTCTAGGCGGCGGATATGTTCTTCCTGGTGTTTCTCCAGTTCGGTACGCTTAACGTTAACTACTTCAATCTGACGATTAAGGGTTTCTTTGATAGTTTCATTTTCCTTAATCTGTTTTTCCAGATTTTGATCTTTTTGATTAAGGGATTGTTCCTTTTGTTTGATTCGGCTTTCACCTTCCACCAACTTCTGGTTGCGTTGCATAGTATCCCTATCATTGTCCGATTTAAGTTGTACAAAATGCTCTTTTGCCTCTAAAAGTTTCTCTTTTTTAAGGTTTTCGGCTTGTTTTTGTCCGTCGGCGATGATTTTTTTAGCTTGATCTTCTGCTTCTGCTAATTGGTTTTTGGTGTTTTTGGCGAAAACCAGTTTACCCAGTATTGTGCCTGATATTAGTGCTATAGCACCAATGATAATGTATATAATTATCGGTTCCATTGATTGTTTCTGTTTTAATTCGGTTCAAAATCATATATAACTCCCTTTTACCCATATAAGTTAAGTGAGATGTCTAATTAACGAAGATAAGTAATTTGTTTGGAGAAATTTGGGGCTGAGAATTAAACAGAGAACTTGAGCTTAATCAAATTGTTATTTTACCTTATTCAATTGGTCTTCAATCTTTTTTAAAGCATCAGTCAATTCTTTTTCCATGGTGGGGTTGGTTTCATTGTTTGATTGAGTAGCATATGAAATAAGTACCATGGCAATATAATCTTGCATATCCTTACCTGCAAACTTTGTTTTAAACTCAATAATCTGGTCGTTGATGGTTTTTAAGGTACTACGGATGGCCTCCTCGTCGGAAGGGGTTGTTTTAATACGATAAGTTCTATCGCCTATTACAATGTTTATAGGAATGAGTTCTGCCATGATTATTCACTTAGTATGCCAATACACTTATCAATTTCTCGAATATATCGGTTGATGTTTTTTTCAAATTCTTTTTTATCTGCTTCTTCCATTTGTCCAGCAGCAGCTTTTAAAATGGTAGCTTGTTCCTGTAATAAGGTTACCTGTTCTTCTGCTTTTGTTTTTGACTGAGTAAGTTCTTCAATTAATACCGACTGCCGCTGATTGTCTTTTTGTAATTGCTGATAATTCTTCATCAATTGTTGAAGTTTATCATTAATGCGTTTTATATTATTTTCTAAATCCGACATTGTATTTTGAATTGAATCGTTTTACTTTCTTATTTCTGCACTCAATTCTTTTTCATAAGATGCGATGATCTTATTCATCATTCCATCAATCTCAATTTCCGTTAAAGTTTTTTCTTCATCTAAAAAAGTAAAACTAATTGCCATCGACTTTTTGCCTATGCCAATTTTTTCACTTTCAAAAATATCAAACAAACTGATCGATTTTAATTTATGAATTCTTGCAGCTTCGGTAGCTTTTTCTACTAGTTCAAAAGGCAAAGCTTTATTTACAATAATGGCAAGATCTCTATGTACAGAAGGATATTTTGATACTTCTTTATGCTGAATATTATTTTTTTTATTCAGGTCCATCAATTTATCCCAACTAAGCTCTGCATAAAAAACAGGTTGTTTAATATCAAAATTTTCAAGTGTTTTTTTGCTTACCGCTCCAAGAGATGCTACCTTGTCGTTTTTAATAAAAGCCTCTGAATTATTACTTAAGTCTACATGTTCTGCCAACTGATAACTGTTAATTTGTAAACCCAACACGGCTATTACTTTTTCAAAAATGGCTTTTAAAAAATAGTAATCCGCTTTCTCGGCTTTACCTTTCCAGCTGTCAGTTGTTTTGTTGCCACTTATATAGATCGATAAATGATTGCTCTCTATGTATTTCCCTACATCACTAACTGCATAAGTTTTTCCAAATTCAAAAAACTTCAGGTCGTTATTTTTTCTGTTAATGTTATAAGCAATCGATTCCAACCCTGTTTGCATCATGGCCGGTCTCATAATATTCAATTCTTCACTCAGGTTGTTAATCATCTTTACCGACTTTTGTAAAATTTCATCGGTAAAATATGCACTGTTGGTGATAGAGTTGGTAAATATTTCATGAAAGCCTGAACCAGCTAAGTACTCTGCTATTTTTTCGGTGTAATCAAAATTTTGTGCATGTGATTCTACTGAAGGTGCTATAGTAATCATGGTAGGTATTTCCACATTATCCAATCCATCAATCCGCATAATTTCTTCAACTATATCTGCAGGTATGCTTATATCTGGCTTGCTGAAAGGAACTGTAAAGCGCATTTCATCATCACCTTCTTTTTGAAGTTCGAAACCAAGACTGCTTAATATGTTTTTAATAGTATCGCCATGATAGTTTTTACCACTAAGTTTTTTTAGATAGTGATATTTTAATGCCACTTCAGTTTTTTCTTTTGGCGTTGGGTACACATCAACAATATCACTTGCAATTTCGCCGCCTGCAATTTCTTTAATCATTGTTGCCGCCCGCTTTAATACGTTAACAGTATTGCTAATGTCGACACCTTTTTCAAAACGAATAGCAGCATCGGTACGTAAGCCATGGCGTAAAGAAGATTTACGAATGCTTGTAGGATTAAACCAAGCACTCTCTAAAAATATATTTTTTGTAGTTGTTGTAACGCCACTATGCATCCCGCCATAAATTCCGCCTATACACATTGGCCCATCCAAATTGCAAATCATCAGGTCTTCGGCTGAAAGCTTTCTTTCTTTTTCATCAAGTGATACAAAAGCAGTTCCCTCAGCTAAGTTTTTAACAATTATTTTTTTATCAGTAATAGCTGTCACATCAAATGCATGTAAAGGCTGGCCTGTTTCATGTAAAATAAAATTGGTAATATCTACGATATTGTTAATTGGTTTCAAGCCAATACTTTTTAATTTTTGTTGTAACCAAGCCGGACTGTCTGCTATAGTAACCCCTTCAATACTTACACCAGAGTATCTTTGACAAGCTTCTGTATTCTCAATAACCACTTCCATTTGTAGTCCCTGGTTATCGGGTTTAAAATTATTTTTAAAAGGAGATTTAAAATGTAAATCAGATTTATTGTGATGCGATAAATAAGCACATACATCACGGGCCACTCCAATATGACTCATGGCATCAATACGATTTGGGGTAAGACCAATTTCAAAAATATAATCTTCGGTAAGATTAAAATAATCTTTAGCTGCTGTTCCTACTTTTGTATCAGTAGGTAATACCATAATACCATCATGGCTTGTTCCTAAACCAATTTCATCTTCGGCACAAATCATTCCATGGCTTTCAACCCCTCTGATTTTAGCCTTTTTCATGGTAAGTGGGTCGCCAGAAACTGGATAGATTGTTGCACCTATTGTAGCCACCACTACTTTTTGTCCGTTGGCAACATTTGCAGCTCCACAAACTATTTGAAGATTTTCTGCAGCGCCAATATTTACAGTTGTAAGTTTTAATTTATCTGCATCGGGATGTTTTTCGCAACTGATTACTTCGCCAATAACTAATCCTTGCATTCCTCCCTTTACTGTTTCGTGCTTTTCTAAACTCTCTACTTCCAAACCAATAGAGGTAAGGATTTTACTTAATTTCTCAGGGTCTAAATTATCGGGCATGCCTTGTATCCCCATAGGTAAATATTCACAAAGCCAGTTGTAACTAATCGTCATCAGGTATAAAAATTTGTTTAAAGACAGGCAAAGATAACTATTGGCTTTGAAGCAGATAAATTTTATAAAAAACGTAAAATTGAAGGGAAAAGCATAAACTACAATTCGAGTCTTATTTAAACAAGTCAGAAAAAAAATAGTGAAGTGAAGAAAAAAGAAAATATCATTATTAATATGTGAATAAATTGACAATTAGGTTGACTGTATTTGAATAATACCTGTTAATAAACCTGTTAATAAGCGGTGAAGAACTTACCTTTGCCTGTGGAAACAGGGTGGAAAATCATTATAAAAGATTCTTTAAAGTGGAATGTTAATAATCTAATCCGAATTGCCATTATCTTAGCCGCCCTGCTGTCATTCATCCTAACAAGAAACAGGTAAAAAATACATGGAACTTACAAATTTTAATAAAGATAAAAAGCTGCGCCGCAAGGCGCCAGTAGACCTTGGAACCATGATGTATGGCAAAGTACCACCACAAGCAAAAGAATTGGAAGAAGCAGTACTTGGTGCCATCATGCTTGAAAAAAGTGCATTTGATACAGTGGTTGAAATTTTAAAACCCGAATGTTTTTATGTAGATGCCAATCAGCGGATATATAAGGCTATGCAGGGCCTCGCTATTAAAAGTTTGCCAATAGATTTATTAACTGTTGTTGAAGAACTAAAATTTAGAGAAGAACTGGATGTAGTTGGCGGACCCTATTATGTTACTAAATTAACCAATGCGGTTGTTTCATCGGCTAATATTGAAGCGCACTCAAGAATTGTTTTACAAAAATTTATTCAGCGTGAATTAATTCGCATCAGTGGCGAAATTATTGGAGATGCTTATGAAGACAGTACCGATGTGTTTGATATGCTTGATGAAGCCGAGGGTAAGCTTTTTGAAATTACTAATAATCACTTACGTAAAAACTTCGACAGTATTGATACCGTTTTAGTGAAAACCATAAAGCGAATTGAAGATATGAGGAATAGGCAGGAAGACATCACTGGCGTTCCTACTGGTTTCCCATCTTTGGATAGAATTACTTATGGTTGGCAATCAACAGATTTAATTGTTTTAGCCGCTCGTCCTTCGGTAGGTAAAACAGCTTTTGCTTTAAACCTTGCCCGCAGTGCAGCACTTGATCCAAAGAAACCTACTGCTGTTGGTTTCTTTAGTTTGGAGATGAGTAGCTCTCAGCTTGTGCAAAGAATTTTAAGTGCCGAAAGTGAAATTTGGCTTGAAAAAATTGCCAGAGGTAAATTGGAAGAGCATGAGATGAAACAATTGTATAAAAAAGGAATTGAGCGTTTGTCAAAAGCTCCCATATTTATTGATGATACCGCTGCTCTTAATATTTTTGAATTGAGAGCCAAGTGCCGTCGTTTAAAAAACAAACATAACATCGGCCTAATCATTATTGACTATTTACAATTGATGAGTGGAGCTGGTGAAAACCGAAACGGAAATAGAGAGCAGGAGATTAGCCGTATCTCAAGAGATTTAAAAGGCTTGGCTAAAGAATTACAGGTGCCTATCATTGCATTATCTCAGTTAAGTCGTGAGGTTGAAAAACGTAAAGAGGGAGCAAAAATTCCACAGTTAAGTGATTTGAGAGAGTCGGGTGCCATTGAGCAAGATGCGGATATGGTAATGTTCCTTTATCGTCCGGAGTATTATGATATCACGAGTAACGAAATGGGCGAAAGCAATAAGGGCGAAACGTTTGTAAAAATTGCAAAGCATCGTAATGGTAGTTTAGATACAATACGATTAAAAGCCTTGTTACATATCCAAAAATTTGTGGAAGAAGAAGGGGGGAGTGATTTTGCAACCGGTTTGCCAGGCGGAAGTTGGAAGCCAGTAAAAACTGATGATGGCGATGGCCCCAAATTGTTTATCCAAAAAGGAAGTAAGATGAATGATGGAGAGTTTGATGAGGATGCACCATTTTAAAAGCCCCTCCTATCCTCCCCAAAGGGGAGGGAAAAGTAGCAGATAAAAGCGAAGGAAGATTTTATTGTAATAATTCATAAGTAATGGAGAATGAATTTTAGATTTGTTCTCCATTTGTTTTTTATGGCACTACCATTTTTTTATAAGGAAGATATAAATACTGAATCAATAGAAATTGTTTTAGAAGAAGCAACTAGTAAACATATTGTTCAGGTATTACGTATGCAAAATGGAGAGCAGTTACAACTCACTAATGGAAAAGGCGATTTATTTACAGCGGAAATATCAGACAATAACAGAAAACGTTGTGTTGTTAATGTTGTTGAGAAATTCAAAATTCAAAGTCCAAAATTCAAAGTTTCAATTGCTATTTCATTAATTAAAAACAGCAGCCGTTTTGAATGGTTTTTAGAAAAAGCAACTGAAATTGGAATTACTGAAATTGTTCCATTGATTTGTAACAGGACTGAAAAATCGGCTTTTAAATATGACAGAATGAAAAGTATATTAGTAAGTGCCATGTTGCAAAGTCAACAAACTTGGTTGCCTAAATTAAGTGAGCCAATTAAGTTTAATGATCTAGTTCAATCATCCAATCATCAACAAAAATTTATAGCGCATTGCTTAGAAGGGGCAAAAAGAAATTTAACAGACCTTAATAATGAATCTCTTTCTTCCAAGATAATTTTAATTGGACCCGAAGGAGATTTTACTCCAGAAGAAATTGAATTGGCTTTAGAAAATCATTTTAGCGCAGTAGCAATTGGTGAAACAAGATTAAGAACTGAAACTGCTGGTATAGTTGCTGCTACTTTAGTTTGCCTGGTCTGAATAGCGATAGAATAAATCTTCACACAAACCAGGTTTATGTAACTCAACCTTGTTTTCTTCATCCAGTTCCACTCAGCCATGTTCAACATTTTTACTATAAAAGAAAACGCAATATTGAACTATATACGTTTTTAGTTAAGAACAACTACACACTTAGAATCTAAGACTTATTAAGCTTACAGAACCTTTTTTGGTAATTGATCTTCACCTTCAGTATAATGTTCGTTGATTACAACTGGATTATTATTTCTGTTGATACGCATTTGAAGAACACTTACCAGCATTGAAAATGCCATAGAGAAATAAATATAGCCTTTCGGAATTTCGATACCAAAGCCTTCGCTTACCAAAGCAAATCCAATCAGTAATAAAAATGAAAGTGCCAATATTTTAAATGAGGGATGTTTGTTTACAAAATTACTGATTGGTTCTGCAGCAACTAACATTAATAAAACAGTAACAATTATAGCAACATACATGATCCATATTTCCTTAACCATTCCAATGGCAGTAATAATAGAGTCAATTGAAAAAACAAGATCCATTATTAAAATTTGAAAAATTACATGTGCAAACGATGCTGCCTTAATATTTTTTGTTTTGTCACCTTGCTCTCCTTCCATTTTATGGTATATTTCTGAAGTGCTTTTATAAAGTAAAAACAAACCGCCTAAAATTAATATCAAGTCTTTGGCCGATATCCCCTGGTCAAAAAGGACAAATAAATCATGATCTAATTTTAATATAATTGCAATCATTGCCAATAATGCAAGCCTTAAAACCATAGCCAGTATCAAGCCATAAAATCTTGCCTTTTTTTGTTGATGAATCGGCAATTTGTTGGCTAAAATGGAAATAAATATAACATTGTCTATTCCTAAAACAACTTCTAAAGCAATAAGCGTTAATAATGAAATTATGATTTGATAATCCATACCTGGTTTCTTTTATTTAATTATTTTAATAAATTGATTTGCAAATATTTTTTACAATTCCTGGTCCTTCATAAATAAACCCAGTCCATACCTGAACCAATGAAGCGCCGGCGTCTATTTTTTCTTTAGCGTCTGTTCCTGTAAATATACCGCCGCTTGCGATGATTGGTATTTTTCCGTCCGTTTTTTTGTGAATATAATGTACAATTTCTGTGCTTCTTTCTTTTAGGGGTTGACCACTAAGTCCGCCTGCACCAATTGCCGTGAGTTGTGAGTTGTGAGTTATGAGTTGGTCCCTGCTGATGGTTGTGTTTGATGCTACAAGTCCGTCCAATTTTATTTCCAATGCTAAGTCAATCACATCGTCAATCTGCTCTATAGATAAGTCGGGCGCTATTTTAAGCAGGATTGGTTTTTGAATTTTGAATTTTGAATTTTGAATTTGCAGGTTTGTAAAAATCTTGTGTAATGCATCCTTCTCTTGCAATTCTCTTAGTCCTGGAGTATTTGGGCTACTTACATTTACCACAAAATAATCTACATAATCATGAAGGGCTAAAAAGCAAATTTCATAATCTTTCCAGGCATCTTCATTGGGGGTAACTTTATTTTTTCCAATATTTCCACCTATAATAATTTTGACTTTTGATTTTTGATTTTTGACTTTTTTAAGTCTTTCAACCACTACTGCCACACCATCATTGTTAAATCCCATGCGATTGATGAGTGCTTTGTCTTTTGGTAATCTAAAGAGCCTAGGTTTATCATTTCCATCTTGTGCTAAAGGTGTAACAGTTCCTATTTCAACAAACCCAAAGCCTAGCGCATCCAATTCATTTAAATAGTGGGCGTTTTTATCAAACCCTGCGGCTAAACCCACTTTATTTTTAAAGGCAAGATTAAAAAGAGAAAAGGAAGTATTGCTTTTGTATGTAAAGCTGGAAGCTATCCGGCGTTTAAAAAATCCAACCTTACAAAGCAATTTCAAGCCATTCATTGATAAGTAGTGTGCTTTTTCTGCATCTAAAAGGAATAAAATGCTGCGTAGGACCTTATACATGGGCGCAAATTTACACTTCTGTAATCAGTTTTTTGTTTTCAGGTAGAAATTATAACTTTGGTCTATAAAGTTGCATAAACAACCTTTTTGGAATTGGCAAATGGTTCATAGTTCAAAAAAAACTGAATTTTGCTTTTTCCATGAACTATGAACCATCACTTATCAACATAAAAAAAATGCAGGAAGCATACATTGTAGCAGGATACAGAACCGCCATTACTAAAAGTAAAAAAGGGGGATTTAGATTTACACGCCCAGATGATTTGGCGGTTGATGTTATTAAAGGTTTGTTAGCAACTGTTCCTCAATTAGATCCCAAAAGAGTAGATGACGTAATTGTAGGAAACGCTGTGCCTGAGGCTGAGCAAGGCTTACAAGTAGGAAGAATGATTTCGGCCAGAGCAGTTGGTATACATGCCCCAGGTATTACCATTAACAGGTATTGTGCCAGTGGATTAGAAAGTATTGCCATTGCTACTGCAAAAATTAGAAGTGGAATGGCTGAATGTATCATTGCCGGCGGTACCGAAAGTATGAGTTTGGTTCCAACAGCAGGTTGGAAAACTGTTCCATCCTTTGCAATTGCCGAAAGCGAACCAGATTATTATTTAGGAATGGGTTTAACTGCCGAAGCAGTTGCCAGCGAGTATAAAGTAAGTAGAGCAGACCAGGATGAATTTAGTTTTAATAGTCATGCCAAAGCTGGAAACGCCATTAAGGAAGGTTATTTTAAATCGGGGATTTTGCCTATTACAGTTAATGAAGTGTATTTAGATGCAAAAGGTAAAAAACAAAAACGTGATTATATAGTAGATACAGATGAAGGAGTTAGAGCTGATACATCATTAGAAGGTTTGGCTAAACTAAAACCAGCATTTGCATTGGGTGGGTCTGTTACTGCTGGTAACTCATCTCAAACCAGTGATGGATCTGCTTTTGTAATTGTAATGGGAGAAAAGATGGTGAATGAATTAGGATTAAAGCCAATTGCCCGTTTAGTAAACTGTGCCAGCGCAGGAGTTCATCCTCGTATTATGGGAATTGGTCCTGTAGAAGCTGTGCCAAAAGTTTTAAAGCAAGCTGGAATGAATCTTTCTCAAATAGATTTGTTTGAATTAAACGAAGCGTTTGCCTCTCAGGCATTAGCTGTAATTAGAACTTTAGAGTTAAATCCAGAAATCGTAAACGTTAATGGAGGAGCTATTGCCTTAGGTCATCCTTTAGGTTGTACAGGATGTAAGCTTACCATTCAACTGGTTAACGATATGAAACGCCTTAAAAAGAAGTACGGAATAGTAACTGCTTGTGTTGGTGGAGGTCAGGGTATTGCTGGAATTATAGAAAATATCGACTAAAACATGCCTTTATACAGAGATAAATAAATACCTTGGCAATTAGTCATGGTATTTATACTAAAGTTATGTTAAGCAGCGTTTTAATATATTAATGAATCCAATAGAAAATAAATCGTTTTTGTAATTAAACCTTTCAATTTTACTAAGTCTAATAACACAATTAAAATATACTGCTATGGATAGAACTGGACTTCTTACTGCAGATAAGTTGACTGAAAAGAAAACCGCTCAAACAGTAGTTGCTGCCCGAACCTCGAGTGGCATTAACCCATATACGGGACCTTGGGGAACCAATGAAATCATTCATCTGTTAAAAAGAACCATGTTTGGTGCAAAAAAAGCTGACGTAGATTATTTTGCTGCCCTTACCATGAACCAAACAGTGGATGAGTTATTAAATCCATTAGCAGCTCAGCCAGGTCCACCAGTTAAAGAGTATACAACATCTACTCAGCCTGGAACTCCCGATGCAAATATTGCTCAAGGAACTACTTGGGTGAATGATATCAATAATGATGGTACAGTACAAAGTCAACGTAGATCATCTTATAAAAAATGGTGGACTGGTGTTCTAATTAATCAAGACAGAAGTATTAGAGAGAAAATGGTATTTCTTTGGACTGATCATTTTGGTAATGAAGCCAGTGAAGTTGGTAATGCAAATTGGGTGTATACCCAACAAATGAAAATTAGACAACATTGTTTAGGCGACTTTAAACAAATGGTGAGAGACCTTACTGTTGATGTGGCTATGCTTAGGTATTTAAATGGTTATTTAAATACAGCCGCTGCCCCTGATGAAAATTATTCAAGGGAGCTTCAAGAACTTTTTACCTTGGGTAAAGGGCCTGATAGTAAGTATACAGAAGGAGATGTAAAAGAAGCGGCAAAAGTATTAACAGGATGGCAAGTAAATACAGCCACTTATCAAACGGTTTTTACATCCTCTCGACATAGTACAGCCAATAAGCAATTCTCATCCTTTTATAATAATACAATTATTGCTGGCAGAACTGGTGCTACAGCTGGTGATTTAGAATTGAATGATTTGATAACTATGATTTTTGCTCAAAACGAAGTAGCAAAATTTATGGTTCGCAAATTTTATCGCTGGTTTGTTTATTATGAAATAGATGCAGCAACTGAGGCTAATGTAATCACTCCTTTGGCCAATATTTTTAGAAATAGTAATTATAATATTAAAACTGTTTTGTTGGCTTTGTTTAAGAGTGAACATTTTTATGATGTGCTAAATCAAAACTGTATCATTAAAACGCCTGCCGATTTAGTGATTGGTTCCATGAGAGAATATAATGTGCCAATGCCAGTAGCTACCGATTGGAATACGAATTATGGCCACTGGAATACTTTGTACTTTTTTATGGTCTTACACGGATTGGACTTACACGAACCGCCAAATGTTGCTGGTATGCCAGCATACTATCAAGAGCCATTGTTTCATGAAATTTGGATTACTACTGATACTTTGCCAAAAAGAAATCAGTTCACTGATATAATGACCAGTACTGGTTATTTGAGAAATGGGTTTAGAATGCAATTTGATTTTGTTGGTTATGCAAGAACTTTAACCAATCCGGGAAATCCAAATGACTTAATTGAAGATGCACTTAAGTATTTGTATAGAATGAAATTATCGCCACAGATAAAACAACAAATGAAATCGCAAATGTTGTTAAGCGGACAGCAATATGATTATTACTGGACAAATGCCTGGAATGCTTATATCGCTACGCCAACAACAGCAAATTTCAATATTGTAAATACCCGATTAAAGGACCTTTTCAGGTATTTGATGAATTTGAGTGAGTATCAATTAAGTTAAACTAAATCTAATTCGGTTTTAAATCTTTCTATATGAAACGTAGAGAATTTTTAGGAAAATCAGCAGCTGTTACTTTGCCAGCCATTGTAAGTGGGTACTCAGTAAAAGCCTTTAATGAAAACTCGCCTTTAGTACAGGCATTAATTGGAAATACTGTTGATACCGATCATGTATTGGTAATCATTCAGCTTAATGGGGGTAACGACGGTTTAAATACCGTAATCCCAGTAAGCCAATATGGTTTGTACAATGCAGCCCGATCAAATGTAGCTATACCTGCAAACCGGATATTACCTTTAAATGGGAATGCCGATACAGGTTTGCATCCAGCTATGACAGGTATGCAGAGTTTGTATAATGATACCAAAATGAAAGTAATTCATTCGGTAGGTTATCCTCAGCCAAATTTCTCTCATTTTAGAGCTACAGATATTTGGCAAACAGCTAGTAATAGTAATCAGGAAGTATATACAGGTTGGGCAGGTAGGTATCTTAATTATGAGTTCCCTAATTTCCCTTCAGGTTATCCTAATGCTAATAATCCCGATCCACTTGCTATCCAAATTGGATCAATTGCATCTTTAGCAACTCAGGGGCCAACGGTAAATCTGGCTATGAGTATTACAAGTGCTACATCTTTTTACCAATTAATTAGTGGTTCAAATGATCCGGTGCCAGCTACAAAAGCTGGAAAAGAGCTGAGTTATATTAGAACTATTGCTAAGCAAACGCAGCAATATTCAACAACCATTACCACTGCAGCAAACAAAGTAACTCAACAAAATCCTTACCCAACCAATAACAGCCTTGCCGATCAGCTTAAAATTGTAGCCCGCTTAATTAAAGGTGGCTTAAAGACAAGAGTGTATATGGTAAGCTTTGGCGGATTTGATACACATAGTTTACAAACCTCAGCTACCGATACAACAGTTGGTGCTCATGCTACTTTACTTGGAAGAGTAAGTGATGCTATTAAAGCTTTTCAGGATGATTTAGTTTATTTGGGTGTTGAGGATAGAGTTGTTGGAATGACTTATAGTGAATTTGGCCGTAGAATAAAATCAAATAGTAGCATCGGTACCGATCATGGTGCTGCAGCCCCTATGTTTGTTTTTGGAAAAGCAGTACAAGGAGGAATATTGGGAAATAATCCAACCATCCCTGTAAATGCAACTGTTAATGATAACGTTCCAATGCAATACGATTTCAGAAGTGTGTATTCTACCATTTTGGAAAATTGGTTCTGTTTACCAAAGTCAACAGTACAAGCCTTGTTTCCACCGAATATGAATAGTCAATTACAAACTTTGCCATTAATTAAGCCAGGTTTGTGTACTACTGTAGCACCTCCTCCTACTAATGCAGGAACAGCTTTAATTACCAATTTCCCCAATCCATTTACCAATTCTACTACAATTCAGTTTAATGCAGAAGCTGGCCATACTTTATTACAAATTATGGATACAGCCGGGAGAATGATTGCTACATTATTGGATGCGGATATTCCGTCAGCTTCAAAGCAAACCATCACATTTAATGCGTCTCATTTACCAGCTGGTATTTATTATGCCCGTGTGCAAAATGGAACTAATCAGCAAGTAAGACCAATGTTGAAAGTTAGATAAATGATAAATTACATAGTAAGTACAAAAAAGCCAGCAATTAATTTGCTGGCTTTTTTGTTATGTTTAAATTATTAGTCGGTGATACGATGACCGGCATTTACCCAGTCAACAATTTTTTGTTTGTCAGGAGCAGTTAATTGACCTCCCTGTGGCATAAAAGAAGGGGTGCCATCTACACTCCTGATTTTAATTCGGTCCCAAGAGGCAACAATGCTATTATCATTGTCAAAGTTTTTACCTCCTGTAACACCTCCATTTGTATGACAAGGACCACAATACCCAATGATGAGGGATTTTACAGCAAAATACTTAGGGCCATAGCCAGTTATTGTTGCGGATGCTGTTCCGGCACAGTTGTTTGCATTTTTAGCAGTTATTGTATAGTTGCCTGCAGCCAAATTGAAAAAATTGGTAGAGGGTTGAAAACTGGTTCCATTTATACTATAAGTTAATCCAGAGCCGATGGGTGATGTAACTGTAATAGTGCCCAAAGCCTGACCTGTAATGGTATGAGTGATGCCCGAAATGGGAGTTATCGTTACTCCTGCACAAGGATCAACAGGTGGAGGAGGGGCTGGCGTAGTATCAGATTTAGAACATCCTGAAACAAATAGGATTGCTAAGAAGACTAAAGAAATAGTGGTTTTTTTCATTGAATTAAATTGTACCATAAATGTAAATTAAATAAACAAGATTTTAAGTTTTAAGCCATTTATTAATATGCACTTAGAACGTAAATGGTAGATACTTATTTTATTTACAGCGCTGCTTTAATAGTATATTTTACAGAATGAAGCCTGGCCCATCAACATACCGGTTTGAGGAGAACTTATGTCTTGCATCAGTTCAATACATTTAATAGTTGAATGAAATTTACCTGTCATGATATCAAAATACCAATCCTGGTATATTCTAATCTGATTAAAATCATTACCATTGTGCAATCTTTTTACAACCCTATACTTTGAAATATTTAAATTGTCATCATATTCAGGTACCGTGTCGGCAGCAACTTTCCAGGTAAAGATTTCTTTAGCAGGGATAAGTTTATTTGTTTCGGGGTCAAAAGCTTTCAATTTCCCTTTTTCGATGGATTCCAGGATAATGAGGGGTAAGGGCTTCCCAATTTCAGAAGTTAAGCCTGATGTATTTTTTATGAGTGATTTTACAATCCATTCGCATTCTGCTGCTTTTAATAAACTGGTATCATGTCTTACAAGAATGCTGTTTTGGGCATTAGTGATCAATGCAAATAACAGGAGAGCGAAGCTGGAGATACATTTTTTCATAAATTTAGAACGATGGTTTTATCTAATAGGGATAAAAAAATTGTTAAAACCTTTTGAATTTCAACAAGCAAAATAAATCTAAAACAAACCTACTGCAAATTGTGTCCTCTTGCAAGTAATCAGGCTGTAGTATATTTGCTGCCATAATTAGTTATATGCAAATTTTTCCGGTTATAGATAAAAAAACAGAAAAAGAGTTTATTCAATCAGCGGTAGTCATCAATAAAAATGACCCCAATTGGATACGTCCGCTCGACAAGGATATTAATGAAGTTTTTGATCCCCAAAAAAACAAAGCCTTTCGTTTTGGAGAAGCAATCCGCTGGTTATTAAAAGATGATGATGGCAATTTGATTGGACGAATAGCAGCTTTTATCAACAAAAAATATAAAAACAAGGGAGACGATGGGGCAGTAGGATGTATTGGATTTTTTGAATGTATCAATAACCAGGATGCTGCCGATTTGTTATTGGATAATGCTAGGCATTGGCTATTAAGTAAAGAGATGACAGCAATGGATGGTCCTATCAATTTTGGAGAAAGGGATCGTTGGTGGGGACTAACCACCGAGGGATTTCAACCTCCATTGTATTGTATGAACTATAACCCTCCTTACTATGTTTTGCTTTTCGAAAACTATGGTTTTAAACTATTTTATAACCAGGTATGTTTTGGGTTGGATCCCCAAAAAATGATTTCACAAAAAACGTTGGAAAGGCACCATTTTCATGAAATTAATCCAGATATCAGTTTCAGTACTATCAAAAAAAACAATCTGGAGAAATACGCAACCGACTTTGTAGAAGTATACAATAAAGCATGGGCGGGCCATGGCGGTTTAAAAGAATTGAGTAAAGATCAGGTGGTACTCATGTTTAAAAAAATGAAACCGGTCATGGATGAAAACTTGGTGTTTTTTGCATATAACAAAGGCAAGGCTATAGCAATGTTTGTGAACCTACCCGATATTAACCAATATTTCAAACACTTAAATGGGAAGTTTGGAATTTTACAAAAACTTGAGTTTGTATGGCGACAAAAATTTCAACGCACCAGAAATTTTGTAGGCTTGGTATTTGGCGTGGTACCCGAATGGCAGGGTAAAGGTATGGATGCCTATATTATTGGTGAATCCCGAAAAATTATTCAGGCGCCTCCTTTTCATTATATAAAATATGAAATGCAATGGATTGGTGATTTTAATCCTAAAATGATCAATTTGGCCGAAAATTTTGGCGAAACCTTCCGTACCCGTAACCTGGCAACTTATCGGTATCATTTCGACAGAACCAAGGAATTTCATCGTCATCCAATGATTGGTTAATGACTGTATAAAGAAATTCCCATTTCCCAATTAGATTTCCGAAATTAGCAGCACATGGACAAGTTTATCGTTTCAGCAAGAAAATACAGGCCACAGATTTTTTCTACAGTGGTTGGGCAGTCGCATATTACAACTACCTTAAAAAATGCTATAAAAAACAATCAACTGGCTCATGCCTTTTTGTTTTGTGGTCCAAGGGGTGTGGGTAAAACAACTTGCGCCCGTATTTTGGCAAAAACCATCAATTGCGAAACGCAAACGGCAGATGGCGAAGCCTGTAATACCTGTAATAGCTGTGTTTCTTTTGATGCTGGTACTTCATTAAATATTCATGAGCTGGATGCGGCCAGTAATAATTCAGTGGATGATATCCGTAGCTTGGTAGAGCAAGTACGTTTTGCTCCTCAAGCTGGAAAATACAAAGTGTATATCGTGGATGAGGTACACATGTTAAGTTCTTCGGCCTTTAATGCTTTTTTAAAGACGCTGGAAGAGCCTCCTCCATATGCCATCTTTATTTTGGCAACAACAGAAAAGCATAAAATTCTTCCTACTATCCTTAGCCGCTGTCAAATTTTTGATTTTAAAAGAATCACCAATGTTGATACAGTTGAACATTTACAAGAAATTTGTGAAAAGGAAAATATTAAAGCTGAAAAAGCTGGCTTGCATGTAATTGCACAAAAAAGTGAGGGTTGCCTAAGAGATGCCTTGAGTATTTTAGATAAGATTGTAAGCTTTACCAATGGTGAGCTTAATTATGCTAATACTTTAGAGCACCTGAATATATTAGATGAGGATTATTATTTTAGGTTGATGGATAATATGCAGCAACAGAACTTGAGTGACGCTATGTTATTGTATGATGAGATTAATAAAAAAGGATTTGAAGGCGATATCTTATTAGAAGGCTTTGCCGAATTTATTAGAAACCTTTTAGTAAGTAAAGATACCCGTGCCGCTATTTTATTGGAAGTGGCAGATGATTTTAAACAAAAGTATTTACAGGCTGCTCAACAAATTTCAATTGGTTGGATGGTGGCTGCTCTTAATATTTTAAATGAAGCTGAGATCAATTATAAGCAAGCTCGAAACAAAAGATTGCATGTGGAGTTGGCCATCATCAAACTCAGTTACCTGCAACAAGCAGTAGAGTTGTTGAACAATGAAGGCACAGTTTCAAAAAAAAAACTGATTGAATCGGCAAAGCCCGTTGCTTTTAAATCTATTCAAATAATCAAACTTAAAGAATTAGCTTCTGTTGCTCCTGATCAACCGGTCATCAAAATAAAGGAAGAAGCAAAATTGATGATTGAAGAACCAGAACCAATTGTAAAAAAGGTTGCAGGGAAACAGCCAGCAACTGCTAAAATTGAAACTCCAAAATCTTTAGGCTCGCTGGATGCCATTCGCAAAAAAGTTTCGGATCTAAACAAAGCAAATGGAAACAAGGTTAAGGAATTAACCGAAGAGGATTTGCATTTAGCCTGGGGGGCTTTTATTGAAAAGTTAATAGCTCAAAAAAATCATTCGGCGGTTACCAATTTTAAAATGGCTGTTTTAAAAATTATTGACAACAATAGTATAGAAATTATTACCGAAAGTAATATTCAACAAAAATTCATTGAGCATGAGCGGGCTTCATTGGTGGATTATTTACAAGAGTATTTTGGCAATAGACAATTAATTTACAATGTAATCATCATAGAAAAAGAAGAAACAGACAAAATAACAGAAAGGCCTTTAAACAGCCGGGAGCAATATCATAAAATAATTGAAGAATATCCCCTGGTTAAAGAATTAAAAGACAGACTACGTTTAGAACTCGATTATTAAGCTAAACTGCCCTTGTTTTACTCAATTTGCCTTAATTTCGAACCTCAATCTAAAATAAGATATTAATATTATGGCTGAAGTGATACGCATGCCGCTGTTGAGCGATACGATGACCGAAGGGAAAATATTATCCTGGAACAAAAAAGTAGGCGATAAAGTAAAGGCTGATGATGTGTTGGCAGATGTGGAAACCGACAAAGCTACCATGGAGGTTAATGGCTATGTAGACGGCACTTTATTATATATTGGAGTTCCTGCAGGCGAAGCCGCAAAAATCAATCAAATCATTGCTATTGTAGGAAAAGAGGGGGAAGATTTTTCTTCTTTATTGGATAATGAGAAAGGAGCAGCTATTACAGCTGCCGAATCTAATATTGAAACTACTCAACCCCAAACTGAAACAGCTCAAACTCAAAAAATTACCTTGCCTGCAGGTGCAAAAGAAATTCGTATGCCTTTGTTGAGCGATACCATGACGGAGGGTAAAATTGTTGCCTGGAATAAAAAACTTGGTGATTTTGTAAAATCAGATGATGTATTGGCAGATGTGGAAACAGATAAAGCAACAATGGAAGTAGTAGGTTATGAAGAAGGTACCTTATTATATATTGGTGTGGAAGCTGGAAGTGCAGCCCAAATTAATGAGATTATTGCCATTGTTGGAAAAGCAGGAACCGATGTGAGTGCTTATGTAGCAGCTGAAAAATCGGGATCAAATGTTACTGCTGTAGTTGCAAATGATGCTGTTGTTAAAGCAGCAGTTGCAATGGATACAGCACAACCAACAACCAGTGCTGATGAAAACAATAGCAATGGCCGGATAAAAGCATCGCCTTTGGCTAAAAAATTGGCTGCCGATAAAGGAATTGATATCAGTAATGTAAGTGGCAGTGGCGATGGAGGAAGAGTTACTAAAAAAGATATTGATAATTATGTACCAGCTGTTTCTTCTACAAAAATTGCATCTGGCATACCAGCATTTACAGCCACAGGACAGGAAGGGCACACAGATATCCCATTAACTCAAATGCGTAAAACCATTGCCCGTCGTTTAGGTGAAAGTAAATTTGTAGCGCCACATTTTTATCTTACAATGGCCATTAATATGGATAATGCCATTAATGTACGTGCCCAATTAAATGAATTAAGCCCGGTAAAAATTTCATTCAATGATTTTGTAATAAAGGCGGTAGCCTTATCACTACGCCAGCATCCAAATGTAAACAGTAGTTGGATGGGGGATTTTATCCGCCAAAATCATCATATACATATTGGAAGTGCTGTAGCTACTCCCGAGGGGTTAATTGTGCCTGTGATACGTTTTGCCGATCAAAAAACCTTGTCGCAAATTGCTGGCGAAGCCAAAGAATTGTACGGTAAGGCAAAAGATAAAAAATTACAACCACAGGAATTCAGTGGTAATACATTCACTATTTCTAATTTGGGGATGATGGATATTGAGGAATTTACTGCTATCATTAATCCTCCAGACAGTGCAATACTTGCAGTTGGAAGTATTAAAGAAACGGTAGTAAAAAAAGGTGATTCTTTTGGCGTTAACAATATCATGAAATTAACATTGAGTTGCGATCATCGTACGGTAGATGGTGCAGTTGGTGCTGCTTTTCTTCAAACATTGAAAAAGTATTTAGAGAATCCTGTAAACATGTTATTGTAAAATAATTGATAAGAATATTTATCATAGGCGCTGGTTTTATAACCAGCGTTTTTTTTGTGGTTTAAGTTATCTTTACCCTAACAATGAATCAACAGCCAGTTATATTATTTGATGGTGTTTGCAATTTTTGCAACAGTACAGTAAACTTTGTTATCAAACGAAATACGAAATCAAATATCTTATTTGCTCCTATGCAAATGGAGGCAGGTCAAAAATTACTGAATCAATATCATTTGCCTTTGGATGATATGCAGTCATTTATTTTTATTGAAGAAGGAATTGTTTACAAAAAATCAACGGGGGCCATAAAAGTTTGTAAACATTTACGAGGACTTTGGCCCATGTGTATTGTATTTATGATTATTCCAACTTTTCTAAGAGATGCTATTTATAATTGGATAGCAAGAAACCGCTACAAGTGGTTTGGCAAAAAAGAGGTTTGTATGATACCAACTGAAGAAGTAAAAGCTAGATTTTTAAAATAAATGGATAAGAAATACACATTAGTCATTGGTGCATCAGAAAATCCGGCACGGTATAGCAATTTGGTTATAAAAAGACTTGTTCATTTTTATCATCCCGTTGTTGCCATTGGTAAAAAAATGGGTGAAGTGGTAGGAGTTAAAATTGAAACTGAAAAACTTTCTTTTGAAAATATCGATACTATTACTTTGTATTTGAGTGCTTCTCACCAAAAAGAGTATTACGATTATATTATTTCCCTTCATCCAAAACGATTAATCTTTAACCCCGGAACTGAAAATAATGAATTAGCAGCCTTGGCTTTCAAGGGAGGTGTCCATTCTATAGAAGCCTGTACTTTGGTCATGCTAAACACCGGTCAGTACTAGAAAAATCTCCAACTCGTATTTTTACGGCTTTATATTTATTGTATAATTACCAGATTTTTACTGTTTGGTTTCTTTTTTGATTGACACAGATAATAAAAATGCCTTTGAACCGTTTCAAAGGAAGAATTTATCCAATTTCTTTAAAAACCAAATTAAAATCCATGAAAAGCTATGCAAATTTTGCATTGGTTTTGTTTCTTTCTGTTATTTCATTAACAGGATTTGCTCAAACCATTCCTGCAAAACCTCAGCAGTTTAATAATTTCCCTTCAACTATTAATCTTAGTGCAGACGTATTGGAAAGCCTATTCTCAAGTGCTGAAGGGGAGAATATTAATTTAGAAGGCTCCGATAATTTCTCATTTAATGGTAAAGTAACCAGCAATCTGGTTAAATACAGCAATCTTCAAACGGCTGTATTAAGATCACCAGAATATGATAATACAATCTTCAGTGTTTCAAAAATTACCAATGCCGATAATAGTATTACTTATTTGGGGCGCATCATTAATAAAAAATATTTTGATGGCTTTGAGCTAAAGAAAAATGAAAACGGTAATTATCAATTAATAAAAATGGAAACCGATAAAGTTATTCAAGATTGTAAAGGCAATTAAAATACTTCGGTACCCAATGAACTTCCAAAATCCTAAGAAATGAAAAAAATATCTACTTTAGTATTGGCGTTAACAATGTTGTTGTCTATTAATGCTATATGTAATCCTATTCTAAATAGCTTACCTGGTTCTCAAGTAACTTTATTTTTAGATTTTGATGGGCACTATGTTCAAAGTTCACTTTGGAATGGAGGTGTTCCTTTTAATTGTGCAGCATCAGGAATGAATACCCAACAAATTACTGAAGCTTTTTATAGAGTAGCTGAGGATTTTAGACCTTTTAATTTAAATGTTACTACAGACTCTTTAGTTTTTTTAGCAACCGCTCCTAACAAAAGGATGAGGATTATTATTACAATCACCAGCGCATGGTCTCCAGGAGTTGGTGGAGTGGCTTATATTGGTTCCTTTAGTTGGGGCGATGATACTCCAGCATTTGTATTTAGCGATCGACTTGGACCTTATAGTGCTAAAATGGTAGGTGAATGTATTTCACACGAATCGGGACATACTGTTGGATTATCACATCAGTCAAAATATGGCGCCAATTGTGTTACACCAATTGAACAATATAATAGTGGTTCTGCTACTGCCGGTGAAATAGGTTGGGCACCCATCATGGGGAATAGCTATTATAGAAATTTCACAAACTGGAACAACGGTCCAACACCTTACGGGTGTACCAATGTAGAAGATAATTTATTTAAAATTGCCAATGGTAATGGATTTACTTATCGTGCAGATGACTATGGGCAAACTTTAAATGGTAGTACAACAACACTTGCTTCAACTGGCTTTAGTTTAAATGGATTAATAAGTACTAATTCAGATAAAGATGCATTTAAAGTGGTATTAGCACAAAATAGAAATGTTAGTATTTCTGCTGTCCCTTTTAATTTGGGTAATGGCAGTAATGGTTCAAATTTAGATTTAAAAGTAGAAATGTATAATGGCTCAGCCAACCTCATAAGAACTTTTGATCCTGCAACAATGAATGTAAGCATTGATACCGTACTAAATGCAGGTACATATTATTTTGTACTTAGCGGAACTGGTAATTCAAACATTAGTGCTTATGGAAGTTTGGGAGAGTATACCTTTACTGGAGCCTTTGCCCCACTTCCTATTAGGAGTATTACTTTAAATGGAAAAGCTGAAAAGGGAAAGCATAGTTTAGATTGGAAAATTGTTGCCGACGAACCAATTAAGACCATTGTAGTTGAATCCTCAAACGATGGGAGTAATTTTAGCTCTTTAACTACTGTTGCACCAGCGGCAGCTAATTTTTCTTACACGGCGTTTAAAAATAGTACTGTTTTTTATAGGTTGAAAGTTACTTCAGTAATCAACCAGACTGTTTATTCAAATACGATTGCTTTAAAAACCACAGGAAACGACGATAATAAATTCCAGGTATCCACTTTAGTTCAAAATGAAGTTTTGGTGAATGCGTCTAATAATTATCAATACCGATTGTTAGGTTTAAATGGGAAAGCTGTTTTATCGGGTACTGGATTAAAAGGGATTAATAAATTAAATGTTTCGGGTTTACCAAGTGGAATGTATATCATTCAACTTTTTAATGAAAATGAAATTCAAACAGAACGTATTGTAAAAATGTAAAATAATTCTTGAGATAGCAAAGGGACAGCATTAATTGCTGTTCCTTTTTTTATGTTAAAAACCTGTAGGTAAGGAAAATTTGAATTTGATTCAGATATATTGAAATTATCCGTAAATTTAAAAAACCCCATTTTATGTTATGGAGAAAATTTAACGGAGATCCCATCCAGCTTGATATTAAAGAAGCTGTTGAACAAGCAATTGAAAGAGAATCAAATGCTGGTTATCATTTAAAAGTTTGTATAGGTACAGACAGCCAGGTAAAAGGTAAAGAAACCGAATTTGCAACTGTAATTGTTTTTGTAAGAGAAGGTCATGGTGGCTTTATGTTTATACATAATGAAAAAACAAGCATAACATATAGTATTAAAGAAAGGATGTTGGTAGAAGTGGCTAAAAGTATTGAGATAGCATATGAACTATGTGACCTGTTTACTTTATATGATGTAGATATGGAAGTGCATGCCGACATAAATACCAACCCACAATTTAAAAGCAATGAAGCCTTGCGTGAAGCAATGGGCTATATTTTGGGAATGGGTTTTGCATTTAAAGCCAAACCCGAAGCTTTTGCCAGTAGCAGCTGTGCCAATAAGGTTGTGAATTAATTTTGTGTGGAATCCTTATCCCGGTTCCTTTTCTAATAAACCAATATTAGTTTCGTCAATTAAAGCTAGTATTTTATCCTTACCTAATTTTTTATTGGCACTTGATACAAAGTGCTGAGGTAAAAACTGCCAGGTTTTTTTCATGGCATCCAAAAACGATTTTACATTTTTACTTACTGTTCTCTGATTTACTTTATCAGCTTTGGTAAAAGCCAGGCAAAAAGGAATTTGCCACAATTTTAATTGCTCCAAAAATTCAAGGTCAATTTTTTGTGGTGTGTGTCGGGAATCTATTAAAACAAAAACAATAGATAAATTCTCTCTTTTGCGTAAATAATTTTCAATCATTTGCTCCCAGCGCCTTCTGCTGCTTATACTTACTTTGGCAAATCCATACCCAGGTAAATCTACCAGATACCAACTCATGGGTAATCCTTCGCCTGGCTTTTTTAATTTTAAGGAAGAAACAGATGAAATTTCAAAATGATTTAATAATTGGGTTTTTCCTGGGGCCGATGAAGTTTTAGCTAATTTTTCGTTATTGCAAAGCATATTAATAAGCGACGACTTGCCTACATTGCTACGGCCAATGAATGCATACTCGGGTCTGTCAGGTACTGGGCACTGCTCAAAGTTGGGGCTACTTATAATATATTTCGCATGTTTTATCTGCATGCCGCAAAGGTAGTGTAATGAATTTTCTTTTGTCAACTTAACAGCTTCTGTCGTCGGGCAATTCCCTTTATCTTTGCCGCTTATGTCAGAATACGAACACGATAGTATAGTACCAGTTAAAGATTCCAAATTAAATAAGAAGCAACAGGTAGCCAGCATGTTTAATGATATTGCCTTTAAATACGATTTTTTAAACCGGTTTTTAAGTGTTGGGATTGATGTGGTTTGGAGAAAAAATGCTTTAAAGCAGTTGAAAGCATTAAATCCAAAATATATTTTAGATGTAGCAACAGGTACAGCAGATGTAGCCATTATGGCATCTAAAAGATTGAATCCAACAAAAATTACTGGCATTGATATTAGTGATGGGATGCTGGAAATTGGACGAAAGAAAGTAAAAAAGCTGGGAAAAGAAGGGATTATAGTATTGTTAAATGGAGATGCAGAAACAATAAACTTTGAAGACGAGTCGTTTGACGCTGTAACAGTAGCATTTGGAGTTAGAAATTTCGAAAACTTGGAAAAGGGCTTAAGTGAAATTTTTAGGGTGCTAAAACCAGGAGGGAAATTAGTAGTGTTGGAATTTAGCAAACCTTCAATGCCAATTGTTAAATGGGTTTATAATTTATACATGAAATTCATTTGCCCAACGGTGGGTAAAATATTCTCAAAAAACCGCATCGCATACCAATATCTCGACGAATCAATTAAAAAATTTCCAGAAGGAAAAAATTTTACAAGTATCTTAGATAAACTAGGATATAAAAACATTTATTCAAAACCACAGAGCTTAGGAATATGCAGTATCTATTGCGGAGAAAAATAAAATTTGGCTGTCTACTTATAATCTTTTGCCCTTTAATTGGCTTTGCTCAATTTAAAGGAGTAATGAATTTGCCCGATCATGGTCAAAAAAATATGCATTTTGGTATTAATCTTGGGATGAACAGATCTCATTTTAGTTTTACACATCACCCAACTTTTTTACAACAAGACAGTGTTATGGTTGTCGAAAGTTTAAATAGTACAGGTATTAACCTTGCCTGGTTAGTAAACTTTCGCTTATCGGAACATTTTGCTGTACGTACATTCCCTGTAAATCTAATTTTTACGGAAAAAGCATTTGAATACAATTTAAAATATCCTGATAAACCAGCTGGAGAAGATTCGGTAACACTTAAGAAAGTACAATCTATTTCCTTAAGTTTTCCTATTCAACTAAAATTCAACAGTGATAGAATTAATAATTTTAGGGTGTATATGTTGGGAGGATTTAAAGCAGAATATGATATGGCTTCTAATGCAGGTGCCCGTAAAGCCGAAGACTTGCTGAAACTTAATCGTTTTGATTATGGGGTAGAGGCTGGCATAGGATTTCACTTTTACTTTCCCATGTTTGTTTTAACTCCCGAATTAAAAATGGGATGGGGCATTGGTAATTTACACAGCCGTGATGAAAACCTTAAGTTCTCAAACGTTATTGATAAAATCAATTCTAGAACATTCTCATTTACCCTTACTGTAGAATAAGTATTTAGAAATCGTACCTCCGCTTAAACATATTTAATCTAAAGCCAGCAGTAATTAATGTTGTGTTTACTGTTTTAGGTTTAAGTATGGTTTTATAATTACGGTAGATGCCGGATAATTCGAACATTAAATTTTCTCTTAACTCATACGAAACTTGTAAAAAGCCATTGAACACAGTTGCTTTATCACCACTTCCAATTTTAAAGCCTTCATTCATTCTTCTTGTTGTATAATTATTGAAAGGGTTTCCTCCAAAATTTATGTTGGCACTATCCAAGCCTTGAATGTAATAAATGGCATGTAAATTAATATACCATTTAGGTGAAGGTTGATAGCGTATAATACCCATAAACTCCTGAAAATTTGCCCCCAATGGGTGAGCCAATGGCTGATTGTAATGAGTATAATTTGCAATAGAATCTTTGTGAGAATAAGTAAATGGTCTTACACGGTTGGTTTCCAATTGAACATCTAAGTTTTCAATTCCAAATGCATCTACATATTTTAATCCAAGCTGAATTCCCCATTTATTTACCCAACTCGTGGGTTTGTTTTTAATTTCTGATAAAATGAATTCATCCAAAAGCAACTGGCCATACAATTGCACTCTGTGAGCAATATTGGCTTTAAAGTCAAAACCAGCCAAAGCGTTGTCTGGGCTACCAACACTTCCTTCAACATGTCTGTAAAAAATAATTGGGTTTAAGTATTGAAAGTCGAACCGGTTCTTTCTGCCAAAAACAACTCCTTCAAAAAATCCAACATTCAACCATTTGGTTACATTCACACTCAGGTGATGAATGGCTGCATACTTTCTGTCTAACAAAGTATCGCCAGCTTTTTTAAACTGCGGCATTAATTCTAAAAACAGGTTTTGGTAATTGAATTTCCAAATTCTGGTATTCAGCTTAAGGAAGAGGTAATTATTACCCCAGTCGCTTAAAAATAAACTTCGGTAACCATTTCCAATAAAGTTTTTATCATGTCCAAATTGAATATCAACTGCCCCAGCCGCTCTAAATGAAATATAACCTCTTGCATCAAAATAGTCGGTACCTGTTCCTTTAAATGGTTTATAAAAACCAGCACCTGGTACTGCCCTAAATTTATTTACATTTTGTTGAAAAAATAGTGGTCCTCTTTCCTGGTTGTCGGTGAGGTAAGTTGAAAAACCAAGTTTTTTCCCAATCATTCCTCTCACTGTTATTCCTCTGCTATTTTGAAATATGTTCTGGTCATTTCCTATTTCTACCGATTGGGTTATTTGTAAAACCGGATTTACAGCCACAAAGAAATTATTGGTTTTTATCTCCAGAAAATTAGCTTTGGTTTTGTAAAAGTTTTTTAAAATGGGTTTTTTACTCAAAAAGCTTGCCCGGGGCGTTTTCACCCATTCACTGTTATTCATCAAAAAGCTATTCAAATTATATTCGTCAACAGCCGTCAATCCCTGGTTATCCCACTCTTTAAACATATCTACTCCCGTTTTTGGATTGGCATAGCCAAGTCGAGCACTATCAATAAATTCTGCCTGTTCAACTATATATCTTCTATTGAAGGGCTGAAGAGTAGAAAAATTAAGATGGGTGTTTTTTTGTTGTTTAATTTCCAGCCGGTCTACAAAATGGATATCTTTTGAACCCTGTAAAATATTGGTGGATTGCGCTGTTGCAAAAACAGGACAAATAAAAAATAAAAGTTTGGCAAAGCTTTTAATAATTTGCATGAGTTAGTATTAGTTTTACAATTGTAAAAATTCAAGTTATGCAAAAATACCTTTTTAAAAACATTCAGGTAGTAAATGAAGGAAAAATTCAAGTATTGGATATTTTAACCAATGGAGATCGGATTGAACGTATTGACAGATCTATCGAAACAAAATCTAAGGTTACAGAAATTGATGGGGAAGGAAAACATCTTTTTCCTGGAGTAATAGATGATCAGGTTCATTTTCGTGAACCTGGCCTTACTCATAAAGCTAATATTTATACCGAAAGTAAAGCAGCTGTGGCTGGTGGTGTAACTAGTTTTATGGAAATGCCCAATACCATTCCCAATGCACTTACACCCGAATTGCTGGAAGATAAATATACCATTGCTGCCAATACTTCATTAGGCAATTACTCCTTTTTTATGGGTACCAGCAATAACAATGCGGAGGAAGTATTGAAAATGAATAAACATAAACATGATGTTTGTGGAGTTAAAATATTTATGGGAGCCAGCTCGGGTAATATGTTGGTGGATAGTCATAATGCTTTAGATAAAGTGTTTAGCGAAAGTGAATTGCTTATAGCTACTCATTGTGAGGATGAAAGAATATTAAAAGCAAACTATGACAGGTTAAAAAAAATGAAGGGCGAATTTACTATTTCAGATCATCCGCTCATTAGGGATGAAGAAGCATGTTTTGAATCTTCATTAGTAGCTATAAAGTTTGCACAGAAATACAATAGCCGTTTACACATATTGCATATCAGCACCGAAAAAGAACTACAGCTTTTCGGCAACATGATGCCATTAAAAGAAAAAAGAATTACTGCAGAAGTATGTGTGCATCATTTACATTTCACCTCCGATGATTATGAAAAACTTGGGTATAAAATAAAATGTAACCCGGCAATTAAGGCGCCTCATAATAAAGAAGCATTGTGGAAAGCACTTTTGGATGACAGGCTTGATGTTATTGCTACCGACCATGCCCCACATACCTGGGAAGAAAAACAAGGTGCTTATGAACAAGTGCATGCCGGATTGCCATTGGTACAACATCCGTTACAATTAATGTTGCATGCTCATGTAGAAGGAAGAATTAGCTTAGAAAAAATTGCAGAAAAAATGAGCCATGCTGTGGCTGATTGTTTTCAGATAAATAACCGGGGTTATATAAGGGAAGGTTATTTTGCCGATTTGGTTGTAGTAGATACTAAAAATCCCTATAAAGTGACCAAAGAAAATATTTTATACAAATGCGGCTGGAGTCCTTTAGAGAATTTTACGTTTCCTGCATCTATAGATAGCAGCTTTGTTAGTGGCCACAGAGCATACCATAATGGTAGCTTTGATGAATCTATAAAGGGGCAAAGAATGCTATTTAGTAGATAATTAAACCTATAAGGTCTTTAAGACCTTATAGGTTTTGCCCAACTCAATATTCAATACAAATGGAAATAGACAAAACAACCCTTGCCGATCTTTCAATGTTTCACAGCGGCGAAGATGCTTCTGTGTTTAGTAAACTTGATTTTTGTAGCACGAGTCTTGGCAGCGAACAAATGCGAATCAATTTTAGCATCGCTTTAAAAACACAGGAAGAAATTGAAGCTGTGCAACAAACCCTAAAACTGATTATTAAATACGAGCAAGACTGGCAATCAAAAATCAGTAACGGAACGGTGATGGTAGTAGAAAAGTTTTTTAATTCCAATATCAATCCAATTCCTTCTCATCCATCGGCATTGGAAGCTTACAGTTATAAATTATTCAATGGCCCCGATTTTGCCCTCGTTTCTTATTCAGCTAAACATTGTTTCGATTTTTTAAAAGGTTTAAAACATTTAGTACAGATGTTTGATAAGGATGAGTTGCCAAAACCATTTAAAAAAATAATCAATAGTATTGAAAAGATTGTAAGCAAAGATCAGTTTACCATTGTTGAAAAGTGCAAAAACACAGATGAGCTTTCCAGACAGCAGCTTTTACAGTTGGCTCATTTTATAAGGTATGGATATAAACATCATATGCTTGAACTTGTTGTACTTTATGCACAAATTGATGCTTGGTATGGTATGGCAATGGCTGTAAAAAATCTTGGATTGTCATTTCCTGAGTTTGTAGTTAATGACGAACCTGTGATTGAAGTAGCTGGTTTTTTTCATTTATTGGTTCAAAATCCCATTGCTTACGATGTAGAACTAAACCAAAAAACCAATTTCCTTTTTTTAACAGGGGCTAATATGGCTGGGAAAAGTACTTTCATTAAATCGGTGGGGGCATCTGTTTTTTTGGCTCATATCGGCATGGGTATTCCAGCCAAGCAAATGAAACTTACTTTGTTTGATGGGATGTTGAGTAATATCAATGTGGTAGACAATATCTCCAAAGGGGAGAGTTATTTTTATAATGAAGTGCAACGTATTAAAGCCACTATTACTAAAATAAGCGACGGTAAAAAATGGTTGATACTGATTGACGAATTATTTAAAGGCACTAATGTACAGGATGCTATGAAATGCAGTAGCACTGTTATTGAAGGACTTTTAAAAATGAAGAACTCCTTATTTATACTTTCTACCCATTTATATGAGATAGGTGAAGACCTAAAAAAATATCCCAATATAGATTTTAAATATTTCGAAACCTCTGTTCTCAATGAGCAACTCCATTTCAGTTATCAGTTAAAAGAAGGTATCAGTAACGACAGACTTGGGTATCTAATTTTAAAAAAGGAAGGCGTTGTAGAGATGTTGGAGAAGATGTGATTTCGATTAAAAGAACCAACACAGCAAATAATAATCCTATCTACCTATTAAAGTTTTTTTAACTTTAATGAAATTTCATACCCATGCTGGTTAAAACTTTTGGTAGCGCCGTTTATGGAGTAGAAGCAATCAGCATCACAGTTGAAGTGAGTGTAAATAACCAAGGGCAAAATTATTATATAGTTGGACTGCCCGATAATGCAGTAAAGGAAAGTTTGCAAAGAGTAGAAAGCGCTATTAAGAGCAATCATTATTTCATGCCACGTACCAAATTGGTGGTTAATCTGGCGCCAGCCAATATCAAAAAATCGGGAACAGCATTCGACCTGCCCATTGCCATTGGTACTTTAGGTGCTACCGAACAAATTCCAAATCCAGAAAAACTGGCTGAGTATGTAATTATGGGCGAGTTAAGTTTGGATGGGGAGATTAGGCCCATCACCGGGGCATTACCCATTGCTATTCAAGCACGAAAAGAAGGGTTTAAAGGAATAATTGTACCAAAACAAAATGCGAGAGAAGCGGCCATGGTAAACAACCTAAATGTTTACGCCGTTGAACACATAAAGGAGGTGATTGAGTTTTTTAAAAATGAAAATTCAATTGAGCCAACTATTGTTAATACCAGGGAAGAATTTGCCAATGCACAAAGTGATTTTGAAATTGACTTTTGTGATGTAAAGGGACAAGAAAATATTAAAAGGGCTTTGGAGATTGCTGCCGCTGGTGGGCATAATGCCATTTTAATTGGTCCACCCGGTGCTGGAAAAACCATGTTAGCAAAACGATTGCCAACCATATTGCCTCCATTAAGTTTACAGGAAGCATTGGAAACAACAAAGATCCACTCAGTAGCTGGTAAGCTTCCCGAAAATTCAACTTTAATTTGTAAGCGTCCATTTAGAAGTCCGCACCATACCATTTCGGATGTAGCTTTAGTAGGTGGCGGCGGCATACCACAGCCCGGCGAAATTTCATTGGCACATAATGGGGTTTTGTTTTTGGATGAACTTCCCGAATTTAAAAGGCAGGTTTTGGAAGTGATGCGGCAGCCGATGGAAGAAAGAAAAGTCACTATCTCAAGGGCAAAAGTAGCATTGGATTTTCCAGCTTCCTTTATGTTAATTGCCAGTATGAATCCCTGCCCCTGTGGTTTTTTTAATCATCCCGAAAAAGAATGTACCTGTCCGCCAGGGGCTGTTCAGAAATACTTAAACAAAATTTCCGGGCCATTATTAGATCGTATTGATCTACATGTAGAAGTCACGCCTGTTGCTTTTAATGAACTGTCATCTGCTCAACCATTTGAAAAAAGCAGCTCTATTAGAGAAAGAGTGATAAAAGCAAGAGAGATTCAGGAACTGCGATTTGAAAATAATGAAGGAGTTTATGCCAATGCCCAAATGAGCAGTAAACAATTAAAAGAAATTTGTGTAATCACATCTGCCGGACAAAATCTTTTGAAAGTGGCCATGGAAAAATTAAATCTTTCGGCACGTGCATATGACAGGATATTAAAAGTGAGCCGTACTATTGCTGATTTATCTGGTAGCGATGATATAAAGCCTGAGCATTTGGCTGAAGCTATTCAATATCGGAGCTTAGATAGAGAAGGGTGGACAGGGTAGTTAATGGATAAATATAAAATTGTTATTCATTTATGTTTTGTACATCGGAATTTATAATTATAGAAAATTATTCATTTTTCGTTATCCATTATCATTTCTCCTGCCTTTCCGTCATTTTGTAAGAACTTGTACGATATTTGACGAATTGATTCTTTTCAATGTATCATTAGACACAAACTATCTCAATGAAAATATTGTATAGGTATATGAAGCCCTATAAGTGGCTTGTTGCATTAACGCTTTTCTTGGCTTCCATCAATATTGGGTTCTCTTTAATTGACCCCATCATCTTTGGTAAACTTATCGACCTGGGGTATAAATATTATGCCAACACTCCGGCTTATCAACCCTTTCTTTGGAAATTTGCTGGCCCATTATTGATTTTATTAGGCGCTTCAATTGGCGTAGCCATGGTAAGTAGAATTGCCAAAGCTTTCCAGGATTATTTTCTTAGTTTAACTACACAAAAATTTGGGGCTACTGTTTTTACAGATGGTTTACAGCATGCCATGAAATTACCTTATCAGCAGTTTGAAGATCAGCGTAGCGGAGAAACATTAGGCATATTGCAAAAAGTAAGAACCGATACAGAGAAGTTTGTGTCGGCATTTGTCAATATATTATTCCCAGTAGTCATAGGCATTTTATTTGTTGCCATTTTTGCTTTTCGCATTCATTGGTCGTTACCCATTATTTACTTCAGTGGAATTTTTTGTTTAGTGATCATTTCCAATTTGCTTAGTAAAAAAATTAAAACAGTGCAAAAAGTGATTGTTGCCGAAACAACTGCATTAGCTGGAGCAACTACCGAATCGCTAAGGAATATCGAACTTGTAAAAAGCCTTGGACTTACCAAACAGGAGGTAGATAGATTAAATAAAAACACTTTTAAGATACTAGGACTCGAACTTAAAAAAGTAAAACGCTTAAGAAGCATCAGTTTTATACAGGGCACTTTTGTAAACACATTGCGTCAGGTAATTCTTTTTATGTTAATGTATTTAATTTATGGTAAAGTGATGCAGCCATGGGAACTGGCTACCATGCAGATATTTTCATTTTTTGTTTTTGGTCCATTGCAGGAGATTGGGAATATTATTATTGCCTATAGAGAAGCACAGGTTTCGCTTGCTAATTTCGAAAGCCTGATGAGCAAGGAACCAGAAAAAGAGCCTGTTAACCCAAAGCATTTAGGTGATATTGAAACATTGAAATTTGATGCGGTAACATTCAAACACCAAACGGCACAACACAATGCCATCGATGGAATTAGTTTTGAAGCTGCCAAGGGGCAAACCATTGCTTTTGTTGGTCCTTCAGGTTCTGGTAAATCTACTTTAATGAAATTGTTGGTTGGATTATATAGACCGCAGCAAGGGGAGATATTATATAATGGTATTGATGAAAATGGAATCAACTTTGATGACTTAAGAAACCAGATTGGTTTTGTAACACAGGATACTCAGTTATTTGCCGGTACCATCCGGGAGAATTTAATGTTCGTCAATCCAGAAGCAACCGAATCTGACTTGAGAGATGTTTTACAAAAAGCATCTTGTATTGGTTTACTTGAAAGAGCAGAGAAAGGATTGGATACTTTAATTGGTGAAGGGGGGTTTAAATTATCGGGAGGCGAAAAACAAAGACTCTCTATTGCACGGGCTTTATTACGTAAACCCAAATTGATGATCTTTGATGAAGCAACTTCAGCTTTGGATTCCATTACAGAAGAAGAGATTACGGCAACCATCAGGGACGTATCATCTGAAAGAAATCAGATTAGTATTTTAATTGCACATAGATTAAGCACCATCATGCACGCCGATAAAATATTTGTTTTAGAAAAAGGACTTGTCATTGAAACTGGTACTCACGAAACATTAGTAGATGAAAAAGGATTGTATTACGCCATGTGGCGTCAACAAATTGGCGAAAGAAAAAGACAAACTATTACACAATCATCATTGACATTAAATTAAAACTCATGAACGGAATACAAATTTTGGGATTATTAGCTGGCACCATTACTTCTATAACTTTCATACCCCAAGTAGTAAAAATATGGAAAACAAAATCAGCTAAAGATTTATCATTGGCGATGTTGTTAATGTTAATGGTTGGCGTAACCTTATGGTTGATTTATGGATTGTTAGTTAAAGATGCTGCCATCATTTATACCAATAGCATGGTGTTAACGATGAGTTCGGTAATGCTGTTTTTTAAACTGAAGTATAAATAAAACTACAGACTTACATTTAGGCTTTTTGTAAATTCGTACAAATGTTAAAGAAATCAATCCCCAATACTTATTGGAGTATGCTCACCATGAAATGCGCCCGTTGCAGAACTAGTTCTATGTATCGAGATAATAATCCGTATAAAAGTTTAAAGCTCTCTCACATATTTGATATGTTTGAAACTTGCCCAGTATGTAAGCAAAAGCATGAAATGGAAAAGGGTTTTTGGTATGGAACCGGTTATGTAAGTTATGCTCTGGCAGTAGCGGTATCTGTATCAAGTTTTGTAGCCTGGTTTGTACTCATAGGTGTTTCTACAGATGATAATCGGATTTTTTGGTGGCTGGGAGTGAACACTTTTTTGCTGATTGCACTTCAGCCTTGGTTGATGAGGTTAAGCCGAGCTATTTACACTCGTTTCTTTGTTAGCTATGACCCCGATTATAAGAAAACTGAACCTGTTGTATTGGATTAATGATCTCCTTTCTTAAAGATATCTGTAAAAATATTTTCCTTATCTAATTCTTCAATATCACTTAATACCAACTCAATGGCTTTGGTACTTTTATTGATTTCCAATAAGGATAAAAGTATGGAGCATAGTAAAAAAATCAAACTACCAGCGAAAATAGCATTTGCTATTTCAATCCATCCCCGGTAAATTACATACATACACAATACGCAACATAAAAAGCTAAGTACACCAAATGCCTGCATATAGCGAATAAGATTTAAACGGGTTCTGATGTTTTTGATTTGGCTTAGGATGGTTCTTTCTTTTTCACCACGGGTATATTCCTCATGTAACTTTCTTACAAGTGTTGCTAAAGATAAAAACCGATTGGTATAAGCCAACATCAGTAAAGTGATGGCAGGAAAAAGTAAAGCAGGGGTATTGATGTTGATGTCAATCATTCTACAAATTAAGTTTCTTTTTGGAAATGAAATGGGCTAAAAGATTATAACGATTGAGTAATATTGCAAACAGATGAAAAAGCGCTTTGTGTTTTATGTTCATTCCATTGCCGGCCTGGTAGCAGGGCTGTTCATATTATTATTATCTTTTTCGGGGGCAGCTCTGTTGTTTCATAATGAGTTAGATGCTATACAGCACCCTGCTATTGTTGCATCTCCTCAAAAATTAGCTTCAATTGATCTTTTTTATCAAACTGTAAAAGACAAGTATCCATCTGCCCAAATAAGTCATTGTGCTTTAAATGGCAAAAGCAAACCGGTTTCCTTTTTTGTTTATGACAGCTCTTATAAAAAGGGAACAGCAGCAATGGAATTGTTCCTGCATCCACAAACGGCTCAAATTTTAGGTGCAAGAGGAGGGAGTAAGGATTTTGGAAACAATGCTATGGGTTGGCTTTCCAAATTTCATAATTCCTTTCATTTGGGTAATAAAGGTGAGTGGCTGTTGGGTGTTTTTGCACTTGTTTTTTTATTGAGTATTCTAACAGGCATTATACAGTACAGGAAAAATATATTGCCTGTACTGCTTTTTAAAAAAGAGGTGTACAATAGAAAAAGCCTTCACCAGCTGATTGGGGTTTATGCCCTTTTTTTTAATTTGATGATTGCCATTACAGGCTTTTGGATGCAACGATATGTTTTTAAAAAAGAATTTTATGCCGTTGATAATTATCAGCCAGTATTAATAACATCTAAGCCCCGGGAATATTCATTTGATTCGGTATTTACAGCTTTGAAAAATCAGCACCCAACTTTTACAGCATATGTAATTTATTTTGCACAAAGCAACAAAGGTAAAACTGCATTGTATGGCAGCAGAAGTGATAATGATTTTATCCACTCCAAAAAAATGGCAGATGTGATTTTCTTAGATAGCACGGGTAGTGTTGCAAAAACAAGATTTATAAAAGATATTGATGCCGCCGACCGATACGATATCATCAACTCCCAATTACATATGGGTAAGTTTGGAGGATGGGGAATTAAATTGCTTTATTTCATTTTTGGATTATCAGGTGGTTTATTGAGTATTACCGGATTCTTGATGTGGCTTAAAAGAAAAAAGCCAGACAGTTAATGCCTGGCTTTTCATTTATTTGTTCAGCTTTATTTTGCAAGTGAAAAACTCAGGGGTACATTTAGTTTAATACTAAAGTTTCTTCCCATATTAAAAACACCAAGTCTTCCTGTTGCTACATTTTCCTCTGCATACTTCAATCGGCTTAAGTGGTTTTGATAGGTCACATCTCCCATATTAATGGCACTGATGCCAATACTAAATAAAGTTTTTTGTTTTTTCGTAACCACATCGGTTCCTATTCCAGCATTCAACAAAGTAAATCCAATGGTTTTTGTTTCGGTATTGTAAGCGGTAAACACATTGTTTTTGTTAAAATTATTATCCATCTCAAACTTTATATAAAAATTAAGGAAGGTATTATTGAGTTTATTAAAACTGCCTTTAAACTCTGTCACCAACCTTGGAGCCGGAATGAAGGGGAGAAAAGAAATGCCCTCAACAGGTTCTTTTAATCTTCCATTTACAAAAGAAAAAGTATTTAAGATGTGTAACCAATCTAGCGGATGCGGATGAATATCAATCGTTGCTTCCAAACCTGCCAAAGATGCCTTGTGTTGGTCAAATCTAAAAGCAGTTAAATCTTCTCCGTTGTAATGAATAATAGAATCTCCGCCAGCCGCTGCTTCCAGTTTGCGATAAAAAATAAAATTATCGAAGCTGTTATAAAAAGCCGAAAGCCCTAATGAAATATGTTCGGTATTAAAATCAAGTCCAGCATCAAACTGTAAACTTGTTTCTCTCTTTAAATTGCTATTGCCATATTCGTAACGAATGCTACCCTCGTGGGCGCCATTGGATGCCAATTCAGGAATACTTGGAGCCCTAAAAGCACGGGCTATATTTAATTTTAAGTTCAATTGCTCGTTTAGTTTGGCAGCCAAACCAACGCTTCCCGAAAAATTGGAAAATGATTTTTTAAATCCATTGCCTTTAATGCTGTTTCCATCCATTAGGTCTTTTGCATCCAGGCTACGGTTATCAAATCTTAAACCACCACTGATGGTAATGTTTTGGATGGTTTTTTGGGTGTAACCAAATACACCCACATCAAATAAGGAATAATCGGGTATCAATTGTTCTTCGCCTTTATTCAAATTGTTTTGTTGCATCCCATTAATACCAACTGATGTTTTCCAGCCTTTCATTTCAGCCAGGCGGTATTGTGCGGCATAGGTGATCGTTTTTAAATCAAAGAACAAAGCCCTTTCATTTAAGTCATCAGGATTGCCAAATTCTTCCCGTTTGTTTTGCTGAAATGCAATATTAAAGTGAAGGTTGTTTTTCCCCAACTTAATACTATTGTCACTGGCTATTTTAAAATGCCTGATATGCTGATAGGGGACCAAGGGTGTACTGCTTTTAAAATCATCTTTAGTAGCTCTGGTTGTTCCACCTCCAGCAATTGACTTAATGAAAAAACCATCAGAATCTCTTTCTCCTTCTACTAGCCCCGCTTTTAAATTAAACTGGCTTATGAGTAAGTGGCTAAAGCCCCAGTTGCCATTATAACCAGCATAGCCTCCAATATTATTTTCGGTAAACTTCGAATTAAAAACTCTGCCATCGTATTTATTTCTGTAATCGCCGGCAGCTTTGTTGGAAGTATACCAATTCCAGTTGAACCCATTTTTATTGCCTCCAAAATTCACATTGAAGGCAGTAAGGTTATTATTGGTTTGGTTATTGGTAGAAATATTTCCTTTGATAGTATTGATTGGAGCCGGCACATTGCTGATGATATTTATTACTCCAGCCATAGCATCGCTGCCATAAATAATAGAAGCAGGCCCTTTCAGTAATTCAATTTTACTTACACTAGCTTCATCAATTTCAATTCCATGTTCATCTCCCCATTGTTGTCCTTCCTGTCGTACACCATCATTAATAGTAAGCACACGGTTAGAACTTAATCCACGGATAACAGGTTTGGCAATGGCTGGCCCGGTGGCCAAAGTACTTACTCCTCCCATTTTTGTAAGAGACTCAATGATATTTGTGGAGCTGTTTTCAAAAAAATCTTGCTTACGCATTACAGCAACTGAAAAAGGAACCTTGTTTAATTGTGTAGCACCTGTAACACCAGTAACAATTACAGCATTATGTTCTGCAATAGAAATGCTAAGTTTAAAATCTTTGCTGGTGGCACCCTTAATGTCTACTTCTTCAATAATACTACTATAGCCAATGGAAGAAACTTCTATAAGATGCCTGCCTTCTGCAATGTTCTTGAAGAAAAAATTCCCTGATTCATCTGTGGTGCTTCCTGTTTTTAAATCAGAGATATAAATTGAAACTGATGCCAATGGCAAGCCTGTTGAGGCATCTGTAACTTTTCCTGTAAAAGAACCAAAAATGTTCTTGTATGGAATAAAAGAAACTGCTTTTGAATTTCCCTGAGCCATTGTATTAAAATTCATACAAGTGAAAAAGGAAAGTATAAATATAAATCGCATAAAATAAGTTTGTGAGAGTTCATCTTTCTTATAAGATAAAGCTCAAATGAAAATTAGAATGAAGTAAAAAAAATTAGCAGGTGGCTGGTGGTCCTCTAAGAGAAAAATAATAGAAACCAGTAAGTGGAGAACAAACCACATTGCGTTCCTGTACCAATTCAAAAACTGTAATGAGACTCAGTGGAGAGAAAATTTCTGTTGCTTTAAAAGGAGATTCTGCAACAACACTGTTGCAATGACAACTGAAAATTTGTGTTGCTACTTGATGCTGCTGAGGACAAGTTGATTTTTTAGCAATTTCGGAATGTGTAGCCAACCAGCTATGCAAAATATTACGGGGCGTAATACTAAATGTAAAAACAATCAGCATTAAGCCGGCAACTATACTGCGTATGACTGGGAATTTATACAAGTTTATTTTTTGCTACTGTGTTGCAAATATACAATTTCTTTTAAAACCAAAGTTTATCTTTTATGGGATAAGTCATCTGTTGAATGGTAAGGTTTTACTATTTTCAATTAACTTCAAAACAAAATAAAATCAATGGCTCATTACATTTTAGCGCTAGATCAAGGTACCACCAGTTCTCGTGCCATCATCTTTGATGAAAAGGGCAGTATAATCTGCACAGCACAAAAAGAGTTTACCCAGTTTTTTCCTCAACCGGGTTGGGTAGAGCATGATGCCAACGAAATTTGGAGCACTCAATTGGGTGTGGCGGCCGAAGCAATTTCTAAAGCTGGATTATCTCCCGAAAATATTGCAGCCATTGGCATTACAAATCAAAGAGAAACTACGGTTGTATGGGAAAGAGCAACTGGCAAACCAATTTATAATGCCATTGTTTGGCAGGATAGAAGAACAGCCTCATTTTGCGATGAGTTAAAAGAAAAAGGGCTAGATAAAATCATTAAAAAAAAAAACAGGGCTGGTTGTTGATGCTTATTTTTCGGCTAGTAAAGTAAAATGGATTTTGGATAATGTAGAAGGCGCCAGAGCCAAAGCAGAAAAGGGTGAATTGTTTTTTGGCACTATTGATACCTGGCTCGTTTGGAATTTAACTAAGGGGCAGAATCATGTTACAGATGTCTCAAATGCATCCCGTACCATGCTGTGTAATATTCATACACTACAGTGGGATGGGGAGTTGGAAAAAATATTTGATATCCCTGGTAATATGTTGCCTCAAATACGCAGTAGCAGTGAAGTGTATGGCACCACACAAAATATTCTCACTTCTCATAATATCCCTATTGCTGGCATTGCAGGTGATCAGCAATCGGCACTGTTTGGGCAAATGTGTACACAACCGGGCATGGTAAAAAATACATATGGTACAGGTTGTTTTATGTTGATGAATACGGGTGAGCAGCCTGTTGTATCTAACAATAATTTATTAACTACTGTGGCATGGAAAGTTAATGGTATCACTCATTATGCCTTGGAAGGAAGTGTGTTTATTGCTGGAGCTGTAGTGCAGTGGTTAAGAGATGGATTGGGCATTATAAAAAACTCATCGGATGTAGAAGAGTTGGCTGCAAAAGTGGAATCCAATGATGGGGTATACGTGGTTCCGGCATTTACGGGCCTAGGAGCTCCGCACTGGAACCAGGATGCAAGGGGTGTGATTACAGGGCTTACCAGGGGTAGCAATGCCAGCCATATTGCACGGGCAGCTTTGGAAAGCATCGCTTTTCAAACCATGGATGTTTTAAAAGCCATGGAAGCCGATTCGGGCATATCCATTAAAGAATTAAGGGTTGATGGCGGTGCTACTGCCAATGATTTGTTGATGCAGTTTCAGGCTGATATTTTAAATACCAAAGTTTTGCGGCCAAAAGTAACTGAAACTACAGCACTTGGTGCAGCTTATTTAGCAGGATTGGCGGTTGGATATTGGAAGAGTATTGCTGATATTCAGGAACAATGGCAAATTGATAAAAGTTTTGAGCCATCAATGAATGAAGAATTAAGAAGTGAACTGACAAACGGTTGGCAAAAAGCAGTGAACACTACCATCAGCAACAGTAAATAATTTTATTAAAAATTCACCTATGAATAAATGAGAAGATCAGAAATGTTAAAGAGGTTAAATGAGACCGAAGAATGGGATATTGTCATCATTGGCGGTGGGGCCACCGGATTGGGAACTGCTATTGATGCTGCAAGCCGTGGATATAAAACCTTGTTGTTGGAACAACATGATTTTGCAAAAGGTACATCCAGCCGTTCTACTAAACTAATTCATGGTGGTGTACGTTACTTGGCACAGGGGAATATTAAATTGGTAAGAGAGTCGTTAAAGGAAAGAGGTTTGTTACTGCAGAATGCGCCACATATTGTACATAATATTTCTTTTGTTTTACCCTGTTATAGTTTTTGGCAAAAAATCTATTATGGTATTGGTTTAAAGATCTATGATTTAATGGCGGGAAATCTTGGGCTTGGAAAAACCAAAATCATTGGAAAAGTAAAAACAAAAGAATTGCTACCCAACTTATCTCCAACTCTATTAAGTGGTGGTATTATTTATTATGATGGCCAATTTGATGATGCAAGGCTCGCCATCAATATGGCACAGACAGCCGTTGAACAGGGTGGAGTGCTTATCAATTATTGTAAGGTTATTCATCTGAATAAAGAAAATAAAAAAATTGTGGGTTTAACCATGCAGGATGAATTAGAGGGAACTCAATATGTTATCAAAAGTAAATCGGTTATAAATGCTACCGGCATTTTTACTGATGATATTTTAAAAATGGATGACATAGAATCTAAAAATATCATTAGGCCATCACAGGGAATTCATTTGGTTTTTGATAAGAAGCATTTTAATACCGCAGCAGCCATGATGATTCCTAAAACAGTGGATGGAAGAGTTTTGTTTGCTGTGCCCTGGCATGATAAAGTGATTGTAGGAACTACTGATACAGCCATTGATAGTCACGATTTAGAACCCAAGCCTTTGCAAGAAGAAGTAGTTTATATTTTAGAACATATCAATAAATATCTAACAACAGCTGTAAGCCGTAGCGATGTAAAATCTGTTTTTGCCGGATTGAGGCCCTTGGTTAAAAAAAGAAAATCAAAAAAGACGGCATTGATGTCTCGTGATCACACCATCATGGTAAGCAATAGTGGTTTGGTAACCATAACAGGGGGTAAATGGACCACCTATAGGAAAATGGGAGAAGATGCAATTCATAATGCCTCATTTTCTGCCAAATTGGAAAAAAAACCTTGTGTAACAGCATCCCTTAAAATTCATGGCTGGAAAAACACAAACGATTTGAATGATCCTTTACATTATTATGGCAGCGATGCAAGTGCTATCAAAGAAATCTGTAAAGAAAATGTAGAATGGAATCAACCTATTCATTCTTCTTTACCCAATATTAAAGCCGAAATCATTTGGGCGGTTAGGCAAGAGATGGCTATGACTGTTGAAGATGTGTTGGCTCGCAGGACAAGGATATTATTTTTAGATGCAGAAGTTGCTATTGAAGTAGCGCCTGAAGTGGCAAATTTTATGGCCATTGAAATGAAAAAAGATGATGCATGGGTTGCGCAAGAAATAAAATCCTTTAATGAGTTGGCTACACAATATTTATTACCTTGACAACCCATAAATCTTTTAAACCTTTTAAACCTTTTAAACTTATAATTCATGTCTCCTTTTATAGCAGAAATTATTGGCACCGCATTTTTAATTTTATTAGGCAATGGAGTTGTAGCCAATGTGGTATTAAACAAAACAAAAGGCAATAACGGCGGCTGGATTGTGATCACATTTGGATGGGCCATGGCAGTGTTTGTAGGTGTTTATATTTCTGCGGCTTATAGTGGGGCTCATATTAATCCGGCTGTAACAATAGCATTGGCGATGGCAGATAAATTCGATTGGGCGCTTGTGCCCATGTATATAGGCGCTCAATTTATTGGTGCTATGGTTGGTGCATTTTTGAATTGGGTAGCTTATAAAAAGCACTTTGATGAAACCATTGATGCCGAAGCTAAACTGGCTGTATTTTGTAACAGCCCAGCAATTCCTAATATTCCATTTAACTTAGCTACAGAAATTATTGGCACATTTGCCCTTGTTTTTGGAGTGTTGTTTATTACCGGTGCCGATGTAAAATTGGGTTCTTTGGATGCTTTGCCCGTTGCTTTGCTGGTTTTGGGTATTGGTTTAAGCCTTGGTGGTCCAACTGGTTATGCCATCAACCCGGCCAGAGATTTGGGGCCAAGAATCATGCATTTCATCCTACCCATTAAAAATAAGGGGAATAGCGGATGGGATTATAGCTGGATTCCGGTAGTGGGGCCAGTTGTGGGTGGATTATTAGCAGCTTTGGTTTTTAAGTTGCTTTAAAGCTTTAATAAATAGCAATTTAGTTTAGTTCAATTTAGATTTATAAGTTGACGGGCTGCCGGATTGAAGCGAAAATCCTTTGCTTCGCAGAAGCAAAGATTGCAGCGTAAAGCCGAAACAAAAGCTCATTAAGTTTAAAATGGATAAAAGCCCCTAATTATATTATAATTTACTTGCTTATTTCGCTAAAAAATTTCACTTGATAAGGGGTTTTACGATATTCCTTTGATGTTGTAAAAAACTTTCTGTCTAATTTTTAATTCCAACCCTCAAGCCTTACCTTTGCGGCTCGAAATCAAAAAGCAATTTTTGATTCAACGAGACCTATAAAAAACAACTAAATAACGAGTTAAAATTAAACCTCTTTTTATATGGCTAATACGGGTAAAGTAAAATCAATTATTGGTGCCGTTGTTGACGTTCAGTTCGACAGCGATAGCAAACTTCCAGAAATTTTAAACTCTTTAGAGTTAAAACGTGAAAATGGTGATACGTTGGTACTTGAAGTACAGCAGCACTTAGGTGAAGACAGTGTGCGTACCATTGCGATGGACGGAACCGAGGGTTTAGTACGTGGTACAGTAGTAATTGATACTGGAAAGCCAATTGCAATGCCTGTGGGTGATGCTATTAAAGGACGTTTATTTAATGTAACTGGAGATGCGATTGATGGTTTGCCACAGGTTAGTAAAGAAGGTGGCCGCCCTATTCATGCTAAACCGCCATTATTTGAAAACCTAAGTACAGCCAACGAAATTTTATACACTGGTATTAAAGTTATTGACTTAATTGAACCATATGCAAAAGGTGGTAAGATTGGTTTGTTTGGTGGAGCAGGTGTGGGTAAAACCGTATTAATCCAAGAATTGATTAACAATATTGCAAAATCATATAGTGGGGTTTCGGTATTTGCCGGTGTGGGAGAAAGAACCCGTGAAGGAAATGATTTGATGAGAGAGATGATTGAAGCAGGCATCATGAACTATGGCGAAAAGTTTAAGCATAGCATGGAAGAAGGCGGATGGGATTTGAGTGCGGTAGATATGGAAGAACTGAAAGAATCAAAAGCAACTTTCGTTTTTGGACAGATGAACGAACCACCAGGAGCAAGAGCTCGTGTGGCTTTAAGCGGATTAACCATTGCCGAGTATTTCCGTGATGGAGATGGTACCGGACAAGGAAAAGACATTTTATTCTTCGTAGATAATATATTCCGTTTTACACAGGCAGGTTCTGAGGTATCGGCACTTTTAGGTCGTATGCCATCTGCTGTGGGTTATCAGCCAACACTGGCAACAGAGATGGGATTGATGCAGGAGCGAATTACTTCAACCAAAAATGGTTCAATTACTTCTGTTCAGGCGGTTTATGTACCTGCAGATGATTTAACAGATCCGGCTCCGGCAACAACTTTTGCTCACTTAGATGCTACTACAGTATTGAGTCGTAAGATTGCGGATTTGGGTATCTATCCTGCGGTTGATCCTTTGGATAGTACTTCACGTATCCTTACGCCATTAATTGTTGGTGATTTACATTACGATACAGCAAACCGTGTAAAATTAATTTTACAACGCTATAAAGAATTACAGGATATTATCGCCATTCTTGGTTTGGATGAATTGAGTGATGAAGATAAATTGGTAGTATCACGTGCTCGTAAAGTTCAACGTTTTTTAAGTCAACCTTTCTTTGTGGCTGAGCAGTTTACAGGTTTAAAAGGTGTGTTGGTTTCTATCGAAGATACTATCCGTGGTTTCAATTCTATTATGGATGGAGAAGTGGATGAGTATCCAGAAGCAGCTTTTAACCTTGTTGGAACTTTAGAAGATGCCATTGAAAAAGGTAAAAAATTAATGGAAGCAGCAAAAGCTTAATTGAATATGACTTTAGAAATTCTCACACCAGAACAAAAAATTTTCAGCGGCGATGTATATAGTGTACAATTACCGGGAATAGCAGGTTTGTTTGAAGTTTTAGACAGACACGCCCCAATGGTTTGTGCATTAAAAGAAGGGAAGCTAAAAATATTAAAAGATAAAAATCAGGCTTCATTCTATGATATTAAAAGTGGGTTTGTAGAAGTATTGAACAACAAAACAACCGTTCTAGTTGAAGCAGCTCAGGAAGCTTAATATTAAAATAATACTAAAAAGCCCAAGCATATTGTTTGGGCTTTTTTATGCCTTTAATCCAATTGTCTTTTTATTTGTACATAAGCCCAGGCAATAAAGGGAAGAATAATTAACAAAAATAAAGACCACCAAGATCCGGTAATTACTAAAAAGATGCTGGTAATCAATAAAAGAAAAACAGGGTATGTAATGAACAATAAGCTTAAAATTTTTGAGTCGTAATGTCCTGGTTCGTTATTTAAAATATGGGCCAACCATTTAATGAAATAGTAAAAGGGCATATGAATGAGAAAACCTAAAGCAGCGGGTAAAAAAAGGAATGCTTTTTTAATTGAGGAATGCTTGATGTAAAACCTGGAATGCATGGTTGCTTTGTCAGCTTCATCAATTTCGTAAACATATTGGCTCAACTGTGCTTTTAAGTTTTCATTAAATCTACGGATAGCATTACCATCTGTATCACTTGTGTCAATGTCATTTTTGTGGATGATATCACCAAAATACAGTTTAATATTTTTGCCAAATTTGCGAAACGAACTGTAGTTGATGGCAACAGGTAATACTTGTAGATTGATTCCTTCTTCCCAACTGCTGATTGCTAGGCGTGCTGTTCCTTTTTTTAATGGCCGTAAGTGCCATTCATTTATGCATCTGCCTTCACTAAAAATTAAAACAATACCATTTTGTTTAAATACATTCTTACATAGGTCAAAGGTTTTGTAATTCTCATCTAGTTTGCCTGCATCATCACTTACCCTATACACGGGAAACATATTAAAAAGATAAAGCACCTTCGACGAATATTTATTTTTAAAAGCATCACCTCTGGCCAAAGAATATACAGGCCTGTCGAAAAGTGTACAGAGGATGATAGCATCTAAAAAGGAATTGGGATGATTTACAGCCAGCAACAATGGCCCCTTATGTTTCAACAATTCTTTTCTATTGATAGCAATATCTCTGCAATAAAGTGGGAATGCAAGCTTGGCAATAATTTTTACAATTGAATAAAGCAATAGTTGGTAGGTTTTGATTGGGAAGATAATTCTTTATCCAATAAAAAATAAATTTGCTTCGTTACTGTCCTTACAAATATTTGTAATTTCACAGTAAAGAAAATCGATGACATACAATGAGATTAAAGAATGTGCAGCATTTTTGCAGTTGAAAGGAATTACTAAACCTTCCATTGGAATAGTGCTGGGTACTGGTTTAGGCTCATTGGTGAGTAAGGTCGATGTTGAACTTTCCATCCCTTATGGAGATATCCCAGGCTTTCCTGAATCAACCGTCGAATCTCATAAAGGCCATCTAATTTATGGACAATTGAATCAAGTAAAAGTTTTGATGATGCAGGGAAGATTTCATTATTACGAAGGTTATAATATGCAACAAATCACTTTTCCAATAAGAGTAATGAAAGAATTAGGAATAAAAAAGTTACTGTTGAGTAATGCAGCAGGAGGTATGAACCCTAAGTTTAAAAAAGGAGATTTGGTATTGCTGACTGATCATATCAATATGCAGCCCGATAATCCATTGAAGGGAATGAATGACCCCGCTTTTGGGAACCGTTTTGTAGACATGTCTTGCCCATATAATATTGAATTGAACAATACAATAATTGCAGCTGCAAATGAATTATATATTCAGTTGCATCAGGGTATTTATGTTTCTGTTGTAGGGCCTAATTTAGAAACCAGAGCTGAGTACAGGTATTTGAGAAGCATGGGTGCAGATATGGTTGGGATGAGTACGGTTCCGGAAGTGATTGTTGCTAATCAGGTTGGCATTCCTTGTGCAGCTATAAGTGTGATAACCGATGAGTGTGACCCCGATAATTTACATCCTGTAAATATTGAAGATATTATTGCGGTTGCCGAAAAGGCAGATGTTAAATTGTGTGAACTGTTTACGAAAACAATTTCAAATTTAATTTAGTTGAGGGTCAATCGGAAAATTGATGAGCATCTTGTAATCTCCTCCCAGCCTGATTAGGCTATTTGCCCAAACTTTATGATGTGCTGTATTGAAAATTAAATTTTGTGTAGAAGAAACAGTCAGCCAACTTTTTTCAGTAAGCTCATCAGCCAATTGTGCTTCGCCCCATCCACTATAGCCAATGAAAAATTTTATTTTATTGAAATTGATACTATTGGTTTTTATCAAAGCAGTTACGGATTCAAAATTTCCGCCCCAATAAATACCATTTCCAATTTTTATGGCATCAGGTATAAGGTCGGGATATTGATGTACAAAATGAATACTATTCAATTCAACCGGTCCTCCGTAATAAACAGGCAGGGGAAACCCTTCCAGATCAGTTATTAATTGATCAATAGTTTGTTCAATCTTCTTATTTAAAACAAAACCAATACTGCTTTCTTTTGTATGGTCGCATAATAATACAACGGTGCGTAAAAAATTGGGGTCTTTTAAAAATGGGTCTGCTATCAATAATATTCCTGGACCAGGCTTAATCATATTCTAAAGTAATAATTAATTGTAAATAAATAAATTTCAGTCATATTATTTGACTAATTATTCTAAACCTAAGTTAAATTTATAGTTTTGCACTTTTAAAGTACATTACAGGCCTATACTGAATTACCTTTACTGCGATGAAGAAAATTTTCCCAATTATAACTATACTTATATTTCTTTCTTTACTAGGATTAATATTTTTCCAATTCTTATGGATTAAAAGCGCCAGAGATACAAAAGATAAACAAGTAGAAGAAAACATCATTCGAGCAGTTGATCTTGCTGCAACAATGTTGATACAAGGAAAAAGCTCACTGATTCCATTACCCAAAAGGAATGAAATAATTTTCCCGGGAGATAAATTGCAGATGCAGTATTTTAAACCATCTGTTATAAAACGATTTTCAAGAGATGAAATTTCGGATATCATTAGGATGGCCTTCAATAAATGTAATTTGGAAAACTACCCATTTGAATTTAATGTAAGGGTAAACTCAATCAATGGAGACCAGGTATATAGCGATAAATTTTATGAGTACTATTTAGATACAGCCAACAACATTAACCATGTTTATGCATTGGAACCACAGAGTGGTACCAATTTCGAAAACCTGGTTAGAGAAGAATTGCTTTCGGTTATTGTGCCAAACCAACAAACCATCATCTGGAAAGAAATGATTTGGTTTATCATTGGGGCCTTATTATTTACATTGATTATTACTGCGGCGTTTTTTATAACCATCAGAACCTTGCTCAGGCAAAAAAAATTGAGTGAAATAAAATCTGATTTCATCAATAACATGACTCATGAGTTTAAAACGCCGCTGGCAACTATTTCTTTGGCAGTAGATGCTTTAAAAAATGAAAAAGTAGCAGGGAATAAAGAAAAAACAGAATACTTCACTGGTATCATTAAGGAAGAAAATAAAAGAATGAATAAACAAGTAGAGACAATACTGCAGGCAGCTTTATTGGATAAACAGGTTGTACAACTTAATCTCAACAAGGCATCTGCACATGATTATATTGTTAGTGCTTTAAATAACATTCAGTTGCAGGTAGAAGAAAAAGGCGGGGAAATTGAGGTTCATCTAGATGCTGAGAATGATATGATCATGGCCAATGATGTGCATTTTACCAATTTAATAAATAACTTGCTAGATAATGCCGTAAAATATTCTAAAGACAATCTTAAGATAGTTTTGACAACTCAAAACACCAGCAACCAATTTAAAATCAAAATTCAGGATAATGGGATTGGTATGACTAAAGAAACCCTGCACCGTATTTTCGAAAAATTTTACCGGGCTCATACCGGCAATATCCATAATGTTAAGGGATTTGGCCTTGGTTTGAGTTATGTTAAAACAATGGTTGCTGCACATCACGGTAGCATTAAAGCCGAAAGTGTTTTGGGTAAAGGAAGTACTTTTTGTGTTAGTTTCCCTTTAGCTAAAGCGTAATATTTTCCATTCAATTAACCTACTAAGTTTTTAAAAAGCTCCACTTTTGAGTAATTAACTTTAATCCACAGCTTTCCACAGGTAATTCACATCGGTTTTCCTCATTTTAGCTTCATAGGCCCATTGTCACAGCACTACGGTCTGTGGATAAATATCTTTCCCCAAAATTTGATTATAAAGTGGGAAAAAGTGTTATTTTGTGGAGATAACAGTTAGATTTATTCTAAATTATTGTAAATGATAGGTTTCCTTGGTGAATATGATGCTACAATAGATGCAAAAGGGCGCTTTCTTTTGCCGGCTGGCTTTAAAAAGCAGTTGCCAGAAGAGGGTGCCTTACATTTTGTCATTAACCGGGGATTTGAAAAATGCCTCACACTATATCCACAGCAAAGTTGGGATCCTATATTTTCTGAAATAAGCAAACTAAATGATTTTGACCCTAAAGTAAGAGAATTCAGACGCTATTTTTTAAATGGAGCTACACAATTGGACATGGATTCTGCTGGAAGATTATTGATACCTAAAAACCTGACCGAACACGCTGGTCTTGAAAAAGACATTGTTCTGGTTTCGGCAGTTAACAAAATTGAGATCTGGGACAAAAGTAAGTATATGCAGTTCTTTGAAACTTTTACACCACAATCATTTAGTGATTTGGCCAACGAAGTAATGAATAATAAAGTTGATAAGCCGAACAGTTGATAATTATGGGAAATGTTGATAAAATACAGGGTGGTAACCAGGCAACTGGCCAACCTATCCATTATCACACCCCCGTATTGCTGAATGAATGCATTGATGGACTTAACATTAATCCTGAAGGAATTTATGTTGATTGCACATTTGGTGGAGGGGGACACAGTAAAGTGATATTGGAACATTTAAATGCTAAAGGAAAATTAATTGTGTTTGACCAAGATGATGATGCCATTAAAAATGTACCTGATGATGAGCGAGTGATTTTTGTGCCTCAAAATTTCAGACACTTACAGCGTTTTTTGCGTTTGCATAAAATTAGTAAAGTTAATGGTATCCTAGCTGACCTTGGCGTTTCAAGTCATCAATTTGATGAAGCAGATCGTGGGTTTTCAATTCGCTTTGATGCAGCATTGGACATGAGAATGGATCAACGTCAAAAGAATACGGCAGCCGATGTTATTAAAGACTTTACAGAGATTCAATTGCACAAAATGTTTGAGCAATATGGCGAAGTGACCAATTCTAAAACTTTAGCCAGAACAATTGTTGAACAAAGGTTATTAGCTCCCATAAGAACCATCAATGAATTTAAATCTGCCGTTCAGGCAGTGGTAAAAGGTAATCCTCAAAAATACTTTGCCCAGGTATTTCAGGCGCTTCGTATTGAAGTGAATGATGAATTAATTGCTTTAAAAGAATTACTACAGCAAACCATTGCTGTATTGAATACAGGAGGTCGAATAGTCATAATCACTTTTCATTCATTGGAAGACAGAATTGTTAAAACCTTTTATCGTGATGGTACTTTTGAAACAGTTCAGGTTGATGATTTGTACGGCACACGTTTGGAAAATCCGTTTAAAATAATAACTAAAAAACCAATAACTGCTTCTGAGAAAGAATTGAAAATGAATTCGAGGTCCCGAAGTGCAAAACTAAGAATAGCTGAACTTAAGTAAAAGTTGATAAGAGTAATAAAATACTATCTCATAATTGAGTAATAAATGGCCGAAGAAAATAAAATAGAGGAAAATGTAACCACAATTCAAAAAACTGAATGGAAAAAATTCCTAAGTCATAAATGGGTTATCAAAAACATTCCATTTTTTTTGTTTTTGGCTTTGTTAGCGGTTGCTTATATATATAATGGACATCATGCCGATAAGCTTGTAAGGAAAATTAGTACAACTGAAAAAAGAATTAAGGAATTGGAGTATGAATATAAAACAATAAAAAGCGAAGTGATTTTTAGAAGCAAAGCCAGTGAATTAAAAATTGCAGTTGAACCATTAGGATTAAAAGAATTAACAAGCCCCCCAATTTTATTGGGCGAAAAAAACAAATAAGAACATAAGACTTGGATGTAAAAAAAGACATATTGTGGAGAGTTTACCTGTGTTTTATAGGTATGATACTACTGGGTGTACTGGTAATAGGAAGGGCTTTCTACATCCAGCAGGTAGAAGGAAAGTATTGGACTAATATGGGAGATAGTCTTCAACTGAAATATTTACCTATTGAAGCAGAAAGAGGAACCATTTACAGTGAAGATGGAAATATGTTAAGTACTTCTGTTCCAATATTTGATATAAATGTAGATTTTGTAGCAGATGGATTAAGAGAAAAAAACGGCAAAAGATTTAAAGATCATATAGATACATTGAGTTTTTGTTTATCCAATTTATTTAATGATAAAACGGCAGAAGAATATAAGAGAGAATTGCAACTGGCTTATCAAAATAAAGACAGATTTTATTCTTTAAAAAAGAAAATATCTTTTTCACAGTATAAAGAGTTGAGAGATTTTCCTTTAGTAAAACTTGGTAAGAATAAAAGTGGTTTTATTATTAGTTCAAGAGACAAGCGCATCAATCCTTATGTGCTGTTAGCAAATAGAACAATTGGTTTGTCAAGAGATAATGCTGCTAATAATGTAGGATTGGAACAAAGTTATGATAGTTTGTTAAGAGGAAAAACAGGACAGCAACTAGTAAGATACATTGCTGGCGCTTATCTGCCAGTAGATGGTATGGAGGTTGAGCCTGAAAATGGAAAAGATGTGATATCGACCCTTGATACATATATACAAGATGTTACACAATCTGCCTTGATGCGGATGGTGGCTGGTAATAATTCTATACATGGTACCGCCATTGTAATGGAGGTAAGTACAGGTAAAATAAAAGCCATTGCCAATTTAGGAAAACAGGCAGATGGTACTTATGCCGAAGATTTAAATTATGGTTTTGGAAAAGCTACTGAACCGGGTTCAGTATTTAAATTAGCTACCCTTATTAGTTTGTTGGATGATAATTATGTGAACATTAATTCTAATGTGGATTGTGAAGGAGGAGTAAAAAGTTTTTACGGTTTACGTATCAAAGATTCACACTTGGGTACAGGAGTTATTTCAGTTAAGGATGCATTTGAAAGGAGCAGCAATGTGGCATTTGCAAAACTTGCTAATGACTTTTATTCTAATCAGCCATCCAAATTTATTGATCATCTAAGTCATATGAGATTAGATAAGATGACAGGGATTGATATCACTGCTTCTTCTGGAAAACCAACAATCAAAAGGCCAACCAACAGAAGCTGGTCTAAAACAACCATTCCTTATATGGCTCATGGCTACGAAGAATTGGTTACTCCCTTGCACATGCTTATGCTGTATAATGCCGTTGCTAATAATGGAAAAATGATGAAGCCTTATTTGGTAAGTGCAATTAAGGAATACGGGATAGAAAGAAAAACCATTAAGCCAGTTGTGTTGGTTGATAAAATTTGTAAAGATGAAACACTTACACAGGTAAAGGAATGTTTATTGGCTGTTGTAAATGGCGAGCATGGAACGGCAAGGAAAATAAAAGACAGTACTTATTTAATTGCAGGTAAAACTGGCACTGCTGTTTCGGCTTTAAATAACAAGGGATACAACAAAGGAAATAAGATTTATCAGGCATCTTTTATTGGATATTTCCCTGCGGATAATCCTAAATATAGCATTGCTGTAGTTATTCAAAACAGTAGTGAATCAAAAAAGATTTACGGTGCCGATGTTTCAGGTACAGTCTTTAAAGAAATTAGTGACAGGATTTATGGCAGCTATTTGAGTGCCAAAAGATTCATCACATCCAATAAGACGGATAGTTTTAATTACAATTATTTTGGAATGAAAAATGATTTTAATTCCATCTTCAGCTCATTAAAAATGCCCTTAGTTGATTCATCAAATGCTGGATACTGGAGATCAATGAATTTTAAAAACAATGCAGGAACGCTTTATACACCGACAGTTTCAATCTCAACATCCGGTTCTGTAACCCCCAATGTTGTCGGAATGGGTTTGAAAGATGCGGTGTATTTATTAGAAAACATGGGATTGAAAGTGACCGCATCCGGAAGAGGGAGAGTGGTCGATCAATCCCTATTAGCAGGAACAAATTTTATAAAAAAACAAACTATTTCATTAATTCTAAATTGATACTGCAAGACTTACTATATAAAGTTTCTATTCGCTCAATAAAGGGTAATACCAATATCGAAGTGAATGCTATAGAAATTGATTCTCGTAAAGTAAAAGCCGGGTCTTGTTTTATTGCATTAAAAGGAACCAAAGCTGATGGGTTGGCTTTTATTGATAGTGCTTTGGAAAATGGAGCATTGGCAATCATCTGCGAAAAATTGCCAGCCAATATTAAAGAGCACATTACATATGTGTTAGTAGAAAATGCTGCCGCCGCCGCTGGATATATCAGTCATAATTTTTATGGAGAGCCTTCATTGCATATGAAATTGGTTGGTGTAACTGGTACTAATGGTAAAACAACCATCGCTACAATATTGTGGAAGTTGTTTACGGCAATGGGACATAAATGTGGGCTGGTAAGTACAGTTCAAAATCAAATTGGAGAAAAAATTGTTCCATCCACCCATACTACGCCAAACGCTGTTGCTATAAATGCATTGCTAAAGCAAATGGTTGATGAAAACTGCGACTATGTTTTTATGGAATGCAGCAGCCATGCCATTCATCAAGATAGAATTACAGGTTTGCATTTTGCTGGAGCATTGTTTAGCAATATCAGTCACGATCATCTCGACTATCATCAAACATTTGATGAGTACATCAGAGTAAAAAAATCCTGGTTCGATCATTTACCATCATCGGCATTTGCCATTAGCAATGCAGATGATAAAAGAGGCGCAGTGATGTTACAGAATACAACCGCTAAAAAACATTATTACAGCCTTAGAACCTTGGCCGATTTTAAAGGAAAGGTTTTGGATAATAGCTTGGAAGGATTGCATATGACCATTAATGACAAAGAAGTATACTTCCGACTTATTGGTGAATTTAATGCCTATAATTTATTAGCTGTTTATGCAGCAGCGGTTTGCTTAGGTAAAGATAAGGACGATGTGTTGCAAGTTTTAAGTAGCCTTGATGGAGCCGAGGGTAGGTTTGATTATATGATAAGTAAAAAAGAAAAGGTAACTGGAATTGTTGATTATGCCCATACTCCCGATGCATTATTGAATGTGTTAGCAACCATCAAAAATTTACGACAAGGGAATTCTAAAATAATTACAGTAGTTGGTTGTGGTGGTGATAGGGACAAAACCAAAAGGCCTGTAATGGCAGAAGTGGCATGTGAGTATAGTGATAAAGTGATTTTTACTTCTGATAATCCCAGAACCGAAGACCCTTTGGAGATATTAAAGGATATGCAGGCTGGTGTAAATGCGGCTACTAAAAAAAAAGTGATTTCAATTTCAGATAGGAAAGAAGCTATTAAAACGGCAGTGAGTTTGGCTAGTAGAGAAGATATTGTTTTAGTGGCTGGAAAGGGACATGAAAAGTACCAGGAAATTAATGGTGTGAAAAATGATTTTGATGATAAGAAGATTTTGAAGGAAATGTTTGAATTGTTAGAGAAGTGATTTGGAATTATGTTGATTTGAAAATTGTCTAAATAAAAAACATGTTATATCACTTATTCGATTGGCTGATAAAAGAAGGCTTCCGGTTTCCGGGAAGTGGGCTTTTTCATTTCATCACTTTTAGAGTGATGTTGGCTATGATTTTGAGTTTAGTGATAACTACTGTTTATGGAAAAAAACTCATCAACTATTTGCAAAAAAAGCAATTGGGAGAATCTGTAAGAGATTTAGGTTTGGAAGGAGAAAAGGAAAAGAAGGGTACACCTACCATGGGGGGCATCATTATCTTATTGGCAATTCTAATACCCACACTTCTTTTGGCTGATCTTAATAAAGTATATATCAGGTTGATGCTATTATGTACAGTTTGGCTAGGTGTAATTGGTTTCATTGATGATTATTTAAAACTACGATCGAAACGAATTGCTCTTAAAAAAGGAGTAGAGTATAAAAAAAGTGATAGCGATGGCTTGGCTGGAAGGTTTAAAATTTTTGGTCAGGTAGTATTGGGGATTATTGTAGGAGCCACACTTTATTTTACACCAAGTGTGGTAGTAGAGAGAGAAGTGTATAATCCAAACTTGCAATTTGTGAAAGACTCAGTTTTGAAAAGAGGAGAATCATTAATTACCGATTCATTTCATGTGGTAAATATCAATGGAACCAAACACAACTTTGCTATTGTAAAAACACCTATTACAACCATTCCGTTTGTGAAAAATCATGAATTTAATTATGCAAAACTTTTGCCAAAAGCATGGGAAGGTTATGCCTATATTTTGTACATCATTATTGTAATATTTATTGTTACTGCAGTAAGTAATGGGGCTAATATTACTGATGGACTTGACGGGTTGGCAACAGGGGTAAGTGCCATCATTGGTATTTGCCTGGGCATTTTTGCTTATGTAAGTGGTAACATCAAGTTTGCCGAATACCTCAATATTATGTACATACCCAACATTGGAGAGTTGTCCATTTTTATAGCCGCATTTGTAGGGGCTTGTATTGGATTCCTTTGGTACAATGCCTATCCGGCTCAGGTTTTTATGGGAGATACAGGAAGTCTTGCTTTGGGCGGCATCATTGCTGCGCTGGCAATTATTATACGTAAAGAATTGTTGATTCCTATTTTCTGCTTTGTGTTTTTAATTGAAAACCTAAGTGTGATGGTACAGGTAGGGTATTTTAAATATACCAAACGAAAGTATGGCGAAGGGCGGCGAGTGTTTTTGATGAGTCCGCTGCATCACCATTACCAAAAGAAAGGATATCACGAGAGTAAGATTGCTGTGCGTTTTTGGATTATAACAATATTAAGTGTGGTTATGGCTATTGTGACTTTGAAGATGCGATAAAAAAATGTTTTGAAAAACCAAACTGGAAATTACTTAAGTAACATCCATGTTTTTCAATCTCCAATATCCCTTGTATAAAAGCCAAGTAGTCTAATAGGAAACTTGACCTGTTAAATTCTATGCTGTTGAAAAACCAAATTTTTAATTCCTAATAGGAAATTAAACATTAAATGAAAAAAAGATTAGTCATACTGGGTGCAGGAGAAAGCGGAGTTGGTGCTGCTTTGTTGGCCAAGCAACAAGGCTATGACGTTTTTGTAAGTGACGGAGGAGCTATCAAAGAAAATTACAGAGATGAATTGATGGAGCATGAAATTGATTTTGAAGAAAATCTACATTCAGCCAAAAAAATATTGAATGCAGATGAAGTAATGAAGAGCCCAGGAATTCCCGAAAAAAATGAAATGGTAAAACTAATCCGGGCAAAGGGCATCAGTATCATCAGTGAAATTGAATTTGCTTATCGATATAAAGGCAATAGTAAAATAATAGCAATCACCGGAAGCAATGGGAAAACAACAACTACAGCACTCACTTATCATATTTGTAAAGTAGCCGGAGTGGATTGTGCGATGGTAGGTAATGTTGGGTATTCATTTGCCAAACAAATTGCCCAAGATCCTAAAGAGGTTTATGTAGCAGAAATAAGTTCTTTTCAGTTGGATGATATTAAAACCTTTCGCCCAGATGTGGCGGTACTTACCAATATCACCGAAGACCATTTAGATAGATACGATTACAAATTTGAGAATTATATAAACAGCAAATTCAGGCTGGTGATGAACCAACAAGACGAGGATATTTTTATTTACAATCTTGATGACGAAGTAACTAACCGATCGATTAACAATTATCCCATTAAATCAACACTAGCCCCCATTACCATGAGTAAACAACTGCCACAAGGAGCCTATGTGCTTAACGCCAAAATGCACCTTAAATGGAAAAATGAAGAAATGCAGATGAGTATTGAAGACTTTGCCGTAAAAGGTAAACACAATCAATACAATAGTATGGCTGCAAGTTTAGCCGCTTCTGCGATTGACATTCGTAAAGAAAAAATACGGGAGGCATTACAAACTTTCGAAAGCCTTGAGCACAGGATGGAGCATGTGGCTACTATTAAAAATGTTGAATTTATCAACGACAGTAAAGCCACCAATATTAACAGTACCTGGTTTGCTTTAGAGAGCATGGAAAAACCAGTGATATTAATATTGGGTGGTGTAGATAAGGGCAATGACTATGCATTACTTCAGGATCTGGTAAAAGAAAAAGTTAAAGCCATTGTTTGCATGGGTACCGAAAATAGAAAAATTCATGAAGCTTTTGGTGATATCGTTCCATTAATAGTGAATACCGAAAATGCAAAAGATGCAGTACAATCTGCATTTCATTTTGCAAACGCTGGCGATGTGGTGTTGTTAAGTCCGGCATGTGCAAGTTTTGATTTATTTAAAAATTATGAAGATAGGGGTAACCAGTTTAAACAGGCTGTGAAGGAATTGTAATTATGGCGGAACAAGTAAACATAAAATCTTTTTTTACACCCAACATCAGTAATATGGGTGGCAATTTGGTTAACAAAACCAAAGGCGATAGAGTGATTTGGGGTATAGTAGTGATACTTACTTTAGTAAGTTTATTGGTTGTGTACAGCAGTATTGGTTCATTAGCCTATAAATACAGTGCCAGCACCGAAAGTTATTTATTCAAGCAATTTGCATTTATCATTTTAGGCGTCATCATCATTTATTTTGCCCACCGGGTAAATTATACCATTTACTCCAGGATAGCATCCATTTTATTTATTGTTTCCATCGGGTTATTAATTTATACTTATTTCTTTGGTGTACGAATGAATGAAGGTACTCGCTGGATAAAATTGCCCGTCATCAACATGACCTTTCAAACATCCGATATGGCAAAATTGGCGTTGTTCATTTTTATGAGCCGCCAGTTAAGTAAAAAGCAAGAGGTGATAAAGGATTTTAAAAAAGGGTTTTTACCAATTATGATACCTGTTATCATTATTTGTTTGTTGATAGCACCTTCCAATCTTTCTACATCATTATTAATTGCCGGTACTAGTATTATGGTAATGTTTATTGGTAGAGTAAGTGGTAAGCATTTGTTGTTTACCATGGGATTGGCCATGATCCCTATCATTATTTTATTTGTAGTGGCTATTCAATCTTATGATAAAAAAGAGCAGAAAGCTAAAGATTTGCCTGCATTATTTTCTGTAGGCAGGGTGCCCACATGGATTGGTCGTATTCAAACATTCATGTATAGTAAGAAGGAAGACGTGAATGAAAAAACATATCAGATCAATCAAGCAAAAATTGCTATTGCCAATGGTGGATGGAAAGGATTGGGACCTGGTAATAGTAGGGCTAGAAATTTTTTACCCCATTCTTACAGCGATTTTATTTATGCCATTATTTTGGAAGAGTATGGATTAATTGGTGGCGCATTTATTGTGTTCATTTATTTATTGTTTTTATACAGATGTATAAGACTGTATCGTAAATGCCCTTTTGCATTTGGTGCTTTTTTGGCCTTGGCATTAAGTTTTATGTTAGTGATTCAGGCGATTGCCAATATGGGAGTGAACGTAAATATTTTCCCCAATACTGGAATAACACTTCCATTAGTAAGTATGGGAGGAAGTAGTTTTTTGTTTACCTGTTTTTCAATTGGCATCATATTGAGTGTGGCTAGAAACGTGGAGCAAATGGAAAGCCCACTTTCCCCCGAAAGGGGAACCCAGGTTTTACCTGTTTGAAAGTAAATTATAATAAAAGGCAATAGACTGAATAAATGAATGATGACTCAAATTTAAAAGAAGCGGCTTTCCCCCCCTTGGGGGGCGAGGGGGCTGTGTATAGAATCATCATAGCGGGAGGTGGAACAGGAGGGCATATTTTTCCGGCAATAGCCATTGCAAATGCCATTGTAAAGTTGGAGCCACAAACCGAAATTTTGTTTGTTGGTGCCAAGGGTAAAATGGAAATGGAAAAAATACCCCAAGCCGGATTTAAAATAGTGGGTTTGGATATTACAGGGTTTAACCGAAGTTCTTTGATAAAAAATATAGGATTACCAATTAAACTGTTGAACAGCTTTTTACAGGTAAGTCAGATTTTTAAAACTTTTAAACCTAATGCAGTAATAGGCGTTGGGGGGTATTCTAGTTTTCCAGTATTGCGATTGGCTCAGGCTAAAAGGATTCCAAGTTTTATTCACGAGAGTAATTCATTTGCCGGTAAAAGTAATAGGATGCTTGGAAAAAAAGCGGTAAAGATTTTTACTGCAACTGATGGAATGGAAAAGTTTTTTCCAGCAAATAAAATCTGTGTAAGTGGAAATCCGGTTCGTGTGTCTATTTCAAAATCTATAGTAAGCCGGGAAGAAGGAATTAAATTTTTTGGATTGGATCCGGATAAAAAAACGGTGCTTTCAATGGGTGGAAGCCTAGGTGCTAAAAGTATCAATGAGGCATTGGATATCAGTCTGGAAGATTTTGAAGAAAATAATCTTCAGCTTATTTGGCAAACAGGTAAATCATTTGCTGAAAAAGGAAAAGAAAGTGCAAAAGGAAAAAACAATATTTGGGCTAATGATTTTATAAATCAAATGGAAATGGCTTACGCAGCGGCAGATCTGGTGATTAGCAGAAGTGGTGCCATGGCCATTGCAGAATTAGCGGTGATGAAGAAAGCAGTAATATTTGTTCCATTCCCTTTTGCTTCAGAAGATCACCAAACAGTGAATGCACAAAACTTAGTTAATAAAAATGCAGGGATAATGATAAAAGATAGTGAGGCGTTAAATCAATTGATATCAACAACCATTGCACTGTCAAAAGATGAGATTAAACGAAATGAATTAAAAAGCAATATCAGCTTATTGGCCATAACGAATGCCGATGAAAGGATTGCTAAAGAAATATTGAGCAGTATAAAATGATTGATGTAAAAAACATAAAACGAATTTATTTTTTGGGTATTGGTGGTATTGGTATGAGTGCTATTGCCAGGTACTTCAATACTAAAGGAGTTCTGGTAAGTGGATATGATAAAACTGAAACAGCATTAACAAAACAATTGGCTGCCGAGGGAATTAATATTCATTTTGAAGATAGTATAACGCTCATTGACAAAGATGCAGATTTGGTGGTGTTTACACCAGCAGTTCCAAAAGATCACAAAGAGCTTAATTATTTTTTAGACAATAATTATAAGGTAGTTAAACGGAGCGATGTGCTAGGTGCTATTACCAACAGTTCTTTTAACATCTGTATTGCAGGCACTCACGGCAAAACTACAACTAGTACTATGGTGGCACATATTTTACGTCACAGTGGATTTGGCTGCAATGCATTTTTGGGTGGAATTGCTGTAAACTATAATAGCAATTTTTGGGCTCATGAAAATAATGTGTCGGTGGTGGAAGCAGATGAGTACGATAGAAGTTTTTTGAAATTAAGTCCGGATATAGCAGTTATAAGTTCCATGGATGCAGATCATTTGGATATATATGAAACTGCCGAAAATATGGAACAAGCCTTTGTCGATTTTTCGGAAAAAATTAAACCCGGAGGATTGTTGTTGAGCAAATTTGGTTTGAAAAGGAGTATAGATCTAAAAGCAGCCATACATCTTACCTACCATCCGCAAAATGAAAATGCAGATGTGTTTGTAACCAACTTGCAAATGAATGATGGTAGTTATGAGTTTGATGTTGTGATAAAAGAAAAGAAGATAACAGGGTTTGTTTTAAATATGGGAGGCATACATAATTTGGAAAATGTAATAGCAGCTATAGCAATTGCCTATCATTTGGGAATAGAAGACAATAAAATAAAAAAGGCAGTTGCTAATTTTAAAGGAGTAAAAAGAAGGTTTGAGTATAAAGTAAAGAATGATGAGCTAGTGATGGTGGATGATTATGCACATCATCCCGAAGAGTTAAGGGCTTTGATTACCGGGGCAAAGGGTTTGTTTTTGGGTAAAAAATGTACGGTTGTTTTTCAGCCACATTTATATAGCCGCACCCGAGATTTTGCAGATGGGTTTGCTTTAAGCCTTGATATGGCCGATGAAGTGATATTGTTACCCATTTATCCCGCAAGGGAATTGTCTATGGAGGGAGTAACCAGCGAAATGATTGCAACAAGAATGAAGAATAAGAAAGTAAAGCTGATGGAAAAAGAGGAAATGATTGAGTGGATGAAGGAAAACAAAATGGAATTATTAATTACTGCCGGCGCAGGAGATATAGATGCACTGGTTGATCAAATAAAAAAGATAGTATCAAACTAAATTGGAAATTAAAAAACGATATAGTATAAAGAAGATTTTGAATACATGCCTTTGGGTAGTAATGGGAGCTGGTACGATAGTATTGCTGGTGGCTGCCATACAAGCTAAAGAAGCAAAATGTTGTAAAGGGATAGAAATTAATATCAATGGAGTAAACAATAATTTCTTTGTTGATAAAAATGATATTCTAAATCATTTGATTGCTATCGAAAAAACCAATCCTGTTGGAAAACCCATTGGCTCTTTTAATTTAAGAAGACTGGAAACAGAATTGGAAAAAGATATATGGGTTAAGGGTGCCGAGTTGTTCTTTGATAATAATGAAGTACTACAGGTGATGGTAGAAGAACGGGAGCCAATAGCAAGGGTGTTTTCTACTGGGGGAACAACTTTTTATGTGGACAATGATTTAACCATGCTTCCTTTGAGTGAAAAATTTTCGGCCAGACTACCTGTTTTTACTGGCTTTCCTTCTGATAAAAAAGTGTTATCGGCTGCCGACAGTACTTTATTAAGTGATATTAGAATGTTAAGCCTTGCTATACAGGAGGATAGTTTTTACATGGCGTTAATTGAACAGGTGGATATCAATTTAAATAGACAGTTTGAATTTATTCCAAAACTGGGAAACCAAATTATTGTATTTGGTAATGCATCCAATATCTCTGAGAAGTTAAGAAAATTAAAATTGTTTTATCAGGAAGTGATGGTAAAAGCAGGCTGGAGTAATTACAGTGTAATAAATGTGGAATATAAAAATCAAGTGATAGCAAAAATAAGAGGAGCTGAGGATGTAAAAGCTGATAGTTTGAGGGCTTTACAAATTATGCAAGTAATTGTAGATAGGGCTCAAAAGAATTCCAGTGACTCTTTGCAAACTATGATGAAAGATAATGAACGCAATTCGGTTGATAGCAGTATGATTCAACAATCAATACAGCGAGACGATAATGTGGAACCACCCAATACCAATGAAAAACCCATACCACAAGTTGTGCCAACTGTACAATCTGTAACCAAACCGGCAGTAAAAGATGTGCAAAAGAAATTGGATAAATCTTTGCCGGTTAAAAAAGAGACGGAACAGCCAAAAGCTGTAATGAAAAAGAAAAACGATTATACCCCTATCCCCTGAAGGAGAAAATGGCGAAGGGATAAAAATAAAATAAATTGAAAAAAATAACTACTTAAAAACACAAACATAAACAAACATCCTTGTCCCCCTTTAGGGGTTAGGGGTACAAACACAAAAAACACAATTATGAATCAGGAACAACCCATCATCGTAGGTCTGGACATTGGTACTACCAAGATTGCCGCCATTGCCGGACGAAAAAATGAGTACGGCAAACTGGAAATACTAGGCTTTGGCCGTGCCAACAGTAATGGTGTACAACACGGGATGGTGTTGAACATCGACCAAACCATAAAAGCCATTGAAATGGCTTTAAAGAATTGTTATGAGTCCAATCCAGATTTAGAGATTGGGGAAGTATATGTTGGCATAGCAGGCCACCATATTAAAAGTTTGCAAACTCGAGGTGATATTGTTCGCCAGTCGGTGGAAGAAGAAATTTGCCAGGCAGAGATTGACAGATTAGTGAATGACCAGTACCGAACTTATATACCTGCTGGTGATCAAATCATTGACGTAATTCCGATGGAATTTACCGTTGATAATTTTCAAAATATACCAAACCCAATTGGCTATAGCGGCGTAAAAGTGGGTGCCAATTTTCATATTATCACCGGCGATAAAAATGCCATCCGCAACATTAACCGAAGTGTGGAAAAAGCAGGATTACAAACCAAGGATTTGGTTTTGCAGCCATTAGCTTCTGCTGCAGCAGTAATGTGCGATCAGGATTTAGAAGCAGGTGTTGCCATTGTTGATATTGGTGGGGGCACAACTGACCTTGCTGTGTTTTATGAAGGTATTATCAAACATACTGCTGTCATTCCATTTGGAGGAGAAAACATTACCAATGATATTAAAACTGGATTGGGTGTTTTAAAAACACAGGCAGAGCAAATGAAAATTCAATTTGGAAGTGCTTTGAGTGATGAGGCAAAAGCCAATGCTTTTATTACTATCCCTGGTTTGCGTGGAATGGCTGCAAAAGAAATTTCAGTTAAAAATTTGGCCAGTATCATTCAAGCTAGAATGAGTGAGATTATGGATTTTGTTACCTATCATTTAAAGCAGGTTGGACTAGATAACCGTATGTTAAATGGCGGGGTTGTTTTAACAGGCGGTGGATCACAATTGAAACACTTAATTCAATTAACAGAATATGTTACCGGATTGAATGCAAGAATTGGATATCCAAATGAGCATTTAGCAGGTGGCCATATTGATGAGTTAGCCAAACCAATGTACAGTACTTGTATTGGTTTAATATTAAAAGGATACAACGATTACGAGAATAAAAACAAACAATTTGAAGAGCAGTTTAGAAAAGTAGAGATACCAGGAGGATTGCAGAAAAAAGCTGTAGATGAAACGCTGGCTACTATCGAAGATGAAGCAGAAACCATTAAGCCTCGTAAATCTTTAAAAACATTTATGGACGGATTTAAAAACGGACTGATTGACTTGTTTAAAGAAGAAGAAGACGCCAAGTTGTAGCCCCCTCAATCCCCCAAGGGGGAAGTGAGGAAGAGATCAATAAATCGGTTCGCATAAATTATATATACAAGTTCTTAACTAACACAAACAGGGCAGTTTTTGATTATTATAACTGCTTAAATTCTAACAGATCTTTAAATTCCCCCTTGGGGGATTTAGGGGGCTAAACCAAAAAATTATGATTCATTTTGATTTGCCAAAAGAACAATCTTCCATCATCAAAGTAATTGGTGTTGGCGGAGGCGGAAGCAATGCGGTAAACCACATGTTTTCGCAAAATATAGAAGGTGTAAATTTTATTATCTGTAATACAGATGCACAGGCCATTGCCCTAAGTAAAGTACCAAATAAAATTCAGCTGGGCCCGCATTTAACGCAGGGTCTTGGTGCCGGTGCTAATCCTGCAATTGGCCGCCAGGCAACAGAAGAAAGTCTGGAAGAAATTAAACGGATTCTAGAGGTAAATACGAAAATGGCCTTTATCACAGCCGGAATGGGTGGGGGAACCGGAACTGGAGGTGCGCCCATCCTTGCAAAAATTTGTAAGGACCTAGGTATTCTTACCGTTGGTATTGTGACCACCCCTTTTTCTTATGAAGGTAAAAAAAGAATTGCACAAGCCGAAGAAGGTGTGATGCTATTGAAAAACCATGTAGACACTTTGTTGGTGATTAGCAATGATAAACTACGTCATCAGTTTGGAAATTTAAAAATGAAAGAAGCATTTGCCAAGGCAGATAATGTATTGGCAACTGCTGCAAAATGTATAACAGATGTAATCAACAGCACTGGCCAAATTAATGTGGATTTTGCGGATGTATGTACCGTAATGAGCAATGGTGGTGTAGCAATTTTGGGAAGTGCATCGGAGGAAGGAGAAGACAGAGCACAGATGGCGATTGAAAATGCCATTAACTCTCCCTTATTAAATGATAATGATATCCGTGGTGCAAAATGGATTTTGATCAATATTAATTCTTCCGAAGGTGAACACGAGTTTACCATGGATGAAGTGGAAATTATTCAAAATTATTTATTGAGCCAGGCCGGAGAAGATACTGATGTGATTTTAGGATTGGGGTATGATAATAGCTTGGGCGAAAAAATAGGTATTACGTTAATTGCAACCGGTTTCGAACATAAAGATCCTTTTGCTAGAAAAACTGAAGTGAAGGAAGAGAAAACTGATGGTAAAATTGTAATGACCTTGGAAATGCCGGTTAAAGAAACTGTAAAGCCAGTTGAAATAGAAGTAAAAAAAATGGAGCAACCAAGTTTTCAGTTTGATGAAAAAGAAGAAGAAAAAGCCATCGCTGAAATTTCAGAAATGCCAGCAATGGAGGAGGTTAAAGACGAAATGATGCCTACCATGTTGGAGTTTAATCTGGAAGATTATGAGGTAATATTACCAAGTAAAACTACTGTGGAAAAGTTGGATGATAAGCCTGTGTTTTATGAAATATCTTCGGCCACGGATCAGGTTCCTGTAATTGAATTTGATATCCCACAAAATCTAACTCCTGCTGAAAAGCCAATTGCTGAAACTAAAATTCAACAAAACATTACTGATGTAAATAAAGACGCTAGCAATTCTCCCTCGTCAGGAGGATACCTGGCTAAACCTTCACAAATTTATGTGGAGCAGAAGCCAAAACCAGAATCCAATACGAAAGAGGACCAACAGCCACTGCAGAGTAAAAAACAGGAAGACGAACCTGTAATTGAAATGCAACTGGTAGTAAAATCCCATCAAGCGGCGGAGGAGGAGCAACAAGTAAAACAAGCTCGCCCAATCATGATTTCCGATGTTGAGGAGCCTGCGATGCAGGACGAAACAGAGGATCTAAGGCGCAGGGCTATGGATCGGATTGCAAAACTGCGTAATTTGTCATTCAACATTAACGCAGCCGATCCTAATAACGAGTTTGAAACGGTGCCTGCTTACCTTCGCCGCAACATGGAATTGCACAATTCCATTGCCGATGTAGAAAGTTTTTACAGTAATTATTCTGTTAAAACCGATGAAAACAATCAGGCTGAGATTAGCACTATTAACAGTTTTTTGGAGGGAAAGAAACCCGATTAAAATAGTAAAGCCAATTTGCCTTTAGGCAATTTGGCTTTTGAATGTTTTGTGTTTGGTATTTTAAGTAAAGCGCCCTATCTGAAAAGATAGGGTTGCTTTTTTAAAGAGTTGCCTAAGCAAATTATTTATTTAATTGATAGAGGCTGTTAATTGTAGTTTGGAATATTCTTGCCCAAAATAAAATTTCTAGTAGCTACGAAGTTGTTTCCTTCTTTAGTAAGTTTGAGTACCCCCATTGTTCCACCTTTTGGTAATGTGGGATTTATTTCTTTATCGGTTAGAAAAGAATCTCCTTCAAAATAATAGTCCTCCAGCCAGTAATATTTTCCATTGGGTTCTAAAATGGTAGGATGAATATGAGCCGAAATTGTTGATTTAGGATACGGTGCTGGTTTCATTGTATAAAAACAATACTTCCCATCTGCTGCAGTTTTTACCCAACCTCTGTTAAATCCATGCCGAATTGCCCAACCTGTTGCTCCTTCTTTTTTACTATACAATCCTTTTTCATCAGTATGATAAACATATAAAATCACATCTTTGGCAGGCGTAACTCCATCTTGCAAAAATATAGTACCAGATATTTTAATTGGAATTGAGGTACTAAAAAATCCCGGTAAAGTATCTATTGCTCTTAATGGCTTATTGCCATATTCAAAAATAGCTTCGCATCCTTCGCAAGTGTCAATTAACTTTGGTTTATTCTCTTTATTATTTTGAGAATTTACACAGCCCGAAACAAATATTGTCATTAATAGAAGTGATATTGTTTTGATTTTCATCATTCAGTTCCTATTTTTTTGCATAGCAAAGTTAAAATTCTTGGAATACTAGTTCTATCATCCCTATCAAAATATTCATTGATATCAATTATTTCACATTTAATGGCTTCTTTTAAAGTAGCTTTTCCTTACAGTATTTCTTGAATATTTGTAATCAGTCATTCCATAACCACTGCTGTATATCAAATACTAGATAATAGTTTGTGTTTTGATATCCATTTTCTGTGATTTGAAGTTAACTCTTTTTAGAATGAGGCGAGCTGAAGCATCGGCAGGACAACATACTGCTAACCTTTGTTTAAAATAACTTGTTGGCACTAGTTAATTTACTTTTTAGTATTATTTCTTTGTAATGACCAATAGACCATTTCATTTTCGTACTTAATTTCTTTAAAATTAAACTTCTTTAGTAAATTGATAGAAGAAATATTGTTGATTAAACATCTTGCTGTTATTTCCTTTACAATTTCGTTTGAAAATGCCCAATTAATAAGTTCTGTTGCAGCTTCTTTTGCGTATCCTTTTCTCCTTTCTTCTTTAATAATGCCATAGCCAATGTCAATATTATTTTCTTCAAAATTTAGCCCTTTAAATCCTGCGTCTCCAATTATTTCTAAAGTGTCTTTCTTTATGATCATCCATGATTCAAACCCTGTAGGTGAATTAAGTTGTGATAAGTTATTGATTATTTTGGTTAAAGTTTCTATAACATCATTATCTGGCCAGCCCTTCCCTTTTTTTAATCCAAGTTTAATTAAATCACTAAAATCATCATTAATAAAATTATTGCAAATTTGTGTAGTAAAAGGAATAAGAATTAATCTTTCTGTTTTGAGCATATCAATTTGTATGGTTTGTGTTTTAATTATTACGCTAGCAGGCTATTTAAAATCTGGTTTCATTTTTTATGTAAACGCTAAAATTACTATCAACGAGCTAGGTTTTGTGCATTTGTAATTAGTATCCAGTCAACCCACAACTGCTGCCTGACTACAACTGCAGTCAACTGTTGTGGAGAAATTTATATTTGTACTTCCCATGTTCATTTGAAATAGTTTCGTTTATATTTATTGCAACTCAGAATAAATTATTCAATGCACTTTTAAGGTCAGGAAAAAGAAAACCATAACCTGCAGTCCTAATTTTATCTGATGAAACTCTGCTCCCTTTTAAAAGCATTTCTGCCATTTTACCAAACATTAATTTCATTGCAAAAGCAGGAACATTGGGAAACCAAAATGGTTTTTTAAGAACACGAGCTAATGCTTCTGTAAAATCTCTGTTTGTCTTATGGTCAGGTGCTACAGCATTATAAGCTCCATTCATATTTGAATCCTCAATTGCTTTAATGTAGATGCTGCATAAGTCGTCAATATGTATCCAAGGCAAATATTGTAAACCACTACCAATTGCTGAACCAATACCTAATTTAACTGGAGTTAGCATTTTTGCTAATGCTCCTCCTTGTTTTGTGAGAACAACACCTGTCCTGATTTTTACTGTCCTTATTCCTAATTTCTCAAAACTGTCTGCTGATTGCTCCCAAAGTTGGCTGGCTTCACCTAAAAAGTCATTAGCAGGGAGGTCTGTCTCTGAAAATATTTTGTCTGTTGTTATTGTTCCGTAATATCCAATTGCCGATGCTGATATAAATGCCTTCAGTTGGTTTTTGTTTCCTTTTAGTTTTTCAAAGATCAATTGTCCCGATTTAACACGACTGTCAATAATTAATTTCTTCCTTTTTGCTGTCCACCTTTTGTCCCCGATGTTTGCTCCTGCAAAGTGAATAATGTAGTCGGCTGTTTCAATGGCTTCTTTGTCAATTTCTCTTTTGTCTATGTTCCAAGTGTAAGTTAGTATGTCTGAATCTTTGCGACTTGATCTGCTCAAAATAGCAACGCTATATCCTTTGTCCTTTAATTTCTTGCAAAGCTGTTTGCCAACAAGACCTGTACCTCCACTGATTAAAATTGTTGCCATTGTTGTTTTTATTGTGTAAAGTTCATTAGAATAATAAATGTTACAAATTAGCACTGCCACCCAAGAGTGACACATAACCCCACGTTAGGCAAAGTTCGTTTCAAATTAATTTTTAAATAAAATGTAGCAATTCAATGATGAAGCAATTAAAAGCCATATCAAATAAGGCATTATTAATATTGATTTAAATTTAAGTTCTGACCAATAAAAGAGCAACATTAATCCAATAAGTATAGTAAGTATGCTAATTACAAAAAGACCTGCCAAAATATTGTGGTAATAAAAGAAAATAGGGTTCCATCCTACATTCAATATCCATTGAGCTGCATATAAAATAATTAGAAGTTTCTTGTTCTCAATAATAGACCAGGCAAGGGTCATGTAAAAACCAAAGCAAATCATAATTGTAGTCCATGCTGCTCCGAAGGCCCAACCTGGAGGTGTCCAAGGAGCTTTAGTGATACTAATGTACCAATCTGAAGGAACTCCTTTACTTGTAAATAACCCACCAATTGCAAGAGCACAAAAGTTGAGGGCAAAAAAAATGACAAGTCTATAAATCATATAACTCAATAATTGTAATTAAGATATCGTCCTCCTTTTTTTAAAATCTTGATTTAAAATCAACTCATATTCTTCAAATCGATGCTTTCTTATAGGTTTAACCCTAGGCTCTGTAGAAAAATATAAAAGAAGGCAGGGTTTTATTGATTTGTATTCATCAACATATTCATATCCTGTTAATTCATTGTTTTTAATTCGTTGTTTAATTTTATTGTGATATGGATACATTATATGAGGTATTGAATTGCGCCTTGCGGCAATGCCGTGTTAGTAAAAGTCTTTATTTATTTTTTCAAATCATAGCGGTCTGCATCCATTACTTTTGCCCATGCTTTTATAAAGTCTTTTACAAATTTTTCTTTATTGTCGTCTTGTGCATAAACTTCTGCGTAAGAGCGTAAAATAGAATTTGAACCAAAAACCAAATCTACTCTGGTAGCTGTCCATTTTGTAGTGCCGGTTTTTCTATCTACAATATTGAATAAATTATCAGCAACGGGTTTCCATGTGTATTTCATGTCTGTAATATTTACAAAAAAATCATTGCTGAGAACGCCTTCTTTATCAGTGAAAACACCATGTTTAGTACCGCCATAATTTGTTCCTAATACACGCATACCACCAATCAAAGCTGTCATTTCAGGAGCAGTTAGTTCCATGAGTTGTGTTCTGTCCAGAAGAAGCTCTTCGGGTTTTACTGCATAATCTTTTTTAAGCCAGTTTCTATAAGCGTCATGAATTGGTTCAAGTACAGAGAATGATTCAACATCTGTCATTTCTTGAGTTGCGTCGCCACGCCCAGAGTTAAAAGGAACTTTAATATTTACGCCGGCTTCTTGTGCGGCTTTTTCAATAGCTGCGCTTCCTCCTAAAACAATTAAATCAGCGATACTTACTTTCTTATCTAATCCTGTCTGAATTTCTGTTAGCTTAATAATCACTTTCTCCAGACGTGTTGGTTCATTACCTTCCCAGTTTTTTTGTGGAGTCAGGCAAATTCTTGCACCATTTGCACCACCTCTATAATCAGAACACCTGAATGTTCTTGCACTATCCCAAGCAGTATTGATAAGCTCTGTTCTTGTCAATCCGCAATTCAAAAGTTTAGTTTTTAATTCTTCAATTTCAGAATCGGATAATTTGTAATCAACAGTTGGAACAGGGTCTTGCCAAATTAAATCTTCTTTCGGGGCATCGGTACCTATGTAGCGGCTTTTTGGACCTAAATCACGGTGCGTTAATTTAAACCATGCTCTTGCAAAAACTTCCTCAAAGTATGCAGGATCTTTATGAAAACGTTCAGATATTTTTCGATACTCAGGATCCATCTTCATTGCCATATCTGCATCAGTCATCATCGGATTTCTACGAACACCTGGCATATGGGCATCAAATGGTTTGTCTTCTTCTTTAATATTGATTGGTTCCCATTGCAATGCACCCGCTGGACTTTTTTTAGACTCCCATTCATGATTCAGTAATAGATTGAAATACGTGTGATTCCATTTATTCGGAGTGGTAGTCCAAGCACCCTCTAACCCGCTTGAAACGGTATCTCCAGCATTGCCTTTTCCTTTAGGATTCATCCATCCAAAACCTTGTGTTTCTACATCTGCACCTTCAGGGCTTTGTCCTAAACTTGAAGTATCTCCATTTCCGTGTGCTTTACCAACCGTATGTCCGCCCGCAGTCAAGGCTACAGTTTCTTCATCATTCATTGCCATACGTTTGAATGTTGTTCTAACATCTTTTGCTGTTTTTAATGGATCAGGTTTTCCGTCCACGCCTTCAGGGTTTACATAAATTAATCCCATTTGAACGGCTGCCAATGGGTTTTCAAGCGATTCGCTATCTGAATTATTTGAGTAACGAGATTTTGCAAGCCACTCTTTTTCTGCACCCCAGTAGATGTCTTTTTCAGGATGCCATATATCTTCTCTGCCTCCTGCAAAACCAAAGGTTTTGAATCCCATAGATTCATAAGCCATGTTTCCAGCAAGGATGAATAAATCAGCCCAAGAAATTTTGTTGCCGTACTTTTTCTTAATTGACCACAATAGTCTGCGTGCCTTATCGAGATTTACATTATCAGGCCAACTATTTAGAGGGGCGAATCGTTGGTTTCCGGTGTTACTTCCACCACGTCCATCAGCGATGCGGTATGTTCCTGCACTATGCCAAGCCATGCGAATCATCAATCCACCGTAATGTCCCCAGTCGGCAGGCCACCATTCCTGACTTTCGGTCATTAGTTTTTTAAGGTCATTTTTTATTGCTTCAAGGTCAAGTTTTTTAAATTCTTCAGCATAGTTTAAATTCTCTCCGTAAGGATTTGTTTTTGTGTCGTGTTGATGCAAAATGTCAAGATTAAGTGCATTTGGCCACCAACTCATTACGGAATTATTTGTTTCTGTATTTGATCCATGCATTACCGGGCACTTTCCTTTTTTTATATCTACCATAGTATTTATTTTTTTTAGTTAATTATTTGTATTGTAAAGCCTAGCTTCCAACGGCGGGGCTTTGTGCAGGGCTGGATGTTTTGACATTCAGCCAAGTAACCGCCGCCCAATAAAATTACTGATGTTGGAGGTAACAAACAAAAGCTGGTTAGTGTTCTGCCGAGCCCTTAACCAGCCTGCCGGCAAACTGGTTGAAGTCGAGATATTGCTGAAGCCTTTGCAGTACAACGTCCTGCCAGCTTTGCCACAAAACCCGATGTTAGCGGTTCGGGCTATTGTCTTGTTTTTTATATACAACTCATAGTTAGTTGTTTTACAACTATTTATTTTCGTTTGCATATTCTAAAATATCCCCAGGTTGGCAATTCAACACTTCACATATTGCTTCTAATGTACTAAATCGTATGGCTTTTGCTTTTCCTGTTTTTAAAATGGAAAGATTAGACAAGGTTAAACCCACTTTTTCGGAAAGTTCATTTAGCGACATCTTTCTTTTTGCCATCATTACATCTAAGTTTACAATTATTGGCATAGTTTAAACAGTTAATTCGTTTTCGTTTTGGATTTCAACACCTTTTGAGAAAATAGTGGCAATTACATAGATTACAGCTGCCATCAATATAAATGCCTGGCTGTCTTCCCAAAACTGGCTCAGGGTGTCGATAACATAGCCATGATGTTGCAAATATTTGGCTGTCTGACGGGCTATATAACTTAAAATACCAATTGAAAAAGTGTAGTAACTGATCTGTGAAATCTGTCCGGAAACAAAATTGTTGAAAGGTTTTGATAAATCAATTTTGGTTACCAGTATGATAACTACATAGAACAGGATTGCTTTTAAAATTGATATGACCAGGATAAAACTATATATACCGAAAAAAGTCCATTTACTACGTTCATACATTTCGCTTAGGTCCAGCTTTTGATATAGGTTTTGGACAAATTCAGGTTTGTATAGACTGAAAATGAAATTGACTATCAAGCCACCTGCTTCAATGCATAAGCCAACGAAGATGATCCAGGCAATAATCTTTAGAAATTGAAATACGTAGTTGTTTGTTTTTGGCATAAATGTAAAGTTTAAATTATGCCTCAAATATAAATATATAATTATTGATAAACAATAAATAATTTATGATAAAAGAGAAATATCTTGTTAAGATCTAAAAATCAATAAGATAGGTCACACATTTTCAGAAGTAGAGTTTGGGAAATCATTTTGTTTCGATAATTCGTTGTACTATTTGAAATGAAATATTATGGGAAAAATAAAAGTCACAATAATTGTCCATATGATATAAATAGGAAGAAACATTGATATAGAATTTTCAACTTCATTAATGCCTGCCTTTTTTGAAACATTTTTAAATAGCCGAAAAGTTATCATTAACAGATTTGTCAGCATAAGTATATTCCCTCCTAAAACCGCAAGCCTGTTTGGAGTAATCCCCCACTCTGAAATTCTAAAAAGAATAGCAGACAGGGCAATTCCATTTACAATGACTGTTACTATTGCTAAAGCAAATAGAATAAAACTGCCTGTTCGGTTTTCGTTTTTCTTAAATGTTTCTGCAACCGAAAATAAAATAATTGCCATAACTCCGATTAAGAGAAAATTAAATACTACTAAAAAATCTCTGTCATTGTATGGGTCTTTTCCCGAAAACAAAATTGCCACCAAATAAACAACCAGCATAATTAAAACTATAGGACTGAATATTTTAGCAATTACTGGTGAAACCTTGTTAACCAATTGAGGATTTGTTTGTGTTATATATGTTGCAACTATTGGTAATGCAGCAAGACCGAATATACCTATATAGTCAAAATAAAATTTCTCAATATTAAAACCAATGACAGAAAAAAGCCCGATAGTAATTGCAGTGAGAATGGCTCCTGCAATCCCGAGGAGAGTAGTCAATATAACTAAGTCGCCATTGTATCTGAGGAATTCAAGTCTTTTAGGGTAGCTTCTTATGTTGTCGTCAGTATAAGTATATCCTAAAATCGCCCACAAAAAAAACGGTAAGTGTATACAAGATAAAATCAAGGTGTCGCTTTTATTATCTGCAGGTAACAAATTGATGAAGGTTAAAGCAATAAAAAATGCAACTCCAGCAAAAACAATTTTATTTGTTGAAAGACTTTTTCTCCAAATAAAGTATGTTGCTAATATTGGGAAAATGACAAACCCTAAATTCCTCTGATAAAATAATTCCTCATTGATATTAAGTAATGCAGGAAGCTTTGCAAAAACACCCGCTAATAAAGAAGCAATTATTACAAAGGTTAATTCTTTATTACTTCCCCAGGATATTTCTGAACTTTCGTAATTCAGTCTTTCATTCCAATAGTCTGCAAGTTTATTATCCCTAAGTTCAGGGTAAAGTAAATTGAACTCCGTTTTAAAAGCCGCTTTATTGTCCCGGTACAATTTTTCAAGTTCCTTGGGATTGTCAATGTTAGTTAGTATGTCAGGTTTGTTCATGATACTTTATTGTTGATGTCCGTTCATTAGACTGGAAAGTACTTTGAAATGCAAAGTAAAATAATTTTTTGAATTGTGCAAGAAAAATTTTAAAAAAATTACAACAGGATGGGGCAGGCAGAAAAAATAAAAAACCGGCTTTTTATTTGATATTAGTAAATTTTAAGGTGCGATGATGGTTTGCGTTTTTTGAATGTAATTTATCATAGGTAGAACATTTTTCCTAAGCTTGCACAAAACCCGATATTGTGCATTCGTTGTTTTTTTTCGGGATTGTCCAGTGTCATTTCGTTATTTTATACCCTAAGTAACTTCCCAAAAATTTTGCTGCATTAGCAATAATAAAAATTAAAAAAAAGTTAAACCATTTAACACATGCTGCTGTTATTATCTAATGTCCAACAGAATTTAAATGAGTGGGAAAAGAATAGTTAGTTTAGATACATTATTGTATTTCTTTTTCTTCCAATGTCTTGCTACAAGAAAGAAAACAATAAACCCAAAAATACCTGAAATATAGGGTGCGGAAGAATTAGCGTGTGTTTCATAAACAGCTGCTTCTTGTCCGGAATTTATGAGATAAGAATACACTGCAACTTCAAGGAATGAAATAATAACTAAGGTTACCATAGTCAGTATAACCAACCCGATTAATTTTAAAATCACATTTTTTTTCATAGCCTATTTTTTCAATGCAGTTTCATAAATATTTATCCACTTTTTTACACTTATTTTTTTCATTAATTCGCCAATGAGTTTGTAGGGTATCTCGTCCAACTTCTTAAAACGCACGCAACTCTTTCCCATATCTAGTTTTTGTTTGCTGTATTTAGGATACTCGCTCACAAACCATTTTAATAATTTTGGATCAGCATAAACCCCCATGTGGTAAAAGTTAATGGATCTTTTTTGCGAGGCAATGCCGGCAAAAGGTAGTGGCTCTTCAGGCTTACAATGATAACCTGCTGGGTAAAGTTTATGTGGCACCACATAACCCAAGCCACCGTAACTAATGGCGGGTTCAAATCCTTTGGGAAGGTTTTTTACAATTACATCGTGCAGTCTATTAATGGGTTCAAGCCTGTCCTCAGGCAGGTTTAATAAAATATCTTTAACGGTTTTACCATTTGCTTTCATATGGCTATTGTTTAAATTAAATATTCTATTTTTAATGTGTATAGTTTATCTCTATTGTGGCCAACGGGTTGTAGATAAAATCCAGCCCCACCCTTGAATAAAACCCGATGTTGTGCGTTCGTGTTATTGAAATCACTTATGATAGAAATGATATAGCCTAAATAACAGAAAATATTAAAAGCCCAATATAAGTAATCGGGTGAAATCTCCTAATTACATCCCAGTCATATATGAAAAGTGAAATAACAAAAGAAGTCCAGATTACATAAAAAATTAAGTCCCAAGTTAAGTCATTTTCAATCATTGAATAAAGAAACGAATGTCCCATTGCTCTCTCTCTTAAATTGGCCCAAGCACATAAAAGGCGGCTACAAAAATTAACCTATTATGTTGAGCAGTATTTTTTCTGTTGAGATAGGCCAGCGTTAACAATATGGCAAATCCCAACATAAGAAACCTATTGACTCTGACTAAGGGCGACATGTCATCCCAACCCTTATAAATAACAATAAAAATGTACAAAGTGGTTGTGAATACTCCAAAAGCTGCTATTAACCCTGCAATTCCAAGTTTCATGTGAGCTTTGTAATTTCCTTTTTTTATAAAGTTGGTTTCAAGAACAAGAGTAATAAACCAGGCAAAACAAAATAAACCATGTATAATAAACTTGGGGTCCCTGTTACTTTTCTGTCACACATCAGTTAGCAAATTGTCAGAGAATGCTACTAGCGAGAGCATAAGCAGTATAATACTAACAACTAAATATAATATTTTTTCATTTTATTTTTTATGTAAAGCAATGCTACTTGAACATGACGCAAAACCCCTAGTTGTAGGCAGTTAATTTTTCACTTAAGGAATTATGGTTTTTGTGCCACAGCTACAACCATTTTACAAGGACCAATAAAACTGTTCTCAGTTTCAAACTTTCGAAGCTCTCTTTCAATTTCATCCCAAACCGATTCTTTCTCTAAATCAGATAAACTGCTCATCATTTGGTGTAAAGCACCAAATGATTCTTTTTCAAATCGTACACACTCTTTTGCAGATGAAAGTTGCAAAGGAGAGTCAACAAGTTCTGATCTTACATTTTTGAAACCGGCTTGTGAAAAAACTTTGTCAATTACACCTTCTGCTCCTAAACTAAATGGACCTGGTTGTCCTGGCAATGGAGGAGGTAGCTTGGCCCTATTGCGGATAATGGATACAGGAACAGAGAAAAATTTATTTTCTTCAGGAGTTGAGTAAACAATAGCCGCTATTTTACCGCCGGGCTTTAGCACCCGAAGCATTTCCTTCAACGCTTTTTGCTGATCAGGAAAATAGATAAGTCCAACCCTTGAAATAACGGCATCAAAAGTTTCGTCTTCAAGTGTGAGATTTTCACCATCCATTACTTTTGTTTCTATGTTGTTTAGTCCAGCTTGAAGGGCCATATGCTTAGCATAGTCAAGGATATTTGAAGAAATGTCGGTGGCTAAAACATAACCTGATGGACCAACTTTTTTAGCTGTTGTGATGGATTGCTCACCAGCTCCGGCTGCTATATCTAAAACACGGCTTCCGATGCTGATATCCGCCATTTTCAACATTTTGTCTGTTGCATTACCAAGCCATTGATTAAGCGTTGGGCTCCATCGATACCATGCTTCCGCTGCTGTTTGCCATTGGTCGTGGGTGGTGGTTTTGTATTTTACAGGGTCAAATTGAGGAGTAGTTGGTTCCATATTATTATTTTTAGAAGTGTGAATTAAATGAGTGTCAATTTGTCTAAAACGAGATGCATTGTCGCTGGTTGGGTATTTGGTGCTATGTCCGCCCGGTGCTGAGCTAAATTAAGAAACGATAATTTAATAAATAAGAACAAATTTATCTACTAAATAGTCAGGCCGATAACCGATGATAAGGGGCTTTATGCTGCTGATTACCCTTGAGTCCCCCCAACTTGTGGCAATGCATATGTTAGCGGTTCGTTGTTTTTATGTTTCTTGCTTTAAGAAGGGTTTTAATTAAATTCTTTAATGGCAATTTCAAAATCACGAATAGGTTTTAATGAGACTTCGCTTCCGCTTTCGCCTTTAGTAGAATATTCAAATGGATTATCAAGATCCTTTATCAATAAAAACATATAAGAAATAAGAAACGTGACAAGTGTAGTGAAAAATAAAGATGCGTAAAACGGTTCTATTTTTATTATAATCAGACCTATTGAAATGGCAATCCACATGGCTTCAACAATGGCGTATGCTGATCTTATGAACCCAGTGTCTCTGATAGTGTCAACTCTTAGAATTATTTTTCTGATTGTGTTTTGTTCCGTTTTCATTTTAATAATGTAATTCGGTTGAATGCCTTCCTTGTCAAATGAAGCAAAAAAATCGTTCATTAAACTTATCTTTTCGATAATTGAATTTGTTCTTTCTTTTTTAAAAAACCAATTTATCAACGAAGTGCTGAATGACTTTTGAAATTCAATGAACTGCTTAGCAGTTTCAGAGTTTTTCGACATGTATATGGTGCAGGTATCGTCAAGCAATGATTTAAGTGTAGCTGAAAGTTCACTCGGAAGTTTTTCGCTTTCTTTGTAGTCAGAAAGTACGCCTGTGATTAGAAAACCTATGAGGAAAATTGTGCCTGCTACCAAACTTGTAAACAGCGCATTTAGCTCCATAAACTCAAGTTCATAAATATGAGAAAGAAATTTTAGAATTACTACCAATGCTACAAGAGGCAATATTCTGAATGCGATGGACCATTTCTGCCAAAATTTGTTTGTTGATTTTACTATTTGTTCCTGCTGAATCATAAATTAGTTTCTTGATTGTATATATTGCTAAGTATTTAAGTGTCGTATCCGTCTATCGTTACACTTTTTGATAAAGTTAAATATTAAGAACTAAAGCTGGGCTTTTTTCGTCAAGCCAATCTTGCACTACCTGTCCCGCCTTTGCGAGAAAACCCAATGTTAAGTGCTGGCGATTTTGCCCATCGTTCATATTCATATTTGGTTTCGGTGCATTTAAAAATCATTATTGCGGTTTTAATTGTCTATTAGTTCAATTTTATTAGATGGCTTTTTAAACAATTCTATGAAAAAGCCGATTTGAAGAAAATCTCGTCCTGTTTCATCATTTATTTTGTAGTCAAATTGATGCAAATAGCCAACTTGCAAAGTTGTTGATTTTGAGGGCTTGTAGTTTAACGAAAGTTGCATTCTGTTTCTTTCAAAATAAGGCTCTTTGTTTGTGAAGAAAAGTTCATTGCTAGCACCAATTTGAAATGGTTTGTATTCATTTTTTTCTTTTCCAAAAGGATAAGAAAAACCAACTCTGTAACGAAAACGGTTTCGGAAGCCACTACTTGTAAATCTAAACTCCGAACGATAACGTTGTTCTAGTTTCAACTTTCCAATTGAATTATAAATAGTAATCTGAGGCCAAAGTCTAAATTCATCATTATTTTTCGGCAATACAAAATCGCCGCCTTCAGCATAGGTTTGATAACTACCTGCACCTAGCGTTAACTTTACTTTTTTATGAACATTGTAGTCGACTCCGCCCTTGAATTCATAATAGTGAAAGTTGGAGTAAAAATTTAATGAGCGTAATTGTGCTTCTCCAAAAATGCTCCATTTTTCGTTAAGGTTATATTTTACATTCAAAATGTTCCAACTTCCAAGGCCAGAAGTTTGTGCGGATAGCGTATTTATAAATAAATAAAATGTAATTGTCGCTAGAAATAATAATTTCATTTATTGGGCTTTTTGCTTTTCCAAATCACTTTTGTTTTATTGTTTTTATTTGTATTATATCTACTAGAAAAGCGAATGCCATTGAAAAATAAATATAACCCTTTGGAATTTCAAAGTGAAAGCCTTCTGCCAGAAGCGATACCCCTATCATCATTAAAAAACACAATGCTAAAATTTTAAAGGACGGATGTTTTCTAATAAATTCGCTTATGGGTTTTGATGCTAATAACATTACAAAAACTGCCACAATTACAGCTGTGTACATTACCCAAAGTTCTTGAACCATACCTACTGCAGTAATAATCGAGTCAATAGAGAAAACCAAATCCAATATTATTACTTCCGTAAGTAGTCTTTTAAAGCTGTTGTTCTTTGGAATATTTGGTTTGTCGTTATTGGCAATTTCAGTTTTATGATAAATTTCTCTTGTACTTTTATAGATTAAAAAAAGTCCCCCGAAAATTAATACTAAACCCTTACCTGAAAAGTCAGTGCCAAAAAGTGTAAATAATGTTTGGTCAAGTTTAAGAATCCAAGCTATAAAAGCTAAAAGACATAACCTCATTATCATAGCCAAACCTATTCCCCAGAAGCGAAGCCTACTTCTTTGGTTTTCTGGCAACTTGTCTGCCAAAATGGAAATGAAAATAATATTGTCAATGCCAAGAATTACTTCCAGGGCAATTAAGGAAAGTAATGGAATGATTGCTTCGGTCATATTTTGTTTTCGTCTTTTTGATAATTGTTGTGTCGCTCACTACGCTGACGCACAACGAAAAAGGCTTGACGTTGTTGGGGAATTCGAGTTCCGTCACGCTGATAACTGAAGCCTAATTATTGTTTAAAGTTCAAATATATTGTTTAGTTGAATAGAATTCCGTCCTTTAGGTTTGCATTATTCATTTATTTTTAAAAATACTACTATTACTACCTTTTCTTTTTTTGCTTCTTTTTTTCTTTTACAATTCACATTTTTGTGTGGATAAAACATAACCAGCGGCGGCAGCTCATTTATTATTCGTAAGGGTTAACTACCCATGGCTTGATGAAATCTGCCGCCGTTTTTTCCCTTAGTGTTCATATAGTAATTAGGGCATTACCCACTATTAAGGACTAGAACGATGGGGCAAAAATGGTTACGTTTATTTTTTAAGATTCTAAATTCTAAGTTATGCAAAAAAATTATCTTGGTATTGATGTAAGTAAACTCAATTTTGATGTTTCGCTTATTGTAGTAATCAATGGCCGCAAACAACCTGTTGTTATTTCTAAGTTCGACAACAATACCTGTGGCTTAAAAGAGTTCAAAAACTGGCTGGACGAGTACCAGGTATCCTTTGATCAGAATAGTCTGCTGGTCATAGAAAATACCGGAATATATCATCGCCCCATCTGGAATTTTTGTAGCACGCATTTATTACCGGTTTTTATTGGCAATGCAGCAGATCTGAAATGGAGCTTTGGTATAGCTCGCAGTAAGAATGATAAGGTAGACAGCATGCGCTTATGTGAATATGCTTACCGGAACCACGAGGACATCAAACCCACAACAGGTCTGAATAAGGCGCTTGTCACCCTCAAAGATCTTTTGAGTAACAGAAGCAAATTGCTACGCCAGAAAAATGCCATCAGTCAAACACTTAATGAACTTAAAGTGGGCAATGACAAAGCTACCCAGCAGCTTATGCAAAAATTAAATAAAGACGCTCTTACGGGGCTGAAAAAATCCATTAAATTGATTGAAGCCCAAATGCTTCGCATGATATCACAGGACGAATCCGTTTTAGCAAACTACAAACGTATGCTCTCTGTGCCAGGCATTGGCAAAATAACGGCCATATTTATCATATGCTGCACAAATAATTTCGCAATAAAGGTAACAGGCAAGCAGTTGGCAAATTATGCTGGAGTTGTACCACATGAACATAAAAGCGGTACAAGTATAAAAGGCAGAAACAGGGTGCACTTCATGGCCAACAAAGAACTGAAATCCATTCTAACAATGGGCGCATTGTCAGCCATAAATACATACCCGGAGTTTAGAGATTATTATGATCGCAAAATGAGCGAAGGCAAAAAACATTTGCAAACGCTGAATGCTATTAAAAATAAAATATTACTAAGGGTAGCAGCTGTTGTTAATCAGCAAAAATTATACGAGAATAAGTACCAGGCAGCATGTGCATAACTAAGAAAAAAATGGCATAAAAACATTTGGAGAAGTCATAGTAATC
>CAMTVJ010000003.1:0-371308 GCA_947085175.1 uncultured Chitinophagaceae bacterium
CACTAAACCACTAAACCACTAAACCACTAAACCACTAAACCACTAAACCACTAAACCACTAAACCACTAAACCACTAAACCACTAAACCACTAAACCACTAAACCACTAAACCACTAAACCACTAAACCACTAAACAGGGCTGCAATATTACATTATCCATCAATCCTGTCCAAAATACGTTGCAGGTATTTTTTCTTAAAATAGTATTCTTTAATTTTTAGCAAATCTTGCGTTATGGTTAATGTATCATCATATTGTTCAATAATATCCTTTACTTCTCTGTAAAGTTCGGTTTCCATCAATTCAATCTCCTTAGCCGAGTCATCAGATAGTTCCTCATTCAATTCCATCATCTCCATTAAAAAAGCTGGTGGGAGCTGGTACTTTTCTTCTTCCTCTAACAATCCTTTAAGCTGTAATACATATTTGATAGTCTCATCTTCGTTCTTAAAAATCTTAAGCGCCTTATTCAATTGCGACGATTTTTCTAAAGCCAGCTCCTGCTCCGCTTCATTACTATTGGTAAAAAAATCGGGGTGGTATTTTTTTTGAAGTTCGAAATAAGAAAGGGCAAGTTTGCTTTTGTCAATTTTAAAAGAAACTGGCAAACCAAAGAGTTCAAAATGATTCATAGAGCAAAGGTAGAGCCTTGTATATAAAATCTAAAATGTAAATTGCCATTGAAATGGAAAAAACTATGCTTAAGATAGGATTAATAAGAGAAGGAAAAACGCCACAAGACAATAGGGTGGCACTTACACCAGCCCAATGCAAATGGTTACATTTGAATTTTGATGATGTAGAGGTAGTTGTTCAAAGTTCTGAAACCAGATGTTATGGGGATAAGGAATACGAAAGAGCCGGAGTGGAAGTAAAGGAAGATGTAGCTGATTGCAACCTTTTATTGGGTATTAAAGAAGTGCCTTTGGATATGTTGATGGCTGGTAAAACCTATATGTTTTTTTCGCACACAAAAAAATTACAGCCGTATAATCAGGTAATGTTTAAAACCCTTTTAGAAAAAAAAATCAGCCTAATTGATTATGAATGTTTGGAGCATGAAGATGGGACAAGGATTATAGGCTTCGGCTTTTTTGCCGGAATTGTGGGCGCTCATAATGGAATGATGGCTTATGGCAACCGTACTGGCGCTTTTAGTTTGCAAAGGGTAGGGTCGGTAAATAGTTTTCAAAAACTGGTACATACTTATTTTGGATTAAAACTACCCAATATAAAAATTGCTGTTACTGGTACAGGCCGTGTGGCACATGGTGTGTTGGAAATTATGAACCTGATGGGTATTCACGAAGTGGAGCCAGATGAGTTTTTAGAAAATGAGTTTACTTATCCAGTGTATGTTCATTTAAAGGGAACCAATTTGTACAATCATAAAGAGACAGGTAAATACAATCGTAACGATTTTCATGTGCATCCACAAAAATATCATTGCCGTTTTGCCGACTATATTCCTCAAACCGATATTCTGATAAACGGCATTTACTGGGATAAAACCATTCCCCGTTTGTTTGAAATGGATGACATTAGTAAAGAAAATTTTCGTATTAAAACCATTGCCGATATTACGGATGATAAATACGGATCGGTACCCTGTAATCTTGGCGATTCAACTATTGAAGACCCAGTTTATGGTGTTGATAAATCAAGTTTTAAAAAAACTGCACCCTATTTGCCGAATTCAGTTGATGTTATGGCTGTTGGTAATTTACCCAATGAATTGGCCAGAGATGCCAGCCGTTATTTTGGGGAACAGCTTATTAAATATGTATTGGATGATATACGCCTTGGCGGAAGCAAAACAATCGATAGGGCAAGCATGGTGATTGACGGAGAAATTAATGAACCTTATTTGTATATGAAAGAATATGCCGGCCAGTAATTAGAGATAGAGATAATAATCTTTTAAGGCTTCGATAAAAGTAGTGCTGTAATTTCCGTCAGCTTCTTTAATGGTGATTTCCTGGCAAGATGGTTTTGCTTTTATCTTCTTAAAAATAATTATCCCTCTAAAGAATGGATGTTTAGGAGTTTGTTTTACAAGTATTTGTTTGTTAAGATATAGCTCCGCTTTTTCAGCTTCGCTGATAAAAGCTTCCACCCGATGGTAGGGTAATAAAACTGCAAAAAATCCTTCTTGAGTTAGATGTTGGTTTACAATTTTAATTAATTGCGATAAGGTTAAGCTGCTATCGTGTTTGGCTTTGTTCTTTCCTTTATGAGGGGATATTAAATCGTTTTTGAAGAAGGGAGGATTGCTGATGATGGCTTGATATTGCTTACCCTGATTAAACTGTTTTACATCCGTATTAAATACATTAATTCTATTTGCACAAGGCGAGGCTGAAATATTTTGACTCGCTTGTTCAGCAGCAGCTTCATCAATTTCTACACAATCAATAATTGCCTCTGTGTTTTTTTGAGCAAACATCAATGGTAATAAGCCAGTGCCAGTGCCAATATCCAAAACTTTACCCTCGCAATTTGGAATCAATGCTCCAAACAAACAAGCATCGGTACAAACCTTCATGGCTGTTTTATCTTGATGAACAGTGAATTGTTTAAATTGGAAATAGGTATTTGACATGGGTAGCTTCTAGCTGTTGGCTTTTAGATATTAGTGGTTAACAGTGAAATATTTTAAAGGTGCTTTTTTAGAAAAGGAATTTTCCTAACAGCTAAAGGCTAAAATCTAATAGCTATTAGCTAACCTCACCACTCTGCTCTGGCACTTGGCCCCACACTCATTTCTGTAAAATCTTTTTCTAAAAATTTATAATAAGCGGTAATGGCAATCATAGCAGCATTGTCGGTACAGTATTGGAAAGCAGGAATAAAAGTTTTCCAGTTTTCTTTTTCACCCATTTCGGTAAAAGCTTTGCGTAATCCGCTGTTGGCACTTACACCACCAGCCAAACAAATTTGAGTGATGCCAGTTTCTTTGGCGGCCTTTTTTACCTTGTTTAATAAAATGCTGATGATTCTGTCTTGCACCGATGCACAAATATCATTCAGGTTTTCTTCAATGAATTTTTTTTGAGTGGCTTCATCAGCCAAAAATTCGGCTTTAAATAAATTGCTGGTGCCGGCATTTTTTAAAAAGTAGAGAATGGAGGTTTTTAATCCCGAAAAACTAAAATCCAATCCGGGTATCTGAGGCTCAGGAAACTTAAATCGTTTAGGATTTCCCAAAGCTGCATATTTATCTACAAGCGGACCACCAGGATAAGGGAGCCCCATAATTTTTGCTGTTTTATCAAATGCTTCCCCTGCAGCATCATCAATGGTTTGTCCTATCACTCTTAATTTACTTGCCGATTCGCATACCACAATTTGGGTATGCCCGCCACTTACTGTTAAACATAAAAAAGGGAAGTTTGGCCTTTCATCCGGAATTAAATTAGCCAATACATGTGCCTGCATATGGTGTACTGCAATGAGTGGTTTATCTAAAGCCAATGCCATCGATTTAGCAAACTGAGTTCCCACTAATAAAGATCCAATTAAGCCCGGTGCCTGGGTAAAAGCAATGGCATCTAATTCTGCTAATGTAACATTAGCATTTTTTAGGGCTATATCAACCACTGGTACAATTTTTTGCATGTGGGCTCTGCTGGCTAACTCGGGAACAACCCCTCCATACTGTTCATGAACGGTTTGGTTGGCAATATGGTTTGATAGTATTTTTCCATCTCGGCACACCGAAGCAGAAGTTTCATCGCAGGAAGATTCTATGGCAAGGATAGTAGTAGACAAGTTATGAGTTTTGGCAAAAATAATTCATAATTCATAACTGATAATTTATAATTTACTTTGACCGTATTGCCTCAACAGGGTCCATCCTGGATGCTTGGGAAGCAGGAATAATTCCTGCTAGTATTCCAACCACAATACAAATAATTACTGTTGTAATAAGCATGGGTGTAGAAACATAGACAGGGAAATTTAATGGTCCCGATAAGACTAGCGTGAGTATATACACAAAGAATAAACCAATAGCTCCTCCAATGATGCAAAGCACAGCTGCTTCCATTAAAAATTCGAACAGGATACTGCTATTTTTAGCACCAATGGCTTTTTTGAGTCCTATTACTGGGGTTCTTTCTCTTACCGTAACAAACATAATATTGGCAATGCCAAACATTCCCACAATTAAGCTAATGCCTCCAATAATGGAGCCTACAATATTGATTACTAAAAAAGATTCGGAAATGGCTTTGCTAAATGCTTCTACACTATTCAAAGAAAAATTATCTTCCTGGGTTGGGCTAAGTCTTCTTATCTGCCTCATAATACCACGTAGTTCATCCATTAAGGCGGCAGCCGTTACACCCTCTTTGCCTTTTGCAATTAAGATAGGATTCGAAAATTTTTGATCAAATATCTGCTTGCAGAATTTATAGGGTAACATTACACAATTGTCATAATCCCAGCCTATGAAATTCTTTCCTTCTTTTTTAATTACACCAACTATGGTGGCTTTTTTACCTTTTATGTCAATTTGCTTACCCAAAGCACGCTCACTGTTGCCAAACAATAACTCTGCATTGGTAAACCCTATTAAACAAATATTGCTGCCCGAATTAAACTCACTAGCCGAAAAAAACCTGCCGGCATCAAAACTTATCGGCTGAATAACCATTTGCGCCTCAATAATTCCATATACACTTACACTTTGCAACATATCGTCTTTATGAGAAATGCTGCCACCTGTTTGCATTAAATAAGAGATATCTTCCAGCAATACAGCTCTTTCCTTAACCATGGCTGCCTCTTCAAATTGAGCAACTGGCCTGGCTCTGAATTTCCAAATGGGTTGGTCGGGACCGCCGCTGTAATCCCATTTATCTATGTAAATGGTATTACTTCCAAGACTTTTAACTTCATCCTGAATATTTCGCTCCAAACTGTTTACAGTTGCCAACACACCAATAATGCAAAAAATGCCAAAGGCAACGCCAGTAAGACTAAGTCCAGTACGAAGTTTATTTACTTTTAATTCCTTAAAAGTGAGTTTGAGTGAATTGCGGATGATATTTAGCGATTTACGCATGGTTCAAAATTAAGGCTTGGCGGTTGATATTTGACCTTAAAAGTATGAATGGTTATAATAGTCCTCCATTGTAAATCATTCTACTTGATTGGAATACTGTGCTTCTGTGATATTACTTTATTCATCCCTTTTCAAACCTTACCTTTGCGGCTCAAAAAAAGCCATAGCTAATTGTTAATGGCTAAAAGCTAGGAGCTTTTTAATATGAAGTACATCAACGAAATCAACAAGCGCAAGTCATTTGCCATCATCTCTCACCCCGATGCCGGTAAAACCACTTTAACCGAAAAATTTCTTTTGTTTGGCGGTGCCATTCAAACCGCTGGAGCCGTAAAGAGCAATAAGATTAAAAAGCATGCGACCAGTGATTTTATGGAGATAGAACGCCAGCGTGGTATTAGTGTAGCTACCAGTGTAATGACTTTTGAATACCAGGGCCATCTTATCAATTTGTTAGATACCCCGGGGCACAGGGATTTTGCGGAGGATACGTATAGAACTTTAACAGCGGTAGATAGTGTGGTATTGGTAATTGATAGTGTGAATGGGGTAGAGCCTCAAACCCGTAGATTGATGGAAGTGATAGCCATGCGCAAAACGCCGGTGATTGTTTTTATTAATAAAATGGATAGGGATGGGAAAAACCGGTTCGACCTTTTAGAGGAGATTGAAAATGAATTAAAGATTCAGTTGCACCCGATGACCATGCCTATTAATAGCGGTAAGGACTTTAAAGGGGTATATGATATGCAGCAAAAAAGCTTGGTATTGTTTACGGCGGGCACGAAGGGGAATGATGAAGATGTATTGGAAATCAAGGATTTAAATGATGGAGTCTTAGATAAAAAAGTAGGCGAAAAAGATGCAGATACCCTGCGGGAAGATGTAGAATTGATTGATGGGGTGTATGGCGAATTGAACAAGGAAGATTACCTGGCTGGCGATACAGCTCCAGTATTTTTTGGCAGTGCCGTTAACAATTTTGGCGTAAAGGAGATGTTAGACACTTTCATTAGAATTGCTCCAACGCCTAGGCCAAGGGCTACCACCGAAAGGGATGTAAAACCAGAAGAAGAGAAATTCAGTGGCTTTATTTTTAAAATTCACGCCAATCTCGATCCGAAGCATAGAGATAGGATTGCTTTTTTAAGGGTTTGTAGTGGTAGGTTCGAAAGAAATAAATATTATCATCATGTAAGGTTGGATAAGGACATGCGTTTCAATAATCCGTATAGCTTTTTGGCTCGCCAAAAGGAAGTGATTGAAGATGCTTACCCTGGCGATGTAGTTGGTTTATTTGATACAGGTAACTTTAAAATTGGGGATACGATGACCGAAGGGGAGAACTTTTTCTTTACCGGTATCCCTAGTTTTTCTCCAGAGATTTTTAAAGAGGTATTGAATAAAGATCCTATGAAAACCAAGCAGTTGGAAAAAGGATTACAGCAGCTTACTGATGAGGGAGTAGCCCAATTATTCACCCAGTTTGGCGGAAACAAAAAGATCATTGGTTGTGTTGGAGAACTTCAGTTTGAGGTAATTCAATATCGCCTTTTACAAGAGTATAGCGCATCAGTACAAATGAATAACTTACCTTTTTTTAAGGCTTGTTGGTTAACCAGTAAGGATCCTAAAAAACTAGATGACTTTATCAAGTACAAGCAAGCCAATATTGCCGAAGATAAAGATGGCCATTTAGTTTACCTGGCTAATAGTGAATGGTTTTTAAATACCGAGATTCAAAACAACCCCGATATTGAGTTCCATTTTACCAGTGAGATACATAAGTAGGCTTATTCCCTCAGTTTAAAAGATACCACACCATTACTTGTTTCGGTACTGCTGATATTCAGTTCGTACCTTTTGGTCCCATCATATATCACCATTAAAGCAGTATTGGGTGGTATGCTCCCTAAATTCTCGGCATACATAACCAGTTCATTGCGGCTATTACCTGGGGCAATTTTTATATAAAAAGTAAGTGGCTTTGTAGTAAGTAACTGATGGCTTGTAAGTATTTTGTCATTATAAATTAGGGTAATGCTATCTCCATCAACTACTCCATTATCGTACAGCGTCACCGAAATAGTATCATTATCAACCGTAATTTCCTTTACCAGTTCATTTTTTCGATTTTCAATGATGGGTTCAATTAACTGTTTAGGTTTTTCTATTACAATTGTATCATTACAAAGAGCAAAAATCTCTTCAGGTTTTAAAGCCCTGTTATAAATACGGATATCATCCAAATCGCCATTTAACCAAAAAGGATAAAATGGATCATCAGATTTACCAAAAAACAAATCATCTGTGTTTGTAAAAGTTTCAGGGAAATCAATTGCATACTTTAGTTCACAATCAACATAAAACCTGGCTGTTTTACCATCATTAGTATAAGTAACTGCATACCATTGATTCTTATTGATAAAGTCTTTGTATGGAGTTAAAATTGTTCCTGTTCCTCTAAAATTCTGGTGAAGTGAATCACAAACACTGCCGTCGCAACCTTTACCACCGGTATATAAAACGTCATCAAATCTTAAAGCATAATTGCCTGGCATATAATTACCTCCGCCTTTACTTAAAATCTGACTGGCATGGCAAATATCATAATAAAACCCCGTGGGCTTTACCCAAACTGACAAAGTGATTTGTGATCCAAAATTTAAGGAAGAGCTATTAGGGATACGCATGTATTGATAAACTCCATTAAAATGAAAAGCACTGTTGGGTTTCCCAAACCTGTCATTTGTATAAGTTGCATTATTAAAAACAGGATGGTTATTGTTACCACTAATATCCTGTGCATTGCCATTGAAAGGGTAGTAGGCTTTTAAACCAAGATTTAAATCAACTTGAGCTGTACAAATTTTGCCAGTAAGCAATAAGAAACAGAATATTCTTTTCATAGTAATTTAAATACCCGTGTAATTAAATGGAGTTATCGCTTTCAATTCTTTTTTAACAGCAGCGGTAATTTTTAAGCCGTTGATGAATTGGTGGATGGCTTTTTTATCTATTGTAGTCTTTCCTCTGGTTAAATCTTTCAAGGCTTCATATGGATTGGGATAATGTTCCCTTCGTAAAATGGTTTGAATGGCTTCTGCAACAACTGCCCAATTATTATCCAAATCAGCTTTTAGTTTGGCTTCATTTAAAACCAACTTACTCATTCCTTTTTCGGTTGACTTAATTGCCAATAATGTATGTGCAACTGGTACACCAATATTTCTTAAAACGGTAGAATCCGTTAGGTCTCTTTGTAACCTTGATATAGGCAGTTTAGCCGAAAAATGTTCTAATAAGGCATTCGCAATTCCCAAATTGCCTTCGGCGTTTTCAAAATCTATGGGATTTACTTTATGAGGCATGGCACTGCTTCCAATTTCACCCTTTTTTGTTTTTTGTTTAAAATAATCCACACTTATATAAGACCACATATCTCTGCAAAAATCAATGAGGATAGTATTAATGCGTTTGATGGTATCAAAGTGGGCTGCAAGGGTATCAAAATGCTCTATTTGAGTAGTGTATTGCTGACGCTGCAAGCCAAGTTTATCTTCTACAAACTCATTGGCAAACTTTACCCAATTGTATTTGGGATAAGCCACATGATGGGCATTAAAGTTTCCGGTAGCACCGCCAAACTTAGCTGTAAAAGGAATATAGCTGAACAACTGAATTTGATTTTCCAATCTTTCTACAAATACCATCAGTTCCTTTCCTAATCTGGTTGGACTGGCTGGTTGGCCATGGGTACGGGCCAGCATTGGAATGTCTTTCCAGGCAAGCGCCAGTTTGCCAATGCTATGTTGTAGGTTGATAACGGCAGGAAGGTATTCCAACTCCATACTATTTTTCCAAAGCAATGGAATAGCCGTATTGTTGATGTCTTGAGAGGTTAATCCAAAATGTACCCATTCCTTTAAATGAGAAGCGTTGCAATTATCTAAACCCTTTTTAATGAAATATTCAACCGCTTTTACATCATGGTTGGTAATGGACTCGGTTTGTTTAATTTCCTGCGCATTGGCCAAAGAAAATTCATCAACCATTTTTTGTAAATGTTGTTTGGTTTTGGCATCGGCTTTAAAGAACTTCTTCTCTGCCAAAAACAAAAAATACTCCACTTCCACAATCATTCGGTATTTAATAAGGGCATACTCACTAAAATAATCTGATAGCTGATTGACTTGTTTACCATAGCGGCCGTCGATGGGTGAGATGGCAGTAAGTTGATTTAATTCCATGATGATGCAGTAGATTTGCCGCAAAAATACATTAATTGACACAGAAGATAAAAGTCGCCGCTGTGAGTTACTTGAATACAAAGCCGCTTATTTATGGTTTTGAACAGGGGATGATGAAAGAGGAAGTGGATTGGATGATTGATTATCCCTCCAATATTGCCGAGCTTTTACAAAACGGGCAAGTAGATATTGGATTAGTTCCTGTGGCTGTTATACCAACTTTAAAGGAATATCACATCATTTCTGACTTCTGTATTGGTTGCGATGGGGAAGTGGTTACTGTTTGTTTGTTTAGCGATGTACCATTGGCGGAAATTGAAACCATATTATTGGATTATCAAAGTCTAACTTCTGTGGCTTTATTAAAAATACTGTTGAAAGCGCATTGGAATATTTCTCCCAATTTAGTAGAAGCCAAGATTGGTTTTGAAAAAGAGATTCACGGAAAAACGGCTGGCTTGGTTATTGGAGACAGGGCTTTTCAGCAACGCAAACAACATCAATATATTTATGATTTGGGCACAGCCTGGAAGGAAATGACTGGACTACCTTTTGTTTTTGCCGCTTGGGTAGCAAATAAAAAATTACCTGAGGAGTTTGTTATCTCATTTAACAATTCAACAGCTAAGGGGTTTGAGCATATCAATGAAATTAGTGCCGCTTTAAATTTTCAGGAGTATGATATGCTACATTACTACAATAACAATATTAATTATCGCTTAGATAATACTAAGCAATCTGGTCTTGAGCTGTTTCTTAAGTATTTAAAACAAGATAAATAACTAATATTTACAGTCTAAATCAAACTTGGCGACCATTAAATTATAGGATATTTTTGTTAACCTAAATTAGAAAAGCTGCAACCATTAGTCTCCATCATCATTCCTTGTTATAATCATGGCAAATACCTGCCTGATGTTCTTCATAATTTAGAACCCCAAAATTCCAATTATGAAGTTATCATAGTAAATGATGGATCTACCGATGAAGAAACCATTTTGCAATTAGAAAGCTGTAGGAAATCAAATTATTTAATCATTGATCAAGAGAATAAAGGATTAGCTGCTGCAAGAAATTCAGGAATAGCACAATCAAAAGGAGAATATATTTTGTTGTTGGATGCAGATAATATCATTGAATCAGATTTTATTAGTCAAGCAGTAACCATTTTTCAATCTAATCCACTTGTGTCGGTTGTGTACAGTGATGCCGAATATTTTGGTAATAGAACGGGAAGATGGGTTGTAGGTGAATTTAATTTGCAACGCCTTATGATTACCAATTATATTGATGCCTGTGCCATGGTTCGCAAATCTGTTTTTGATGAACTAGGTGATTATGATACCAACATGAAAGAAATTAAGTCGGGCTGGGAAGATTGGGAAATGTGGCTTCGTATTGCTTTTGCTGGGAAACAATTTTTTTATTTACCACAAATTGGGTTCAAGTACAGAGTAGGATCAGAATCTATGATTGTTGGTATCAACAATAGTTATTTAGTTAGAAATAGCTTAACTGATTACCTACATCAAAAATACCCAGCTCAGTTGGGTCATCAGCATATTTCTGATTTTGTAGTAAAAAGGTTTAAACCCAATCCTTTTAAATTTATTTTTAAACTGGGATTGATGACCTGGTTTAAAAAGTATTACCAAAATTTGGTTCAAAAAAATAAAATTATAGACAGTATTTAAGATTATGAAAGAAGTAAAATATTACGATAAAGAATTTTTTAATGAATTGGAGCAAGGGTCTTATCAATCGGCTCAAAAAATACTACCTATAGTTCAAAACTTATTTAATCCTGCTTCGGTAATTGATATTGGTTGTGGTGTTGGGTATTGGTTAAAAGTTTGGAAAGATGAATTACATATAAATGATTTGTTAGGAGTAGAAGGAGATTATGTAACTGAACGTTTTTTTAAGTTAGATAAACAATATTTAAAAAATGCCGATCTTAAATTTCCGCTTAACTTAAATAGGAAATTTGATTTGGTAATGTCTATGGAAGTGGCCGAGCATATACCAGAAGCTCATGCCGATATCTTTGTAAGTAATTTAGTAGCAGCTGGAGATGTTATCTTATTTTCTGCAGCCATAATTGGACAAAAGGGAACTTACCATATTAACGAACAAATGCCTGAATACTGGGCTAAAAAATTTATTTCTCATGGTTATATCCCGGTTGATTTTATTCGACCTCTCATTTGGAACAATCCCGAAATTCAATATTGGTATAGGCAAAACACATTGTTATTTATTAAAGAAAGTAGGTTGGGAGATTTTTCTGAATTGAAGGATGTCGTAAATACAACAAACCCAGAGAATCTATTAAGGATTCATCCAGAAAAGTATTTTGCATATGTTGATGAAGCTAATCAACTTCAAACAACTTTCGGATTCCTAAAATACAAATACACCCATCTTAAAAAATGGGTAAAAAAAATATTTAAGTGAGAGAAGAGCATATTAAAAGACTAAGCAACACACGGTTAAAAAAAAATGCTGCAGACTATATTGTAATGTATTTTTTAATCCGAGATTTGAAAACTGTGATTTCAAAATATGCTTCAGGTATAATTTTAGATGTAGGTTGTGGGAATAAGCCATATGAAGCATTGTTTAATACTTCAATTGAAAATTATTTAGGTTGTGATGTGGTTCAGAGCAGTGAAAATAAAGTAGATATTTTATGTAGGGCAACAGATTTAAATGTTGCTTCAGATTCAATCGACACTGTTTTTAGTACCCAAGTAATGGAACATGTTGATAATACAGAATTGATGATGAAAGAGTGTAATAGGGTTTTAAAGAAAGATGGAGTTTTTATTTTATCAGTACCTTTTTGCTGGGAACTCCATGAAGAACCTTATGATTTTTTTAGGTTTACGAAATACGGGCTACAGGAGTTATGTAAAAGAAATGATTTTGAGATTGTAGAGTTATTGCCTAATGGCGGAAAATGGGCAGCCATTTTTCAAATGAATTTAAATGTTATTTATTCTTGTTTTAAAAAGAAAAACATTTTTATTAAAGGGTTGAAGTTTTTGTTTATGAATCTCCATTTCACTTCATTACTTAATCGAATTACTCTAAAGTTGGATAAGAAATACTATGATCCTGTTTTGACACTTAATTATGTTTTAGTGGCAAAAAAAATTGGGTGATTTTCTGATTTCATTTTATAACAATTATTAAAATTGATAAATACGAATCCTTTTATTTCAATTTGCATACCTGTTTATAATCGTTTGAATTACCTCAAACGACTGTTGCATAGTATTGAACAGCAAAGTTTCAAGGATTTTGAAGTCATCATTACTGATGATTCAACTACGCTAGAAATTGAATTGTTTTTTAAAAAGGAAACCTTTCCCTTTTTAATACAATATATCAAAAACAACCCTGCAAAAGGCACACCACTCAATTGGATGGAGGGTATCAAATATGCAAAAGGCAATTGGATTAAAATTATGCATGATGATGATTGGTTTTCTCATCCTAAAGCTTTGCAATCCTTTGCTACTTCAACTACAACTTCAGTTGATTGTATTTTCAGTGGATATCATACTTTTTATGAATCAGATGATTCACAGAAAAACAATACTATATCCATCAACAAGTTTAATAGATTAATAAATTACCCATACATTTTGTTTGCAAAAAATGTTATTGGTCCCCCCAGCGTTTTGCTTTTTAAAAAAGAAATGCAGGAATTGTTTGATCCACAATTAAAATGGTTGGTGGATATTGAGGCTTACATTAGAATGATGAAGCATTACAAATGTGCCTATATAGCACAGCCTTTAATTATCATGAGTAATAATGATAGTCAGGTTACCAATGATTGTTTTAGAAATAAGGATGTAGAAATAAAAGAAGCACTCATTTATTATAAAAAGCATGGTGAAATTGTGGCTTCAAAAATGATGGCTTATGATGCCTGGTGGAGGATGCTAAGGAATTTAAACATTCGGTCTGAGGAAGAACTTATACAATGTGCCAAAGGAGAAGATATTCCCATGTTTTTAAAGCGCCTGCTTTCTTTTCAAAAAAAGATTCCACTTGCCTTTCTTAAAAATGGATTGATCTCTAAATTAATGATGGCTTTCTCATTTTTAAAAAAATAATAATTTTCGATAGCCTTCACAAAAGGCCTCTTTGCTAAATTTTTCAATGGCTATTTCTCTGCTTCTCTTTCCTAACTTTTGTCTTAATTCGGGTTGCTGTAAAAGTAATTCTATATAATCTTCTCCTTCGTTGATAATATTATTTTCATCTACAGCACTAATTAATAAGCCATTTTCCATGTGATGAATATAATCAGGTATACCATTTACAGCTGTAGAAACAACCACTTTGCCATGAGCCATCATTTGCATAACTACAATTGGCAAGCCTTCAAATAAAGAAGTAAGCAGTAGTACATCGGCTTTTTCATAAATGCGGTTCATTGTTTCTTCCTCTTTTACATTCCCATAAAAAGTGCAAAAAGGAAATGCCGATGAGTTGATAGCATTATCTACATCACCAACAAAATTAAAATGTACAGGGATTTTCTTTTTATGTAACAACTCTGCCATGGCTGCTATCAAATGAATACGTTTTTGTGCAGCACCTCTACCAATAAAATAAACTTGTAATACTGTATTTGAAGTTGGTTGGTAGGGTGGAATGTTTACTGCATTGTCAATAAAAAATAGCTTTTTATAATAAGTTGCAGAAAGTTGATTATCGTGGTATTGCTTTTTAACCTGTTCTTTCAATTTTTCGGTACTAAAAACTCTTTTGTTGATTCTGTCTATAAATCCAATGGAGTAGGGCAGCCAGGTAGCTAAATGGCAAAGTTCCACACAGGGAACCTGTTGTTGAAGATGAGGAATGATTTTATAGAAAAAAATACTTTCGCCTCCAAAAACTACAGCCTTATCTGTTTTGTTAATCCAAACAGATAATAATCCTCTGAAGAAAAAGTTTACAAAATGAAACAGTTTATAGTCGATGAATTTATGGATATCCAGTATTCTTACTCCTTCAATATTGAATTTATCTCTAAATTGGTTGTTTCCTGGTTTCTTTGAAAAAATGATTAGCGGGTTTTTATCCTTAATGCAATTCGTTAAGTCGATGTTTACTTGGGGAGAACCTCCAATATCTCCATTAGGAAAAAAAAGAAATGCTTGGTGCTTAGTTTTTAGTGGAAATAAATGACCAGCCATTTTGCCAAGTAATACAAATGGAAACATCCCAATCCTTTCCAGTTGTAATTTTCTTTTAGCTGCACTGTAAGTCATTGTTAAAATATGGTTTGATTGGAAATGGGTTGGATAAATTTAGTGTTTATATCTCAAAAGGAACTGGTAGTTCACTTTCTATGGTATTTGATTTAAAGCCCTGGCAGCTTTTTCAGCAATCTTACCCCAATAAAAATGGTTGAAATATTCCTGTGGAATGTTTTCAGTTGTATTCATGGAAACAATTACCTTGGAAAAAAAAGCCCAGTCTCCATCGGCAATCAATTGCATTTTGTTGCCAGTTATCGCTTGCGGAATGCCAATAGCCCCACTTGCTGTGCTGATAACAGACAAGTTATAGCCTAGCGCTTCCACTACTTTGGTTTTTATTCCTCCACCATCAATTACAGGATTAATAAACAAATCGGCACCCTTAAAATAAAGGTTGATATCGTCTACAAAACCTGCATAAATAATATTCTTGTTTTTAAAATTTGATAAGCCATTATATTCTATTGGAAGTTTATTACCGCAAATGATTATTGTATAATTGAAATTAGGTTCAACCAATAAGTTGGGGTTTATTTTATGTAGGATAATATCCAAGGCATCCAAATTGGGTTTATAACCCAGCGTACCGTTAAATAGTAAAATTTTATCCATTTCTTCAATGCTATGTAAGCCGCAAATCGTTTTTTTTGCTGCCAACTTTTCTTCTACCGATGGAGTATTTGCTAATTCAAAACCATAGGTAATGGTAGTACAAAGCACAGGATTTAGCTTAAAATGGTTAATGGCGTATTGCCGATCATTATCCTGTATAAAGAAATTGTAATCGGCATTTTGGTGCGTCATCTTTTCATATTGCCAAAGAATTGGCCACCAGCTTTTGCCCATGCTTTTAAAACGACTGGCTTCAATATTATGAGAATGCACAATCAATTTAACTTTACAAAACCATTTTAATAGCATGCCCAGCCAACCAAAATAAGGATGCTCAATAATGAGGTGGGTGATTTTTTCTTCCTGTATAACCCTTCTTAAAGTAAAAAAAAGAAAAAGATTGATATAGCGTAATTGATCATTTGGTAAAATGTTTTTTATTGGGTAACCTTCATTTTGGTTATCTGTATTGTCTTGAATGGTTACGCAGCTAAGTTGAACATGTTTACTTAAATACCTATTAAAAAAAGCAATGCCCTTTTGTCCGCCCATATTGGGAGGCAAAAATTTGTACGAAACCAGACTTAAAACTTTTACAGGGTTGTTCATTTTACTTTAAGCATCCAATGGAAGCTCCTGCTTTTTCTTACTGTTTTTCCAAACCATAAAAATACATAGCAACACAATTAAGATAGCAAGAATGTTTGCATAACGTGCAATTGTTTCACCCATGCTAGCTGATTTGGGTTCAAACTTAAATTCAATTTTGTGTTTACCGGCAGGAATTGCAAGCCCTCTTAACGCATAATTGGTTTTGCAATAAGCTGTTTGTTTTCCATCTATATAAGCTACCCAACCAGTTGGGTAATAAATTTCGCTAAACACAGCAAACTGGTTGCTTGCTGCACTAAACTCATAGATCATTTCATCATTAAGGTTTGCCAATAATTTAATATAAGCCGATGAATCGTATTCAGGTGCAAATGGAATTGCTGCTTTAAATTTATCATCAACAAATGCTACTTGAGAGGGATCAAAGTTATCTAAAGAAGCCATCTCTTCGTCGGCCGAGGATACATATTTTACATCTTTTACCAACCAGCAATTACCCAGTGCAAAAGGATTATTGACAGCGTCGTTTTGTTTCCGATCTTGATTAAAAGGCACAATCACATATTTCATGTTCAGCATATTCAATACAGGAAAACTATCTTTGGCAAAAGGGTTGGCTCCCCAGGCTTCTATATTTTTGTAAATCTGCCTTTCTATTAAATCTTGATAAAGGCCAAGTTTTGCCGGAGAATAACCACCAATTACATTGTGTTTATAAGAAGTAAGTGCATCATTAAATGTTTGTCCAACCGAAACGGTATAATTTCCATTACCACCCGGAAAGGCAAGGTTTAAAACTCTATAGTAGCTGGTATCATTTTTAAGTTGTTGGTCGGCACGGGTTTCGGCATAGCTATTTTCCAATTCCTCTTTTTCAATAAAGTTCTCTTCTTTTAAATACCTTTTACTTACTCCAAATAAGTCGATGGTACAAAGCAAAATCAATAAAGCATAAACCATTGTAGGCTTAATTGATTTACGGGCATATAAGAATAAAACAGCCAAAGCCACGGCAATAAATCCAAGAGAACGCAGCAAGTCGCTCATAAAAAAGGCTTGCCTGTCTGCTTTCAAAGCAGAGAAGTAACTACGTGTAAATTCTGCATTTTGCCCTTGTAAAGCTTCAGTAATTCCTTTACGTAAATCTGAAGTAGCCTCATTGTTATAATCTGCAAAAATATAAAACAAGCCCAATGCTGCTACTATTGCAGCACTGATGTACAAACATTTCTTAAAAAGCTTTTGTAGCTTTTCCTTATCAGTATTTAATACATACTCGTTTAAAAAAAGGATTGATAATAATGCCACTGTAAGCTGTGGAATTACCAATGCCATGGATGGAGCCCTGAATTTTTTGTAAAAAGGCAGATGGTCAAATAAGAAGTAGTTAACGGCTTCAAAATTTTTGCCCCAGGCCAGTACAATTCCAAAAAGGGTAATGGCTACCAGCCACCATTTGTGTTCGCTTTTTGACAAGAATGCACCTAATAAAAATAGCAAACAAATGATAGCGCCAAAATAGACAGTACCCTGGGTGCTAATTAAAGCTCCCCAATACATTTGGGTTGATTGTGCAATTTGCTGAGCAAATCCTTCTGGTAAGCTGGCAGCATTTTGCTGTAAAACTTCCATGGCTTTTGAATTTTCGCCAAGACCTTCACTTGAACTACCTCCAAAAGCATTAGGAACAATTAAAGTCATTGTTTCGGCCTTGCCATAACTCCATTGAAAAGCATAATCTTTATCCAAACCACCTTTGGTTTCGTTCTTTTTTTCTTTTTGAGTGAGTTCACTTCTTCCTCCACGCATGGTTTCCTTACTTAGTTCATAAGTGGGCCAATAAGTTAATAACATGGAAGAAAGCATCACTGCACCAATGGATATGCCAATTAAAGCAGAGATAACTAAATGCTTAAAATTCTTTTCCTTAATTGTTTTAATAACAAATGGAACACTCATAAAAACCACAATGAGCAAAGTATAATATACAATTTGTTGATGGTGTTGTTCCAACATTAAAATACCCGAGAGTAATAATGCGCCTGCACCTAACCAATATTTTTGCTTAAAAATCAATTGAATACTGGCAAGTACTGCTGGTGCATAAGCCATAGATAGCATCTTGGTATCGTGCCCTCCGGCAATTAAAACTGGATTGTAGGAGCAATAAGTATAGGCTATAGCACCTAAAACGCTAATCCAGGAATTTACTCCCATCACTAAACCAAGAAAGTAAAAACAAAGGGCCGCAATTAATAAATAAAATATGGGTTTTGGAAAACCTAATCCTAAAACATCTTGGAAATATTGTACCCTAATATTCATTGGTTCCTTTGGTCCCATGGCGATAACATAGCCAGGCATGCCACTCATCATGCTATTGGTCCATTTTGGGAAATGACCATGTTTTTCTTTAAACTCAAACGACTGCTGTGCCATCGCTTTCCACTGAATTGTATCACTCTGTTGTACCACTTTATCTTCCAAAGCAGGCTTAGCCAATAAAACAGCCAATAGTAAAAAGATGATGATGGCTACCAGATGGGGTAGCGCCTTTTTGAAATTGATATTCTTCATAATTAGTTTTTGCTTTGGCAAAATAATGCTAAAAAAATAAAAAAGCCGCCGATAAGGCAGCTTTTATAAAACATTAAAGTAAGATTAACCTCCCATTCCTTGAGATGCATTTTGCATATTCTCCATTTCACCTCTTATATTTTTTCTTTTAAACAAGGATGCATCCTGTTTTCCAAAGCGCCAGTTAAAGTTGATACGCAATACCTGCCAGTCTCTGCGACGATTATTGTCCTGAACAAAAAAAGCCGATTGTGAATGAGTGGCGGATAATTTTGATCTGAAAATATCATTCATTTGAACTGTGATAGATGCGGCATTGTTTTTTAAGAAGTCTTTTTTAATGGCTATGTCAACACCATAATTGGGTTTAATATAACCTTGTGCACCTATTTGGTTACCACCACCAAACATCCCACCTCCTCTGCCACCACCACCACTACCACTTGGAGGTAAGATAGTTTTAGCCTGGTAGTCACCAGATAATTGAATGGAATAATTTTTTGGTAACTTAAAACTGTTATTCACTTTTGCAAACCAGCTAAATAAAGAATTATCTACCCCACCAGTAATAGCACCTGCTTCTAAAGTAGAATTGTACATATTGATATTAGCAGTTAGATCCCACCATTTAGCCAATTTGGTTTTTGTGGTTAATTCTAACCCTATGTTATAGCTTTTATTGGCATTGGTATAAGTGGTAATTAATACCGAATCGGGTTTGGCATTCAAATCTGGATTAACATCTCTATACTGATAAGTAGTGATTAAATTATTTGTATTACGGAAATAAACCGTAGATAAAAAACTAGTATTCTTACTTAACTGATTTTGATAAGATATCTCTGCCATATTGGTAAACTCGGGAATAAGTGTTGGGTTACCAATGGAGAGGTTTAATGGGTCGGTGATGTCGTAAATAGGAATTAACTGAAAGAAATTGGGCCTGTTTACTTTACGAGAATAGTTCAATTGTAAATCCTGTTTGTCATTGATCTTTTGAGTCATAAACAAACTAGGGAAAATACTAAAGGGGTATTCATTACTAAATTTTTTGTTGCTACCAATAAGCTTGCCATCGTATTTAGAACTTTCAATTCTTACACCAAGTTGGTAAGTAAAGTTTTTAATTTTATGAGAAAGGGTTGTGTATGCTGCATACACTTCATCTGTAAATTCGTAATTATTACTAAAGCCTGGGATGTAAATAAACTGTCCGCTAGGGTTTTTAATAAAGTTATCGATAGTACTAGAAAAATTACGAATGGCAGCCCTTAACCCCATTTCGATTTTTACCTTATCAGAAATGGGATTGGCATAATCAGTTTGAGCCGTAAAAAATTTGGTACTGCCACTGCCGCTTGTTCTTTCTTCCAACAAGGCTGTTTTAGGATTGTTGTTTAACTCAAAATATTGCGTTGCATAATTGCCTGAGTTGGAATTACTAATACTGTTGTAATTAAGATCTACTGTCCATTCTTTGTTTGGTTTTGCAAAATTGTGTTTATAGCTTACGCTGGCACCTACATTTCTAAATCCAAATTTAGTATTTGTGGTACGAGTTCCTTTATCAGATTTTAGTAATACATTTTGATATAAAGTATCTCTAAACATGTTGATGATGTCGTCATTATCAAACTCGCCTCTTACAAAAGTTCCACCAATGGTTAAAGTATTACGGTTGTCAATAAAATAATCCATGCCGCCTCTAGCAAAAGCAAAATAACCCCTACTTATAGGATCATTATTTTGATGGTATACTGATAAACTATCGTTGTTCAAGTAATTGGTTCTTTCGGTATTTACTTCACTGATAGACTTACGGGCATTAACCCTTCCTCTTGCAAAAAAATTGATTTTATTTTGCTTGATATTGATATCTCCACCAAATGCCGGACGTAATCGAGAATCAATACTGGCATTGATATTACCATTATAACCGGGCTTACGGTTTTTCTTCATTACAATATTTAATATGCCGGCACCACCACCGCTGGCATCAAATTTTGCCGATGGGTTGCTTATAATTTCAATACTGGCTATTTCATCGGCAGGTATTTGTTCTAAAGTAAGCGTAGTTGGGCGACCATCAATAAATATTTGAGGCGCTGCATTGCGAAGGGTTACATTGCCATCAATATCTACATTCACTGATGGTACATTTCTCATAACATCAACCGCAGTACCACCAACACTAGTGAGGTTTTTTTCTACATTAAAAACCTTTCTGTCAATATTCATTGTAAATAAAGCCTTTGAGCCAGCAACGGTAACATTTTCAAGTATTTGAGGATCGGGAGTTAAATCAATGTTTCCTAAATCTTTGTCCACAGCATTTATCAGTGCACTCATATCGCCGGCTTTCATGTTCGCCATGTTCATTTCAAATCCCACTTTTTGTTCAAGTGGCTTAAAACCAATAGCTGTAATCTTAAGTTTATAAGAAGCCATGATATTTAGGTTTTCAAGGCTGAATTCTCCTTTTTTATCAGTCAGCATACCTGCAACTACAACATCTTTTCTTTTTTTAGTAACCGTATCCATTTTATTTTGGATAAGTAACACAGAAGCTGCTTCTAAGGGTTTATTGGAATTGGTTTCAATAATTTTGCCATATAAATGGCCCATATTTACATTTTGGCTATTCATTTGCCCTCTACCTGTTCCAGGCATTTGAGCATTTGCTATTGAAATGAATAGAGATAATACATTTACAAAAATTACTTTACTTACTAGGTACATGTGAATCGGGTTAATTCTTTTTAAGATTATAATCTGCAAAGAACACGCTAAATCCTCAATTTATCGATCATAAAGATGATGAGTGGCATTTAATCAATACTAAAAAGAATTGAAATAGAGTTTAAGGTATCAAAAGCGTATTGAATACTACTTGAATGAGCCCAATAGAAAAACCAATAGCTATGCTAATCCATTTAAGGCTAGTAAGTTTAGTGCCAGCTAAATCAGAAAATTTGGCCTCTATATTTTCAATTGATATTGCTGAGATTTTATCTGTAATCAATTTTTTAATATCAAAGTCAGTTTCCAGTTTATTTATATAATTATTGATTAGTACAGGAAAAAGGGCTTCAATTTCTACTAATAAAGCCGATTTAAACTTAATTATCGTCTTTTCTCCTATAAAATTGGCTAAAAGAGGAAAAGCTTCTTTCAGTTTATGTCTTAAAAAATGGTCGATATGATTTTCAATTTCAGGCTTTAGCTTATTAAATCCATCGGGGTCGGCAATTTTTGCTTTTAGCTGATCTGTATTAATAAACTCCTGGGTAGCAAAATGTCCAATTTTTAGAGCAATTTCATTTTGATTTTTCGGAATAAAACCCTGCACTTTAAATCCGAGTATAGAAATTGGCTTTATAGGATAAAAAATAAATTTAATAAATAACCATACAGTAAACCATGCAGCCAAACTGCAGAAAATGGGGGGTAATAAGTATTGTGTCCAATGCATAGTTAAACTTAAGTGCACGCAAAGAAAACATTTTATGGCTCTGGTTCAAAATGTAATTTTGAAGAAGCGCTGTTTTTCTTTACTTTTGCGCTCTGATAAAAATGGTAGTCGTAGCTCAGTTGGTTAGAGCATCAGATTGTGATTCTGAGGGTCGGGGGTTCGAGCCCCCTCGATTACCCACAAAAAGGTTCCAGTAAATTCTGGAACCTTTTTTGTTTAAACCTTTTTACTATTTACATTGCTAATTTACACACTTATGTAAACTAATATCTGTTTAACAAAACATTATTGCTAACCTTTCGTTTAGTATATTCATAAACAATGGTTTTACGTTATTTTTACAGTATGCAAAAAATTGCACAATTTATGATGAGTAAAAAAATTATTCCGGTTATTCTGGTGCTTACAGCCGCAAGTCTTTTTTTGGCCTTTCAAACACAGGGCAAATCTGAAAATGATAATCCTAAATCGAAATATGCTAAAGTATTACGAAATGTAGGTTTGTTGTTGGAACAAGGACACTATAGTCCAAAAGTTATTGATGATAAATTTTCGAAAGAAGTGTTGAATAAATTTATTCAGGATTTGGATAATGATAAAAACATTTTTCTATTAAGCGACATCGAATCATTTAAGAAATATAGCGATAGAATTGATGATGAAATTCATGGGGCAGATTTAGAATCGTTTTTTTCTATCAATGAAGTTTACTTAAAACGATTAAATGAGACATCACAATTGTATAATGAAATTTTGAGTAAACCATTTGATTTTACAAAGGATGAAAATGTTTTACTAGATCGAGAAAAATTGAGTAATCCAAAAACTATAGTAGAGCGAAAAGAAATATGGAAAAAGCGTTTGAAATATCTTGCATTAAGCCGGTATGTAGAATTTATGGAAGACCGTGAAAAAAATAAAGAAAAAGCTGAATTTGTTTTTAAAGCAGACTCAACACTTGAAAGAGAAGCGAGAGATGTGGTAAGAAAATTAATTGAAAGATCTTTTTCAACAAAAAAATCTAGAGAAACCAATGATGAAAATTTTAGCACATTTGTAAATGCTATTACTTCTACCATGGATCCTCATACAAATTATTTTGCTCCAATTGACAAACGCACATTTGATGAATCATTAAAAGGAAGCTTTTTTGGTATTGGTGCAGTTTTAAAAGAAGATGACGGGAAAATTAAAATTTCTTCTTTAGTAACTGGAGGCCCTGCTTGGAAAGGAGGAGAGCTGAAAGTGGATGATGAAGTAATTAAAGTGGCACAAGGAAATGCTGAACCTATTGATGTAACTGGTTATGGCGTAACAGATGCAGTTAAATTAATACGTGGTTCTGAAAAGGGGTCAACTGTAAAACTTACAGTAAGAAGAATGGATGGCACTACTTATGTTATTGCTATTGTAAGAGATGAAATAAAATTGGAAGATACTTTTGCTAAAAGTGCAATCATAAATGGGAAACACAAAATTGGCTATATCTATTTACCCGAGTTTTATGTTGACTATGCAAATCCTGCAGGGTCTAAATGTTCGGATGATGTTGCTAAAGAAATAGAGAAATTAAAAGTGGAGAATGTAGAGGGGATCATTATTGATCTTAGGGGTAATGGCGGCGGTTCATTACCAGAAGTTGTAAAAATGGCAGGTTTATTTATTGAAGATGGTCCTATTTGTTTGGTTAAAGGACGAGACGAAAAGCCATCTCAATGGAGAGATAAAGACAAATCAGTTTTATATTCTGGTCCACTTACTGTATTGGTAGATGAGTTTAGCGCAAGTGCTTCTGAAATTTTTGCTGCTGCCATTCAGGATTATAACAGAGGTATTATTTTGGGTAGCACTTCTACTTATGGAAAAGGAACAGTTCAAAGGAATATACCATTAAACCCAGATACTGAAAACCCATTCTTTGCCAATAAAAAGTCGGAAGACCTTGGGTTTGTAAAATTAACCTTACAAAAATTTTATAGAATAAATGGGGGAGCCACTCAATTAAAAGGAGTAATTCCAGATATTATTATACCTGATAGAATGGAGTATTTGAAATTTCGTGAAAAAGATAATGCTACATCTTTACCTTGGGATGAAATAGCTAAGGTTGAATTTAAACCTTGGACAAGTTCAGTAAGTAATGGGGAAGTGATTAAAATGGGATATGAGCAAATAAATCAAAATGTTACGTTTAGTAAAATAAAAACAAGCATAGATTGGTTGGAATTGTATAATAGTAAAGAGTACTCTCTAAATATTAATAAATACAAAGAAGAACAAAAACTACTTAAAGCTACTTTTAAAGAATTGGAAGCCTTAAATAAATTAAGTAAAGAAATGAATGTGAAGAACCTTTTTTCTGATACAACAACTATTAATTCTTCAAAAGATAGAATTGATAAAAATACAAATTGGATTAAAAGATTAAGCGGTGATATATATGTTGATGAAACTGTAAAAGTGATGTATAATATGATATATCAATCTTCTACCGCAAAAAATAATTAGTTTAAATTTGATTTAAATATTTAATAGTCATTGCAATATGCAATGACTATTTTTTTTGAAGTAATTTAATATCTGAAAAATTTGGAGTTAATTAAATTATTTTTTTATTAGTTATTCAATCCACCCACTCGTTCTATTCCTTTGAGTTTATCTTTTGAAAATCTAACTCGTCTTTTTAATATCCTATTTACTTCAATATCCTCTTGAAATAGTGCTTTCTATTTATTATATCTTTCTTCCAATATTATTTTATGATGAGTGCAATGGCCAACTGTTATCCAGGCTAAGCTTTCTACTGTAAAAGGGTTATTATTTGAAATGCCTTTGAGCTTAAGTGCCGAAGCAGCAAAACTCTTAAACAAAATGATTGTTGAGTTTCTAACTACAATAAATTCATGTACTAAATCTATCCATTGCCTTTCATTTGCCAAGGAATTGGTGGCATAATAATCTTCATCAAACCCAGGTAATGAAACTGTTTCTTTTCTGGCAAAACAAAGCGCTCTATAATTAAAAATACGCTCTGTATCTATAACATGTTGAAGCAATTCTTTAATAGTCCATTTCTCTTCTGCGTATGCATAATTTGATTTGTCCTCATCAATATTTTTTAAAAAGGATTCCATTATTGGAAGCTGATTTTGCATAGCATCAAACAAATTGTCATCAGTTACTAATTCTACATACTTGTGAAAATAATTGGGAAAACTATCAAGTGCTGGTTTAGACATAACTATTATTTTATCATTTTTTTGAGGGAGCAATTTTTATATCTCCTTTTAAAGTGGAAGCTATTTTTAGGGCTTCATAAGCATTTACAATTCCACCTGTTTTAGAAATGTCGCTAAGTTTAACCATTTCATCTGTTCCGGGTTTTATTACTTTTTCATTTGGAACAACTACCGATTTTTCAATGACATATTTTACTTGTTTTGCCGAAAGGGTAGGATAATGCTCTAAAATTAAAGCAGCAATGCCTGCAACCAATGGACAAGCCATACTAGTACCTTGTAAGTTACCATAGGTATTACCACCTGGAATGGTAGAGTAAATTTTTACGCCGGGAGCAAATACATCCACTTCAGATTTACCATAGTTACTAAATGAAGCAGTAAGCCCACCAGCTTTTAAATCACCACTTGCACCAACAGTAATAACATTCCCTGCTCTACCTTTTCCACTAATAAAAACCGGATTAGGGAAATTATCTGTACTGTCTACATTTTTTGCATCATTACCAGCAGCATGAATAATTAATACGTTTTTACTTTCGGCATACGCAAAAGCCTCATCAACCCAACGCTTTTGTGGTGAAAAGCTTTTTCCAAAACTCATACTTATTATTTTGGCGCCATTATTAACGGCATATCTAATAGCAAGTGCAATATCCTTATCATGCTCATCTCCATCTGGTACGGCACGAAGCATCATAATTTTTACATTGTCGGCTATTCCATCCATTCCTTTACCATTATTACGAACTGCCCCAATAATTCCTGAACAATGGGTTCCATGCATAGGAGTGGAAGCCATTAAATCATTATTGCCATAATTTTTATCGTTGATGTTGTTTTCATCATCTCCAACTACAATTTTCCTGTATTCAACAGGGGCTTTAGTTTTCGAATCTGCTTTTCTTATTTCTCCTTCCATGTACTCTATATACTCAGTCAACCCACCAATAAACTCTTTATTGGTTTGGTCAAGTAAATTATTCGATTTCATTAAGCCAAGAAATTCGTTTTTCGCTCTTTTTTCTATAATAGATTTAGTGGTATAGTCAATAAGTTCATGGCCAGTGAAAATATCTTTTTCTATGGCTGTTTTTAAAATGCTATCACTTTTGGATAAGTCTTTGAATAATTGCTTTAGGGCAAGAATGTCATCAGCAGAAATTGGAGTTTCATTATCAGTATCACTTCCTACTATCTGGTTTTTAGCTTTTAGAAACATTTCGTATTCCGTTGCATCTTCTTTAGATAAGCTCGCAATATTTATTTCCTTATTATCCCATTTCCCTTTTAAAGAATAGTATACCCTGGCACCTTCATAGCTATCTACATTTACATTATCACCATTTTTACCTCCTAAAAAATTCCAACCATGTACATCATCTATATAACCATTCTTATCATCATCAATGCCATTACCTGGTATTTCGCCTGGGTTGGTCCATAATACTGCTTTTAAATCTTCATGAAGGGTATCAATACCGCTGTCAATTACAGCAACAATAACCGTATTGCTTTTAAGATTTTTACTTTTAATAAAATCATAAGCCTTGTCTGCACTTACACCAAAATATCCTGACGTTTCTTTATCAAGTAAATGCCATCCTTTTGGCACATCTTCTTTTTGTGCTAATAATGAGGCACTAAATAATACTAAGGTGATAAATAAGGTAGAAAATTTATTCATGTTGGGTATTTGTTTTTTCAAAAGTAAATGGCATTATTAATATAACAATGCCATTTACTTTTATTTGCAAAAAATTATAAATTAAACTTGATGCCCTGGGCTAAAGGCAACTTATCGGTGTAATTAATAGTATTGGTTTGCCTACGCATATACACTTTCCAGGCATCGCTGCCACTTTCACGGCCGCCACCTGTTTCTTTTTCACCACCAAAAGCACCACCAATCTCTGCACCCGATGTGCCAATATTTACATTGGCAATACCACAATCGCTGCCAACCTGCGATAAAAACTGCTCGGCTTGTCGCATATTGTTTGTCATGATGGCTGATGATAAACCCTGTGGAACTCCGTTTTGTAGTGCAATGGCTTCATCCAAAGTTTTGTACTTCATCAAGTACAAAATAGGAGCAAAAGTTTCGTGCTGTACAATTAACATACTGTTTTTGGCTTCGGCAATACATGGCTTTACATAACAGCCACTTTCAAATCCTTTTCCTTTAACAACGCCACCTGCTATTAAAAATTTACCACCTTCAGCATTACATTTTTCAATAGCGTCCAAGTACATTTTTACAGCATCCTTATCTATAACAGGCCCCATATGATTTTTTTCATTTAGAGGATTGCCAATTTTTATCTGCCCATAAGCTTTAATCAGTTTCTCTTTAAACTTACTATATATTTTTTCATGGATGATCAACCTTCGTGTTGATGTACACCTTTGACCGGCTGTACCCACAGCCCCAAATGTGGCACCTATCAGTGCCATATCCAAATCGGCATTTTCAGTAATAATGATTGCATTGTTGCCACCCAACTCCAATAAGCTTCTACCCAATCGCTCACCAACTGCAGCTCCAACAGCTTTACCCATTCTTGTACTTCCAGTTGCTGATACTAATGGAATCCTTTTATCATTACTCATCCATTCACCAACATTTCTGCCACCAATAATAATATTAGATACTCCTTCTGGTACGTTGTTCTTTTTAAAAACAGACTGGATAATATTTTGACAGGCAATAGCACATAGTGGCGTTTTTTCGCTTGGCTTCCAAATACAAACATCACCGCAAACCCATGCCAAAGCAGCATTCCAGCTCCAAACTGCAACTGGGAAATTAAAAGCTGATATTACACCTACCAATCCTAATGGATGATATTGTTCATACATTCTATGACCTGGTCTTTCGCTATGCATGGTTAAGCCATGAAGTTGACGAGAAAGTCCTACTGCAAAATCACAGATGTCAATCATCTCCTGAACTTCACCATAACCTTCTTGTAAACTTTTACCCATTTCATAACTCACCAACTGACCGAGATCGTTTTTGTTTTTTCGTAATTCTTCTCCAATTTGCCTTACCACTTCTCCACGTTTTGGTGCAGGCCAGGTACGCCATTCGGCAAAAGCCGATTGTGCTTTTTGAATTACTGTTTCATATGCCTTTGCATCGGCACCGGTAACAGATGCTATCAATTTTCCATCAACCGGGCTAAAAGAGTTTATCTTTTCGCCTTTTGTTTTTATCCAATTTAAGCCGGTAGAAACACCTGCATTATTTGCCTGAATCTTAAATGTCTTTAAAATGTTCATTTTTGTATTTTTTGCAATTTACGAATCAATTAATTAAACTAGATTTCTGAATTGTTATTTTGAGAAGTTGTTAGTTTATATTGTAGGAATGGAAATGATAGTTTGATTACTTCATATATTCTTTTTAATTCCAATTTACTGATACAATAAGGAGGTAAAATGTAGATGACATTTCCAAGTGGACGAAGTAATATTCCATGCTCCAGGAAAAAATTATAAGCATCTTTTTTAATAGCATGAAAATAAGAACTCCCTTCACCCGAGTTCAATTCAATAGCCAAAATGGTTCCTTTGATCCTTACTTCTTTAACTATGACAAGATTTCTGATCTCGTCTGCGAACTGTTTGTGAAAATCATTGATTGAGGCAATTTGTTGCTGACAATCTTCTTTTAATAATAGTTCGATACTAGCATTAGCTGCTGTACATGCCAGCGGATTGGCAGTATATGAGTGTCCATGAAAAAAAGTTTGACCAATTTCATCTGCATAAAAGGCATCAAAAATTTGTTGGGTACAACAGGTTACACCCAATGGCATAAAACCGCCTGTTATTCCTTTTGAGAGGCATATGATGTCGGGTTTATTTACAAGATAATCGATTGCGAAAGTTTTTCCTGTTCTTCCAAATCCCGTCATTACTTCATCAGCAATACAAAACACATTCTGTTGTTGGGCAATGGAAATCAATTTGTCTAAATATGAAGCTTCATACATGTGCATGCCTGCCGATCCCTGAACCAAGGGCTCAAAGATAAATGCAGCTACTGATCCTGTATCAATAAGTGTGTTAAAGTGGTTGCATAATTCTTCAATATTGTTTTTATTTGGCAATGGGATGTGATGCACATCAAAAAGATTATGTGCAAACGGGATATTGAAGGCATTTCTTGCACTAGCACTCATGGCTCCAAAAGTATCGCCATGGTAAGCATTTTCAAAGGCAATGAGTTTTACTTTTTTACTGTCTCCTTTATTATGCCAATATTGAAAAACCATTTTGATAGCTACTTCAACTGATGTAGAACCATCATCAGAAAAAAATATTTTTTTAAAATTATGGGGTAGAATGCCAATCAGTTTTTTGGATAATTCGATAGCAGGAGTATGTGTAAATCCAGCAAAAATCACATGTTCTAAAGTATTGGATTGTTCAGAAATTTTTTTAGAAATATATTCGTTGGAGTGGCCATGTAGGTTTACCCACCATGAAGAAATAGCATCTAAATAAGTTGTTCCATCTGCAGCAAATAATGTACAGTCTTTTGCTTTTATAATATGAATGGGTTCTTCAGATTTTTTCATCTGAGTAAACGGATGCCATATATAGGAGACCTCTTTTTTATTCATCAGTTACAAGTTGATAGTGATTTCCTCAGCTAGTTTTGCAAATGCCTCTTTACTCATTTCTGGTATTGTAGGTATATAAAACAGTAACGGTAGTTTTGTATGGTTTAAGATGTATGCTTCTGAAGATGGGAATTCATCACCACTGAAAACAATTCCAAGTATGTTTGCGTTTCTTTGTTTTAAAGCAGCTACACTCAATAATGTGTGATTGATGCTACCCAGGTAATTGTTTGATACAACCACTACTGGTAGGTTTAATTCTTCAACTAAATCAATGATTAAAAAATTTTCAGCCAAAGGGCTCATTAGCCCGCCTGCAGTTTCTACTAACAAGTTGTTTTCAGTAGAAGGAAGCTTGAAGTCTTTTCTTTGAATGTGCAAATTTTCAAGTGATGCTGCATAATGCGGCGATGCAGGGGTAAGCAATTTGTAACGTTCTTTATGAATGGTACATAAAGGGTTGCTTACATTTTTTTTTATGAAGATACTGTCGGAGTTTTCCAAGTCTCCTGCCTGTACAGGTTTCCAGTAATCAAACCCAAGCTTCTGACAAATCATGGCAGAGCATATAGTTTTGCCAATGCCTGTATGTATCCCTGCTATTATTATATTCACGTTAAAAAAGTTTTAATCTCTTTCATTAATAAATCGATTTCTTGGGTGCTGTTGAAAGTGTGTAAACATATTCGTAATCTTTCGGTTCCTACCGCAACAGTAGGGGGAAGTATAGCTTTAACAAAAATGCCTTTTTCAAAAAGGTATTCTGATAAAGCTGTTGTTTTAAAGCCATTCGCAATTACAATTCCCTGTATTGCCGTATTGCTATTCATGAATCTTATGTGAGGCATAAGTGCCGATTGCAATTTGAAATAACCAATCAGTGAAAATAATTTTTTACGGTCTGCTTTTGGTAATTCCTCATAAGCATGTTGAATCTGTAAATAACTATGTGGTGGTAGGGCTGTCGTAAAAATAAAAGACCTTGCATGGTTAATAAGATAATCTCTTAAAGTATTGCTTCCTAATACTGCTGCCCCATGTAAACCCAAGGATTTTCCAAAAGTATATACACATGCAAATACATCTTTCTGCAAATTGTACTTAGCTACCAATCCCTCGCCTTTTTCTCCAAACAATCCTGTAGCATGGGCCTCATCCACTATTAAAAGGGCATTGAATTGTTTGCATAGAGCGGCAATCTCAATTAATGGAGCTAAGTCACCATCCATTGAATAAACCGACTCAACAGCAACAATTTTTCTACCCTCGATATGTTGTAATTTTTTTTCCAGATCGACTAAGTCGTTATGCTTGAATTTTATCCTATTGGCATGACTTAAACGCATTCCATCAATGATGCTGGCATGTATTAGTTCGTCGGAAATATATGTGTCGTCCTTGGTTGCAATACAACCAAATAGGCCTACGTTAGCCATATACCCCGAATTGAATATAAGGGCAGCTTCCATCTTGTGAAAGTTGGCTATTTTTTTTTCGACAACCTCGGCCTCGGGAGCATTTCCTGAAATTGATCTTGAGCCTGTTCCTCCGGAAATTATATTTGATGCATTAGGGTATAGAGAATGAAGGTTTGCTGCAAACCCAAAATAATCATTTGAACTAAAATCAATCTTTCCACTGCAGTCAACAAGCGTTCTTAAATGACCCTTGGTTTTTTTTTCATGCAATTTGGCTTGCAAAAAACTATCAAATTCTGACATTGCATTCACTTTAAGCAATTGTTTGAGGTTCTTCAACTTGGCAAGATACTTCTTTAAAAGGTTTGCGTGCGGTTAACCCAAGCATTTTAAACATCTGCATATCGGTGTCAAAATCTGGATTTGCTGTTGTTAATAATTTTTCTCCTGCAAAAATAGAATTGGCACCAGCCATAAAGCATAAGGCCTGATCGGAGATGCTCATATCATTTCGTCCGGCAGATAATCGTACAACCGATTTTGGCATAAGGATCCTAGCAGTTGCAATCATTCGTAGCATTACATCTATCTGTACTTTCTGGTTATCCTGTAATGGTGTTCCTTCTATAGGAACAAGGGCATTGATGGGTACAGAATCGGGATGCGATTCCATTGTGGATAGGGTATGTAGCATTTTTACACGGTCATCATCCGTTTCGCCCAACCCTACAATGCCACCACAGCATACGCTAAGTTTGGCTTTACGTACATTGTTTAATGTATTGATGCGATCTTCAAATGTTCTGGTAGAAATAATATTACCATAATTTTCGCTGCTGGTATCTATGTTATGGTTGTAAGCAAAACAACCAGCAGCTTTTAATTTTTCGGCTTGTTCGTAAGTAAGCATTCCCAATGTACAGCATACTTCAAGTCCCATATCATTCACTTCCGAAACCATTTCCAAAACCTTGTCAAAGTCACGGTTGTCTCTCACTTCACGCCATGCAGCTCCCATACACAAACGGGAAGCACCATTTGCTTTGGCAACTTCAGCTCTTGCTTTTACTTTTTCAACGGTCATTAAGGGCTCTACCTCAATATCGGTATGGTATCTTGCTGCCTGTGGACAGTATGAACAGTCTTCTTTACAACCACCCGTTTTTATGGAAATCAGGCTGCTTACCTGTACTTCGCTATAAGCTTTGTTTTCACGGTGGATTGTTGCCGCCTCGAAAATCAAATCTAACAAAGGTTTATAATAAATATTTTTAATTTCTTCTAAAGTCCAGTCGTTTCTGTGAATCATAAAAGTTTTATTTGGGTGCAAATATATCTAATTAATATTGTTCCTGCTCATTTGGAAAGTCTTTGCTTTTAATATCTTTTATATATTGTTGCACAGCACCAGTCACTTGCTCAGCCATGTTTAAATATTGTCTTAAAAATCTTGGTTTAAACTCGGTATTGATGCCTAACATGTCATGCATAACCAATACCTGTCCGTCGCAATCTCCTCCTGCTCCAATACCGATAGTAGGAATACTTAAACTTTCACTGACTTCTTTTGCCAAAGCTGCAGGTATCTTTTCCAATACAATAGCAAAAGCACCAGCTTCTTGCAAAAGCAAAGCATCTTTTTTTAATTTTGCAGCTTCTTCTTCTGCTTCAGCTCTTACGGTATAAGTACCAAATTTATAAATGCTTTGTGGGGTTAATCCCAAATGACCCATTACCGGTATACCTGCGCCTACAATTTTTGATACAGAATCCAAAGCTTCTTCACCTCCCTCTAGTTTTACAGAATGACCGCCAGATTCTTTCATTATTTTAATGGCAGATGCTAATGCTATTTGTGAGTTGGATTGATAAGAACCAAATGGCATATCAACTACAACCAAACAACGGCTAATTCCTCGAACTACACTTTGGGCATGGTAGATCATTTGATCTAATGTGATGGGTAATGTAGTTTCATGCCCCGCCATTACATTACTGGCGCTATCACCAACCAGGATGATATCAATGCCAGCATGATCCATAATTTTAGCAAATGAAAAATCGTAAGCCGTAATCATAGAGATTCTTTCTCCGGCAACTTTCATTTTCTGTAAAGTATTGGTTGTTACTTTTTTTACTTCCTGATGAACTGACATGATTGCTGATTTAGTTTTTTATATATGCTAAGGGGAGTTGGCTCTGCATTAGAATAAAACAAATCCGGGGAGCAATTGATACTGTAAATGTAAAAAGAAATTTATTGGGAATCCATTTTAGAAATGAGATTATAGCTTGGATTAATCATAATACTAACCTTGTATTATGTAGTTTTCATTTTTTCAATTATCCCAGTTGTTGAAAATCCGTCTAAAATAGGAGCAATTATAACTTCACCACCATTAGCAATTACTTCCTTTGCACCAACAATTTGGTCAATAGAATAATCGCCCCCTTTCACCAAAAAATCGGGCAATAAGTTTGTAATTAAATGGAGAGGAGTATCTTCATCAAACAAAATAATAGCATCTGTCATAACCAAAGTAGCCAATAATAAGGCTCTTGAATTTTCATTGTTGATAGGCCTGTTTTCACCTTTTAATCGTTTTACAGAAGCATCTGTATTTACGCCTACAATTAATATATGACCATAAGAAGCTGCATCACTCAATGAAGCTATATGACCTTCGTGTAAAATATCGAAAACGCCATTTGTAAAAACTATTTTCTTATTGTGTAATCTCCAGCGTTTTAGTTGATGCTGTAAATCGTTAAGGGTAAAAATTTTATTGGGAATGCTACTGATTGATTTCATTTTTATTTCTATTGATATAAGGTATAAGTATTAATGATGCTACTCCTGCAATGATAACAATTCCTGTCGAAACTCCCCACATCAACCATCCAAATGCTTTTCCAAGAGGACTGGTTATATTATATATAAGCAATACTTCCATAACAAACAATGGAAAAGAACCAATGCCACCTGGTGTAACAATCATAGCCAAAGAAGCTAAAGCCAAAACAGAACATGCTGCTTTAATGGTTAAATGTGATGTGCCTTCCATAGCCTGAAACCCTACATATACTTGTAATAAATATAATGCCCATATAAAAATAGTATACATTAAAAAAAGCTTTCTTTTTTTTAATGTTTTTATTGCTTTAAGTCCTTCTATTATTCCAATATATACATTGTTTACTTTTTGGATAAATTTGTTATGAGGGAAACGTTTAAATAAAAATTTAATAAAAAGGATAAAAGAAATAAGTATTCCAGCAATCATAACAAGGCTAATCCAAATTGGAATGCCTTCATTATTGTTCATGCCTTTTAAGATACCGGTGGCATATTCCCCAATAATATCCAATTGTATCAATATGGTAATTCCAATAAATAGTACAAAGCAAAGTAGGTCAAACATTCGTTCAACAATCATTGTACCTACTAATTTTTCAACTTTTAATTTTTCATATTTCGCCAAAAAAGTACACTTAAGAATTTCCCCTAGACGTGGAATGGCTGAATTTGCCAAATAGCCTATCATAACAACTGAAAAAATATTTTTTAATGCTGGTTCATAACCAAGTGGCTCCATTAAATATTTCCACCGAATGGATCGGCAAAGGTGACTTAATAAAGACATAATCACAATTGGGATAACAATCCAATAATTCGTATTGCTGAAAGCATTAGTGAATTCTAGTTTTTCAGTAACAGTCATTCCCTTGAGTTGCCACCAAACTAAAAAAATACCTGCTCCTAAAAAGGTGATGTATTGCAGTATGGAAAAAATCTGTTTTCTCATAATAGGCTACAAATTACGATAGCAAATCTGAAATAGAAAAGAAATGAATAAACGAGTAAATACATTCAATTATTACAAAATCATATTGTCTATTAATCGCACCTTATTTAAAAAAGCAGCAACTAAAACTACGGATTGTGTATTACCATCCCAATCATTTAGTATTGACAAATTACCTGCATCTGCAATTTCTACATATTCAACAATAAAGCCTTTTTCAGTTAATTGTTCTTTGGCTTTGTTTTTTAGTGCTAAACAATCACCGGCTTTAAAATTGGTTTTCACAAATTGAATTGTTTTGAAAATTTCGGATGCCAGTTTTTGATCATTTTCTGATAAGTGTACATTTCTGCTACTCATTGCAAGCCCTGTTGTTTCTCTATGTGTTGGGCAAATTATTAAGTTTATTCCCAGGTTTTCAATTTCAACTAATTTTTTAATTATCATGCATTGCTGAAAATCTTTTTGGCCAAGAAAAAGGTGGTTTGCAGGAATAATATCTATTAAACGATGAACAACCTTGCAAACCCCTTGAAAATGACTGGGTCTGAATTCGCCTTCCAAAATAGTTTCAAGGTATCCTAAGGGATAAGTCTTGTTGGTATTAAGGCCAAATGGATACATATCCTCAACTGAGGGGATAAAAACAATATCGCATCCATTTTGTTCTAACAAGTCAATATCTTTTTCAATAGTAATAGGATATTTATTAAAATCATTGATGTCGTTAAACTGAGTAGGGTTTACAAAAATACTTGCAATTGTTACTAAACCTAACAGTTTAGATTCTTTAATGAGTGAAATATGCCCTTCATGTAAAGCTCCCATGGTAGGTATAAATCCTGTGTTTTTGTTAGCAATATTAATTTCATTCAGATAATGAGTAATATCTATTGCATTCTTAAATAAAATCATAATAACATTGAATTAGGTTTGAAATGCTTGTGTATTCTAATTTTCCCAATAAAATAGCTTACTTTTGCACACAATTTGTAACAAGTTTAAGTAAATAATAAAGTGTAAATGTCTACAAAGAAAAGAATTTTATTCATTGCTAACGAAATGTCGCCTTACCTAGAGATCACAGATTTTGCTGAAATTGTGAATAAACTGGCTGTAAAATCAAACGACAGTGGCATGGAAGTGAGGTGTATTATGCCAAGATTTGGTGTGATTAATGAGAGAAGACATAGACTTCATGAAGTAGTTCGTTTATCTGGTATTAATGTTTCTATTGATAATGATGACTATCCATTAACAATTAAAGTAGCTTCCTTACCTAATGCCAGGTTACAGATTTATTTTCTGGATAATGATGATTATTTTAAGAGAAAATCAATTTTTCATGACGAAAAAGAGAATTGGTTTGACGATAATGGGTTAAGAACCGTGCTTTTTTGTAAAGGAGCTTTGGAAACCGTTAAAAAATTCGGATGGCCTCCAGATATTATTCATTGTAGTGGCTGGATGACTGGTTTAATACCAATGTTTATTAAAAATGCATATAAGAAAGAACCTGTTTTTAGTAATAGCAAAATCATTTATAGCATAGGTCAGTCAACTTTTAAAGATAAAATGGGACCTGATTTTTTAAAGATGGCTACAATAAATGACTATATAACTAAAAAAGAATTAGAACCATTTAAGGATAATAATAACCTTGCTTTGTTTAGAGGCGGAGCAAGTTTTGCTGATGCCATTACTTTTGGGGCTGAAAAAGTTGACAAAAAACTTACAGAAGAATTTGCCAAAGTAAGAGGTAAGAAAATTTTGAAATATGATGCAGAAAGTGATTTAACAGACTATTTGCAATTGTATGCCGACCTTGCTAAGTAAAAATAATCATCCCATTTTTTAAATTTTATATCGTGCCAAGACGTATTATATTTTCAGTAATTAGTGCTTTACTATTTGGATCATTGTTACATTGTGGTTGTACAAAATTAGATACAACCAATATTGGTTCTGACCTTTTACCAGCTGTTGACAATGTGAATACATTTGATACCATTTTAAATATCAACGCCACTCAGGCTTTTTTCAACGACTCTACTTTAATAGATCGCTCTTCAGATCATGCTTTAGGAGTTATTTCAAATGATCCATTGTTTGGTACCACAAAGGCCAATATTTTCTTACAATTAAAACCTCCATATTATCCTTATCATTTTGGCAGTCCTGGTGACACAACAATTGGATTTGGAACAAGACTTGATTCAATTGTACTTTGTTTAAATTATAGAGGCTTTTGGGGCGATAGTACCGTACCTATTCATCTTGAAATTAGAGAAGTGAATGATGCTCAATTTCGTGATTCTGTTTATATTAATAGACCAGTTACTTATAGCCCATCTTATTCTGGTACTATATTGGGCTCTGCAAATATTGATGTTCGTAAATTAGCTAACTATACAAAATTTACAAATGGTAGAGATTCTGTAAAAAATCAAATTAGAATTAAGCTTTCTCAATCTTGGGCTTCTCAGTTATTTTATAGAGACAGTATTACGGCTAACGGAAGCAACAATGCTTATTTAAACGACTCTATTTTTCGAAGATTTTATAATGGAATTGCTGTATTGTCTTCTGCTGGCGGAAATGGTTTAATGTATATTAATATTGCAGATACAGCCACAAAACTAGAAATACATTATACAAAAAAGAATAACGGAACTGGAGTTATTGACAGTGTATATAGTTCTTTCAGACTTAAAACTTCTCCTTTTGGTTCTGGCTCTGCAACACCTTCCAGTACAGTTAATAATATTGTAAGAAATAGGGTAGGGTATCCAATTTCTTCCCCAGCATCAAATGAATTGTATCTACAAGCTATTCCAGGTACTTATATTAACCTTAGTATTCCTGCTCTTTCAACAATCTCTAATCGTATTATTCATAGAGCCGATATTATAGTTGAACAAATTCCAACTAACCCGGTAACCGATGCAATCTTTTCTGCCCCAAATTTTCTCTATGTAGATTTAGCTGATACTGGCTCTACTAACAGATGGAAACCTTTGTATTTTGATTTAAACCCAAATACAAGATATGACCCTGATTTTACTTCTGGATTTCCTTACTTCCCTACTGGAGGTGTCGACTTCTTTTACCATGGAGGCTTTAGGAAAGAAAAGAAAGATATTTTTGGAAATGATATTAAACACTATAATTTTAATGTAACCAGGTATGTTCAACGTACAATAACACAGCGCACTCCTAATTACAACTTTAGGATATATGCTCCTTATAATATTAATTATCCGCATCTTTCTTCAACTTATGTTCCTTTCAGTAATAACATTGCACACGGAAGAGTTAGAATTGGTAGTGGATCTAATCCTAATTACAGACTAAGATTAAGATTAATCTATTCGAAGCTTTAGTATTAAATAATAATATTAACAAAGTCTCCGATTAGTTTCGGAGACTTTGTTCTTTACGGCAATCAACCTTATCTTTGCCATCTTAAAAAAAATAGTATGCCATATTTATTTACATCTGAGTCGGTAAGTGAAGGACATCCAGATAAAGTTGCTGATCAAATAAGTGATGCACTAATTGATAATTTTTTAGCCTTTGATCCATCTAGCAAAGTTGCTTGCGAAACATTAGTAACCACCGGTCAGGTAATATTGGCTGGCGAAGTAAAAAGTAAAGCTTATTTAGATGTACAGGAAATTGCAAGAGCTGTTATCCGTAAAATTGGATATACCAAAAGTGAATACATGTTTGAAGCCAATTCTTGTGGCGTGCTTTCAGCTATTCATGAGCAATCAGGTGATATTAACCAAGGGGTTGATCGTAAGAAAAAAGAAGAGCAGGGTGCTGGCGACCAAGGGATGATGTTTGGTTACGCCACCAACGAAACAGACGATTATATGCCTTTAGCTTTAAATCTATCGCACAAATTATTGGAAGAACTGGCTGCTTTAAGAAGAGAGAATAAGCAAATTAAATATTTACGTCCCGATGCTAAAAGTCAAGTGACTTTGGAATATGATGACAATAATGTACCAGTTCGTATTGATGCCATTGTGGTTTCAACCCAACATGATGATTTTGGAAAGGATGAAATGATGTTATCTAAAATTAAAAAAGATATCATCAACATTTTGATTCCTAGAGTAAAAGCTAAGTTCCCTAAGCATGCTCATTTGTTCAACAATAAAATCAAGTATCATATTAACCCTACTGGTAAATTTGTTATCGGTGGTCCGCATGGCGATACAGGCTTAACAGGCCGTAAGATTATTGTAGATACTTATGGCGGAAAAGGTGCCCATGGTGGAGGTGCATTCAGTGGTAAAGATCCTAGTAAAGTTGATCGTTCTGCTGCCTATGCAACTCGTCATATTGCTAAAAACTTAGTGGCTGCGGGATTATGTTCCGAAATATTGGTACAGGTTTCTTACGCTATTGGTGTGGCTCAGCCAACCAGTATCAATGTGGTAACTTATGGTACTTCAAAAGTGAAATTAACTGATGGACAAATTGCTGATAAAGTAATGAAAATGTCTTGCTTTGATATGCGTCCTTACTTCATTGAGCAGCGTTTGAAATTACGTAACCCAATGTACAGTGAAACTGCTGCTTATGGCCATATGGGACGTAAGAATGAAATTGTGGAGAAAGTATTTACTTCTCCTGATGGGAAGTCGGTAAAAAAGAAAGTGGAACTTTTTACATGGGAAAAACTGGACGCAGTTAAGGAAGTTAAAAAAGTATTTGGATTAAAGTAAAATAATCAAATTTAAAAACCCTCTCCAACTTGAGAGGGTTTTTTGATTCATATACTAATCCTTTTAAACCCTCTTTCACACTATAATTAAACTTAAATTTGCCAAGTGAAAAATTTTAGACAACAACAACACAGACCAAAGAAAAGCAGCTTGATAGTTGGCCGAAAGGCTATTATTGAAGCCATGCAAACGGGTAAACAACTGGAGCGTATTTATATGCAGAGCATGATTCATGGGGAAGTAATAGATGAAATAAGAAACCTGGCCGAAAAAACCCAAACTCCCATTAATAAGGTACCAGTTGAAAAACTTAATAATTTTAATGTAAGTAATCACGAAGGCTGTGTAGCATTAATTGCAAAAGTGCAATACCAAGACTTACAAGATGTAATATCATTTGTGGTAGAGAAAGGTGAAGTGCCTTTGTTTTTAATTTTGGATGGCATTACTGATATCAGAAATATTGGCGGGATTGCCCGAAGTGCTTATTGTTTTGGCGTTAATGCCATTATCATTCCCGACAAAGGAGTGGGTGCTTTGAATGAAGATGCATTACTTACATCAGCCGGTGCATTGGAAGAAATAGCGGTTTGTAGGGTGAATAGTTTGATGAAAACAGTGGATGATCTGCATATGAATGGCATCAAAGTGTTTGCCAGTGAAATGAAAGCGGATAAAAAAACATACGATTGTAATTTTGCCGAACCTTGTGCTATTGTAATGGGAGGTGAGGAAAAAGGTATTTATCCAGCGCTATTAAAAACTTGTGATGACCGTTTTCAAATACCAATGACAGGCGATTTTGATTCGCTGAATGTATCGGTGGCAACAGGTATTATTTTGTACGAAGTGATGAAGCAAAGATTATGAACTTGATGAATCCCATAAAGCTTATTGAATGTCCCCGTGATGCCATGCAGGGTTGGCCGCATTTTATTCCCACGTCCAAAAAGATAGAATATATTAATTCACTTTTACAAGTAGGATTTGATACTATCGACTTTGGTAGTTTTGTTTCGCCTAAAGCCATTCCTCAAATGGCTGATACCAGTGAAGTATTAAAGGGGCTACAACTTGATAAGACCAAAAGCAAACTCTTGGCTATTATAGCTAATGAAAGAGGAGCTACCGAAGCTGTAGTTTTTGATGAAATTACTTATTTGGGGTTTCCATTCTCGGTTTCAGAAACCTTTCAACTCCGTAATACCAACTCAACCATTTTTCAATCTTTAAACAGGGTTGAGGAAATTCAAAACCTATGTGTTAAAAACAAAAAACAACTTGTGGTATATATCTCCATGGGTTTTGGCAATCCTTATGGCGATGTATATAATGAGGAAATTGTTTTTGAGTGGGTGAATAAATTGGTGGAGATGGGTATCAATATCATTTCACTTGCCGATACAGTTGGCCTGGCAACCAAAGAACAGGTTTATCAAATAACCAAAAACTTAGTGGATGCTTTACCCGAAACAGAGATAGGCGTTCACCTTCATTCTACAGCTTTAAATTGGAAGGAAAAGGTAGAGGCTGCATTACAAGCAGGATGTAAGCGCTTTGACGGTGCCTTGAAAGGTATTGGTGGATGCCCAATGGCCGAAGATGAATTGGTAGGTAATATGGATTCAGAGCTTATGATTCCCTTTTTCAACAATTTAGGTTTATTGAATAATTTAAACCTGGATGCTTTAACAAGAAGCAGTGATTTAGCCTCAAAAATTTTCGTGTAATTTGTGCAATTCGATTAATTAGTGATTATGGACTTTCATTTAGAATTTACTCCCAAACCTTTCGATATTAAAATCAATCATCAACATAATTTATTGTTGATTGGCTCTTGCTTTACCGAGCAGATAGGATCTAAACTAGCTAATCATAAATTTTCTGTTCTGGATAATCCCAATGGAATATTATTTAATCCGGTAAGTATTACAAAGTCTATATCTTCTTACATCAACAATAAGCAATACAGTGAGGCTGATTTATTTTACCAAAACGAATGCTGGAACAGCTGGGAACACCATAGCCGTTTTTCACATCCTGATAAAGCAACTTGTCTTACAGGCATCAATAAATCTCAAACAGAAGCTTACGAGTTTATAAAAAATGCAGATTGGTTATTGATAACACTAGGCTCGGCTTTTGTGTATGAGTTGGCGGATAAGCAAGTGGTTGCCAATTGCCATAAAGTTCCAACAGATAAATTCAAAAAAAGGCTTTTAACTGAAGTCGAAATCTATGCAGGATTACAATCGATGCTTTCCGAAGTAATAGCTTTTAATCCAGGTCTTAATATAATTTTTACCATAAGCCCGGTAAGGCATTTGAGAGATGGCTTTGTTGAAAATAACCGTAGTAAAGCTACTTTGATACAAGCGGTTCATCAATTGGTAGAAAAAAATAACGCCTGCTTTTACTTTCCAGCCTACGAGCTTATTATCGATGATTTAAGGGATTACCGATTTTTTGCTGAAGATATGGTACACCCCAATTATGCCGCCACCAATTATGTTTGGGAAAAATTTATTTCAACATGTATTGATGAGCCATCTCAAAAACTAATGAAAGAGATAGCTGTTGTTGTGGCTGCAAAAAACCATAAACCTTTTCACCCCACATCTGAGCAACACAAAAAATTCCTTCTTTCAAATCTGGAGAAAGTAAAAAAACTGCAAGAGCAATTCCCTTATATTAATTTAGAAGATGAAGCAGCATTTTTTAAGCGTTAATACTCTAATATTAAAATTTGTGCTTTTATGAAAAGGCTTTTTTTCTTTTGCTGTTTTGTTTTTCCAATGGCTTCATTAGCACAAAAAAAATCATTTAGACATACACCAGTTTATCAAAAAGGGCTTTATTTTTCCTTTAATCCACATGCTGTTTTTGAGCCAAATCAGGCTGCAATTGGTTTGGGTTTAGGCTATCGTTTTAACAAGCATATTGAAGCTACAACTGAGTTTAGTTATTTGTTTTCGAGTTTTTTGTATGCTGTAAATAAATTCAAGAATTTATCTGGCTTTAGAAGCACTACAGGCCTAAGGTATTTTTATAGTTTGAAACATGGCTTCTTTGTAGGAGCAGAGTTTAGGATTAAGCAATATACTTTTGACGATACCAAAAGTTTTTATAATGAAGCTTTAAATGATACGCTAAATAGTTTTGGATACAGGGCAAAGCATACTTTACTTGGAGGAGCAGTCTACTGGGGAAAGCGATTTAAAATTACCGCCAACGGTAAATTTGAATTGGAAGGGAATATTGGAATTGGAGTTAAGCAAAGAAGAATAGACAGACAAAATGTACCAGAGGGGTACAAAAGGATGAATATTTTTGATAGAGTTTTTAGTTTGGTGCCTGACTATGATTATGAAGATGCTTACCCATATTTCCCTGCTACAGTAAGGCTTATTTATCATTTATAGGTCTAGTGTATCCTATCTCCTCTTAATTCCATTCCCTTCATTAATTCCTTTTCGTATTTCAACCATTCGGCCCACCGCTTTCTTACTATTATTTTGTCTACATAATGTTCGGCAAGTGTAATAAACAAAGTATAATGCCCTGCTTCACTCTCCATAAATTTTCGGTAAAATTTACGCATGTAAGCATCGTCCAATCCTTCACTTAACCTTTTAAATCGCTCACAACTGCGGGCTTCTATTAATGCCATCATCAGCATCTGGTCTAAAAATCTATCCTGTGGACTACCATCTTTTTTTTGAAACTGTAACAATTGATTTACATAAACATCTTTGCGCTGACGCCCTAGTTTTAAGTTTCGCTTTTTTAGCTCTGCCAATACCATTCTAAAATGTCCCCATTCCTCAGTAACAATAGGACTCAGTTCTTCAACCAGTAATTCCTTCTCCGAATTCTTTGTAATTAAAGAGATACAGGTGGTGGCCGCTTTTTGTTCGCAGTAAGCATGGTCAGTTAAAATGGCATCCAATTCCAGCTCGGCCAAATTCACCCATCGAGGGTCGGTTGGTAATTGTAGTCCTAAAATATTTTTAATGTCGGCTGATAAATTTCCCATCTAGCAAAAATAAAACAGCTTGACTAAAAATAGCCAAACTGTTTTAAGGGTAGAGTAATTGAAATTATTATTGCCTTGTTACCGAAAAAATTCCAATACCCGTTGTAACTGGATCTAATCCTATTGTTCCAATCATTATGTTTGAACTTGCAGAAAACTTACCCGATAACTTGTAAATAGCACTGGAAGAAGCATACTTATAAGTAGCTTTAACACTATCGGCTACCATTTGCCATGTTCCGGTAGCAACATCTATTGCTGCGTTGTTATTTCCTGTAATATCAACAGTACCGTTTGCTTTAAAAGTTAATGAAAAAACGTATGTTGGATTTCCGCCGCTTGTACCATACTGGCCAGTACCAACCCAAGTACCTGCGGCTGTTGTATTTGTTGCTGACGGTGGTGTATCATCTTTACTGCTTGATGTTACAAATAAGGCCAGTACTATAGCCGGTATTAAAATGAAGCTCTTTTTCATAGTTATTTATTTTGAGTTAATTATTTGATCCCTGTTTCCAACATGAAGTAAACAAACATCATACCACAGCAGGGCAATGTGAGAATTGTGTAATTAATTGAATATTAAAAAAAGAAAATCAATTTATTTTATTTATAAATAAGCCAGTTGCAATTATTTGATCTCAATACACCGTATTTTAGTATTTTACGCCAAATAACACTTTAATATGAGAATTGTTCCGTTCATAGCTTCTGCCTTAGTTACTTCCGGATTAGTAGTTCTGTTAAATACTAATATGGTTTTGCCTGCAGCTCTGGGTAAATTATTGAGTCCGCAACATGGTGTTTGGCAAAATGCCGAAGCAAGTAATCATAATTATACGGCCGATCTTCATTTTAAACAGTTGAGTGGTAAAGTGGATGTTTATTTTGATGAACGATTAGTACCCCACGTTTTTGCTGAGCAAGAAAACGATGCTTATTTTGTTCAAGGATATTTACATGCTAAGTTTCGCCTTTGGCAAATGGAATTACAAACCTTTGCAGCTGCAGGAAGGGCAGGAGAAATTTTGGGTGAAAAAGGATTAGATCATGACAGGGAATTTAGAAGATTGGGAATGGGTTATGCCGCAGAGATTGCTATGAAGGAGTTGGAAAAGGATCCTGTGATAAAAGCACAATGCGATGCTTATACAGCCGGTGTAAATTCATTTATTGATAAACTTACCGAGAGTGCTTTACCATTGGAATATAAATTGATTGGGTATAAACCCGAAAAATGGAGCAACCTAAAAACTTCTTTGTTCTTAAAATATATGAGTTACGATTTAGCGGCCGGGGAAGATGATTTTGAAATGACCAATGCTAAAAGTTTTTTTAGTGCCGAAGATTTTGCTTTGTTATTTCCCGATATTCAGGATTCATTGGACCCCGTAATTCCTAAAGGAACTGTGATGAACAGCCAAAAGGTTTTTCCTGTGGCTCCGGTTAATGCCGATTCCTTCCATTTTAAAAATAAGACATTGGCAGTGGTTGAAAACTCAAAACCTGATAGAGATAATGGAAGTAATAACTGGGCTGTAAGCGGTTCTAAAACAAAAAATGGTGCACCTATCTTGTGTAACGATCCACATCTGGGATTAAACCTTCCTTCACTTTGGTATGAGATTCAGATTTCCACTCCCAGCTTTAATGCCTATGGGGTGAGTTTTCCAGGATCACCAGGTGTGATCATTGGTTACAACGATAGCATCGCTTTTGGATTTACCAATGGAGGTAGAGATGTAAGAGATTATTATGAAATTAGTTTTAAGGATGATACTAGAGCCGAGTATATGTTTAATGGGCAATGGATGAAAACGGAGTTTAGAGTTGAGACCATTAAGCTAAAAGGCAAAGCCGATTTTATAGACTCTGTTGCTTATGTTCAATTGGGTAAAGATTGGTGCCCGGTGATGTTTGATAAATCTTATTCAGGTGGTAGAAGTCTTAACCATAAATATTATGCCGTAAGATGGAAAGCCCATGATGCCAGTAATGAACTTCGCATTTTTAATATGCTGGATCATGCTAAGAATTATACCGATTACTCGGCTGCAGTAACCAATTTACAAACACCAGGGCAAAACTGTTTGTTTGCCAGCAAGAGTGGAGATATTGCCATACGTACTCAGGGTGATTGGCCAGCTAAATGGAAAGGTCAAGGTGATTTTGTTATGCCTGGAACCGACAGTTCTTTTTTATGGCAGGGGATGATACCACAGGATGAAGTGCCATACCAATTTAATCCCGAAAGAGGTTTTGTAAGCAGTGCTAATCAAAAGCCTGCCGACGATGTTACTTATCCTTATTATATGGGCCGCAACTATCCCTTGTACCGGGGTTTAACCCTCAATAAACGTTTAAATGAAATGAGCAATATTACTCCTCAGGAAATGATGAACCTACAGGTTGATAATTTTGATATTGCAGCTGCCATGGTTAAGCCTGTTATTTTGGCCAATTTAAAAGAGAACGATTTAAATGCTACTGAAAAAAAATATGCCGATATATTTAAATTTTGGAATAGCAGGTACGAAGTGGGATCGAAAGGCGCTACCGTTTTTGATCAGTTTTGGAAACAATTTGAAGATGTAGTATATGATGATGAGTATGCCAAAGCACCTTCCGTAATTATGAAACCGTTCTTTAGCACTTTGGCAGAAGCCATCCTTAAAGATTCTGCTTACAAGTTTTTGGATAATGTAAATACCCCCCAGCTTGAAACCCTGTCCGACCAGGTAACAACTGCTTTTAAAAAAGCCAGCATCGACCTTATTAAATTAGAGGCAGAAGGCAAATTGGATTGGGATAAGTTTAAGTCTACAAGAATTAATCACCTGGCAAAATTGGCTCCTTTTAGCAGAATGGATTTAGCTATTGGTGGTGGTACACGTGCTATTAATGCCACAAAAAAAGACCATGGACCTAGTTGGAGAATGGTGGTTAGTCTTACCCAAAAAACAGAAGCTTATGGTGTGTATCCGGGCGGACAAAGTGGTAACCCCGGAAGTAAATACTATGATGACTTTGTAGATAATTGGGTAGCTGGTAAATACTATTCTCTTTGGATGATGACAAGAGAAGAAACTTCGGATAAAAGGATACAAGGAAAAATGACATTTAATAATTGATTTGATAATCACCAAATCGCCAAATAAATCAATATGAAATTCAACATCTCTTTTTTATTAACTGCTTTATTAAGTTTTGCAGCCTGTCTATTTTTCCCTTGGTGGAGTATAGCGCCTGCGGCTTTTATTGTAGCCGCTTTAATACCTCAAAAGCCTGGTAAAGCATTTTTAACCGGTTTTACGGCTTTGTTTGTTTTGTGGGGAGGATTGAGCTTTTGGATAAGTAATAACAATGAGCATATTTTGGCTAATAAAATATCGGTATTGATTTTAAAAATGGACAATCCTTTTTTGTTGATAGTTGTTACGGCATTGATTGGGGGGCTGGTTGGGGGCTTTGCTGCATTAACAGGCTCTTATCTTCGAAAAAGTAAATAATTATTTTTTGCATTTCGGTAACATTATCAGCTTTAATTTTGGGCATCTTAAAAAAGTGTATGCTTAAAATTTTATCTGGCCTTTTTGTTTTCATTTCTTTTTCTACCTCAGCACAAAAAATATATGGAACGGTATTTAATGATAAAGGCGATTTATTGCCTTTTTCTTCTATAACTATAAAAGGAACTTCTATTGGTGCTAGTGCTAATAATTTGGCAAAATTTTCATTTAATGTGCCTCCTGGTAACTATATTGTCGTTTGTCAACACGTAGGTTATGCTAAACAGGAAAAATCGATTTCTATTAAAAAAGTAGACGAGGAAATTACATTTATATTAGGTGAGTTACAATTAGATATGTCGGAAGTGATTATTAAAAGTGGCGGCGAAGATCCTGCTTATGCAATAATTAGAGAAGCCATCAAAAAACGGAGTTTTTATCATGATCAGGTAAAAGGATTTGAGTGTGAATTGTACACCAAGGATTTGATGAAACTTCGTAATCTTCCTAAAAAAATAATGGGTCGTAAAATTGAAGATGCCGATGTAAAAGATATGGGGCTCGACTCTTCTCGTAAAGGGATTATTTACTTATCTGAGTCAGTAGCCAAAATATATAACCAACAGCCCGATAAGTTTAAGATGGAAGTTTTAAGTAGCCGGGTGAGTGGCAGCGATGGCTTTGGTTTTACTTTTCCAACTTTTATCAGTTTGTATCAAAACAATGTGTCTATATTTTTGGATAAATTAAACCCTAGAGGATTTATTTCGCCAATTGCCGATGCAGCACTCAGTATTTACAAATATAAATTCCTGGGTAGCTTTTTTGAAGACGGTAAAGAGATAAACAGTATTAGAGTTACTCCTAGAAGAACTTATGAACCTGCATTTTCTGGTATTATTAATATCACTGATAGTGATTGGCGCATTCATAGCCTTGACCTCACACTCGATAAATCTGCCCAACTGGAGATTTTAGATTCATTACGTATTGTACAAATTCATGTTCCAGTAGGAAATGATGTTTGGCGTGTAAAAAACCAATTAGTGAATTTTAATTTTAAGCAGTTTGGTATTGATGCTATTGGCAATTTTGTAAGGGTTTATTCTGATTATAAAATAAACCCTGTGTTTGCAAAAAACAGGTTTAATAATGTGGTCATTAAATACGATACAGCGGTAAATAAAAAGACGAAAGCATATTGGGATGCCATAAGACCTGTTCCTTTAGAAGTGGAAGAAAAACAAGATTACTTAGTAAAAGACAGTTTGTTTGAGCAAAATAAAGATTCTATTTTAAGCCAGTCGTCGGTAGATTCATTAAACAAAAAACAGGGCGGCTTAAAGCTCTATAATATATTTTGGAAAGGCATTCATCGCACACATTATTCTAAAACAAATCAATATCGCTGGAATATTGAATCGCTTATTCAAGGCTTAGAATACAATACTGTAGAGGGATTGGTGATGAATGTGCAAACTAGCTATCGCAGGCATATAAAGTCATGGAAAACTAATTTATCTATAGAGCCCAACCTGCGTTACGGGTTTAATAATGGGCATTTAAATGCATGGGCAACTGTACATTTTAGAACCAGAGATTGGGAAACAGATAAAAAATTGAAACGCTATACTTGGAGTTTTTCGGGAGGTAAAAGAGTTAGCCAGTTTAATAAATCCAATCCAATTCTACCCATAACCAATTCAATTAGTACTTTACTATGGGGAGATAATTTTATGAAGATTTATGAAAATTATTATGGAAGCATCAACTTTAATAAACGATATGAAAGTGGTTTGCGATTTAATATAAATGCTTTGTACGAAGACAGGATTCCTTTAGAAAACACATCTGATTTTACCTTTGTTAAAAAAGCAAACACAAATTTCACCCCTAATTACCCTTACGAAAAAATAAGCAGCCAATTTACGCCTCACCAGGCAGTAGTTTTAAGTTTCGATATTAGTATTAAACCCGGACAAAAATATATTCAGTATCCCAACCGTAAATCTGCCATTGGATCAAAATATCCAACATTCAGTCTTAATTATACCAAAGGGATCAACAATATTTTGGGGAGTGATGTAGATTTTGATAAATGGAGATTCAGCATCAATGACGATAAAAACCTTAAACTGGCTGGAAGTTTACAATATAAAATTGGGATAGGTGGTTTTATAAATGATAATAGAGTGTTTATTCAGGACTATCAACATTTCAACGGTAACCGATCAACAAGAGCCAGTGAATATGTGAATAGTTTTCAATTGGCTCAGTATTATGCAAACAGTACAACCAGTACTTTTTATAGTTTTGGGCATCTGGAGCATCATTTTAATGGACTACTTACTAATAAAATCCCATTATTTAAAAGGCTTAATTGGAATTTGGTGGCAGGGAGCAATGCCTTCTATATAAACAAAAACAACAATTATATAGAGGTTTTTGCTGGCATTGAAAACATTTTAAAATTATTCCGACTCGATTTTGTGGCTGCATATAGCAATGGTACAAGAGGAATCACTGGTTTTAGAATTGGTACTGGTGGGATTTTGGGAGGCAATATAAGAACCGGAAACCGATCAGTGTCTATAAGTTTATAAGTCAATTTAAATATCTTTGCGTTCAAATTTGGTTTGCTTGCAGGCATCCAATCTAAAACATGGTTTTACAACATCGTCAGACCATGAACACGATTTCCCTTTCACATAGGGATCAAATAAAAACATTATGGCAGTATTACACAACCGAGTTTCGCAAGCCGAACTTAAAAAATTATTGTACGAAGAGACAGCGCACCGTACAACCATTTCCTTTTATCAGTATTTTCAAATAGAAGACCCCAAGCTATTTAGAGATGAAATGTATAAAGCATTAAATACGTTAAATGTTTTTGGGCGTATTTATATTGCTCATGAAGGCATTAATGCTCAAATAAGTGTGCCCGATAATAAAGTAACATCCTTCAGGAATTATTTAAATACTATTCCTGCATTAGAAAACATTCGATTAAATATTGCTGTGGATGATGATGGGAAATCTTTTTGGGTACTTAAAATTAAGGTAAGAGAAAAAATTGTGGCAGATGGAATTACCGATCCAGGGTTTAGCATGGATAATAAAGGTAAATATGTAAATGCTTCTCAAATGAATGAGCTTTTGCAAAATGACAATACAATTGTAATTGATATGCGTAATCATTACGAATATGAAGTAGGCCATTTTGTTAAAGCTATTGAAATACCTAGCGATACTTTTAGAGATCAATTACCAATGGCGGTGGACATGATGAAAGACCAAAAAGAAAAGAACATCATTATGTATTGTACCGGTGGTATCCGTTGCGAAAAAGCAAGTGCTTTTATGTTACATCATGGCTTTAATAATGTTTTTCATTTAGAGGGAGGCATCATCAATTATGCTCGTCAAGCAAAAGCGCAAGGGTTGGAATCAAAGTTTATTGGTAAAAATTTTGTGTTTGATGATAGGCTGGGGGAGCGGATTACCCAAGATATCATTGCTACATGTCACCAATGCGAATTACCAGCCGATACGCATACTAATTGCAAAAATGAAGCCTGCCATTTACTATTTATTCAATGTGAAGCTTGTGCTGTAAAGTATGATGGCTGCTGTACAGCAGAATGCCAAACAGTTTACAATTTACCAATAGAGGAACAAAAAGAATTACGTAAGGGTATTGATAAAGGCATGATGGTTTTTAATAAAAGTAAAAAACGATTACGGCCAAAACTGAATAATAAAAACTAAACAGTTAGTTTTATTAGTTCGGTAAGAACAAGTTTTTCTGTTTCTTCTTTTGAATTGATTAAAGGTTCAAATTTTTGGCCAATCAGTATTTCATATAATTCAATATATCGTTGGGAGATGGTTTGAATCCATTCTTCAGTCATCAATGGTACGGTTTGTCCTTCTTTACCCATAAAATCATTATCAATCAGCCATTCCCTTACAAACTCTTTACTAAGTTGTTTTTGTCTTTCTCCCTTTAATTGTCTTTCCTTGAAACCTTCTGTAAAAAAGTAGCGGGAGGAATCTGGTGTATGTATTTCATCCATTAGGTAAATCTCATCTGCAATTTTCCCAAATTCATATTTAGTATCTACCAAAATCAACCCTTGTTTGGCGGCAATTGCTTTACCTCTTGCAAAAAGTTTTAAAGCATATTCACTTAAAGTTTGCCATTCTGTTGTTGTGGCAAGCTTATTTTCAATGATCTCATTTTCCGTAATATCTTCATCATGTCCCTCAGTGGCTTTTGTACTTGGGGTAATGATAGGGTTTGGAAAATAATCATTTTCCTTCATACCATCAGGCATTAAAACGCCACAAATAGTTCTTTTGCCTGATGAATACGTACGCCAGGCATGCCCTGTTAAGTTGCCTCTTACCACCATTTCAATTTTAAATGGCTCGCATCTTTTGCCAATACTGATATTTGGGCCAGGTGTAGAGATAAGCCAATTGGGGCAAATATCTCTGGTTGCATGCAGCATATTCGCTGCAATTTGGGTTAAAACCTGTCCCTTGTAGGGTATGGGGCTGGGTAAAATCACATCAAAAGCTGAAATTCGGTCACTCGCAAGTATTACTAAATAGTTGTTGTTTATTGAGTAAACATCTCTTACTTTGCCTTTGTAAAAATGAGTTTGATTAGGAAAATTGAAGTCTGACATTCAACAAAATTACCATCATCATTTTAATAAATTGGGTTTACTACATATTATATTATTAACTGCTGGTAAAAAATAAATTTTCAGTTAAAAATAACATTCCTTATTTTGCCACATAATTAAAAACCAAAAAACGCGATATGAGAAAAATTACAAGCTATTGGATTACTTTTTTGATAGCAAATTTCCTAATGGTTACTGCATTTGCTCAAAATGTAACCATCAATGGTAATGTGTTAAATAGTAACACAAAAGAGGCAGCGGGTGCTGTATCTATAACTGTAAAAGGGGCAGAAACTGGAACATTTACCGATGATAAAGGTAATTTTAAAGTAACCGTTGCCAAGCTGCCTGTTACTCTTTTAATTTCCTCTATAGGATATGAAATGCAAGAAGTAACTGTAACAAATGCTTCTAAAGTAATTGATGTAGCATTTAAGCCATCAAATATACTAGGACAAGAAATTGTGGTTTCGGCCAATAGGGTTCCTCAAAAGATTATGGAATCTCCTGTTTCTATTGAAAGAGTAAGTGCGGCTAATATCCGTAATTCACCTGCTACAAGTTTTTATGATATAGTTGCCACTTTAAAAGGTGTTGATGTTACCACTTCTTCTCTAACTTTTAAAACACCTACTACTCGTGGTTTTAACTCTAGTGGTAACCTTCGTTTTAACCAATTGGTTGATGGAATGGATAATACAGCTCCGGGGCTTAACTTTTCTGTAGGTTCTATTATTGGTTTAAGCGATTTGGATGTTGACAATATGGAATTACTTTCTGGTGCATCTTCGGCCCTATATGGCCCAGGTGGTATGAATGGTACTTTATTGATGACTAGTAAAAGTCCTTTTAAATATCAGGGATTATCTTTTTCGGTTAAAGAAGGCGTAATGCATGTTGGTAATAACAGTCAAAGAGCTGCATCGCCATTTCATAATTTTAATATGAGATGGGGTAAAAAAGTATCAGAGAAATTTGCTTTTAAAATCAATGCTGAGTTAATTCAAGCAAAAGATTGGCAGGGATCCGACTATCGTAACTATGCAAGAGCAGCCACAGGCGGTAAAATTATTGCTGGAGACCGTTTTAGCGATCCTAATTATGATGGTATCAATACATATGGTGATGAAACAACTGCTGAAATTAGATCTGCTGTTTTAAATTCTGTTGCACTTTCTGCTCCTTGGTTAAAAGGATTCATTGATACTTTAAATGGTGGAGCACCTATCAATGTATCTCGTACTGGATATACTGAAAAAGAAGTGGTTAACCCTAATACAGTAAACTTTAAAGTATCAGGATCATTACATTATAAACTGTCTAAAAACACTGAAGCTGTTTTAGCTGGCTATTGGGGAACTGGTAATACCGTTTATACTGCTAGTGAAAGATATTCTTTGAGAGAATTTAAAATGGGTCAGTATAAGATTGAATTAAATAATAGATATTGGTCTTTAAGAGCATATACTACACAGGAAAATGCTGGGGAATCATTTAATGCTACCATTGCTACAAGATTATTCAACGAAAGTTGGAGACCTAGTGGTGGAGCAACCGGTTGGTTTTCTCAATATGCTCAAACTTATTTAGGTGGTAGGTTGAATGGTTTAACAGATGCAAATGCACATACTTCGGCTCGTGCAGCAGTTGATGTAAATCGTCCTTTAGGTTCAAGTACTCAGTTTAGAGCTGGTTTAGATTCAATTCGTAAAAGACCTCTTTCTTCTGGAGGAGCTTTATTATTGGATAAATCAGATTTATATAGCGTAGAAGGGAATTACAATTTAACCCATATTACTCAAAAATTTGCTGACATTATCATTGGTGCAAACTACCGTCAATTTGTTTTAAATTCTCAAGGAACCTTATTTGCCGATTCAACTGCTCCAATTAAAATTGCTGAATACGGTGCTTATTTACAAGCAACTCGTAAAATCATGGATAGAGTTACTTTAGCTGTATCGGGTAGATATGATAAAAACGAAAATTTTAAAGGTCGTTTTACACCAAGAGCTACTATGTTAGTTAAGATAAAAGAAAACACCAATTTCCGTGTATCTTATCAAACAGCTTATCGTTTCCCATCTAACCAACAACAATATATCAACTTAGTAGTTGGTAGTAATGTTCGTTTAATTGGTGGTAACGAAGGATTTAACACATTGTACAATTTCAATAACAACTCTCTTTATGATTTTGAGGAATTACGTAAAGGAAACATGGTAAGGTTTACAACTCAAACATTAAAGCCTGAGTCATTGTCTTCATTTGAAGCAGGTATTAAATCTTTACTTTTAGATAATAAATTACTAATTGATTTGAGTGGTTATTTTGGAAGATATAGCGATTTTTTAGGAAGAAAAGTAACAGTTCAGTCATTAACGAACTCACCAATTAGATTAGCTGATACTTTGTTAGGCTATAGGTATTCTATTCCTGTAAATTCATTGGATAGAGTAAAGACTTATGGTTTTAGTTTAAGTGTTGATTACAGATTACCAAGAAACTTTACCATTGGTGGTAACGTTGCTTCAGATATCTTAACTGATGTGCCTTCAAATTTTGTCGCATATTTTAATGCGCCAAAATATAAAGGAAACTTAAACTTAGGTAATTCTGGATTTGGTCCTCAAAAACGCCTTGGTTTTAATGTAAACTATAGATACCAAGACGCAATGATGTTTTTAGGTGATTTAGCAAATGGTGAGTTACCAGCTGTTCATAATGTTGATGCTCAAATTAGCTTGAAATTGCCAAAAGCAAATAAGTCGGTACTTAAAATTGGTGCTACTAACTTGTTAAATCAACAATATTATAATGCCATTGGTAATTCACAAATTGGTGGATTGTACTATGTAAGTTTTGGGTACAACATTTATTAATAGCTTAAATACAAAACTGAACGTTTAAAAACATTAAAAATTTGATTATGAAATATATCACCAATTCTTTTAGAATTCATTTGTTGCTTGCGCTTTCTGCACTGATGTTTTTATCATCTTGTGTAAAAGACCTGGAGCAATTTCCAGCACCTGTTGTGGTACAAGGTACTACGCCAACTTTAGCCGAATTATTGAACGACCCAACATTGTCAATCTTTAAAGCGGCAGTTACAAGAGCTGGACAAATGACAATACTTTCTACAGCTTCACTTAGGCACACAGTTTTTGCACCTACTGATGCGGCTATGATAGCTTCTGGTTTACCGCTGGCTGTAATTAATGTTATTCCATTAACATCATTGGTTCCATTGGTACAGTATCATATCTTGCCTCAAACAATTACAACAAGTAGTATTCCTACTGCTTTTCCTAATTTTTCCTATCCGACAATTTTTAATCCTGCACCACCTTTAAGTTCATTGTTAAGGTTAAATACTTTTCCTTCAAACAGAAATGGTTTATGGATTAATAATGTTCCAATTACTGCATCAAATATTACAGCTGTTAATGGTGTTTTGCATCAAATAGCTTTGGTTACTGCACCTCCAAGCAGGTACCTATATAACAGGATTGCTACTGATCCGGATTTGACCCTTTTTAATGCTGCTGTTTCTCGTGCTGATTTAGCCGCACCTAGCATTATTGGGTTGTTGAATAACATCGGTGCTAATTTTACCGTATTTGCACCCAACAACCAGGCTTTTAAAAATGTGATCAGTGTGTTGTCTGGTGGATTGCTTCCAAATAATATACCTTTAGATGCGCCTTATATCAGTTTTATTAATACCAACTTGCCTGTTGCAAATGCACAGGGTATAGTTTTTTATCATATTTTGAGAGTACGTGCTTTCAGTAATAACTTGCCAACAACAGCAACTTCTTATGTTACTTTACTGAATGGTGCGGTTCCATCACATCCAGGTGTTAGTCTAAGAAGTGTTTTTACCGGCTCATTTGTAAGCGGTATGACATGTAAAGGATTAATGAATGCTACAGCATCAAATGTGTTTATCAATCCCACACCTGATCCATCAGGAACAAGTGACCAACATTTTTTAAATGGTACAATACATAAGATTGACCAAGTAATGTTACCTCAGTAATAAAATTATATTAAATAAAAAAAGGACTTCAATTTGAAGTCCTTTTTTTATGCTCTGAATTTTTATTAAACGTTAAACCTAAAATGCATAACGTCACCATCTTGTACTAAATATTCTTTTCCTTCAATCCTTAATTTTCCACTTTCCCTGCAAGCTGCTTCTGATTTGTAATGTAAATAATCATCAAAGGCAATAACCTCGGCTTTAATAAAACCTTTTTCAAAATCAGTATGAATTACACTGGCAGCTTGTGGTGCTTTCCATCCCTTTTGAATGGTCCATGCTCTTACTTCCTGTACACCTGCTGTGAAATAGGTAGAAAGGTTTAATAGTTTGTATGTTGAATGGATTAATCGATCCAATGCAGGTTCCTCCATTTTATATTCTTCCATAAACATCGCTTTGTCGTCATCAGTATCTAACTCTGCAATCTGGGCTTCAATGGCATTGGTCATTACAATTACTTCGTTGCCTTCATTTTTAACTGCTTCAACCAGGGCATCCGAAAATTTGTTGCCGGTATGCATACTGGCTTCATCAACATTGGCTACATAAAGTATTGACTTATCTGTCAATAAAAATAAATCGGCAATCGCCACTTTTTCTTCTTTAGATAAGCCTAATGATATGATGTTTTTCCCTTGGTTTAAATGTTCCTTACAACGCTGTAATATTTCCAGTTCCACCTTCATCTTGGGATCAGTCTTTGCCATTTTTTCGGTACGCTGCATTTTCTTTTCAACACTTTCCATATCCTTCAACTGCAATTCAGTTTCAATAATTTCCTTATCGCTAATGGGATTGATTGGGCCTTCGTCCCTCAATATATTATCATCTTCAAAACAACGGATAACATGAATGATAGCATCCACCTCACGAATATTAGCCAAAAACTTATTACCCAAGCCTTCGCCTTTACTTGCTCCACGTACCAAACCTGCTATATCAACTATTTCTATCTGGGTTGGCACTGTCCTTTCCGGGTTAACTAATTCGGCCAATTTATCAATACGAGAGTCGGGTACATTTACCAAACCGGTATTGGGTTCAATGGTACAAAACCTGTAATTACTTGCCTGTGCTTTTGCACTATTACTTACTGCATTAAACAAGGTTGATTTTCCTACATTAGGTAATCCTACAATTCCTGCTTTTAAAGCCATATCAGTTTAATTTTTAATTTACGATTTGCAATTGCGGTGGCAAAGGTAAGGGAACTAAGAATATTGGTTTAAGAATGTCTACTTTGATAGTAGACATCAATTGATTGTCATCAAAATATTCGATATTCGAACCTTAAAACGTAGATATAAATATGGCATTAAGCAGAATTTGGTCGGGATTTATCATAGTGGCCATATTTGTGGCAGGTATTAAATGTTTATTTATTACAGGTAATGCCGATATTTTTAACTGGATGGTTGTAGGTAAAGGAGATGATGTCCTTAATCCTTTAAAGATGGATGGTATCATTGAAACCTGTTGGACAGCTATTAACCTTAGTTTGAAACTGATTGGTATTATGGCCCTTTTCATGGGTTTTATGAACATTGCCGAAAGGGCAGGGGGAATTCGCCTGCTATCTAGAATTATTGGTCCCTTTTTCTCAAAACTGTTTCCAGAACTACCAAAGGGTCACCCTGCAATGGGACATATGATGATGAATTTTTCGGCCAATTTATTGGGGCTCGACAATGCCGCCACTCCATTTGGAATAAAAGCCATGGAAAGTTTACAAGAATTGAATCCCGATAAAAAAACGGCTTCCAACTCACAAGTGATGTTTTTGTGTTTACATGCTTCGGGGCTTACATTAATTCCAGTAAGTATTATTGCCATGAGGGCATCATTAAAAGCTGCCAATCCAACTGATATTTTTATTCCATGTATGATTGCCACTTTTGTGGCTACGATGGCATCTATGTTTATCGTATCGTACAAACAAAAAATTAAAGTGTTTCAACCGGTTATTATGATGTGGGTGTTGGGTATATCTTCCATCATTGCCCTAATGGTTATTTATTTAACTACTTTAAATGCAGATGGGGTACAATCATTCTCGAGGGTTTTAAGTAACGGTTTAATTTTATTAATTTTTCTCTTAATTATTTTGGGAGCATTATATAAAAACATCAATGTGTTTGATGCTTTTATTGAAGGGGCAAAAGGTGGTTTTGAAACAGCTGTAAAAATTATGCCTTACCTGGTGGGAATGTTGGTTGCCATCAATATGTTACGTACCAGCGGGACCTTTGATATAATTATTGATGGGGTAAAACATTTTTTTGCAATGATGGGTGCCGATACACGTTTTGTAGATGGATTACCAACGGCTTTAATTAAACCTATGAGTGGTAGCGGTGCAAGAGGGATGATGGTAGAAACCATGACTACTTATGGGCCTGATTCTTTTGCAGGTAGATTATCCAGCATTTTACAAGGCTCATCCGATACTACTTTTTATGTGGTAGCTGTTTATTATGGAGCTGTTAATATTAGAAATACCAGGTATTCCATAGGCGCTATGTTGTTGGCCGACTTAGTTGGAATTATTACATCCATCTTTTTAGCTTATTTGTTTTTTGGGTGATGAAACGATATTGATAAAAAAAAAGTCCCGAAATGTTTCGGGACTTTTTTTTATTTACGAATGTATTCTTATTGTGTAAGAATGCTGGATAATGTTCTTGTTCTTCCAGTAACTAAAGGATTACCTCTTGCCCAAAAAGTATAGGATCGTTGATTGCTGGCAGAAAACGCAGTGATGGAAGCCATGACTGTTGTTGTACCTGCTAATCTAATTTGATAACCTTGTGTACCTGTTGTAGGCACAGGCAATTCTATCCAATTGGAAAAGTTTTTAAAGGGTATGGGTGCTGTTAAAATGGTAGAAGTAGTTGAATTAAACAATTCATAAACTTCTGTTGTTGCTACCATATTCATTAGTCTGAATTTAAAAGTGCCATAGGCTGGCATTTTAACAGCTTCCTGGTGTACCATTAAAATAGGATTAGCTGGTGTTGGATTAGGCAATGGATCAACCAGTATTACACTATGTGAAACTCCCGGACCTAAAATAAAATTGCCTTTAGCAATGGTATCAGAGGGTAAACCACCACCAAGTGGCCGACTTAAAACTGCTTTTATTTCCACAGGGCCGCTTGGTACTGCAGCAAAGGAAGCACCACCAGAAGTATTAGGAAAAAATGTACCATAGGTTAAAATGGTTGCATTCATTTTTACATTGTTAATATAAAAATCGATGCCTGGGCCATTAGCTGGTGTGGCAATGGAAGGTGTTAATGCAGTGTAGGAGTTTACAAATTTTACAAATGCAGATGTGTCTGCATTAAATCTCCAAACATTGGTATCGTTGAGGTTGTTTTTTTTGCAGGCCGATAAAACCACCAAGCAAACAACAACTGTAATTAGTATCCTTTTCATAATTAATTTATTTAGTGTTTTAATTAAGGAAGTGAAAACCACATTTCTTTAGTGTGATAATCTATCAAATGACCATCGTAAACTGATATTTCAGCGATGTTCCAAACATATTCCGAATTAAATCTTGGTCTAACCCTGTAACTCCATTTGCCGCCATTATCAGGCCATAAATCGGTACCCGATGGTGGCGCAAAAGAATGATATACTTGTTGACCCGTTTGAGGATCTAAATCGGTGTAATGGAATCTTCTCAAATCTGTCCAGGCTTCTAAAACACCATAACCCCATAAGGCAATGAATTTTTGCTGCATGATTTGACTTAAAGTTAGTGAAGCTGCTGTTGCTGGAACAACAGCATTGTTAGCTAAAAATGCATCCCTTGTTGATGCAGTCATAACTCTGGCAGGGCGAATATTTACATTGTATCTGCTTAAAAGCATATCAAAATGTTGAGAAATGCCTTGTCTGTATGCAGCTAAAGCCAAAGGCTTATTTCCTTGTCTAAAAGCTGCTTCGGCTTTCATAAACTGAATTTCACTTGAGGTCATAAAAGGGAAATCGGAGTTTTGTCGGAATATGAAACGGGCTGTGTCAACTGATGGAGTAATGGTTGCCCCCCAAAAATTGACAGGCCTTTGTGTAGTTGCTAGAGGGACTTCTCCTTTGGTGGCTTCTAATCCTAACATACTTATACCGTCTGTTCCAGTAGATAGCATATACCAACGGCGTGGATCATCAACACCAGAGAATGTACCATAACTGCCTTTCATTAACTCAGCAATGTATCTCGACTGGCGAAGGTTAACATTATTGGCTCTAAATCTTCCCCAATAATTGTTTTGGTTATTCACCACACCTCCTACATATTTATAAGTGGCATCATCATCTGGTGTTTGTAAAGATTTGTCGCAATAAAAAATTACAGAATCGGCTTTGTAAATGGATTTATTGGTAAGATGAGCATGTGTTCTGGCTAAGATGCCGTACACAAATTTCTTCCATTTATTTTTATCACCACCATAAAACCATTGATCGGCAGCAGCAAAATCTCCACCAGTTACAGGTTTATCTAAATTTTGAATAGCAAGGTGACATAGGTTGCGAATATGATCATACACTTTATCCTGTGTATTGTATTTAAATGAAAGCAGACTAGAATTAAATGCTTCATCTAAAATTACTTCACCAGAGTAATCGGTTACATTTAGCCAACTCCAGGCCTGAATAGCATATCCTGCACCAACATAATCCCATTGATTATCTTCTGCAGCCCACTCCAGCATGCGGTTTAAGTTTTGACCAATATTCCAATAATGCATACGCCAAATATTTCCGCTATTATCAACATTAGGGAAATAGCCCATCCTTTCGTGACGACTAATGGTAATATCTCTGGTACCAGCTGCAGTTGCAAAAGTTGTGCGTAAAGCAAATACTTGAGCCGTTGTTCCCATATACATAAAATCTTCCTGAAGGTTTATGGCCATTTGATATTGCATGGGAGGCAGTAATTCTGATGGTTTTACTTTTACCGGTGCATTGGGATTTAAATAAGCTTCATCCAATTTTTTGGTACAGGATGATATCAAAAACCCTGCAAGGGCAATGATGGTTATATATTTTATAGATTTCATAAAAATTATTTTAAGTTTATTATTGATTAAAATCCTGCACGAATACCGAAGTTTACACTTATGGTTTCTGCAACTGTGCTAAAATCAAATCCAAATGCACCCACTCCACGAGTACCTGGTGTTGTACCATTTACAGAAGGATCGGCACCTGTGTAATTGGTTAACAGTATAAGGTTATTACCTGTTGCAAAAACACTGAGCGATTTAAAGCACTTTTTGTTTTTAATAATATCTCTAAAATTATAACTAAGTGTAAGGTCTCTTAGTCGCATAAAGTTTACATCCTTTTCAATAAAATATTCTTCTGGAAAAGCAGCTGTATAATAGCCTTGATTTAAATAAGGAAGTACTGCAATGTTATTGGCAGTAGGGGTAGCTGTATTTTCCAAGCCATCTCTTAAAACACCATTGAAAATTTGTGGTGTTTCTCTACCTGCTGTTAATCGGCTTCTCCCAATGGTTGTTAAATACAGTTCATTACCATTAAATATATCTCCGCCTACTTTAACATCCCAAAGCATATTTAATGTCCAGTTCTTATATTTAAGTGAGTTGTTAATACCTAAAGTAAAATCAGGATTTCTATCTCCACGTACTAAGAAATTGGCATCTCTTACCGGGAACCCAGTTGTAGGGTCAACTAAAATTTGACCAGCTTTATTGCGGGCAAAACCAGCAGCAGTGATACTTGTTGTTGGTCCACCTCTCCTTAAACCTGCACGTGCATTTCCATACAACCAAGTATCAGAAATGTAAAACTCAGGAAGATTGTCTGGTAGGGTTAATAACACATTCCAGCTACGGGTAAAGTTTAATCCAACGTTCCAGGTTAAATTTTGTTGCTGTATGGCTTTATAATTGATGGCAATTTCAACTCCTTCGTTACGGGTGGTACTCAGGTTTAAGGTATTTAGTATAAAACCTGTTCCATAACTTGTTCTTACCAATTCAAGAATCTGATCTTTATTATAGGTGTTATAATAAGTTCCATCAATGCTCAACCTGTTTTTAAAGAAACGTAATTCTGTACCTACTTCATAAGTCGATTGCCTTTCGGGCAACAAGAAGAAGTTGTTATTGGTGAAGTCGTATGAATATCCACCACCACTGGATGTTTGTAAAGTAAATACCGATTGATTGGAATAAGGTGAATTAGTCTTGGCTGTATTTGCAAGAGAAGCCCTTAGTTTACCAAAGCTTAAGAAATTACTTTTCTTCAATGGCTTTATTAAGTCTGTAAAAATTACACTCACACTACCAGCAGGATAATTTACCTGGCGATTTACCTTGGGCAGCGTAGATCCTTCTTCAAAACGGTGGGTATAGTTTAGGAAAATAATATTATTCCAGTTAACTGCAAATTCGCCAAAGTATGCTAACTGTCGGGTTTGGCGGTAATTGAAATCACGAAAAACGTTGTTACGATACAAACGTGCTCTGGTTAATGGGTTTGTGGCATTTGAGTCTCCAATTAATTTAGGGTCAAATTTAAAAGTAGTAGCATCAGCAATGCCAGTTCCAAAAATTGACCATGCACTGGTTTTGTAATCCTGCCACATGGTACCTACCATTAATCTGCCATTAAATTTACCAATTGATTTTTTTGCTGTTGTTGTAATGGTATGGTTATACCCTGAGTATTTTCTATAATAATTATCTTGCTGCCCTCTGGTAGCAAGTGTTAATAAAAAAGTTTCGGGGTGATAGAAAGTCCATCCATCATTTTTAAATGTTTCATATCCAAAGCGGCCTGCAATGGTTAACCATTTTGTAGGTATAATATTAATGCCTAAAGTAGCTGCTTGTTTACTCAACTCATCATAACTTTTGTTGTTTTGTACATTCCAAAGAGGGTTATCAAACTCCTCATTGGCATCTCCAGCTGTAAATACTTCTCTTTTGGTTTCATCGGGATTATAAAGATTATTCATTTTCTCATTTACAGGCCATCTGAGTAAAGTAGTTAAATAACCATTTGCACTACGGATGGGTTTTTTGTTGGTACTACTAGTATAAGTAAAGGCAGGAGTGATTTCCAGGAACTTCTTAATCCTTGTAGTATTGCTTACCCTAAATGTATAGCGGGTATAACGATTGTTTGGAACGGTACCTTTTTGGTCGAAGGCAGATCCAGAAAGACGGAAACTCATATTTTTAGATCCAAAGTCTACAGCTAAATTATGAGTTTGAGAAATACCCGTTTGAAAAAAGGCTTTTGCCTGATCAATCCGATTGGTATTAGCTGGTAATTTTGGCCCAAAATAACTAAAATTACTATCTAGTCTTCCATTAACACCCATATCATAATCGGTGAAAATCTCTGGTAATCTTTCTACCATTTGTAGTCTGAAACTGTTGTCATAGTTTATGCTGCCCAGTTTAAATTTATTGGTAGTGAAATTTTGAGATTTTTTGGTAGTAATGATTATGGCTCCCGAACTGGCTTGGCTGCCATATAAGGCAGTGGCTTCTGGTCCTTTTAATACTGTAACAGATTCAATGTCGTTGGGGTTTAAATCACCGACCCTATTGGTATAATCGTTTCCTCTGTTTGTAGTTTGATTTATATTTCTGGTACCTGTTTCCACCAAACCTAAACCAGATCCGTTATTACTGTTTTCATCAATAACACTATTGTCTACAATAGTTCCATCAATAACAAATAATGGTTGGTTACTTAAGGATAAAGAATTGTAACCTCTTAATACAATATTTGTAGAGGCACCTGCATTACCACTGGTGGGAGTAATGCTTAAACCTGTCACTCTACCACCTAGAGCATTTAAAAAGTTTTCACGCTGGGTTTCTTGTATTTCTGTTCCTCCCACTTTTTGGACAGAATATCCCAACTCTCGGGGGTTTCTTTTAATATCCATGGCTGTAACAACTACTTCGCCTAAGGTTCCGTCTATGTTAAGTAACCTCACAGTGATAGAATTATTGTCCTTAACCTTTATCTGTTGTGTTTTAAAATTAACTGTACTTATCAGTAGGATGTCGCCTATTGAAGCAGCAATTGTAAAATTTCCACTAGCATCTGTTTTAGTTCCTCCTGTTTTGCCCTTTACAATAATAGTAGCTCCTTCTAAAGGGCTGCCATCTTTTTCATTGACAATTTTACCCGAAATGCTTGTTTGTGCATTAGAAGCCAAGGGGACAAGGAAAAACAGCAATGCAAGGATTCTGTTTGTAAATTTTCTCATACTGTCTGGTTTTTAATTTTGAAAAATATTTGTCATTAATTTATTATAAAACAGTTATTCCTGCCTCCAAATAGGGTTGTAGCAAGGGATCATCAGCCGATAACTCGGTGATTAGCACATCAATTTTTGAAATATCATTAACCATAATGGGTTGAATGGAATTCAGTTTTTCGGAAATAGTTAGACAAACCACTTTTTTAGAAGCGTTTATCATGGCTTGTTTTACTTGTACTACATCCCAGTCGTTGTCGGTAATGCCATGTGTAATATCAAGGGCATTAATACCTAAAATACATATGTCTGGGTTTAAGCTGTTAATTCTGGAAAGCGCATTAGCTCCTAAAGTTATTTTCGAATTTTTTGAAAGTTTATCACCTATCACCACTACATCAATATTGGGATGATGCATATATTCTACGATGGCAGGAATGCTACCCGAAATAAAAGTGGCAGTTAAATGAATGGGTAAAATTCTGGCTAATTCAATGATTGTAGTACCACCTCCTGTTAATACAAACATGCCATCTTTAATAAGAGAAAGGGCTTTTTGGGCAATTATCTTTTTACTATCTCTGGCATATACATTTTTAGATGGGAAAGTAATATCATGGAATGAATGAGAGAGTGCGCCTCCATGTATTTTTACTAATTTCCCTTTTTTCGAAAGTTCTTGTAAATCTCTACGGATAGTATCTTCAGACACATCAATATCATTACTTAGCTGTACAGATAAAATTTTATTATGTAGATTAACTTGCTGTACTATGTAAGCTTGTCTTTCTCTTTTAAGCATTGTTTAGTTATTACAACTCAATTTAATAATAATAAATACAATTAACTGCATTTATTATTAAGAATTATTGCACATTTTTAAATAAATCCTGCAAATCCTGCAAAATGGCTGATTGGTGGATTTTGAAAAGGATAGATGGCAAATTTTAGTACTACTTTTTATTTTTAACTTGGGGCTTTAGCTTGGGTATTACTAAAGTTGATTCATTTTTTGAAGTACTGGTTTCTTCTTCATCAATATGGCTTTGATAAGAACCAAACAAACTAGTTAAAGCTTTAACCTTATAAATATTTCTATTGAATTTATTCCCAATTGCAATGATGGTTACCGAATCGGACAAAATACGGATAAAGGAAGCATTGCTGCCATGCCACCAGCCATTGTGGTATATCACTTTTTGGCCAGTTGGATAAATATTCATTCTCCATCCCAATCCATAATTACGAATGCCAGGCCTTTCATTACTATACGGAGCATAAGCTTGCTCAAAAGTCTCTGGTTTAAAAATAAAATTAGAAGAGAGGGCTCGGTCCCAAATCAATAAATCTTTAGGGGTAGAGTAAATATTTTTATCGCCATACACTTGATCCAAAAAATTAAACTTTTCTTTTCTACCTCTCCAGTCGTAACTGGCAATTGCTTTTCCAGTATCAGACAAATTAAAAACATATGTGTTTTTCATTTGAAGAGGCTCAAAAAATGTGGTTTTTAAATAGTCACTATAGCTTTGTCCACTTACTCTTTCAATAAGTAATGCAAGTAAAGCATAGTTGGTATTACAATATGAAAACCGACGATTGGGTTTTGTTACATCTTTTAAAACTGCCTTTTTGCTGATGAGAACTTCCAGAAGATCCTGATTACTTACAAACTCTGAAGGATTCCAACCCTGCTGATCCATAAAATAAGTATAATTAGGCAGTCCGCTTCTATGATTCATTAAAGTACGTATGGTAACACCAGGATAATTGAAACTAGGGAAATAAAAACTTAATTCTTTGTCCAGGTCCAGTTTACCATCTTGCCAAAGCTTCAAAACTGCCATGGCAGTAAAGGTTTTACTTACCGATGCGATATGTAAGGGAGAGTTTTCGTTAATAGCATCTGTACTTGTGTAATTAGCCATTCCATCATATTTTTCAAAGAGGATATGGCCATTTTTAGCAACAATCAATCCACCACTAAAGCCACGGTTTTTTAAAACAGAATCGTACCAACGTTGTATTGCCTGATTTAACTGGGTAGAATCTTTATAAGGTAAAGTTGAACTTGAAGGGAAAAGCAATGCCATTTCCACAGGTTTAAAGGAAATTTCTTTACTTGATGAACTAAAGCAAGAAGAGAATAAACCAATAAGTACAAAGAGGCTACATGATTTAAGAATATTACTTAAAACAGATGCTTTTGTAAAGTACAATATCTTTGGGCTTGTGGTACTCATCATATAGAAAACGTAAGAAACTTATATTTGTGCAAAATACTGCCAAAATACCATGCCTGAAAATAAAAAGACAAGTTATCCCAAAGAGAAAATTAATATTCTTTTTTTAGAGAATATCAGCGAAGTGGCTGTAGATCATTTTAAAGGGAATGGGTATATAAATGTAAAAAAGATTTCGGGAGCACTTAGTGAAGAGGAACTTATTGCTGCTGTTAAGAATGTGCATATGTTGGGCATTCGTAGTAAAACCAAGATCACTAGAAAAGTTTTGAAAGCCGCAACAAAATTACAAGCCATCGGATGTTTTTGTATTGGAGTTAATCAAGTTGATTTAAAATCTGCAACGAAAAATGGGGTGGTTGTATTTAATGCACCGTATAGTAATACAAGGTCTGTGGCCGAATTAGTTATTGGGGCCTCTATTATGCTCATCAGAAAAATTGTAGATAAGAATAAAGCCGCACATGAAGGTATTTGGATGAAAGAAGCCAATGGTAGTTTTGAATTGAGAGGAAAAACGTTGGGCATCATCGGCTATGGAAATATTGGCAAGCAAGTAAGTGTGTTGGCCGAGAGCATTGGAATGAAAGTGATTTTTTATGATACCGAAACTAGTTTGCCTTTGGGGAATGCTGAGGATAGAAAGACTTTTAAAGAGGTTGTTGGGAAATCGGATATCATCACATTACACATCCCGGATTTACCTAGTACAAAAAACCTAGTCAATAAAAATACACTCAAACATTTTAAAAAGGGTTCTATTCTAATTAATTATGCCAGGGGAGAAGTGGTGGATCAGGAAGCTTTAAAGAACGCTTTACTTTTGGGTGATTTAAGTGGTGCCGCTGTGGATGTTTATCCGGTAGAACCAGAAAAAAATGGTGATCCGTTTTATTCACCACTGCAGGGATTGAGAAATGTGTTGCTTACACCTCATATAGGAGGTAGTACACAGGAAGCCCAAAATAATATTGGAGATGATGTAAGTAATAAACTATTTAATTATTTAGAAAAAGGAATCAGTATAGGCTCTCATTCCATACCTTCTTTATCCTTGCCGCCTTTAGAAGGCACCCATCGAATTCTTCATATTCATCATAATGTACCTGGAGTGCTTTCCGAAATCAATACGCAATTGAGTAAGAATAAAATTAATATTCTTGGCCAGTACCTTAAAACCAATGATAGCATTGGGTATGTAGTGTTGGATGTAAATAAAAATCTCAGTAAAAATGCGTTGGAACTTTTACAAAATGTAAAAGGAACCATTAAAGTAAGAATGCTATACTAAGAATTATGTTTCTTTTTAATTCTTTTGTTTAATGAATTGTACGAATTTAGCTGATGATGCAACAAGTGTTATCTCATTTTGGATTTAAGGAGGGAAGCTATAATATTCAGCCTTTTGGTAATGGATTAATTAACAAAACATGGGTTGTAGAAATTAAACTTTCAGCTCGTACATATATTCTTCAGAGAATTAATGAGACGGTGTTTAAGCATCCAGCAGATATAGCTTTTAACATTAGTCTAATGGGAGATTGGCTTTCAAAAACATTTCCTAATTATTTATTTACAAAACCAATTAACAAAATTAATGGACATCCGTTGTTGAAAACAGAGTTCGGGTATTTTAGGATGTATCCTTTTGTTGAAAATTCCCACAGCATTGATGTAGTAGCTAACGAAGGACAGGCTTTTGAGGCCGCCAAACAATTTGGTCGATTTACAAAAAACTTATCAGGATTAACTGTTACTCAATTGAAAATCACTTTACCAGATTTTCATAACCTATCTCTGCGATACCAACAATTTGAAATGGCTATGCAGAACGGGAATGAAAAGAGAATAAAAGAGAGTAAAGAGTGGATTGAGTTTATTGTGAAACATAAAAACATTGTAACAACATTTGAAGAATTAACAAAGGAGCTAAAACTAAGATGCACCCATCACGATACTAAAATAAGCAATGTGTTGTTTGATAAAACAGGTAAAGGGCTTTGTGTTATTGATCTGGATACCGTAATGCCTGGCTATTTCATTAGTGATGTTGGAGATATGATGCGTACTTACTTGAGCCCGGTTAGTGAAGAAGAAAAGGATTATTCTAAAATAGAAATAAGGTCTGCATTTTATCATGCCATTGTAAATGGGTATTTATCCGAAATGGGAGAGGAGTTGAGTGAATTGGAGAAAAAGCAATTTTATTTTGCAGGGAAATGTATGATTTACATGCAAGCCATTCGGTTTTTAACCGATCATCTTAATAATGATTTGTACTATGGCGCCCAATATGAAGGACATAATTTGATAAGAGCCGGAAACCAAATCAGTTTATTAAAATGTTTGATGGAGTTTAATCCTGAGTAAGTTTTTATTTTTAAAAGACTTTGCGAGGAGGAACGACGAAAATTTAACGATCATTCAAAACATCATACAGTGATTTTGCTTTAAAATTTACTGTATTAAAAGTTTCACTTGCAATAAAAGGCTTCCTTAAAGAGATTATCCATTTTAAATTGATCAGTTTAGTTTCACCGGCACTTAAATCAAAATAATTATCTGAAAAACGGGTATCATCATTATCAGCCCACAAATAAATATACTTTGCTGCAATATTTGATGAAACAGAAATAGTATTGTCTTTTATAACTAATTTAATTTCAGGCTTCTCCATTTTTAAATCCTTTGGGTAAACAGGATCTTTTGCATGTAAAATGTCATCCCTGTAAGCCTCTTTAACAGCATACCAGCCTGCCTTAGGCTGCTTACTATAATCTGTAATACTCCAACTGGTAACTGGCCAGCAATCATTAAATTGCCAAAGTAGAGTACCCATATTTACGGGGTATTTACTTCTATGTATGGCAATGCAGTTTTTTAAAATATAGTATTGCATACACTGCGATAAATAAGTATAATCTTCCAATGAAAGTTTATTGAGTTTGTTGGAGTCTATAAAGTACCGGGTTAAATAATGGTTCAACTTTTTAAACCCATCACTGGCTTTTTGGTGTGCTTTTACTACGGAGGAATATAAATACCTGTCTGCACTATTAGTGAAACTTTTTATGGTATTCCAATTGGGCATTGCTTGCATGCCATATTCACTTACAAATCTGCCGGTTTTAGTTTCAAAAATTTCCCAATCCTCTAATCCCCACCAAACACCCCAATAATGGCTATCGCCTTCGGTAAAGCTCTCCTTATGCCCCCAACCATTTTTGGGAGAAGTAGAAACAAATTGCCTTGTTCCATCAAATTCATTCACCCATTTTTTCAGACTGTCTTGAAACAATCGTTGATAGTCGTTCCAAACTTTTATAGAATCATCACCATGTAAATTAAATTGTTTTTGCCAGCCCCAGTTTTTCCATGCTTCTTCTACTTCGTTATTACCACACCACAGTACAATACTAGGATGATGTTTTAATCTTTGGATCTGGTATTTAACTTCTTCCCTCACATTAGTTATATAGGCGGTATCGCCTGGATACATTCCGCCGGCAAACATAAAGTCCTGCCATACTAAAATTCCCATTTTGTCGCAGAGTTCATAAAATTCATCATCTTCATAAATGCCGCCTCCCCAAACCCGTATCATATTTACATTGGCTTCTTTTGCCAGGGTTAACATATCTAAATAGTATTTTTTGTTTTGATGCCTCAACAAGGCATCTCCTGGAATCCAATTAACCCCCTTTGCATAAATGGGTTTACCATCTTTTTCAAAGTAAAAAGAAGTGCCGATGGAATCTTTTTGCTGTACAAGTTGGGCAAATGGGTTTTCTGTTTTAACTTTTTTGATAGGTACTATTTCATCCCAACATTCCAGTCTGGCTTTTTTCCAAATGCCGCAATTCACAAATTTTGGTCCCCAGTCCCACCCAAACTGAAATTGTGCTTTGCGGACATAAACCCGGTTATTATCTGGCAACACAAGTGGAAGTTTGGATAGAGCAATACTGTCTACCATTTTTTGAGCCGATCTAAATATTATCCTAATTTCATTCCAGCCATTCTTTATAAAAGGCTTTGCATTGGCTTTCCATTGCCTAAACATGTTATTGGCTTGTAAAATTAATTTTCCATTCAGGTAAACATGGGCATAAGTATCCAGTCCATCAAATACTAACTCCAAGTTTTTCATGGCAAATAAATGGCTATCTAAATGAAATTTGGTTTTGTAAACCCAATCAACCGTATCAATCCATTTTAATTTGCTTTCATTATCCCCGAAGTAGGGATCAGAAATGAGATGATTGGAAAGTAAATCGGAATAAACAGTGCCGGGTATTGATGCTTTGTACCATTTTTTTTCTTTTAATTGCTTGAATTGCCATTGGGTGCTATATAATTCTACAGAAGTAGTTTGTGCAAATATTTGAATGGGTATCAGTTTTACTAAAAAAATGAAAAAGAGTAAGTGGAGCTTCATTTTACAAACTTTTAAGAATTGAAATCATTTTCTTTATCTCCTCCTCATCAATTGAAACTGATTTCAAATTTTCTTTCATCTCTGGATTAACATATTTCATTTTACTTTCAATATTTCTTCTTGCAGAACTATGAAGCTCAACTGCACCAGTTACTTTTGCCAGTTCCTCAATATTGTCTGAGCGTACTCCACTTCCTGGCATAATAATAATTCTACCATCAGCTTGTTTAATAAGGGCGGCTAATTGAGTTGCTCCTTCAATGGCAGTAGAATATAAACCCGAAGTAAGGATACGTTGACAGCCCATTTCAATAATGTCTTCCATTGCTTTTGAGGCATCATTTACCCTATCAAAAGCCCTATGAAAAGTTACAGCCATTGGATAAGCCAACTCTACTAATTGCTTTATTCTTACTTTGTCAACTGTGCCATTATCATTCAATATGCCAATAACTACTCCATTACATCCAAGCGTTTTACAAATACTAACATCGGCCTTCATCACTTCAAATTCTTCTTCAGTATATACAAAATCTCCGCCTCTTGGGCGGATGATTGGAAACAAATCAATGCTAAGTTTTTCTCTTGCCCTTTTAATAAATCCATAGGAGGGAGTTGTACCACCTTCGGTGGGATTATCGCATAGTTCGATGCGATGAGCACCTGCAGCTTGTGCTTTAATACAGTTTTCGATGGTAAACCCAATTACCTCAAGTTTAAAAATCAAAGGATATATTTTGATGAATGTATTTGATTTTCTTTTTCGCTTTTAACCGAATAAACAAATCCTTTTTGAATAGCATAAGCGCCATATTCCCCTTTTTTATTAACAGCAATAAAACCAACTTGTAATGATTTAGCCTTATCCCGGTTTCTTTTAATAATTCGTTCCACCGCTTTTTGGCAGGCTTGCTCTGGGCTATACCCTTGACGCATGAATTCAACTACAAGGTGTGTTCCACAAATTCTTATAACTTCTTCGCCAACTCCACTGCTGGTAGCAGCTCCAATTTCATTATCTACAAAAAGCCCGGCACCAATAATAGGTGAGTCTCCCACACGGCCATGAACTTTAAAAGCCATGCCACTGGTGGTTACTGCACCAGATAAATTTCCATTAATGTCCATAGCTAATAATCCCATGGTATCATGGTTGGCTGTTCCATCATCAAAAAAATTGGGGGCAAAGGGGCCGCTTTGTTTTTTGTTTTCAATATTAATAATAGGTTTGTATTCATTTTTCTTCAACCACTCTGCATAGGCTTTACTGGCCGACGCTGATAATTTCCCCGTTTCTAATGTAAAGCCATTCTCCACAGCAAACTGTTGGGCTCCTGCACCCACTAAAATAACATGTGGTGTATTTTCCATTACTTTTCTTGCTACCGAAATAGGATGTTTTATTCTTTCCATTCCTGCCACAGCACCGCAGTTGGCATCTTGATCCATGATACAAGCATCCAAGGTAACTATGCCATCTCTGTCGGGGTAACCTCCAAGACCTACACAACAGTTTATTTCATTTTCAATATGTACTGCCCCTGCTTCTACAGCATCCAAAGCAGTACCTTTTTTGGATAAAATTTTCCATGCCTCAGCATTCACTGCCATACCACTATCCCATGTAGAAATAACAATTGGCTTTACAGTATCTGTTAAACCACTGCCAAATGATTTTTTAATACTTAGCAAGGGGGCAGTAATGGCTCCAATTTGTAAAAATTTTCTTCTATTCATTTAAAGTAAAATTGTATTAATTGTGGATGGTTAATTTGCTTAAAATTTCTGTAGATACTTTATCGGCATACATACCAAATGCACTGGTTATTATTCCTTTAATATTACCTGTTTTAGATTCAATTGCATACACTACATCTTCATCAGATGGATTTGTATTACCTTCAAAGCGATGCATTTCTACTATTTCAAATTCATCTGGGTTTAAACAGGTTTTATTTTCTGAACAGATCAATTTGTCAAAAGCTATATTAAAATTAATGGTATAGCCCCTGGCATTTAATCCGTTTAAGGCACTTACAACTGTATCGTAATTGTACATATCGTTTTGTTTACACTAAAGTTACGAAATGACAGGTTCAGTTTTTTTATAAAAGATAAAATAGATGACTACTATAAAACTGAAGGCTGCCGTTAATAAAAATGTTGTTGTAGCTCCAAAATAAAACCAGAGCAATCCGCAAAGGCTGCTAGCAATTAATGCACAAATGCTTTGAAACCCTGAATAAGTGCCAATTGCCGAAGCGGTTTGGGTTTTATCTACCGTATTACTAATCCATGCTTTGGCTATGCCTTCGGTGGCAGCAGCATACAAGCCATACAATAGAAAAAGAAAAAGAAAAATGCTGATATTATCATTGAAAGCAAAACCAACATATACAATTGTAAATACAATAAGCCCAGCAATAAAAATATTTTTCAATCCTAATTTATCAGCTATAATACCTACAGGGTATGCTAGTAAGGCAAAAATGAGATTGTAAAATATGTAAACGCCAATTATAGCAGAGTCATCTAATCCGCTTTCTTTCATCTTCAGTAACAAAAAAACATCGGAGCTGTTAAATAAAGCAAACAATAATAAGCCGGTAACCAACTTTTTATATTGTTGAGGGCTGTTCTTCCAATATCCTGCAAAAGCAAAAAAATTTAGTTTGGGTGGTTGGTTGTTTTTATCAACAACTATTTTTTTCTTTTTTTCTTTTATAAGTAAAGTGGCTATAATGGCCAATAATCCAGGTAAAAAAGCAATTAGAAAAAGGGTTTTGTAATTGTTGGGGTAAAAGTATAAATATACCAAAGCAATTGCAGGACCAAAAACAGCTCCCATAGTATCCATGCTCCGGTGAAAACCAAAAACCCTGCCTTTGTTTTCTTTGCTACATTCATCACTCAACATGGCGTCTCTTGCACCTGTGCGTATTCCTTTACCCAAGCGATCGATGGTACGAGATAAAAATATCCACAAGGGAAAAATAAAAAAAGCCAACATGGGTTTACTCACTGCGCTAAATGCATATCCTAATTGTACAAAAGGAAGTCGCATGCCAGTACGGTCGCTTAATTTTCCAAAATAACTTTTGCTTAAACCTGCTACCGCTTCAGCCATACCTTCCAAAACGCCAATAAAAATGGCGGTATATCCAATATGTTTTAAAAATAAGGGCATTACCGGATAAAGCATTTCGCTGGCAAAATCAGTGAATAAACTCACCAACGAAAGCATCCAAATCGTTTTGGTAATTATCTTCTGTGGAGAATTCGTTAGTGGCTGCACTATCCTTGATTTTTCCGAATGTAGCAATTTGTTGGTACATTGCAGCATTAAAATATAAATTCCACAAGCTTAAAAAGCTAGTTTTAAATTGATTGTAAATTTTACAAATGTGGATTTAAAATAAACTATGCATAAAAAAAATAAAGCAGGAAAAAAATCTTCCCAAGTAGACTTAGTAAAAGGCAGACTCGATATTTCACGTGGTGGAATGGGTTTTGTAATTGTAGAAGGTGTAGAAAAAGACATCGCCATTCGTCCTAATGACTTTAATCAGGCATTTCATGGAGACATAGTTAGGGTTCAGGTAAACAAAGGGCTTTCGAATGGTAAAAGACCGGAAGGAAAGATTGTAGATGTTGCTGAACGCAAACAAACAGAGTTTATTGGAAATATTCAAATCAGTAAAAACTTTGCCTTTTTTATTCCGGCCTCCGATAAACCAATACCCGATTTTTATGTGGCCATGGATAAGCTAAACGGAGCATTAAATAATGACAGGGTTGTTGTAAAATTATTGAGCTGGAGTAAGTCAGATAAAAAACCTTTGGGAGAAGTAGTAACCATATTAAAGGCGGAAGATGAGAATGACATGGCCATGAAAGAGATTCTGATTGAAGCAGGTTTTCCTTTGGCTTTTGATAAAGAAGTGCTGCAGGAAGTTAAAAAATTATCGTCCCATATTTCAAGAGAAGAAATTGGTAAGCGTAAAGATTTCAGGGATATATTGACTTTTACAATTGATCCGGTAGATGCAAAAGATTTTGATGATGCCATTTCTATTCGTAATCTGGATAATGGTAATTATGAGATTGGTGTGCATATTGCCGATGTAAGTCATTTTGTAAAACCAGGTACCCTTTTAGATAAAGTGGCTTACGAAAGAGCTACCAGTGTTTATTTGCCTGATAGGGTAAACCCCATGTTGCCGGAAAAAATCTCTAACGAATTGTGTTCATTAAGGCCTCATGAAGATAAATATACTTTCTCTGCCGTTTTTCAAATTAGTAATAGAGCAGAGATTAAACACTCTTGGGTGGGGAGAACCGTAATACATAGCAACCATCGGTTTACTTATGATGAAGTACAAGAGATTATAGAGAAAAAAGATGGCTTACATTATAAACCCATTTCTTTGTTGAATGAGTTAGCACAAAAATTTAGAAAAGAGCGGTTTAAAAACGGGGCCATTAATTTTTCATCCCAGGAAGTTCGTTTTCAATTGGATGAAAAAGCAAAACCCATTGCCATCATAGTAAAAGAAAGTAAAGATGCACATAAATTGATTGAAGAATTTATGTTGCTGGCCAACAGAACGGTGGCTGAATATATTTCGAAGATAAAAGTGAATAAGGAACCCATTCCATTTCCTTACCGAATTCACGATACTCCAGATGATGAAAAGCTAAAACCATTTGTAGCCTTTGCCAAAAAGTTTGGATATACTTTTGATATGCATGATGAAAAAGCTGTAGCTGCATCCTTTAATAAACTATTAAAAGATGTACAGGGTAAGCCTGAGCAACATGTTTTGGAGCAGTTGGGAATACGTACAATGTCGAAAGCGGTGTATACCTCTTCTAATATTGGGCATTATGGATTGGGATTCGATCATTATTGTCATTTTACATCTCCTATACGCCGCTATCCCGATGTAATGGTGCACCGCATTCTTTTGCAATGTTTGGAGAAGGATTTGAAGCTGGATAAAAAAATGGATGAACGTTGTAAACATTGCAGCGATAGAGAACGTAAAGCCATGGAATCGGAAAGGGCTGGTAATAAATACAAGCAGGTAGAGTTTATGAAAAATTACCTGGGTCAGGAATTTGAGGGCATTATTAGCGGTGTGGCATCTTTTGGTTTTTTTGTAGAAACCGTTTTACACAAGTGTGAAGGAATGGTTACGGTTAGGGAATTGAGCGACCATGACGATTTTCGTTTGGATGAAGCAGACTATGCTTTGGTGGGTATGCGTACTGGGCAAAAATTTAGAATGGGAGATAAAGTTACCATCAAAGTGGTAGCAGCCAATTTAAATAAGCGTCAATTGGATTTTGAATGGTTAAAAGAAACTACTGGAGGTACTAAAGCAAAATCTAAAGTAACTGTAAAAGCAGCTGCAAAACCAAAAGCAAAAAAAATAGCAAAAGCTGTAAAGCCAACAGCTAAAAAGAAAAAATAATATCAAAACTTCTGCTGTCATTAAATATTTAATGGCAGTTACAAATGATAGGTGACCATTTTATGCATTCATTTATTGAGTTATTAAAATTATTTGAAGAGAAATTTAATGTAAAGCATTTTCCTTCCCATACGCAAACCTTATACATTCCTGCCCAATACATTTTGGAGTTGGGAGGTAAAAGAATCCGTCCAGTTTGTGTATTGATGGGTAACCAGCTTTTTAATGATATCGATCCAGATGCCTATCATGCAGGTATCGCCATTGAGCTGTTTCATAATTTCAGTTTAATACATGATGATATTATGGATAAAGCTCCCATAAGAAGGGGAATGGAAACGGTACATACTAAATATGGAGAAGCCACCGCCTTATTAGCTGGCGATGCAATGTTTGTTAAAGCATATGAATACCTCAATAAATTAAAGATTTCCCATTTGCAAAAAGTGTTATTTCTATTTAATAATACAGCCACTGCAGTTTGCGAAGGGCAACAAATGGATATGGACTTTGAAAAAAGAGAAACAGTGAGTATGGAGGAATATGTGCAAATGATTACTTTAAAAACCTCCGTTTTATTAGCGGCCAGTTTACAATTAGGAGCTATATTGGGTGGGGCAGGAGAAGGAAATCAAAAACACTTATTTGAGTTTGGGAAAAACCTGGGTATAGCTTTTCAATTGCAGGATGATTACCTGGATGCATTTGGTAGCCCCGAGAAATTTGGTAAACAAGTAGGTGGTGATATTGTAGCCAATAAAAAAACCTTTTTAATGATCCATGCATTTGAAACCGCAGCACCAGATCAATTGCAAGCCTTAAAAAACTTAATAAAAAATAACCCTCCCGATAAAGTTGAGAGGGTTTTACAAATATTTAAAGACTGTAAAGTGGACGAATGGGCAAAAGCATTAAAGGATAATTACCTACAGGCTGCTTTACAAAATTTAGAAGACATTGCGGTTTTATCAGCCAGAAAGAAACCACTGCAGGAATTAGCTGAATACCTTTTGGTTAGAGAATCTTAATGAGAATTTAAGCACAATTCTTATGATGTTTGGCGGTATTAATGGCCTCTACAATCTTTTGAACGTAATTCTCATCCTTTGAAATTATTCCTTTTTTAAGTTTACCAGAAGAGTTAAAACTTAAAGTAAAGAAATCTTTCTTACCCATAATAATTAATATAAAGCCAGCCATCAACATGGCTAATCCAATTGTTCTTGAGTCGGCACCAAGAGCAATTAATCCGCCTAGGATAACCAATACAATGGCCATAGTCTTTTTGTCTTCCAATTTAAAAATAGATACTGAAGAAATGCTGTTGAGCGGATAGGTTTTATTGCCCACGCTAAAGTTTGTTTGAGTTACCAAAACTTTACTGTCTTGATAATAAGTTTTTTCATTAATGCTTTCCATGGTGGTTTATTTATTGGATATTTAGATGGATGTCAATGTAAATTTCTAAACTATTCTATCAAAATGTTGTAGAAGGGTTTGTTTAAGCAGGGTAGAAAAATTTCTATAAATGAATTCTTTTTTGTTTAAAATGTTTGCCTGCAACCATTTTGCAGTAAAATGATGCAAGTTAATAAAGTGTTCTTTAAATGCTTTGTGGATCATTAGAATGGTATATTGTAATTTTTTCTTCTGCACCCCAATATATTTCGTTAATTTTCCGGCTTTAATAAATAAAATTCATATGAGCAATCAGCTGTTTAGAAAAAAGAGTATCGATTCAATTTTAGCAGATTCAAAAGAAGGTTACACAGATGATGGGCAAAAGAGTGAATTAAGAAGAGTATTAAAAACAAGAGATTTGGCTGCTATGGGTATTGCAGCTATAGTAGGTGCTGGTATTTTCTCAACCATTGGGACCGCATCATTTCATGGCGGACCAGGGGTAATATTATTGTTTGTTTTAACAGCTATATGTTGTGGGTTCTCTGCCCTTTGTTATGCCGAGTTTTCTTCTCGTATACCTGTTAGTGGATCGGCTTATACATATGCCTATGCTACTTTTGGTGAACTAGCTGCCTGGATAATTGGTTGGGATTTATTAATGGAATACGCCATTGGCAATATCGCTGTAGCCATTTCCTGGAGCGATTATTTTACCAATTTCTTATTGGGATTTAATGTACATATTCCAGAGTTTATGGCTACCGATTATCTCTCCGCTTCTAGAGGTTATGCGGCAGCAGTATCAGAAATAGCTGGGGGGGCAAATCTTTCTTCATTAAGTGCCAACTTACGTAGTGCTTATGAAGCCTGGACAACAGCTCCACAAATTGGGGGCTTCCGTTTAATATCAGATGTACCAGCGTTGGGAATAATAGTACTCATTACCTGGTTGGTTTATGTGGGTATCAAGCATACCCGTGGAGCTACTAATTTAATGGTGGTTTTAAAAATAGTAATCATACTTTTTGTAATAGCTATCGGCTTTTTCTATGTAACACCATCCAACTGGAGCCCATTTTTACCCAATGGTTTTGGAGGAATGATGAAAGGGGTTTCGGCCGTGTTTTTTGCTTATATAGGCTTTGATGCAATTAGTACTACTGCTGAAGAATGTGAAAACCCCCGACGGGATTTACCCAGGGGTATAATGATCTCTTTAGTTGTTTGTACCATACTCTATGTTTTAATTGCCATTGTACTTACTGGCATGGTATCCTATACTAAACTACAGGTAGGAGATCCCCTGGCTTTTGTTTTCCGTGAAGTGGGCTTACATAAAATAAGCTATATCATTTCCTTTAGTGCGGTAATTGCCACCGCAAGTGTGCTTATCGTATTTCAAATGGGACAACCAAGAATTTGGATGAGTATGAGCCGTGATGGGTTATTACCAAAAATTTTCAGTAAAATTCATAAGAAATATAAAACCCCTTCTTTTGCAACCATCGTAACGGGATTATTGGTACTTATTCCTGCTTTGTTCTTGAACCTTACCGAAGTAACAGACTTAACCAGTATAGGAACTTTGTTTGCCTTTGTTTTGGTTTGTGGGGGAGTTTTATTATTACCACGTAGGCCAAAAGCGGTGGCGGGTGATAAAACAACTTTTAGAATGCCCTATGTTAGTTCTAAATTTATTGTACCAGTTTTATATATTGTAGGTGTTATTGTACTATGGGATAATTTTATTGGATTGTTCGATTACAGCGAAGGATGGCATGGTTTTAAAGACAAATTACCTTTCTTCCTGTTTATCATTTTAGCAACACTACTTACAATTGGGTCTTATTTAAAGAGCCTTTCCCTAATCCCTGTATTAGGTCTTTTAAGTTGTTTTTATTTAATGACAGAGCTGGGTTATACCAACTGGATACGTTTTCTGGCCTGGCTATTGGTGGGTTTAATCATTTACTTCTTATATAGTTTTAAGAACAGTAAATTAGCTAAAACCATAGAAACGGAATCGTAATAAAATAAATACTTCATTTACAAAGCCGGAATAATTTCTTATTCCGGCTTTGTTTTTATCAAAGCCACAGCTTGATGGTTGTTGTATATTTGTTGCTCTAAATATTAAAAAAAATACGGGTTATGAAATACCAGCCAGGCGATAAAATTATTGTGTTACTTACCGATGAAGAGGGTAGAGTGGTAGAGATTATGAATGAAAAAATGGTGATGATTGAAGTAAAAGGCGTCAAGTTTCCAGCATATATGGATCAGATAGATTTTCCTTATTTTAAAATGTTTAGCGAGCAAAGAAAAGCAGAAAAAAAGAAGCTGTTTATCGATCAGGTACAAAAAGAAAAACAATCATCCAAAGTAAAAGAAGGTATTGGGGTACAACTTTTGTTTTACCCAGTTTTTGACAAAGATATTTTTGATGATGATGTGGTCAATAAATTTAAGGTTTATCTGGTTAACCAAAACGAAGCGGCATTTAACTTCCAATACAACCTAATGATTGGAGGAGAAAGTGATTTTGCTTTAAAGAACTGTATTGAGTCCCTATGTGATTTTTATTTACATGATGTTCGGTTTGAAGACCTTAGCGACAACCCTAGGTTCGATTTTGAATTCAGTTTAAAAGAGGCAGATAAAAGGAAATCTCCGTATTTTGAAACGTCATTAAAACTAAAAGCAAAGCAATTGTTTAAAAAAATTGATGAAATTCAGTTAAAGAATGAACCCAGTTTTGCTTATGAACTATTTACAGAATATCCCGATAAGGTAGAAGAGGAAAAAGTGGATTTGAGGGGTTTAGGTAATACCGGGTTTAGATTATATGATGCAAGCCGTTCAAAACAACATATGGAACCAGCAAGAACTGTAGTGGATTTACACATAGAAAAATTGACCGACAGTTGGAAACATCTTAGCAATTTTGAAATATTATCCATTCAGTTAAAGAATTTTGAAAAGTTTTACGATCTTTCCGTAGCACATTATCAACCTTCATTGACAATTATCCATGGAGTAGGGGTAGGAAAGCTTAGGGATGAGATACATGAAATACTCCGTTTAAAAGCCGAAGTAAAATCATTTGTTAATCAGTTCCATCATTCATATGGTTATGGGGCAACTGAAATATTTTTTGAATACAAATAAAAACTAACTATGTTTTTTCCTAAGGATCCATGGGGACAAGCCATTTTTGTTATGGTTTTTAGTATGCTGCGCTATTTGGTATTTGGGGGATTGGCTTTTTTGTTTTTTTATGTGTTGTTGAAAAACAGATCATTATTTGTTAAAATTCAAAAACGTTGGCCATCAAAAGCCGACTATGCCAGGGAAATCCTTTTTTCTTTTACAACTTTTATCATTTTTGGAGCTACTATTTTACTTTTAAAACAACCATTTTTTAAACCATTTACCCATATCTATACCGATATTAATACCTATAGTCAATTGTATTTTTGGCTGGTATTTCCTTTAATGTTGATAGTGCATGATGCCTATTTTTATTGGGCTCATCGCTTGATGCACCACCCCAGATTATTTTCCTTTTTTCATGTGGTGCACCATAAAAGTACCAATCCATCACCTTGGGCTTCTTTTGCTTTTCAACCCACAGAAGCTTTTGTAGAAGCTGCCATCATTTTTGTATTTGTCTTTTCATTTCCAATACATTTTATACACTTGTTTTCATTTTTTATATTTATGACGGTTTATAATGTTTATGGTCATTTGGGGTTTGAAATTTTCCCTAATGGCTTTAATCGCCATTGGTTTTTTAAATGGTTTAATACATCGGTAAACCACAATATGCATCATCAGTATTTTAAAGGCAATTACGGGCTTTATTTTACCTGGTGGGACAGGTTGATGAATACCTTACACAAAGATTATGATACTCGTTTTGAAGAAGTATTACAGGAAACCAAAAAATTAAGACAATCAACTAACTAATATGACCTACGACGAACTTATAATTTTTATGGTTTTTGTTGTAGGCTTTGCTTTAACGCCTGGTCCCAATATGATGCTTTATCTAACCTATACATTTGAGTATGGTCGAAAAGCGGGTTGGGCTACAGCAGCAGGTATTGTAAGTGCTTTTGTGTTTCATATCATTGCCATCATTATGGGCTTAACAGCCTTATTGGTATCGGTACCCAGCGGCCTACAGATATTAAAATATGCAGGGATTGCCTATTTATTATACCTGGCGTATACCAATTTAAAAATAATAAAATGGAAAAATTCAGAAGAGGAAATTGATATTGATGAACTAAGTCATTTTTACGTAAAAGGTCTTATTGGAAATCTTCTTAATCCTGGATCTGTTTTCCTATATTTTGCTTTGTTACCACAATTTATTAAGCCCGATAATGGAGATATGATTGTTCAAAACTTATCGCTTGGTGTTTTGCAAATGGTTGGAAGTTTCATTACCAATTGTATCCTTATTTATTTTGCAGGCTATGCAACGGCCTTTTTTAAAAATGAAAAGTATCAAATGTTGGTAAGGTATTGTATGAGTATATTGATTGTGCTTTTTGCACTTAAATTACTCTTGGTGAAAATTTAGGCCATTTAATCAAATTATTTCAAGGGCCTTTTTTTAATCATACCTCCTTTTGTATCTTTTACACTACTCATCACTACAAAAGCACTAGGGGCTATTTTTGCCAGTTCAGTTTTTAGCTTATTTAATTCTAATCTGGTGATGACGGTATACACAATTTCAACTTCTTTGGCGTCTTCAATTTTACCAAATCCTCTTTTGCCACTATATAAGGTTACGCCACGGCCCATTTTATTAATAATCATTTCTCGAATTGCAGTACTATGTGATGAAATGATGGTCACGGCTGTATACTCTTCAATACCCTCAATAATAAAATCGAGTGTTTTGGAAGCAGAGAGGTAAGTGATTATGGCATACAATGCAGTTTCTACAGATAAAAAATAGGCTGCTGCGGAAAATATAACAATATTAATAATGATGATTACGTCGCCAATTGTAGCGCTTAGTTTTCTACTTAAAAAAATAGCCAATACTTCTGTACCATCAATTACAGCACCCCCTCTTACCGAAAGGCCAATACCTGCACCTAAAAAAAATCCACCAAATACGGCTACTAATAATTTATCGTGGGTTACTTCTGGGAAATGTACATTTGCCACAAATATGGCCAGACCTGTAATAGCTAATGCAGTTTTAATAGCAAATTGCCTTCCAATTACTTTATATCCCAAAAAAACAAAAGGAAGATTTATCATCACCAATAAATAGGAAAGTGGAAATCCTGTTAATTCAGAAATAAGCAAAGAAATACCCGTAGTGCCTCCATCTATAAAATTACTGGGCAACAAAAAACTTTCTAATCCAAAGGCAGCTGAAGCAATACCTAGTGTTATTAAAAAAATATCTTTAATAGTACTTACTCCAACAATCTTTAACTCTCTATAACCTTTAGCCAATTCAAAAGGTGAGTAAGCCTCTTTGCTATCTTCAAGATTTTTCTTGTCGGAAAGCAACCATTGGGTTATTATTTTCGTCCAGAATGCTTTCATCTAAATATTGTAAAGGTTTGATAAAATTCCCAATTCCGAAGATAAGGGTTCTATTTTTGAAAGTAACTCTTCGTAAATTGCACATCATGCTAACAACAAAAAATAAAAAGAGGTATAAAAAGTGGGGGATAAGTATTTTGGTTCTACTTTTAATTGCGGCAGCTTCAATTTGGTACATATTTACAGAAAAGTTTGAAGATACATGTGTAGTAAAAGAAGATTTTAATGTAGAAGCCATTGCTTTCATCAATGAATTTACTCAAGGACTTGAAATGGCCAACCAAAAATATGCCGAGAAGATTGTTGTAGTGAATGGTATTGTATCAAAAATTGAAACAGCCGATACTAGCAGTAACATCATCATTGCTGACACAACTAATGGCTCTTATGCCATCTTTGGTTTTCAAAAACAACATCAAGCCGAAACAAAAAGTATAAAAGCCGGAGACAAAGTATCCATAAAGGGTTCTTGCAGTGGCGGATCATTCAGTCAAATATTAGAAACACATTATGTCACTTTTAAACGATGTGCCATCAATCAATAATTTTTAATCAAACAAAAAAACAAGTATGAAAAGAATCATTTTTACATTAGTATTAGTAAGTTCTGTAAGTCTCTTATTTGCACAAAAAAAAGTAACTAGCTCAGCGGTTATAAGCTTTGATGCAACCACCCCACTTGATGCTTTGCCAAAGGCAGAGAATAAAGCTGTAGTCGCTTCATTAGATACAAAAACAGGTAAATTGGCTTTTGAAGCCATTATTAAAAACTTTGCGTTTAGCAATCCAAGAATTCAGGGGCATTTTAATAATGCAGGTTGGATGGACAGTGAAAAGTTTCCAAATGCCAATTTTGTAGGCACGATTAGAAATTTAAATGCGGTGAAGTTTGATAAAGACGGTACTTATGCTGTTAATGTAAAAGGCGAATTAACGATGCATGGTGTTACTAAAGGAATTGAGGCTCCGGGCACTATTACGGTAGCTGGTGGAGCGATTACAGCAAATTCAGAGTTTAGTGTAAAACTAGAAGATTATGGTATAGATGGACCTGCTGTTGGTGCAGGAAAAGTTGCGAAAGATCCAAAGATTATGGTAAATGCTAGTTTCTAAACAAAGCAAAAAATTCATAAAAAAGCTTTTAATCGATAAGATTAAAAGCTTTTTTATGAATATAAAATTTAAGCGCTTAATCTGCTTTAAATTCTTCTTCAATGATATTATGAAATCCAGTTTCAGATTCTATGATCCAATTGGGTAAACCCTCTTCATTGGTGATTTTCCAAGTTATGTCTTTCATTTCCATATTGAAAATGATGCGTTTGTTGTTCGAATCAATAACATCTACTGTAAATAAGCCTTCTTGTTTGCCATTTGGCTTCCTGAAATTAAATTCCTTTAATTGGCCATCTACTTTTATCAGTCTCGTAAACTGTATGTTTTTTACATACTTTAGTTCCATTAGGGGTGCGTTTGGGGCAAACTTAAGGCTTTTAACAGCAAAAGAGATTTTTTAGTTCGTTAAGGTTATTTAAAAATCAATTTCTTTTCGTTTTGGATTGAAATTTAGAGTTGTAGATGGAATGGTAAGTTTAATTTGACTTTTCATATAACCTACTAAGGAAAATGAATGTTATAAATTATACATAAAACCTGCAAGTGATTTTCCTTTTTGAACATCAAAAGAAAATTTGCCTTTGTGTCATAAAATTTACAGTTTGAAGTAAACCAAAACAATATCTCTGTTAAGTTCATTTTTACTTTTATACTGTAGTAGTTTTATAATTAAACTCCATTATTATGAAACAGCATAAATCAAAATTGCACCAAACAAAAAGGAAAATGGAGATATTAATTGAAAATAAAAGGGTTTAAGAATGTGGGCACATTGCAAAGAGAAGGCATGATGCATTTTCCTTGGAACAAAATATAATAAGAAAGAAGTGGCCAGCATAAACCAACCTAATATAGATAAGTACTCTGGAAATTTGGAAAGATCAGCATAAAGTATTAATGCTGTTGCTGGTATCATCCGAAGGGTTATTTCGGTATAATTGATCAAATTACTGCTACCGGCTTTTCTTAAAATTTGCCTTGCTTTTTGTGGGGCAAAAAGCATTACTAAGCTTACAAAAATTAAGAATAAGCCAAAAAATATTATCGTCCATTTTGCAATTGTTATCAGCATTACTAATAAGGGTTTAAAAGTTTAGTTCAGTCAAAGTTAATGTCCTAATGTTTGGGTCTTTAATTATTTCATTTTAATTCGTAGTTGCACAAACTTGTTCGAAGTAGTTTAATAATCCTCAATCTTCAACTTTTTAAAAAAATCCTTTTCTTCCATTTCCTTTACTTCTCCGGCTTTTAATTTACCCAGTTCAAGGTCTTCAATGCTGATGCGTATTAGCCGCTTGCATTTATGACGGATGGCTGCAATCATTTTTCGTACCTGGTGAAACTTACCTTCAGTAATGGTCATTAATATCCAGGTATAAGGATAGAAAGCGGTTAACCGGTCGCCTAGTTCGTAAAGTTCCTCGGGGTTGTTAACTATAGTTACCTGGCAAGGGCGGGTGGTATAGATTTCTCCAGTTTTTACTTTAATGTCAACACCTGTTTGCAGGCGAAGTAGGTTTTCGGGTGAAAGCACATTATTGAGTTGTACCATATATGTACGGGTATGTGGGATTTCACTTAAAAATAGTAAACGGGTAATTTTTTTATTGGTGGTCAACAGAAGTAATCCTTCGGAGTGGTTATCCAGTCGGCCAATGGCATGCGTGCCTTTAGGAAAATCAAAATTGAGTTGGCCCAGTAAACCCACTTCATGTGAGCTAATGAATTGAGACACCATATTAAATGGCTTATTGATTACAAAATACCGGTGTGGGATTGACTGCATAGATTGGGCTGCAATTTCAATGAAATGAATGGCTTTTACAAGATAAATTTATTGTAGTAGTAAATTATTTCAATAACACGGTTGTGCCTTTGGCATGATAGGTTTTGTTATCCTGACCAATGGCCTCCAACACCCAAACTAGGGTTTGTATTTCGGAGGAAGTGCCTTTTTGCCTGCCATCCCATCCTATTTTGGGATCCTGAGTTTCAAAAATCAATTGTCCCCAGCGATTATAAACCCTAAAATAATTGAGTTCCTTAATACCAAACATCATCGGACGTAAAACATCATTCAATCCATCTTTATTAGGCGTAAAACTATTGGGTACATAAATTTCGATGTTCTTATTAATTTTTACATTTTGGGTATCCACAGTTACACAACCCGATTTACTTGTAAGTTCAATTATATATCGTTGTGCTGTGCTTCCAATAAAGGTTGGCTTATAACTTATGGGATTGTCTAAATTGTTTGCTGGAGTCCAAAGCACTTGATCACCCACAGGCCTTGCTTGTAGTTTTAATGGTAGCTGGATGATGGCAATTTCATCGGGCATTGTTTTACCCGGCACGGGGTTTTCAATATTGGCAAATCGCCGTTGTATGTTTAATGGCGTTGGGCATTGTGCCGTATTCACCGATAAGCTTACAACATAATTTCCTACCGTATTATAAACTTGTGGTGGTGGATTGCGTAGGTTAGAGCTAAGTCCGTTTCCAAAGTTCCATAGATAATTAACTGTGGTTGTACCGGGGTCGATGGTATTATTAATAAATTCAACAGGCAAATTAATACAGGCAGATTTCAATTGAAATGCCGCCAACACATTTGGATATACATTGATGGTGATAGAATTGGTATCGGCACAGGATGAATTGCTGTACACTATCAATTGCACTTCGTAAGTGCCAGGGATTTTGTAAGTATAAATAAGGTCTCTTGTAAAGGCAAAAAAGCCATCACCCAATATCCATAAATATTGCATGGCACCTACTGCATTGGTACTGCTATTGATAAAAATAAATTTATTATTAGCCTGGCATTGGTTGGGTTTGTTAACTGTAAATCCGGTTACTGGAATACTGGATATATTCACATCCTGAGATACTGTTGTAAGAACACAGCCATAAAAACTAAATACGGTGGCATAATATGTGCCTGTTTGGGTAACCCTTAATTCTGTTTGGTTGGCACCAATAATAGCTATACCGTCTTTAAACCACTGAATACTGTCGGCTGGTAAAACCCTAAGCACCGTACTGTCGCCGCTGCCAATACACCAATTTGTGCTACCTAATATTTCTATTGTATTTAGCACTTTAGCTGCAATAACCGTTACGGTATCTGAAGATACACAACCACCTCCGCTATGACGAATAGTAAGATAATAGGTTGTTGTTGTGTCTGGATTTGCAAGTGGATTTGCAATAAATTGATTGTTCAATCCTTCCGCTGGGGTCCAAGTATAATTCCAGCCAGGCTTGGGAGGTTCTCCTATTTGTTCAATTTTATTATTACAAATGCCTTTATCTGGCCCCGCAAAAGCTTTGTAAGTTAATGTGTCCATCAGGTCGGCATACAAAGTATCCCGGCAACCATAGCCACTATAAGGAACCACTACCACTGCAACTGTTGTGCCGTTGGTTGGAGGCGGAATTAAAGTAAGTGTTTGAGCATTACCAAGCACTTGAGTAAATGTACTGTTGTACCAAGTATAAGTTTCGTAACCATAAGGTGCATTTACAAAAACGGCATTATCATCTGGACAAAATGCAGCGCCTTCAAACTTATCACTGCATTCGGTATTTACATCAATGTAGGCGTAGCCAAAATGAACCCGAAAAGTACAATCGGCAGTTTTAAAAAACAGGCTAATAGTTTTGCCAGCCAGGTTATCGAGGTTGATGGAAACTGCTGTCCATCTTTTAAACCATACCGGGGTATTGCCACCGGGATTGGGAGAAAGTTGAAAGCCTGGCAGAGGCGATCCATTAGCAAAAAATGAAAAGCTGGAGCAACCAATAAGCATTCCATCCGACAGGTTCCTTACAATTAAATCCAGTCTTGGTTGCTCCGATTCCAAATGCCCCGGATCTTGAAAAACTACCGCATAATTATAAATGAGATTATACGTATTGGCATTAGCAGGGATGGTAAATTCGTAAGAAACACCTTCGGCTTCGGTACCTGCTGAGTTGTTGCCCAGTTTGATGGAATAGCCACTACCATTTGGACAGTTTTTTGGAAAACCACCATATTCATCCAAACCTGCTCCCGGGTTGGATGCATACATGGTATGCCTGTTACCTACCGGCCCTCCACTATAATTAAAGTTGATAACATTGGTATTATTGATAGAAGCTACATAACCCGTATAACAAGTCCATCCACTAAAACTCCCCGATTCAAAATCAATATTGGGGGGACAGCTTTGGGCTTTAACATTATTAGGAAGGGTACATAAAAATGTACAGGTTGCCAACAGAAATGATATGTAGCGATTTGCAGTCATTTATGATAGAAACAAGTAAATACCAAAAATTGAAATGATGTATCTTAAAGTTAACTCTTTTTTTAAGCCTACTTTATTAATAAGACATGCGTAAAACTATTTTTGACGCATGATTTTAATATTGGAAACGAATATTTTGTATTCGGATATGTTATGTTTTATTAAGACGGAGATTATATTCTTAAAGTTGCTTTAAGGTTTCGAAATTCCTTGTACTTAATCTTTTATCATTTACATTTGCAGCATGACAATTGAGCATTTAAAATCTATAAGAGACCGTGTCTTGGTCTTGGGGAGGTTTCTTTGACGTCGAGAACAGAGAAGCTAAAATAACAAACGATAAGCAACTTTCACTTTCACCTGGTTTTTGGGACGATAATGCCCGGGCTACTTCTATTTTAAAAGAAACGAAGGTAAATGAGTATTGGCTCAATCTTTTTAAAGCTGTTCAATCGGCTGTAGAAGATTTTGCCGTATTATTTGAGTTTTGGAAAGAGGGAGAAACAACCGAAGAGGAAGCTAAAACGGCTTTTGACCTGGCCATTGAAAAAATTGAGGAAGCCGAATTCAAAAGCACGCTTAATGAACCCGAAGACGAACTGCCAGCCATATTACAAATTAATAGTGGTGCCGGTGGCACCGAAAGTCAGGATTGGGCAGAAATCATTGCCCGAATGTTTCGAATGTATGGTGAAAAGCAGGGCTGGAAGGTTACCGAAATGGACTGGCAATGGGGCGATGGCGCCGGTATTAAAACCTGTACCTATAAATTTGAAGGTGATTTTGCTTATGGTTTTTTAAAGTCGGAAAACGGGGTGCACCGCCTGGTTCGTATTTCTCCTTTTGATAGTAATGCCCGTAGACATACTTCCTTTGCTTCGGTAAATGTTTATCCCATGGTGGATGACACCATCAAAATAGAAATCAATCCAGCCGATGTAAAAATGGAGACTTCCAGAAGTGGTGGAGCCGGCGGGCAAAATGTAAACAAAGTTGAAACCAAAGTTCAATTAACTCATATTCCTACAGGAATTGTAGTAGTTTGTCAGCAAGATAGAAGCCAGTTAGGTAATAGGGAACTTGCTATGCAAATGCTGAAGAGCAGATTGTATGAAATTGAATTACAAAAACGCAATGAGATAAAAGATGCTGCTAACAGTAAAAAGAAAAAGATAGAGTGGGGTAGTCAAATACGTTCTTATGTTTTTCATCCTTATAAAATGATTAAAGACCACCGCACCGATTATGAAGTGGGCAATGTAGGCCCGGTGATGGATGGAGAACTGGATGGATTTATTAAAGCGTATTTAATGAGTGAAAAGGAGACAAATTAATTTGAATATTTGATGATTTGAAAAATAATTTAATTTGAATGATTATTGATATTTTGTATTTTAATCATCGAATTACCAAATTGTTAAATCATTAAATTGACGAATTATACAGACAAACACTAAGAAAAATCTTATTGTTGATTTGTCTTTTGAATTTTTACTTAAGAATATTAAATATGTGGAATTATTAGAGAAAGAGCATAAGTATGTAGTTACAAGACAATTATTAAGATCGGAGGCAAGTATTGGTGAAAATGTTAGAGAGTCTCAAAATGCTGAAAGTAAATTGGAGTTTATTCATAAACATAAAATTGCAGCAATGGAGGCGGATGAAACTGAATATTGGCTTTTGCTTTGTAAACAATCGCAGGGTTATGAAAAATGCGATCAATTGTTAGAAAATGGTATCTCAATAATAAAAGTATTATCTAAAATTATTGCTTCAACTAAAAAACTAATTAAGTAATCACCAAATCAACTAATTTTCAAATCATTAAATTAATATTATGCAATACGGAGATTTTTATTACCCAATGCCAGTAAATGAGCCTGTGCTAAACTATGCTCCTGGTTCAAAAGAAAAGTTAGCTCTTAAAGCGGTACTAAAGGAATTGAAAAGTACCAAAGTAGATGTACCCATGTACATTGGTGGCGAAGAAGTAAGAACAGGAAATACTTCAGAAATTCGTCCGCCACACGAACGCAAATATTTGCTGGGTCAGTTTCATATTGGAGAAGCTAAGCATGTTACAAAAGCCATTAATGCCGCACTAAAAGTAAAAGACAAATGGGCCAACATGAGTTGGGAGAACCGTGCCAATATATTTTTAAAAGCCGCCGATCTATTGGCGGGTAAATACCGTCCGCATATAAATGGAACCACTATGCTTGGACAAAGCAAGAATTGTTACCAGGCCGAAATTGATGCAGCATGTGAGCTGATTGATTTCCTACGATTCAATGTTCATTTCTTAAGTGATATTTATCGCCAGCAACCTATTAGTAGTCCTGGTATGAACAATAGAATGGAGTACCGTCCATTGGAGGGTTTTGTTTTTGCATTAACTCCTTTCAACTTTACAGCTATCGGTGGAAACCTTCCTACTTCTGCCGCTATGTGTGGTAATGTTGTTATTTGGAAATGTGCCAATACTCAGGTGTACAGTGCACAAATGTTTATGCGAATTTTAAAAGAAGCTGGTTTGCCGGATGGCGTAATTAATTTGGTATTTATTGATGGACCAACAATTGGTGAGGTCGTTTTCAATCATCCCGACTTTGCTGGAATACATTTTACTGGAAGTACTGGTGTATTTAATAAGATGTGGGAAATCATTGGAAAGAATATGGGGATGTATAAATCTTATCCAAGAATTGTGGGTGAAACAGGCGGTAAAGATTTTGTGATGGTACATAAAAGTGCCGATCCGGATGTAGTGGTTGCTGCATTGGCACGTGGCGCATTTGAATTTCAGGGACAAAAATGTTCGGCTGCATCAAGAGCTTATATTCCCTCCAATATGGCAGTTGAGGTAAAAAAGAAATTGGTAGAACAGGTGAAGTCAATGAAGATGGGAACCACCGAAGATTTTACCAACTTCATTAATGCAGTGATTGACGAAAAAAGTTTTGATAAACTAGAGGGATATATAAAAGGAGCTAGAAAAAGAGATAGCGGAGCTAAAGTTTGGGTAGGTGGTCATTGCGATAAAACAGAAGGCTTCTTTATTGAACCAACAATTATTGAAGCAGCCGATCCACATTATGTAACCATGTGCGAAGAACTTTTTGGGCCAGTGTTAACTGTTTACATTTATGATGAAGACAAATATGAAGCCACTTTAAAACTTGTAGATGAAACATCGCCTTATGCTCTAACAGGCGCTATCATTGCTAAGGATCGTTTTGCTGTTGAATTAGCAACCAATAAATTGAGAAATGCGGCTGGTAATTTTTATATCAATGATAAACCAACAGGGGCAGTAGTAGGTCAGCAACCATTTGGCGGTGCCAGAGGAAGTGGTACAAATGATAAGGCAGGCTCTGCTTTAAATTTGTATCGTTGGTTAAGTGCCAGAACCATTAAAGAAACTTTTTCGCCAGTAACAGATTATCGATATTCGTTTTTACTTGAGAAATAAAAGTTTTCAAAAAAGTCCTCTTTATTGAGGACTTTTTTAATCGGTTAATAAAAGATAAATTCGCTTTACAAAATTTAGCATTGAAAACAATTTTAGATAAACAACAATTACAACTTACAATACTGAGGCTTGCTCATCAGTTACTGGAAAACCAGAACGGTTTGCAGGATATTGTTTTCATTGGAATTCAACCAAGAGGAGTACAAGTAGCTGATAAATTGATGGAATGTATCCAACAGCTTTGTCCTAATGAAAAAATACAATACGGTGTGTTGGATATTACTTTTTATAGAGATGATGTAAGAGAAGAACTCCACTTAGCTAGTAAAACAGATATTCCTTTCTCCATAGAAGATAAGAAAGTGATATTGATTGATGATGTGTTGTATACCGGCCGAACGATTAGGGCAGCATTAGATGCCATCCAGGATTTTGGCCGACCCAAAAAAGTGGAGCTTTGTGTATTAGTGGATAGAAGATTTAATAGAGAGCTACCCATTCAACCCGACTATTGTGGTAAAGCCATTGATACTATCATCTCACAAAAAGTAAAAGTGGAGTGGGATAAAGAGGCCGTAATTCTTTATTAATGGAAAATGAATTAGTGATTATGTATAATTTTAAAAATCTTAATATCTCTGCTGGAATGGGGAATACACTAGATAAAAAAACTATCAATTATACAAAATTTGTGTATTCTATGGCAAACCTTTAACTTTACTCCTTAATGCAACTATCTACAAAACATTTATTAGGCATTAAGGATCTCACAGCACAAGATATTTCCCTTATTTTATCTACCGCCACCCAGTTTAAAGAAGTTTTACAACGTTCCGTAAAGAAAGTGCCAAGTTTACGTGATGTAACTATAGTAAACCTGTTTTACGAAAATTCTACTCGTACTAAAATATCTTTTGAACTAGCCGAGAAAAGGTTAAGTGCCGATGTGATTAATTTTTCAGCCTCTGCTTCATCTGTTAAAAAGGGAGAGTCTTTACTAGACACAGTCAATAATATTTTAAGTATGAAAGTGGATATGGTGGTGATGCGGCATAGCGCCAGTGGTGCTCCTCACTTTTTAGCCAAACATATCCCAGCAGCAATCATTAATGCAGGAGATGGAATTAATGAACATCCTACTCAGGCTTTATTGGATGCATTATCCATACAGGAAAAACTGGGATCTTTGGCAGGTAAGAAAGTGGTTTTAGTGGGTGATATCATGCATTCAAGAGTTGCCCTAAGCAATATTTATCTTTTAAATAAAATGGGTGTCGAGGTAATGGTGGCTGGTCCACCAACACTTATTCCTAAGTACATACAAGAAGCTTTGAATGTAAAAGTGGAGTATAATCTTAAAAAAGCTTTGGAGTGGTGTGATGTAGCTAACGTTTTAAGAATTCAATTAGAAAGACAGAATCAGGTATTATTCTCCTCCTTAAGAGAATACAATCTTGCATATGGCGTAAGCCGTAAATTACTTGACGGGCTAAAAAAAGAAATTGTAATTATGCATCCCGGTCCAATTAATAGAGGGGTGGAGATTGATAGCGATGTAGCGGATGGTAACCAATCTATTATATTGCAGCAGGTAGAAAATGGGGTAGCCGTAAGAATGGCTACTTTGTATCTATTAGCAGGGAACAAAGACAATTGATAATTGTTAATGCCTTTGATAAGATGAGGTTTATTAACATTAACATTTGTAAATTGTAAGCCATAGAAAGAGGATTTTCCTCTAAAAAATTATCCATTATCAATTATACATTAATGAAAAGGATCTGTTTATTCCCCGGCACTTTTGACCCACTGACCATGGGACATACAGATATCATCAATAGAGCTTTGCCATTATTTGATAAATTAGTTATTGGAATTGGACGAAATAGCAACAAAAAACCAATGTTTAGTGAACAACAAAGGTTGAAATGGATAAGAGAAATTTATAAAGACAATCCTAAAGTTGAAGCATTGGTTTACGAAGGGCTAACTGTTGAATGTTGCAAAAAAGTAGGTGCTACTTTTATTTTACGTGGCATTCGTTACGTAAATGATTTTGAATACGAAAAAGCCATCGCCGATATGAACCGAAGTATCGATGGTAATATTGAAACCATATTCCTTACCTGCTTACCTCAGTTTACTTCTGTGGCTTCCACATTGGTTAGAGATGTGTTGAGTAATGGGGGAGATGTATCACAGTTTTTACCAGATGTGGTAAAAAAGTCTATCGCTAAAAAGAAATAATTATTCCCCGTTTTAAAAATGTAGTATGTCTATCTGGTTCAATAAATCTTTAACCTTGCCCGATTTAAATCCGCTTGGTCCTAAAACAATGGGAGAATTTTTAGGTATGGAATGGGTAGAATTAGGTGATGATTACCTGGTAATGAAAATGCCGGTGGACAACCGTACAAAGCAGCCCTATGGCTTGTTACATGGTGGGGCTAGTTGTGCTCTTGCCGAAACCATTGGGAGCTTAGGCTCTCATTTTGTGATTGATCCCGATAAATTTATTTGTGTAGGGTTGGAGATTAATGCCAATCATGTACGTAGTGCCAGAGCTGGTTTTGTAACAGCAAAATGTACTCCTCTTCATATTGGAGCCTCCACCCATGTGTGGGATATTAAAATTTATGATGAAAGAGAAAAACTGGTTTGTATCAGCCGGTTAACTGTCGCTATTTTAAAGAAACCAAAAGTTTAAAACATTGTTTGTCCTTTCCATTAAGGAAGATCAAAAAAAGTACTCAATATATTTTTTATAGAAGGATAGGTGTTTTTCATTGGCTCCTTAATATCGATTGTTTTCACCCATTTGGTTTCCATAATATCTTCCTCGGTTTGAGAAATAAGGTTTTGATTAGATGAACAAGTCATATAATACCAGTGGGAGATTTTTAAAAAATGTTTTCCAAACTGATCATATACATGATAAGTTTCTCCCGTTTTCTTTTTTAAAGTAAGATTAGATACACCTGTTTCTTCGGTTACTTCCCTTAAAGCAGCTTCTTCAGCTTTTTCTCCTTTTTCAATTTTGCCTTTTGGTAAATCCCATTTTCCAAGCCTATGAATAAACAAAAGCTCTTTTTTATCATTTTGAACAATACCACCTGCGGCTTCAATAACTGTAAATTGCTTGAAAAAACTCTTTTTAAGTGCTTCAAGGTCTTTGTTCCAGATAACTCCAGCATGAAACTCTTCTTTTTTAATCTCATGTAGCAATGATTTTATAGCTTTTGGAGATATTTCATCAACAAACACAGCATCGGGATGATGCAGTATATCATTAATTTCCTTGTCAATTTCATCACAAAGAATTACCCGGTTATCACCAAAATAAATATTGATGTACATATATGCGACATTTAGTAATTAGCTATTTCTTAAATTTGCTTTATGACCAACGAAAAAGCCGTAGCTGAAAAGCTTTTACAAATTAATGCAATAAAATTAAGTCCGCAAGAACCCTTTACTTGGGCAAGCGGTTGGAAAAGCCCCATTTACTGCGATAATCGAAAGGTTTTATCCTTTCCTTATGTAAGAGATTTCATTAAAAGTGAAATGTGCAGCGTTATTTTTGAAAAGTTTCAGGAAGCTGATGTATTAGCTGGTGTAGCAACTGCTGGCATCGCTTGGGGAGCTATGGCGGCTGATCAACTAAAGTTGCCATATATATATGTGCGTCCTAAACCAAAAGAACATGGTTTAGGTAATCAAATCGAAGGGTCTTTTGAGAAAGGTCAGAAAGTATTGGTCATAGAAGACTTGATTTCTACAGGAAAAAGCAGTTTGCAGGTTTGTGATGTATTAAAAGAAGCAGGTGCAGAGGTAATTGGCATGATTTCTATCTTTACTTATGGTTTCGATGTTGCTGAAAAAGCTTTTAAAGCAGCAAATATTCCTTATCAATCACTCACCAACTATAATACATTAATTGAATTAGCTGTTAAAAAGGGAATTGTTACCGAAGAACAACAAAATGCACTGTTAAATTGGAGGGTTGATCCTGCAAATTGGAAAGGGATTTAATAACTTTATTAAAATTTAAGGCTTATGAAAGCTATTGTAATCAGTTTATTAGCAATTTTCTCCTTTATTTCTATAGGTTTTGCTCAGCAACAAAAAGTATCAGGTAAAGCTGTTATTAGTACTCCAACTGTTCAATGTGACGTTTGTAAAGACCGTTTAACTTTTTTTTTGGGGCGTGAGCCTGGTCTAACCTCCATAAAAGTAAATATTAAACAAAAAAACACCACTGTAACCTGGTTAAACGACCGTACCACGCTTGAAAACATCAAAGTAGCCATAGCTAACCTTGGTTTTGATGCCGATGATATTGAAAGAGAAGAGTCTGCCTTTAAAAGACTTCCTAAAGAGTGCAAACTACACTTAAGACCAATTAAGCCAGATGTACCAGAAAAAGAATAATTGCCTTTGTATTTGCTTGTTATTTTATAAAAACACAATTTTATATTCCACTAAAAAAGAGAAAACTTATGGTTTTCCTCATACATCACTGGGAAGCTTTTATATATATTCCCCTTCCCAATCTTAACTTTCCCAGTAATTTTTACGGTTACTTCTTTGCCGAAAATAGTTGGAATTAAATTTTTTAAAGAATTTTTTAAATCCAAATCTAACCTAAGTGGTAGGGTAAATTCAGCCAATTTAGGAATGGTGATTTGATAATCCTGGGTACTATGTCCCAAATAATTACCATTAACATATATATCCAAATTGGCATAACCTAGTTGCAATCCAAATTTATTGGGGTTGTAATAAATCAAGTCTAAAGTAAGTGCCGTAACCTCAAATCCCATTTTTTCTACTTTCAAATTTATAAAGTTCCGGTAAACCAAATCTTTGGGTGCCCGACAGGATGGCATAAAAATACAAAGAAGGGCAAGGCTAATAAAAAGGGTAGGCCATTTTAATTTCATAAATATATTTTGAATGTTCTAAGATAAGCATGTTCCCTAAGGTCCGCAAAAACATTTAAATAATTTTTGAAAGATTAGCTAATTACATTAGTTTATTTAATGCTATTTTGTCAGATGAAGTTAAAATAGTTGTACTATATAATTTAGGAGATTATAAAATCGATAATAAATTGAAATATAATAAATTATACTGTCATAATTAGTATAAAAAAATAACTATAACTGAGCATTTAATATAAAATAACAAGATTTTTAACTATAAATAGATTAATAAATATAGAACGTTTAAAAAAATGAATAATGAATTGAAAAACAGGTATAAATTTTGTTTATTTGATAAAATAAAGCAAATAAAAATAAACATTAAATAAAATTACAGAATGAAGCCCTGTCCGCTTTTTAAATTTTGACTATATGGGTAAATACTAGGCAAATATCCATCTGGAATTTAAAGTGTTAATTTGAGCCTTAAAAGGGATCGATCAATTAGTACTGAAATAATGGCAGAGGTTTGCAAGTATTATTTGTAAAAAAAATTATCAATTTGAATTAATAGATATTGGTATGTAATTGATCTGCGGAATTTACTAATAAGTTAACCTAAGTTCCAGAAAATGATCAAAACTTTGTCTGTTAGGTACTTAAATTTCAACTTTAATAATTCTTTTATAAATATTATGCATATTCGTTAGAAAACATCTAATCAACTAAGTTTAATTATTAGAGAAAATTGGCAATTAAGTTGCTTTTGGGTAAATAAACTTTAATTGCAGTAAAATTACGGTTTAAAAAATTTGCGCTTTCCGAAATCCTGTTATATGTTTGTGTTGAAATTAGAAATGACTGTTACCTCGGTTATCCTAAACTTCAAAAAAAAAATCCGATTCTGAATCACTTACCTGACTCAGATCTATGAAGACCGAAAGAAACCTAAACCACAAGAAAATGAAACAGATTTTTACTTCACTGAAGTATGCTATATATATTATAGTATTACAATTATTCTCACTACAATTATTTGCACAATCACTTCCAGTAGGCAGTTATGTTATCCCTATGGATAATACGTTGCAAAAAAATACTAATGGATATTTTAACCTAAAATCTTACGGGTTAATAGTTCATTTATTGAATAATAATGTAAAACTTAAGTGGTCAATTAAAGCTGGAAAGTTGAAAGATGGAATTGACTTTACTGCTACCACAGAGCAAATTCAGCCTTCATTTGTAGGGGGAGGTGTTTCAAGAGATTTTAAAGCAGGTCCTTTTGTTATTTATGCTGCCGATACTGCTGGTGTGAATGCCTTGATTTTAAATTATAATAGTATAAATAATTTAACAGGAAATAATCGTCCAACGGTTTATCGATTAACAACTGCAGCTTCAAACGTAGAAATTCGTTATGATTTGAGTGGGTTTAAACCTAAGGCCATGATATTAAATGATGGTTCTAATGCTAGTATTCATGAAGAGTTTATGATCAAATGCAGTATTTCAACTTCAAATTATAATATTGGTATTTCTTCAACATTAAATGCACAATGTTATACTTTTACCAGCGAACCACATAACAGCAGCCCCAGTACAACAACAGTGAATATAGTGAGGTCATTTGTTGAGAATGGGGGTAATTTCTTGGCTCAATGTGATGCCATTGAATCTTTCGAAAATCATGCAAACGGTCATTTTCATACATCAAATGGTATTGTAGCTTCCAATTTAAGTATTAATAGCAGTTCAGTTATCTATCCAAAAACTGACTTTACTTATTCACAGTATGAAGGAATATTTGATATTAAAGTAACCGGAGCAGTTAGAAATTGGACATTAGGTGGAGGGAGTGCTTGGAAAAATAATGTTCAGAATATAGCTACAGGTGGAACTATGGCAGCACAATCACCTATTGGGGCCAGTGTGGTAAAATTAACTTCTGAAAATTTAGCGGGCGGGTATGTTTTCTATCTTGGTAATCATAATTTCACTTCAACAACATCAATTCCATCTATAAATGGTATCAGAATGTACATGAATGCATTTTTAACTCCTGTTTCATTATTTGCATCTTGTACACCATTTGTAATTTTACCTTTAAAGTATCTTTCATTTGATGGAGTAGTAAGTGATAACAAAGTAACCTTAAGTTGGTTAACTACTCAAGAAGTTAATACTAGTCATTTTGAAGTGGAAAGATCATTTGATATGAATCATTTTTCTACAATTGGATTGGTATTAGATGGTTTTGCTAGTGGTAATAACAAGAGCTATAAGTACAAGGATAACTCAGCCGAATTAGCTGGAAAATCAATTGCTTATTATAGATTAAAACAATTTGATAAAGATGGTAAGTATACTTATAGTAAAGTACTTGCAATGCGCCTTCAGGTTAAAGCAGATGCTATCATGCAAGTTTCTCCTAATCCATTTGTAGATGTAGTTACAGCAAGATTTAATTCCTCAGAAAATGGAATTGCTATCATCAGAATTATTAATACTTCAGGTCAAACAATTTTATCCAATCAAACTACAATAAGTATAGGTTATAATAATCTTCAGATTGACAATTTAAGCAAATTAAGTACAGGAGTGTATATTGCTCAATTGCTAATGAACGGTGTTGTAATTGATAATCAAAAAATTATCAAAAATAAATAATAGCCTTTTTCTTCAATGAGAAGCTGTAGAGCTATCCACAGCTTCTCATATTAAAAATCTCAAAAAATTAATTTATGAAACAGAATTATCAATTACTATCAAATTCAATTCAATTGTTTCTAAAAAATATATTTTTCCCAAAAACGAATGAAACATTTCCTTCGAATTGGCAACTGATTCCAATCAAACTAAATTAATTCTATTTATACTAAAATATTAACAACCACGTTTTAGAGCGTCCCCCGGCAAAAAAACGTTCGTGCTTGGTTTACGATGTTTTCTTTGGGGGTTACAGAATCGAAAGATTCTTATCAAAAAGCTGCATTTCTATGCGGCTTTTTTTCATTTATACTTAGTATATTTGGTTTCTAATAATTTGCTGTAAAATTGGTGGATATATTAGCGGTTTTAAAAGCATCATTATCCTTCTGAAGAGAATCCGTAAACTGTATTTAGTTAAAATCATTTATTGCGCATTTTATAATATGCTTATGTTTAAAAAATTACTTCCAATCGTTGCTGTTTTATTTTCAATAACAGCCAATTCACAAGATTTTAGCAATAAGGGTAAAGACTTTTGGTTGTGCTTTCCACAACATGTACCTACCAATGTTACAACTACATTAGCAACGCTAAGTATATTCATTACATCCGATAAGGCCAGTACAGGAACCATCACAATGCCTAATGGCGCTTTTTCTGCAACTTTTAACATTGCAGCAAATGGATTACAGGAAATTCAGATTCCACATTCTACAACAAGGCATATTAGTAATGGAGAATCAAGTAACGAAACCATTACTCAAATATTAAATAAATCTATTCGAATCAAAGTTGACGCAGGTCAACCGGCTGTTGTGGCATATGCTCAACAATGGGCAGGAGCAAGGAGTGCCGCTACTTTATTACTGCCGGTAAATGTTTTGGGCAGAAAATATTATGCTATCAGTTTTACCCAAAACGGATCTAATACCCCAAATACAAGCCCTATTTATAATGCCAGGTCACAGTTTCAGATAATTGCAACCAAACCCAATACAGTAGTTGAAATTACTCCGGTTAAAAATGGAGTTGTTGGAACAAAATTTACGGTTAATTTGCCACTTGAAGGAGATATGATACAATATCAATCACCTGATGTAACTGCATCTTCACAGGATCTCACTGGTACATTTATTGAATCAGTTGCTTCTGGATCTGGTGGTTGTTTACCCATTGCTGTCTATTCCGGAAGTTCCAATATTACTTTTGGAAGTACGCCGCCAAACTGTAGTGGTGGCTCTTATGATCCACTCTGGCAACAATTATACCCTGCAACCACCTGGGGTAAAAATTTTGGATTTATACCTTTCGGTGATTATCTCACCAGGGGCAACCCTTACCGGGTAATGGCATCCGAAAATAATACAAATGTTTATTTTGATGGGGCATTAGTCGCCAATTTAAATGCCGGTCAAATTTATCCAGCAGCATTTACTTCTATTCCTGCGGTTATTATAAATCCAACAAATATAACAGCAGATAAACCAGTTTGTGTTGCACAATATGCCCAGGCTGATGCCTGTTCTGGTCAGCCCAATAATCCTCCTCCCCCCCAACCTGCAACCAAAGTTGGAGATCCGGATATGGTCATTCTAAACCCGATAGAGCAAAACATCAGTGATATTACCATATTCACATCTAATCGGCAGAACATTACCAAACCCTGGGTTAATGTTTTAATGAAGACCATTGCCATTCCAAGTTTCAGGATTAATGGAGGAGTTCCTGGCACGGCTTGGCAAGCCTTTCCTACTTTACCGGGTTATTCCTATTTACGACATTTATTTCCAGCGGGAGCAAATTCCTATCGGCTTACCGCCGATAGTGGATTTAATGCTATTTGTTATGGTTGGGGAAATGTAGAGTCGTATGCCTATTCTGCCGGAACAAATGTGAGGGACCTTTACCAACAAATAGGAGTTTCATCACAATATGGTATTGAAACTACTCCATCTGTTTGTACCAATTCGCCATTTAGGTTTAAAGTTTCATTACCTTATTGTGCTGATTCTATTCGCTTTGATTTATCCAACCTGCCTGGGCCACCAGTGCCGTCAACAGTGTTAATGCAATATTCTACCTGTGTACCCGGGACAGGGGGCCCTGATTCGACAACTATTGTAAATGGGGTAACTCTTTATTGGTATTCCTTGCCTTCACTTTATTCTTTTAGTGTTACTGGAACTTTTCCTGTAACTATTACAACTTATTCACCTAATGCATCTGGATGTGGATCGGAACAACTAATAGAATTTGATTTAGTTATTTCAAATCCCCCTGTAGCCAATTTTACTTGGACAGGTAGTGGTTGTGTAGCTGAGCCAATGCAGTTTACAGAAACTACCCCTCAATTACCTAAACCCACTTATAAGTGGTGGTGGAATTTTGATGATCCCGGAAGTGGGGCTTTAAATATTGATTCAGTTAGAAATCCTTCTCATCTTTTTTCGGCACCTGGTACATATAATGTAAAGTTTGTTTCAATTACAACACCCGGTTGTTTAACAGATACAATTTCTCGTACTATAACCATTTTACCATTACCTAATGCTACAATTAGCGGTACAGCTTCTGTTTGTATTAATGGTGCTCCTCAACCAATTACATTTACCGGTTCAGGAGGTACTTCGCCTTATACTTTCTTTTATACAATTGATGCTGGAGCCGGACCTGGTCCCACTCAAAGTGTAAATAGTGTAACAGGAAATGTGGCCACAATTATGGCTCCAACTACAACAGCTGGCACTTTTATTTATAAATTAGATAGTGTAAGAAATACTGGATCAACATTGTGTAATCGATTAGTAAGCGGACAAACTGCTACTGTTACAGTTTTACCCAATCATGCCATTGCATTAAGTTCGGCAGCTGCAACAACCAATCAAACTGTTTGTATTAATACAGCAATTATTCCAATCACCTATAATTTAAGTGGTGGAGCAACAAACGTTACTATAAGCGGATTACCAGCTGGCGTAACAGGAACAGTTGTAGGGTCTGTATTAACAATTAGTGGTTCTCCAGCAACAACAGTAGGTTCGCCATTTGCTTATGCGATTACTACCACAGGTAATGCTTGTTTACCAGCTACAGCCCTTGGAACAATAACAGTGAGCCCTGATCATGCTATTACATTAAGCTCGGCAGCTCCAACAACCAGCCAAACTGTTTGTATCAATACTGCTATAACTACTATTACTTATACTTTAAGTGGAGGAGCAACAGGAGCTACTATTACTGGTTTACCAGCTGGGGTTACTTCATCTGTTGTAGGTAATACAGTTACAATAAGTGGAATTCCTTCAACAACAGTAGGGTCACCATTTACTTATTCGATAGTTACAACTGGAAATGCTTGTGTAGTTGCAAATACTGCAGGTACAATTTCTGTATTGGCAAATCATGCCATTGCTTTAAGTTCGGCAGCTTCAACAACAAGTCAAACTGTTTGTATTAATAATGCAATCATTCCAATTACTTATAATTTAAGTGGGGGAGCAACTAATGTAACCATTACAGGTTTGCCTGCAGGTGTTAGTGGTTCTGTTGTTGGATCAGTATTAACAATAAGTGGCACACCTACCACTACAGTTGGTTCACCTTTTCCTTATTCAATAACAACTACAGGAAATGCTTGTTTAACGGCATCAGCAATTGGCACTATTACGGTACTTCCTGATCATACTATTATTTTAAGTTCAGCTGCTGCTACTACAAATCAGTCTGTTTGTATGAACACAGCTATTATTCCTATCACTTACACTTTAGGTGGTGGAGCTACAGGTACTACAGTTACAGGTTTACCTGCAGGTGTTACGGCTGTTGTTACTGGATCGGTTTTAACCATTAGTGGAGCTCCTTCAACAGCAGTTGGTTCACCATTTAGTTATACAATAGTTACAACTGGGAATGCTTGTATTACAGCTACTTTGGGTGGCACAATTACTGTACATCAATTACCAACAGCCAATTTTACTTATACTATTCCTTCTTGCAATACTAGAACAATCAGTTTTACCGATGGGTCTGTTCCAAATACAGGAAGTCTTACAGGATGGGCTTGGAATTTTGGTGATCCAGCAAGTGGGGTAAATAATACTTCAATATCACAAAATCCTACTCATGTATTTGCAGCAGCAGGTACTTATAATGTAACGTTGATTGCTACCACTAATTTAGGTTGTTCCAACGCTGTACCTTTTTCTCAAATGGTTACAGTAAATGATCGTCCAGTGGCTGGATTTATAATACCAGATGTTTGTTTGAGTGATACTTATGCTCAATTCATTGATACTAGTACTGTAGCAGCAGGAACAATTGTAGCCTGGGCTTGGAATTTTGGTGATCCAATAAGTGGGGTTAACAACACGTCTATTTTACCAAATCCTCAACATAGTTATACATCAGTTGGTTTATATAATGTTCAATTGATTGTAACAAGCAATTCAGGTTGTAGAGATACTATTGTGCAAGTATTATCAGTAAACGGATCATTCCCTGTTGCCAATTTTAATATTAATAATCCTACCACTTTATGTGCTAATGATTCTGTTAGAATAGTTAATACATCTACTGTTTTCCCTGGAAATATCACTAAAGTGGAAATCTATTGGGACAATGTAAACTTCCCAGCAGTTTTAGTTGTAGATAATACACCTCCTGTTGGCGGAACCTATAGTCATCTTTATCCTAACTTTCAAACACCATTAACTAGGAATTTCACCATTCGTTTTAGAGCTTATTCGGGTGGAGTTTGTGTAAATGACCGATTACAAACTATAACTGTTAATGCTGCTCCAAGAGTTCAATTTAATAACATTCCAGATACTTGTTTATTGGTAAATCCATTCCAAATTACACAGGCCACCGAAATTGGGGCGGTTCCGGGAACAGGGGTATTTACTGGGCCTGGTATCATTACTCCGGGTGGAATGTTTTCTCCTGCTGTGGCTGGTGTAGGTACACATACTATTAAATATACCTTCACTTCAACTACCGGAGGTTGTGTAGATTCTTTAAGTAAAACCATTAGGGTGTTAGATACAGCATCTGCCAAGTTTATATTTACATTACCAGTTTGCGATGGGGTTCCTGCTTCTTTCACCGATCAATCAACAGCTCCAGCTGGGGTTGTATTAGCAACTACTGTTTGGGATTTTAGTGATGGTTCACCTTTGGAAAATCATCCACCAGCTTCAACATTTACACATTTGTTCCCAGCCCCTGGACAGTATACGGTAACGATGTACAATACATCTGTCTATGGATGTAATAGTCCTTCATATACTTTATCAGTTACTGTAGATCCAAATCATGCTATTAGTTTAAGCTCGGCTGCGGGATCAAATAATCAATCTGTTTGTATCAATTTTGCAATAACTCCTATCACATATACTTTAAGTGGTGGAGCTACAGGTGCAACTGTAACAGGTTTGCCAACCGGTGTTACAAGTTCTTTAACAGGCAATATATTAACGATAACTGGAGCACCTAGTATTTCTGTTGGCTCACCATTTGCTTTTTCAATTGTAACAACAGGAAATACTTGTTTAACAGCAACTGCCACAGGTACAATTGCTGTAAGCGCCGATCATTCTATCACTTTAACTTCTGCAAGCACTACTGCTAATCAAAGCATCTGTATTTTTTCTACGGCTGCAAATATTGTTTATACTTTAGGCGGAGGTGCAACAGGGGCAACTGTAACAGGTTTGCCTCCAGGAGTAACAAGTAATCTGGTGGGTAATATTTTAACCATCAGTGGTATACCAAATACTACTACGGGATCACCTTTCAATTATTCAATAAATACAACTGGTAATAATTGTATAATAGCTTCACAAGCTGGTGTTATTAAAGTGAATCCAAAACCTATACCTAAATTCAATGTAGATAAACTCAATTACTGTGTTCCAAATGCAGTGGTAGGGTTTGTAAATACTTCTACTATTGAAGATGGAACTGAAAATGCATTTACTTTCTTGTGGAATTTTGGAGAACCTTCCAGTGGATCATCAAATACATCGGTACAAAAAAATCCTAGTCATTGGTATTCAGGCACTGGACCTTATACAGTTAATTTACAAGTTACAAGTGGTGATGGTTGTGTGCATGATACTTCTATCGTTATAAATAATATACACCCTCAACCAGTTGCCGATTTTTCAATTAGTAAACCAAGTATATGTATTGGGGAGTTTGTGACTTTTACAGATAATTCAAATGGGAGAGATGGCATTATAAACCAATGGAATTGGAATATGGGTGATGGTAATGTTGTTTATACAAACCCAGTCAACTATTTATTTAAGGATACTATTACTTATACGGTTACCTTTTTCGCTAGAAATAATTTTGGTTGTAATACGGATACCATCAGCAAATTATTTACGGTTTATCCTTATCCAAAAGTAAATGCTGGCCCAGACAGAGTTATTTTAGAAGGAGGATCAATACAGCTTGATGCCATTGTTTCTGGTAATGATTTACAATTTTTGTGGACACCGAATTTATATTTGAGCGACAATAAAATACAAAAACCAAGAGTGAATAAGCCGTTAACAGACATGACTTATAGGTTAACTGTTACTGCCAGAGGAGGTTGTTCATTACCTGATGATGTATTTGTTAAACTACTTAAGTTTCCTGTAATCCCCAATACTTTTACACCAAACAATGATGGCATTAATGATACTTGGCGTATTGATTATTTGAATACCTATCCTCAAAACAGAGTTCAAGTATTTACAAGAGCAGGTCAATTAATATTTGAATCTAGAGGGTATAATCAACCATGGGATGGTACAATAAAAGGGAAAACACTTCCACTTGATACCTACTATTATATTATAGAACCAGGAAATGGACGTGAGCCCATTACAGGTTATGTAACAATACTAAAATAAAAAAAGTAGGGTAAAGCTAGTTGAGCTTGCCTTACCTTTTTACTTAAAATACTATGCAGATCCAAGTGAAAAAAGCAGAAGCATGATGAAAAAAAGTTTGATTACCATTGTTGGTTTATTTGTTTTCTTAAATATATTTAGCCAGGCTAAACCGGCCTTCAATCAGTATATTTTAAATAATTATATTTTAAACCCTGGACTAACAGGAATAGAAAATTATACCGATGTGAAAATGAGTTATCGAAATCAATGGGCTGGCATAAATGGGGCTCCGGTAACTTCCTATTTTAGTATTCATGGTCCGCTTAATAAAAAAGATTTAAGAACAAGTGTTACTTCCTTTCAAGTACCTGGGATAAATCCTGCTGGCCCTAAAGCCTGGGATGATTATGCTGTTTCACCTGCTCACCATGGCATTGGTATGAATGTGGTAAATGATAAAGCTGGTTATATCAATCGTTGGACGGTAGCAGCATCTTATGCCTATCACAAACCTTTAAGTCCTAAAACAAGTGTAGCGGCTGGTTTAAATGTTGGGATTACAAGTGTAAATTTAGATAGATCGAAAATTGAGTGGGGAAATCTTGATCCTAATGACCCAGCCATTGGTTATGATAATGGCGAACTTAAAAAACTAAGACCAGAGCTTGGAGCAGGCGTTTGGTTGTATTCTGCCCGTTATTTTTTAGGAATTTCTGCTTTAAATATCATTCCTGGAAAAGCAAAATTTATATCTGGTAATAATTATGGCACTTATTATACTCCCAATTATTTTGCCACAGCAGGTTATAAGTTTGCCCTTTCGGATGATGTAACAGTTTTACCATCAGTAATGGTTCAATATTGGCAACCACAGCTTACTGCCATGCATGCCAATGTAAAACTGCAATACCTCGATTTCTTGTGGGTAGGCGGTAGTTATCGATTTGCAGATTTGGTAGGAGGGTATTCTGGAATGCTAGGAGTAAATATCTCCAATACTTTTAATATCAGTTATTCTTATGAAAACGCTACCTCATCTCGTTTACAAAATTATACAAAAGGAACTCACGAAATAGTGATAGGTTTCTTACTGGGGAATAAATATGGCGATTCTTGTCCAAGAAATCTTTGGTAAATTCTAACTGTATAATTATTGCTGAGTCAATATTTTTTTAGGCTTTAAATTGCTGGCTGTAGATTTTACTGGTACAGAATCCAACTGTTTTTCATTTGCAGTAAGTGCCCATTCTGGTACTAAAACCCATTCCCCATTTTCAAAGCTTAAATAATACACTTTAATAGAAGCATTACTTGAACCTGAGCTTTCTTCTTTTATAATAATTTGCCTGGCAGCATCATTTTTCAATAAACTTACCGGAGTAATTTTATAAGGTTCTTCAATAAAATTATTAATTGGGCTTATTGAGGTGCTGCTTTTGCTGTCTGACTTTTGTAATGACGAAAGCTTTTTTTCTGCATTGTTTTTCTCAGGTTGATTTTTAGTTTCATTATTTATTTTTCCAGGCATAACTTGATTCACCAAAATTGGATGGCCTATTTCAATTCCCGAAATAGGGAGATAGGGCAATGAACTGCCAGATATAGTTTTATTAGGATTTGCTGTTTGAAACAATACTATGGCTGACGATAAAAAAAGTAAAATCAAACCAATTAAAGAACTAATGATGTTAAATCTGTGGGGTTGTTTAAACTCTTTTATACTACTGAAAAATTGAATTCTTTCCAACAAGTGTTTCTTCTTGTTCACTGCTGCTAATTGAAAATTAGGAATCATTTGTTTTATCCTTTCTGCTTGTAACAAAGTTTCGGCATACAACACCGGTGAGTATTCAAATGCCATTACATTCATGTCGCAATTTTTCTCCCTCTCTAATCGAATATATTTACATAATGAAGTAACAAATGGATTAAAGAAGAAAATGTTCTCGGCAAAAATTAAAAACCAGTTTAATAAATAGTCATGTGTACGTATATGAGTTAACTCATGCAGGATAAGGGTTTCAGCCTGTTGAATGCTGATATTGTTCAATAAAGAAACAGGAATAAGAATGATGGGTTTTAAAAAACCAAAAGTAACCGGTGTGTTAATTGTTTGGCTTAACCAAAGCGTTACCTTACGTTTAATTCCAAATTGATTTGCTTTTAAATCGGTAAAAAGTTTTAAATCGATAGCAGGTTTTAGTAAGCCAACTTGATATTTGTTTTTAAATTGCAGCCATAAATAAATACCTCTTATTAATTTGTATACAAGGATAAATATATAGGCCCCAAAAATCCAGGGAGTAATGCGTAGCATTGCAATATTGCTTGCGAAGTTGGAAAGGGTTTGTGTTAAGGATGGGATAGCAAGCGAAGCTGGGAATTGAAAATAATAAATGACAAAAGTGAAAAAGAATAATATCATTTGAGTGACAAGAGAAAGGAATAAAAAATTCCTTTTTGCCAATGCCGCTTTGCCCTTGAAAAGAATTTTGCCTACAATTAAATACAGCAACACTAATAGAGCAGCTTGCCAAAAGCTGTGCAACAGGGCCATACAAAAACTATAAGTGAATTGAATCATAAGCTTAAAAAACTTTTATTCAGTTATTAAAACTATATCTCTTTTTTAAGTTGGTTAATGAGTTGTTGAATTTTGTCTAGTTCTGCTTCGCTAGCATTGTGTTCACCTAAAGCTTGTAACACCAAATCGGATGAAGAACCGGCAAATAATGTATTGATCATTTTATTTAAAAACTGTTGTTGTGTTTTTTCCCTCGTTACAGCTGGTTGATAAATATGGGTTTTATTGCTGTCGTCTCTTGTAACTAGTTTTTTTTCAAACATAATCTGCATCAGTTTGAGGGTTGTTGTGTAGCCGGTTTCCTTGTTTTTTAGTATTTCCTCATGCACCGTTCTTACAGTTGCTGATTGTTCATTCCACAAAACTTGTAGAATCTCCAGTTCACTTTCGGTGGGTTTAGTATTTTTAATCAATGTCATAGTACGAGTGTTTTCGTAAAGCAATTTACGATTTTACTCGTAAATACCAAATCGAATCATTTATTTTTTGATTGAGTTAACATATTTCTATAATGGGATAAATCAATTGTGTAGCAAAAGCGGAGTTTTACTCCATAAAAAAAGCCTTGCTAAACTAGCAAGGCTTTTTATCAATATCTGTAAATTACTTTTTTATATTTTCAATCTTTAAATCAACACCGTTTAACGCATCAATTAATACTTTGTATTTGGCAGTAACTTCTGCAGTTTGCTCTTTATCATTCAGGCTTAATTTACCTTTTGAAATTGAAAGCGAAAAATTATCTTTTTCAATTAACTGATCAGCCACCAATGCATCGGTTAGATTGTCGATAGGAGTCTTTAATGCATTTGCATCGGTAGTTACAGTTAAATTTACATTATCTGTACTATCTGTTTTAATGATTGAAATCTCTTTAGTCATGTTCATTTCATGCTTTGTAGCCGTTCCCCAATTCATTGTAGCAAGGGTAGGAGCAATAACCAAAGAAACGATACTCATCAATTTGATAAGAATATTCATTGAAGGACCAGAAGTATCTTTAAATGGATCTCCAACAGTATCTCCTGTTACAGAAGCCTTATGTGGTTCCGATTTTTTGTAGAACATTTCACCATTGATCTCAACTCCAGTTTCAAAAGATTTTTTAGCATTATCCCAAGCACCACCAGCGTTGTTCATAAACATCCCCATCAACACACCACTTACAGTTGCACCAGCTAAAAATCCACCCAAAACCTCAGGGCCAAAAGCAAAACCTACAATTAATGGAGATAATAAAGCAATTGCACCTGGTAACATCATCTTCTTTAAAGATGCTTCAGTAGAAATAGCCACACATTTATCATACTCAGGCTTTCCTGTACCTTCCATAATACCAGGAATAGTACGGAACTGCCGACGAACTTCTTCCACCATTGCCATAGCAGCTTCACCCACAGCACGGATAGCTAAAGAAGAGAAGATGAATGGAATCATTCCTCCTACAAACAAACCAGCTAAAACCGGTGCTTTGTAAATGTCAATTCCATCAATTCCACTGATACCAACGAATGCTGCAAACAAAGCCAACGCTGTTAAAGCAGCAGAAGCAATAGCAAATCCTTTACCAGTAGCAGCAGTTGTGTTTCCAACGGCATCTAAAATATCTGTTTTTTCACGTACTTCTTTTGGTAATTCACTCATTTCAGCAATACCACCAGCATTATCGGCAATAGGTCCAAAAGCATCAATTGCTAATTGCATTGCAGTGGTAGCCATCATACCTGCAGCTGCAATAGCCACACCGTATAAACCTGCACAGTAGAAACTCATATAAATACCAGAAGCCAAAACTATGATTGGAAGAAAAGTACTTTCCATTCCCATGGCTAAACCACCAATGATGTTGGTAGCATGACCTGTACCTGACTGACGAATGATAGTATTCACAGGACGCTTGCCCATGGCAGTGTAATACTCCGTAATCATACTCATTAATGTACCTACTATTAAACCAACCATAATAGCTCCAAAAACACCGTTCTTGGTAAATTCATGACCACGTAAAGTCATGGTTTCTGGCATTAAATAATTTACAAGAAAATAAGAGAAAATAGCTGTTAAAACAATGGAACCCCAGTTACCCATATTTAAAGCGTTCTGAACTTTTTGAGTGCTTAAACCTGTATTGTCGCTGATGCGGACAAACCAAGTTCCAACTATAGAGAATAAAATTCCCATGGCTGCAATCAACATTGGCAAAAGGATAGGAGACATGCCCTGGAAATTATCCGTCAAAGCATTTGTTTCTCTACCTAATACCATGGTAGCTAAAACTGTTGCAACATAAGAACCGAACAAATCGGCACCCATACCAGCCACATCACCTACATTATCACCTACGTTATCGGCAATGGTAGCCGGGTTACGAGGATCATCTTCGGGGATACCAGCTTCTACTTTACCTACTAAATCAGCCCCAACGTCGGCAGCTTTGGTATAAATACCTCCACCAACACGAGCAAATAATGCAATTGACTCAGCACCTAAACTGAAGCCGGTTAAAACTTCAATCGCTTGCATTAATTGAGCTGAATATTCTGGGGTGTTTAATGGAGCTGATACAAAAAGACTGTATAATATGATAAATAATCCACCGAGTCCCAAAACTGCTAAGCCTGCAACGCCTAGTCCCATTACACTTCCGCCGGTGAATGAAACTTTAAGAGCTTTTGATAAACTTGTACGTGCAGCCTGGGCAGTACGTACATTAGCCTTTGTTGCTACTCTCATACCTATAAAGCCAGCCAAGGCACTAAAAAAAGCACCAATGATAAAGGCTATGGCGATAGTCCAATGACCACCATGGGCTTGATTAGCCTGTCCCATAAAACCTAATAATAAGGCACCGATTACAACAAAGTATCCAAGTATTTTATACTCTGCCTTCAAAAAAGCCATTGCTCCTTCAGCAATATAAGTGCTGATTTCTTTCATGCGTTCGTTACCAGCATCTTGTTTGGAAACCCATGCAAACTTTATAAAAGTGTATAAAAGCGCTACAACGCCCATTGCCGGGATAACATAAATCAAATTGTCCATAAGTAAATTTTGTTCTAAATTTTGGACGGCAAAAATAGGGTAAAAGGGCCAAAAACTAACAGAACAGTCGCTTTAATTGTAAGAATTGGAAGCTAAAATTTAAATTCAATCAAATTATTGTAGTTTTTCGAAAGCCACACCCAAACAATCTATCACATCTCCAGCTATCATAGCTTCTTTAGAATATTTTTCAGAAGCAATATCTCCAGCAATTCCATGTAAATAAGTACCCAGTAAACAGGTTTGTAAGGGTTGATATCCCTGTGCCAGTAGTCCGGTAAGTATTCCGGTTAAAACATCACCTGTTCCAGCAGTTGCCATGCCAGCATTTCCAGTACTGTTGAAATATCCATCGCCATCGGGACAAGCAATAAAACTAAAATGGCCTTTTAATATAATATAGATATTGAATTCTTTTGATTTTTGAAGCGCCAATTCAATTCGTTCAAAATCATTAGAAGGCTTACCAAATAGCTTTTCAAATTCCTTAGGATGAGGTGTAAGAATGGATAATGCAGGAATGGATTGCAGCAATTCTTTGTTTTGTGCAATGATGTTCAATGCATCTGCATCAATTACTATTGGGGTATTTACCTGACTAAACAATTCTTGAATTAATTTTTCATGAGTTGGATGAATTCCAATGCCCGGACCTATTCCTATTGCATTGAATTTTTCTAAATTTTGGATAGATAAGAGAAAGTCATCACCAGCAATTACAGCCATTGCTTCGGGTACCGAAGATTGTAAAATAGTATACCCGATTTTAGGAATATAGGCAGTTAGTTTTCCCACGCCGCTTCTTAAACAGGCTTTGGAAGCTAAAACCGCTGCACCCATCATTCCTATAGATCCACAGCAAACTGCGGCATGCCCAAAGGTTCCTTTATGTACAAATGGCTTACGGGGCTTATAGATTGTTTTGATTTGTTCAATATCTACTATTTCAAAATCAGTACGCTCATCGTTTTCAAATTGCGGATGTAAACCAATATGCAGTAAATGAAGATCTCCGATGTTGTTTTCATTTTCCGATAACAAAAAAGCCAGTTTGTAATTTTGAAAGCTGAGGGTATGTTTTGCTTGAATAACAGTATTGTTTTTTGAGCTTTTATCCGCATATAAACCAGATGGTAGATCAATGGAAACAATATTGTTTGATTGATTGATATGTGATACCAATGCTTTGCTGAATCCTTCTAAAGGGTTATTTAAACCAGTGCCAAACAGGGCATCAATAACTATGTCGGTTTCATTGATGGTAGGAAAAAAATCAGGGGATTGTAAGAAATGAATATCGGTGGTTAAAGAATGCAGCCTTTCCAGGTTGAGCTGAAAATCAATGGTTCCTAATTTCCCAAACTCAAGAATATAAACGGTTACTTTGCATTTGTGTTCAATAAGTAGGCGAGCAATGGCTAATCCATCGCCTCCGTTGTTCCCTTTTCCGCAAAAGACATGAAAATGAAAATGCCCGAAATTTTTACCAATTACCCATTTGAAACAAAGATTGGCGGCTCTTTCCATCAAGTCAATTGATCCTATATTTTCATGTATGATGGTATACTCATCCCATTTTTTGATCTGTGCTGGCGAAAAAATTTTCATGTAATGAAGTTACAAAACAATTGCCCTTAATTTTAGAGTCATTAAAGACGTTCTAAATCCTTTTTTGTCATTTCATTTTCTTTATTGCCAGTATTTAAAGTTGTTGCCGGTTCAAACAATAAAATGTGAACTTCTTCATCCGCAATGGGTTTATGCTCTATTCCCCTAGGCACTACAATAAATTCTCCTTCAGTAATTTCAATGGTCTTATCTCTAAATGCCATTTTTAAATTACCCTTAATCACTAAAAAAAGTTCATCTTCCTCATCGTGTTTATGCCAAATGAAATCGCCTTTAAGTTTGGCAAGTTTTACATGTTGCCCATTAAGTTCAGCTACAATACGAGGATTGTAATAGTCGGTAAACAAGGAAAGTTTTTCAGCCAGGTTTACTTTTTCCATAGGGTAAATCTTTTAAGTAAGGGAGAGGATTGTTTTATGCAGTGCCAATATTTGTGGAATCAACATTTCCTGTTCGTCATTATTGATGATAAAATTACAGAGCCGCATTTTAATATCTTCATCCATTTGTTTGTCCATACGGGCCATTACTTCATCTCGGGTAATTGTTTCCCTTTGCATGGTACGTTGAATACGAAGTGGAGTAGGGGTATTTACACCAATAATGTAATCTAGGTTTTCCTGTGAGCCGCTTTCAAAAATTAAGGCTGCTTCTTTTAAAGTATATGGCGCATTTTGTTTTTCCATCCACTCAGCCGCATCTTTTAAAGTAACAGGATGAACCAATGCATTTAAAGTAGATAAGTGTTTAGGATTATTGAAAACTATTTTGGCAAGCGTTTCTTTATTGAGATAGCCATTTGTATAAACTTCATTTCCAAACTCCTCTATAATTTTTTGTTGTAAATCACCATCTTCCTGCATCAATCTTTTTGCAGCAGCATCGGCATAATAAACAGGGATGCCGAGCACTTCGAATACTTTGGCAACCGTTGTTTTCCCACTTCCTATCCCTCCAGTGATTCCTATTTTTAACATAAGCTAGATTAATGAAAGAGACCCGAGTAAATCAAATAAATAATAATTTCATCATTGTTTTGATTACCTCGCTATTTCAATCTTTACCTTTTTATTCTTAATTTTTTCGTTCTTAATTAGTTCCAAAACATGTCCAACTTTTACTTTACGCACAGCAACAAAGCTAAAAAAATCTTTAACTTCAATTATACCAATATCTTCTTTTTTTAATTCCCCTTTCTTAGACAAGAAACCTACGATATCAATCTTATTTACTTTGTCTTTTTTACCTGCAGCAATAAACAAAGTACTCCATTTTGGTTTTTCGGGAAGGCCATGTTCTTCAGTTATCTCAACATTAGATACCTCATTGATGTAGGAAGGTAATTTCTCCTCAGGCGATAATATTAAGATAGCGGTGCCGCTGGCATCCATTCTTGCTGTACGGCCATTGCGGTGTGTAAATCCATCTTCCGTATCAGGTAAATGATAATGAACAATGTAACGGATATTAGGGATATCCAACCCACGGGCAGCCAAATCGGTGGTCACCAAAATATTGCTTGTTCCATTACGAAATTTGCAAAGGGCACTGTCTCTTTCCTGCTGCTCCATGCCTCCGTGATAAAAAACATTTAAGATTCCTTTCTCCGATAACAAGTTGCTAGTACGTTCTACTGAAACTCTGTGATTACAAAAAACAACTGTTGAGCGGTTACCTAAATAGCAGATCAGCTTAAAAAGGGTTTCAATTTTATCTTTATCCTCACTGAAAATGGTTTTCACTTCCAGCATATTATCAATGAGGGCTGCTTCGGGCAAAAAATCGAGTCTCACTGGGTCTTTAAGTCCAATAAAATCGGGTACAGGCACTGCATAAGTAGCAGAAGTAAGAATTCGCTTTTTAATATTTTTAAGTGAGCCTATTATATAAGACATCTCCTCAGTGAAACCCAGTTCAAGCGATTTATCAAATTCATCTAACACTAAAGTGCTAATATTATCTAAATCAAAATTATTGCGGCGGATATGATCGGCCAGACGGCCAGCCGTTCCAATGATAAGTGTAGGAGCCTCTATTAAATTATTCTCTTCCGTTTCACGCTTATGACCACCATAGCAAAGCGTTACTTTAAAACCAGTTTGCATTTTACGAAAAACATCATCAATTTGAATAGCCAATTCCCTGCTTGGCACAATAATCATAGCTTGTACATTATTAATCTCTGGATTAAGGGTTTCCAAAAGGGGTAATAAAAAAGCGAGGGTTTTGCCAGAGCCAGTGGCAGCTAAAAGGATTACATTATCATTTTTGGCATTGGCTTCCAGCGAAGATTGCTGTATTTCATTGAGGCCTTCAAATCCTAGGCTATTTAAAATAAGCGGTATATTAATTTGTTGCATAACTGCAAAAATACGCTTAGTTGAGGGTTTGGGCTAATTCTGCTTTGAATTTGAATGATTATTAAACTTAGTTTTCCTTTTTAAGTACTTTGATATCTTCAGTCAAAGCGGTCATACTATTTGGGTCGAGGCTATTGTAAATTCCTCTGATGCGTCTTTTTTTATCAGTCAAAACAAAATTCTCTGTATGTAAAAAGATACTTGTATCACTGTCTATACCCAAATCTTCTTCAACATAATAAAATTTACGGCCCAGGTTATAAATTTCGTCTTTGCTGCCAGTAAGCAGTCTCCATTTGTTGTATTGAACGCCCTTAGCATCGGCATAGTTTTTTAAAACCGGCACACTGTCTGTACCCGGCGTTACCGAGTGGGATAGTAGTAACACATCCTTATCGTTTAAAAATTCTTTTTGAATTACCGACATACTTTCCGCCATCTTAGGGCAAATGCCGGGACAGGACGTAAAGAAAAAATCTGCAACACAAATTTTACCATCGAGGTTTTTTTCGGTGAAAGATGCGCCTTGTTGATCAACTAAGCTAAAGGCTCTTATTTTATGAAAGCTATTTGCATCAGGCATATTCCACTTAGGTGTAAAATCTGCGGTGTCGTAATAAGGGAGTACTCTTGCTTTTTCTTTGCAGGAGAATAAAAAAATCAACACTATAAAAACCGGTATGTATTTCACTTTTGTGTTTTTAATTTTTCATCAATAAGGGTATAACATAAATTAGATTTTTGCAACCCGTACCGGAAACCGTCCTTTGCTTCATAATTTATGTAGAGTTTTCCGTTTTCACGCCAGGCATGCTGCATGCCATCTTCCTTATCATCTTTAAAATTGAGTACGGTATAGGCCTGGCCGCTTTCGTACCACTGCTTGTGGGTGCCTGTACGCATATCATCCAGGTAATAAAATTCAAATTTAAATTTGCCATTTCCCCAGTAGCCAATCTGTTTGCCGAAGCTTTTATTTTCTTTATAGGTTCTGATGAACATGAGTTTCCCATCTGGATAATAACTGGTAGACAAGCCATGCTGCATGCCATTTAAAAAACCCGCTGCCATGGTACCCATATCATTGGGATAATCACTTTTTACATAACCCGAAAAAGGTTTGTTGCTCAGATAATAAACGCCGTTGTCGAGTTTAAGATTTTCAGTATTTACTAAAACCGTATCATGGGGTATTAAAGTAGTATCCACAAAAAAAGAGGAGGAAGTTTTTTCCTCCTCTTTTTTTATGTTACTACAGGCGGCAAAGCCAAAAGCCAATGCCAACAGTATAATTTTGTTAAAAAGTAAATGTTCCTTTAGTACCATAGTAACTGCCTGCTTTTAAGATATAAAATCTGGAGCCCATATAAGCTACATTGGAACAATGGTAGTGATAGATTCCATTTGGATAATTTTGCGTAGGCCCAACATGGCCACCATTAGCATCTAAGTTAATAGGTACCACTCCAGTAGTGTCTTTTCTGCCGTAAATGGGGAACCCATCTCTTAACCAACCTATTAATTTAGCATCATTAACCGAAATGAAATCTCCATTAAAGTGATAGTGGTATAATCCACCCGGGCCGCTATGGGCACCAGCTCTGTCAAAGGATAAAAGCGTTCCGGCATCTACAGGTACATTTCCGCCTTCTCTGTCATTGTAAATGGCAACGCCATTTAAAGACATGCCAATAGGCCCTAGTGATGTAGCTTCTTTAGTTGTTGCTTCCACAGGATTTATAGGAATGGTCATTACAAAAACCTGGGCTTGCAGGTTTCCGGGATTTACCGTTTGACCCGGCAATGAAGGTGCCTCATAAAGTGCATGTCCAACACCCCAATATGGAGTAACATGATCGGGTGTACCATTTGACTTTAAGGTTACTGTTGTAGTAGTGGCCGATAAAGTAATAGCCGTTTTAGCATTACTGCTAAATACTGCTGGTACAGTAGCCGGGGTTCCTGTACTTGTGTCATCAGAACTTTTATTACAACCAAATGACATCGTCAGCATGATTGCCAGTCCTGTTATTGCGATTCCCTTTGTTAATCTCATAAATTATTTTTGTTTTTATAATTATTATACGAGCAATTATAATTAATCCTTCGGTGGTGGTGGACCTTTTTTATCGGGTGTAAAAAACTGGGCCAATTCTACTGTAAGCTCATTGAAGTTTTTAAGCTGTTCCGGCTTACAAAGTTTTCTAAGTTGGGCAAAATGTTCAAAATGCAATATTTCAATTTGTTTTTGTAAGCTGCCTAATAAGTTTATAAGCGAATCTTTACCTGTAAAATTTTCATTTTGGAGTGATTGGTAAAGATTGTTCTTTGCTATTTTAATACTGTCATTCAGCGAATTTAAAGAAGCCTTATGTGCTTCAATAAGCATTTCATAAGAAGCTACCTGTTCTTTGTAAAAATGTAAACGCTCAATGATCATTTTCTTTGGACCCTCATTTTTCATTGGCGGGCCTCCATACTGGCACATTGGCGGCCTTCCGTTTGGAGGGAAAGGAGGTTTTAAAAAAAATAAATAGCCAACAATAGCAATATTGATAAGCAGTAAGCTGATTACAGCAATACTTAATAATTTTAATTTACTCATGATAAAAGTCATTAGTAGTTGAGAGATTCAAGGAAGACACAATATTTTCAATACCTGACGGTTTCTCATCTAAAGCAGTTTGAATATTGTTGTCAGTAGATGTAAAGAAGATAGAAATATTTAAAGCCAGTATAAAAACAGCTGTTAAGGCAAAAGCCCATTTCCATTTTATCGGAGCTTCTATTTCACCCAGATTTTGTATCTGTTGTTTGATACGGGTAAGTAAAAAGGGTGGGGCATCCACCGCTTTAATCTGCTTAAGTGCATCCAGTTTGTTATCAATATTCATATGCTTCATCATTAGTTTATACGCCTGTTGTTTTAAAATCCTTCGTTATTTGTTAATTTTTCCTGAATGTTTTGTTTTGCCCTTTGCAGCAATGACTCAACTGCTTTTACACTTATACTCATTATTTCTGCTACTTCTTTTTGAGATCTGTCTTCAATCTTACTTAAAATAATGGCTGTTTTTTGCTTTTCCGGCAAGGTTTGAATTATTTTCAACAGATTTTCCAATGCTTCTTTATCCTCTGTTTCAATACCTGGATGATCAATATTGATTGCTTCAGCAACAGGCTCATTTGAATTATGATGAAAAAGAGAACTTATAAATCCGTAACGTTTTTTCGTTTTTTTTGATTTAAGGAAATCGAGGCTGTGGTTGATGGCAATACGGCATATCCAGGTTTTTAAAGATGCGGATGTTGCATCATATTGATTGTATCGCTGGTAAACCTTAACAAAAACTTCTTGGGTAATATCTTGGGCATCTTCGGCATTTAGTACATAATGCAAACACATATTATAAACAAGCTTTTTATGCTCGTTAAAAATGGTTTCAAAATCTTTGTCCTCAAGCATTGAAAATAATTATTGAAAAGCAGATATTCAATTAACTTTCCATCGTCATATAATCCAAATTGCCGTTTTCATCTGTATTAATAACCACTAAGTAATTGGTCAAATCTTGCCCAATAGAATAATCAAAAACGGCAAATTCTTTTTCACTATCAGGGTACAAACCCACTCTCACTAAGTGCAGTTTCTTTACTAATTGAGTTTGATGATCAATACTTTTGTCCTTATAATCGATTAAAACTCTTAAATCTAGTTCTCCTAATTCTTCCAAATGATTATTAACATATTCCAAAACCGTATCAGCATCTGGATTACGATAATCTTTTTCAATTAAACGTTTATTATTGATATCATGAATTCGGATATTATCTATAAAGTGCATAACCGTTTCAAGTCTTTTTTCGTCGATAAATTTATTTTCAAAATTTAAATCTAACTGCATTGGCCTTCCATCAAACAAAATTTCCATTTCATAATATTCCTTTAATGCTTCGGAATCAACTGCACCAAAATGGGGTAAATTAATATATGCCATGCGTTTATTTTATCGGTAAGTTACTTAAACATTATTTTGGAGATTGAAAGTAATTAAATAGTAGGTTACTGAATATTTGTTATATAATAATAATAAATACATAACATTCTTCGTTATCAAATTAATTATCTCTAAAACCCAACCTTATGAAACAGCTTACTTATGCACTATTAGCAGTATGTTGCCCCATTTTTGCTTTTACTCAAGATATTACTGGTCTATGGAAGGGGACTATGTATAACGACTCCACTCAGCAAACTTGTTCTTATGAAATTGTCATTAACAAGGAGAATGGCAAGTTCAATGCTTTTTCCCATACCTGGTATACGATTAACGAAAACAAGTATTATGGCGTTAAGAAGTTAAAAGTTCGTATTGCTAAAGACGGTAAAATAGTATTGCAAGATGTCGAGTTGATTGATAATAATTATCCCTCCACACCTTATAAGAATGTGTTGCAGTTAAATGTCTTAAGTCTTAATAGTTTAGGAAGCGAAACCAATATGGATGGTCTATTTGTAACCAATAGTTCTAAAGATTTTAAAGGGCTTACTGGCATTATTAAGGTAACAAGGGTAAACCAGTACGCCAATAGCGATTTACTGGCTAATCTACAGAAAAACAAAATCGACAACGAACTTATAGTTGTAAAGAAGTAATAAAAATAATAGCTAATAAAAAAGAAGGTTTCCTTATTAAAGGAAACCTTCTTTTTTATTACAACTCTTTACCAGCTTTACTTTTTAAATTTATTTATTTGCTTATAATGGAAATACGTTATGTTACTTTGGTTTGCCAACGTGCGGTAGGGTTACTAAGAAAAATGTTTAAATCTGCGGAGCATCGTTTTGTAAAAACGAAACCATATATTGTAGGCAGGTACTATAAATCTAAAGGAGGGAAAGAATATATGTTTAAGGGCTATTTAGGGAGTTGGCCAACATGGGTAGTTAAGGGTCATGAATCAAGCAAATCCTGGTTACCCGAAAAATTGTAGTTCATATCAGGAGGTATCTCATTTATTTCTTCTGCGCCATCCCTGAAATTTTTTAGTTTGTTTTTTACTTCTTCATCTTTTGTTATTGCAATTAGATTCATTCCTTTCCCGTCTGTTTTACCGACACACAGTACGCCTGAATATCTATCAAAGGTTCTGATAAATATACCCTCGTCATCAACGCTTAATACAGGTAGTTTAATTATACTCTTCATAATCTATATTTTCAATCTTCGCTCCGTGGTGGCTGTGGCAAAACATTTTTCTTAATAACTGCGCCAATTTAGCATAACGATTAATTATAGGCTTTTTAATGCCTTGTTGCCATGATACGATTTTTTACAGTGGCAATTTAGTAAAAAATCGTATCATGGCAACACTAAAAATATTAATATAAAAATGAGCCGAAGTGATTTCAACTGTACACTTTTGGACGGCGCACAGAATCATCGGCTTCAGCTCAAACCTAAGTTACATTTTTATATTACTATTTTTAAAAACTAAATAAAATTAAAAACGCCTATAATTAATATTATGTTAAATTATATTTACTTGAATCTCATTTTTCTCAGGTGAGATGTACAACAAAATCAGTAAATTTATTTAAGTGTAAAGGTTGATGTAATCCCCTCTTCTGAATTGGTTCCAACCATAATATCAAATTGACCAGGCTCAATAATAAAAACTCCTTCATTATTATAAAATCCTAATTCGGCATGTGTTAAAACAAATTGAATAGATTTTGATTCACCTGCCTTTAAAAGAAATTTACTAAAACCTTTTAATTCTTTTACCGGTCTTACTACACTAGCTACTTTGTCTCTAATATAAAGTTGAGTGACTTCTTCTGCATCAAAGTTTCCATTGTTTTTAACAGTAACATTTACCTTGATTTTTGAATTGTCGGATGCATCTATAGTAAGATTAGAATAACTAAACGAAGAATAGCTTAAACCAAATCCAAATGGATATAGAGGTTTATTAGTTTCGTCGGTATAATGGCTCCAAAATACTTCAGGTTTTGGTCCTGGTCTACCGGTATTTAAATGATTATAATACAATGGTATTTGACCAACAGAACGTGGAAATGTCATCGGTAATTTACCAGAAGGATTATAATCGCCAAAAAGTACTGCTGCTACAGCATGTCCAGCTTGTGTACCGGGTTGCCAGGCTTCTACAATGGCTGGCAAATTATCTGCAGCCCAAGGGATGGTTAAAGGTCTGCCATTTAGCAGAACGAGTACAATGTTCTTATTAACTTTGTATACTGCTTCTAAAAGCTGTTGTTGTAAGCCTGGAAGTCCAAGTTTTGTTCTACTTCTGCCTTCTCCGCTCATAAAACCATGTTCGCCCAAAACCATAATAACTATGGATGATTTTTTAGCCAAATTAATAGCTTCTGTAAATCCCGAACTATCTGTTTCATTAATTTTTACTTCGTTAATAAAGTCAGCAGGTGCTGTTATTAATTCTGTTCCTTTTGCAAAGCTGATATTGTTATTGATAGATCTTAACCCTTCCAAAACGGAAATTGCACTGCTATCATCAGAACCAATTCTCCAACTTCCTAATGGACTGTTTTTATCTGCTCCAAGAGCTCCTATTAAACCAATGCCTTGTTGATTTTTACTTAAGGGTAAAAGTTTGGATTGTTTTCCTGATGGGATATCGTTCTTTAATAGAACAATTGATTTTTTAGCTATGTCAAAAGCTGCCGCCAGATGAGTTGGATGATAAATGAGTATTTTTTCTCTTTCTGCACTACAATATCTATATGGATCATCAAATAATCCCAATTTGAATTTTACCCTTAATATGCGACTAACAGCATCATCAATCAGTTTAATATCTACTTTCCCTCTTTCAACCAACCCTTTTAGATAAGTTATGTTGGCATATGATTCCATATCCATATCGCTTCCAGCATTGGTACTTAATTCGGCCACTTCTTCCAAGTTTTTAGCAAAACCATGATCAATCATTTCTACACCCGAACCCCAATCGGAAACAATAAATCCTTTAAAATTCCAGGCAGTTTTTAGAAGATCTCTTTGTAAAAACTTATTGGCAGTTGCCGGAATACCATTTAATACATTAAAGGAATTCATCACAATTTGAACATCATTTTCTACAGCGGCCTTAAATGGAGGTAAAATAACATTGTACAAGGTTGATGTGCCAATATCTACTGTATTATAATCTCGGCCAGCTTCGGCAAAGCCATAACCAGCTAAATGCTTAACAGAGGCAGCAATTGTGTTATTAGCACTCAAATCATCGCCTTGAAATCCTTTAATACGGGCTATTCCTATGGCGGATCCTAAGTATGTGTCTTCACCTGATCCCTCCATTACTCTTCCCCAGCGAGGGTCTCTGGTAATATCTACCATAGGTGCAAAAGTCCAGTTTATACCCACAGCTGATGCTTCTATAGCAGATATTCGGGCTGAATTTTGAATGGAAGGTAAATCCCAACTGGCGGCTTCCCCTAAAGGAATAGGAAAAATTGTTTTATGACCATGGATAACATCATAACCAAATAGCAAAGGAATCCCTAATCTTGATCCGTTAACGACTAACTCCTGTAATTTGCGAACATTTTCGCTGCCTTTTACATTCAAAACCGAGCCAACAAGTCCCTTTTTAAGGTGTTCGTATTTTATTTTATTGGTGCCTGCATTAGGTACAGGGCCAGTTACATCCCAAAACCCATTGTATTGATTCATCTGCCCTATTTTTTCTTCAAGCGTCATCTTTTGCAATAGGGCTTTAATTTTATCTTCAATATTTTCAGTGGCACTTAATTTTTGAGCAGGTAAACAACCATGAATCAAGAACAAAAAAATGGTAGCCAGGTATTTTATTAATTTAGAAAAAGGTTGAATCATTTTTTGGTTATTAATAACAAGTTTAAAATTTGAAACAATAAAGCGGAGGTGTTTACCTAGAAAGGAGAATACTATCCGCTTTATTTTTAATTGCTATATGAGAAAACTAATTGCTTATTGGTAAACCCTTACATAATCAATTTCCAAAGTGGCACTATTAAAAGCAGGATCTACAGACCCTCCAAAATTGCCTCCTATTGCCATATTTAATAAGATGAAAAAGTTGTGATTAAATGGTATTGATGATGTGTTAGTAACTGTATGATATAATTGTGCGTCAACATAAATTTTAATCTCTGTTGGCGACCAGTCTACTATATAATTATGAAATGTAGTTGTAGCATCTGGAATGATAAGTGTATTACCATTCGCATTTCCGCCAGAACGACCGGGGTAATGTAATGTGCCATAAATTTTATTTAGGTCTCTGCCAAGATGTTCAGCAATATCAATTTCGCCGCAAGCTGGCCAACCAACAGTACTAATATTATTACCAAGCATCCAAAGTGCAGGCCAGGTTCCAACAGCGGTAGGAAATTTAGCTCGTACTTCTATTCTGCCATACTTAAATGAATATTTTCCTTGAGTTAACAATCGAGCAGATGTATAAGCACTGCCCATATAGTTTTCTTTTTTTGCAATAATTCTTAAAACCCCATTTAGCACAACTGCATTATCGGCTCTACTAGTATAATACTGTAATTCGTTGTTGCCCCATCCCCCGCTTCCAGTTCCTATATCATATCCCCATTTATTAGGATCTGGTAAGCCATCAACATTAAATTCGTCGCTCCATACAAGTGTTGGTAGGGCTGGAACTACACTAACAGTAACTGATTTTGATGCATTGATAGAAAGGTTTGAACTACTTGTTGCGGTTACTTTTACAGTAAATGTATTAGTACCTGGTACTATGTATCGGTGTAGAATATTGCCAGAGGGAACGGTTTGAATATTCCCGTCACCAAATTCATAAGCATAGGTTATAGCATTTGTAGCTGTTGATGAAAAAGTAACATTTCCACTTCCATCAGTACTCACAACAGCATTAATCACTAGGTTTGATGGAGCTGTTTGTGGGTTGCCAGTATTTGAATCGCCTTTGCTACAACTTGCCAGTAAAAATAAACCTACTAAAAATATTGAGTGCTTGAAAACCTTCATAACTACTTATTTTTTGATCAATTTTTGATACCACGAATTTCCATCCACCCCAATATTTCTTAAATGTATCTGTGTGTCTGTAATCGATAAAATTTCATAAGTTGTTCCGCCTGTACCAAAATTAATGATCCCATTTCCAGGAACGTTAAACTGGATACGAGTTGATTGAGCAGGAGTTGATGCAGAAGTAGCATCCATAAAAATCAGTTTTTTATTGCCTCCTGTGTTAATGGCATAACAACCATCTCCCCCACTAAAGCCATAGAATGTTGTTGCAGCACCTATGGACATGGATGCTCCTTTGTTATCTATCGACATAAAAACATTGTCATTGGCATCTTTCGAAAATGTGATATCATCGTCATATGCACACGCTTCTCTTGAATTGGGAGTTGCTGAATACCATAGTGGAAAAAACTCATTATTGGGTCCCACACCAAAATGACCAGGCGCATTTTTGTCTGTTTGCCAAGCTTTAGAATTGCCATTGGTTAAACTTTGCAAAATATTTGCAGGAATGACAAAGTTTACAAACACTTTTATTTTTTTACTAATTGTGGACATATTACCAGCTACCCCTATAGCATTAACACTAATGGTATATTCCTCTGTGCCTGGATTACCATATCTGTAGGTAATTACACCTGATGGTACCATTAGTGGAGCAGTACCATCACCAAAATCTATTTTATAGCTTAATGCATCATCTGCTTTTACAACTATATCTACCCTACCTGTACCATTGCCAAATGGATTAGATGCATTAACACCCTGAATGGTTGTTGCTATTGTGAGATTAGTAGGTGTTTTTATTGGACCAAATGAATACTCTTCTTTTTTACAGGCACTGAAACCAATGATGGTAATCAGTAACAAATAGAACAGCGATTTTTTATTAGTCATCATAATTTTATTTTTTAAAATTAATTAAGTGTGATATCATCAAAATAATATGTAAAATTGGCTGAGCCATTTCCTGGAGTTCCCAAGTCAAAAATCAGTACAATTCTGGAATAAAAAAGACCTGCATTAATAGTAGAAAAATCAAACGTTAATTCTTCCCATGCACCAGCAGTTGTACAGGTAGCTTCTCTTTCAAAGTTTACTGCGCCATTATTTGCATTTTCTACTTTCAACAATAATTTGGCACCAACTCTTGGAGAAAATACTTTTACTTTAAAAGTTCTTAATACTGAAAAGTTGATTGGGTTAACTAAATCAATAAAACTACCAGCCCAAACTTCAGGTGGATTTTTTACCATCTTACCAACTTTGGTACTTGTATTTATGCCAGATGGGCTAGGATTGTTTTCAACTGTTGCTAAGCCTCCTCCAAAATTTACAAAATTATAAGGGTAAGTTGTAGATTGAAATGTAATAGGAAGTGCCATATAGTTAGGCGTTGTATTTGTAGATAAGAAAGTAACATCATCCCATAAGAATACTTTTCCAGTACCTGCAACACCAAAATCGAAGAAGATAGAAGCCATATTATATGTAAAACTTAAGTTCATTGCCGCTGTTCCATCAGATTGATTAGCAAAATCAAAAATTAAAGTTTCCCATGTATTTGCAGTCTGTGTCATTGCTTCAGTTTCAACAGATTGGGTATTATTATTTCTGTCTTCAACTTTTAGTCTAACTCTAATTCCAGCTGCTGGTGAGTATACCCTTACACTCATTTGTGTTCTAGTTGAAGTAAAAGCAATTGGAGATGTGAAGCCAGCACCAATAGTGGTACCTGCCCAGGTTTCGGCACCATTAGTTTTAACGGTTCTTTTTACATTATTACTTGCATTAGTTGGGTCTACTGCAGCATTTGATTGATTATTTCCAAAGTCTATTACTTCGTAATTAACAGTGCTTAAATCAAAGGTTACTGGCAGCGTTAGCAAACTAACTGGCATTTGATTGGTAAGTCTTATATCATCAAAAAGCCAAGTGAAATTAGATGAACCATTCCCTGGAGTTCCCAAATCAAAAATCAATACTACTTTATGATAAGCATTTGATGTGTTAATTGATCTGAAATCAAAAGCTAAGTCTTCCCAGCCATTAGCTACATTACAAACCACTTCTTTTTCAAAAAAGATTCCTCCATTTGTAAGGTGCTCCACTTTTAGTAAAACCTTGGCTCCTATTCTTGGAGAAAACACTTTCATTCTAAACACCTTGTTAGTCGAAAAATTGATTGGGTCCATTAATGTTAACAAACTACCTGCCCAAACTTCGGGTGCATTTTTTACCATACGAGCAACATTGGCGCTTGTATTAATGCCGTTCATTTGAGGATTGGCAATTCTTGTTGAAACTCCTCCTCCGAAATTGGTAAAAGTATAATTAACTGTAGGCGATTCAAATGTGATAGGGATAACTATAGGATCAACTATGTTGACAACAGTTGTGAATGTAGTTGTAGCAGAACCTCCACTATATGCAACCACCCTTACTGTATAAGCACCTACGGCTGCATAAACATGACTTACATTTTGACCTTCTAAAAAGGACAAGCCGGGTTCATTTAGCACATCACCGAAAAAGACTTTAAAAAATGTTTCGTACAAAGCTGAAGCTGAAACATTCACTTTAAAATTATTAGTAGGATCAATTACTATGTTCACCACTAAATTTTCAGGAGCTCTAAAAGTAACTGTCAATTTTTGAATTAGTTCGGTTGTTTTTCCATTTACAGTATAAGCCACAATGCGTACATCATACAATCCCTCTGGATAAACATGTGTTGTACTTTTGCCTGCTTCTAATCTTACTGGAGTTGTGGTTCCATGACCATAATACACATCATAATAAATAGCTCCCTCTCCATTTGGGGTTATTGTTACCAATCCAGTATTGTCTTGCGTAATATTAAATAATACAGAAAGTTTACTTGGTGCAGCTGCAGAATTTACAAATGTGATATCGTCGGTTGATATCTTCTTACAACTTCCCATCAATACCATTAGGAAAATAAGGCTGTACAAAAATTTTATTAGTCTCATAAAATTAATTTTAAGTGTTTATTTATTAATACCCAGGGTTTTGTTGTAAACCTGAAATATCTACTTCTGCTTGTGGTATTGGAAACAAATTATGTTTACCATTTACAAATCCAAGAGGTCCCAAAACTGTAGCAGCTTTACCAGTTCTTACTAAGTCAAAAAAGCGTTCTCCTTCCATAGCAAATTCCAGTCTTCTTTCATGTAAAATGGCTTCGTATAAAGCAGTGCCACTTGATATAACATCATTCAAGTTGTTTCCAAATGCTCTTTGTCTCACCTGATTTAAATAGTTACGAGCTTTTACATCGTTTGCTGCGGAAGCTTTATTGTTTGCTTCGGCAGCCATTAACAAAACATCGGCATATCGTATGGTGCGGAAATTGTTTGAATAATTCAATTCTACTTGTCCAGATGTTTGACCCTTACGAGGTAAAAACTTTTGGTTGTATAAACCAGTATTACGGTATGGAGCTACTTGATAAGTAATATTCATTGCTGGATTAGCCGCTTTATACGCTTCAATATCCAAAACAGTTACAGCTTTTCTTGAATCACCTGCTGTGTAAGCAGCAGCTAAATTTTGTGTTGGCAAATTGGTACTCCACCCTGGGTTATAAGGCATGGCTGATGATCCATTTAACCCACGAATTCCGCATTGTTGTACCGAAAAATTACCTTGTCCACGAGTAACATGAGCCCAATCATAAGTTGCCGATCCATTGGAATATTGAATTTCAAAAACAGACTCAATTCCATTCTCACCAGATGGTAAAAAGATTGATTCAAAATTGCTCACCAAGCTGAATTTTCCAATTACATTTTCTAACATGGTTGCAGCATCATCAAATTTGTTCTGATACAAGTAAACCTTACCCAATAATGCTTGTGCAGCATATTTTGTAGCTCTACCTTGATCAACCTGTGCAATTGGTAAAACATTAATTGCATCCGTTAAATCTTTTTCTATTTGTTTATAAACATCAGCTTTTGTAGCCCTACTTAAATTTTTTGAGTCGGCTAAAGTAAGTCTCTTATCAACAAACAATGGAACTCCACCATACATTTTCACTAGTGTGAAATAATAATATGCTCTTAAAAAATAAACTTCTCCGTAAAGGGCATCTTTTCCTGGGAAATTAATGGTTTGATCAGCTAGGTTTTTATCCTTGTACTGATGAAGATAATTAGCCCTGTTGATTCCTTCATAAGCACTTTGCCATAAATCCGACAAGGTAGAGTTTATTGGAAAATAAGTGTAATCATCAAGTTGTTGTAATGACATTACATCCGATGCACTTTCGCCACCTGTAACAGAATTTTCAGTTAATATATCTCCTACCGGAACTATTTGATTAAGCCATTGAAGTGGAGCATATGTTCCAACAGTCATAGCTCTATAATGGGCTTCGCTTTTAAGATATTCCTGATCGGTTATTTTAAAATCATCTTTCGGATTATAGTCAACCCATTTTTTACATGAGATAAATACTATGCTCAAAAACAAGATGCTTAATATTTTAATTTTTAAATGGTTCATTGTATTATAATTTAATGAATGAATTAAAATTTGATGTCTAGTCCTACTGAATAAGTTCTTGCCTGAGGATATGCACCACGATCAATTCCTATATCTGATTGACCCGCAGAAATTTCTGGGTCGTAACCTGAGTATTTAGTAATAGTGAATGCATTTTTAACCTGTACATAAATCCTAACGGATTTAAAAACATTCATTACTGGTTTAATCTGTAAGTTGTATCCTAATAAAATACTCCTTGCTTTAATAAAAGAACCATCTTCTACATATCTGTCAGAAACACGACTGTTATTATTAGCATCTGTAAATGAATATCTTGGATATAGTGCATCATTGGTGGTACCTGGACCGGTCCATCTGTTTAAAACACTTCTGAATTTATTAGTATAGTTAGCGTTTCTTTCTAAAGCTCTGTAAACATCATTTCCAATCGAAGCATAAGTAAACATCGAGAAATCAAAATTCTTATACTCTAAATTCAAGTTCCAACCTAAAGTTAGCTTTGGAAAAGGGTTGCCTATTTCAGTTTGATCTTTAGAATCTATGATTCCATCACCGTTGATATCAACAAATTTTATATCACCTGGTTGTGCTCCAGTTTGTGTGGGGCTTGCATTAATTTCGGCTTGAGATTGAAACAAACCTGCTGTTTTATAACCATAGTAATAAAAAGGACTTTTGTCTTTTTCAAAAACTGTTACACTTTGTGATTGACCATTAAAATAGAATCCTCCTAATATTCTTGCAGTTCCTTCATCATTGGTTGCTGTAACAAGGTTCTTAACAGTTGTAATTGTCAAGCTAGTTGAGATTCTTAGGTCTTTAAACAATCTGTCTTTATATCCTAAAGTGATATCAAATCCGCTTGATTTAGTTGAACCGATATTGTCCGACGGTGGAGGAATGGTTCCCAAATACGGCGAAATTAATGGGGTATAAAGTAAACCTTCTGTGGTTTTTTGATAGTAATCGGCAGAGATACTCAATTTGTTTTTATACAGATTCATATCAAATCCAATGTTGGATTGAATTTGAGTTTCCCACCCAATTTTATCATTACCTAAAGCTCCTAATGTAGCTCCAGAAATAAAATTATTACCATAAGTATAGCCTATACTGTTTCCAGAGCCATATAATGAGGCTAGATAATCTGTTTCTATAGTACGAAATTGAGGTCTTACATTGTCATTACCCAATGCTCCATAACTACCCCTGATTTTTAGAAAATCAATGATGTTTGATTTAAAGAAATTCTCTTTACTAACTACCCAACCCAAAGAACCAGAAGGGAAAATAGCCCATTTATTATCCTTACCAAATGCTGTTGAACCGTCTCTTCGAACAGTTACAGAAGCTAAATACTTGTCGCTATAATCGTAATTAACTCTTCCAAAAGCAGATGCATTTCTTGTTTCATATTGATTATAGTAACCTTTGATAGCGTCTGGGTTGGTTGCGGTATTATTACCTGTAGCTGAGGTATAATCAGCAAATTCCCAACTATTAAAGGGAACATCCTGTCGGCTAACACCGCTGAAATTGCCATTAACTTTTGACATGGCCATTCCTAATGTGGTCTCAAAATTGTGTTTTTCCCTTATTTTAAAATTATAATTTCCAAACAATTCATACACAAAAGAGTTATTGTTTGCTTTATCATGTGCAACACTATTGTTTTTACCAAGTACTGTTGATCCATCTGCATTCATTGAATTGTCAACATTATTGGTACCATAAAATACTAGAGGGGCAAAGGATTTTGCATTGCTGGCAAACTTGGTGTAACCAAGACGAGTGGTAATATTAAAGTTCTTTAATACCTCATATTGAAACTCAAATTTTCCAAACAATTTGTTACCTCTATTTTGATTATAGGTATTTTCTAATTTTGTAAGAGGGTTAAAAATTTCGGATAATAATAAGTTGCTAAAGCCATATTGACCAACTGTATTTGGTACAGTATTGAAAACTGGTACAGTAGGATCGAAATTTAAAGCGCTACCTATAATACTATTAAAAGCGTTTTCTTGTACTCCTTTTGAATTAAAATTCACATAATTGGTATTTAGGTTAAATTTTAATTTTGAGGTTAAATTAACACTGATATTAGATGCAAAGTTTATTCTGTCGAATTTCGATTTATCAATTCCACCAACTACTCCACCTTGACTTAAATATGCTCCAGAGAAAAAATAGGTTATTTTTTCGGAGCCTCCCCTAGCTGTAAGACTGTGTGACTGTAATCGTGCTTGTTTGAAAATCTGGTCTTGCCAATTTGTACCAGTACCTATTTTTGAAAGGTCAGGGAAAATGATATTACCACCAGATAATGTACTTCCTTCATTAATTATCGCTGCGTATTCTGACGCATTTAATAGTGGAACAGTATTCATTACTTCTTGTACACCATACAAGCTATTTAAATTAAACTCTGTCTTTTGATTTTTCCGACCGCCTTTTGTGGTAACAATTAAAACACCATTTCCACCTTTAACACCATAAATTGCAGCTGTAGCAGCGTCCTTTAAAACAGAAATACTTTCAATATCAGCGGGATTAATAGAGTTTAAGTCATCTTGAGTTTGCGGTACTCCATCTACAACAATTAATGGGCTATTTCCAGAATAAGAAGGAATACCTCTAATTGAAATGAAAGGTTTAGCACCTGGTGATCCAGTTTGAACCACATTAACCCCTGAAGTACCTTGTAAAGCCTCTTCTAACCTTACGGGCTTAAGTTTTTGAATGTCTGCCCCTTTTATTGATGAAACTGCACCAGAAACTTTAGTGACTTTTTGAGATCCATATCCCATTACAATTACTTCATCAAGCTTCTTTGAATCCTCATCCATAAATATGGTTTGTGCTCCAGCTTTGTTTATTTGTAAAACTACAGGTAGCATATCAATGTATGTAAATTGTAGTTTTTCTCCCTTTGGCACTTCAATTGAAAAACTTCCAGTTTGGTCTGTAGCAGTACTTGTTTTTGAGCCTTGTATGTTTACAGAAACTCCAATTAGCGGGTTACCAGATGCTCTGCTAATTACTTTACCTTTAATGGGAAAATTTTGTCCTATGGCCTCTTGTAAAAATGTACTAAGTGCAATACTTAAGCACAGAAGTATGGCTTTTAATTTCATATAGCGTTATTTGGTTTGAGAATTTGTGATAAATTTCAGTAGTAAAAATATATCTTCATACTACAGAAATAAAAATTAAAGGCACATCAATACTACATCATAAATACTAAACTGTTGATTATCAATTAAATTAAATTACATCAACACTACGTCATTAATTTTTTTTAACTTGACTTCGATAAAATCTAAATAAATGAAGAAATATTTATTATTGCTTTTTCTACCTCTTCATTTTTATGGCCAAAACACAATTGGATTTCCCGATATTATTAATTATTCGAAGCTAGTTTATAATGCCGGTTTACAAAACTGGGATATTAAACAGGCTAATAATGGAATTATTTATCTTGCTAATAACGAGGGCTTACTAAGTTACAATGGAAAAAACTGGCAAATTTATCCTTTGCCTAATAAAACAATTGTTAGATCGGTTGAAATAGGAAAAGATAATCGAATTTATGTAGGTGGCCAGGATGAATTGGGATACTTTATACCTGCAAAAAATGGTGTATTACAATATATCTCATTGATTGATAAAATTAGCTCAAAAAACAAATCCTTTGGTGATGTTTGGGATATTATATCAATCAACACAGATGTTTATTTTAGATCAAGTTCTAAAATTTTCAAATTTAATAATAATGGGAATGTAGCTACTTTTAACGCAAACACAGAATGGTCATATTTGGGTATATCAAACAACCAGATATTGGCACATGATATAAAAATTGGGTTATTAAAATTTGAAAATGAGGTTTGGGCGCCTATAGTTGTCAATAATATCTTACCTATAAATGAGCCAGTTACATCAATTTTATCTTTAAATAAGGATAGTTCTCTAATCGCCACATTGAAAAATGGATTTTTCTTGTTAGATAAAAATGGGGTTTCGAAAATTCAATTTGCAAATGAACAGTTATTTAAGGAAGTACGTATTTACTCAGCTACAAAAATTAATAGTAATAGGTTTGTTTTTGCTACAAGTAATAATGGAGTTTATATAACTGATGAAAAAGGAAGTATCATTCAAAGCTTTTCAAGAACAGAGGGATTGCAAAACAATAATGTACTGAGTGTTTTTATCGACAATCAGGGAAATCTATGGTTAGGTTTAGATAATGGTATTGACTTTATAGCATATAATAGTTCCATCAAGCAATTAAAGCCAATGCTTCAGGAGGGGTCTGGTTATACGGCGATAATAAAAGACAACTATTTGTATTTAGGAACTTCAAATGGCTTATTTAGTGTGCCAGTTCAAAATGTTAAAGACCTGAGTTTTATCAAAGGCAATTTTGTAGAGGTTAAAAATACTACAGGTCAAACCTGGAGCTTAGCAAATATTAATAACCAATTATTGTTGGGGCATCATGATGGTGCATTTGTTATAAGGGAGAATAAGGCGATACGTTTATCGGAAAATAAAGGAATTTGGGATTTCAAGCCAGCAATAAACACATTCCCTACTCCCCAAGTAATTGTTGGAGGTTATAAAGGACTATCGGTCTTTGATTACAAAAATGGCCAATTTGCTTTTTCAAAAGAAATAGCTGGGTTTATTGAATCTTCTCGGTTTATTACAATTGATCAGGATGATAATATATGGGTATCACATCCCTATCATGGTGTTTTTAAAATAGAAAAAAACACAAATAAAGTTATCCAATACGGAGATTCAAAAGGGTTGCCTTCTTTGCTTAACAATCACTTGTTTAAGGTGAAAAATGAACTTGTAGTTGGAACTGAAAATGGCATTTATGTTTACAATCAACTTAAAGATATTTTTGAACCATCAGCATTTTATAGAAAACTGTTGGGTAATCAAAGTATCCGTTATTTAAAAGAAGACACTGATGGCAACATCTGGTTCATTCACGAAAAAAAAATGGGTGTAATTGATTTTTCAAAGAAAGACACTGAATTAATTTATTTGCCTGAATTAAACAATAAAATGCTGAGTGGTTTTGAATTTATTTATCCAGTAAATAAAAATAATATTTTTTTGGGCGGCGAAAAAGGGTTCTTTCATATCAATTACGAAAAATATAAACAAACCCAAATTCCATTAAGGGTACAAATAAGAGCTTTAAGGATAATCAATCAAACAGATAGCCTTTTGTATAATGGAGATTATAAAGCAGATGGTCAGATTCAAAAAGCAAATGAAATTCCTTCCATTAATTATAAATGGAAAACTTTACGTTTTGAATACGCCTCCCTGATTTTTAGTTATCAAGCCAACTTAGAATATAGTTATAGATTAAATGGTTATGACGAAAACTGGAGTGAATGGACTAAGAGAACCGAAAAAGAATACACAAACCTTCCTGCAGGTAAATTTATATTTAAAGTAAAAGTAAGAAATAATTTGGGGAATGAATCAGCCATTTCCGAATACAGTTTTAAAATACTTCCTCCATGGTATAAGTCAAACTGGGTAATACTATTGTATATATTGTTCATTTGCGGAGGGGTGTTTTATTTTTACAGGCTACAAGGCAAAAAATTTAAATTGCAACAAGTTAAATTTAAAGAAAAGCAAGAGAAACTTTTGTATATACATGAATTGGAGCTTGCTAAAACCCAAAATAAATTAGTAGCACTTAGAAATGAAAAACTGGAATCTGAAATAAATTTTAAAAATTCTGAACTTGCTTCTTCAGCAATGCATTTGGTTCAAAAAGTTGAACTAGTAGGAAAAATAAAAGGGGAATTAAACCATGTAATGAAAGTAATTGAAAATCCGCTTGCTATTAAGGATTTAAAAAAAGTAATAAAAACAATTAGCGAAGATGATCATATTGATAATGAATGGGATAAGTTTACAAAACATTTTGATAAAGTTCACAGTGATTTCATTGTTGTATTAAAAGAAAAACATCCAGGCATTTCTAATAATGAAGTAAAATTATGTGCTTACTTGCGGATGAACTTATCTACAAAAGAAATGGCTCAATTGATGAATATTTCTGTTAGAGGTGTGGAAGTAAGCAGGTATAGATTGAGAAAAAAGTTAGGATTAACAACTGAAACTAATTTGTTTAATTATCTGATAAATATTCAAACAAAAATTTAAAAATTAAAAACCCAATAGCAATATTGGGTTTTTAATTTTTTTAAAATGAATTGTAATTAACTTTCGGCAGGTGCTTCTGGTTCTGTTGGTTCAACAGCTTCATTAGCTTCAGGAGCAGATTCAGTAGTTCCATTGTCATCTTCAGGCAATTGGGCTACAATTACATTTCCTTCCTCGTCCAACAAAATCTCATCTTCTTCCTCTTTTTCATCCAACTGTGTAATGGCTGCAATTTCATCGCCTTCATCAACCTTAATCAGTTTAACACCCTGTGTTGCCCGGCCCTGCTCACTTATCTGGCTCACCGGCATACGAATGGTTACACCACTTACGCAGGTAATCATCAGGTCATGGGTTTCATCCACCGCTAATAAACCTACCAGCGAACCGGTTTTAGCTGTTACACTTATGGTTTTAACGCCTTTTCCTCCTCGGTTAGTGATACGGTAATTGGCTTCTCCAGTTTCTGGATCATCCAGGAAGGTACGTTTACCATAACCTTTTTCACTTACTACCAACACGGTTTTGGTTTTATCTTCTACATTCACACAAATCATTCCCACTACTTCGTCTTTTTCATTATCTACCGTAATACCTCTTACTCCAATACCACCCCGGCCAGTTGGTCTTACTTTTTCCTCAGGGAAACGAATGGCACGGCCACTCTTAACAGCCATCATAATTTCGGAATTACCATCTGTTAATTTGGCTTCCAATAGCTGATCGCCTTCATTAATATTGATAGCATTAATACCATTTTGACGTGGACGACTAAAATCCTTTAATCTCGATTTATTGATGATACCATGTTTAGTACACAATACGATATAATGGTTGTTTACATACTCCTCATCATTGAAGTTTTTAACATCAATAACTGCTCTCACTTTATCTTCCGGCGGAATCATGATCATGTTTTGCAATGCCCTTCCTTTACTGGTTTTATCTCCTTCGGGAATTTCGTACACCTTTAACCAAAAACATCTTCCCATTTCGGTAAAGAACATTAATGTATGGTGGGTACTGGCTACAAATAGATGTTCGATATAATCTTCCTGGCGGGTGCTGCTACCTTTAGCACCACGGCCACCACGTCGCTGTTGGCGGTAATCGGCAGCCGAAGTACGCTTTATATATCCTAAATGAGATATGGTGACTACCACGTCTTCATCTTCAATCAAATCAAGCATATTAATTTCGTCGCCTACATAAACAATCTCCGACTTACGCTCATCACCAAATTTCTCTTTTACTTCTAGTAATTCGGTTTTGATGATTTCATAGCGCATGCCTTCATTGGCTAAAATCTCTGTTAAATGAGCAATCAATTTCATGATTTCGGCGTGTTCTGCCCTAATCTTGTCGATTTCCATTCCGGTTAACCTTTGCAAACGCATTTCCAAAACTGCTTTTGCCTGAATTTCACTCATGCCAAAATTCGACATTAATCCATCCTGTGCAATATTGGGTGTTGATGATTCACGGATGAGTTTGATTACTGCATCGAGGTTATCTAAAGCAATGATATAGCCTTCTAAAATATGAGCACGTTCTTCAGCCTTGCGTAATTCAAACTTTGTACGGCGTACCACCACTTCGTGGCGAAATAATATAAATTCGCTGATCAAATCACGCAGGTTTAAAATCCTTGGTCTTCCTCTTACCAGTGCCACATTGTTGATACCGTATGATGTTTGTAGTTCAGTTTGCTTATACAAATGATTAATCACCACTTGTGCTACTGCATCTTTCTTAAGGTCGATAACAATACGTGTTCCTTCCTTATTATTACTTTCATTATTAACATCCGATACGCCTTCAATTTGTTTATCGTTGATAAGGTCTCCAATTTTGGCAGTTAAATTATCACGGTTCACCTGGTATGGTACCTGGGTAATGATGATCTTTTCTCTTCCAGTTTTAGTTAATTCAATATCTACTTTACCACGCAATACTACCCTGCCACGTCCGGTTAATAAACCTTCTTTTACTCCTTCAAATCCGTAAATAACACCACCGGTTGGAAAATCGGGGCCTTTTACATACTGAATAAGCTCTTCGCAGGTAATTTCTTTATTCTCGATAAAAGCAATACATCCGTCAATAACCTCACTAAGATTATGAGGCATCATATTGGTAGCCATACCTACTGCGATACCACTACTTCCATTTACCAATAACTGAGGAATACGAGTGGGTAAAACAGTAGGCTCCTGTAATGAATCATCAAAATTCAGTTGGTAATCCACGGTCTCTTTCTCAATATCTTCCAACATGGCTTCTGCAAACTTTTGCATACGTACTTCGGTGTAACGCATAGCAGCCGGCGGATCCCCATCTTCGCTACCAAAATTACCCTGTCCGTCTATCATTTTATACCTCATGGCCCAATCCTGCGCCATACGCACCATTGTATCATAAATAGCTTTATCGCCATGGGGGTGAAACTTACCCATTACTTCTCCTACTATACGAGCTGATTTTTTGTAAGGTTTGTTGCTGTTATTGCTCAGCTCATTCATGCCAAATAAAACACGGCGGTGAACAGGTTTTAGTCCGTCACGTACATCTGGTAAAGCACGTCCTACAATCACACTCATAGAGTAATCAATGTATGAAGACTTCATTTGCTCCTCAATATTTACTGGTATTATTCGGCCACGATTAGTATCGTCTCCGCCGTTATCAAAGGGTTGATTTTCTTCGTTTAAATTGTCGTTATTTTCCATATATTTTTATAGGTGGCGAAGATACCGATTTGTGCCCGAAAATCTGCTATAAAATGAAGGTATTTAGTGGTTATTTTCACACATTAATTTGGGCAATGTGAATAATCAGGGATATCACAAATTATACAGATTTTAGCCAAATTGTTATCAGTTTTTATCAATTCAATCTCTGTTATCAGCGTTCCATTGGTTAACTTGCCGAAAACTTATTTATTTGAAAACGATTGTACTCATAGGCGCCGGAAAATCGGCCACAGTTTTAATAGATTACCTATTAGCAGAAGCGGAAACGAATCACTGGAAATTTATAATTGGAGATTCCAACCGAGAACAGATTCTTGCCAAAACAAACAACTCCAAATTTGCAGAAGTTGTGCAATTGGATATTACGAACGAAAAACAAAGGGGCGATTTGATACAAAGGGCTCATGTGGTGATTTCTATGATGCCTCCTGCCCTACATTTTTTAGTAGCCAAGGATTGTGTGGAGTATCGCAAGAATTTATTAACAGCCTCTTATTTGGACGATAAAATGAAGAGTTTGAAAGAAGAGATCAGCAACCGAAAACTTTTGTTCATTTGTGAAATGGGATTGGATCCAGGGATTGATCACATGAGTGCCATGAAGATAATAGATGAGATAAAAGCTAAAGGGGGAAAAATAACTTCATTCAAAAGCCATTGCGGAGGATTGGTAGCACCCGAAAGTGATGATAATCCATGGCACTATAAGATTAGTTGGAACCCAAGGAATATTGTGATGGCTGGACAATCGGGAGGCGTTTATAAATTGAATAACGAAACAAAAACCATTACATATAATGATTTGTTTGATGGCGCCAATGCGATTGTTTTTGATGGTTTAAAAAATTTGGCCTTTTATCCAAACAGAGATTCGCTGAGTTATATTCCTACTTATAAATTACCTGATACTGCAACTTTTCTGAGAACGACTTTAAGGCATGCCGATTTCTTTAAGGGATGGCATGCCATTGTTAATGCTGGTTTAACCAACGATGCAAATGTTATAGAAGCCAGGGGATTAACTTTTATTAAATGGTCGACTGCAGTTTTACCTTTTGTTAATGAGGAAAATAAACCGATGTTGGAATATCTTGGAATTTTTGACGAGACTTTAGTCCCAGTATCAGCAAAAACTTCCGCAGATATTATTCAATACTTGGTAGAAACAAAACTGAAAATGGAACCTACAGATAAGGATATGATTGTGATGTTGCATGAGTTTGAATATGAACTGGAAGCTGAACATATAAGTTTAAAAAGCTGCCTTGTTGTAAAAGGTGAAGACAGCTTACGTACAGCTATGGCAAAAACCGTAGGATTGCCATTAGGTATTGCAGCCAAATTAATCTTAAATGAAACGATAAAGCTGAAAGGATTGCACATTCCAACAGTAGCTTCTATTTATAACCCTGTGTTAGAAGAATTGGAAAAAGCCGGGATTGTCTTTGCAGAAATAACAACTTAATGTTGCCACTTAAATGGCTTATGTTATTTTGTTTATTTCAATTCCGATAAAATCCTTTTCAATTCCGCTACACCTTCTGTTGCCGTCATTTCAATAATATGCAAGTTGGATTGTTTTTCTGTTGCCGGATTTTTTTTATCAATGATAAATTTTGGAATAGCATTAGGAGCATAATACAATAAGGAAGCTGCAGGATAAACTTGTAATGAAGTACCTACAACAACAAAATAATCACAAGCATGCAATATGGCAGATGCTTTTTCCATCATGGGTACTTCTTCGCCAAACCAAACAATATGCGGCCTAAGCTGGGTTCCGTCAGCTGCCTTATCACCTAAATTTATATCTCCTCTTATTTCATAAGTCATTACTTCATCAGCAAGACTACGCATTTTAAAAATCTCTCCATGTAAGTGTATCACATTTGTAGAGCCAGCTCGTTCATGAAGGTCATCTATATTTTGGGTGATGATGGTTACTTTAAAATCATTTTCCAGTTGTGCTAATCCCAAATGGGCAGCATTGGGCAAAGCAGCGGCTACGTCTTTACGACGGGCATTATAAAAATCTAAAACCAATTGGGGGTTTTTATACCATCCTTCGGGTGATGCTACTTCATACACATCATATCCATTCCATAAACCATCTGCATCTCTAAAAGTCTGAAGGCCACTTTCGGCACTAATGCCAGCGCCAGAGAGTACAATGATGTGTTTATTATTTGTCATTATAACTCTTCTTCTGGGCTATTAATTTTTCAATGGTTATTTGCAAGCGCTTTTGTTTTGTTGCTTCCTTTTTGGCACTTAAAATCCATTCTACATATTCTCTTTTATGAGTAAAGGCAAGGGATTCAAAAAAATTGGCTGCTTTTTTATTTTTTGTAAACATTAGCTCCAATTCGGCTGGTGGCATAATTCTACGTTTTACATAATCAACGCCTGGTGCCGGTTTGGTACTACAGAAATTATCTTTTGCGACATCTTCAGGTATTTTAAAACGAGAAGCTGTCCATACATTATCCATTGAAATGGTTCGTACACCTTCATAACCATATTGAGATATTACTTTCCATTTTTTTTCACGGGCTAAATCACTGGTAATTTTAGAAGTTTGTTTTGGATAACTGATCCATAATTTGGCATCAACACTTAAATAGGGAATAACATCTTTCAAAATATTGGTAAGCTGTATTTGGCTTACTGCAAAAACAAGGGCAAAGTCAATTTTTCTTTTTTTTAAAAGCGGAGTAACATTTTTAGAAAAGGTAAGTTTTATAAAATCTTTTTCTATGGAAGATGGTAAACCCTGTATCAATAAATTATTTTCATCTGTTAATTGTAATTTTTCCAATAATGTTTGCGCCATATCTTGAAAAGCATGAGTTAAAAATAATATCCCCCACTGGTGATTAACTCAAATAAAATTGGGCTAATCATAAGTAACTTTCAAAGCATGAATTTGTTTTTGGTTATTTAACACATTAATATGTGGTATCATCAACTGGAAAATTAATAATAAAGTTTGGCAGATAAAAGTTTTAGAGCAAAAAATACTGCTGTAAAAATTTAAGCAATAGTAAATACTTATTTACCTATGGGTTTATAATAAGTTAAAGCTTCATTCATATAGCTTTGCAATTTTGCAATTCTATTTTCATCAGTGGGATGAGTAGATAAAAATTCTGGTGGTTTTTGACCATTGGCTGCGGCCGACATTCTCTGCCAAAAAGGAACGGCTTCTCTGGGATTATATCCAGCCATAGCTGCAAAATTTAATCCAAAGCGGTCAGATTCATATTCCTGTTTACGGCTATTGGGTAACAATACCCCTATTTGTGCACCAGGGGAAAATACATTGTTGAATAACGAATTGGCTTTCTCATTGCCCGATGTAAAGATATTTCCTACCAACTCTAAACCTTGTGCAAGGGCCAACTGACTAATTCTTTCGTTGCCATGGTGAGCAACTGCATGCGTAATTTCATGCCCCATTACAACCGCTAATGCAGCTTCGTTTTGGGTAATATTTAATAATCCTGTATATACAACTACTTTTCCTCCGGGCATACACCAGGCATTTACTTCTTTTGAATCTATCAGGTTAAACTCCCATTTATATCCATTCAATTCTGCACCCAATCCTTTTTGTGTATAATAATCTGTTATGGCTTTAGAAATCCTTGTCCCCACCCTATTCACCATTTCAGCATCTTTATTCGTATTAGTACTTAATACTTTATTTTCTGAGAGGAATGATTGATATTGAGTGATGGCTTGCTGTTGAAGTGTTTCTTCCGAAAATAATTTCATTTGTTTACGACCTGTTACCGAATTAGTAGCACAAGCCATAAAAAAAGGGAGAGCTATCATTAAAAAAAATGTCTTTTTCATCTTTAGTCTATTTATAACAATATAAGCAATTGCCGTACCAATACACGTATTAGAAAATTAAATAAATTGAAATTGAAAGCTTCTGAAAATTGGATAGAGATGAACTTAATCGTTCTTACGACGGGCTTTTCTTTTGTCTCTATGCTTTAAAATAGGGACTCTGCTTTCAACACCACGTAAAATGCGGCCAATATTTTTTTGATGAGTGATAACTACCATAATGGCTATGAGTAATGTAAAAACCCGATAAAGTACTTCATTTTCGTTCCAAATCCACAAAACACAAATGGGCAAAGCAACGGCGGCTAATATAGAACTCAGTGAAACATACCTGGTGAGATATAAAACCAAAACAAAAACACCTATACAGCTTACTGCAATAACAGGTTGTATTGCTAAGATCATTCCTAAAAGTGTAGCCACGCCCTTACCGCCTTTAAAACCAGCAAATATTGGAAAAATGTGACCAGCAATAGCAGCCAATCCAAGACCAAGCATAAAGTTGGTTCTTTCGAGTTCGTTACTTAAATAAAAAGGAAGTAGATTATATAATCCAACAGCAGCCAATCCTTTTAAAATATCAAATGCCATTACCGTTGTTCCATAGCGTGATCCCATTACCCTGAAAGTATTGGTAGCACCCATATTTCCACTTCCGTAATCACGAATGTCAATTCCAAAAAAGCGTTTGCTGATGATTAAGGCCGTGGGGATAGAACCAATTAAGTATGCTGCAATTATGAGAAGAAGTTCCTTCATTTAATTTTCTTAGCTTGAGTTGAAGTTAACAAAAATAAGGATTAATTGCTTCTAAAACAGTAATTCGACTGGCCTAAAAGTAAAATGTGATTAAAAGTCGTAATTATTTCTTTTTCAGTAGTTTAAATATCGAATTAACCCTTATTTTGGGCAAGTATACAAATCCATTCTCCTTTTTGTAGCGTTAGCTGTTGATTGAAACCCATTGTTTGAAGATTTTCAAACATCGTTTTTTCATCCGATTTTAAAAAGCCACTCAGCAAAATAAATCCAGATTTTTTACAAGCCATGTGTAAAGCTTTTAGGCTAGATAGAATAACATTTAAATTGATATTGGCTAAAATGATATCGTATTCATTTTCTCCTGCGACTTCTTCGGCTTTTTCCAATTGAATAGAAGTACATTGATTAATAGCAGCATTTTCAATGGAGTTTTCAATACTCCAATCGTCATTATCAATAGCATAAACCGATGAGGCACCTAGTTTTTCAGCAAGAATGGCCAATACAGCTGTGCCGGTACCAAAGTCCATTACTTTTTTATCTTTGAAATCCATTCCTGCCATTTGTTCAATCATCATAAAAGTAGTGGCATGATGACCAGTTCCAAAACTCATTTTGGGAGTTATGATTAACTCGTGTTTTACAGTTGTTATGGGCTGATGAAATCCTGCTCGTACCGCCGCAAAGTCATTTACAATAACTGGTTCAAAGCTACTCTCCCACTGGGCATTCCAATTTTGAGCTGCTATAACTGATAATTTATATTCTACAGGAATTAAATTTAAAGTTTCATTTAAATCTACCTCATCAAAACCTCCTTCTTTCACAAAAGCCTTTAATATATTTTCTTCTTCTACAAAACTTTCGAATCCAATATTTACCAGTAAAGCCATAAGCTTTTCGGCATTTTCAGAATTGATAGGTTCAAATTTGTATTCTAAATAATTCATATGCTAAGTTAAAAAAAGCCGTCTTGTTTTGGGCAAGACGGCTGTAAAATAAATTTATTAATTATGGCAATTATTCTCCACCCTGCTGCGGCTTAGGCTGCATTTCAGGCTTTGGAATTAAAGCTTTACGGCTCAATTTAAACTTGCCAGTCTTTTGATCAACATCAAGTAATTTAACCTTTACTTTTTCACCTTCGGTGAAAATGCCATCCATACTTTCCAAACGCTTCCAGCTTATTTCACTGATATGTAATAATCCTTCTTTCTTTGGTAAGAATTCTACAAAAGCACCAAAATCTTTAATGCTCTTCACAGTACCTTCGTAAGTATCACCCACAACAGGTACAGCTACTAAGCCATTAATCCAAGCTAATGCTCTTTCCAGGCTTGCTTTTTCTTTAGAGAAAATACTTACTTCACCTCTGTTATCTACTTCTTCAATATTGATGGTAGCACCGGTTTCACGCTGAATTTCCTGAATCACTTTACCACCGGGTCCTATTACAGCACCAATATATTCTTTGTCAATAATAATTTTAACCATGCGTGGAGCATGTGGCTTCACTTCTTCTCTAGCTGCAGTAGTACAACTGTACATGGCATCTAAAATATGCATACGTCCTTTTTTTGCCTGAGACAAAGCCTGGCGCATAATATCCATACTTAAACCATCTACTTTAATGTCCATCTGAACACCGCAAATACCATCTTTGGTACCTGTAACTTTAAAGTCCATATCACCTAAATGATCTTCATCACCAAGGATATCAGTTAAAATAGCAAAATCATCTCCTTTTTTAATCAATCCCATAGCTACTCCACTTACGTGTTTTGCAATAGGTACACCAGCATCCATTAAAGCTAATGAACCTGCACAAACTGTTGCCATAGAAGATGAACCATTGCTTTCAAGGATATCACTTACTACTCTTACAGTATAAGGATAATCTTTACCCGGCATCATTTTCTTTAATGAACGCATGGCCAAATTACCATGTCCTACTTCTCTACGACCAACACCTCTCATCATTTTAACCTCACCAGTTGAAAATGGTGGGAAATTATAATGCAAGAAGAAGTTGGTGTATTCCGATTTGTTGGCACTTTCTACCAACAACTCATCTAAAGGAGTACCTAAAGTAACTGTTGTAAGGGATTGAGTTTCTCCTCTTGTAAATAATGCTGAACCATGTGGAGTTGGTAAATTATCAATTTCCATTTCTAACTGACGGATATCTTCTGTACCACGGCCATCCAAACGTTTTCTGCTGTTAAGAACCATATCCCTTACCACATAATATTGCAGTTCGCCGGTGTAATGACCTATCAATGCCTTGTCTTCATCAGGCAATTCTGTACCTAAAAACTCAACCACTTCCTGGTGTAATGCCTTATAAGCATCGCTTCTTTCGTGCTTTGCGGATGCAGAAGCTGAAATGGCATGCATTTTATCTTTTGCAAATTCAGTGATCTTAGCGTTCAATTCTTCGTTGCGATAAGGTTTGGTGTAATCTCTTTTGGTATTACTTCCAACCAAATCTCTTAATTGTTCCTGTGCTTTAACCTGTAGTTGTATTGCAGCATGACCGGCTTCAATAGCGTTGATCAGATCTTCTTCCTGGCACTCGTTACTTTCGCCTTCCACCATCATAATGTTCTTATCGGTTGCAGCAATCAAAAATTCAAAATCAGAAACTGCCAGTTGGCTACGGGTTGGGTTGATGATCAATTCGCCATTGATCCTTCCCACACGAACTTCTGAAATGATCTCCTGAATGGGAATATCTGAAACAGCCAAAGCGGCTGATGCAGCCAAACAAGCCAGAGAATCGGGCATTACTTCATCATCAGATGAAATAAGTGACACCAACACCTGTACTTCGCACAAATAATCTTCTGGAAACAAAGGCCTTAAAGCCCTGTCTATTAATCTTGAAGTAAGAATTTCGTAATCATTCAGGCGGGCTTCTCTTTTAAAGAAAGAACCAGGGATGCGGCCTGCAGAACCAAATTTTTCCTGGTAATCTACTGATAAAGGAAAAAATCCCTGTCCGGGCTTAGGTTCTTTGTTTGCGACAACGGTTGCCAGTAAAATGCAATTGCCCTGGCGAACAGTGACTGCACCATCGGCCTGGCGGGCCATTTTACCTGTTTCGATGGTTACTTCACGGCCACCACCTATATCAAACGTAACTGATTTTGGATTTAATAACGACATATATATGTTTGTATTTTGATTTTATTTTTGTGCCAAAAATCATCTTTATGATGGTTTTATTGAGCAAAAAATAAAGAATGTTTAAAAGCATAAATCCCAACCGTATTAATATAGTTGGGAATTATGCATATTACTTAGTTGAATAGTTTATTTACGTAAGCCTAATTTCTCAATCAAAGCTCTGTAACCGGTAAGGTTGTGCTTACTTAAGTAAGTTAACAAGCGCTTGCGCTGTCCTACCATCATCATTAAGCCTCTTTGTGAAGAGAAGTCCTTTTTGTTGGTCTTCAAATGATTTGAAATGTGATTGATACGCTCAGTTAAAAGTGCTACTTGGCCCTCAATTGAGCCTGTGTTGGTTGCTTTTGCACCAAAAGTTGTGAAAATGTCTGCTTTTCTTTCGATTGTTAAATACGGCATCTTTGTTTTTTTAAATAACGTCTTTGTTATGGTTCTTTTTAATTTGCCGCAAAAGTACATAGAAATATTGATTTTTAAGCGGCAGATTAAGGTTTTTTTTTGAATATTGCCAGTAGTATGTCCTAATAGTAATGTATTATCGACTACATCATTAATTTAAGCACTCAACCAATCATTAAAATCTGGCTTTGAAAAGAATTGTTTTTACAGTAACCAACGACCTCACCTACGACCAAAGGATGATTCGTATATGTGGTTCTTTGGCTAATGCCGGATTTAAAGTTTCATTAATTGGAGCAGAAAAAGCAAATTCCAGCCCTATTTCTGTAAAATCTTATCAGCAAATTCGATTGTTTTCCTTTTTTAAGAAGGGCTTTAGTTTTTATGCTGAGTATAATATCCGATTGTTTTTCAAGCTGCTATTTGTAAAAACTGATATTATATGTTGTATAGATTTAGATACGATGCTACCAGTTTGGATGGCTGGTAAACTAAAAAGGACAAAACTGGTTTATGATGCTCATGAGTATTTTACACAACAAAAGGAAGTGATTAGCCGCCCCATGGTTCATTTGGTTTGGATATGGGTGGAGAAAACCTTTGTTCCAAAATTTAAATTGGGTTATACCGTAAGCCAAAGCATTGCCGAAGTATTTAAGGAGCGATATGGAGTAGATTATGCTGTTATTAGAAATCTGCCTGTTGTAAAACCTTTGTTAACTCAAGAATTCCCAACTGAAAAAATCCTGATTTATCAGGGAGCAGTTAATGAAGCAAGAGGTTTGGAATACTTGATTCCTGCCATGGAATTTATAAATGCCCGTTCATTTATTTATGGAGATGGTAATTTTATGGCACAAACAAAAAGCCTTATTCTCAAAAATAACTTATCTGAAAAAGTAATTTTAAAAGGGAAAGTTTTGCCCGAAGATTTGGATGCTATTACACAAGAAGCCTATATTGGAATTAACCTGGTGGAAAATACAGGACTGAATCAATACTATTCTTTGGCTAACAAATTTTTCGACTATATCCAAAATGGTATTCCACAAATCAGTATGAATTTTCCCGAATACAGAAGAATTAATCAAGCCTTTGAAGTAGCTATATTATTGGATGATTTACTTCCTGAAAATATTGCAACAAGCATTAATGGTTTATTAGAAGATGAAATGAAGTATCGTCAATTACAACAAAATTGTTTAAAGGCCAGGCAAGTTTTAAATTGGCAGCATGAAGAAAAAATATTGATTGACTTTTACAAAAACATCAATTGATTTTGAACAACAAGCATTTACATATTGTTACACATGATGTACCTTTTCCTGCAGATTATGGCGGTGTAATTGATTTGTTTTATAAACTTAAAGCGCTGCATTCAATTGGCGTTAAGATATACCTGCACTGCTTTACACAAGGAAGGCCAGCCCAAGGTGAATTGAATAAGTATTGCAGTACGGTAACCTATTATCCCCGAAAAAATAATATTAGCCGCTTTTCAATGAGGCTGCCCTACATTGTAAATAGCCGGGTAAGTTCTAAGCTAATTACCAATTTAAAAAAGGACAATCACCCAGTTTTGTTGGAGGGTATCCATTGCACTTATTATTTGCAAAACGGAGAACTTACGGACAGAAAAGTTATAGTACGGCTTCATAATACTGAATTTGAATATTATAAACAAATGGCCAAACAGGAAAATAATCTTTTTAAAAAACTCTATTATAATATTGAAAGCCATTTATTAAAAAAATACGAAGCATCCATTGCCAACAAAGCTTGTTTTTTAGCAGTAAGCCAACAGGATGCAATCCTTTACAGAGAATTATTTAGAGCAGAGGAGGTACAAACAATAAAAGTATTTCTTCCTTATACCAAAATAAATTGTTTGAGAGGCAAGGGAAATTTTTGTTTGTACCATGGTAATTTATCTATTAATGAAAATGAACAAGCAGCTACCTGGTTAATCAATACCGTTTTTACTAATAGTAAAATCCCATTTTATATTGCAGGGAAAAACCCATCTAAAAAATTACAGCGTTTGGTTGCTATGTATCCCCATATCAGCTTGGTAAAAAATCCTTCAGAAGCGGTGATGCAGGATTTAATCAGTGTGGCGCAAATCCATATTTTACCATCTTTTAATAATACAGGTGTAAAACTTAAATTACTGAATGCTATTTTTAATGGACGACATTGCCTGGTAAATAAGGCAGGCGTTGAAGGCTCAGGATTGGAAAACTATTGTCATTTGGCTGAAGATGCCATCAGTTTCCAACAAAAAATAACTGTGTTGTATGAAAAACCATTTATGCAGGAGGAAATACAAGATCGAGAACACTTGTTACATTCTGAATATGATAATGAAAAAAATGCCAAAGAACTTATGACATTTCTATAGTAGCATTGTCCCAAACTTTTCCCATTTCTGTTTTAATAGTACGTGCCGGAAACTTTTTTATAACCATATAATCATGAGTAGCCATAACAATGGTTGTATCGTAATCTCTACAAATATGGAAAAGCAATTGCATAATTTCATCGCTGGTTTCTGGATCAAGGTTTCCAGTAGGCTCATCGGCCAATATTAATTTAGGTGAATTTAAAAGTGCACGAGCCACATCCACACGCTGTTGTTCACCACCACTCAACTCAAATGGCATTTTAAACCCCTTAGTTTTTAAACCCACTTTTTCCAAAACGTCGGCAATCTTTTCATCCATCAGTTTTTCATCTTGCCAGCCGGTAGCTTTCAATACAAATTTCATGTTTTCATTTACATTCCTATCTGTCAGCAATTGAAAGTCTTGAAAAACGACCCCTAGGTTACGACGTAAAAAAGGTACCGTCTTCCATGTTATATCTCGGAGGTTGTGCCCTACCACCCAGCCTTCACCTTCTCTCAAATGCAAATCGCCATACATGGTTTTTAGCAGACTGCTTTTTCCGGTTCCGGTTTTACCCACCAAATACACAAACTCCCCCTTATCCACCGAAATATTAACATCGCTTAAAATCAGGCTTTCACTCTGGTAAATATTTACATTCTTTAATTCAATAATCGATTGAGACATGGTTCTTAGTATTTTTTTTTGTCAACTTCTCCAATTTATTCAACTTCATTGGCGTCGCACTCTTGTACATTAATTAATTTAGTCGGCTTTCCTTTTTTGCAACTTAAGCAAATTTAATCCTTAACAGTGCTCTTTTTAAAATTAATTTAAATGACAATTGTTAATTCTAATTAATACACTAACTCTTCATCCTTCAACTTTATTATCAATTCTTTTTTATTACTTTCCTCCACCCTGCCAATAATTTGTGCAGCAATTCCAAATTCGTTTGCAGCTGCTATCATGGTATCTGCATTGGCCGCATCGCAATAAATTTCCAGTCGGCATCCCATATTAAACACTTCGTACATCTCTTTATTATTGCTACCGCTATTTTCTTTAATGATGTTAAATATCTCAGGAGGATCAAATAAATTATCTTTTATAATTCTGAAATTACCGGGTAAATATTTCAAACACTTGGTTTGTCCACCCCCACTGCAATGAATAAGACCGTTAATTTTTTCAAAATGTTCTTCAAGCAAAACTTTCATCACCGGGGCATAGGTTCTGGTGGGGCTGAGTAAGAGTTTGCCAATGCTGGATGCTGCATGCTGGATACTGGATACTGGATCAGTAAGCCGATGCTTTCCAATATATACCACTTCATCTGGTAGATTATTATCGAAACTTTCTTTAAAGTGCGATGCATAATATTTACTCAACACATCATGCCTGGCACTGGTAAGGCCATTACTGCCCAATCCACTATTATATTCATTTTCATAAGTCGCTTGTCCAAAACTGGCGAAACCTACTATTACATTTCCTGCTTTAATTTTATCGTTGCTGATGATTTTGTTCTTTGGCCAGCGGCTGGTCATAGTGCCATTAACTGCAATGGTACGTACCACATCTCCTACATCGGCCGTTTCGCCACCCAGATAATGGATATTTACACCAAAGCCTTTTAATTCATTAAAAAACTCCTGTGAGCCATTGATGATTTGTTCCAGTACTTCCCCAGGAATCAGGTTTTTATTTCGGTCGATGGTTGAATTAAAAACGATATTATCATAAATACCCACACAAAGCAGGTCATCCAGGTTCATTACAATGGCATCTTGTGCAATGCCCTTCCAAATACTGATATCACCAGTTTCTTTCCAATATAAATACGCCAAAATACTTTTGGTGCCAGCGCCATCGGCATGCATAATATTTACAAATGCATCGTCTCCGGCTAAAAAATCGGGATAAACTTTGCAAAAAGCATTTGGGTAAAGGCCATGGTCGAGGTTTTTTACAGCAGCATGTACTTCTTCTTTTTGGGCTGATACGCCACGTTTGGAGTATAAAGACATTAAAAAGTCAAAATTAAAAAGTCAAAAAATAAGAAAAGTAAATCGGTTGCAAATTACAAAGCAATTATCCATTAACCATTATTAAATTATCAATTAGATTTGCACTTCTTAATTATGCAAATACATCGTGATATAACCAATCTGCCCAAATTCCAGAATGCGGTAATTACCATCGGTACTTTTGATGGAGTTCATCTTGGACATCGCCAGATTATTGAAAGCCTAAAGGAAGAAGCCAAAAAAGCCAATGGAGAGTCTATTATTATTACTTTTCATCCACATCCACGTAAAGTAGTATCTTCTGTGATCATGGGATTAAGGTTGATTAATACTTTGGAAGAAAGAATTGAATTGTTGGAAAAAACGGGCATCGATCATCTAGTAATTGTTCCCTTTACCGAATTTTTTGCCAATCAGGAAGCAGAAGATTATATCAGCGATTTTTTGGTAAACAATTTCAAACCGCATACCATCATCATTGGATACGACCATAGATTTGGTAAAGAACGTAGTGGCGATTATAAAATGATGGAAGAAAAAGCCATTGAATTCAATTACCAATTGAAAGAAATACCTGAGCATATCCTAAATACCATTAAAGTAAGTAGTACAAATATCCGAAACGCCATACTGCACAGTAATATAGAGGAAGCCAATAATTTTTTAGGTTATCGCTTTTTCTTTGAAGGAGAAGTATTTCACGGAGATAAGATTGGTAGAGAAATAGGATACCCTACAGCCAATATAAAAAGCACTGATGAGGAAAAAATTGTTTTAGGCGATGGTATTTATGCAGTTTATGTGGATATGGATGGGGTGCATTACAAAGGAATGATGAGCATTGGGTTTCGTCCTACAGTAAATGGTAAAAAACGGGTTACCGAAGTGAATATTTTTGAATTTGATCAACAGATTTACGGAAAGGTTATTAGGGTAGCTGTACAAAAATATTTGCGTGCCGAAGTAAAATTCAACAATCTTGAAGAACTAAAAGTTCAATTACATAAGGATAAAGTAGATAGTCTGGCTTGTTTATAAAATAGGATTCAGGCCGCTGTAAGCGTCCCGACTCATTTGGCCGCCACCATCTTCACCAGCATTTCTTTCATTAATGAGGCATCCGAAGTTCCAGTATCTCCCACTCCAACCCCTTTTAGGTTATAATGATGCAAGAGAAGTAATATTCGCTCAATGCCATCATATCCATAATTATTTATAGTTTCCAAAGCATTTTTTACGGCAATACTGTTAAAATAAAAATGTGGTTTTAAAGCTGTTTCGCTACGATCGTTCATTCCAAAAATTGTATAAACCTTGCTAAAGCTAGCGTATAAGGCAGGTAAAACCATTTGTATTGGGCCAGCTTTTGGGTTTCCTTCAAAATACTGGATAATCTTTATCGCTTTTGCAAGGTCTTTTTTAGCAATGGCGGATTGTAATTCAAAAACATTGTATTCCTTACTGATGCCAATGTATTTCTCAATATCATCCTCTGTAATGTCTTTTTTCCCTTTAAGGTTTAAAGCCAATTTTTCAATTTCATTAACAATACGGTTTAAATCGTTGCCAATATGTTCATCCAGTAAGGTTACAGCTTTGCTATTTATTTTATAACCTTTGGATTTTACGTATTCTGCAATCCATTCCTGTAGTTTATAATCTTTTACTTTTTCGGAATTAAATATTTCGGCCGATTTTTTAAGCAGTTTGTGGAGCTTGGTTCTTTTGTCAAGAGTTTTACCCTTATATCCTACTACAAAAATGGTAGAGTTCAACGGGTGCTCTACATATGATTCTAGCTTTTCAATATCCTTCATATGCTGTGCTTCTTTTAGAAGAACCACTTGTCGCTCGGCAAACATGGGATATCTTTTACAGGCATTTACAACCGAAGGCCACTCAGCATCTTTGCCATAAAAAACAGTGAGGTTAAATCCGGCTTCTGCCTCATCTAATATGCTGTGCTCGGCATAGTTCATTACCATATCTATATAATAATCCTCTTCACCTTCCAACCAGTATAGGTTCTTAAAAACCTTTTTTTCCCATTCACTGATGATTTTTTCGGCACTCATGGTCCAAAGATAAAAGTTAGCGGGGAGTAGTACGTTTTTCTTTACAAAAATTTAACTATACAATAAGCTCTTTTTTTAAACGTTTTTGCACATATCTAACTTTTGGCACAATTTTGGAGAATTTGTTATGTAGAAAAGAGTTTAAAACATTTTTCATCTTATTATACATTTTAAATTAAAAAATACAACCTATGAGTATTGAAAATTATCCTAATGCCGAAAAATCAACTTCAACATTTAGTCAGGAACAAAACAAAGACTGGCGTAAATATATTATTCCATTTCTAATAGTTGCACTCTTAGGTACCTGGACTTATATTATTTGGGACAAGAGTAAGACCAAAGAAACTATTCAGCAAAAAGACTTGGTAATTACTGAAACTTCTACCCAAAGAGATGTATTACAGAAAGAATTGGAAGATGCCACCATAAGATATGATTTGATTAAAACCAGCAGTGCTAATATGGTGCATACCAAGGACAGCATTATTACTAAGCAAGACAGGGATATTTCTCAAAAGAGGATTAAAATTCAACAGATACTTTCCAAATCAAATGCTTCGCAGGAAGAGTTAACTCAGGCAAAATCTTTAATTGCTTCTTTAAATGGTGATATTTTGGGTTACAAAACTCAGATAGAAACATTAGAAGGCGAAAAAATTGTATTGACAAATGAAAAGAACTTTGTAACTAAACAGCGTGATCAAGTGACTCAGGAGTTTGAAAATGCTAAAACCATCATCAAAGAAAAAGACGAAGTGATTGATATCGCTTCTACTTTAAAAGCTTCCAATTTCAGCATCATTGCAATTAATGAAAAAAGCAGTGGTAAAGAAAAAGAAACGACTGTGGCTAAAAGAGTAGATAAAATTCGTATCAGTTTTGATTTAGATGCAAACAGAGTTTCTCAAACCGGCGAAAAAAATATTTATATCTGTATTACTGGTCCTGATGGAAAACCATTGGCGGTGGAAGCCATGGGCTCAGGTATTTTTAATACAAGAGATGGGGAAGAGAAATTATTTACTCAAAAAGTAAATGTTAACTACACCCAAGGTCAACGCCAAACTTTAAGTGTAGATTGGAAACAAAATGCCAATTATATGAATGGCGATTATAAAATTGAAGTGTATAACAATGGTTTTAAAATTGGAGAAGGTGTAAGAAGTTTAAAGAAGGGTGGATTATTTAGCTAAGTGAAAAATCAAAATATAAAGAGACACTAAACAGTGTCTCTTTTTTTATACCCATTATTTTAGAAAATGGCTCTAACAGAAGCCCTGCCAATATGAACGGTTCTGGTACTGCCAGGTTTACGTCCCTCGTATTGAATGCTCATTTCTATATTTCCAGCCAATCTTTTTGTGTATTCAAGATTCCATAATAGATTTTGCCCGGGTAACAATCCATCTAGTAACAAATATCCCACTGTAGTATTTGCGGCACCCTGGTAACCTTTAAAGTTGATTTGATTGAGTGAAAACTTAGCATTAAGTGTACTACTGTTTAAAATATTATAACGTACATCTGCCGATAAAATATGATTGGTTGCTTTTTCCAATGAATCGATTTGATTTTTTTTATTGCCATAAGCATATGTGAAACCTACCCTTATTTTTGTTTTATAGATATAAGTGAGTGAAGGCTCTACAATGTTTTGCAATACATCATAATTTCGGTTATTAAACTTGGGTCCATTGGTAAACAATTCGTTTTTAATTTGCTTTACACTTAATGTACTCACAAAATGTCGGTTCAAATTCCATCGTAGTTTACCAACCAGATTACGTATTTTACGGCTTTCGAAACCATAAGATAGTAAGGCTTTAGCATTACTTAAACTGTGGGTAACATCAAATCCCCATTTGATATTGCTACGATTAAAGAAAAAGGTATTTGACAAGAATGAATTTAAAGTAATAAGGGTTGTGTCAACCAATTTATTAGTAAAAGGGTTGTATTGAAACTTGCCAGTAGAAATATCTTTTTTATTGATTTGTAAGGCTGAGCTAGTACTTGCCCTAGTTAATAATTTCTTAAATCCAATGGCTGATGATGGCTTGATGATGGCATTGGGATTTAAGGAAAAACTGTAGTTAAATTGAACATAGTTGGCTTTTACAAACTGGTTACTTGGTGTAAACACTCGTATGTATTTTTTTTGATCCTGAAAAATAGCAATCTCAAATTCGTTTAATTCAGGAATCCCATTATTGTTGTAATCAATCCAAGTGTATTCTCCTTGCCCAGCAGGTACTTCAACAAATGTGAATTCCCTTTTTTGTTCCTGTCCCGAGCCCAATTCATAAAAAACATTCCCAATTAAAAATCCTTTCCACTCATTTACGGCATACTCTACCCTGCCCAATAAACTGTTGTCATCTTTTTGTTTGCTGATTGCATTATTGAATACTTGCAATTTTCTGTAAGTAACATTTAGCTTAACCTGATGTTTTTCGCTTTTCATCAGTTCGGTAAAGAAATTGTAATTATGGCTTCTATCTGCCTGTATCAAATTTGATGTAACGGGTAATAAATCATTACGGGTAAAATAAGAAATGCCCCATTTGTTCAGTTTTTCAGGATTTGATTTTAGGTAAACCTCAAGAACATTAAATGCAAAACTAAATGGCATTAATGTGTCGGTGTTTTTATTTCGGAGTTTGTTTTGCTCTCCTAAATACTTTATTCCTACCTGCATTTTTTTGAAGCTGCTTAACTCTTTGCTAAGATCCAAACTTGGTCTAAAAAAATATCCTTTTTGAATTTGACTGCTAATGTTTGTAAAGCTCACAACTGTTTTTAGTTTCCAACCTTTCGTTTCATTATAAAAATCAAGTAACTGCCGTATGCCATTATAATCGTCGCTTCGGTTGTAATTAGTAGCGTCATAGCGTAAGTAGTTACCCTTGCTGTCAGCTAGTTTTACTGCTGCATTAGCAATGTGTTCGTCGGCAATGGTTGCATCAAAAGGTAAACTCCAATCTCTTAAAAATTCAATATTCCTTAAACGTTCTACGGGCCTAAATCTGGCTTGTACAAACTCATAACCAATTTTGGATTGCAGTACAAAAGCTTTTTTAAACAAGCTGACTTTTGCATCATCATTTTGTAATTGCAATTTTGCAGCAAAGGCTTTATCGTTGCCTTTGTCTTTTGAAGAAAACAGATTGATATCATAATTACTCATGGCCACATCTGCTTTAAGTTTTGTTTTGGTACTAAAATGGTATTCCATACCAACAGAAACCAGTTGTTGTTTTTTGGGAGATATCAATAAAATCACCGGTGCCCAATCACCTTGTTTTATATTATTAGCATCGGGTTCTACCCAACCAAACACACGGCCATTGGTGGCATTTTGTAATGGTACATAATTCCCTTTACCAGGGCCCAGGTAAGTAAAACTTAAACTGTATAATTGCACATTGGGATCAATTGAAAAAACATAGATAGAGTCATGAAGTGAGCCATTGTACAGGGTGTCTATTTTTTTGTAAAGCAATTTATGAGCAGCCAAAGTGTCTTTAACTGCATTCACATAATAAGCAGTATCTACTCCATCGCCAATATTGGCTAAAAACTGTTTTTGATTTATATCTAATACTTGGTTGATAGATGAATTCTTTGCATCGGCATTATTGTAAAAGCCAACATTTACAAAGAGTTTATTTTTAAAACTCAATTCATCACTTACATAAATCTGGGAATTTAAAAAATTGCGGTCGGCATATTCAAATTCTATCTGAATCCTTTTGTCTTTTGTTATCATCCGCTTTTGAGTAAAAGTTAACTCGGCCGTATTGTAATTGATGATATAGTCCTGGTCTTCGCCACGCTGTAACAATTCCCCATCCATAAAAACCCTTTCAGTACCAGCAAGTATTACAAAGAACAACTCCAAATTGGCATTTTTAAGCCGGTATGGCCCCTGATTACCTTCAAGGGGTTCTAATACATTCCTGGTGAACTTGCCTTTGGCTATGGCTCCGGCAAATAATAAAGAGTTGGAAATGTTTTTGCTAATTTTGTTATCTGTAATAAAAGAAACACCCTGCAACCTTTTGTAAAAGTTGATGAAATAATTTTTGCTTTGCCTTACATCAATATCCCCAAAATTAGCTTGCCAACCTTTTTTCTTAATCTGAAGATAGATACGATCAAAATCACGGAGATCCTGTGTATTGCCATCTGGCTGAACTGGTATATTGTTATCGGTTATAGCAGCGGTTAATTCCAGACTATCGCCAATAAATCCATTCAATTGTAAATTGAGGCTTGAGTTTACAACGGCATCCTGACTATTGCCAAAAGAAATACCTCTTCCAAAACTTCCCTCAGATTTTATCGTTCCAAAATCCATTAAGGGATTAGTCTTTCTGGAACCATAAGTGAGTGTAAAGGGTTTACTACTGATAAAATTATTGCGAATGCTATCGTAATTCAAATGCTTTACCACCGCATTTAATTTGTAAGGAAAAATTCTATAGCTTATCCATACCATTGTTTCCTCCGGTTTTTCTAACCAAGTGATGGTTGCATTTACTTCATCAATTTTATAATAAAAAGGAGATACACCTATAATCATTACGGAGCCAGGTACAATACTCATGGAATCCAGTTTTACCAGCCGGTCAGTTGTACTTATAAATTTTCTTTGCAGATTAGAAAGCGAAGGTGGATTTATCTGAGCATTCAGAATTTGCGTCAGAAAAACATAAAGCAACAATAAGTATATCCTTTTTTGCTTCAATAGTTTTTAGATTAGTAATGCTTAAAATTAGGATTTATTGTGCTAGTAGGAACGCTAATTTAATAAAAACAAAAAACCTTCAGTAAAAGAAGGTTTTAATATTGAGTTTGTTAAAATATTATTGTTCGGTACTAAGCCCTGCTTTTAAATATTCTCGGTTTAAGCGGGCAATATTGCTAACTGAAATTCCTTTAGGACATTCTGCTTCGCAGGCATATGTATTAGTACAATTACCAAATCTTTCCTTATCCATTTGCGCCACCATATTTAATACCCTTGATTCTCTTTCGGGTTGTCCCTGTGGCAGTAAAGCCAACTGAGAAACTTTAGCACTAACAAACAACATTGCACTGCTGTTCTTACAAGCAGCCACACAAGCACCACAACCAATACATGAGGCGGCATCAAAAGCAGTATCTGCATCTTTTTTATCAATGGGTAAAGCATTTGCATCAACAGCATTACCAGTATTAACTGAAATATACCCACCAGCTTGAATGATTCTATCAAAAGCATCCCGGTCAACCATTAAATCTTTAATTACTGGAAAAGCAGCAGAACGCCATGGCTCAACTACAATCGTATCTCCATCCTTAAAAGCACGCATGTGCAACTGACAAGTGGTGTTTTTAGACCAAGGGCCATGAGCTTTACCATCAATATACATACTGCAGGCTCCGCAAATTCCTTCTCTGCAATCGTGGTCAAAAGCTACTGGATCTTTACTTTCGGTAATCAGTTGCTCATTTAAAACATCAAACATTTCCAAAAACGACATCTCCGAAGAAATATCTTTTACCTGGTAGGTTTCAAAATTACCCTGTGCATTTTTGTTTTTTTGTTTCCACACTTTTAGTGTGAGATTCATGTTGTTATGTTCCATACTATAAATTGCTTAATTGTCTTTTTATTAAATTCTTTTGTAATTACTGTATTCAAAAGGTCGCCATCCAAATTGCTTCCATATAAAATAAAATAACTGATGCTTTACATTTTTAAAATTTTTTCTTTTTACATCCGCTTCAAAATGCCAATCTTCTTTGTTCAGCAGTTCTTGCATCACTTTTGGATGTGTACCACTGAACCTGATGACTGAATCGATATTGGAATAATCAAATTCAGTTGTTTTCTTTTTTTCCGATGCCGACCAATTTTCATGAGCTTCACTTTCGTTCCAAAGCTTACCAAAATCAGTATATTTTTTTTGCATTAAGATGGGGTTACGTACCCAACCATAATGATAAATATAAGCTTCAATTAGTTTTACATTCAATTTTCGTCCGTCAAGTCTAAAGCCTTGTGCATCCTGATAGCTTCGGATATTTTTATTGTTTTTTATTACCCGTATTTCCTTTGAATACCACTTTCTGCCATCGGCAATGCTTTGATAACTGCCATAAAAATGATGGTAGTTAAACAATAACCCTTCTACCCTTTTATTGGTTGTATACTTTTCCATTGCAGCCAAAATCACCTGATGATATTGTTCGTGTAAAACCTCATCGGCTTGTATGTAAAAGAGCCAGTCTGCATCAGTAGCAGTTGCGTCCATTGCTTTATTTGTTTCCACCGCCAACGCTTTTCCCCCTTCTCGTAAATTATTGTCCCAAACGGAATGAACAATTTTTATTTTGTTTGAACCAATGGCTGCTATCAATTCATTGGTTTTATCTTCAGAATCACCCAAGCAAACAATCATTTCATCTACCAATGGTAATAAAGAGCTTATGGACTCAACCACCGGATAACCATATTTAACTGCATTTTTAACAAAGGTAAATCCGCTTACTTTCATTATTTGTAACTCCTTTGAGTTGGTTTTACGATTTCAAAAGTCAAATCTTCTCTATTCATTTGCCAGTCGCTGTCGGCCTTGTATTCCCAGGCAGCTACATAACTAAAATTATCATCGTCTCTTTTGGCCTCACCCTCTTCGGTTTGAGATTCTTCACGGAAATGGCCGCCACAGCTTTCATTTCTTTGCAAAGCATCTTTACACATTAACTCACCTAATTCAATAAAGTCGGCTACTCGGCCAGCTTTATCAAGCTCAGGATTCATTTCAGTTATATCTCCAGGTATTCTTACATCGCTCCAAAATTCCTTTTTGAGTTGTTGAATTTCAACAATGGCTTCCTGAAGTCCTTTAGAATTACGTGCCATCCCACATTTATCCCACATAATTTTCCCCAAACGTTTATGGAAGCTTTCAACGGTTTGAGTTCCTTTAATATTCATTAAAGTATTAATCCTATCGCTTACTGCTTTTTCTGTTTCTTCAAATGCTGGATGAGAAGTAGGAATTGATGCAGTACGAATATCATCAGCCAAATAATTACCCAATGTATATGGAATTACAAAATAACCATCGGCCAAGCCTTGCATTAATGCGCTGGCTCCAAGTCGGTTGGCTCCATGATCACTAAAATTGGCTTCACCTAATGCATACAAACCGTCAACAGTTGTTTTCAGTTCATAATCTACCCAAAGCCCTCCCATGGTATAATGCACAGCTGGGTAAATCCTCATGGGCATTTCGTATGGATTTTCGCCAGTAATCTTGTCATACATTTCGAAAAGGTTGCCATATTTCTCTTCTACAACTGCTTTACCTAAAGCTATAATACCTGCTTCATCTACATTTGTAGTACCCGTTTTACCTGCTTCTATTTTACCATACCGAATTATAGCGTCAGCAAAATCCAAATAAACAGCCATTTTGGTAGTACCTACACCAAATCCTTCATCACATCTCTCTTTTGCAGCTCTTGATGCTACATCTCGGGGTACCAGGTTTCCAAATGCTGGGTACCTTCTCTCCAAATAATAATCTCTTTCCTCTTCTGGAATATCAACAGCTTTTCTTTTATCGTCTTTTTGTTTAGGAACCCAAATTCTACCATCGTTACGTAAACTTTCACTCATCAGGGTTAATTTACTCTGATGATCTCCACTTACTGGAATACAGGTAGGATGAATTTGTGTAAAGCAGGGATTGCCAAAAAAAGCTCCCTTCTTATGAGCTTTCCATGCAGCGGTAACATTACTACCCATAGCATTGGTACTTAAATAGAAAACATTACCATAGCCACCTGTACACAGTAAAACTGCATGACCAAAATGTCTTTCCAGGCTTCCGCTCACTAAATCCCTTGCTATAATACCTCTGGCTTTGCCATCAATTTTTACAATGTCAAGCATTTCGTGACGATTGTACATAGTTACATTACCAAGGGCAACCTGCCGTTCTAAAGCGCTATAAGCTCCTAACAATAATTGTTGACCAGTTTGTCCGGCTGCATAAAAAGTACGTTGTACTTGTGTACCGCCAAAACTTCTATTACTTAGCAAACCGCCATATTCTCTGGCAAAGGGAACACCCTGTGCCACACATTGGTCAATGATGGCTGCACTTACTTCTGCCAAACGATGAACGTTTCCTTCCCTAGCTCTGTAATCGCCTCCTTTTACGGTATCGTAAAACAAACGGAAAACAGAGTCTCCATCATTCTGATAATTTTTGGCAGCATTAATTCCTCCCTGAGCAGCAATACTATGAGCCCTTCGTGGACTATCCTGAAAACAAAATGCTTTTACCTTATAACCCATTTCACCCAAAGCAGCAGCAGCAGATGCCCCGGCCAAGCCAGTGCCTACTACAATAATTTCAAGCTTACGCTTGTTGGCAGGATTCACCAGTTTTACGTGACCTTTATAATCGGTCCACTTTTTATCCATTTCGCCCTGAGGTATTTTTGAATCTAAAGACATTTTGTATAATTAATTAGTTAATCAGTTAATCAGTTAATCAGTTAATTCGTTTTTTATAACATTGGCATTATTTCACCCAGTTTAAATAAAAAGCAATAGGCATTAATGCGAATAACAAAGGCACTATAAGTGAAAAAGCAATTCCAAGTGCATTAATGATGGGGGTATATCTTTTATGATGTATACCGAAAGTTTGAAACGCACTCTGAAAGCCATGTAATAAATGCCAAGCCAGAGAAATGACTCCTAACACATAAATGGAAACAATCAATAAATTATGTTCGAACACTAACTTCATCTCGGCATATAAGTTCAATGCATGCTGTCCATTATAATCCGTAAGTATTGTATGATCCAACGCTCGGATATCTCCTATTCCACCCAAACGAGATGGGGTCCAAAAATGATACATATGCAATACCAGAAACATTAATAATAAGCTTCCTAAAAGCCCCATGCTTCGGCTGTACCACTTGCTATTAGTGCCTGCTTTGTTTACTTTATATTTAACTGGACGTGCCCTATTGTTTTGAGCCCATAAGATTAAACCTTGTACAATATGAACTAATAGCCCGGCAAATAATCCAATTTCCATGGTACGCACAATTAAATTGGTTCCCATAAAATGTGCCCAATGATTAAAGGTTTGTCCGCCATCATTAAAGAAGATCATTGAATTAATAGCACAATGGACTACTAAAAAAGTTATTAAAAAAAGACCTGTTAGGCCCATCGTTAATTTCTTGCCAATTGAAGAAGTGAAAAAATGTTTCCAGGTCATATAGAAAGAGTTAGATTTTTATTGATTGCAAAAATACGTTAAGAAGGTTCAAAAACCTTAGGCCTATTTATTTTTATGGTGATATTTTTAATGTATTTAAGTTGATACTCATTTTAATTAATCCAAACGCTTGATGAGCATATCATCTATTTGCTGAAAAACGATGTCGGGTTTTAAGGTTCTCCACTCTGGGAAATCAATTAATGTGGTATAATTGGTTAATCTGGCTTGTACAAAATCATATTGGCTTTGGGCTGGCATATTTAAAATAACTACCCAACCCGCTTTTTCTTCCAAATCCTCTCGCCACTCTTCATAATAACTGTCATCGCTGCTATGGAAATTGAGTACATTTTCTGCAATTAGAATAAACTTATAGATTCCTTGTCGGTACATCAAGTCGGTTATATTTCTACGCATTGTCATGATGTCGTTCTCTATTGCATCGTTCCATTCTCCCAGTAATTCAATGATGGCATAATTTTGATCCTCATCAACAAACAAGATCTTCATGTAAAGTGTTTTCGACCCAAATTCATCCCATTGAGGATGGATATAAAAATTGTATACGGTATTTGAAAACTCAAATTCACTATACATTCTTTTGTAAAAAGGAGATTGTTTGTCATCTTCAGCGGAGTATAAATGCCTCCAGTTGTAAAAAGGTTCTATGTCCTGCAATGGAAAAAATTTGATTAGATAGTATGGCAAATTTCCGACATTTTCATCAAATATGTCCAGTAAGACTACCAACTTATGTTAATAAAAAAAGAGGTTGTCAAAATAAATTGACAACCTCCGACTTATAACCCTAATATTTTTATTGTACTATAATTCTTTCTGTAAAAACAAAATTGTTTTCGGCATCAGTTACTTTAACCATATACATGCCTTTTGCAAAACTACGGTTTAATTTTACAGTTTCAACCTGAGATTTAGAGGCATTGTTCACAGTATTAATCATCAAAGGTTTGCCAGAAAGGTCGGTGATAGTAATAGTGTATCTGCCTGCTTTTAAGCCATCGAAAAACACTTTAAACTCTCCACTGGTAACCGGATTAGGAAAAATATGTGGATCGGGATTGATAACTGGTACCACCGGCTTGAAATCGGCTACAATATATTTTTTTGAAGCATCAGCTTCTTTCTGGAACAGCAAATTGCCATTGGCCAAATCTGATGCATTGTAAGTCATATCTGATCCTTCAATTTTTGTAGCTTCAAAATTATTGATGGTCATCTTATACAAACCAGCAAAACAACTGGCACTGCTTAAAACAATAGAGCCATCTTTTGCCACTGCTGCTCCATTGGTAGTATATGTTGGAGGTAAGCCGGTAATTATTCCTAAATGAGTAGCTACTCTGGTTTCAATATTAAGTTCAAAAATATTGCGGTTAGCAGAGATGATATACAATTTATTGAAGGCATCTGCAATCATATCTCCACCCCAGCTGGTACATCTATTATGAATGGATACATCTTTATTGGCTGCATCATCAATTACATTTCCTAAATCGGTAATCACAACTTTTTTGCCAGTAGTAAAACGTATCAAACGGTTGCCATCGTTAGTTAGTGCATAACCATTCCCATCGGCGGCAATAACCATACGTGTAAAATGATTGGCTTCATCACTCAATAATTTACTATCGTTTAGTAAATTAGATTTAAGGGTATAATATTTTTGTTCATCTCCTTTGGCATTTAAATCAAGCCAACGTAATTCCCCAATTCTCATGGGCGTAAAAAATAGTTTGTTTTGATTTTTATCGTAAGCTGCAGCAGCCACCATAGATTCCAATGGTATTTCTCTATATCCCGGATTATTAATCACAGGTTTTTTAGTGTCGGCATCCATCATTACAAAAGCCGTAATATTTCTTTGATAAACTTGCTGAACTGTTTTACCTGTTGATAAATCTATCTGTCGGATATTCATCCACATAAAATCAGTTTGCCCGTCGCTGGTAATAGCAAATGATTTACCTGCATCCTGTGCTGTAGCAAAAAATCCTGCTGCGATAAAAGAAGTTGAGAGTAAAAATTTAAGTTTCATAAGTAGAGTTTTAATTAGTATTATCAATATGTAAATTAATACAATTGTGTAATTTGTCCAATAATATTTTATGATTGGTTTTTTTCTAAAGCTTTTTTAACACTCCCGTTTTTAAGTAGTAATTCTCTGGCTGTTGCATAATCATCTGAATTCATTTTTTCCATCAGCATTTTTACCCCCCTATCAACCAACTTATCATTGGTTAATTGCATATTTACCATCTTATTATCTTCCACCCTTCCCAATTGAATCATTACAGAAGTTGAAATCATATTGAGGATTAATTTTTGAGCGGTTCCACTTTTCATACGAGTACTTCCTGTAATAAATTCGGGCCCCACAATTACTTCTATGGGATAGTCAACAACAGCACTTAAGGGAGCATTTGCGTTACAACATATACTTCCTGTAATAATATTTTCTTTTTTACATTGTTGCAATGCCCCAATTACATAAGGTGTTGTTCCGCTTGCCGCAATACCAATCACCACATCTTTACTACAAACCTTGTTAGCTTGTAAGTCTTTCCATCCATTCTCAATACTATCTTCTGCAAATTCAGCGGCCTGGGTAATTGCTTTGTTGCCTCCTGCAATAATGCCTAAAACCATTCCGTAAGGCACTCCAAATGTTGGTGGGCATTCGCTGGCATCTACAATACCCAGTCTGCCACTTGTACCGGCGCCAATGTAAATCAATCTTCCTCCCATCAACATCTTATCTACAATAACAGTAACTAGTTCTTCAATAGCTGGGATCACTTTTTCAATGGCAGAAGGAACGGTTTTATCTTCCTTGTTCATGTTGGATAAAATCTCAGTAACCGTCATTTTTTCCAAATGCCTGTATTCCGATTCTGCTTCTGTGATTCTTGTAAACGCCATATAGCTTTATGAATGAAATTTAATCAATCCGTCCATGGGTTTCTTAATTACTTTACCTAATTGTAATTCGTACGAGTGACATAAATCTTTCAACACATCTTTAAAGCCAAATGCAACACTTCCGGTAAAATTTATAGGCATCGTCCAACTTTCTCTGTATTTATAAATGTGGTTAAAGAAAAAGTCATTGAATCCATCTTCAATAATATTCTCAATCATAAAATGTCCTCGGTTCTCTACTAAGAAAATAGCATAGGAAGCAAGGTATCTGTTTGGCAAAGGTTTTTTATAAACTGCATTTAATATTTCATCGGCATTGGTATTAAACTTAGCGTTAAACCTGTCCATTAAATCTTCATCAAAAGTTTTATACAAATAATATTGGATTACTTTTTTACCCAAATAAGCTCCACTGCCTTCATCCCCTAATGCATATCCAAGCCCAGGACTATTTTTTACAATTTTTTTGCCATTGTAATAACAAGAGTTAGAGCCTGTACCTAAAATACAGGCTATTCCTCTTTCATTACCGCAAAGCGCTTTAGCTGCTCCCATTAAATCATGATCTACTGAAATCTTAGCAGTATTAAAAACTTTTTGAAGTGCCTTTTTTACAATTTTTACATTTTCGGCATTACTACAGCCCGTACCATAAAAAAACAACTCTTCGGGTTCAATATTTTTAAGTTTGGATTTCAATTCATGTTCAATAATATGTTCGATTTGTTCGGTTGATAGAAAATAAGGGCTAAGGCCTTGTGTATAGAAAGTCTTTTTAGTTTTTCCATTTATCAAGCACCATTCTGTTTTTGTAGAGCCACTATCAGCAATTAATTTTATAGCCATTCGTTGATTTTTGTATTACTATTTGAAGTTAATATAATTTAAGCATACGCTTTCAATAAATATAAAGCATATGCTTTTATCATTTATTCTTTAAAAGTATAAGCGGTATAATGGGTAATATTAAGCTGAGTTTCTCCTTCTATCTAATGCTTATCTTCGCAAAATGAATAATAAAAAAATAAAGGTTTGGTTGCCCATTTTATTTGCCCTTACTATGGTTATTGGTATGTATATGGGGTTTAAAATGAGGGATAATATGCCAGGCAAAGGCTTTTTTTCAATTGAAACAAGAAGACCTATTCAAGAAATTATTGACCTAATTCAAAATAAGTATGTTGATGAAGTAAAACTAAAAGAAATTACCGATACTGCGATTCAGGCTTTGTTAAGTAAATTGGACCCTCATTCTGTTTTTATTCCTGCCCAAGAATTACAACAAGCAAATGAAGATATAGCTGGCCAGTTTTTTGGAATTGGGGTTGAGTTTAACATTTTGGAAGATACGCTACATGTCATAAATGTGATGAAGGATGGGCCGAGTTTTAAAGCTGGGTTATTAACGGGGGATAAATTTATAAAAGTTGATGGCAAGTTAATTGCTGGAAAAAAAATTGATTCAGATGCTTTTAGAAAAATGCTGAGGGGAAACAGAGGTACTAAAGTTGACATAAGTTTACTTCGTAATCATTCAGTAAAGCAAATTAGCATTTCCAGAGATGCGATTCCTTTAACTAGTATTGATGCTAGCTATATGATGACGGATGATATTGGTTTTATCAGGTTAAACAAGTTTTCTACTCAAACGTATAGAGAGTTTATGCAGTCTTTAGAAGCCCTAAATAAAAAAGGGATGAAGAAATTGATACTAGACCTTAGGGGCAATGGAGGCGGGATTTTGGATGAAGCAGTTGAAATAGCTGATGAATTTTTAGAAGGAGATAAATTAATCACTTATACAGAGGGTACCCATGTTGCTAAAAAAGAATTTAGATGCCGTAGGGTTGGTCAGTTTGAAAAAGGTGAATTAATTATTTTGGCCGATGAAAGTTCGGCCAGTGCCAGCGAAGTATTAATAGGTGCTTTACAAGATTGGGATAGGGCTATTGTTGTAGGACGTCGCACTTTTGGAAAAGGATTGGTTCAGGAACAATTTGAACTAAGTGATAAAAGTGCCATTAGATTAACCGTGGCTAGGTATTACACTCCTATTGGCCGTAGTATTCAACGACCATATAACAATGGCGATAAGGCCTATTATGCTGAAATTGGGGAACGATTTACAAATAGCAATCTTGCAAATTCAGATTCAACCAAAAAACACACAGGTAAAACTTTTAAAACAAAGGCTGGCAAAGCTGTTTATGAACATGGTGGGATCTCTCCAGATTATTTTATGCCAATTGATTCTGCTAAATATAATCAAAGAACGAGAGAGATTTTTGAAAAAGGACTAATTGGTATTTATGCTTACAAATTTTATTTAGGTAACAAAGTTGACTTAAATAATTATGGATCTGTGGATAATTTTATTAAAAGCTTTTCGTTAGGTGAAATGGCCTGGCAAGAATTTGTAAATGAAGCAGCAAAAGACTCGGTTTCAGTTTCTAACCTTACTGAGAAACAAAAGTTGGCTATAATTATTTTAATTAAAGCATCTATTGCACGCCATGTATGGCATAATGAAGGATATTTTGAAGTAATGAATACAAAAGATGAATCGATTGAACTAACACTAAAACTTTTAAGCAAAAATAAATGATCAAATTAGTATCACTTTAGATTTTTATCTTAGTAAAACAGATTCAAATAGTGGGTGTCCGAGTAAAAAGGTCAATCAAACAAATTTTGATTGACCTTTTTGTTTACATATGTTTTAATCTTAAAAAAATTACCTTTGACGCAAAAATTTAAACTATGTGGCTTAACAGTATCTTAGAAACAATTGGAAATACTCCATTAATCAAATTAAATAAAATAACTAAAGACTTGCCATGTACTGTTTTGGCAAAAGTGGAATATTTTAATCCAGGCAATTCAATTAAAGACAGAATGGCTTTAAAGATGTTGGAAGTTGCAGAAAAAGAGGGAAAGCTAAAGCCAGGAGGAACAATTATTGAAGGTACAAGCGGAAATACAGGAATGGGCTTGGCATTAGCAGCTTGCATTAAAGGCTATAAGTGCATATTTACTACTACAGATAAACAATCTAAGGAAAAGGCTGATATTTTAAAAGCAGTTGGTGCCGAGGTAATTGTTTGCCCAACCAATGTAGAACCCGAAGATCCAAGAAGTTATTATTCAGTTTCAAAGCGCTTGGCAACTGAAGTTCCCAATAGCTGGTATGTAAATCAATATGATAACCTTGCCAATCGGTTGGCTCATTACGAACAAACTGGCCCCGAAATATGGGAACAAACTGAAGGTAAAGTAACTCACCTTGTTGTTGCAACAGGTACTGGAGGTACAATTGTAGGAACAGGCAAGTACTTAAAAGAAAAGAATCCTAATATAAAAGTATGGGCTATAGATAGTTATGGCTCTTTGCTTAAAAAATATTTTGAAACCGGAGAATTAGATCAAAAAGAAGTTTACCCATATATAAGTGAAGGATTTGGTGAGGATTTTGTTCCTGCCAATTACGATATGACTGTAATTGACGAGTTTACAAAAGTAACCGACAAAGATGGTGCTGTAATGGCCAGGCGTATTGCTAAAGAAGAAGGTATGTTTTGTGGATATAGTGCCGGCAGTTGTTTACAAGGCTTATTTCAGTTAAAAGACCAATTAAAAAAAGATGATGTAGTAGTTTTGATTTTTCATGACCATGGAAGCAGATATGTAGGTAAGGTATATAACGATGAGTGGATGCTTGAAAGAGGCTTTTTAGACGTAAAAACTTTTAAAGACTTAGTTGGAGGACGTGGAACTCAAAGACTTATTCATTTAACTAAAAGCAATACAGTAGCAGATGCCATAGAATTAATGAAGAAGTACGATATTGAAAATATACCTGTAATGGATGGAGATTCAAATGTAGGAGCTATCTCGGCTGGAGGGTTATTCAATAAAATTTTGAGTAATTCTGATATTAAAGCACAATCTATTGAGTTAGAAATGGAAAAAGCATATCCCGAGGTTGCTTTTGACACTCCAGTAGAACGTTTAAGCAGTTTTATTACAAAAGAAAATGGCGCAGTTTTAAGCAAAGATGAAAGTGGAACATATCATATTGTTACCAAGTATGACATTATTCAAAGCCTAACCAAGTAAGCCATACGTTATTTTACGATAAGCTAAAATATTGTACAGTGCCGCATTTAACCAATGCGGCACTGTTTTTTTACCCTTAATTCAATTTTTGCATACGTAGATTTACGATAATTTTTATCGTAACTATTCTCCCCTGTTTTATGAATATATACGATAGCTTAGGTAAATACAGTAGCATAAAAAAAGGGCAATATCGCTCTATAATACAAACCAAAACCAATGCATCTTTGTGTTAGAAGTTGATTGATAGAAATTAAATATCAATCGTTATCCAAGATCCAAAAAAAAACCATCGTGCTTTCTAAGTAATTGTGAAAAAATTAGAAAAGTCCAATATCGATCAACTTCTTTTTACGTTTTAAAACCCAATATCCCGCCTATGCTTTAAAAAGCGATGATGGCAGAAAAACCAAAGAAAACCCAATATCCAGCCTATGCTTTAAAAAGCGAAGATGGCAGAAAAACCAAAGAAAACCTAATATCCAGCCTATGCTTTAAAAAGCGATGATGGCAGAAAAACCAACGAAAAACCCAATATCCAGCCTATGCTATAAAAAGCGATGATGGCTAAAACGAAAAACACTGAAACCAGGATTAAATTATTTAAAGCAAATCTGCCTTGTATAAGGTAACCCCCTTAAGGAAGCAGATCCATTAAAAATCCTGAAAAAAACCGACTCGTGCTTAGTTGGTTTACAAAATTGACTTCCACAGTAAATTACTGTGGAAGTTTTTTTTAATTAAGTTTTAGGGTTTTTGTATTTTTGTATATGATTTTAACCAATATTTCGGAGCTTAAAACTATCCCCAAAAGAATAATTTCCCTTGTACCCTCCCAAACTGAGCTTTTACATTATTTGGATTTAAATGTAGAAGTGATTGGTATTACTAAATTTTGTGTGTACCCAGGTGAATGGTTTAGAACTAAAAAAAGATTAGGTGGCACAAAAACAGTGAATACCAATTTGTTTAAAAACTTACATCCCGATCTTGTGATAGCCAACAAGGAAGAAAACATTAAAGAACAAATTGATTTTATAGCTGAGCATTATCCGGTTTTTCTTACCGATGTTCATTCAGTTGAAGATGGTTATAAGATGATAACTGATATAGGTCATTTGACAGGTAAAGCTGCAAAAGCAAGGCAATTGGTAAAAGAAATCAAACAACGATTTAGTGAATTAAAACCTCCTAAAAACAGGCCAGTTGCAGCTTATATTATTTGGCAAAATCCTTATATGGTTGTAGGTGACAATACTTTTATTAATGACATGATGCAAAAAGCTGGATTTGACAATGCTTTTAAAAGCAAATCAAGATATCCGGAAATAACTATCGAAGATTTAGAAAATGCTAATTGTGATTGTGTTTTTCTTTCATCAGAACCTTATCCTTTTAAGCAAAGGCATATCAAAGATTTACTACAACATTTGCCAAATTGTAAAATTAATTTGGTTGATGGAGAATTATTTAGCTGGTATGGAAGTCGTATGTTACAAGCTCCAGCCTATTTTAAGAAATTACTGAAAGATTGCAACAAGTAAAATTGGTCATCGTTTTTCAATAAGCCTTTTTTGCCCTAAATTTGCCCAAAACAATTTAAAATGGCTAATAATAAAATTATTGAATTACTTGGCAATCAAGCCGACTCTTTGTTGAACCACGAATGTAAAACCATTACTAAAGCACAAATTTCTTCTCCAAATCCTAATCATGTTGATGAAATTTGGAAAGACAGTAATAGAACTAATCAAACATTAAAAAGCTTACAACATATATTAAACAACGGCAGATTGGCTGGTACAGGCTATGTATCCATTTTACCAGTAGACCAAGGTATTGAGCATAGTGCTGGAGCATCTTTTGCGCCAAACCCTATTTACTTTGATCCGGAAAACATCGTTAAATTGGCTATTGAAGGCGGATGTAATGCAGTTGCTTCTACTTTTGGAGTTTTGGGAATTGTGAGTCGAAAATATGCTCATAAAATACCTATGATGGTTAAATTAAACCATAATGAGTTTTTAAGTTTACCTAATAAGTTCGATCAGATTATGTTTGGCAAGGTAAAAGATGCTTGGAATATGGGAGCCACAGCAGTTGGAGCAACCATATACTTTGGAAGTGCCGAAAGCACTCGCCAGATTCAGGAAGTTGCCACCGCATTTGAAATGGCCCATGAGTTGGGGATGACAACAGTACTTTGGTGCTACACACGTAACAATGGTTTTAAAGTAGATGGTGTTGATTATCACACTTCAGCAGATTTAACTGGTCAGGCTAATCATTTGGGTGTTACCATACAAGCAGATATCATCAAACAAAAATTACCTACCAATAATGGCGGATATAATGCCACCAAGCATGGTAAAACATCTCCCCTTGTATATTCTCAACTTACCACCGATCATCCTATTGATTTGGCTCGTTATCAAGTTGCTAATTGCTATATGGGACGTGTAGGATTAATAAATAGTGGTGGCGAAAGTAAAGGAGCTACAGATTTATCTGAAGCTGTAACAACAGCCGTAATTAACAAACGTGCAGGTGGTATGGGGTTAATTAGTGGCCGCAAAGCATTTCAAAAACCTATGACAGAAGGCGTTGAATTGCTAAATTCAATACAAGATGTTTATATGGATAACAGTATTACTATAGCTTAAGTTACTTTTAAAACCCACAATGTATTGTACATTGTGGGCTATTACTTTTACGAACCTGCTTTACAAGAAATAAAATTGTATGAAACAAGAAGAAGATATTGATGCAAACCTTGCTGGTATGGAAGGCACTAGTTCTGATGATATCAAGGCAAATTGGTTTAAAAGAATGAAGAAGGGTATCCTTACTTCAACTAAAGATAAAAAAGATGCTCCAGAGGGCCTATGGTCAAAATGTATTTCTTGTAAATACACTTGCCCCGTATCGGAATTAAAAGAAGCAAAATTTGTTTGCCCTAAATGTGCGTATCATCACCGTATTGGTAGTGCCGAATATTTTGAAATTGTATTCGATGATAATCAATACACTGAACTTTTTGGCAACATCAAATCAAAAGATCATTTGAATTTTGTTGACTTAAAACCTTATAGCGACAGGCTTGTTGAAACCTATGCCAAAACAGGCATTCACGATTCCATGACCGTGGCACATGGAAAAGTAGATTCGCATGATTTGGTAATTGCTTGTATGGATTTTGAATTTATTGGAGGGAGTTTGGGTAGTGTAATGGGTGAAAAAATTTGCAGAGCGGCCGATTATTGTATTGAACACAGGGTGCCATTTATGATTATTAATAAAAGTGGTGGTGCAAGGATGATGGAAAGTGCTTTCTCATTAATGCAACTAGCTAAAACCTCCGGAAGATTATCTATGTTAAGCGACGCTAAAATTCCATATATCTCATTATGTACCGACCCTACTTTTGGTGGAACAACTGCCTCATTTGCTATGTTAGGTGATGTAATTTGTGGTGAGCCAGGTGCACTTATTGGCTTTGCCGGGCCAAGGGTAATTAAAGAAACAATTAAAAAAGATTTACCCGAAGGATTTCAACGTAGTGAATTTTTGTTGGAGCATGGCTTTTTAGATTTTATCGTTTCAAGGCATGACCTCAAATCTAAATTAGCAACATTGCTTGTTTTATTTAAAGGGTAAAAACTTTTCAGCTTATTATTATCAATTTTTGTTTATTAATAGAGGGTTAACCTAATCTTCTATTAATATATTTTATACCTTAAACTACCCAAAGGCAATACCTTTGCCACAAAAGCACAGATTGGAACTCACTAATAGAAAAGCACATTATGAATATTTTTTTGAAGCAACTTATATTGCAGGATTAGTGCTATCTGGTACCGAAATAAAATCACTACGGGCAGGTAAAGCAAGTTTTAATGATAGCTATTGTACTTTTCACCAAGGAGAGCTTTTTGTAAGAAGCCTTCACATATCGGAATATGCTTTTGGTACCCATAGTAACCATGAGCCTTTGCAGGAGCGGAAGCTTTTGTTGAACAAAAGAGAGCTAAAAAAACTGGAAGGGAAAATAAAAGAAAAAGGTTATTCTATCATTCCCCTAAGAATGTTTTTAGCTGAGTCGGGGTATTTTAAAATGGAAATTGGCCTTGGTAAAGGAAAAAAGATTTACGATAAAAGAGATACAATAAAAGAAAGAGAAACAGATAGGGATATTAAAAGAAAATATGGCGTTTAACTTCCTAAATCATTTATAAAGCTTAACATTCACTCAAACTTAAAGGCACATTTACTGCCAAACCACCATCAGCTGTTTCTTTGTATTTACTATTCATATCCAATGCGGTATCCCACATGGTTTTTATAACCCCATCTAAACTCACTTTTGCATAATCGGGTGAACTTTGTAAAGCAAGTTGACAAGCAGTTATAGCTTTAATAGCTCCCATCGTATTTCGTTCAATACAAGGAATTTGAACTAAACCTCCAATAGGATCACAAGTCATTCCTAAGTGATGCTCCATAGCAATTTCGGCAGCCATTAAAGTTTGGCGCTGTGTGCCACCCATACATTCCGTTAAAGCTGCAGCAGCCATTGCACTGCTTACACCAATTTCGGCTTGGCAACCTCCCATGGCAGCAGAAATGGTAGCTCCTTTTTTGAAAATACTACCTACTTCAGCTGCTGTTAATAAAAACTGAATGATCTTATCGTCGGTATCCCCATCGCCAAAGGCAATATAATATTGTAAAACGGCAGGAATTACACCTGCTGCTCCATTGGTAGGGGCTGTTACTACCCTTCCAAAACTTGCATTCTCTTCATTCACCGATAGGGCAAAGCAACTTACCCAATCCAAAATATATTTAAAATCTTTACCACCTTCTTTCATATTGATTAACCACTCCTCGTAGTTATCATATACTTTTCCTTTCTGTAATTTTTTGTTTAAAGCTGCTCCCCTACGTTTTACTTGTAGTCCTCCGGGCAAAATACCATCTGTATGACAACCCCTATAAATACATTCTTTCATAACCCGCCAGATATTTAATATACCTGCTTTAGTTTCAGCCTCAGTTCGCCATGCCGATTCGTTATCCATCACAATATCACTGATGTTCATGCCGGTTTTCATACACCAATGAAGTAATTCATTGGAAGTATTGATGGGAAAAGGAAGCTGTACATTGTAGGTTCCTATTTCTGCTTCACCTTCTTTTACTACAAATCCTCCACCAACAGAATAATAGGTTTCCGAAATTTTATCATCATTAAAAAGGGTTACCAAAAAACTTAAAGCATTGGGATGATAAGGTAAAGATTCGCTCATCAAAAATTCAATATCCTCTGTAGGATCAAATTCAATTTCGTGTTTACCAGTAAGCACAATCCTTTTCATAGCTTTGATATCTGCAATTTTTGCATCAATATGATTCACATCAAAAGTAACCGGATCATCTCCGCTTAAACCAAGTTGTAAAGCAATATCTGTACCATGCCCTACCCCAGTTTTAGCCAGTGAGCCATACAAAATAATTCGTATGCTTTTTACTTGTTGTAACAGTTTTTTAGATTCTAAAGAATCTGTAAATCGCTGAGCAGCACGCCAGGGGCCCAGGGTATGGCTACTTGATGGTCCTACCCCAATCTTAAACATATCAAATACTGAAATGGCTTCGTGGCTCAAAGTTGTAATTTTAATAAATGTAGTGAGAAAAATATTTATTGTACATCCATTAACTCCACATTAAACATTAAATAGGAGTTGGCCGGAATTGAACCGGAAGCCTGTGCCCCATAAGCCAATGAAGGAGGAATATAAAGATTGATTATGCCACCCTTTTTAATTAATGGAATCCCTTTTTGCCATCCAACTATTAATTGACCTAATAAAAAACTAACTCCGGTAACACTTTCATCAAACTTTGCACCCGTTAAAAAGTAACCTGCATATTTTACCCTAACAGTATTACAAACAGCCGCTGTTACAGTACCTGTTCCTGGATTTAGCACTTCGTAAAAAATACCACTTGAATGGGCAATGGCGGCAGGGCGGTTTGTAGAAATCCAATTTTGTAAGGCAGCTATTTCAGATGCTGGGGCTACCAAAGTTGATTCGGTAAAACTACATCCAGTATTGGTGGGAGAAGATTTAGAGCAGGCAACTAATGAGGCACAAATTGTAAAAAGGATAATTAATCTAGAGATCATAATGGTTATTTAATGGTTTAATGATTTAGTTTTTTTATTTTATTTTCTTTTGAAGCTTTACTTTTTAATTCTAGATAAAGTTGTTCATTCATTTCCCATTTGTAATGCATTCTAAAAAAAGAAAAAAAGAAGATACAAAGCACTAAAGCAACTACAATAGTTATCATTGTACCATTAGAGATATTAGATACCCTGGTATTCCATTCTGGTAAAAATATTTTAACAACAAAAACCAATAATACGATAGGGAAAGCAAAAATGGTTGCCATTGGCAATCCATTCATTAATTTAGAAGTAAAACTACTTTGCTTTACTCTTTCCGTTTCCCAATAATACATAAATTGTTTCTCTTTATCCGTAAGCATCCTACAAAACTAAGTCAATTTGATAACTACTTTGTCATGTAATTAATATCTTGTAGGTTTGTTGATATCAATTTTTGGCAATGAAAATAGAACAGCTCCTTGTACAACATTTTTATAGTAAAAAGGAAGTTACATTACAGGGGCTAGGAACATTTACCCTCTCCCCCCATTTTGTTTTACCCACTGATAATAATAAAGATTTGCTTTTGCCCGAAGGCTCAATCACATTTAGTTATAATAACAGGGCCACAGAGGATGAGGATTTAATCAACTACATTGTACAGCAAACCCGTAAGATGAAATCTCTGGCTTCTTCCGACTTGGATTCCTACCTTGTTTTGGGGAAACAATTTTTAAATATTGGTAAACCTTTTCACTTAGAGGGACTTGGTATACTTTTTAAAAACCAGATAGGGGAATTTCAATTTACTCAGGGATCCACTTTACTAGCTTCAAAACCTGAAGCTGGAACGAGTGTTTTAAAAGAAAAAAGAGTAGAAGAAGAAATTTCGTTTGCCTCGGAAAGCAAGCACTCTAATAATGGAAAAAAAGGGTTGTTAATAGCAGCTATTATAGTAGGTATTGGAATGGTAGGTGCAGCCACATGGTATTTCTATTTTAAGAATAAGCCCTCAACTATTACTCCTATTACTGTTGTTGATTCAACTAAGTTACAACCAGCATTAACTGACTCCATCCAAATTTCAAAATATCCGGTTGCTGATAGCTATAGTTTTAAAGTAGTATTTCTGGAAACAGCTGATACAAGTTTAGCCAGAGCTAGGTTGAATATGTGGTTGGGGCGTGGACATAAAGTGATTATGTACACAAAAGATTCTGTAAAGTATAAACTTGCTGAGCCATTTACTCTTCCTCTTTCTGATACAACCAGAATTAAGGATTCTTTAAATAGTTTTTATTTCTTGGGTGCTGGATTTATTGAGCTCAATTAAAAACTACCTATGCAAAATCCAAAACAAAAAAAAATAACACTTGTATTTATACTTTTAGTTGCCTTTGATATAGTTGGCTTGATAATCAATATTGAGTGGCTCCATTTTATTGTAAAGCCATTGCTTATTCCTACGCTCATCGTGTTGCTTCGCTACAGTTCAAATACGATTCCAAGTAAAATTCTTATCAGTACCGGTTTACTGTTTTCGTGGTTTGGAGATATATTTTTATTGGTTGACTATAAAAATGATTTATTCTTTATTTTAGGGTTGGGTTGTTTTTTAACCACCCATATTTTTTATATCCTTTATTTTTTGAGGGTAAGGTCTTTATCAACTTCCTTGCTTAAGAAATACCCCATTTTACTTGCAATAGTACTGTCATATGGCATTACATTAGTTTGGCAATTATATCCCAAGCTAGGCGATTTAAGATTGCCAGTTATAATTTATGCTGCGGTAATTTGTTTCATGTTGCTTAGTAGCTTGCATATCTTTTTAAAAGTAAATAATAAAGCAGCCTGGCTTTATTTGTTAGGAGCCACAGCATTTGTATTATCTGATTCACTGTTGGCCATTAACAAATTTCAGCAATCCTTTGCTTATGCTGGCGTATTTATTATGCTTACGTATTGTGCAGCCCAATACTTAATTGTTCGTGGATTTATAGAACAAAAAAAATGACCAAAGAAGAATTACTGAATGAACTTAACGGCAATACCTGGGTAATGATTAAACCATCTCCCATAGAAGGTATTGGTGTTTTTGCTTTGCGGGATATTCCCAAAGGCTGTAGAGCTATGTTTTCAAAAGTTGATGACAATGAAAAATGGATTAGTATAACTAAAATAGAGATGAATAATTTACCGGCTCACGCTAAAGCCCTGATTGAAAATTATTGTTTGTATGATGCAGACCATTATTTTGTACCCGATTACGGATTTAAAAAGATGGACCTGGTGAATTTTATAAATCATTCTGATGAACCTAATATCATATCCATTAATGATGGTGAATTTTTTGAAGCGATAAAAGATATTAAAATAGGCGAAGAGTTGGTTATTGATTATGGAGAAATTGTTGAAGAAGAATAATTTCACTTTTCAAATTTTATGTTTATCTCAAATAATATTTACGAATACAATAAATGAAAAAAAGTATTTTAAATAGTATACTGCTGTTGCTGGCACTTTTAATAGCCGCAATTGTTTGTCAGTACAAGGGTGATGCATGGGAGGAAAATGTAAGACAAACTTTGTATAGGATAAAAAATGATTCAATCCCTAATTATGCAAAAATTATTGTTGATGAAAAAGGAATTCCCTATGTACAATATGTTGCATATAATGAAATTGAAGCCGGTGAGAAGTACAATGCAACCATTATAGCAAATTATGCAATTGATTATTATCATTTGATAGTAGAAAAGAAGGATACTACAGTAAAGCATCAATTTATAAATTGTATAAACTGGCTTATTGAAAACATGAGTTATAAGGATAATTATGCCTTGTTTGAGTTTAGATGGAAACAGCCGTTTTATGATTCTGTTGGAGTACCATGGACATCTGGCATGACCTCGGGCCGTGCTATTGAAGCATATACTTGTGCTTACAAATTAAGCAATGACCAACAATATCTTCGCTATTCAAACGACTTACTCAGGGGTTTTTATCAACCTATTCAACTGGGTTCATTTACCTATAAGGAACAAACTGGCTGGTGGTATGAGGAATATGCCGACTCAAACATACATACCCCACGAATTTTGGATGGACATATTTACGCCTTAATAGGTGTACACAAATTTTGGCTTACTACAAAAAACGATTCTGCTGCATACGTAGTAAATCAGGGAATTAGCTCATTAAAAAATCATCTGCCTAGTTATGACATTGGTGACGGATGGAGTTATTATGATGCTTATCATAAGAAATCAGATAAAAAGTATCATATGCTTTTAACCGGATTGATGAATGAATTATGGGAGATGACAAAAGACCCTATGTTTAAAGAATATTACAGTAAATGGAATGCCCCGCTTATAAAACCATATATCTACCGCATTATTAAAGAAAAAAATCGTTCAGGTTTAGTTCTATATTTTATGTTGAGTACTCTAATTTTTGCTATGCTGTTTTTCGGAAAATCTCTCATCTCAATAAATAAGGAAATACTTAACAAAGAAAAGTAAGTTTAAAAATCATAGTCAGACGAGGACGTCAGACTATGTAAAAATCCCTCCTGCATTGTTGCAAGAGGGACTGTATTTTTTGCAGATGTATATCGTACATCTAACATGGAATTTTTTAGTATCCGCCCATTCCGCCCATATCAGGTGCGCCATGGCTATGTGCTTCTTCTTTTTTAGGTTTGTCTGCAATCACACACTCGGTGGTTAACATCATACCAGCAATTGAAGCTGCATTTTCTAAAGCTACACGGCTCACTTTAGTTGGATCAATAACCCCAGCCTTGAAAAGATTCTCATACTTTTCGGTACGGGCATTAAAACCATAATCAGCTTTGCCTTCTTTAATTTTATTTACTACTACGCTTCCTTCATAACCTGCATTTTCAACAATAGTACGTAATGGCTCTTCCACCGCTCTACGAACAATGGCAATACCAGTTGTTTCATCTTCATTTGCTCCTACCATTTTAGCTAATACATCGCTGGCACGAACATAAGCCACTCCACCACCTGGAACTATTCCTTCTTCAACCGCAGCTCTGGTAGCATGTAATGCATCATCAACACGGTCTTTCTTTTCTTTCATTTCAATTTCAGTTGCTGCACCAATGTATAAAACTGCAACACCGCCAGCTAACTTAGCCAAACGCTCTTGTAACTTTTCTTTATCATATTCAGAGGTCGTTGATTCAACCTGTGCTTTAATTTGATTTACTCTTGCAGTGATATCTTTTTTAACACCTTTACCACCAACGATGGTAGTGTTGTCTTTATCAATAGTAATACTTTCGGCACTTCCTAAATAAGTTAAATCAGCATTTTCCAATTTAAAACCTTGTTCTTCACTTACAACAATACCAGCTGTTAATACAGCAATATCCTGTAACATTTCTTTTCTTCTATCGCCAAAACCTGGTGCTTTTACTGCAGCCACCTTAATAGTGCCACGTAATTTATTAACCACTAATGTAGCTAAAGCTTCACCATCCAAATCTTCGGCAATGATCACTAATGGACGTCCGCTTTGAGCTACTTTCTCAAGAATATGCAAGATGTCTTTCATTGTAGAAATCTTCTTATCATAGATTAGAATATAAGGATTGCTTATTTCTGCCTGCATTTTTTCGCTGTTGGTAACAAAGTATGGAGAGATATAACCACGATCGAATTGCATACCTTCTACTACATCAACTGTAGTATCAGTACCTTTTGCTTCTTCTACTGTAATTACTCCTTCTTTACCCACTTTTGCCATTGCCTGAGCAATTAAAGCACCAATAGCTGCATCGTTATTTGCAGAAATAGAAGCAACTTGCTCAATCTTTTTACTGTCGCTTCCAATTTTTTCAGATTGCTTTTTCAAGTTTTCAACAATAGCTACAACAGCTTTGTCGATACCACGCTTTAAATCCATAGGATTTGCACCAGCAGCCACATTCTTTAATCCTTCTGAAATGATGGCTTGTGCCAAAACCGTTGCAGTAGTAGTTCCGTCACCAGCAATATCTGCTGTTTTAGAAGCTACTTCTTTCACCATTTGTGCACCCATGTTTTCAATGGGATCTTCCAATTCAATTTCTTTGGCAACAGTAACACCATCTTTGGTAACTGTAGGTGCACCAAACTTGCGTTCGATAACTACGTTACGGCCCTTTGGGCCAAGAGTTACTTTTACAGCGTCTGATAAAGTATCAACGCCTTTTTTCATTTTATTTCTTGCTTCAATATCGAAGAATATCATTTTTGACATAATAGATCAATTTTAGATTTTAGATTTACGATTTTAGATTTTGGTGACCGGCATTAAATCATTATTCAACATCGTTGTGTCACTCACTTGTACTACATACCCGAATTCGACTTTCATCAAAGTTTGGTATTAACCCACTTTCATTAAAATATCCGAAGAGCGCATCATTAAAAGGTCATCCCCTTCTATCGTTATTTCTGTACCGGCATATTTGCCATACAATACAACATCTCCAACTTTTTGTTTAACAGGAATGATATTTCCGGTTTGTTCTGCATATTTTCCGGGTCCAACTGCTACAACAGTTCCTTTTTGTGGTTTTTCTTTTGCAGTATCAGGGATAATAATACCACCAGCTGTCTTAGTTTCAGCAGCAGCAGGCTTTACGAGCACCCTGTCTTCGTATAACTCGTAATTAGCAACTTTTTTAGCCATAATGTATGTTTTGATTTTGTTTAAGAATTAAATCTCCGTTTTTTAACGGTTGGCAAAGGTACTGCCATTATTGTACCAATAGAACTTAATAGCAAGTATGTCAGCAATATTATAGTAGATGGCAGTTTTTATGTAGTAAAACGGACAATTTTTCATTTTTTTTGTTAGTAAATGAAAATGCCATCCCTATTTGGATGGCATTTTTCCCATTTTATGTTATTCATTAAAACTTTTGAACTTGCTTGATATACTTTTCTCCATTTATAATTGCCTGTAAAAAATAAACTCCCCTACTTATTTTACCCGGAGGTAAATAAAATGGAATGAATTGATCTCCCATTGAGATGGGTTGAGTTGCTAATATCCTTCCATTTATATCAACTAATCGTAATTCTCCATTTGTTTCGAGCACCCTTACAAACCGGATAATAATTTGATCAAAAACGGGATTACCCATTACCAAAAAGTCCTGAAGAATGCTCGGAGGTTTTATTAATACAGTATTACTGAGTTTAAAGATGTTGTCATTATTTACCGATTTAAGGCGATAGTAATTTTTTTCGGTAAGCGGTTCTTTATCCAAATGACTATAGTGCTTAACCCCACTACTATTGCCGGCTGCTGCAATGGTTGCTATTTTTCGAAACAGGATGCCATCAAATGATTTCTCCAACTCAAAATGTTTACCGTTACTTTCGTTTGCAGTAGTCCATTGCAACAATGCATTTTTATTTTGTATGCTGCCTTTAAACTCAGTTAATACAATTGGGACTATTGGGATTGGTAAATTGGTATACCACATTCCATATCCATGGGTGCCCACCAATAGTTTATTGTCTTCTTTTCGTAAAGCCAAACTCGAAATTACAGCATTACCAACTTCTGTAGCTCCTTCTTGGGTCCAATTAATAGCGCCAGGTAACCCTAAAGTATTAAATAAACCTGCAGAAGTGCCTACAAAATACTCAACTCCAGCGGTTGTGACAGCAATGGCAGAACTACGGTATGAAGGTAGGGTTAATGAACCTTCTACTGCTGTCCAGGTGGGTGTGGCTGCATTGGCATTTCCTGTCCAAAACACACTGGTAACACCATAGTTTGAAAAAGTTACTAATACGGTATCATCCCTACGGGGATTAACAGCAATACTACTTATATAACCAGATGCTGGAAAACCAGCCCCAGTTATATCTACAGGTGCAGTACTTGCAGCTACTCCCGTAGGATTATCTAGTCGAAAAACCTTTCCATTACTAGTTCCCATAAATAAACTTGCTGTAGCTGCGCTATAAGTACCCCTTGTTGTAGCCATTGCAGAAATGTCATTGGCTCCTCCAACGGCAGTAGCAATTCCTGTCATGGCAGTCCATGAACCTGTTGTTACTGTAGATGCTGCCGTTGTTCGGTACAAGGAATTATCATTAGCATAATACAATGTTTGTGTGTTATCTGGATCTAACTTAAAGAGGGTAACAAAAAGCCCATTGGCAGATGCGGCAGAAGGTCTAATGTTTGTACCAAAACCATTACTCTGGGAAGATAATCTTCTACTGATATTACCAGCTTGTGAACCAACGTATTCGTATTGAACGCCACCAGTAGCTGTTGGATGCGTTAAACCAACCGAAACACCATCACCACTCCATACAGGTTCAAAACTGGTTCCAGTCTCGCCAATATTTCGGGTTGTACCATTATCTTGTGCACCGCCTATTGCTTTGCCATTACCCAAACGAGGGTCTATATCTACATAATAGTATTGATAGGTATTATAGTTAGTATTAATCTGGCTCCAGGTTACTGTTCCAGCAGTATTATTAGTAGTACGTTGTATTCCACCATCATTTCCGCAAAGCATAATTAATGGGCTGCCAGGCTGAAAAACAAAGCTGTGTATATCTGGGTGCGAATTTGCATACAATCCATATGAGACATTGCTGACATAACCACCAATTCTTGTCCATGATCCCCCTGAATTTGTTGATCTATATGCATTAGTTCCACCAATAAACAAAGTACCTGCTGCATCAGGTTTTACAGCAATAACCAAGTCGTATCCACCTTGGACTGCAAAAGGGTCATTTCCAGCTAAACAACCACCTTCGTTAGGCATTGTTGTAGAAAGGTCAGTCCAGGTTGAACCCGTTTGATCCCAACGGAATAATTCTGCTTCCGCTGTGCAAGCATCAACAGTAATAGAATAAAGTGCATACACAAGATTTTCGTTACTTGGTGCAATAGCAAGTACCACCCTTCCATAAGCTCCGTTTGCATTCCAGCCTACAGGAGTTCCACCTGGTCCAGCAATCCTCGTCCAGGATCCGCTTGCTCCAGTTGTAGAAGTCCAAACTCCATCTGAAACAACCGAGTTATTCCCTGCAAATCCGGCATAAAATCTTCCTGTACTTGTAACTACTAAATCAGTTTCTTGCCCTGAATTTGCAAGAGTACCAGTTAATACATTGTCCCAATTAGTGCCTCCATCAACTGAACGCATAATTTTTGCCAAACAGGCTACATAAACATTACCATTGGTGGGGTCTACTATTACTTTTTGAATAGCATCTGCGCCAGTACTAAATGTTTCTAAAGGGGAAGTATTTGATGCAGTGAGTCTTGTCCAAGTTTCACCATTATCAGTAGATTTATAAACACCATTACCTAAATAAAAAGCACTTGAACCACTAGCAGAATTTCCGCTTGCCTCACCAACACCATAATACCAAGTGTCTTGAAAACCTGCTCGGGTATCTTGCGCAATGCTGGTACAGCTAAAATGATCACCAGTGGGGCTTTTACGAACCCAGGAAGCGCCATTATTAATTGATTTATACACACCTCCACTTACACCTCCTGCTAGAATAACTTGGTTTGTAGTGCCATTAAATCTTACATCATAGGCAATTGATCTTGTTCTTCCTCCCAAATTAGTTGGGCCTTGCACTAAATAAGGAGTTCCAGATGCAAGGATATTATTTTGAAGTTGATAGGCGAGCAAAGACTTCACTTGTTCAACTTCTCCCGTAAAACTTCCCTCTGGGATTATTCCAGTAGTAGGGTTTTTAATCATGTCGAATTCATATTCCATGGCCCCTAAAAAATCAGTATATCTTTTATCGTTTGATAAAATGTCAGTTTTAGAATTTGTATTTTTTTGGCAAGAAAATAAGAATAAAGCTGAAAGAACAGCAAAAAACATTTTTTTAAGATGAGTATTAAGTAGGTGTTTCATATTAAAAACTTATAGGATAAATAAGAAAACTGGATACTTAAAGATAAACTAATTTTAGAAAAAGGCAATATTGAGGCTATAAGATCATAGGCACATTTTTTCCTCTTTTATTTTATCCTATCTTCGCAGCCTTAAAAAAGTTCTTAAGTAATGATTAGTAGAAGAAATATCCGTATAAAAGTGATGCAGACCTTATATAGCATCGACAGTATGAGTGGGGAAGTAAAACCCGGTGAAGCCATTAACATCCTAACAAAAAAAATAGACCAAAGCAAGCAACTTTTTAATTACTTACTTTATTTTATTACAGAAGTGGCCAGGTATTCTGAAACAGATGCCCGTCAAAAAGCTTCTAAACATTTACCTACTTCTCATGATCTTAACATCAATACCAAAATTGCCGGTAATGAATTGTTATGGACCATTGTAGAAAACCCAGGGTTTAAAAATGTAAATACTGAGTATAAATCACATCATATTATTGATGGAGAGTTATTGAAAAAAATATATTTACAATTGGTGGCTTCGCCAGAATATGCTGAATACATTGAATTACTTAGTCGAAATAAAAAGGGCGAAAAGGATATGCTGAGTTTTATATTTAGTAACCTCCTTTTACCCAATGAAGATTTTATCAACCATGTGGAAGAGCATTTTATTCATTGGGATGATGATGCTGAAATGATGAGCCAGCTAATTCTGAGTTTTTTAAGTAAGCCCCAAAATCAAAACTTAGATGATATTTTAGGTAAAGAGAAATGGGATTTTGCCAAAACTCTTTTACAAACTGTTTTGGATAAGAAGGATGTTTGCCTGGAATTGATAAAACCCAAATTAAATAATTGGGATGCAGAAAGAATTGCCGCACTAGACCTCATCATTCTACAAATGGGTGTTTGTGAGTTTTTGTATTTTGAAACGATACCAACCAAAGTAACCATTAATGAATACATCGATTTAGCCAAGGATTACAGTACCATTCAAAGTGGGCAGTTTGTAAACGGACTGTTAGATAATATCAATAAAGAGTTAACCGCCGAAAATAAATTGAGCAAAAAGGATTTTAAGAACAGTAGCTTATTATAACTTTGTAAAAAATCTACAATGAAAAATGGCGTTCTATTATTATTGGTTACTCTTTTAATTGTTTCCTGCGATGTAAGAAGGAAGGATAAAATTGCTGATGATGTTTCTCAGCTAAAAGAACAAGCATTACAAGAAACAACGACAGTGCAAATTATTGACTCTACTTATCATTTTGGTACAGTTACCGATGGAGATAAAGTAGAATACAGTTACCGGTTTAAAAATACAGGCAATCAACCCTTAGTAATAACCAATGCTTCTGCAAGTTGTGGATGTACGGTTCCTGAAAAACCAGAAAAGCCAATTATGCCCGGCGATATGGGGTTTATAAAGATTGTATTTGATAGTAAAGGAAGAGTTGGATCGGCATTTAAAACTATTACAGTTACTTCAAATGCCATTCCTGATTTCCCACAATTAAATCTCACAGGAGAAGTAAAACAAAAAAATAAAAAATAACTTTAATAATTAAACACACAAATAAACAATATGCAACTACTAAGTTTTTTTTTAATGATGGATCCTCAGGGAAAAGGTGGAAGTACCAGTACTTTAATTATGATGGGATTAATGATCCTTGTATTTTGGTTATTCATGATCAGACCACAAGCTAAAAAAGCAAAAAAGCAAAAAGAGTTCATTAATAACTTACAAAAAGGTGATAAAATTGTAACACTTGCCGGCATCCACGGTGCTGTAAATAAAATTAATGACGACAATACTTTAATGCTTGAAACAAGCCCAGGCAGTTATATGAAAATTGAACGTAGTGCCATCAGCATGGAATGGACTGAAGCAGTTAACAAGCCACTTGCTGAACCCAAAAAATAATGTTTCTTTTTAATTGTTTGCGATTTAAGATTTACACAGGTAAATCTTAAATCGCTTTTTTTTGTTAATAAAGTTTAGAGGATTATACTATAGTTTTTTTAAAGCTTTCTATAAAATCTACAATACATTTATCAAACAATTTAGCTTCATTAAATAAAAACTGATGTTCAATAGGCACTACATAAATGGGAAAGTCTTTTAATTCATGTACAAATTTTTCCAGTCTCACAGCATCTTTTTCGGTAGTTAAAACAATCTTCTTATCAGATTTTATTTTCTGGAATTGCTGTTTAATATCTTTAAGGTCATCGCTGTCGAAGATATGGTGATCGGGATATCGAATCATTTCATAAGTATCTGTATGGGCAGTAAGATGTTCTTTTAAGGGCTCGGGGTTGGCAATGCCGCAAAGTAATAATATGGTACAATCTTGCGAAACGTTAATAGCATCTTTTGTAAAAAGATGAAAAGGCATACTGTACACAATTGTTGTAAAAAATACTGTTTGATGTGGCTTTGGATTTAATTCTAAAATGATATCCTTCTTTTCGGTTTCTGAAAGATTGGGTTTGCATTTTGTAACCAATATCATATCAGCTCTTTTGCTACTGCTTCTTACATCTCTTAAATCGCCGGAAGGTAACATAAGGTCTCGGCTGTATAAATTATTATAATCGGTAAGTATTAGATTTAATCCAGCTTGAACATGCCTATGCTGAAAAGCATCATCTAAAATGATGACATCTGTATTTGGCTTTTCATGTAAAAGCTGAGGAATAGCTACAACCCTCTCTTCTCCAACAGCTACTGAAATATTAGGAAATTTTTGATGAAATTGCATAGGCTCATCTCCTATTTCCAATGCAGTAGTATTGTCATCTGCAATGGCAAATCCCTTAGTTTTTCTTTTATATCCCCTACTTAATGTGGCCAATTGATAATTGTTTTGCAACAGGCGAATCAGGTATTCAGTCATGGGTGTTTTACCAGTGCCTCCCGCTGCAAGATTGCCTACACAAATAATGGGAAAGTTAAATGAAAAGGATTTAATGATATTCTTATCAAACAAAAAATTGCGTACCCATACCCCAGCACCATACACAAAGGCAAAAGGAATTAAAAGATATCTAAAGCTTTTTAGCAAGATGTAATTGTTAATTAGTTTAGTTGTTAATTATGAAAACTTATCTACTTTAAAGTACGCACTAATTATTAATAAAGATAGAAAAGATAGTAGTGCCGTAATTACGTTCTGTTTTATAATGGGCAAATTTCTTATAATTTTTTCTGGGGGTATGCTCCAAAACAAACCAGCCATCAGGTTTTAATAATTTACTTTCAAAAATATTTAAAGGAAGATTATCGATAGTTGCTAATGCATAGGGAGGACCTGCAAAAATAAAATTGTATTGCTGATTTGTACTTTCAATAAACTTAAAGACATCTGATTTTACAACATTAAAATTTTCGAATCCAAGTTCTGCCGATGTCTTTTTAATAAAGTCATACATTTTGGTATCTTTTTCCACAATGGTTATTTCTGGGGCTCCCCTGCTGGCCAGTTCGTAGCTGATACAGCCAGTGCCACCAAAAAGATCAAGTACTTTTAATTCAATAATCTCTAAATTATTTTGAAGAATATTAAAAAGCCCTTCTTTGGCAATATCTGTTGTGGGTCTGGTATAAGGCATTTTACCAGGTGGGCTAATTCTTCTGCCTCCATGTATACCACTAATTATACGCATGCTGCTAAACTAAATAAATGACTAAAAAAATGGGTTGGATGTTCCTTTATTTCGGCACAGTAATCAAACTGCTCTGGCAATCCGTCAAATTGTATGTTCAAGAAATATTTATAAATACCTTCAAATAGCCCTGATTTTTTATCTATCAACCCACTAATATGTAAGTTAACATCATCGGGTTTTAAGTCAAACCCCTTGCAAACCTGTAGTAAATGATAGGCTGCATCTTCGGGAGAGCTAAATGAAAAGTTTTGTATCATCTGTAATTGCCCCGCTTTACAAAGCAAAACAATTAAAGCATTACTATAAAAAACAGTGTACAAATGATTGCCGTCTTCAAAGGTTTTATTAGCAAGGGCAGAATATAAATGTGTTTGATTAGTAAAAGTAAAAATATTATCTATCGTTTGTTGTAAGGGTCCTGTTGATCTATAAATATTGTGTAAATTCTGTTTATACAAAAAATCAGTTTTTAGTAAAGCCGTATTCGAATTGCCATATACCAAATTAAGGCTGTTTGTATTTTTATCAGTCTGTAGCAACTCATTGGGCACAATTACACTTTGTGGGAACGACCAATAAATATGTGTTTTAACAAAATGATGCTGCAGTATTGCTTCATTTTGTAAAATATGGCTAATGGTCTCAGTTAACCCAGCTTCACTTAGGTTGGTAGGAAAAGAATAAGTTTTAACTGTATTAAAGCAGTTTGCCTCATCTAATACAACAAAGGATAGCCCCATTGGGCCAGCCTCTATAAATAATTGGGCTGAGGTAAAGTTGGCAGTTGAAGCCTGAATATTAAAAGATGGATTCACGTATTGCATTTGGGGAGGCAAAATAAGATAATTTTGCTGACTTTATGGAAAGTACTGCTGCAAACATTGATTTAAAAGTAAAGGTTACCAATAAGCAAATTCTTACAATTGCCTTACCTATTACGCTTGCCATACTTATTCCTCAAATTAATATGCTTACGAATAGCATTTTTTTGGGTGATTTAAGTACCGAGGCTTTAGGTAATGCAGGTATTACTGGTGTGTTTTACTTAATTTTTGCTGTAGCTGGTAGCGGTTTAAATAATGCATTACAAGCTGTTTTTTCCCGTCATGCCGGCAGCGATAACCAGGCAGCTTTTAAAGTGATTTTATCTCAGGGAATAAGAATCTGTTTGCAATTGGCTGTAGCTGGAATTTTAATTACCTGGTTTATTGCACCACTTATTCTGGAACCTGTTGCAGATGCACATTCTTATAATCAGCAAATAGATTTTTTAAAAATCAGAATTCTGGGACTCCCCTTCCTGTTTCTGTTTCAAATGGGAAATGCCTTTTTGGTTTCAACCTTAAACAGCCGCTATTTAATGATTGCCTTTTTTTGTGAGGCGGGTTTAAATGTTTTACTTGATTTTTTATTAATAAAAGGAAGGTATGGATTTCCGGCTATGGGTTTTAATGGTGCAGCTGTTGCTTCTGTAATTGCCGAAGTAGTTGGCTGTTTAGTTGTATTGATTGTATTGTTTCGCACAGGATTAAAAAAGCAATACGGCTTATTTAAAACATTTGCTTACAATAAAATCATCACCAAAGAGATCTTTACTTTTTCTATTCCTTTAATGCTTCAGTATGTATTAAGTGTAATTACTTGGTTGGTATTTTTTATGTTAATCGAAAGTTTGCACAATGATGTTTACAAAGCCATCAGCAATACGATGCGTAATGTATTTGGATTGGCGGGGGTATTTGTTTGGGCTTTTGCCAGTACAAGCAACGTTATGGTAAGTAATTTAATGGGTCAAAAGAAAGAAGAGCTCGTATTGTTTGCAATCAATAAAATTACAAAACTTTGTATGGGTTTATGTGTCATTATCGCTATTCTCATCAATGTATTTCCAGGCCAATTCTTCAGTATTTTTAGCCAGGGCGAAGATTTTGTACAGCAAGGTATTCCCGTGCTGAGAATTGTTTCTGTTGATTTACTATTAATGTGCATGGCTAATATTTGGCTTAATGGGGTAACTGGTACAGGCAAAACAAAAGTTAATTTGATGATTGAGGTAATTGCCATTACCCTGTATATGATATATACCTGGATATTTGTGAAAGTGCATTTTATTTCACTTGCCTTTGCCTGGACCAATGATTTTGTTTATTGGTCATGCATTTTTATTTTCTCCTATTTGTATTTGAAAAGTGGAAAATGGAAAACCCGTCTGCCTGGGGCTAATTAAACAGATGGAATAATTTGTAATTAAAACTTAGAGATACAAGCATATGACCGTGTGGCCCCGAATAAGCTTTCTTATCAATCAATACATTTCCTTTATCGATACTGGTTTCAATTTCTTTTCCAAAGTGCATCATATATTGGGACGATAAGGAACAGTCAAAACGGTTTGTGATATTGAAGTGTGTACCAATTCCAGCTTGTGTAGCCATGCTCCACCTATTGGCGTAATTGTTGCCATTACCTTGTTCTGCAACTTTACTATAATCAAAACAATGCCCAGCAATGATATAGGGCTGTAAAAAGGTAGGCGTTTCCCTGTCTTTAATTGGGTAATACATAAGCGACCATCCAATATGATAATCGTTGCGAATGGTACTTGTTCCATTTTTTGAAGTGATATAATCAAAAAACCATTCTGAACCAATTCTGTTGCTTAATTGAACCCTTGCTTGCCCACCGATTCCTATTCCAGTTGCATTATCATCATTGAAAATGCTAAAAGTATTTCTAGTGCCAATACTCAACATCCCAGGAGAGAGAAAGGTTTCTGTTGTTTTATTCTGTGCATTTACTGCCATTACCAACAACAATACTATTGTTGCCAATGTGATTTCCTTTTTCATTATGAAATGATTTGATTTGAAAAAATATCTAGATTATCCGAAAAGGAAACGACTCGTATATTTTTTTATTGGTGTTGAAAAGTTAATAAAAAGAAAAAGGTACCATTGCTGATACCTTCTGTTCTGGTTTTTTTGTGATCTTAATTATTTCGCCAAACATTGTTAGAAAAATCCTGATCAGGAAAAACTTTAGCTGCATCCAACTCAACCTTTTTCAATGCTTCTATAGTTGGCAATTTTACTTTCCAGGTATCTGTATTGTTCCAAACTTCTGCTGGCAATTTTAAAATGCCTTTTTTGCCAGATAGGGTTTCATAAGTTATATGTATAGGCAAAGCCATCTGTTCTAAATTAATGATAGTAACTATAGACCCTTGGGATGGATTATCATTTGGGTATTCAACTGATGTAACAGCCTGATCAAATTTATAGTTTTCAACAAACCAGGCTTTCCAAAACCAGCCCAGGTTTTCACCAGAAGCATTATCCATTGTTCTAAAGAAATCCCAAGGCGTAGGGTGTTTGTATGCCCAACGTTTGATGTATTCCTTAAAGGCATAATCAAATCGGTCGGCACCTAAAATTTCATTTCGTAAAAGGGTTAAACCATAGCCCGGCTTCCGGTACAATGAATTGCCAATGTTAAACTCCTTCATAGCATCTGGCGTTTTAAAAATTGTTTCGGAGTTTTTGCCAAACATGTAGGGAGTAGTATTTTGCATATTGGGTGGCTGACTTTTATATTCACCATCATTAAAATCTTCTTCTGCAAGTGTATTGATAAAAGTATTAAATCCTTCATCCATCCAACCATACTTACGTTCGTTACTTCCTACAATCATGGGAAACCAAGTATGTCCAAATTCATGGTCGGTTACGCCAAATAAATCTCCTTCTCTTGCAGTTGATCCACAAAATACAATGCCAGGGTATTCCATTCCACCAATATTACTTGCCACATTTACGGCAACCGGATAAGGATATTCCATCCAACGCTTACTGTAGTTCTCTATACTTGCTTTGATATACTCTGTAGAGCGGCTCCAACCCTTTTTACCCGAACTTTCAATTGGATAGGCACTCATAGCTAAAGCTGTTTTTCCGCTAGGCAAATTAATCTTTGCGGCATCCCAAATAAAACTTTTGCTACTTGCCCAAGCTACATCTCTGGCATTTGCCATCTTATAATGCCAAGTAAGGGTTGTAACTTTTGGGCGGGAGGACGGATTAGTTACTTCCTCTTCGGTACGCAACATAATGGTATTATTACTCTTTTTAGCCAATGCCAGGCGACTAATTTGTATAGCAGTTAAAACCTCCGATTCATTTTGCAACTCCCCACTGCATACAACAATATGACTTGCAGGTGCAGTAAGTTTCATATCAAAATCGCCATACTCCAAATAAAATTCACTTGGACCTAAATAAGGAAGCGTATTCCAACCATCTACATCATCAAACACACACATGCGTGGATACCACTGCGCCACAGCAAAAATATTTCCGTTTTTAGTGCTCAATATTCCGCAACGGTCGGCACCATATTCGGGTAGAAGAAAATCAAAGTCTATTTTTATTTTAATGACATCGCCTCCGGCATTCATAGGTTTATCTAAACGAATCTGCATCCTTGTATCGGAGATAATATAATTGGCTTTGTTGTTGCCAATTTTAACTTCACTTATATTATAGCCACCATTAAAATCGCTCTTACTATCGCCATATCTACTGCGACTATTTAAAGGCATCCGGGCTTGTCCCCTACTTTCTTTGTTAAACAAATTTTGATCGAGCTGCAACCAAATAAAAGGTAAAATATGCGGACTATTATTTTTATAAGTAATGGTTACCGAGCCTTTTATTTCATTGGTAACATCGTTTAATGATGCGGTAATTTGATAATCGGCTCTATTTTGCCAATAACCAGTATTTGGCTCTCCAGTGGCTGATCGTGTGATGCTTGAACCAGCAGGATAAAAGTTGGGCGCAAACAATGCATACGGATCGTACTTAGATTCAAACTTTTCCTGGGCAATTAATGTGAATGAGCAAAATAAAATAAGAAATAGCAACTTGTATTTGATACTGATCATAATTTGAGTTTGTGACCTCAATTTACAATAAATCAAATTTCAATAAAAACTTAAATAAGATTTTAGGATTAATTCCAAGCTTTTAACAAAGCCTTCCCTTTTTCTTTGATGAGAGGATCATCATTTGTTTTAGTAGGAAGGTTGAGCATATGATTGATGTAAGCAATGGCTTTTACATCGTTATCCATATGATGATAAGCTTTGGCCATCTCATAATAGTTTAAAACAAATCCAGGTGCAATTTCTCTTGATTTTTCAAAAGCAGAAACTGATTGAGTTAATGATGCCGGTGGTAAGGCACCAAATAAAAGCTTTACAATAGACCTCTCCATAAAATTGAGATTACTTATCTCGAAATGCCATCTACCTAAAACATGCCAGGCTTTATAATTAGCGGGATCGTTTAGGATAGCTCTTTCTACATAGTTTTTTATTTCTTTGGCATTACTTATTTTTTCTTTACCGCTTTTACCCATGGAGGTTCTGCCTAAAGCAATAGCCATTACACAATTTGATTCACTATTGAAAGGATTCAATTGTAATGCAGTTTTGGCATAATAAATAGCGGCATTATAATACTCTTCTCTTTTTTTCTCTTCTATCTCTCTTTGTCCAATACGGCTACACAATTCGCTGCATTTATTTAAAATATATACATTGGAAGGTTGTACCCGTAAGGCTTCTTTGAATTTTATAAAAGCAGCTTTTTCATCTGGAACAAATTCAAGTCTATTGCCTTCTTTAATCATCATATCAATATCCTGAGCAAAGGATTGCACAGATGTAAATAGGGATAAGATTAATAAAAACAACAATTTCATTTTACCATTCTTTTGTATACTTAACGCTTATAGCACCTTCAATATTAGATATAGGAGGATTTTTTTTCTCAATTGAAACTGATATGCTGTTGATATCAGTATTCAGACTATGAATTAAACTGGCAATATCTTGTGCAAGCGTTTCTAATAAAGATGTAGGTATAAGCATTCTTGATTTAATGACATTATAAACGGTAACATAGTTTACTGTTTGCCCCAGTTCTGTAATTATTTCATGCCCATGATAGTTAATATCTACATTTACAATAAAAGTATTACCAAGTATTCTTTCTTCATCATGAATACCATGAAAGGAATGGAAAATTAAATTATGTAGACTTATTGTAAACATCAATGCAATCCTTTTTCTCCTAAATATCTTTCGGCATCCAGTGCAGCCATACAACCAGTGCCTGCAGCAGTAACTGCTTGTCTGTAAATTTTATCCTGTACATCTCCCGATGCAAATACGCCTTCTACATTTGTTTTAGATGTGCCTGGAATTGTTTTTAAGTATCCGGCATCATCCATATCCAACCAACCTTTAAAAATATCTGAATTGGGTGTATGACCAATGGCTACAAAAAAAGCACTCACAGGTATTTCCTGTAATTCGTTGGTTTGATTGTTTTTAATCCTAACTGCTTCTACTTTTTTATCTCCTAATATTTCATCGGTATCATTGTTCCAATAGATTTTTATATTACTTGTGTTAAGCACCCTGTCAATCATTACCTTACTGGCTCTCATTTCATCTCTTCTAATAATCATATGCACTTGAGAACAAATTTTAGATAGATAAAGTGCTTCTTCTGCAGCAGTGTCTCCTGCACCAACAATAGCCACTTCTTTTCCTTTAAAGAAAAAACCATCACAAACAGCACAAGCACTTACACCATAACCATTAAGGCGCTCCTCACTTTCCATACCCAGCCATTTGGCAGATGCTCCAGTAGAAATGATTACCGAATCTGTCTCAATCCACTTTTCTTCATCAATCTCCACTCTAAGTGGACGAACTGAAAAATCAACTTTGGTTGCAAGTCCGTACCTAATATCAGTACCCATACGCTTGGCCTGGTTTTCAAAATGAACCATCATTTCAGGGCCCTGTATTCCATCGGGGTATCCAGGATAGTTTTCAACTTCTGTAGTAATCGTTAATTGTCCGCCTGGTTGAATTCCCTGATATAAAACCGGATTTAAACCAGCTCTTGATGCATAAATGGCTGCTGTATATCCTGCCGGACCTGATCCTATAATTAAACAATGAACTTTCTCTACTGACATATCTTTTTTTAAAATTTATTTACACGAATTTTATGGAATATTTTTTAGCAGGATGATCAGCGGGTGCATTTCAAATTGTCGCTTTTGTTTTCCGCTCTTTTCTTCTCCATTGTCATGCTGAGGTACGAAGCATCTCAAGCATTGCAGATAGAGATGCTTCGTACCTCAGCATGACAAAAGCGACAATTTGAAATGCACCCTAATCAGTGTGCTATAACCGTACCCACCCAAGATGCATAGCCACAAAATGCACCTAAAGCTCCATTGCTGATATTGCCAATTACTTTGCCAGGTTGCGAAAATGGGTTCCCTATACTTTGTTGATTAAATTCCCAGGTATTCCAAAAAGTATAAGTGGATTTATCAATGTTTGATAGTTTAAAAGAAATAGTGTCTCCTCTACTAAAAAAACGGTCATCACCTGTTGGCAATGGAAGATTTCTATTAACACCCTGATCGACTTGCGCTGTATAAGTAGTATTTTCTACTACTTCGTCATTAAATACCGAATTGATGCCAGGCAAAAATGGTTGGTTATTTTTTTTAGTAAAGTATCTAATATAATCTCCTAATCCTGGAGGGTCTGTTACTCTTGTCATCAAAATTCGCTTTGAGGTATCTACATTGGCTGGCGCTTTAGCTGTCCAAAGTGAATCTGGAAATTTTTTAAGGACTGGAATCGTTGTTTTGGCTGAGTATAGTTTACCATCGGCCAAAATTGTTAAAGTGTATTGCTTGCTAAACTCACCCACAAATGCAGTGGATAGATTGGCAGAATCGATACTGTAATAGTACAAAAAGAACCCATTATTTAGTGGAACAGTATATTCTTTTAAGCTATGGGTTAAACTGCCATTGGAAATGGTTACAACGGCATTGTGAACAAAGGATGCAGCTAATATTTGCGGGCTAATAGCACTAAAAAAATCTAAACTTTTGCTAAGGCTAACTATAGGCGGCTTTCCATTTTCTATTTCTGCATCTACAACTAAAACTTTGCCAGCATCTTTTAAATCAAAACTGATATTCTTTTCGCAAGAACTTACAACAAGTGTAAAACCTATTAATAGCAAAACCAACTTCATATAACATCAAATTTAAAACAGTATTGCTTTAATATTATCAGCGAAGGGTTAATATTATGTAAACAATTTTTGTTTGGTAATTCTATAAAGTAAAAGACCTCCTGCAAATGGCAGAAGGTCTTTATATTTTCTCAGCTTGTATTATCCTAAATAGGCTTTCAAAGCACCACTGTATCTAGCCTTCTGTAAGCGTTTGATAGCTCTTTCTTTAATCTGGCGAATACGTTCTTTGGTTAAATCGTACTTCTGTCCAATTTGCTCAATGGTTACTCCATTTTCACCATCCAATCCAAAATAAGCATTTACAATTTCAGCTTCACGAGGACTTAAAGACTTTAAAACCCTGCGAATTTCATTTTTCAATGAATCATGCATTACATCTTCATCTGTTTCATCGCCACCTTTTAATAAATCACCCATTGCCACGTCTTCTGCCTCATGCACTGGTGCATCAAGTGAAGTATGACGGGTATTACTTTGGAAAATATTATTGATCTCAGTTTCGCTCATTTCAAGCAATTCTGCTAATTCTTCGGTACTTGGCTCTCTCTCATGCTCTTGTTCAAAAGCCATATAAGCCTTATTGGCTTTGTTATAGGTTCCAATTTTATTTTGTGGTAAACGTACAAGTCTTCCCTGCTCGGCCAATGCCTGTAAAATTGACTGGCGAATCCACCAAACGGCGTAAGAGATGAACTTAAAACCTTTTGTTTCGTCAAAACGTTGAGCGGCTTTAATTAAACCAAGGTTACCCTCGTTTATCAAATCACTTAAAGAAAGTCCCTGATGTTGGTATTGTTTAGCTACAGAAACCACAAAACGAAGGTTGGCTTGTACTAGCTTATCTAGTGCACGCTGGTCTCCCATTTTAATCTTCTGGGCTAAAATGGTTTCCTCCTCCGGAGTAATCATCGAAATTTTAGAAATTTCTTGCAGATATTTCTCAACTGCTTGAGAATCACGGTTGGTAATCTGGGTTGCTATCTTTAATTGCCTCATTTTCTTATTTTAATTTCATCAATATAACACTAGAAAGACATTTTTTATTAGGAAAAGGTTGCAAAAATTCACTTAAAATGTATAATTCCAATAAAAAATGTGTGCAAAGGTACGTTTAAACAGCCGTAATTCAAAGGTTTAGTGTATAAATAGGTTGAATGGTGGATAAATGACAGTAAACATTGATTTAGGCTCTATTTTTACTATTAATAGCAATATTCAAGCCATAAACTAGCAAAAAAGCCATTTTTCTTAATAAGCTAAATCTTAAAACTTGCTACTTGGAGCTTATATTTGACTTATGATAACCGATTTACGTTCAGATACTTTTACCAAACCCTCTCCGGCTATGCTGGAAGCCATGTTTAAAGTACCAGTTGGTGATGATGTTTTTGGAGAAGACCCATCAGTCAATAATTTAGAAACCATGGCTGCTGATATGTTTGGTATGGAAGCTGCCATTTTTTGCGCCAGCGGCACAATGACTAACCAAATTGCCATCAAATGCCATACACAGCCAGGTGATGAAGTGATTTGTGATCAATTTAGCCATGTTTATATTTTTGAAGGAGGAGGAATAGCTTCTAATAGCGGATGCCAAGTAAGGCCAATAGAAGGAAATTTGGGAAGAATTACAGCAGATCAAGTAGTTGATGCAATCAATCCAGATGATATTCATAAAGCAAGAACCAAGTTAGTGAGCCTTGAGAATACAGCCAATAGAGGTGGTGGATCTTGTTATGATTTTAATGAATTTCAATTAATTAAAGATGTTTGCTCTAAAAATAAACTAAGCTTTCATTTGGATGGAGCCCGTATTTGGAATGCCATGGTGGCCAAGAATGAAACTGCAAAACAATATGGAGAAGTTTTCGATAGTATTTCTATTTGTTTAAGTAAGGGTTTAGGTACCCCCGTAGGGAGTATATTACTGGGAAAGAGCGATTATATAAAACAAGCTCGAAGAGTACGTAAAGCTTTTGGCGGAGCCATGAGGCAGGCTGGTTATTTAGCAGCTGCAGGTATCTACGCACTTGAAAACAATATTAAGCGATTGCAAGATGATCACGATCATGCTATGGAAATTGCCTTGGCTTTAGGTAAGAAAGAATTTGTAGGTAAAATTATGCCTGTGGAAACCAATATTGTAATAGTTGAACTTATTGGAACTGTTACACCAAAGGATTTTTGTGCCTCACTTAGACAACATAATATACTTTGTTTGCCAGTATCCAAAACTCAGGTAAGAATGGTTACTCATTTGGATATTTCTAAAGAAATGATAAAAGTAATGGTATCTGTCATCGAAGCTTTATAAATACTTTAGATTAAAAAGCCGCTGTTGAAATGAACAGCGGCTTTTTCTTTATTTACAATTTACTTTTAGCCATTCTATGCAATCTCCAAAAGTTTTAAAAATATTGTCAATAGGAATTAAAGATGGTATCAATTTTATTCTTTCCAACATGTTTTTAGGTTGAGCCTGAAGTCCGGTAAACAAAACCTGAATACTTCTTTGTTCAAGAGATAGTATAGCATCTTCTAGTGCATATAAGCCTGTTTGATCCATAAAAGGCACTTTACTCATTCTAATGATAACAAATTTAATATCTTTAAGTCGAGTAACTTTTTCGGTAAAATCAGATGCAAAACCAAAAAAAAGTGGTCCATCAAGATGTTTAACCAATACATTTTCCATTAAGTGAGGAGGAATATATTCATCATCCCATCCTTTTTCAATTTGCAAATCTGAGAGCTCTGTAATTTTTGTTTTTTCTTCTGTGATTTCACTCATTTTTTTCATAAATAAAAAGGAAGCCATCACCATCCCAATGCCTACTGCCACTAATAAATCAAGAAATACAGTTACCAACAAAACTATCACCATAATGGCTGCGTCTGCTTTTGGTACTTTATTAATATGTTTAAATCCTTTGAAGTCGAGGATTCCAATTCCCACTGTTATTAAAATACCTGCTAAAACTGATTTTGGAATTAGAGCGGCATACTTTCCTGCTCCAAATAAAACAATCAATAAAACCATCGCATGAATTACACCTGAAATCCTATTTCTACCACCCGATCGTATGTTTACTAATGTTCGCATAGTGGCTCCTGCGCCAGGTAAACCTCCAAAAAGTCCAGCAATGGAATTACCAATGCCTTGACCAATTAACTCCCTGTTGCTATTATGTTTTGTTTTGGTCACATTATCAGCCACCACCGAAGTTAAAAGAGAATCAATGGCACCCAATGCTGCCAATGTAATGGCTGCTTCTAAAACAAGCATATACAATTCTGGCTTAATGGAAAAAAGACCTTCTATATGAATTGAAGGAAATCCTTGAGGGATATCGCCAATGATGGGAACTTGGTGACCAAGTATTACTGATAAAAATGTAACTAGAATAAGTGCAACCAATGCACTGGGGATTGCTTTAGTAATTCTTGGAAAAAGATAAATAATGAGAATGGTTAATGCTGCATAAATTAAAGCCCAAACATCTATTTGCTGTAAAGCTGGTACAATTTGCTTCACTACATCTATTGTAGTTTTTGGAGATGCTTGACCTATGGCTGGAAATAACTGTAATAGTATGATGATAACACCAATACCGCTCATAAAACCAGAAATTACCGGGTATGGAATAAATTTTATTAGGGAACCAATTTTTAAAACTCCCATCAGAATTTGAAAAATTCCTGCTAATACAAAACAAGCGATAATTGCACCAAAGACTGTTTGAATATTACCATCGGGTACTTGACTAACAAAAAATGCGACAGTTGCTGCCGAAACAACAGTCATTGGACCTGTGGGACCACTAATTTGTGACGGTGTACCTCCAAATATTGCTGCTAAAAAACCTAAAATAATAGCTCCGTATAAACCTGCTGCAGCACCTAAACCCGATTGAACGCCAAATGCAAGTGCTAATGGAAGCGCAACAATACCTGCTGTAAGCCCCCCAAAAAAATCGCCTTTTGTAAAATTTATCTTTTGCATATTTGTAAAGTATAAGCTAATTATTGATAAAAGAACAAAATAGTTAGATAGTAACTAGCTATTTTTCATTAATGAAAAAACTGTTGATTGTTTGTTCTAAAAATAAAGACACTTATTCATTAAAAGTAAAGGTAAGATTTAAGAATTTGAAGCCATTATATTTAAGTTCTCAATTTAATGAAACACATTTATCAATTTTACCTACTTGAATATCGTAACCATTCATTATTTTAGCAATCTATGTTTCCAAAAATAAACCCCATTTCTACCAAAGCCTGGCAGGCACTTCAGCAACATTTTTTATTGTTTGATGAAGTAAAAATGAAAGATTTGTTTTTCACAGATGCTGATAGGTTTAAAAGATTTTCTATTCAATTTGAGGACATCTTTTTCGACTTTTCAAAAAACATCATAACCGAAAACAGTTTTGAAATATTGATGGAACTGGCAAAAGAGTGTAAGGTTAACGAAGCAATAGAATCCATGTTTGCTGGAGAAAAAATTAATGAAACAGAAAACAGGGCCGTACTACATACAGCTTGTAGGAATTTTTCATCTACTCCTGTTTTAGTTGATGGTATTGAAGTGATGCCTGCTGTGAAAAAAGTATTGCATCAGGTTAAGCAGGTTACCCAAAAATTGCACAATGGTGAATGGAAGGGATATACAGGAAAGAAAATAAAGTTCATCATCAACATAGGTATTGGTGGCAGCGACCTTGGCCCAGTAATGGTTACTGAAGCCTTAAAACCATATTGGGTAGAAGGTATTCAATCTTATTTTGTAAGCAATGTTGATGGATCACAAATTGCTGAAACATTGAAAAAAGTTAAGGCTGAAGAAACACTTTTCTTAATTGCTAGCAAAACTTTTACAACCCTGGAAACAATGACCAATGCCCATACCGCAAAGCAATGGTTTTTTGATAATGGAGCTACATCAGCAGATATTGCAAAGCATTTTGTAGCTATAAGTACCAACGAAGTTGAAGTGATTAAGTTTGGTATTGATCCTATTAACATGTTTGTGTTTTGGGATTGGGTTGGTGGAAGATACAGTCTTTGGAGTGCCATTGGCTTATCCATTTCATTAACCATAGGATTTGATAATTTTGAAGCTTTATTAAAAGGAGCTCATTCAGCCGATATCCATTTTAAAGAAACCAGTTTTGATAAAAACATACCTGTTATAATGGCTGTTTTGGGTATATGGTATGGTAATTTTTTTGGAACTACCTCTGAAGCCATTTTGCCTTACGACCAATACATGCATCGTTTTTCCGCCTATTTTCAGCAAGGGAATATGGAAAGTAATGGAAAATCGGTTGACAGAAATGGCGAAAAAGTAACCTACCCTACTGGCCCTGTAATTTGGGGAGAGCCAGGAACTAATGGGCAGCATGCTTTTTATCAATTATTACATCAGGGAACCCAAATAATACCATGTGATTTTATTGCACCTATTATTAGTCATAATCCTATTGGAGACCATCATCAAAAGCTGATAACTAATTTCTTTGCTCAAACAGAAGCTTTAATGAATGGTAGCAATAATAAAAATGCCAATAGACAGTTTGATGGAAACCGACCAACCAATTCATTTTTAGTAAAACAAATAACGCCTTATACTTTGGGACAGTTAATTGCTTTGTACGAACATAAAATATTTGTACAAGGTGTAATCTGGAATATTAACAGTTTTGACCAATTTGGCGTTGAGTTGGGTAAGCAATTGGCAAATACCATTCTACCAGAACTAAAACGTACTAATGAAGTAGATAGCCACGATGCATCTACCAATGGTTTAATCAATCATTTTATGAAAAACTGTAATTAATACCTAGGTAGTGTCATCAATTGAGTTTCTTTCAAAAGTTTAATCTCACAAATTTTACCATTTAGTTTGTTTTTTATACGGATGTTCTTACAATCAGTTTTTACAGCTGGCTTATTATAATCAGCCATTAGGTCAACTCGCCAAATGGTATTACAGCTTTTGCTCTTTATTTTATGAATTTCATTATTTGAAGAGCCATCTCCAGGTATGATCGCCTTCCCTTCTACTTTTGAAATAGTTGTTTTAAAGACAGTATTATTATAAAGGATAGTAATTAAATCAGGTTTTTTGGTACTGGCATATTCAATATAAATGAATCTCTCAATTTGAGGAATTACAGGAATAGTATTCCCTTTTTCATCAACCATTTGCATCCCGGGCATCGTAACAGTATAAAAGGCATAAGCTTTAACAAGCTTACAATTTTCCTGTGCCTTAGTTATGAAAAAGAATAAAAATAGAAATCCTGAAATAAAAATGGTCTTCATCATAGTTACAATTTACTCGATTTACTTTTTCTTACTTCAGTTTTAACGAATTCTTTGATAAATAAAAATCCTCTCTAAAAAGAGAGGATTCTTGCAATTAGTTTTGGTGTAATTGGTTTACCACTTTTCTGCTACCTCAGTACTGCCGTTATCAACGGAGTCGTTATTTGATTCAATTGGAGGGGTCTCTAACTTTTCAGCAACTTCTTCAATAGTTGAAACATTTTCAACTACTGGAGTTTCTGGTACTATGCTTTCTATTTCTGTACTTTCTAATTCTGTTGTTACATTTTGAGAAGGTTCAGCAATTGTAATTAAATTATTAGTTGGTTGGTGCATTTGGCCATCTTCACCTTCGTAAGGCATATCGTGGTTGAAAGCATCAAAGTCGAAGTCGGGCATTAATTCTGTTTTTACATAATCTATGGCTTCGCCTAAACCCTTAATAAACTTATTAAAATCTTCTTTATAAAGAAAAATCTTATGTCTGTCATAGCCGTCACTATCAAACCTTTTACGGCTTTCAGTAATAGTAAGGTAAAAATCACTACCACGTGTTTCTCTTACATCAAAAAAGTAAGTTCTGCGTTTTCCTGCTCTAATACGCTGACTATACACACTATCCATCTTTTTTTCGTTGTTCTCGTACGCCACTTTTATTTAGTTTTAATTTTTAACGATTCCCTTTTTGGGTGGAGCAAAGATAAAGTTGTTTTCCAATCTACAAAATATAAGCACCATTATTTGAAAAATTTATTATCTGTGTAAATGCTACAGGAAATTAAATAATTAAGTTACTTCATCCTGCTCCAATTGCCTGTTGTACATTTCGGCATAGAGCCCATTTTTTTCTATTAAATTTTTATGTGTACCTTCTTCAGCAATTTTTCCATCTTGTAAAACTATTATTTTGTCGAAATTGAAAAGGGAAAATATTCGGTGAGTAATGATGATAGCAGTTTTATTCTCCAGAAAGTTATATAGATTTCCTAAAATTTCTTTTTCTGTACGGGCATCTACAGCACTCAGGCAGTCATCAAAAATAATGAACTCCGGGTTTTTAATTAATGCTCTTGCAATGGAAATCCTTTGCTTTTGTCCACCACTTAAGGTTACTCCTCTTTCTCCAACCATTGTATCATAGCCTAATTGAAAACCATCAATCTCTTGGTGAATACTACTATGTTTGGCTGCAATAATCACTTGTTCATCCGTTGCATTATCCATCCCAAAACGAATATTATTTTTGATTGTTTCACTAAATAAAAAATTGTCCTGAGGTACATAACTTATTTGTGATCGAAGTGTTTGTACATCCAATTTTTCTATGGGAATACCGTCGAAAAGTATAGAACCTGTTTGGGATTTATACATATGCAACAACAATTGGGCAAGAGTACTCTTGCCCGAGCCTGTTCTCCCTACCACTGCAATTTTTTGTCCCTTTGTTATTGTTAGATTAAAATCTTTGATGGCATGAATGCCAGTATAAGGGTAGGTAAAATTGAGGTTAGCAATTTGAATGTTTCCCTTTAGATCAGCTTTTAAAGAGTTTTCTGTATTTACAATTTCCGGCTCAGTATTTAAAAACTCATTGATTCTTTTTTGAGAGGTAGCTGCCCGCTGAGTCATACTAGCTGTTAATCCAATGGCACTTACCGGAAAAGTAAGCATTTGTATATACATCACAAATTCAGCAATCTTGCCTACGCTGGCGCCTTCAACTCCATTAATTACATCTAAACTGCCCACCATAATCGTAATTAAAGTACTGAGTCCTATCAGTAAAGCCATACTGGGAAAAAAGATGGCTTCGGTTTTGGCTAAGCTTAATGCATTATCCCTATAAGCTTCACTATTCTTTTTATAAAATCCCATCATTGCTTTTTCCTGAACGAATGACTTGATAACTCTTATTCCTGAATAAGATTCCTGGGCATTGGTGGTAAGGTCGCTTAGCAGGCTTTGAATTTTTTCACTTTTTTTATTGATGATATTATTTACAAAATAAATTGCAATAGCTAAAAAAGGTAATGGAAATAAAGCCACCATAGTCAATTTAGGACTAGCTTTTGTCATAAAAAATATGCTAAACCCAATTACGGCTGCCAAGTTAATGAAATACATAATAGCTGGGCCTGTATACATTCTTACTCGGCTAACATCCTCAGCAATGCGGTTCATTAAATCGCCGGTTTTATTCGATTTGTAAAAATGGGTATCGAGTTGTTGGTAAAGCTTAAAGATCTCATTCTTTTGGTCGTACTCAATATGCCGGCTCATAACGATTATAGTTTGCCTCATCAAAAACATGAAAAATCCACTGATGATGGCAATAATAAACAAAGTAATGCCGGCATATAATATTTTACGAGATGGGTTTTTATCAAAAACAGCAATCACTTTTCTTACAGTATAGTCATAAGTTTTTTCAGCTTTTTTAATGTCGATTGCTTTTTTACTTCCATCTGTTGATTTGATGGATTGTACAACTGTATTTACCACATAGCCCGTTAACTGAGGAGCCATTATCCGGAAATAGTTGGTTAATACCACAAAAATGAAACCCAGCAAAAAATGCCATCGGTATTTCCAGAAATATTTATTGAGGGAAGAAAGTTGCTTCATGAGTAATCAAAGGTAAATAAAATCTTCCCTAGGCTTTTATTATGGCTTAGCAAGATGAGTTTATCTCAGAAAATAAAAAAACGCTACATCTTTTGATATAGCGTTTTTTGCATATTTAGTGCGGAGAGCTAGGGATTCGAACCCCAGGACCTGTTACAGTCAACAGTTTTCAAGACTGCCGCAATCGACCACTCTGCCAGCTCTCCGCGGCAAAAATACGGTTAGAAATATATCAACCCAAAAAATTTATGAAACTAATTATTTTTGTTCTCTGTCTTTAACAACCACCAAGCTCTTTAAGTCAACGGTGATGGGCATTACACCAACTTGTAAAATTGCTTTTTTCCCTCTAATTTCTTTTACAATGCCTACTTGTCTGTTTTGTTTCATCCTCACTTTCATTCCAATTTTAATGTCTTCATCTACTTCTTCATACTTTTCATCTATTTTTTTCTGGCGTTTGGGAGTGATGAGAATGTCTTTTTGTTTAAACAATAAGGCATGAATCATTTTTATCACTTTGTCTTTGTCATCTGTTTTTTTCCATTCTATCAGCATGGCTTTTAGTCGTCTTTCCATGTCTTTTAAATAAATGAATTTATCGGCAGCAATCTTGTTTTGTAATTGAAGCTTCTCTACTTCCTGTTGGTGTTTTTCTTTATCAAGCACCTTTTGCATTTCATTTTTTAAAGATTCATTTTCATGAAGCAAGTTTTTAAGCTCAGATTTCTCTTTATCAATATGCTGTAAATCCTGCTCGGTACGGTTTAATAATTTATCTAAAGTGAAATGGTCTTCATCCACTAGTTTTCGGGCTTTGGTAATTAGCCGTTTTTCCAAACCAATTCTTTCAGCAATAGAAAAAGTGTAAGAACTGCCGGGCTTACCCACCAATAATTTGTACATAGGAAGTAAATTCTTTTCGTCGAACTGCATGGCCCCATTGATGATGCCGGGTACTTTATTGGCCATTACCTTTAAATTAAGGTAATGAGTGGTTACAATACCCACACTATGTTTAATGGCCAATTCTTCCATTATCACTTCAGCAAAGGCGCCACCCAAATTAGGGTCACTCCCACTACCAAGCTCATCAATAAAAAACAATGTTTTACCATTTGCATTTTCCATAAAATGCTTCATATTTTTTAAGTGAGAGGAATAGGTACTCAATTCAAACTCCAGACTTTGGGTATCGCCTATATGAATCATGATTTGTTTGAAAATTCCCATTTCACTATCGGGATGCACTGGTACCAATAAACCGGCTTGCAGCATTAGCTGTAATAACCCAACTGTTTTTAAGGTAACTGTTTTCCCTCCTGCATTGGGGCCGCTAATCACTAAAATCCTTTGTTTATCATTCAGCAAAATATCAACAGGGATGGTGGGCTTTTTATTGGTTTTGTTATATAAGTATAGTAGTGGGTGATAAGCCTGAATAAGATGAACATGGGCTTTATCTAATACAATTGGGTAATTGCCATTGTACTCCTGGGCAAATTTAGCTTTAGCTCTTATAAAGTCATATTCACCAGCTATAACAAGGTAGTTTTTAAGTAGTCCGGAATATTGGCTTAAATCCTGGGTAAGCGTTTTTAAGATTTTATAAACTTCTCTTCTTTCTTCGTTTTCTAAAGAAAAAATATCATTGTTGAGTACTGTGGTTTCTTCTGGCTCAATAAAGGTTGTTTTACGGCTATCGCTTTCGCCATGCAAAATGCCTTTTATCATTCGCTTTTGCTCGGCAAAAACAGCTAAAACTCGTCTGCCATTTAAAAAACTCTCTTCAATATCTGCTAAGTAACCCTGTTTGTTCAGTTTACTTACAATCTTGTCAAACAGCTTTCTTAGTTCATTTCGCTTTTTATACAAATTCAATCTAATTTTTCCTAGCTCTTCACTTGCATTGTCTTTTACCTGGCCGGTATCATCTAGTATATCATCAATGTATTTAATGATTAGTTTCTCATAGTACGAATCCTGAATCTCTAATGCCAGAGCCTGATAAGCCATTCTTCTTTCAGTATCAAACCAGCGGAATATGCTGTTGGTATTATCTGCTAATCTCCTGATTAATAAAAACTGGTCGCCACTTAAAACAGCACCGGGGATTCCAATCAATTTTAATTCTTTGCTTAAATTATGTACAAAGTCATTTGGGAAATGCTGATTGGTTTGCAATAACAGTTTAAACTCATTACTCTGTTGCAACTCTTTAGTAATAAATTCTTTTTTAGTATGGAGGCGAAGTTGCTCAGCTTTATTTATTGCAAATTCGGTACGGCAATGGAGTACTAGTAAAGTTTTAATCTTTTCATATTCCAATTGCACTAATGCCGACTCAGGGAAAAATTTCATATTTAAATTCTCAATAGGTAGTTAAAATTGTACAGCGCAAAGGTAGTTTCTCTTATTTCAAATATGAACCAAATATCAAACTGCATAAAAGTTAAACTTTTGTAGTAAAATCTAATAAACAAGGGATGAGGTTTATCTTTATAGAAGAAACTGAAAAATTAAACCATGTTAAAAATTGTTTTCATTTCGATTATTAGTTTTTTGGGTTATAGCTCCTGTGCCCAAAAAGAAACTGATATCAATACTGCAAAAGAAAAAAAAATTATGAAAAATACTGTTGCCAAATTAGATACAGCCACTTTTGGTACTGGATGTTTCTGGTGTACCGAAGCCATTTTTCAACAACTGGAAGGGGTAGAAAAAGTAACCAGTGGTTATAGCGGAGGAACATTAGCCAATCCTACTTATGAAGATATAGGAACTATGTCTACAGGCCATGCCGAATGTTTAAATATAGTGTATGATGCCAGTAAAATTAGTTTTGATGAGCTGTTGGAAATATTTTGGCAAACACATGATCCTACAACATTAAACCGACAAGGAGCCGATATTGGACCTCAATACCGAAGTGTGGTTTTTTATCATGATGAGGAGCAAAGGGTAAAAACAGAATCGTATAAAGCCGCTTTAAATAAATCTGGTGCATTTGATAAACCCATTGTAACTACTTTAGAGCCCTTCAACGTTTTTTATCCGGCCGAAGCCTATCACCAAAATTATTACCTCAATAATACAAACCAGGGTTATTGCCAATTTGTTATTAGACCCAAGGTTGAAAAATTTGAGAAAGTTTTTAAGAGCAAATTGAAGAAACAATAATTATTTTTTATGGGGAGATGTAGGTGGCCGCACTTCTCCCTTATGACAGGTATAGCAGGTTACCGATTGAATAGTAATGTTTTTTTCCGATTCATTATGCTTGAAATAATTTTGATTAAGGTCGTTGGTCATCTTTAGCATCAGACGTGCTATCTCTTTTTCGGGCTTGTCATCTTTTTCATATATCATTTCTTTAGTTACCTTATCTCTTTTGTGGCAATTATCGCAACTAACACTTAAGGCTTCGCAAAAAGCATCCATTACTTTAATCAAAGAGTCTGATGTAATATTTTTTGGTAATACCTGTAAATTTTTAAACTCTTCATTTACTGGAGGCTTTATAGCAGCCATGGTTATTATCACAATCAGGATTAAAGCGCCAATGATATTTACTGTTTTCATAATTAATTATTTTGTTTTTTAGTCCAGCGTAATTCCAAAAGGTTTAAGCTATTTGGTTTAAAATTAAAAATATTGGTGTGAACAAGATAAATGGCCATATCGTACCAAAGGGGTACTACAGGTGCATCATTGATTATAATACGATCCATTTGCTGATAGAGTTGGTAACGAAGTGAATCATTTTTTTGTGATAAAGCTTTTTCATACAACAAATCATAAGCTGGATTGCTATACCTGGTATAGTTGGGTGGTGCCGGATTTTTACTGTAAAATACGCTCAAGTAATTTTCGGCATCGGGATAATCTGCAATCCAACTACCCCTAAAAAACAAAGCCTGCGATTTGGAAGTTTGCTCCATCAACAAACTCTTTTGTATTACTTCTACCTCTATTTTAATACCAATTTGTAGCAATTCGTTGGCAATATAGGTTCCCAAATCGCCATAAATTGGAATGGTTAAAAGCTTGATGGTTGGGAGGTTTTTCCCTTCTGGGAAACCTGCTTCTACTAATAATTGCTTTGCTTTGGCTATATCAAAGTGGTAACCCTTTATAGCTTCTGCATCAAAAGATGGTAATCCTGCAGGAACAAAACCACTCTCAGCGGCTGTACCAATACTATTGCGGAGGTACAGCATCATCTTACGGCGATTAAAACCATAATTAATGGCTTGTCTAATTTTTTGTAAGCGAAGCGGTGAGTTCTTTACTAATTCATTTTCTTCATCTACCAAAATACCCAAGTACTCGATATTGAGATAAGGATGTTTGTGTAAATTGATTTTGCCTTGCCATGTTTTTTTTAGATGGCCAGTTTTTGTAAGTACTTCATCTTTAAAGGATGGATCTATGTCATCAATAAAATCCAACCGTTTTTGCTGAAACTCTAAAAACTCGGTGGCTTTGCTATCATAAAACGAAACTTTGATGCCATCCAAATAAGGTAATCTATTATCGTTTTCATCTTTTTCAAAATAAGATTCATTCTTTTTTAAAATAAGTGCCTGCCCTTCTTCCCAAGCTACAAAACTGAATGGCCCAGTTCCAACTGGATGACGTCGGAAGTCTGACTTATACTTCTCTACCGCTTCTTTTGGAATTATAGAACAATACTGCATACTTAAAATACCAAGAATAGATTGAAAAGGGCGAATTAGCTTTAGTTGAAAAGTAGTATCATTAATGACTGTAAAAGCATTTATTGAATCTACCCGATTATTAAATATCCAGGCACCAGGGCTGGCCGTATTTTTATCGATGATTCTGTTAAAACTGTATGCCACATCATGGGCGGTCATCTTCCTTCCCTTTCCATTTGTAAAACAAAGGTCATCTATAAAATAAACATCGTCTCTTAAATAAAAAATAAAACTGAGGTTATCTTCCGAAATAGACCAGCTTTTGGCTAAGGAAGGTTTCATTTGGAGATTACTATCTATTTCAATTAAAGTATTGTACAATTGATGAGATGCCCACATCACTTGTTTGTTTTTGGCAAAAGCTGGATCGAGAGAAGCTAAGCCGCTGCTTTCGTTGTAATGAAATATTTTTTTATTAGGATGTTGGTGAGATTTGCAGGAGTAAGCTAAAACAGAAAGTGTAAGAATGGAAAATGTAAAAATTGATAATGGATAATGTCTTAAGGTCATATTTCTATTTATTCTACATAAATTTATACAATGAAAAGCAAAAGCACTAAAAAGATGTACTTATTTACAAAGGCTGCCAAAATATTAATGATATTGTTCATTATTCAAATATCCATTATCAATTCATTTGCACAGCCATTAAATAAATCCAAAACTTTTACACATGCCGATACTTTGCGTGGCACTTATGGCCCATCAAGAGATTGGTGGGATGTATTACAATATGATTTACATGTAAAGTTTAAAATTGAAGACAGCACCATAAGTGGTTATAATATTATTCAATTTAAAACTTTGAAAAAAGGAGATCTCCTGCAAATTGATTTGCAGGAGCCATTGATAGTAGACAGCATATTATCTGGCAAAGACAAGGTTAATTTTACAAAAGATGGTAATGCATATTTCATCAATGCCAATCATTTTAAACCTAAATCAATTTGTTATCTCACTGTTTATTATCACGGCAAGCCCCGTGCTGCTGTTCGGCCACCATGGGATGGAGGTTTAATTTGGAAAAAGGATAAAAACAAAAATCCCTTTGTAAGTGTAGCTTGCCAGGGATTGGGTGCCAGTGTTTGGTATCCCAATAAAGACCATCAGTGGGATGAACCGGATAGTGCGATTATGAATATGACAATACCTGATAGTTTGGTGGGTGTAAGTAATGGCCGATTTAGAGGTAAGGTTAATGGTGGGAATGGATATGTAACTTATACCTGGGCAGTTACCAGTCCTATCAACAATTATAACTTGGTTCCTTATATTGGTAAATATGTTCATTTTGGAGAACAGCTTGACGGAGAAAAAGAAAAATTGGATATGGATTATTGGGTATTGGAGTATAATCTTGAAAAAGCCAAAGAACAGTTTAAAGATGCACCCCGTATGATGAAGGCTTTTGAATATTGGTTTGGCCCTTATCCGTTTGCTAAAGACGGCTTTAAATTAGTGGAAGCCCCTCATTTAGGAATGGAACACCAAAGTGCTACAGCTTATGGAAATGGGTATCAAAATGGATATAGAGGCAATGATTTAAGCGGTAGCGGTTGGGGACTAAAATGGGATTTTATTATTGTACATGAAGCCGGACATGAATGGTTTGCCAATAATATCACTTCAAAAGATATTGCTGATATGTGGATTCACGAGGGCTTTACCAATTACAGCGAAACTTTGTTTACAGATTATTGGTATGGCAAAGAAGCAGGAAATGAATATTGCATAGGTTCCCAGAAAAATATTTCAAACGATATTCCCATCATTGGCATTTACAATGTTAACAAGGAAGGTAGTGGCGATATGTATCCCAAAGCCGGGAATATGTTACATACCATACGCCAGGTAATTGATGATGATGAAAAATTTAGACAAATATTGAGGGGGTTAAACAAAACATTCTATCATCAAACTGTTACAACAAAACAAGTAGAAGAATTTATCAGTACTCAAAGCAAAATTGATTTCAGCAAAGTTTTTGACCAGTATTTAAGAACCATACAAGTGCCAGTATTAGAGTATAAAGTAGAAGGGTTTAAACTTTCATATCGATATACCAATTGTGTAAAAGGTTTTGCTTTGCCTTTGAAGATAAAATGTAAAACCGAGCAATGGATTAAACCATCTGAGCAATGGAAAACCTTGAGTTTATATCCAGAAGGAGATAATAGTTTTTCGGTAAATCCAAATTTCTTTATCAAAACAAAAAAGGTAGACTAAATTAGCAGCAAATAAAGCTATGTCTCAAATTCGCAAGCAAAGTATTATTTCTTCAGTGGTGGTTTATATAGGCTTTGCTATTGGCTTTTTTAATACTTATTTATTTACAAGAGAAGGCGGTTTTACTCAGGAACAGTATGGCCTTACTGGTATTTTTATTGCCATCGCCAATATCATGTTTTCCTTTTCCAACTTTGGTATGGTGTCATATATCTACAAGTTTTATCCTTATTATAATGACAATCTTCCTAAGAAGAAAAACGATATGCTTAGCATTGCATTATTCGTTTCTTTAACTGGCTTTTGTTTGGTAATCATTGCTGGCTTATTATTGAAAAACCTGGTTATACAAAAATATGGTACCAATGCTCCCGATTTGGTTAAGTACTATTATTACATTTTCCCATTTGGTTTGGGGCTTACCCTATTTAGTATTTTGGAAGCTTATGCCTGGCAATTAAAAGAATCGGTATTCACTAATTTTCTAAAAGAAATCTTGTTTAGGTTGATTACCACTGTACTAATTATTTTAAGTTTTGTTGCAGTCATTTCTTCATTCGATGTTTTTATTAAAATTTATTCTTTCAGCTTTTTAGTGGTGGCAATATTGTTGTTATTGTACTTGATTTATAAAAAAAGCATGTCCTTCAATTTTGGGATAAGTAACGTAACCAAAAAGTTTTACAAAAAAATAGTAGTGCTCATTTCATTTGTGTATGCTGGGAATTTGGTTTTTACAATCTCAATGGTGTTTGATACTATTGTAATTGCAGCTGTATTGCCTAATGGTTTGGCAATGGCTGCTGTTTATACTCTGGCTCAAAACATGGCTAGTTTAATACAGGCGCCGCAGCGTGGCATTATATCCTCTTCTTTAGGTGCCTTGTCTCAGGCCTGGAAGGATAAAAATATACAAAAAATTAATCGTATTTATCACAGTTCTTCTATCAACCAATTAATTTTTTCGGTAGCCATGTTTGCATTAATCTGGTTGAACTTTACCGATGGCATTTTTACTTTTAAATTGCAGGAAGGTTATTTAGATGCTAAATGGGTTTTCTTTTATATAGGCATTATGCGAATTATAGACATGGGTACGGGAGTTAACAGTCAAATCATCGGCACTTCTACTTTTTGGCGATTTGATTTTATAACCGGTATTATCCTGCTTTCTATAACACTCCCATTAAACTATATTTTAACCAAGTATTATTTCAATGTGATGGGGCCAGCCATAGCAAACCTAATTTCCATTACCATTTATAATGTTATTAGGTATTGGTTTCTTTATAACAAATTCAAGCTGCAACCATTTACGGTCAAATCCTTTCTAACTTTATTACTGGGTTTATTTTCATTTGTATGTTCTTATTTTATGTTCGAAAATCTGCATGGCTTTAGTGGTATTGTTTTAAGAAGTTGCTTATTTATAGCTTTGTTTATTACTGGAACATTTTTACTAAAGTTATCGCCAGATGTTTTAGTAGTTTGGCAATTCTTACAGAAAAAAATAGGCATAAAAAAAGGAGATTAAACATCTCCTTATAAAATAAAATTCATTTGTTATTACTCCGATGTGTTTAGATTGATTCTGCCGCCTCCAATATATTTTTTGCTGAAATAAGTATCATCTAAATGACTTATGGTAACCCCAGTACTTGTACCTGAATGGGTAAAATAACCATCTTTTAAATATACCCCTACATGGCTCACACCTCTTCTAGTATTAAAAAATACCAAATCGCCTTCTTTTAAATCTTCCTTTTCAATTTTTTGACATTGGCCAAATTGTGACCTAGCTGTTCTGGAAATGTCAAGCTTATAAACTTCACTTAACAAAGTACTTGAATAAGCACTGCAATCAATGCCGGATTTAGTAGATCCACCATATCGATACCTTGTTGCCCACCAGTCTTCGATGAAACCATATAAGGCTAAATTGTTAATAGATTCTACGTCCACATCCATCATTTGAGCATACTTAAATTGTAAGAATGTACCATTTTCAATTGCTGGTATTGAATGTAAATCAGCAGTATTAAAGGGAGTAACAGTGCTATGGTAATCAATAGTAGTAGAATTAGCATTATTTGCATTAATTTCTATTCCCTCTATAAATTTTGCTGGTTTATTTATTCCGGTTCCTACTGTAGCCCCGGTAAAATTTACCTGACTTTGTGCTTTAACCGTGTTATTTGTTCCTGAAAAAATGCCTAATGCTACAGAAACAAAAAATAAGTTTTTCATACGTAAACTTTGGGTTTTTAACGTAAGTACAGCTTAGTATTGTGTTTTTTACGCTTCTTTTAAATCTTAAATGCTTCTATTATTGTTTTCCTTTTTATAATTCCTGTCCTACTAACTAAATATGATGATTTTTCTTCAATGCTATGCAAAGTTAACTTTCAAGCCTCGTAATAGCAAGTCATTAACTTTTTATTAAGGTATTGAAACATTAATTCATGTAATTGTGGAAAAACGAATTAGTGAACCACTTCTTTGTTAACGATATTTGTAATTGGATAACATTGTATATTTTAAATGTAATAATTACACTGAAATATATGTTGATAATACAAGTATCCTACATCAAGAATCTTATTTCGATATGAATTTTTCTCATTTACATGTACATACTCAGTTTTCCTTATTGGATGGGGCTGCCTCTATAAAAAACCTATACAAAAAAGCCATTGCCGATGGTATGCCTGCGTTGGCCATCAGTGATCATGGTAATATGTTTGGCGCATTTGAATTTGTGAAAGAAGCTTATAATCACAAAAATGACGATGGGACTTTAAAAGTAAAACCCATTGTTGGTTGCGAATTTTATATCACAAAAGACAGGCATCGTAAAACATTTAGTAAAGAGGAAAAAGATCCCCGTCATCATCAAATTTTATTGGCAAAAAATGCCCAAGGGTATAAAAACTTGGTAAAACTTACTTCCTTGGGATATATTGAAGGGCTGTATTCAAAGTATCCAAGAATAGATAAAGAGCTAATTCATAAATACCACGAAGGATTGATTGCCACCACCTGTTGCCTTGGTGCTTTGGTTCCTCAAACAATTTTAAAAAAGGGAGAAGAAGAAGGTGAAAATGAGTTTAAATGGTGGTTGAATGTTTTTCAGGAAGATTATTATGTAGAATTACAAAGGCATGGTATTCCCGATCAGGAAAAAGTGAATGAAGTGTTGTTGCGATTTGCCAAAAAGTACAATGTAAAAGTAATTGCAAGCAACGACTCTCATTATGTTGATCAGGAAGATTTTAATGCCCACGATATATTGCTTTGCATTAACACTGGTGAAAAGCAAAGCACCCCTGCCCTACGAGAATTTACAGATGATGATGTATTTGCTAAAAACAAACGATTTGCATTTCCTAATGACCAGTTTTATTTGAAAACGGCGGCAGAAATGAGTAAAGTTTTTGCCGACCTACCCGAAGCGATAGATAATACCAATGAAATTGTAAGTAAGGTTGAATTGCTTGACTTAAAAAGGGAAATTCTATTACCACATTTTGTGGTACCGGCTAATTTTAAAACGCAGGATGAATACCTTGCCTACTTAACCTGGTCAGGTGCCAAAGACCGCTATAAAATTTTAACGCCGGAGCATGAAGAAAGGTTGCAGTTTGAGTTGGGCATCATTGAAAAAATGGGCTTTGCTGGTTACTTTTTAATAGTAAGCGATTTTATTAGGGCGGGCAAAGACATGGGGGTTTTTATAGGCCCCGGCCGTGGATCGGCAGCTGGTAGTGCGGTAGCTTATTGTATTGGTATCACCAATATTGATCCTATTAAATACAATTTACTTTTCGAGCGTTTTTTAAATCCAGAGCGTAAGTCGATGCCGGATATAGACACGGATTTTGATGATGAAGGCCGACAGAAAGTATTGGATTATGTAGTACAAAAATATGGCAAAAACCAGGTAGCTCAAATCATTACTTATGGCACAATGGCTGCCAAATCAAGTATTGCCGATGTTGCCCGGGTAATGGATTTGCCACTTGCCGAAAGCAGGGCTATTTCCAAATTAGTGCCTGAACGACCTGGTATCAATTTAAAACGATTATTAAGAGCGCCAATAACAATTAAAGAAGCCAAAAATGGCGAAAAATCCTTAGAAGAAAAAGAACAGCTACAAGCTGAAGATATAGAGAATGTAAAAAAATTAAGAGAGATACGGGCTGGCAATGATTTACCGGCTAAGGTTTTAAGAGAAGCCGAGATTTTAGAAGGATCAGTTCGTAATACAGGTATTCACGCTTCTGCCATCATCATTGCTCCACAAGATTTAACCGATCTAATTCCTGTGGCAACTTCTAAAGATTCGGAGCTTTGGCTAACTCAAATTGAGGGAAGTACCATTGAGGAAGCCGGTGTAATTAAAATGGACTTTTTGGGATTAAAAACCCTCAGTATTTTAAAAACAGCCCTTAATCTTATTAATCAAAATCACGGATTGGAAATCAAGATTGATGAAATTCCTTTGGATGATGAAAAAACCTACAAGCTATACCAACAGGGCGAAACAAATGGAACCTTTCAGTTTGAAAGCCCGGGTATGCAAAAATACTTACGTGAACTTAAGCCAGATAAATTTGACGATTTAATTGCTATGAACGCCTTATATCGGCCCGGGCCAATGGCTTATATTCCTGAGTATATTGATCGTAAACATGGTAAAAAACAAGTGGTTTATGATTTGGCTGATATGGAGGAGTTTTTGAAAGAAACTTATGGAATTACGGTATATCAGGAGCAGGTAATGTTACTCTCTCAAAAACTCGCTGACTTTAGTAAAGGCGATGCGGATGTTTTGAGAAAAGCTATGGGTAAAAAACAGATTGCGGTTCTTAATAAAATGAAAGTGCAGTTTGTAGAAGGCGCCACAGCCAAAGGACACGCCAAAGAAACACTAGAAAAGGTTTGGACCGATTGGGAAGCTTTTGCTCAATATGCTTTTAATAAATCACATAGTACCTGTTATGCTTTTGTGGCTTACCAAACAGCCTATTTAAAAGCACACTACCCTAGTGAATATATGGCTGCCGTTTTAAACCATGCAGGAAGTATTGATAAGATTACTTTCTTTATGGAAGAATGTAAAAGAATGGGATTAATGGTGCTGGGGCCAGATATCAACGAATCGCAAAATGGATTTGCTGTAAATAGAAAAGGCGAAATTCGTTTTGGGTTTAGCGGTTTAAAAGGCGTTGGTGAAAATGCCATTGAGAATATTATTGAAGAGCGTAATAAGCATGGGCACTATAGTTCTATTTATGATTTGGCTAAAAGGGTAAACCATCGCTCGGCTAATAAAAAATCTTTGGAGAGCCTTATTTACTCAGGTGCATTCGATTGTTTTACCGAAATCATAAGAGCCCAATATTTTTTCCAGGCTCCTGGCGATATGCAGGGTTTAGAGAAGATTTTAAAATTTGGATCTGTTTTTCAGGCCCAAAATGCCAATGCAACCAATACCCTTTTTGGCGATTTACAAATGCCTGATATTGTACCTCCCAAATTATCGGTTTGCGAGCCATGGCCTTTGGCTGTTCAATTAGATTACGAAAAAGATGTGACCGGTATGTATATGAGTGGTCATCCTTTAGATAATTATAAGTTCGAAATGAGGCATTATAGTATTACTTCTTTAGCAGACTATAATGAATTTAAATTACTTGTGAATACATTGGCAAGTCCGGCAAAGCAATTTCGATTGGCAGGTTTGGTGGTAGATGCACAACATAGATTAACAAAAGCAGGAAAAAATTTCGGTATACTTACAATTGAGGACTATAGTGGCAAAAGCGAATTTATGCTTTGGAGCGAAGATTATGTGAAGTATACGAATTACCTCGAAAAAGGAATGATTGTGATGGTGGAAGGAGGTTTTAGACAAAGATATAATAGCGAAACCTACGATTTTAAACTTACCAAGCTTCATTTGTTGGATACTGTAAAATCTACTTTAACCAAACAAGTGGTCATTGAGGTGGAACCTCAGTTCATTGATGAGCAGATGGTAAACTTTATAGATGGTAATGTGAAAGCTAATCCTGGTAAAACAACAATAAAATTTAATATCATCGATCATAGAAATAATTGTAAAGTGGGTATGTATAGTCTTGAAAAAGGACTTACCATGAATGATGATCTTGCTGGTTATTTGATTGAAAATGAAAATATAGGTGTCTCGGTGGTTACTGTATAAAGAATACCTCAAAGATTTAATTTGAAACATTTAGTAATTAAGAATGACTCAGTGGCATATAAATCACAAACAATGGCGTATTAACAATTGTGGATATGTCATTTGAGCATAAAAGAGAGTTTGGATTTACATTTGCAATCATTCATTAAATAAATATTAAAACAAATACTATGGCACTAGAATTTACAGATGCAAACTTTAAAGCTGATGTTTTAGACTCAGATAAATTGTCCGTGATTGATTTTTGGGCAGAATGGTGCGGACCTTGCCGTGCAATTGGACCAGTAATTGAAGAATTAGCTAAAGATTATGATGGTAAAGTAAACATTGGAAAAGTAAACGTGGATAATAATCCTCAAATTTCAATGACCTACGGAATCACAAGTATTCCAGCAATCCTTTTTGTAAAAGGCGGACAGGTAGTTGATAAATTAGTAGGTGCACAACCTAAAGGCAATTTCGTAAAAAAGATTGAGCAGCATATGTAATTTACTTTTATAAATAAAGTTGAAAAAAAATCCCCCGAAATTTCGGGGGATTTTTAATGCAACAATAGTTGAGTTGAAGCAAATTAATGTTGCACGTTCGCTAAAGCTTTTGGATCGTGTTTATGCTTAAAGAATATTAAAAACAGGATGCCGATAACCAGGGAATATGCCGCAAAGGCAAGCCAGGTATCATGCCAGTTTGTTTTTCCATCCGGAAATAAAAAGTAGGCTCCAATTACATATCCGCTGATCTTGCTACCCAGCCAGGCTCCCACGCCATTTGTCATCATCATAAATAATCCCTGGGCACTGGATCGTATTGATGCATCTGTGCTGGTTTCCACAAATAAAGAACCGGAGATGTTGAAGAAATCAAATGCCATACCGTAAACAACGCAGGATAATACAATTAGCGTGGTTCCAAATAATGAGGGATCGCCATAGGCAAATAACCCAAACCGCAACACCCAGGCTATCATGGCAAAGAGCATTACTTTTTTAATACCAAACCGTTTAAGAAAGAAAGGAATTGTGAGGATAAACAGGGTTTCAGACATTTGTGAAATAGACAGGATAATAGTTGAGTATTTAACCACAAATGAATCCTTGTATGCAGCAACCTGCTCAAAACCGCTTAAAAAAGAATCGCCATACATATTGGTTAACTGTAATGCAGCACCTAAAAACATAGAGAAAATAAAGAACAACGCCATTTTATAATTGCCAAACAATTTAAATGCATTGAGGCCTAACTGTTCTATTATACTTGCATCTTTTTTTATTGAGCGTGGTGGTGGGCATTTGGGTAAACTAAAAGAATACAAACCGAGTATAATTGCGGCGATACCGCCAATAATGAATTGATTGGCATTAGCCTTACTGCCGGTAAGATTAGTTGCCCACATGGCGACAATAAAACCTATGGTACCCCAAACCCGTATGGGCGGAAACGCCTTCACCACATCAAACTTGTTATCTTTTAAAATATAATAGGCTATTGAGTTAGATAAGGAAATAGTAGGCATGTAACAGATCATCGCTGCAAAAATCACATAGTATAGGGTATCCGGATCATTTACATAAGGAACATAAAAAAGTACCAAACCATAAAAAATATGTAAAACACCATATAGCCTTTCTGCATTTATCCATTTATCAGCAATAATACCGGTAAGTGCCGGCATAAAAAGTGAAGCCAGTGCCAGTGTTGAAAAGATTGCGCCAAATTGCGGAAAGCTCCAACCCTTGGCATTTAAACAATACGTACCGATGGTTATTAGCCAGGCACCCCAAACAAAAAACTGCAGGAAACTCATTATGGTAAGTCTAAACTTAATTGTCATATTGTTTTGTTTAATTTTAGATGTGGAAGATATACATTTATTACACACGCAAAACAATAGCCTGCGCTTTTTTACCAAGGATTCTGCAACAAAAATTTAGCAATACAAAAGCAATATCATCGTAAATTAGTGAAAATTTTTGTGATGACTCAATCTATAGATATTTTAATTGATGCTGTAACTGACGAAGGCCTTAAAGCCATAGCTAAAAAAGTAAAAACAAAAGAGCGGATAAATGATGAAGAATGCCTGCTGCTTTTTGAAAAAGGCAGTCTGCCTTTTGTTGGTGCACTGGCAAATTTTATAAGAGAAAGATTACATGGCGATAAAACTTATTTCAATCGAAATTTTCATATTGAGCCAACTAATGTTTGTGTTTTTAGTTGTAATTTTTGTTCCTACTCTCGTTTATATGCACACAAAGAAGATGGCTGGGAACTAAGTATTGACCAAATGCTTGACATTGTAAAATCCTATGATGGAAAGCCTATTACAGAAGTACATATTGTTGGCGGAGTTCATCCAAAAATGAATATGGCTTATTTTATTGAGTTAATGCAAAAGATAAAAGCACATCGCCCTGCATTACATGTTAAAGCTTTTACCGCTGTAGAACTGGATTATATGTTTAGAAAAGCCAAATTAACGGTAGAGGAAGGAATGAAACAGTTACATGCTGCAGGATTAGATAGTTTGCCAGGTGGTGGCGCCGAAATTTTTGCACCAGAAATCAGAGAAAAAATATGTGATGATAAAGTAGATGCTAAAGGTTGGTTGGCCATTCATGAAGCAGCTCATAATTTAGGTATGCATAGCAATGCCACCATGTTATATGGCCATATTGAAAAGTACGAGCATCGCATCGATCATATGAAAAGGCTTAGAGAGCTACAGGACAAAACTGGGGGCTTCAATACATTCATCCCTCTTAAGTTTAGAAACCAGGATAATGGGATGAGTAATGTGGCCGAATCAGTGACTACAGAAGATATGCGGCTTTATGCTATTGCCCGGATTTACCTCGATAACTTTCCACATTTAAAGGCCTATTGGCCTATGTTGGGCAGACAAAATGCCCAACTAAGTTTGTCATTTGGAGTAAATGATATTGATGGTACCATTGATGACTCTACCAAAATTTATAGCATGGCTGGCAGCGAAGAACAGACTCCAGCTATGTCAACTCAAGAATTGGTAACATTGATTAAACAGGTAAACCGAATGCCAATTGAAAGAGATACACTTTATAATGTAGTAAAAGATTACAGTGAGGTAATTTTTAATTGAGGTTAAGAAAATAAAAAAAGCATAATAACCAAATAGGTTATTATGCTTTTAAAGATTATTTATTAAAGTGAGTTTAGTTTTTAGTCAACATTTGAGAGCTATTAAATAAGTTAGCAGTCTCTAACAACATCTTTGTTTTTTGTATTCCTTTGGTTTTAATATTCAAAACTGCAACTGCTTTAGGTTCTTCTTTTAATATGCTTTTCAATAAATCAGGAGCATAAGCTACAATATAACCAGCAGTAGCATCTGATTGCAAAAAGTATTCATCAACAGTAAATTGACCATTGTAAAATTTTCGGCTGTATATATTTAATCTTCCATTTACTATTCTAACTGCAAATCCTGGTAATGTTTCTGTAGCTACATAGCTCTTTCTTTTTGTGGTTAACATTTTTTCTGAAACAGCAAAATGTAAATTGTTTTGATAAGAACTGATGTTATTTGCTTCAATGATAATTGTTTCATCAGCCAATAAATGTGGAGTCATTAAAACACCCGTTACAAGTTTTAATGAACTATAGTATTTAGTTGTACCATCTTTAAAATTTACAAAACAGCAAACTTCGGGATTGGGTGATTTGGTTTCAGGAGGATTAACAGCTTTTGTATTGTTTATATCAATACTAAATGAACTCAAGAGTAATATAAGTCCTGCTAATGCAGATACAAAAGGTATATTTTTTTTCATAGAGGTAGGATTTCAAGCTATAACGCTAAATTTTAACATTTATTGTTATTAGATTAAAATTATACGTCTAAACGATTAATGTTTAATAAATAGAATCATTACAAGCGTAAAGGCTACAAAAATTAATGTAAGACAAATAATGGCCAAATAGGTAATTGTTTTCATAAGATATTTTACTTGGTTTAAGTCCCTTTAAATACTAGAAACAAAATACAAGACAAGAAAATTTTGTCAGATATATATTAACGAAGTAATTATTGCTTTATTATACGGGAGAATTGAAATTTAATAAAAACATCAGTTTAAAGCCTATTCTTGAAGAGGCTGATTATATATTTACAATTACATCAATCACTTGTTTTTTATCAAAACTCTCCCATCTGAATCGAACTGTATATAATTTGTTTAACGTTTTTAAACGGTAAGGTATTTTTAAAGTATAATCCACCATATTATTTTCTAAAGTGCCTTTAACTTGTTTTAATAGAATGTCAGAAATTTTTATTTCATTCATATCACTGTCATAAACCCAAAAACTTTCTTTGCCATTGAAGATTTCTGATATACTAGAGCCTTCAATGTTTTTAATATTTAAACTGGTATAGGCCATTTTAGGAGACACTTTTATTGAAGTATCAACCGATACCAGCAAATCTTTTGCTTTAAGTCCATTAATAAAACCTGTTTGTCCGTATTCCGTTTTTAAACTTGTTGCCAATTTCGAAATTTGAAGTGGTTCCCCAGGTTTAGCAAATGTTACCGGCATTTCCATTCTTAATTGGTTTTTACTTTTTAAGTCATACAACCTTATTTTAACTGTTCCGTTAAAATTGGCTTTAATTAAAGAAGCAGCAATGCCAAATTTTATACTAAAGCTTTTTAAAGTGTTTGAAGCAAAACCTGTAGCTTGATTTTTTAATAATACATTTGATTCCGATGATAATACTTCCCCCCTTGGTGAAAGCACTATTACTTCAGCGCCAGCAAAAACAGTAGAACCCATAGCAGTTAAACCAGAGGTTTGATACAAGATTAATTCCATTTCCTTGTTTAAAGGCACTCTATTGCTTAATAATTGGGCTCCGTCAATATTCAATTGAATATCCTTTATCATTATCCCTTCATGATAATATCTTAGCCCACTTAAGGGGATTAATCCGTTTTTTTGAGAATAACTATTGTTTGTAAAAAACAAGAATGAAAAAAGAAAAAGTAATCTGAATTGAGTTAAAGGATACTGATTTTTCATAAAGGCAAAGATAAACTTAAGTAGTAGGTTAATTCTATAGAATACAATAATCTAAAGATTATTAACGAACAATTGACTTTTCAAAGTATCTCAAATTAAAAATATTGATAAATAATTAACATTATCTAAAACGCATCTGTTAAAGCAAAAACGGGTTTACGATACATCCATTGGCCACCAGTAAAATCCGGAAAGTCCACCGTTTCATTTCCAAGAGCAATGGATTGTTCACTTAATGGGCTGATGGCACTCCATGCTGCAGCATCATATACATCTAAAGGCGTAGGGGTATTTCTTTTTACCGATTCAATAAAAGCATGCACAACATAAAAATCCATTCCTCCATGCCCCGACCCTTCAGCTTCTTTACTCCATTTGGCCCAAAGGGGGTGGTCATATTTGTCCAACCAGGTTTGTGCGTCATCCCATCGGTGTGGCTTTGTACTTTTCCCTTCTAAATAAATCCCTTTGTTTACGTCCATCCAAATACCTTCAGTTCCTTGTACTCTAAAACCAAGGGAATACGGTCTGGGAAGATTAGTATCGTGTTGTAACAAAATGGTTTCGCCATTGGCACAGCCTATAGAAGTTGTAACTACATCCCCTAATTTAAAATTCAGCTTTGCATTGGGATGATCGGGGCCACAGGTTTTTACAACATGGTTATGTAATCCTCTTGCTTTGGAAGAAAAAGAACAGAGATTGGTAAATCTATTCCCACGGTTGATGTTTATATAATTGGCTATTGGTCCAATACCATGTGTGGGATACAAGTCTCCATTACGATGTAGGGAATGCTCGGTACGCCACTTAGCTTCTGTCCAGGCCTTTTCCCCCATTTCGCAACCGCCACCATACCCTTTTATACCATCATTAAATTTAACTTCTCTTAAATCATGCTGATAACCGCCTTGCAGGTGAATCATTTCGCCAAACAAACCTTGTCGCACCATATTTAGTACCGCCATTACATCCCGGCGATAACAAACATTCTCTAACATCATCACATGGGCTTTATGTTTTTCTGCTGCCTTTACTACATCCCAATGATCTTGTAAAGTAATTCCCAGTATCACTTCTGTACCCACATATTTAATACCAGCTTCTAAAGTGCCAATAATCATTTCTTTATGCCATTCCCACGGTGTGGAAATAATTACGGCATCCAAGCTCTTAAGCTCCAGCATTTTTTTCCAGGCATACTTATCGCCTGTAAAAATTTGGGGCATATTTTTACCCGTTTTAATAATAGATTCTTTTGATGAAGCCAGCATGCGATCATCTATGTCGCAAATAGCAACAAGCTCTACATCTGCCCTTCTCAATAATAATTCTAAATGATTTTGACCTCTAAAGCCTACGCCAATAAGTGCCACCCTTACTGGTTTGGCATTTGTAGCAGCAAATAACTTTTTTGTAGATAAAATGGCTGCAGTAGCAGCGATACCAGATTTTTGTAAGAATGCTTTTCTTTTCATTTTAAACTTATTTATTAAGTAATATAATTAAGTTTTTACTTAATTAACAAATGAAAAACTCGGCGGAAACTAAAAATAAGAAAAGTAAGAAGGTTAAATACTTTTGCAATAACACTCTCCTATCTCGGTTAACTCTTTTTTAAAACCAATTGCTATTAAAAATTTTACATGTTGCGGATGATGTACTTCTTTGTATAGGATTCGTTTAATACCCTTGCTTTGTAAAAAGGCTTTGCCTTCGTCAAAAAGAAATCGCCCCACTTTGTAATCACGGTATTTGGGAACGGTATAATTAATACTTACAATGGCATTGCCATTGTCATCAATTGTAGCCACAAAAATATTGGCAACAACAATATCTCTAAGCACCACAAACTTAATCTCATCTTCCTTGTCTTGTAAAGTAAATTCCGGAAAATAAGCAGCTATATCTTTCTGGTAAAAAGAAAGGAACTTAGGAATTAGTGCTCCATCTTTTTTAAACTCAACCAGGTCAAATAATTCCTGACGACGGTATATTTTAAACAGGAAAAAAATATTGATACCTAATAATACGGTGTTGGTAAGTACAATAGGGAAAGCGTTAATTAATACACCATAAAGTACAAAAGCAAGGCAACCCCAACTATTTATCCACCTAAATTTAATATCGTTGTTCACCCAAAGCGAAACAGCTAAAAAGATAAAAGCTATATAACCAAGGAGCTGGGCCAAAATATCCATCATTTTTTTAATTTATGGGCTGCAAGGTACGGCTATTGAGGAAAAAGCCCCTTTTTATACGCTTGCTTTTTTTTGAGGTTTGCTTAAATAGTCTATCTTTAACCGATTCTGAATAGAGATTTACACCCTATTTACAGAAAAAATTAATTTTTATATTAAGTAAAATACAAACACCCAATTACAAAAGTTTATGGCAGAAACCTGGAATAAAAAAGAAAGAGAAAAGAAAAAAAGGCAAAGTAAAAAAGAAAAAGCTGAAAAAAAGTTAGAGCGTAAAGAAACGCCAAAAGATAGTTTTGAAGATATGATTGCCTATTTAGATGAAAATGGTAACCTGTCTGATACGCCTCCCGATCCCAAAAAAATGAAGAAAGTGAAGTTGGAAGATATTGAAATTGGTGTGCCTAAGCAGGGTGAAATAAATCCGGAGGATTTAATACGTACAGGTATCGTTACTCATTTTAATGATGATAAAGGTTACGGCTTTATAAGAGATATGGAAAACCAACAAAGTGTTTTTGTTCATATCAATTCACTTAAAGAACCAATAAAAGAGAACAATAAGGTGGTTTTTGAAATTGAAATGGGGCCTAAAGGTGCCAATGCTGTTAATGTTTCTTTAGCACCATAATATATATCTGCTTAATTATTTTTTACTACCATTGCATATGCAATGGATTTTTTTTTGTTCTCTATACAACGTTGTATTTCTTATAAATCCTCAAAAAATTAACTCCGTCAAATGCTTAATTCTATTTAAAAACAGTTATTTTTAGTTACAAATATCTTTTATGGATTTTCAATAAAATAATTGCAGCCTATAGTATGCAATTATCAAAAATTCAAAGTTTATAAAAGTAATTTCTACTACAACTGCTAAATCTTTACTGTCACCAGGTAAATTTAAATGGATATGAAAGGACTTCTTACTATCGGTTTATTAATTGTATCCAATGTATTCATGACCATTGAATGGTATGGGAATTTAAGGCTTAAAGGTTTTTCGTGGTTTAGTAAGTTGGCCATAAGTTAAACCCTCCTTTAACCTCAAGAATAACTAACCAATTGTATTAAATAAGTTCAGATAAAATAATTTTCGTATCCAAATAAATTAGGGTAAATTGAATTGAAGTGAAAACATCAATATAATCTAACTACCTTACTATGTAAGTTTAATACAGAACCAGCACAGCTTTTTAGAATACTATTAATGGGCTTTAGAAGAATAATATTCAATTACTTGGTTGAAGATTATAAAAATATTTACTAATGAGTAAGCCAGTAAAATGCAATGAAGAAAATAAGCAACATGTTCAATTGACTGAGATCTTGAACAGGATATCGGATGGCTTTGTAGCCCTGGATATGAATTGGTGCTATACCTACATGAATAAGAAAGCCGGAGAAATAGTAAACCGTGACCCGGTGAAAATGATTGGTACACATATCTGGACGGAGTTCCCCGAAGTTGTTGGACAGCCCTTTCATCAGGCTTATGAAAAAGCTATGAAAGAACAACAGTATGTAAACCTGATTGAATATTATCCACTTTATGACAAATGGTTTGAAAATCATATTTATCCTTCACCCGTAGGGCTTACTATTTATTTCAAGGATATAACAGAAAAGAAAAAAGCAGAAAAAGTAATTGCCGAAAGTGAATACAGATTACGTACAATTTTAGAAACCGAGCCGGAGTGTGTAAAGCTGTTAAACCAAAAAGGAGAATTAATTGAAATGAATCCGGCAGGACTGACTATGATTGAAGCGGATGATCTGGAAACAGTAAAAGGAAAATCACTTTTTGGAATTATAAACGAGCCATTCAGAGATGCATTTTCCAATTTGATTAAAAAAATATTTAAAGGAGAATCGGGAACTCTTGTATTTGAGATCACCGGATTAAAAGGAACGTCACGCTGTCTGGAAACACATGCAGTACCTCTAAAAAATCTAGACGGTAATATTATTTCTTTACTGGGTGTTACCCGTGATATTACCGAACGCAAAAAAGCTGAAGAACAAATTAAAGAAAAAGAAGAAAAATACAGAACGCTTGCAGAGTCCAGCATAGATTATATTATGCGGTATGATGCTGAACACCGGCACACGTATATGAATAAGGCTGCACTGGAAATTTCTGGTTACAAAGAGTCGGATATTATTGGGAAAACGCATCTTGAAGCAGGTTTCGATCCGGAACAATCCGCATTCTTTGAAGAAAAGATCGATTATGTTTTTAAGACCGGGGAAATGATTCATGAACAGTTTTTCTGGGAAAGTGTAAAGGGCCCGGTTAATCTTGATTGGAGGCTTAGTCCTGAAATGGATCAGGAGGGCAAAGTAAAATCTGTTCTGGGCGTCTCCCGTGATATTACAAAATTAAAAAAAACAGAACAACAGATCATTCAATTAAACCAGGAACTGGAACAGCGGGTAAAAGAAAGAACCGCTGAATTGCTGGAAGCCAATACAGATCTGGAAGAAATAAATGATTTATTTGTAGGCCGTGAATACAGGATTATAGAAATGAAAGAAGAGCTGGAATTGTTGAAAATAAAAGTAAAAGAGTTTGAAAAATAAATATTAAACGCCGATGCTAAATGTTCTTACCCTTTTTGCTGAACTGATTTTTGTAACAGGGATGATCCTTTTGTTTTACCGATTAAAACCAAAATTCGGGCTAGCTCCTTTATATATCCTATTGGGCTCTTTCCAATATTTTCAGACCATTCTATATAAATCAACGTTTATCAGTATTTTCTCAATCTATCATATTTCTCCAGCTGGAACCATTCTTTTTTGTGCTACCTTTTTTACTATTTTATTAGTTTATATAAAAGAGGGAGTTTATACCACCCGTAACCTGATTATGGGTATAGTGCTGGCTAATCTGGCATTTACTTTTTTAACAGCGATCGTTAAAATAGAGGATAATGTAATGAAAGACATTATTTTTTCACGAGGTATAAATCCTGACATTTTTGTAATAGATCCGGTATTGTTTATTGTAGACGCCATTGTCCTAACTTTTGACGCCTTTATTTTGGTTATATTATATGAGTTACTTTATTCTAAAAAAATAAGGCTTAATTTATTTCTTCGGCTTTTAGTAACCTTACTAATCATTCTCAATTTTGATGCTGTTGTTTTTTCCATTGGCAGTTTCTGGAATGACCCTAATATGGGCAATATTATACTTGCACAAATGATTAGTAAATCAATTGTTGCCTGCTTTTTAGCTTGTTTCCTTTTTTTATATCTCCGTTATTTTGACAAGACACACCAAACAGAAAACTCATTGAAACAAAAGGGAAACGAAGATATTTTCTCCATTCTTACCTATCAAGGGAAATTTGAAAAGTTAAAAACAGAAAAAGCGATCAGTGATGTAGAATTGCGAAAAATAATATCCGATAAAACAACTGAGCTGGAAAAATCTATAAGGCGTTTTACCATTCTTACTTCTATACGAGAACTTCGTATCGATAAATTTACTTTGTCGGATCAAGCGGCAGAAATATTGAAAAATGTTCAATTGGCTTTCGAAACAGATGCATGCAGCATTCATCTAATAGTAAACAAAGAGTTGAAATTATTAGCAGGTATAGGCATACCCAACGAAAAAATGGAAAAAGCCTTGCCTTTAACCATGCCCTACATAAATGAAATAATTAGTAAAAAGAAAGCCCTGGCCATTGCAAATACCAGCACCGATCCAAAATTTAAAAACTTGTTGATTGATGAGAAAAATAAAATTTGGTATAACTCATGTGCAGGGTCGCCATTGCTGACAGGCGACAAAGTGGTTGGTGTCATTAAATTGTACTCGCTTCAAAAAGAACGGATTTTTACCACTTTGGAGTTGGATCATCTTCAAATGGTAGCCAACCAGGTTGGTTATACACTTGAAAATGCCAAACTTTTTGAGCAAAACGAAAAGCATAAAGAAATTCTGGTAAAACAAATATTTGTTCGAAAAAAAATGGATGATGCCATCAAAGAAAGTGAAGAAAAATTCCGTACGCTGTTTCAACAAGCCGCTGATGGAATTTTTCTTGTTGATAAGGATGGAAATTACTTGGTTGCCAATAAACATGCTTCAAAAATTACAGGATATTCGATAGACGAATTGAAAAAAATGAATGCCGTCGATATTGTAGATAAGGATGACCTGAAAAAGAATCCTTTAAAACTGGAAGAAATCAAAACAGGCGAACCGATATTTATTGAACGGGTCATCTGTAGAAAAGACCATACAAAGATCCATGTGGAAATAAGCGCCAAATTAATGGATAATGGCCAAGTCATTACCATAATGAGGGATATTACTGATCGCAAAAAAGCAGAAGAAAAAATAAATTTATATACCCACCAATTAAAACAATTAACCGGTCACTTGTTAAGTATTCGAGAAGATGAACGTAAACGAATCGGGCGTGAAATACATGATGATCTGGGGCAACAATTAACAGCCATTAAAATGGATATAGCTTGGATTGATAAAAAAATACCCGAAGATGAAGTAGTATTTAAAGAAAAACTGAAATCGGTTATTATGTTGTTGGATGAGAGTAATCAAGCTGTACGAAGGATATTAAGCGAGTTAAGACCCAGCATTCTCGATGATTATGGATTATTAGACGCCCTCAAATGGCATGGTAAAAGTTTTACCGATAATACGGGTATCCCAGTGCAAATTATAACTTCAAATGAAGATTTTAAATTACCCGAACCCATTTCCACCTGTATTTACCGGATTTTTCAGGAATCGCTGACCAATGTAACCCGGTATGCAAAGGCAAAAAAAGTAATTACCACAATACATATCAATCCACATAGCATTGAAGTTAGCATCAAGGATGATGGAATGGGGTTTGATATAAAAGAATTAAAAACCAGGCGATCATTTGGTATTATGGGTATGAAGGAACGTGTTGCTACATTAAGTGGTAAATTCGAAATACTTTCAGCAATTGGTAAAGGCACAATGATTTCAATAGAAATTCCGTATTAGTTACACTAAAATGATTAAATTAAATTGTGAAACGAATCATCATAGCCGACGACCATAGTTTTATTCGCCTTGGTCTTATTCAAATTTTAAAAGATGAATATCCCGCTGTAGAAATTACAGAAGTGGAAAATGGTGAAAGCCTAATAAAGGAAGTGACTCTCAACGATTTCGATTTAGTTATTTCCGACCTGGATATGCCGGGACGTAATGGATTGGAGGCATTAGAACAGATAAAACTGATAAAACCCAATTTACCCGTATTAATATTAAGCATCTTTACTGAAGACTTGTATGCTGTAAGGGTTTTAAAAGCAGGTGCATCGGGCTATATGAATAAGAATGCCGCACCGTATGAATTAATAGCAGCAATTCAGAGAATTAAGTTGGGGAGAAAATATATTACACCCGAAATTGCTGAAAAATTATTAGGTCATATGGAGGGAGCTAAAAAGCCACATGAGGAATTAACAAATAGAGAATTTGAAATATTTAAACTCATTGCCATTGGTAAAACTTTAACTGAAATTGCAAACAATCTTTCTCTGGCATTAACAACAGTAAGTACTTACAGAAGCAGAATATTAGATAAACTTTCTTTAACAAACAATTCCGAACTTACCCGATACGCCCTCTCCCACCATATTATAGGCGATTTAGATTCCTAAAAAAGGCATTTTTAAATTTAATCTGTAGTATATATACTGTTTCAGATTTGGATTTTTACTACTCAAACATTAAAGCAACTACTATTTATTGTTAACCTAACATTCAAGATTTTTATATAGTAAATTGATGACTATTTATTTTATAATGCTTACTTAACTATGAAAATATTAATTGTAGATAGTTCAACAGAAATTATACAAAGGCTAAAAGAACTTTTACAAGACATTGATGAAATTGTTTCAATTTATAGTACTACATTTTCTAGCAAGGCTGCAACCCTATTTGAAGATTCTAAACCCGATGTAGTTTTGTTAGATTTAAATTTACCTGGAAACCAATCTATCGATTTTCTGAAATTAATAAATGCAACACCCAAAAGTGCATTAGTCATTGGCTTATTCATTCATTTAGATCAATTATTACAAAACCAATTCAATAAAATTGGCATCGACTACCTGATTGATAAATATGATGACTTTGAAAAAATACCGGGCATAATTAATTCGATAGTGAGAAGCAGGAAAATAGCAGGTTAATAAAATATTACAATTCAAGTAAAATGTACAAACAAATAAAATTTAAGATATCAAGGCTCATTAGTAAACGGTTTATACTGTTTGTGTTTATTTTTTCATTATTGCTGCTGGGTTCACTGACATATCGCTTTGCACTGCAAAATAACTGGTTGGAAAATGAGTACAATTTACAGCTTCAACACGTACAATTCAACAATGAAATTGCGGAGTTAAATTATTATATAAAAAGTGCAGAGTCGGCCAACCGGGGATATGCATTTAAAGGAAACAAGGAGTTTGTTATTTCATTTGATACCACTATCGATTCTATCAATTCACTGTACCGGCATATTCGAAATTTAGAAAACCGAAAAACAAACCCTGCTTTTGCTCCTCTTTTTTTGAGAGTGGACAGTCTTATTCAGCAGAAAGTCGCATTCATGAAGCTGGTAAAATCGCTTTCGGACAATCATGAGTATAAAATGGCAGCAGATAAAATTACCACAAGGGAAGGGCGTCACCTGGCCGATACCATTGCCGCTCTGCATAAACAAATAAGCAACAATATAAGTGAAGGTTTGAAAAGTTCTCAAACAGGATTTTTGCATATAAATAGGAATAATAACAATCTTGCCTATACGGGTATTGGTATTGCTATGCTGTTAATCATTCTTACCTTTTATCTTTTGTTGATTGAAATTAGGAAGACAAAAAAAACCAGCGAGGAGTTAAAAGTTCGGAAAGAATTATACAAAGTTACCATCAACAGTCTTAGCGAAGGGCTGATACTAACAGATAAAGATGGCAGCATAGTGTATTTGAACCCGGCAGCCGAAAAATTAACGGGCTGGAGCTGGCAGGATGCTCAAAAACAGCCATTGCATAAAGTATTTAATGTGGTAAACGAAGAGTCGGGAAAGCCGATAGAGAATGTTGTGAGCCGTATAATAAATAACGAAAAAAATGTTTTATGGGAAAATAACACGTTACTTAAAGCAAAAGATTCGGGTACATTCATTATCAGCAACAGCGGTACACCTACACACGATGAAAAGGGAAATGTTTCGGGGGCTGTTTTGTTGTTCAATGATATAACAGAACTGAAAAAAGCAGAAGATGAATTGCGCCTGAGCGAAAGCCGTACAAGAAAAATATTTGAATTTGATATGATTGGATTTATGTACTGGGATATAAATGGCGAAATACTGGATGCTAACGACCGCTTTCTGAAAATGACTGGATACTCAAAACAAGACCTGCATGAGAATAAAATAAACTGGAGTAAAATGACCCCGCCGGAATATGCAGAGCTGGACCGCATTGCACTGGAACAGGTAGCAAGCACTGGTTATTGCCTGCCATATGATAAGGAGTATATACGCAAAGATGGCAGCAGAATGCCTGTATTATTGGGCGGCACTGCTTTTGATGGAAATAACCCTGAAATGGGAGTTGCTTATGTTATGGATATAAGTGAAAGAAAAAAAGCAGAAAAAAACTTAGCCGAAAGTAAAAACTACCTCAGAACTATTTTGGAGACCGAACCCGAATGTGTAAAAGTGCTAAACCGGAAAGGTGAATTGCTATCCATGAATCCTGCCGGGCTGGCTATGATAGAAGCTGACAATGAGCAACAGGTATTAGGCCATTGCATGACGGAGCTGGTGGATGAGAAATACCGGGCAGGCTTTACCCGGTTAAGTAAAGAAGTTTTCAATGGCCACTCCGGAACTTTTGAATTTCAAATAACAGGCTTAAAAGGCGGGCATCACTGGCTGGAAACGCATGCGGTACCACTAAAAGATTCAGCAGGAAAAATAACCAACCTTTTGGGTGTAACCCGTAATATAACTGAACGAAAAAAAGCCGAAGAAGAAATTACAAATACAACAGAACAACTGCGCCAGTTAACAGCCCACCTGCAAAACATACGGGAAGAAGAACGTACCCACATGGCAAGGGAAATACATGATGAATTAGGTCAGCAATTAACTGTAATGAAAATGGATGTGGCTTGGCTAAATGATAAAGTTGGAGCTTATGATGAAAAAATTAAAGCTCGTGCTATTGAATTGCAAAAAATGCTTGATCATACTGTTGTTACTGTAAGACGGCTTGCCTATGATTTAAGACCGAGTATGTTAGATGATATGGGACTTGGAGCTGCAATAGAGTGGCAATTAAATGAGTTTAAAAAACGTACTGGAACAAGTATCAGTTTTGAAAGAATGAATGAGGAGCTTGATTTAACTGATGATATTAAAACAGGATTGTTTAGAATAGTGCAAGAGTCACTTACAAATGTAAGCCGCTATGCACAAGCAAAAAATGTTTCTGTTAGTTTAAAACAGGGGGATAAAAATTTACATTTAACAATTACTGATGATGGCATTGGTTTCGAAAATGAAACTATAGCAAATAAAAGAACGCTTGGAATTATTGGTGTGAAAGAACGTGCTGCTAATATGGGCGGCGACTATAAAATAGTAAGCAAGCCAAATAAGGGAACCTCTATTCAAGTAACAATACCTAATGTAGTTTAGAAAAACTACTTCGTTACTCTACTCTTGTAAATAAACTAAACAAGATTTAAGTTTAAACATTTATTTAATTATTTATTTTTTAAAAAGGTTAATTATAAGTTGTACGGATAAACTTTATTAACCTGCTTTGTAGTTTTACAACTACATTAAAAGTAATTTAGATTCATAATTTTATAATCTAAAATACTACGAATTCCTTTTTGTTATTAATGGTACTTTGGGTATAAAATCTAATAATTATGCTTTTAATTGTAGATGATAATAAGCAGTACATAATCCGCCTAGTAGATTTACTTAATGATGCCGGAAATCAATCTCAGATAATGATCGCAAATGATTATGAGATGGCTATTGAAATGATAACATCTGAAAATCCGAAAGTGGTTTTATTAGACATGAATATGCCAGGGAAAAGTGGCTTAGAGGTTTTAAGGTATATAAAATCTGAAGGCTGGTCTTGCAAAGTGATTATGGTTACCAATCATTCAAATGATAGTTATCGTAAACTATGTTTAGAATCTGGTGTGGATTATTTTTTAGATAAAAGCAGTGAATTTGAAACTATCCCCTCTTTAGTAAAGAAAATGAGTGCTTAACTAAAAATGATCCACCGGAGTTTTACTTAAATTTAAGAGTAGTTATATAATGAGAAAAAATATCAATAATAATGTAATATTTAAAGCTTTAATGAATGACGAGATTTATAAAAGCTTTCTTGAAAATACCAAAAGTCTGATTTGGATTTTAAGTGAAGATTCTACTTTACTTTTTGCTAACAATAGTTTTCTTAATTATTTTAGACTTGAAAAAACTGACTTTAACAAAAGAACTCTTGATATACTTCCCTTAGCAGTTACAGATGCTTTGTATGAAAAGCATTTACATATATTTCAAACTGGCATTCCTTATAATGGTATTGAAAGTACTAAAGTAGCTGATGGAACAAATTTAGTTTTTCATGTAAATTTATTTCCTATTTATGATGACAAAGGTAAAATGTTACTGGGCGGAGTTGCAACTGACCAAACAGAAAAAAGTACGATTGAATTAAAACTTAAACAGGCTAATGAAAGTTATTATCGCATTAGGAACATATCTTCTGATGCGATTTGGGAATGGGATATAGTAAATGGAGATATTTTTAGAAATGACAAGTTACAGCAGCTTATAGGCTACACTACTAGCGAACAAAAAGAATTAGGCTTAGTGTGGTGGATAAATCATGTACATCCAGATGACAAAGAAAATTTAAATGAACTTTTGAAAAAGGTACTGGATGATAAACTTCAATCTTGGGAAAGTAATTATCGGTTTTTATGTGCAGATGGAGAATATAAAAATATGTTTGATCGTGGTTTTGTTATTTATGAAGATGATATTGCTATAAAAATGATTGGCTCATTAACTGACTTAACTAATCAGAAATTAATGGAGGATTTATTGGTGGAAGAAAAGTTAAGTCAGATTAAAAGTATTGCTGAAACCGGAATGAGAGTACAAGAACAGGAAAGGACAAGGTTGGGAAGAGAAATGCATGACAATGTAAATCAAATTTTATCAACCATAAAATTGTTCATAGGGATGTTGAAGCCAGAGGAAGAAAGTCAACTTGAATTAAAAGATAAGGCAATTGAATATACTATGATGGCCATTGAAGAGATAAGAAAGTTATCAAAAGAAATGGTTGCGCCAGAATTAAATGAAGGCAATCTTTCGGCTAACATTTGGAATTTAGTTGAAGATTTGAGTTTAACAACTTCACTTAAAATAAAATTTGTTCATGATGAAGATTTGACTTTTTTAAGCCCAAGTAAAAAAATAAATCTCTTTAGAGTTGTTCAAGAATCATTTAAAAATATCCTTAAATATAGCAATGCCACAGAAGTAGAAGTGAATTTAACAAACAATACTTCTCAAGTTAATTTAATGATTAGAGATAATGGAATTGGATTTGATATGAAGAAAACTAGCACTGGAATAGGCTTGTCAAATATAAAAGACAGAGTAAAATTTCACGAAGGAACAATTAATATTTTATCTGCAATAGGCGAAGGCTGCCAAATTAATATACAAATTCCAATTTAAAAGTTGATGAATTAAAGAAGTTGTTTTAAAAAAATAAGAATCAATATACTTTGTCTTATCACTAATAAAGAATGTTTAAATACTTTTTACAAAAAACCGGTTACAAATATTATTTGCAACCGGTTTTTTAATTATGTGTAGTTATTTTTTTATTGGAACAATTCCAGCCATTTCACTTATCACATTTACAAGATCAGAACCTGCTGGCACAACAAACTTTGAGTTTTCACTCATTGCTTTTTCAACTGCTTCCAGCTTACGTAACACTTGAGCATTTCCTACAAAATAAGTTTCGGCTGCTTCATTAACCATTTTAATAGCTTCGGCCTCGCCCTCTGCAAATAATATTTTAGCTTGCCTGGCTCCTTCTGCTTCTTTAATTCGGGCTCTTTTTTCACCATCGGCTACTGTTTCTCTTGCTGTAGCATAATCAATAGCAGCAATTTTTTCGTTTTCAGCTTTTACCACTTTATTCATTGTTTCCTGCACATCACTTGGAGGATCAATTTGTTTTAATTCTGTTCTTATCACTTCAATTCCCCAGCTTTTTGTTTCTTCCATCAAAGTCCTGTGTAATTCTGAATTTATTTTACCTCTTTCACTATTAGCTGATCTTAAAGTTAATGTGCCAATAATATTTCTTAATGTAGTACGAGCAAGATTTACAATCTGCCATTGGTACTTATTTACATTGTATTGAGAAGCTTTTACGCTTTCTTCATCGGGTAATACCCTAAAATAAACTTGAGCATCAACGGAAGCATTAAGATTATCATTTGTAATAATTTCCTGAGCTTCTGCATCAATCATTTGTTCAGTTGTATTTACTATATACATTTTGTCTATCACTGGAATTATCCAATGAAAACCTGGGTTTGCGAATTTATTATACCTTCCTAATCTTTCAATTAAAGCTCTGTGGGTTGGGCGAACTATTTTTATACCCATTAAGAAAAATAAAATTAACCCGGCAATTATGTATACCGTTGTGTTATCCATTTTTTATTGATTTAATTATGAAAAAAAATTGTATTTAAGTTTACTATTAAAAAAGAATTCTTTGGGTTGCTTTTTTAAGTTATAGGAAGATACAAAAATTTGGTGAATATACAATTCTGTAATATTATCAGCATTACTGAATAATTGATTTAATTTTAATTTTTATTAAGAATTAAAGTATGCAACAAAAAGAAATTTTGCAATTGGCCTTATATATATTTTCGGGGTTTGTTTTGGGCTTTATAGTTCAAAAATTAGTGATACCTCAATTAGCAAAAGTAGCTAATAAAACAACTAACAAAACGGATGATATCATTATTGCAGGAGTAAAAAAATGGATAATACTATGGTTTATTGCATTAGGACTTTATGTAGGTATAAGACATATAGAAATTGATAAACAGTATTATAATTGGATTGAGAATGGCATAGTTATTTTTATCATTTTATCATTTACTATTCTTTTAGCAAAAATCATTTCAGGTATGCTAAGTTTCAGGGCAAAAGACCCTGATGCCATAATACCCTCTTCTTCTATCATAAGTAATATTGTAAGAGCGATTATTTATTGCTTTGGATTATTATTTATTTTGCAATCCCAAGGCATTTCTATTACGCCTATGTTGACAGCTTTAGGTGTTGGAGGATTAGCTGTAGCGCTGGCTTTACATAATACTTTATCTAATTTATTTGCTGGTTTGCAAATCCTTTCATCAGGAAAAATTAATCATGGTGATTTTGTTAAACTCTCTTCAGGTGAGGAGGGGTTCATACAAGATATTACCTGGAGAAGCACAACCATACAAGCAATGCAGGAACATATTATCATTGTACCAAATTCAAAATTGGCAGATATGATTGTAAGTAATTACTTTTTGGATGAGCATGAAATTATATTTTCAGTTGAAATAGGTGTAAGTTATGACAGTGATTTAGATGAAGTAGAAAGAGTTACCAATGAAGTGATTAAGGAAACGATGTTGGAAGTAGAAGGAGGAGTAAAAGATTTTGAACCAGTAATTAGGTTTAAAGAGTTTGGAGAAAGCAGTATTAATCTAAAAGCAATTTTACGAGTAAAGACATATGTTTATCAATTTACTGTAAAGCATGAATTTATTAAGAGATTACATGCAAGATATAAGCTAGAAGGCATTAATATTCCCTTTCCTATGCGTACAGTTATTATGAAGCAGAATTAATTTTAGCATTAAATTCTTAATTGATCAAGCAATGAGGGTTTTGCTTTGATTAGTGGCAAATTTGGACAATAGTTGAATGGATGAACAAAGCTAACTACCTATAAAAAATTCCTGCCTACTTTTTATTCAAGAGCCTTGGCACAACCCTCCGTTAAACTTACTACTCCAACAATTGCTGATGCTTTTAAAGATGCTTTAATGAATTTTCTTCTTTCTTAATTATGTTTATCCATCTTTTTTTTTGTACAGGATTTTTCCGTTACAACCATAGCTTTCTGTATTGCCTTAAGTAAATTGGCAAGAAGAGTTGTTCTGGGTTGCTTAATCATACAATTTGATAAAATGATGAATAAAAGCCGTGATTAATCTAATAATGTATGATTAGTGTTTCTTTTCTTCTATAGGAAGTAATTTAACAGAAGTAGCAATAAAACGGTTATCTACTAATTTACCTTCTACATTGGCTTTACGAATTACATTACACAAACCATCATGACCGTGTGCATCACCCAATGCATCAATACTTACACCATCAACATAATATGCTTTCTCTTTAATTTTTATTGCCAAATCACAAGATTTACCTGGTAGTCCAAATTTGCACTTTCCACAAGAAACTTCCATCACTACTTGGGAATTATCTTCTATTGTAGCAGTAGCAATAGTAGCTTCGGTTGATTGGCTAAAAGAGCTTAAGGCAAAAAAGCTTATCAATAGTGTAAACATTACTCTTTTCATAATTACAATTTTTTAGGTTAAGCATAAAAATAATCAAATATTTAATGTAAAACCGAGAATTAAAACAAAAATAATTCTATTTAAAATTGGCTTTCTTTGCAGGATTATGGCATTATATATCGCTTCACTTAATTCGGGCAGCAATGGTAATTGTTATTATGTAGGTAATGATACTGATGCTATTTTAGTAGATGTGGGATTATCATGTAGGGAAACAGAAAAGCGAATGAAAAAACTGAACCTCAACCTTAACAATGTAAAAGCCATATTTGTTTCACACGAGCATGGGGATCATATAAAGGGAGTATCTACACTGGCCAATAAGTATAGCTTGCCTGTTTACATTACTCCAAAAACGGCAAACAATGGGCCCATATTAATCAAACATCTTTCAAAATTTTTTATGGCAAATGAGCCTTTACAGATTGGGAGTTTGATTGTAACAGCTTTTACTAAAAAACATGATGCTGCAGATCCCCATAGTTTTATCATCAGTTTTTCAGGTGTAACAGTTGGGGTTTTTACAGATATAGGTATTGTATGTGATGAAGTTGTTCGTTATTTTAAACAATGCCAGGCTGTATTTTTAGAATCAAATTTTGATGAGGAGCTTTTGGAAAATGGGAAATACCCCATCTATTTGAAAAATAGAATTAGAGGTGGGCATGGTCATTTATCTAATAAACAGGCTTTGGAATTATTTATCGAAAATAGAGCAACCAATTTATCTTATTTGCTTCTCTCCCATCTTTCAAAAGAAAATAATTCGCCAGAATTAGCTTTAGATTTATACAAACCATTTGAAAAGAATACTAAAGTAATTATAGCATCCAGATATGAATCATCCGAAGTGTATAAAGTTGTTGGCGATACTAATAATGAAAAACAATTATGTAATTATTCAAAGACTATACAACTTGGATTGTTTTCTTAATTTTAAGAATTACTCCACAAATTGCTTCTTTTTTGCTAAAACTAAAAAAATGATAGCAGTAATAAAGCCCATAAAAATAAAACCGAGTATCCAAAGCACTTTTTCACCGTCTGATACCAATTTGTTTTTAGCCACCTGTACAATTCCTATAACTCTGTATATTAAACTGGTTATTGCTAAAACTATACCCGAAACTAAAATTTGCGGAGTAAATAATGCTTGGAAGACTTCATAGTCTGAAGGGTCTTGGTTATTGCCAACGGAAAATGCAAAAGAAAAAATACCCTGTAAAAAGAAAACTAAAAATAAGGCCAAGGCAATTAGGGAAACGATAAATACGAATAGGAAGCTATTATATTTTGTCATAAAATTTTTCTTAAAGCTACAGAAAAGTTCAATTAAAACTTAATGGTTTTAATTGAAAATCTTTTAGAAAACCTTACTCAGTCATGTTTGAATTCACTATTCAGAAAACCATTCATTATGTTGCTCCTGTACTCTTATGAAAGTAGTTCGCTTCGTTAATTCCTTCAGATGGGTGGCACCCACATAAGTACAGGTAGACCTAATACCTCCTAAAATATCCAAAATGGTTTCACTTACCGGACCTCTAAAAGGCATTTTAATGGTTTTGCCTTCCGAAGCTCTGTATTCAGCAACACCACCTGCATATTTATTCATAGCCGTTTCGGAACTCATACCATAGAATAACTTATGTTTTTTGCCATTTTCATCTTCTACTAAATCTCCACCACTTTCGGTATGGCCGGCAAGCATTCCTCCCAGCATTACAAAATCGGCGCCACCACCAAAAGCTTTTGCAATATCACCTGGAACTTTGCAACCTCCATCGGAGATAATTTGTCCACCTAATCCATGGGCAGCATCGGCACATTCAATAATAGCTGAAAGTTGAGGATACCCCACCCCTGTTTTTACACGGGTAGTGCAAACAGAGCCTGGGCCAATTCCTACTTTAATAATATCTGCACCAGCTAGTAACAACTCCTCTACCATTTCGCCAGTAACTACATTACCGGCAATGATGATTTTAGTGGGATAATTTTCCCGGGCCTTTTTTACAAAACCTACAAAATGTTCTGAATAACCATTGGCTACATCAATACAAACAAAACGGAGAGTAGGACAAACATCAATAATCTGCTTTAGTTTTTCAGCATCAACCTTTGATGTTCCTGTACTTACACAAATATAATTTTCAAATCCAGCAGGAGCATTTTGCATGAAATCTTTCCATTCCTCTACTGTATAATGTTTATGAATGGCAGTAATTAATTGCTGCTCGGCCAATACCAGTGCCATTTCAAAAGTACCAACTGTATCCATATTGGCTGCTAAAACGGGTACACCCTCCCAATGATTGTTGCCATGCCTGAAATGAAACTTCCTAACCAATGAAACCTCTGCACGGGATTTTAAAGTGGAACGTTTTGGTCGAATCATCACATCTTTAAAGCCCAATTTTATATCAGATTCAATACGCATATTTGATTTTTTATAAAGGTAAGTTAAGCAAAAGCTACAGATAATAATTATACATCTGCTTCATTAAAAGACAAAATCAACTGATCTGTTTTTAATGTTACTTTCCGGTAGGATACGGATGCTTTGCCCAACATAAACTTTGATGCTTTGTCGGTTTCAGTTCCTTTATACTTATCAGATAGGTAAATAACTTCTGTAATGCCAGATTGGATGATGGCTTTTGCACATTCATTGCATGGAAAAAGGGCAGTATAAATTTTGCATCCACTTAAATCCATACCTATATTGTTTAAGATAGCATTTAGCTCGGCATGGCATATATAAGGGTATTTTGTATCGAGGAAATCGCCCTTTTTATCCCAAGGAAAATCATTGTCATCACATCCCAAAGGCAATCCATTATAACCAGCCCCAACAATTTTGTTTTTATCGTTTACAATACATGCACCCACCTGCGTATTGGGATCTTTGCTTCTTTTTGCTGATAACAGGGCTACTCCCATAAAATATTCATCCCAGGAAATATAATCAGTACGTTTTTGTAAACTCATATGATGTTATGAAATGAAAATTTAGTTTCTAAATTAAAAATACGAATGAATAGTTAAAATAAAATGATAAGCTACTCACTCAATGCTTTCAATTTGATAATGATGGTTGTTTATTGTTGTGTGCTCCCCCACTTTTAAGCCCAACAATTTTATGCCTAATGGCGATTGAGGAGAAATAGCTATTACATCTGCTCTATCAACTTTGGCTTTTCCTAAAGCAACACTAATAAAAAAATATCCTTTGTTTGTTTTTACCAAGCTTCCTTTGCAAATAAAAGCTGCAACAACTGAGGGGTCAATAGTATCTAATGTATTTTTTTGTGACATAGTTTCCTGTAACTGCCCCCTGGTATTTGCTTGTTCAATTTGCAACATAGCCAAGGCTGTTTCGTGTTTATCGCCAGCCGTACTTTTAGTTTCATTGGCTCCGCTTTCTTTTAAATCAGCTAAAATGGATTGTAAATGATTGAGCTTTTGATTCATCAATCCTAAAAAGTGGTAGTATACATTTTGCTTTAGCGTCATACGAAATGTAAAAATAAGTTAACCACAATTATAAATTGATCAATAGCTGCTCAATACCCTACCTTACATCGTTCAACTCCGTACATGAACGAGCAATTTGATCTTTTAATAGACAGCTATCTTGACAATAACATTGGTATTGCACCCAATTTTTTAACAAAAGAATTATCAGCCGGTCTTCAGCAAAATATTTTACAATTGCAAAAAGAGGATAAGATGATAGCAGCTGGCATTGGAAATAATGATGTGAAGGATGTTCATCAGAAAATGAGGGGAGATAAAATTTACTGGATGGATAGTAAGCATGAAAACGTATTTGAAAAGGAATTCTTATATCATATTGACAATTTTGTGGAACATTTGAACCGAACCTGTTATGCAGGAATAAATGCCTATGAATTTCATTATGCGATTTATGAAGAAGGTAGTTTTTATAAACGCCATAAGGACCAATTTAAAAGTGACAGTAATAGAAAATTCTCTTTAATATCTTATTTGAATAATAACTGGTTACAGGAAGATGGTGGTCAGTTACAGGTTTTTCAAAAGGAAACTGTTCAACAAATTCAGCCCCATTCTCAAACCGCTGTACTTTTTAAAAGTGATGAAACTGAACATGAAGTTATAAAAGCCAATCGCAGTAGAATGAGTATTACGGGTTGGTTAAAAACAGTTTAAAGTAAAATTATACTGTATTTGCTCATACACAAGAATCCCTGAGCAGCTTCATATAAACCAAGCCTTTCTCCCTGGCGAAATGAATATTGCGATCTGGAATATTTTCGGGGCTATTATAATGTGCCAAGGCTTTATCAATACTGTCTTCCCTTAAAAGATGCAGCATGGGATAAATTGACCTGTTGGTAAAATTGGCTGCATCCTTTTCATCAGATTCTGCAAATTGGTAATTTGGATGAAAACTGGCTACCTGATAAATGCCTTCGTACCCATTATTTTTAAGTTGTTTTTCCGCTTTTGTTACAAGAACAAGGTAATCATCAAAATTTTGAAATGTATTTGGAAAGATGAGAAAACTGGTTTCAATGCTACTGTCATCATCAAGCCTTTTAATTTCTTTTACAAAACTGGTTAGGCAATCCTTTATTGCATCGCTTGTCTCTACTTGGTAATGCACCGCTTTCTGTTTAACAACATTGGCAGCAAAAGGGCAAAAATTGCATCCTATCACTACTTCATTAATCCATTTTTTTGTTTGCTGTATAATTTGGTTTGATGTGGGCATAATAAGAATTACTTCAACTTAGTTTTTAAATCCAAGTCAAACTTTGTAGCTGTTTCTTTGGCTAATTCATATCCTGCATCTGCATGACGGATAACACCCATTCCTGGATCGTTCCTCAATACACGGCTTAATCTTGCAGCTGCTTCAGCGGTTCCATCGGCAACAATGACCATGCCACTATGAATGCTATAACCCATTCCTACCCCACCTCCATGATGCAGACTCACCCAACTGGCTCCTCCAGCTGTATTTACAAGAGCATTTAATATAGGCCAGTCGGCCACCGCATCACTACCATCTAACATGGCTTCTGTTTCTCTGTTCGGACTTGCAACTGAACCAGTATCTAAATGATCTCGTCCAATTACAATTGGTGCTTTTACTTTTCCAGTACGTACTAATTCATTAAAAGCCAGCCCCGCTTTCTCTCTATCGCCCTGTCCTATCCAACAAATACGTGCCGGCAAACCTTGAAAAGCAATTTTCTCCTGTGCCATTTTCATCCAGCGTTGCATTCCTTTATTTTCGGGAAATAAATTAAGCATTAATTCATCAGTTATAGCAATATCGGCAGGGTCGCCACTGAGTGCAGCCCAGCGAAATGGGCCCTTGCCTTCGCAGAAAAGCGGACGTATATAGGCCGGTACAAATCCTGGAAAATCAAAACAACGACCAGCATTTTGAATTTTGAATTTTGAATTTTGAATTTTTTCTTCATGCTCCTGTGCCCTTGCCCTGATATTGTTGCCATAATCAAATGTAATAGCGCCCTTATCCATCAATTGCAACATCAATTGCACATGTAAATACATACTCTCGTAACTAAGCTTTGTGTATTCATCCGGATTTGTCTCCCTCAAAACATTTGCTTGTTCATTAGATAATGTATGAGGAATATATCCAACCAAGGGGTCGTGTGCACTTGTTTGATCTGTTAAGGTATCTGGTATTATATTTCTTTCAATCAATCTTTGCAATAAATGAACGGCATTACATAATACACCAATGCTAATTCCTTTGCCTTCGGTTTTATATTGTAAAGCCACATCAATGGCTTCATCAATATTGGTATATTTTTCGTCGAGGTATTTTGTTTCTAATCTTTTATCAATACGCCACTCTTCTACTTCTGCAACGAGTGCCACACCATAATTCATCGTAATAGCCAAAGGCTGAGCACCACCCATGCCTCCAAGTCCGGCAGTTACATTTAAAGTATGTTTTAACGTGCCGCCAAAATCTTTATCGGCTGCTGCTGCATAGGTTTCAAAAGTGCCTTGTACAATTCCTTGGCTACCTATGTAAATCCAACTGCCGGCAGTCATCTGTCCGTACATCATTAACCCTTTCTTTTCCAACTCATCAAAATGTTTCCAGTTTGCCCAGTTGGGTACCAGCTGGGAATTGCTTAACAAAACCCTGGGAGCATCTGCATGTGTTTTAAGAATACCTACAGGTTTACCACTTTGAATTAAAAGGGTTTCGTCATTTTCCAAAATCTTTAATCCTTTAATGATATTATCGAGGGCTTCAAAATTTCGGGCTGCTTTGCCCCTGCCTCCATAAACAATTAAATCTTCGGGGCGTTCAGCCACTTCTGGATCCAAATTATTTAACAGCATTCGCAATGCGGCTTCCTGTACCCAACCCTTACAATTTAATTGTGTTCCTGTAGGTGTTTTGTATTTTACAGGATCGTATTTTTTTATAGTAGTTGTTGACATAATTGTTATTTTATTCTATTCAGGTTTGTAAAGTAGCCCAAAGTTTTATAAATGGTTTTTCAGTTTAACCGTTTAACTTATTTACTTCTCTTCTAAATTATTAGTTTGTAAAATTAATTAAAAACAATCATCCTCCCCAATTAGCAAAACATCAATCTTAACATCAGTATCCTTTTTAATGTAATAGCTGTTTATTAAGCATTATTAAATATCTTCGCCGGCTAAAGAATTTTTATTATGACGGCACATATCAGCGCAGAGAAAGGGGAAATAGCTAAAATCGTATTGTTAGCTGGCGATCCATTAAGAGCTAAACATATAGCAGATAATATGCTTGAGGATGTTAAACTGGTGAACAGCACAAGGAATGCATTCTATTTTACCGGAACTTATAAAGGTACTCCTGTTACTATTGGTGCCAGTGGAATGGGTATTCCATCTATTGGGATTTATTCTTATGAACTATACTCATCTTACGATGTAGAATGTATTATCCGTATTGGAACCGCAGGTTCTTATTCCGAAACCACCAAAGTTTATGAAGTTATTAATGCTGTGAATGCTTATAGTGAATCGACTTATGCAAGTGAAGCTTTTGGAATGGAAGAGAATTGTATTTCAAACCAGGGGGTGGCATATGATTTAATTAATCAAACTGCAGAAGTTTTGAATATACCACTAACAAAAACCAATATTCACTCCAGCGATGTGTTTTACCGTAGCAAAAAAGGGACTCCTCCATTGGCAGCTGATAATGATTGTGTTTGTGTGGAGATGGAAGCCTTTGCTTTATTTGCAAATGCCAAGCAATTAGGAAAGATGGCTGCAACAATCTTAACAATATCTGATGTAATCCCTACTGGCGAAAATATGTCTGCAGATCAGCGTCAAACATCCTTAGATACTATGTTTAAACTAGCCCTTGAGTCGGTGGTAACTATACATAAAACTTTTTGATTTGATAATTTGAAAACATTCACTAATCATCAAATCTCCAAATCAACTATAGGTTTTTAAGAAATTGACTGCATTCATCATATCAACATGTAAAATTCTATCAGATTCATTAAAGCTTACTACTTTACGGAAAGCTGCAACAATTGTTTCAAGTTCAGGAGAAGTTTGTAGTGGTTTGCGGAATTCCAATGCTTGTACAGCAGTTAACAGTTCAATAGCCAGTACTTTTTCTACATTATCAATTACCCTTTTACATTTTGTTGCTGCATTGGCACCCATACTTACATGATCTTCCTGGTTATTGCTGCTTGGGATGGTATCTACAGAAGAAGGTGTACAAAGCTGTTTATTTTCACTCACTATGCCTGCAGCAGTATACTGTGGTATCATAAGCCCAGAATTTAAACCAGGATTGGAAACCAGAAAAGCCGGTAATCCTCTTTGTCCTCCTATTAGTTGATAAGTGCGTCTCTCAGATATACTTCCAATCTCAGCCATAGCAATTGCCAAAAAATCGAGGGTTAATGCCAATGGCTGGCCATGGAAATTTCCACCGCTCACTATCAAATCATCATCCGGAAAAATATTGGGGTTATCAGTTACCGAATTTATTTCTTTTATAAAAACACTTTGTATGTAAGCAACGGTATCTTTTGTTGCGCCATGTACCTGAGGAATACAGCGGAAGGAATATGGATCCTGCACCTGCGATTTTTTCTTTTCCGCAATCTTACTCCCCTTTAAATAATTTAGTAGGCTTGCAGCAGTTGTAACCTGACCATGATGTGGCCTTATCGCATGAATTTTTTCATTCAATGGCTCCAGAGTACAATCAAATGCATCAAAACTAATGGCTGCAATGATATCTGCCCACTTTAATAACCTTTCGCATTGAATCAAATTATGCAATCCATAAGCACTCATAAATTGAGTGCCATTTATCAAAGCCAAACCTTCCTTACTTTTTAAAGCTATTGGCTTCCAGCCCAATTTATTAAGGGCTTCGGCAGATGGCATTTTTTTACCTTCAAAATACACTTCACCCAAACCCAATAAGGGTAAACTTAAATGACTAAGCGGTGCTAGATCGCCGGAAGCTCCTAATGAGCCCTGGGTATAAATAACTGGTAACATGTCATTGTTGAACATATCCATCAACCTTTCAACAGTAACTGTTTGTACACCCGAGTGCCCATAACTCAGCGATTTTATTTTAAAAGCAATCATCAACTTCACAATGTCGGCTGGCACTTCCTCTCCCATCCCACAAGCATGAGATTTAATGAGGTTATCCTGCAGTTCATGCAATTGAGTTTTGTCTATTTGTACATTTTGTAAAAAGCCAAAGCCGGTATTGATACCATAAAATAAGGCATCGGAGTTTTCCATTTTTGCATCCAGGTATTCTCTACACTTGCTAATACGATGGTAAGCATCGAAAGTAATTGACACAAATTGATTATGGGAAAGTAAATTGCTTATCTGTTGAAAATCGGTAGGGTTTTTATCTAAGGGTAAATAGTTATTACTCATTTGTGCTTTCTATTAATTTGTCTAATCGTTAAAAAAAATTAACTTGGCCAAAGCTAACAAAAAAACTGCTTTTGCTTATGGGATTATTAGCACTTGCCATTGCACCTGGTTTTGCCATCTGTATTTTTATTTATTTTAAGGATAAATACAACAAAGAACCATTTGGTTTACTACTGGGTTGTTTCCTTTTAGGGGCATTAAGTACACTTCCCGCAATTATTATTGAACTGGCATTTGAGAAACCAGTAATTGTTTTATTTGGTAATGGAATGATTGCTACAGCTATTTCTGCATTCTTGATTGTTGGACTAAGTGAAGAAGGAAGTAAATATTTAGCTTTAAGATTAGTGCCTTTCCGTCACAAATCATTTGATGATCCATTTGATGGTATTGTTTATGCAGTAATGGTGGGAATGGGATTTGCCACACTTGAAAATATTGGATATGTTGCCCATTATGGATTTGCTACAGGTATTGTTCGTATGTTTTTATCGGTACCAGCCCACGCCTGCTTTGCCGTTTTGATGGGGTATTATGTTGGTTTGGCCAAATTTGACAAAGCAAACCGGAAAAAATATTTACTGCTAGCCATTTTTTGGTCGGTATTTTTTCACGGCATGTTCGATTTCTTTTTGTTTTTAGGGAATACCTGGTTACATGTGGCTGGAGCTATTATTTCATTTATTGTTGCTGTACGGTTATCTTTAAAACTCATTCGTCGTAAACAAGCCATATCCAAAAGACATCAGGAAGGGTTTGATGATATTACAGGAAATAACCATCATATTTTTTAAAATAGTTTTATGAAAAGGAATTTATTAAAATTGCTTATTGTTTTTGTTATCTGTATTGGCCCCTACCTAACCGAAGCTCAAACAATAAAACTGCTCCATTCAACCAGTAAATCATCTTTGAGAGGGTTAAGTGTTGTTAATGATAACATTGCTTGGGTTAGTGGCAGTGGCGGAACTGTTGGTTTAACAATTGATGGGGGAGATACCTGGACCTGGATGACTGTTAAAGGTTTTGAGAAAACAGATTTCAGGGATATTGAGGCTTTCGATAAATACACTGCCATCATCATGGGAATTGATGCACCGGCATACATTTTAAAAACCACTGATGGTGGCGAAAACTGGAACGTTGTTTTTAAAGATACTAGCAAAGGAATGTTTTTAGATGCCATGGAATTTTGGAATGAACAATCGGGCATTGTAATTGGCGATCCCATTAATGGGCAAATATTCATTGCTAGAACTTTTGATGGAGGCAATACTTGGCGGGGAATTCCAGAAGCAAATAATCCAATTGCTGTAGAGGGTGAAGCCTTTTTTGCAGCAAGTGGCACTAATGTTAGAAAGCTAAGCAAACAAGAAGCTGTTTTTGTAAGCGGTGGAATACAAAGCCGGTTATTTCTGAGAAATCAAAAAATAGAGATGCCCATCTTGCAAGGAAAAGAAACGACTGGCGCCAATTCCATTGCTGTTAAAAACAAAAAGACAATGATTATTGTTGGTGGCGATTTTAACGCTAAAGATTCATCAACTAAAAACTGTGTAATTACTACAGATGGCGGATTAACCTTTACTACGCCAGAGAAAGGACCAAATGGATATCGTAGTTGTGTGGAATATCTGGAAAAGAAAAACTGGATAAGCTGTGGTTTAACCGGGGTTGATTTTACCACTGATGATGGCAAAAACTGGAGTTGGATCAGTAAGGAAAGTTTTCATACTGTACGTAAAGCCAAAAAAGGTAAAGCCGTTTATTTTTCGGGAAGCGGTGGAAGAATTGGAAAGTTATTAATGGATAAATGAAAAATGGATAATGTTTAAGTTTAAACATTATCCATTTAACTATTAAATTCTCAATTAATTCAAACTTCTGAAATCCACAGGTACTAATTTACTTACACCCGCTTCCTGCATGGTAACACCATAAATAACATCAACGGCACTCATCGTCATTTTGTTATGGGTAACAATAATGAATTGACTGTTCTCACTGAATTTTTTAATCATCTGAGTAAACTTTCCTACGTTGGCATCGTCAAGCGGTGCATCCACCTCATCCAAAATACAGAATGGCGCTGGCTTAATTAAATAGATAGCGAACAATAGAGCAGTGGCGGTTAAAGTTTTCTCTCCACCACTTAACTGACCAATAGAAGAAGGACGTTTACCTTTTGGCTTGGCAATAATGTCAATGGCGGTATCAGCTAGGTTATCAGGGTCAACCATAATCATATCGGCTGTATCATCCTCGGTAAACAAAGCTTGAAATACTTTTTGGAAATTTTCTCTAACCTTATTAAAAGTTTCCAGAAAGCGTTGGTTGGCAGTAGCTTCAACCTCTTGGATAGTTTGCATCAAACTCTCCCTCGCATTTACAAGATCATTCTTTTGTTCAAGAATGAAGTCGTAACGCTTTTTCATCTCGGTATAAGCTTCAATAGCTGTTGGATTTATTTCACCAATATTTTCTAATCGCTTACGCTGTCTTTCATTCTTTTCTCTCAGTTCTTCCAGTGGCGTATCAGTTGTTCTTGGTTCGTCAATTATGATGTCCAGGTCAACTTTAAACTCCACATTCAATCGCTCTTTCATGCCAGCCAACTGCAATTTTAAATCGGTAAGTCTGTCTTTTATTTCGTTAAGTAAGGTATCAATACCTTCTTTTGATTTTTGTTTGCTGCGTAATTCTGTTTCCTTTTCAGTTAAAATATTACGGAGGTTATAATAAGCCTGATCGCTTTCATTGAGTTTCTTTTCTTCGGCTTCCTTGTTATGCAACAAGGATATCACCATCACTTCCAATGCTTTTAGTTCCTCAGCAGTTAAGGCAATGCTATCAGCTGCTTCTTTTAATTGAACATTGCTGTTTTCAATTTGAACCGTAAGGTCGTTTAGTTGGTTACTTTTAAATTCAAACTCTTGCTTTAAAGAAACGACTTTGCTTTGTTGTTTAGTAAACTGAAGGTTACTGTCGTTAAAAGTTGTAGTAGCCAAATTGTATGCTTGTTCTGCAGAACTGTAGTCTTGCTCTACCAAATTCATCTTTTCTAAAATCTCTTTTAGTTTGGTATTGAATTGTTCAAGCGTAGTTCTGGTACTTTCAATTTCGGTATGATTAGCTTCCAGCTGTTGTTGCAATTCTTTAATTCTTGCACTGCTGGTTTCTTCTACATGTTGAATATTTTCAATTTTATTCTGTAAAGAAAAAACAAGGTTGGTTAAATTATTAATATCCTGCTGTGTTTGTTTAATAGCATTTTCTTTTAACTGCTCATTAAAAGCAATCACTTCGTTATGCTGGGCTTGTATGGTTGCTTTTAGTCTGGTAACTAAAACTTCCTGAATGTTAATTTCTTCAATCAGTTTCTCTAAATTTTTTGCTCTACCTATTTTCTTACCTTCAAATAAACCTACGCTACCACCAGTAAGAGAATATTTACCCTTTACATACTTTCCAGTTTTTTCAAGCACAACTGCCCCATTGCTATTTTGCAATGCGTCTTCATTTTCGGCAATAAAAACATTACCCAGTAAGTGTTTAGCAAGATTGCTGAATTTGCTATCAAACTCAACAACATCTAAGGCTGGGATAGTGCCTGCTGGTTGATGTGTTGATTCAAACCCTGTAAACTTGTCTTGTAAAAAGAAGTTAGCTTTCCCTTTTTTGTTATCATCTAACAAATGAATGGCTTGCAAACCTTCTTCCAAATTATTAACTACATAATAGTTTAAATATGGCTCTAATACATTTTCAACAGCTGCACGGTACTCTTCCTTTACATAAATGATATCACTTAATAGCGGAGCCGTATGATTCCAATTTGGGTTATTGTGTAAAAATTTAACACTCTCCGGATAACCTTCCATCGAATCAATCAAACTCTTTAATAAGTCGTGTTCATTTTTCTTGCTGTCTAATAAACGGCTTTCATTTGCCAGTTCATTACGCAAGCCTTCCATTTTATTTTGCGTTTGTAAAATTTGTTCTTTGGTAAACTCATGCTGATCTTGTAATTGGATAAGATCCGTTTTTTTATTCTCTAGTTCTTCGGCTTTTTGCTTCCGCTCTGGCTCTAATTGCTGAAGCTGATTTTGCCTTTGTGTTTTTTCTTCCTGAATTTGGTTGATGGTTCTTTGCAGATTTTGGATTGAAGTGTCGGCTATTGCTACTTTTTTCTCCGCCTCAAACTGGGTACGTTGTAATTCTTGATTTTCTTTACGTAACTCATCTATATGGGTACGCTTATCGTCAAAAATCTTACGTTTATCTTCTACAGCTGTTTTTAGGGTGCTCAATTTCGATTCAAAATCTACCAATTGAACTTCATCTTCAGTTATTTGTTTGCTGGTAAAATTTATGCTTTCATCCAGTCCTTTTAATTGGCCGCCAGCTTTTAATAAAAACTCATTTAAACCAGCTTCTCTTTCTTTTAAATATTGCAATCGCTGGCTACTTAGGCTTTTTTCATTCTCTTTATTGCGTACCCCATCAAGCATTTCGTTAAAAGCATGTTGCATTAGTTGCAAAGCTTTCTCTTTTGCCACCATATCCAGTTTTTCCTGCTCTAATAAAGCTTCTTCCTTTGCAATAGCAGTTTCAAGCTCAATACGTTTGTCAACTTCGGCTTTTTGTTTTTCGTTTAAATCGTGGTAAGTAACATTAAAACCTTCTAAAGCTGCTTTGGCTAGCTCAATACTTACTTCTTTGTATTCTTTCTTGATTTCGAAGTATTTCTCTGCTTTTTTGGCCTGGCTCTCTAAGCTCTTAAGTTGATTATTGATTTCAAATAAAAGGTCTTCTACCCTGGCTAAATCTTGCTCGGCAGCGTCTAATTTTAGTTTGGCTTCTTTTTTACGGGTTTTATAAATGGAAATACCTGCAGCTTGTTCCAACATTTTACGTCGACTAAACTCTTTGTCCTTAATAATATCATCCACCATACCTAATTCAATAATGGCATAGCTGTCGTTGCTGATACCAGTATCCATGAAAAGATTATGGATATCCTTTAAACGGCAGGCCACATCATTGAGGCGGTATTCACTTTCGCCGCTTTTGTAATATTTTCTACTTACTGTTACAGTATTAAACTCGGTTGGAAGTAGGTTTTTTGTATTTTCAAACGTTAGGCTTACCTCGGCCATACCACTGGCGCTACGGGTTTTACTTCCGTTAAAAACAAGACTTTCAAGGTTTTCACTACGTAAATTGCTGATTTTATGTTCGCCAATTACCCAGCGAATGCTATCTACAATATTACTTTTACCACAGCCATTGGGGCCAATTACTCCAGTGATACCTTCATCAAAATTGAGAACAGTTTTATCGGCAAAACTCTTAAATCCTTTAATTTCTAAACTCTTTAAACGCACAGGTTTCTATATTTAATAGTAAGACGGCAAATATAATGGAATGAGCCTGTAATAAATTTTGATTTTTTACAGCAAATACCCATAGTTATTCACAGTTTTAAAAATCTCTTAAATCCAAGCTTACAGGGAGCTTTGGTTGTTAAAAACTTCCCAAAAGAAAACTTTGATTTTATTATTACGAACCTATTCGTATTTTTGATTCTTAACTAACAAATATGAAAAAAATTATTACCCTTTTATTTGCAACTGCTTCTGTAGCAGCTTATGCTCAGCCCAAACTTATTACTCAGGCTATTGTAACAACAAAAACAACTATTGTATCGCCTGAAGGCGACGAAGCAATAGTTCAATCAAGTGGTGGACCAGGTGGAGAGCAAATGAGAGTAATGCGTTTTGGTGGTGATAGTGAAACTAAAACAACTACCTGGCTTAAAAATGACCAAATGAAAACCTTGTCAGAGTCGGAAATGAGTGTTTCAACCATTTACAGAGACAATAGCAAGAAATTAACCACCACCATTATGGAAATGATGGGTAAAAAGACTGGTTTTTATACCACAGATGCTGATCAGGAAGAAATGCGTAAGAGAATAGATAGTATGATGAAAAGTAGAAGTGAAAATGTGATGAGCAATTTGGAAGGGAATAATATTAAAGAAACAAACATTGAATATGTTGACGAGACTAAAAAAATATCAGGAGTAAATTGTAAAAAGGCTTTTATTATTTCAACAAGAGGTAATGGTAAAAAAGACAGTACCCTGGTTTGGTATAACCCCGAAGTGAAACTGGAAGGTTTAACTCAGCCTGGTGGAGGTAGTGCTGGTTTTGGAGGTTTTGGTGCGGCTACTTCCACTACAAATGGTTTAAATGCCATGGATAACTTAAATGGATTTCCAATGCAGTATGAGCGTAAAATGGGTAGAGGTAGAGTAATGACCGTTTTAATTACAAAATTAGTATTAGATAAAGCGATTGACGATAAGGAGTTTGTTATTCCAAAAGATATTGAAGTAAAATCAATGAAAGAAATGCAGTCTGGACAAGGAGGTGGAATGCAATTTAGAATGCATAGCCAATAAGTAAACTAAAATTAAACATAAAAAAAGCTCCTGCAATATGCTGGAGCTTTTTTTAATCAATTTATTAATTACAAACCATCAATGGTTCCTTTTTTCTTTTCGTATTCTGCAACCTTAGCAGCGTCTCCTGTTTTTTTGTAAGCGTATATCAAAATATCCAGGCCTTGCTTAAAGTTAATTTTATCTGAGGTTTTATAAGTTTTCAAATTATTAAATAAGCCTACAGCAGCTTCGCCATATGGAATACAAAGCTTTACATTATTAAGGCTTTCATCTGTCATTTCCTTTTTTCTTTTAATTTCTGGAGGAGTAGTGCCTTTAATTCTTTGGGCTACATCCAAAGCATCAAACGACAAATTGTAATAGTAATTAGCCATTAACATATTGGCTTCAGTAGTTGAATTGATACTGATGGCCTTATTAAATAGTTCAGGAATTCTTTTCTTATAACCTGATACATCTTTTCCTTTTGCATCTTCCGAGTAAATGAAATTTGACAGCTCGTAACCATAATTAAAGTATACTATATAACTGTTTGGATACTCTTTCATCAATTCATCATACATAGTGAATAATGCTTCATTTTCCAATCCTTTTATAGCAAAAGTAATCCCCAAAGACTCCCAGTAAGGATCAGTAGGGTAATGCTTTTTAGCACTTCCAAGGTATTTGTTAAACAACGCTGCATTATCTTCTCTTTGGTAAAATTTCACTAAGGTTTCATAAGCTTCTGCATATTTTTCATCGGGTAAATCAGCGTCTGCAATTTTTTTGTAATAAGTAAACACTTCATCTTTCTTTTTCAATTCATTACCTAAAACGGCAAGATTCCAAACAATATCAGTATCGTGTGCCGAAAATCTTAATCCACCAAAACCAGTGTAATTATTTTCATAGATGTAATCATGTACAGCCAATGTACTAACGAAATTATTGTATGATTCTTCGAATTTCTTTTCAGCATAATTTTTTAAACCAAAATCATAATACGTATTGTAAACATTAAATAAAGTGGCGTTCTCTTCTTTATTAGTAAGTGCCTCTTTTGGGTCTGCTTCCTTATGCTTTTTTAATGCCAGAAAAGATTGATCGTTCAAGGCATTTAATTCAGAAATTGGCTTGGTGGTGTTTCTGGTAAGGGCATTATAGATAAAGGCTTTAAAATACCAGGCTTCGGCAATGGAAGTGTTTTTTGCATCACTTAAAAAATTATCAATAGCGGTTTTTGCTTTATCATACTGGGTTAAAATAATGAACGTTCTAATGTCATCCAGTTTCTGACTCTTTGCAAATGATCCTACTGATAATAATAAAACAAATAATAAAACTTTTTTCATTTATAAATATTTAGGGGTTAAAGATATTAATAATTGTTTTGCTGATAAAAATTTATACAAGTTTTTCAAAAATGATGCCGCAATTTAATATGGCTTTTATTTTATAAGGGTAATCTTGTTTTATAGTTAAAGAAAGAGTGTAAATTACGGCTTCATTTTACACAAATTGATTTCTCAAAACAGTATACAACAAATTCTTAGCCGCATTGATATTGTGGAAATAGTCGGTTCTTTTATTAAATTAAAGAAAAGAGGGACTAATTACTTGGGTCTTTGTCCTTTTCACAACGAAAAAACGCCCTCTTTTACAGTTTCTCCAGCTAAGGAGATTTACAAATGTTTTGGTTGTGGCAGAAGTGGTAATAGCATCAGCTTTTTAATGGAAGCTGAAAAATACAGTTATGTTGAGTCCTTAAAGTGGTTGGCTGCCAAGTATAATGTAGAAATTGAAGAATCAGAAACAAGCCCTGAATTTAAACAGCAACAACTGGTTTCCGACAGTTTGTATATCATCAATAATTTTGCTCAAAACTATTTTACTGATGCCTTATTTAAATCGGAGGAAGGGCAAGATATTGCCTTAACATATTTAAAGGAACGTGGTTTTAGGGAAGAAATCATCCATAAATTTCAATTGGGTTATAATGACGAATCTAGGGATGGATTTACAAAAGCAGCTTTAGATGCTCAGTATAATATTGAGTATTTACAAAAAACCGGATTGGTGGCTGTACGTGACGGCCAAAATTATGATAACTACCGAGGCCGTATCATTTTTCCAATTCATAATCAAAGTGGAAAAATTTTGGGATTTGGCGCCCGAATCATTAAAAACAATGATAAAGCACCTAAATATATTAATAGCCCCGAGAATGAGATTTATGTAAAAAGTAAAATACTTTACGGTTCCTATTTTGCCCGTCAGGCTATTGATAAAGCCGATGAATGTTTATTGGTAGAAGGCTATACAGATGTGGTGAGTTTGCACCAGGCAGGTATTGAAAATGTGGTAGCCAGTGGTGGAACTTCTTTAACGCCTGATCAATTAAGGCTGATTAAAAAGTATACCAACAATCTTACAATTATTTATGATGGGGATAGTGCTGGTATTAAAGCAGCATTAAGAGGTTTGGATTTGGCATTAGAAGAAAGTCTGAATGTGAAATTGGTTTTAATACCGGATAAGGAAGATCCGGATAGCTATGTAAATAAAGTAGGTACATCGGCATTTATAGATTTTGTAAAAGACAATAAAAAGGATTTTGTATTATTTCAACTGGGCATTGCTTTGCAAGATGCTGGTACTGATAGTACCAAAAAATCAATTGTAGTAAACCAGATTGCTGAAACAATTTCTAAGATAAATAAGACAGAAGATTTTACCCGCCAACAGGACTATATAAAACAGTGCTCCGAAATTTTAAAAATTGAAGAAAGTGGTTTACATGCCTTGGTCAACAAATTCATTAGGGATAAAGTTGGAAAGGAAGAAATGAGGCAAAACAGAGCTACACAACCTTTTGTAGATAACTATGCTACTAATAACATCAACGAAACAGAAAATGATGTAACCGCTCTTTTTAACCGAGATGAAATGTTTGAGCAAGCCATGATTAGAAGCTTGCTTGAATTTGGTTTGAAAAGTTGGGATGAAGAACAAACAGTTGCTGAATACATTTTTAAAGAAATGGAAGATAACCAACTGGAGGAATTGTTTGATAACAAGGAACTCATCAACTTGTTTAAAACCTACCAGATTTGGTATAATGAGGGCATTGAGCCTACAGCAAAAAACTTTCTGTATCACGACGATTTAAAAATGAGTGCATTGGTAGTAAGTATTATGGATTTCAATTACGAGATAAGTCCTAAGTGGAAAGAACATTTTGAAGGCCATATTGCCACCAGGGAAGATTTGTTTGCTGAGGAAGTTTTTTCTACTATCAATTACTTAAAACTGCGGAAAATAAAAAGGTTGATGGATGAAAACCAGCGGGATCTGGAAAAAAGTATCAATGTAGATCAGCAGATGATGTTTGTACAAACACATCAACACTTAAAACAAATGGAAATAGAACTCACTAAAAAGTTGGGAACTGTTATTTACAAATAAGTACTATTTCATTCCTGCCATATCCATCACAATCTCCCATTCTTCAGGTTTTACTGTTTGTACACTTAGTCTGCCAAGTCTAACCAAATCCATATTTTGTAAACGATCATCGGCTTTAACTTGAGCTAAAGTCACCGATTTTTTTAGTTTCTTAAAAACTTTTAAATCAACTGCAACCCATGCATCATTATCTGTAGTTGGATCCTGATAAGCTTCTTTTACAACTTTAGCAATCCCTACAATCTCTACCCCTTCATTGCTATGATAGAACAAAACTTCATCGCCTTTCTTCATGGCTCTAAGGTTAATACGAGCTGCATAATTACGGATGCCATCCCAACAGGTTTGTTTGTCGGCAACTAAATTATCCCAACTATATTTAAAAGGTTCCGATTTTGCCAGCCAGTAAGCCATTGTTTGATTTATGAGTTATGAATGTTGAATTAGTCCCAACCATTTGCTAGTACGTCAGCTAGGTGCATGGTTTTTAAATTAAGCCCTTTGCCTTTAATGTATCCTTCTAATTGCATTAAGCAACTGATATCAGTGGAGATGATATACTCGGCACCAGTTGCAAGGGCATTGTTTATCTTTTGGTCGGCCATACCAATAGAAATAGCATCAAACTTTACAGCAAAGGTTCCACCAAAGCCACAGCAGGTTTCTACATCCTGCATTTCTACTATTTGCAAACCTTTTACTTTATTTAATAAATTACGTGGCCCCTCTTTTATTTTACATTCCCTTAAAGCTGCACAGCTATCATGATAAGTAGCGATGCCATTTAACTCAGCTCCAAAGTTTTCAATTTTTAAAATATCAGTTAAAAATTCACTGAATTCAAAAATGCGCTTACCTAAATCTTTTACCTGATTATGATTGGATGAATTATCGAAGATTTTACTATAGTAATTACGAATAAAGCCAACACAACTGGCACTAGGTGCTACAATATAATCGGCTCCATCAAAATCTTTAATGAATTTGTTACACACTGCTCTCGACTCGTCCCAAAAACCAGCATTAAAAGCTGGCTGGCCACAGCAAGTTTGGTTAGGATTGTAAATCACTTCGCAGCAGGCTTTCTCCAAAACTTTAACCATGTTAAATGCGGTTTTAGGATAAAGTTGATCAACAAAGCAGGGTATAAAAATCTGAACTTTCATATTCTAGTCTTGATTATGCATAAACTCATCCAAAGAAACTACTTTATAATTAATGGCATCGTAAATTTTTATTTCCATAGTTTTAGAATTAATAAAAAATCGATAATAGCTTTCGAAAACCTTATTACTATATCCAGCATTTACAATAATATCTGTTTCGTTTTTTGATGGATTGCTGAGCATAAAAGCAATTCTCTCATTATGGTTACTGAATGAGTCGATATAACTATTTGCTTCCTGAATAAATGGTAATTGATTTAAAGTATCGGTGATTTTATTTTCTAAAACCACATCAGGTAAAATATTTTTTATACCCCGTATCGAATCTTCTTTGTTTAACAAGTTTAAGTTGATATTGTTATTAGTAGAATGCTTACAACTTAAAAAAAATAATATCAAAAAACTTGTAAAAAAAAGATTCATGTCTTTTATTTAAAGGAATGTTGCAATGAAATCATTTTTAAAGCAGCAATGGCAGATTCTTCTCCTTTATGACCATGCTTGCCTCCTATCCTTTCATTAATCTGTTCCTGATTATCTACAGTAAGTACCCCAAAAATGCTGGGGATACATAAAGTTAGATTCAGTTGCAAAACCCCATTGGTTACTGCCTGACTTACATATTCAAAATGAGGAGTATCTCCCCTCAATACAATACCCAATGCAATAAAAGCATGAGGTTTATCATCTTTATATTTATGAGCTTCCCAATAATTACTAATTGCAAAAGGAATTTCAAAAGCGCCTGGCACAATGATGGTTTTATGATGCACTTTGTGTTGATCTAAAATTTGGATACAACCACTTTCCAATTTATCTACGGTTGTAGCATTCCACTCAGTACGCACAATTACAACACAGGCATCCTTTGGTAGTTGGATGCCTGTTGTATTATGTAAACTTGAATTGTCTGTAGACATATTGTAAGTTATAATTCTAAATCTAATTACCAATTAATTGGTAACGCCTAACCTGGCCAAATGTTTTTCTGCATCGCCAGAAGTAACTCTTCCACTTGCTGGAAATTTATCTTTCAAATTTTTAAATAATGAAATGGCTTCTTCATTTTTTCCAATTGATTCAGCATAGCTTCCTGCAATAAAAAAAGCTTCAGCCGACATACCTTCATCTTTTTTGTCGGTATTAGCTGCTTTGGTATAATAGTTTAATGCTTCATCGGTTTTTTTAAGTTCGGCATAAGCATGGCCTAACATAAGGTAAGCTTTACCTTCTATTTGAAGTGCATCATTGGCATCAAATTCCTTTAAATGCTTAATGGCTTTATCGTACTGTTTAATATGCAAATAACATGCTCCTACTATGTATTGAGCCCTATTTCCAGCAGCAGTGCCACCATAATTGCTTATTACTTTTAATAAACCAGGCATGTTATTAACCTTGTCTCCATTTAATACCAAATTTACTGTCTCGGCACTAAAAGCCGATTCAGCAGCCATTTTCCCAAACATTTTTTCAGCAGCAAATATCATTTCGCTTGCTTTCTTTTCGTTGGGAACTTGAACCATATATTTAAAACCCAAATACCCTCCGCCTAAAACGATGATAGCGGTTCCTGCAAAAATGATCTTCATGCTGTACTTTGCCCAAAAACCTTTTGCTTTTGTTACGATATCTGCAGAATCGATTATTTCTGCTGTTGCTTTGTCTGCCATTTAAATTGAATATTAATTAATAATTAGAAATAAAATAGATTAGTCAACTATAAAAGGATAGTCTTCCTGTACATACACATCTTTCAACAATTCGTCGTCGGATGGCCAAGGGCTATCTTCGGCAAATTGTACCGATTCTTCCACTTCTGCTTTTACTCTGTCGTTTATTGCTTCTATATCTGTATCCGAAACATTGTATTGGTCTTTTAGCACTTTCAATACGTAATCAATAGGATCTCTCTCTTTATACTCTTCCAATTCCTCTTTGGATCGGTATTTTTGAGGATCACTCATACTATGTCCTTTGTAACGATAGGTTTTAATCTCCAATAAAGTTGGCCCTCCTTTTTCTCTTGCACGGTTTACTGCACGTAAAACACCATTGTGTACATCTTCCGGACTCATTCCATCTATACTATCACTTGGCATATCATATGCATCGGCCAATTTATAAATATCCAATACTTTACTTGTACGGGCTACAGATGTACCCATAGCATAATGATTGTTTTCGCAGATAAATACTACAGGCAAATCCCAAAGCATCGCCATATTAAAAGTCTCATGCAACATTCCCTGTCTGGCAGCTCCATCTCCAAAATAGCAAAGCACTACATTATTGGTATTGCGATATTTTTCGGCAAATGCCAATCCTCCGCCAGTACCAATTTGAGCGCCAACAATTCCATGTCCCCCAAAGAAATTTTCTTTTAAACCAAAGAAGTGCATACTTCCACCCTTTCCTTTGCTACAACCTGTTGCCTTGCCATACAATTCGGCCATGCAGGATTTGGCAGAAACTCCTTTAGCAATGGCTAAAGCATGGTCTCTATATGCAGTAATAAATTTATCGTCGGGATTAGTTGCAGTCATACAACCTGCAGCAACTGCCTCCTGTCCTATGTACAGATGACAAAAGCCACGAATTTTTTGCATACCGTAAAGCTGGCCGGTTTTCTCCTCGAAGCGGCGTAAAAGCAGCATCAATTCGTACCAGTACAAATACGTTTCTTTAGAAAATTTGGTAGCCAATGGGTTTTAATTTTAGGCGGCAAAGATAAGGGAGAAATGGGAAATTGTAATAAGCATTTGATGCATAATGTGTAGAAACATTTAATATCTAAAAAGATAGAAAATAGCTGATGGTATTGTTATTTCTTACAATTAGAAAATTTAACAGAATCCTTATCTGATAAGAATAATATTGCCTGAGTAATTAAATTGTTTTCCAGCAATATCTCTACCCTGGATAAGGTAAACATAGGTGCCGGTTTCCTGCTTCTGGGTTTTAAACCTGCCATCCCAGCCTTTATCTTGATGGTTGCTGATGAACAAAATTTGTCCTCTCCGGTTAAAAATCTTCATTTGATATGCAGTAATCTCCCTATTAAACCGTGGACGAAAGAAATCATTTATCCCATCATCATTGGGTGTAAATGAATTGGGAATACCAATGGGAATGCAATCAATTTCCTGAATCTGAATAACATCAGTTCCCATACAGTTATCAAAATCGGTAACTGTTAAAGTATACACACCGGCAGTTCGAATGGCAAGGTTTTGAGTTGTTGAACCCGAATTCCAGCTATAATTTTTAAAACCTGGGACTTCAATAAGTAAAACATTGCCAGTACATAAAGTCTGATCAGGAGGCAAAAAATATGAAGGTGTGACAATCACTTTACGTATGATTAATCTGGCAGAACCAGTACAGTTGTATTGATTTGTAACTGTAACCCGATATGTGCCTGGTGCATTTGCCATAAAACTGGGCTGTGTACTTAAATCCTGCCATAGATAAGAGCTAAAATTACCAGGGCTAAGCAAAAAGGTTTCCCCCTGGCAAATATTTCTGTCGGGGCCAAGGCTTGGTTTTGGGGCTGGATGAACGGTGAGATTTGTGATAATCACAGAATCGCAACCCAATGAAGTTGTTAATGTATCATAATAAACTCCTGTTTTAGTTTGAAGTTTTCCTCCTGCCAGCCAACTTTGTCCCTCACAGATATTGGTTAAAAAGTCGGTTATTAATCTTGTAATGGTAAGATTAAGGGTAATGCGGATACTATCACATCCTAAAATATTTAACACAGGGTGAATGTATGTTCCACTTGAATAGTAGGTTTTATTGTACAATTTATAAGATGAACAAGTAACAATATTTAAAGTAATGGGTATTGCAGCATTGGGACATTGACGTAACTTTTGAATAAATATTTCGCTTTCACCAGCCGATGACAATTGGAATATCTCCGCACTGGGGTCAAAATCTATGCTGCCTTCAAAAGTTCCGGCCACAAAAATATTGTTTGATCGATCAACTTTAAGGGTATAACCACTACCATAAAAAGTACCGGCAGCTTGTGCAACCCAAACGTAATCACCAGCATCAGTAAGTTTTAAAACAAAAATATCGGGATCTCCCAAAGCAGTAAGGCTTACAATACCAGACCCAGGATCAAAATCGGAAGTACCATTATAATGCCCGGTTACATACACATTATCTTCTTCATCTACATCTATTGCAAATGCTTTTTGATAAGAAGGCCCTCCTATTTGACGGGCCCATAACAAATCAAAATCTAGATTATACTTAGCCACAAATACATCTTCTTCCCCAATTGGAGCACTTAATATTGTGGAGCCGCTATTAGGATCAAAATTGGCATCTCCATCAAAATGACCGGTAACATACATATTTCCAGTATGATCTAGTTTAAGACTGGTACATCTTACTGCATTAGTACTACCAAGTTTGCCTGCTCTAATAAAATCACCATTAGTACTTAACTTTAAAATGAATCCATCTCCAAAGCCATTGGATTGTAAATTAAAAACTCCTGATCCCGGATCAAAATCAACAGTTCCCCAAAAAAAACCAGTACTGTAAACATTGTTTTGCTCATCTAAACCAATGGAATAAGCTGCTTCTGATGAACTGCCACCAATTTGTTTAGCCCATTGTAAACTGCCATCATTGGAGAATTTGCTGATATAAATATCTGTAGAGCCAATAGAGGTTAAAGTAAAAACGCCATTACTTGGGTCAAAGTCGGAGCTGCCATCAAAATAACCGTTAATATAAATATTTCCAAAACGATCAAGCAAAATGGCATTACTAAAATCATTAGATGGCCCCCCAAAACTTTTGGCCCATTTAAAATTTCCGGAATTATCAAATTTGCAAATGAAAACATCCTCATTACCTGCCGATGTTAATTTTGTTTCTCCAGGCCCGGGATCAAAATCGGTGGTGCCAAAAAAGATTCCAGTGATATAAATGTTTTTATCTGTATCGAGAGCAATGGCATATCCCGCCTGGTATCTGAAATCGCCAATGCTTTTTGCCCAATTCAATTTTCCAGTAGAATCGTATTTGCAAAGAAAAATATCTTCGGCATTTACGGATGTTAAATTAAATACTCGAGGGCCTGGATCAAAATCGACTACTGTGGAATAATAACCAGTAGCATAAATATTTCCATCCTCATCTAAAGTAATAGCCTGGCAAATATCAAATGAACTTCCAACCATCTGTTTTGCCCAATCCAGTTTAACTGTTTGAGAAAAGACTTTAGTATGACAAGCGATCAAAAAGAGTAATATAATTGAAATTGTTTTCATTAAAATTATAAACGAAATATTATGGCAAAAGGTTTGGTGCCTTTACAAGAAAAGTGAATATAAATATACAAAAAGTTGAGCGGTTAAATAAGAAGCAACATTACTTAACTTGCAGCCATGTCGTTCGTTTCAAACATAAAAATAACTCAGTTTAAAAATTATAGCTTTAGTTCTTTCCTCTTTACAGAAAGAGTGATAGGAATATGTGGTTTAAACGGGAAAGGGAAAACCAATTTACTGGATGCTATTTATTATTGCTGTTTTACTAAAAGTTATTTTTCAAAATCAGATGGTCAAAATATTCAGTTCAATATGGATGGGTTTCGTTTAGAATCCAAAATGGCGAGAAATGAACTAGAAAAGAGTAGTGAAACAGATGATATAGTATGTGTATTTAGAGGTACTGGCAAAAAGGAGATTTCATTAAATGGCGTTTTATATACTAAGCTATCTGAGCATATTGGCAAGTTTCCGGCTGTAATGATAGCTCCAGATGATATTGAATTAATTATTGGAGCTCCTGAAGAAAGGCGTCGATTTTTAGATACGGTATTAAGTCAAATGGATGCAAACTATTTACAGCATCTTATTTTATATAATAAAGTGTTACAACAAAGAAACAGTTTACTAAAAAGTTTTGCAGAGCAAGGAAAAACCGACTGGACACTTTTAGAAATTATAGATGAACAACTAATTGCACCGGGCAATTTTATTCATAACAAAAGAAAACAATTTACCAAAGATTTAATTCCTTTAGTTCAGCAGTTTTACAAACAGATTGCCAATAATGATGAAACTGTCACGTTGGATTATGATAGTCGATTGAATGATAGCAGTTTTCATGATTTGTTGAATAATTACAGGGAAAAAGATTTTATTCTTCAGCGAAGTAATGCTGGTATTCACAAAGATGAAATTGGGTTTTTATTAAATGGACAAATATTTAAAACAACAGCTTCTCAAGGACAGAGAAAAAGTTTACTATTTGCAATAAAATTGGCTGAATTTGAACTATTAAAAGTCAATAAAGGGTTTGCTCCCCTACTTTTATTGGATGATGTTTTTGAAAAATTAGATGACATTAGAATGCAACAATTGTTAAACTGGGTATGTAATCAAAATACTGGGCAAGTTTTTATTACAGATACTCATTGCGATAGATTGGAGGAAGCTTTTACTAAACTGAATACGGCTTATCAAATTATTGAATTGTCATCCTAAAGTTGATTAAGTATCCTTTTGTCATTCTGAGCTTGTCGAAGAATCTCATTTTTACAAACCTTATCTTTACCAAATGGGAGAACTTTCATTACAAGATGCCATTCAACAATTCTTGCAAAAAAGCCGACTAAAAAGCGGCATACAAGCATTAAGAATTGAAGACGTATGGGAAGAAGTGATGGGGAAAACAGTCTCCAAGTATACAGATAAGATCCAAATCATCAATAGCACTTTATTTATTACAACCAGTGTAGCTCCTTTAAAGAATGAATTGCTTTACCAAAAAGAAAAAATTATTGAAAGGGTGAATGAAGCTTTAGGAGAAAAGTTGGTAAAAGAAGTTGTGATAAAATAATTCATTTACTAAAGGAATTTCAATAACACGATTTTAAGGGAAATTTTTAAATAGCATTTCAAATTCAATCTGTCAAATTCATTACAATTTATAATAAGGCGATGCTCCTGCTTCCTTATGTAACATATTTAATTATTATAATTTCAATTTTATTCATACTATATTAGCTAAAATTAATTTGTATGAAATCACTCATCACCATTTTGGTCATTCAGTTTTTTTTGCAATTTCAATTATCAGCTCAAAAAGGGCAACCTGCTTTTGGTAAAGTTGATAAAGAAGATTTGATGATGACAGATTGTGAGTTTGATAAAGGGGCCGCTGCTTTAAAATTGATTGACTGGGGAAATGCTTATTATGATAGAGGTACAACTGGTATTTCTACATTCAAAACAGTACTTCAAAGAAGAGTTCGTATTAAAATTCTGAAAGAGAAAGGGATTTCACAAGCAGATGTTGAAATACCCTATTATACGCATAATAATGAAGAGAAAATTTTAAAACTTAATGCCAATACTTATAATATAGATGCAGAAGGGAAAACTTTAATTACAGTGGTTAAGAAAAGTTCTATTTATTCTAAAAGAATAAATGCCTATCATTCCAAAATGATCATTGCTTTCCCTGAAGTTAAAGTAGGCAGTATCATTGAATATGCTTACACAGTAGAAAGAGAAACGATTAGTTTAAACGACTGGCATTTTCAAGGTCGAATTCCAGTTAGATACAGTGAATATCAACTTCGAATTCCTCAAATATTTAGATTCTCAGTTCAACCTACCATTGTTGATACAGTTGAAGATAAACATGAAATTATTGACGAGATGATTTCAGTATCTGAAGGTGTATTAAATACTAAATCTCTAAAGAGTATTTACATCATGCGGAATTTACCCGGCATAAAGAATGAGCCATATATGGGAGCTACAAAAGATTATATGCAGAGGTTGGAATTTCAATTAACACAAATTGTTTATAGCGATAGTCATATAGAAGACAGAAGTTTAAAATGGAAAGACGTCATTAAAAATGGGTTAAATGAAAATGAAAGTTTTGGAATGCAATTGAAAAAAGATTTGAATGCTGCCAAAGAACTTGTAGAAGAGGCCAAATTAATTTCGGATCTAGAAAGCAGGATGAAATTTTTGTATAACCAAATACGCCAAAAATTTAATTGGGATGAAACCAATGATATTTACACAGATTTAGGATTATCGAAAGCATGGGAAACAAAAACTGGTAATTCTGCGGATATTAATTTGCTTTTAGTAAAATTATTAAAAGATGCTGGTTTAAATGCTAAGCCAATGTTGTTTAGTACTCGTGAGCATGGATTAGTATCTCCACTTTATCCTTTTCTCAGTCAATTTAATACGGTTAATGCATTTGTAGAAATAGAGAAAAGTTTTTTTGTATTGAATGCCACAGATAAAGTAAGTCATTATAAATTAGTGCCTGAGGATATTGCTAACACCAGTGGATTTATTGTGGATGGAGAGAATGGTAAATGGAAGGAAATTCTATCAGGAAAAAGTAAATATAAAGTGATGGCTGCTGTACAAGCAGAAATTGATTCAGATGGTTTGATGAAGGGGAATGGATTTGTTAATTGTTATGATTATGCCCGGGTACAACGATGCCAGACTTTGATTACAAGTAAGGAGAAGTTCAATTCGGAATATTTTATTAAACCTTACCCAAGTATTAAAATAGAAGATATAACCATTAATAATCAGGAAAATGATTCCCTGCCATTAGAGCAAAAGGTGAAATTTAATTTTATGCTGAATACCTCAGGAGTATATCGATACTTTACTTTGAATATTTTTTCTGACCTGGAAGAAAATCCATTTATAGCAATCAACCGAGTTTCGGATATTGACTTTGGAGTTCATCAAGAGTATTCCATTTTAGGCAATTATACTATTCCAGAAGATTATGAATTTGAAGGGTTGCCAGAAAGTATATCAATGACTACTCCTGACAATGGTATTGTATTTAAAAGATTTATTCAATCGGAATCGAATGTTCTTAATGTAAAAATGACATTAGAATTTAAAAGGTCATTTTATCCTGCTAATACTTATGCCGAATTTGCCTCTTTTTACAAAAAGTTATTTGACAAATTGAATGAGCAAGTAGTTATTAAAAAGAAAGCTACACCCTAAAACAAGATTAATTATTTATAATTGATACAAGCTCCCTCCTTTTTCAAAAATCTTGTCAATTCTCTTTTCAGTTATATCATCTTTTTCCACAGCAGGAGCATGATGAGGTTTTATCCTTGCATCAAAAACCAATGGCCCCTTACAACCCCAATGTTTGTTTAGGGTAAAACTATTTATACCAAACATATCGTGAGAAGGGTTACAACGGGTAAAACTCACCCATAAAAAATTATTTAAATGATCAGCTACAAAACGGGCATCATCACATAAAATAATTAGAGGGCAATTTGCCAATAAATCATTGAAAGGGGCCAATTGTTTATTGAGTTTTTCTAATTCAATTGCTGCCATCTCATAAGTAGTAAATGCATTTGTTTGTAAAGCCACTACACCAGACATTACCATACTTGCATTTTCAAAAGCTTCCAGGTTTTGTAATTGATTTGGAACAGTAGTTGCCAATGTTCTAATCTCCTCTCCATAAGCAGCAAGTACTACTTTACTGCCGCTGTTTAAGCCAATTCCAGAATAATCTAATGTGTCGATTGTTGTTTTTGTATAAAAATGGATATCCCTACTTAAATCAATTCGCTTTAAAATGTAACTGAAATATTCCTTAATAGTAGAAGTGCTTAATAAATTGCTGTCATCGGCCGTAATAAATAAAAATTTTGCCAAGCTTAATTGTCCTGTACCCAAGATATGGTTAGCAATGGTTAAAATTTCGGCAGGCTGTTGAGTAGGCGAATAGGGTGTATACCTTTCGCTGCCTATTGCCAATAATAATGGATGAACGCCAGCAGCATCTACCGCATGAACTTCTTTTAATCCAGGAATTTCCTGCTGCAATGCTTTACCCGTCATCTTATGAATAAGCTGTCCAAAACTGGTATCTTCTTGTGGCGGACGGCCAACTACAGTAAATGGCCAAATCGCATTTTCTCTGGCATAAACCTTATGTACTTTCATCACCGGAAAATTATGTGTTAAACTATAATAGCCTAAGTGATCGCCAAAAGGGCCTTCGGGTTTATTTTCGTTAGGATAGACTTCTCCTGTAATAACAAAATCGGCATCAGTACTAATACAAAAACCATCTTTATAACAATATCTAAATCTTCTATTACCTAAAACGCCAGCAAATGTCATTTCACTAATTCCTTCGGGCAAAGGCATTACCGCAGCTACGCTGTGAGATGGGGGCCCTCCTACAAATACAGAAACTTTTAAAGGCAACCCTTTTTTATTGGTTTTGTTTTGATGCACCCCTATGCCTCGGTGCAGTTGATAGTGTAAACCCACTTCTTTATTAGGGATATAGTCGTTTCCAGAAAGTTGGATGCGATACATGCCTAGATTGGCATTCATAATTCCAGGCTTATCCAAATCCTCGGTATATACCTGTGGCAGGGTAACAAAAGCACCCCCATCATTCAACCAATGATGAATTTGAGGAATATCGCTGATTTGAATTTCCTGAAAAAGTACTGGTTGAGTAAATGGGTTTTTAAAGGGTAAAGCTTTTAAGGCGGCCAATCCCGCTGAGAAATTCTTAATTGGACTTTTAATAGCTTTTATTGGATCTTCTTTTAACTGAATGAGTTGTTGTACTGTAGTTAAACTATTTCTAAAAATGAATTCACTTCTTTCTAAGGTTCCAAAAATATTAGAAGCTGTCCTAAACTTACTACCTTTTACATTTTCAAATAACAAAGCTGGGCCGCCAGCTTCATGAACCCTCAAATGAATGGCTGCCATTTCGAGGTAAGGGTCTATTTCTTCCTTAATACGGATGAGATGTCCATTTCTTTCTAAATCAAGTAAACAATCTTCTAATGATTTGTAAGCCATACGGAAATATAAGACAGTAAAGTTAATGAGGGAAGCTTATAAATTGCTGAGCTGCTTTTCCAAGTAAATAAGATTGGAAATTGCAATAGAGATAAACAGACCGAATTTGATAGCTATTACAATGTGAAAAATAGCTGCATCTAAAAGCTAACATCTAACATCTAAACTCTTGAATCTACTTCTTCATGTACATCACTTCTTTTACCAATTTCACTGTTCTTGGAATATCTGGCAAATACGCAGCAACAAGGTTAGGTGCATAGTGCATAGGAGCATCTGCAGAAGTGATCCTGCGGATTGGAGCATCTAAATAATCAAATCCTTCTTTTTGAATTCGGTAAGCTATTTCTGAAGATACAGATGCAAATGGCCATTGTTCTTCAACTATTACAAGTCGGTTTGTCTTTTTTACACTTTCAAGAATGGTAAACCAGTCAAGCGGACGAATGGTTGCCACATCAATCACTTCGGCCTCAATACCTTCTTTTGCCAGTTCTTCGGCAGCACCTAAAGCAATCTTCATCATTTTATTAAAAGAAACAATGGTTACATCCTTTCCTTCTCTTTTTATAAAACATTTACCTATTGGTAAAATGTATTCTTCTTCAGGTACTTCGCCTTTTTCACCATACATCACTTCACTTTCCATAAAAACAACAGGATCATCATCACGTATGGCAGCTTTTAATAAGCCTTTAGCATCGTAAGGGTTTGAAACAGAAATAACTTTTAAACCAGGAATATTGGCATATAAGGATTCAAAAGCGGTAGAATGTTGTGCCCCTAACTGACCAGCACTTCCTCCCGGGCCACGAAATACGATGGGGCAACCTACTTGTCCGCCACTCATTGCCAACATTTTAGAAGCGGTATTTAATATTTGATCTAAAGGCAAAACAGCAAAATTCCAGGTCATATATTCAACAATGGGGCGCAGGCCATTTTGAGCGGCTCCAACCGCAATCGCTGTAAATCCAAGCTCTGCAATAGGGGTATCAATAATCCTTTTTTCACCAAATTCATCCAGCATTCCCTGGCTTACTTTATATGCGCCATTGTATTCAGCTACTTCTTCTCCCATTAAAAAAACACGTTCATCTCTCCGCATTTCTTCCTGCATGGCTTCTCTAAGGGCTTCTCTAAAGGCAATTTGTCGCATTTCTATTATTTGGTTTATAAGGTTGCAAATTTATCTTATCAAGGGCAGATGAACAAATCGATATTAAAGAAGATAAAGTCCATCTATGTTATTCTTCTTTTATGAATTCAGATGTTAACGAATGAATCTTTATTAAATACAGTTTTCAATAACCATCGCACTTGCACCTCCTCCTCCATTGCAAATTCCTGCAGCACCGTATTTAGCATTGTTTTGTTTTAACACATTTACTAAAGTGACAATTATTCTGGCACCACTACAGCCTAATGGATGCCCCATTGAAACAGCACCTCCATTTACATTTACCTTGGAAGGATCTAATTTCATTCTGCGGCTGTTTTCAATGCCAACAACTGCAAAAGCTTCATTTAACTCCCAAAACTCAATGTCTTCCATAGTTAATCCGGCTTTTGCTACTGCTTTTGGTACTGCAAGTGCCGGACTAGTAGTAAACCACTCAGGAGCTTGTTCAGCATCGGCATATCCTATAATTTTTGCTATAGGTTTAAGTCCAAGTTCATTGGCTTTTTCTTTACTCATTAAAACCAATGCAGCTGCCCCATCGTTCATTGTAGATGCATTGGCAGCAGTTACGGTACCTTCTTTTTGGAATGCTCCTTTTAAAGATGCTATTTTATCAAACTTAACATTAAAAGGTTCTTCATCTTTAGAAAAAAGGATTGGTTCTCCTTTACGTTGTGGAATTTCCACAGGAACTATTTCATTATCAAACTTACCCGCTTCAGTGGCAGCCTGACTACGTTTGTAACTTTCAATAGCAAATTCATCCTGTTCTTCTCTACTTACATTACAAGTAGCAGCACACATATCGGCAGCTGTGCCCATGGCCTTTCCATCATACACATCAGTAAGTCCATCTTTTGCTAACCCATCAATTAAATTTGAATTGCCATATTTATTTCCCCATCGCATACTATCTATATAAAAAGGAACATTACTCATGCTTTCCATACCTCCTGCAATAACTATATCTGCATCGCCTAATAAAATACTCTGTGCACCTTGTGCAATGGCTTTCATTCCGCTGGCACAAACCTTATTAACTGTAGTGCAATTAACTTCATTGGGTAAGCCAGCAAATTTAGCAGCTTGCCTGGCAGGTGCTTGTCCTAGATTGGCCTGGATTACAGACCCCATTAATACATCATTAATCATTTCTGGCTTAATGCCAGCTTTTTCCAAAGCTCCTTTAATAGCAATGGCTCCTAATTGAGTTGCTGAAAATCCTTTTAGAGATCCTCCAAAACTTCCCATTGCTGTACGTACAGCAGATATGATATATACTTCTTTCATTTTGATAAAATTTTAGGTGGCAAAGGTAAGCTAAAATGAGTTTTTTTATGTCAGCTTATAAACAGGCATAATAAAAAATGCGATTAAAAAACCAATAAAGGTTCTTTAATCGCATGAATAGTGATTTACAACTTACCAATGGTTTCTTTTATTACGTCTATTATCGTGATGATTGTAAGAATTATTGTTGTAACGCATCCTTAGCATGTTTATCTCTCTATCACGTTGGTTGATCAAGTCTCTTATGATTCTATCTTTACGATGCCTGTTCATAAAAAAGTTATTTCTAACTTCTCTAATTTGATAATCGTACCTGTGCATGATCTGGGAAATCTCTCGGTTTAGCTGACCATTGTTATACTGGCCATTACCATTGTTCTGCTTCTGTTTTTCCTTTTTGTAATATCCATCATTGCGATTATTGTTGTCCCAATGGTTATTGTCGTTGTACTGTGCATTTGCAAAGCCAAAGATTGAAGTTGCAAATAAAAGGGTAATAATTTTTTTCATAATTGTAAATTTTAAAGTTAATGATGCTATTAGGACATGGGACTAGATGCTTTGTTTACAAATGATATGTTAATGCTATCATTATTTACCTTTTATCATTATTTATATGTTGATTTAAAAATTCTACTTAAATTGTATTTAACAATTATTAATTTTTATGTCAGTAAAAAATATATGTATACCCTTAAGCTTATTGTTAATACTCATAGTAGCAGCATGTTCTAAAAAAATTATTGCTGATAAATCAGTGGCTACAGCCCCTGCAGTAAAAGCTACGAGTTATGCCATTACTGTAAAACCTTTGATGGAAGCGAAATGTACACCCTGTCATTTCCCCTCTAAAAGAGGGTTTAAAACTAATTTCGAAAATTATGCTTCGGCAAAATTATTTGCAGCCGATATGGTAAGCCGAATAGAATTAAACACAACAGATAAAGGATTTATGCCTTTAAGTAATCCAAAATTATCTGCCGATGAGATAGCTATTTTTAAGAGTTGGGTAGAAGGAGGAATGCAGGAATAACAATTTCATGTTTAAGCTTTAATACGAGGATCAACTAACCTATACAAAACATCGGCGAACAGGTTTATAAAAATAAATAGGCATGAACTTAATAAAACTGAACCCATTACAACTGGGTAATCTAGTTTTTCTAAAGCATCTACAGTTATTTTCCCAATGCCTTTCCATCCAAAAATATATTCCACAAAAAATGCGCCTGCCAAAAGCTCGGCAAACCAACCAGTGATAGCTGTAATAACAGGGTTAAGTGCATTACGTAAAGCATGTTTAAAAATGATGGTTTTCTTATTTAAACCTTTTGCATAGGCAGTTCGGATATAATCTTGCTGTAACACATCCAGCATAGAGCTACGAGTTAATTGAGTTATGATGGCAAGAGGACGAATACCCAAAGTAAAAGCAGGTAAAATTAAATTTTTCATGCTTAGGTATCTTTCACCAGTTACTTCATCCATATCAAACCAACTGCCAGTTAAATTTAGTCCAGTTAAGGAATGCCAAACTACTCCAAACAAAAAGGCAATGATAATAGCCATAAAAAATGAGGGTGCGGATATGCCGGCAATGCTGGAAAAAACTGCAGTTGTATCTAACCAGGTTCCTTTTTTTACTGCTGCAATTACACCAAGCAATATTCCAAAAATGGTAGCAAAAAGCATGGCAGCTAGAGCAAGTATTATAGTGCCAGGCAGTGCTTCCATGAGAACCAATCCTACCGGTTTTTTAGTTTGATAACTTTTACGTAGATAGGGTAACTTGATCCCGAACTTTGTAATTCCTCCAACAAAGAAACCTTTCAATTCTTTTTTTTCAATATCAGCTTGTGTATGTATACAAATAGGTGAAACATCATTGAGGTATAAAGTAAACTGTTTCCATTTTGGTTGGTCGAGATAAAGATCTTTACGGATATTATCCAATGTCTTTTTATCGCCAGTTTGCCCAACAATCATTCTTGCAGGATCACCAAATCCCTGAAACATGATAAACACCAATACCACCACCCCAAGCAGCACTAAAACAGCATATCCTATTTTTTTTAAAAGATAATTCAATGTGCTTTTTTTGAAGTACTAATTCTCTTTGTAAATATTACAACTTAACTGTAGCATTGATTTTTTCTACAGAACAATATATTTTCCTTTTTTCCAACTCCATTTATTTTTAACTACTGGCCCTTTCATTAAATACAAAGTAGGGTTTACTCTTGCTGCCGTTTTGATGGCTACCACATCACAAGTAAAAATAGGTATACTAAATTCTCCAGGTATTAAAAAAAGCTCAGCTGCTGTTTTGGGATCAGAAGTAATAAGATAAACCGGCGTTTTGCTATTTGCATAAAACTTTTTAAAGTCATCATACCATTTATCCTCTTTTTTATTAAAACCATTAGTATATAATAAATAATATTCTCCCGATTGGTTTAATATGGCTTCGGTAGTATCGTTTCCAGCTTGCGTTTTAAAATTAAAATCATTGATTAAAGGAATATTGTTTTTCCCTTTAATCACTGTTTCTTTTCTATCAACATATTCCCAACTACTGTCGGGTAATGCAGCAACTGTAAAATCTTTAGTAACTCCATCTTTGCTATAAACAAAAACATATTCATATTTATCTGGGATGGCATTCTTTGGCATTTTACGTAACTCAATAATATTATTTCCAATTTTAAAAGGTAGACAATCTTTTAATGGTAGGTAGTGTAATACATACCATTGTAAACCAACCGAAGCTAATAAAGTAATTAAAAGTAAGCTTATACTTAATTTAACTGAAAATAGTGGTTTAATAAATTGTTGTTTCAGTAATATCAATAAAACCAAAATCAACAACACGATGTCTTTTGTAAAAGTTTGAATGGGTGTAAGCGGAATGCAATCACCAAAACAACCACAGGCTCTTATTTTACCACTAAACAAAACAAATGCAGTAAGAAAAGTAAAGAACAAGGTTAACAATAAAACCAGCCAGGCCATTAATTTTATTCGGCATCCCAATAACAAAGCAAAACCTAAAATAACTTCAACAGTAATGATTATGATAGAAAACAAAAGAGCGTGTTCATTTAGCCACATCATTATATTGGGCATATAACCCATGGATGCCCACACTTCAAAGAACTCTTGCATTTTATAAGCCAACCCAAGTGGATCGATGGCTTTTACCAATCCAGAAAAAATAAATAGACAACCAACTACAATTCTTGCAAAGTTTATTATCAGTTTCATCGTAAGTTTTTTAATTTATTTACTGTGTATTTCTTCTTCAATTAATATCAATCCAAAAATGGCATAATTTATAATGTCAAAAAAATTAGCATCAATGCCTTCGCTTATCATTGTTTTACCCTCGTTGGCTAAAATTTGTTTAATGCGTAAGATTTTTGCTAAAATTAAATCCACATAACTTTCCTGGCTCATTTGCCTCCATGCTTCTCCATAGTCATGGTTTTTATCCAACATCAAAGATTTAGCTATACTAATCTTATCGGTATACTTGGTTTGCACAGTTTCAAATGGGAGGTCTTCCAATTCATCATTATCAATATCAAGTTGAATGAGACCAATAATGCCATAATTTAAAATACCCTTAAACTCACTGATGATATCATCGGCTATCTTTTGCACCTTGGTTTCCTGAATGTTGCGGATGCGTTTTGCCTTAATATAAATTTGATCGGCAACAGAAATAGTACGATACACTCTCCAGGAAGTACCATAATCTTTGGTCTTTTGTAAAAAGATTTCTTTTGCAGAGTTAACAGCCTGATCGTATTGTTGGTTCGTATTCATTTATGGTTGTGCCTTTGTATCTTAGTATGATAAAGCTCAAAAATAATTGAAATCAATTGATGAACAACATAAACTGTAAAGGAAAAATTTTAAAACTATCCCAACCCATCGTAATGGGTATTATTAATGTAACTCCCGATTCGTTTTATGAGGGACATTTATTCAAATCAAAAAGTGAAATAGTGACTTTGGCAGGTAAAATGATTGCAGATGGAGCAACTATTTTGGACATTGGTGGACAAAGTAGCAAACCAGGTAGCATAAGAATTTTACCGCAGGAAGAAATGGAAAGAGTATTACCGATTGTAGAAACATTAAGCTTAGCTTATCCCGAAACTATACTATCAATTGATACTTTTAGTAGCCAAGTGGCTACAGCAGCTATTAAGGCCGGAGCATCAATAGTTAATGATATTGCTGCTGGTAACATGGATAAGGACATGTTACATACTGTAGCTCTTTTACAGGTGCCTTATATCTGCATGCATATGCAAGGAACTCCAGAATCGATGCAACAAAATCCCACTTATAAGAATGTGGTAACTGAAGTATTGGACTTTTTTAAAATCAAATTAGAAGAATGCCGGCTAGCCGGCATAAAAGATGTGATAATTGACCCTGGTTTTGGTTTTGGAAAAACCATTGAGCATAATTTTCAATTGTTAAAAGGGTTAGCGGTATTGGCCAATATAAATAAGCCAATTTTAGTAGGTTTATCCCGTAAAAGCAGTATTTATAAAACCCTTGGCATTACTGCAGATGATGCGTTAAATGGCACTACGGTTGTTAATACATTGGCTTTGATGAATGGTGCTTGCATTTTAAGAGTGCATGATGTAAAGGAAGCAATGGAAGCTATTAGCTTATATAAAGCCTATAAAAAAGCGCCTTAATAAATCAAGGCGCTTTTTACTAAATTCATTTTCAATTATTTCTTTGGAGCATTTTGAATGCTGTCCATACGTCTTTTTTCTGCTTCTGCCATTTGGCGCTGGAATTCTTCCTGACGAGCCATAATAACATCTAAACTGGTAACTTCAATAACTTCCATATCAAATACCAGGTTACTATTTGGTTTAATTTTTTCGCCATTACCTTGTAAGCCATAGCCTAAAGAAGAAGGTATATAAATAGTAGCTTTTGTTCCCATCTTCATGTTCATTAAGGCATCCGACCAACCTAAAATAACAGAACCCAACTCTCCTACATTAACTTCTAGAGGTTGTGGGTGATTGAACTTTGGATCAATGTTTGAATCAAAAACATTGTTGCTATCCAAAGTTCTACCAGTGTACATCACTTTTACAACATCATTATTAGTGATTGTTGGACCTGTTCCTTCTGATTGAATGGCAATAAAAGTTCCCCATTTGGTTTTAGAAGCAGCAATATTGTTTGTAGATAGATGTGTTAATATTAATTTATTATCAATATCATTTTGCACTTTCTTATTCAATATATCTTTTTCAATTTCTTCAACTTGTTTTTTAAATATTCTTGGTTTAGCACCAATACTTTCAGCTTTATTAGCGCTATCAGCCTGAGCTTGTGTTGCAAAAATATTTACTAGGCTAACATGTGTATAAATGTATTTGCCTTTTGTCATAAAAGGAGGCATTCCCTGCTCTGAACCTTTGTAAGCAGTATCAGTTAAGATGCGAATGATTAAGCTATCTCCTTTCTTCATCTGACGAATAATCTTAAAATAAGCCATTGGTGTATTAACAGAATCAAATAGCTGAATGCGTGGCATAAAATCTCTACTGTTTAACAAAACGGTGTCTTTAGTACCTTCGTAAACTTGTTTTACATGAATTTGCATGTACTCTCCGTATCCAATAGTTTTACCACTTCCTTTAGCAATAATTTTGTATTCTAAACCTTCATCTCCCTTTTTAAAAGAGCCTGTACAAGCAGCCAATAGTAAAGTGCAAATGGCTGATAAATAAAAGAATTGTTTCATTGTTGTTTTTTTTATTTTAAAATTGATAAGTACTTAATTGGTCTTTATTCTCCGCTATAGCGGCTTTAAATTTTTCTATAACTTTTGTTAAGGGTTCCTTATTAAAACCACCTGCAGCATTAAAATGACCTCCTCCATTAAAGTAAGTACGGGCAAATGTATTTACATCAAAACCTCCCTTACTTCGGAAAGAACTTTTACGTTCTTCTCCCCTGTCGATGATGACTACAGCCAATTTGATACCCTGTATACTTAAAGGGTAATTTACCAACCCTTCTGTGTCGCCAGTTTTAATATTGAATTTAATAAGATCGGCTTGGGGAATTGAGATGAGTGCAGTATTGTATTCATAAAAAACTTCCATTCTGTTCAACAACACATGCCCAATGAATCTGAATCTGTTCTCCAAAAAATTATCATACAATTCTTCATGCACCATACTATGTTCAAGTCCTTTATCCTTTAAGAATGCCACCATCCTATGCACACTGGCTTTTGTTGATGGAAAACGGAATGAACCGGTATCCGTCATTACGCCTGCATACAAACATTGTCCAATTTGGGCATCAATCAATTCTGCATGACCCGAGTCAACAATAAAATCATAGACCATTTCTGCGGTAGAACTTTTATCTACATCACTAATCCCATAAGCAAAAACTTCAGTTTGAGGTTCCTGATGATGGTCAATTAGAATCAATTCGGCTTTTGATTCCTTAATTTTATCTTCCATCCGTTTGGTACGACTAAGAATATTAAAATCAAGGCAAAAAATCCAATCTGCTTCTTCTATGATACTGTTTGCTTTGGTGGTTTGACTCTCGTAATCCAAAACAAGATCGCAACTTGGCATCCAATTTAAAAAAGTGGCCCAATTGGTAGGCGAAATCACAGTACATTGATGTCCTAATTTGCTTAAAAAAAGCGAAAGGCCAATAGTAGAACCCATTGCATCGCCATCTGGCTTTTGATGCATAGTTATCACCACTTTTTGTGGTTGATTTAGTAGGGGAAATATGTTTTTAAGATGCTGCATTAGGCGGCGCAAAAGTAGGTTAAAACAGTATACAAAACAATCTTACACAAGTTGAATTCCCAAATCTATTATCCTTCCTTATCTTTGCGGCTCAAAAAAAGAGAAAAATGAGTAACAGAACTTTTACAATGATTAAGCCAGATGCTACTGTTAAGGGTAATACTGGTGGGATTTTAGCAATGATTAATGCAGCTGGGTTTCGTATTGTGGCTATGAAGATGACCAAGTTAAGTGCTGAGAAAGCGGGTGAATTTTATGCTGTGCATAAAGAAAGACCCTTTTATGGCGAATTAGTTGAGTTTATGAGTAGTGGCCCAATAACTGCAGCTATTTTGGAAAAAGATAATGCCGTAGAAGATTTCCGCAAATTGATAGGCACTACCAACCCTGCAGAAGCAGCTGATGGTACTATTCGTAAAATTTATGCAGCTTCTATAGGTGAAAATGCCGTACATGGTAGTGATAGCAATGAAAATGCAGTAATTGAGGGTGATTTTTTCTTTAGTAAGTTGGAGCAGTTTTAACTTTATTAGTTTTTAAATAGTCGATGCCCCCGAATATCTTGGGGGCATCTTTTTGTTTACAAAAAACGAAATTGGGTTTTGGGAGTTACAGTTCAGGTATATTAACGATGTGTATTATTATTTATTGTAACATGGCTTTAGATACTAAAACAACTTAATTGAGATTTCAGCTTTAATTCATTTAAATATTGATTTTGAGGCCATTAAAGCTTTTTTAAGCTAAAAGTAAAGTTGTAGATTTGAACTAACTAAAACCAATAACAGGTAAAACTGTAATTCTTATATGAAAAATATTAAAATAATAGAAGTCCCTTCGGAAATAGGTGCTGGTACCCGTGGTGCCAGTTTAGGCATTGATGCTATAAAAATTGCTGCCTTGGATTTTATGAGCAATTTCTTTGTTCACTTTCCTTCTGAAAAGATTCAAGTAGAGAATCAAATTTTATTTGAACCCATTCAATCACCATACGCAAAACGTATGCAAGGTGTTTTAACAATGTATGAAAGGGTAAGCCAAGCTGTAAATGACTCAATTAAAGGGCATTTTTTTCCTGTTGTTCTTAGTGGCGACCATAGTAATGCCGGAGGTACCATTGCAGGTATTAAAATGGCTAAACCCAAAAGTAAACTTGGGGTAATATGGATTGATGCCCATGCCGATTTACATACGCCTTATACTACCCCATCGGGCAATATGCATGGGATGCCTTTGGCTGCATCAATTGGAGAAGATAATATTGAAATGAAGGTGCATGACCTGGATGAAAAAACAGCCAAACAATGGAACCTATTAAAAAGTATTGGAAAGATTGAACCAAAAGTATTACCTGAAGATGTAGTTTTTATATCATTACGTGATTTTGAAAAAGAAGAAAAAAACCTTATTGATAAACATGGTATGAAAGTGATTACGACTTCAGAAGTGAGAAGAACTGGAGCTGAAAATGTTTGCCGAAAAGTTTTACGCTACTTAAGCGATTGTACAGACATTTATATAAGTTTTGATGTGGATAGTTTGGATTCTTCCATCTCTAAAGGAACAGGTACCCCTGTTAGCAATGGTTTAAAAGAAAGAGAAGTGGAAGACTTAATCAGTAAATTTATGCAGAACCGTAAAATATGTTGTTTTGAAATTACAGAAGTAAATCCTACACTGGATAAGGAAAACTTAATGGCTGAGATTGCTTTTAATATTTTACAAAGAAGTGTGAATGTGTTAATGATGAATTAAGCTTTTAATTTAAAATCTGATTTTTCATATGAATAGAAATTTCCTATTACTCATTTTTCTTTTAGTTTCTAACATTGTCTTTGCACAAAAGAATGATGTTTATGTAAAGTCTATAAAAGCCTATCAAAAAAATTATATCAGCCAACACGAAGTGGTGAAAGCTGCAGATAAAAAGTATTTTCGCTTCTTCCCAATTAATAAGGATTTAAATATTGAATGCAGGTTTGAAAAATTAATTGACACTGTTGGAATTTTCATGAACACTTCGGCCAATACTTTAAAAGATTATTTTGTTTATGGACGTTTACATTTTACCTATGATGGTAAAGAATGCCATTTAAACGTTTACCAATCCAAAAGCTTGATGTTACTTGAAAAATACAAGCACTATCTTTTTGTTCCTTTTACCGATTTAACCTCGGGAGAAGAAAGTTATGCTGCTGGACGCTACCTTGAATATCAAATTCCTGATATACAGCATAACCAATTGGTTGTAGATTTTAATAAGGCTTATAATCCATATTGTGTTTATTCTACTGGATATAAATGCCCAATACCTCCAAAAGAAAATAATTTGAATATTGCTATTAAAGCAGGTGAAATGAATTTTGGAAAAGGTCACTAATATGCAAAACAGCCATCAACTATTAATGATTAAGCCAATTCAATTTGGCTTTAATGTACAAACTGCAGTTAACAATAGTTTTCAAAAAGACCTTGGAGGAGATTTACAACAAATGGCTTTAGAAGAATTCAATAATTTTGTTGATTTGCTTCGCAAAAATAAAATTGATGTTACTATAGTGGAGGATACCCTTGATCCTTCTACCCCAGATTCAATATTTCCTAATAATTGGATTTCTTTTCATGCAGATGGGAGCATTATTTTGTATCCAATGTTTGCCATTAACAGAAGACAGGAAAGAAAAGTAACCGTTTTGGAAACGATAAAAGCTAAATTTCAAGTATCTCAAATTATTGACATCAGTAACTCAGAATACAAAAATATGTTTTTAGAAGGTACTGGGAGTATGGTTTTAGACCGAGAAAATAAAATTGCTTATGCTTGTTTATCTCCCCGAACGGATGAAAATCTTTTGAATGAATTTTGTAGCCTTGTAGAGTATAAAGCAGTTACTTTTAACTCTGTGAATGAGGCAGGGATAGATATTTACCATACCAATGTAATGATGTGTGTTGCTAATTCATATGTCGTGGTTTGTTTGGAATCTATACCCAATGCTGCTGAAAAATTATTGCTAATACAAGCTTTAGATAGAACAAATAAAGAAATCATTGACATTTCATTACAGCAATTAAATTCATTTGCCGGTAATATGTTACAAGTAATAAATAGCGATGGAGAATTGTTATTAGTTATGTCTACACAAGCCTATGAATCATTGACTGAAGTACAAATAGCTTCTTTGCAAAGGTATAATCGCATTCTTCACTCCTCTTTACACCACATTGAAACAGCGGGTGGGGGAAGTGCCCGTTGTATGATGGCCGAGGTGTTTCTTCAAGCAAAATAAAAAACCAGGAGCAAGTCCTGGCTAATTTATTTTGTAAATACTTTATCTTTTTTATAAACCTGCCATCATACTTTTTGAACGCAATTTGCTTAAGGATGGGTCTAGTTCAATGGCTTTGTCGCACATTTGTTGGCCACGTTGTGTTTCTCCTTTCTTTTGAAAACATAGACCAGCTTGGTATAATGCTTTACCATCCTGCATATCCATTTCCATTAATTTTTGGCAAAACTCCAATGACTTGTCATAAAGTTTACGTTGATAATATGCTTCGGCAATATCTCTTAAAACTTCCTTGTCTCCAGGTTTGCGTGCAATAATTTCTAATAAAAGTGTTTCGCCTTTTTCAAACTCCCCACTGTAAATGTAGGAAAAACCAAGGTTTTCGTTAAAGTCGTTACTTCTATAATATCCATTGTCAGCAGCCTTATTAAAGTAAACGACAGCATTTTTATGGTTGTTATTATTGTAATAAATCAAACCCAATTCAAAAGACCATTTACTTTGCGTAGGATCTAATTCTACAGCTTTTACATAAATGGGTATCGCTTTTTGCTCTAAGCCCATTTCCAAATAATTTTTTGCAGCAGTATAAGTGGCTTCAGCATCTTTTGGGTTTTTTGCAATCAATCCTACTAATATCTTTTCGGCTTTAGCATAATCTTCCATTTGAAAATAAGACATGGCTATGATTCTTTCTTTATCATCACAACTCGTACATTTTTGTGCAAAATCAATTGCTTTTTGATACTGCCTATAATTAAAATTTAAATGAACAAGTTCTTTTATTGCTAGTTGGTTAGTAGGTTCTAATTCTAAAACTTTTGTAAAGTTTTTCATAGCCGCATCAGTCCTTCGCATTTCCAGATTAACAAAAGCATTTTCAACATATGCATTCGTAAAGTTTGGATCAAGTTTAATGGCTTTCTCAAAGTAATTGGATGAGAGTAAATACTTTCTGGTAGTTTTTTCTTCTATCCCTTTTTGGAAAAAATATGTAGAACTATCTGTGCTTTGGGCAAATAGGCTTAATGAAACAAACAATAAAATAAGGCTGAATAAGTTTTTCATAATGGTAAGATATCAAATAACGCTCCAGTTATTGGAGTATTATACCTCCTAACGCCGGAAGTTGAACATTTATTTCATAGATATTCCGCTTTTTATCCACCAATTTAGTCTCAATTGAAGGGTTAAAAACATCGCCAGTACCCCAATATTTCTTTAAATCGCTATTAAAAATCTCTTTCCACTGCGCTTTACCCTTTATTTGTAGTTTCCAGTCTTTTCTCACAACAGGTGTCATATTTAAAATAATAAGCATATCCATCTCCTTAACTTTCCCTTTTCTTACATATGCTATTACGGATTCTTCCCTGTGAGTCAGATCAATCCACTTGAATCCTTTTTTATTAAATTGATATTGGTGTAAACTGGTTTCTGAAGTATATAAATGATTTAAGTCTTTAACACAGTTTTTCAACAATTGATGACAATCAAACTGTAACAAAGGCCAATCCAGCTCCGATTTATAATTCCATTCTGTACTTTGTCCAAACTCGTTTCCCATAAAAAGGAGTTTAGCCCCTGGATGGGTGAACATGTAGGTATATAAAAGCCGAAGGTTGGCAAATTTCTGCCACTCATCTCCGGGCATTTTATACAGCATTGGGCTTTTACCATGTACAACTTCATCATGACTAAAGGGTAGCATAAAGTTTTCATCGAAATAGTACATCATACTAAATGTAAATTTATCCTGATGAAATTGCCTGTGCAATGGATCCATTTTAAAATAATCAAGGGTATCATGCATCCAGCCCATCATCCACTTCATACCAAAACCAAGGCCCCCTTCGGTTGTTGGCTTTGAAATGCCAGGCCAATCGCTGGCTTCCTCTGCAATCGTTTGTACATCTGGAAAATCTCGATAAACGGTTTCATTAAATTGTTTAATGAATTCTATTGCTTCTAAATTTCCATTACCGCCAAATTTATTGGGTGTCCACTCTCCTTCTTTTCTGGAAAAATCGAGTCGAAGTATTGAATTTACTGCATCCACCCTTAAACCATCAATATGAAATTTGTCTAGCCAAAACCTGGCACTGCTTATTAAAAAAGATCTTACTTCTCCTCTTTCGTAATTAAAAATATAACTGCTCCAATCTTGATGATAGCCTTTGCTCATATCGGAATACTCATAAGTATGGGTACCATCAAACATAAATAAACCATGGGCATCGTTTGGAAAATGCGAAGGCACCCAATCCAAAATAACTCCTATCTCAGCTTGGTGAAATGTATCAATCAAGTCTTTAAATTCATCTGGCGTACCAAACCGGGAAGTGGCCGCAAAATAGCCTGCTCCTTGATATCCCCAACTTCCATCAAAAGGGAATTCCATTACGGGCATTAGCTCAACATGAGTAAACCCCATATCCTTTACATAGGGCACCAGTTTTTCTTTTAATTGAGCATAAGTATTAAAACTTTCTTCATCAGTTTTTACGGGCCGCATCCAACTCCCCAAATGCACTTCATATACCGACCATGGAGCATTTAAAGCATTTTTCTTTTTTCGATGTTTCATCCAAGCTTTGTCCTTCCAGGGATGTTCATTTATCCAGCTAATAGAAGCTGTTTTTGGTCTTAATTGAGCGTATTGGGCATAAGGATCTGCTTTTATCATTTCAGCTCCTTCAAAGCCTTTAATAAAATATTTATAAGCTTCTCCTTTTTTGATATGAGGGATAAAACCTTCCCAGATGCCTGATTTATCTAATCGAACAAAAAGTGGATGCAACTGATTTTTCCATCCATTAAAATCACCAATTACCGAAACTTTGGTTGCATTGGGTGCCCAAACAGAAAAATAAAAGCCCTCTTTATCTAATAGCTTTAAGAAATGGCATCCAAATTTTTCGTAGCCATTATATAAAGTTCCGGCCTTAAAGTTTTTGATGTCTTCGGCATTGAATAAAGAATAATTCCAAACGGGTTTTAAAGTATCAATAAAATGTTCTTCCTCATACTTTACCACTTTGTTATTTTTTTTGCTTTACAGATTTGTTATTTTGTTGATCCTTTAAAATAATAAGTTGAACTTATATTGTAAAACCATCTGGCAGTATCGCTCCTTTCTTAATCACAACAATACTGTCTTTTACTGAATACAGTTCAAAATTACCGTCTGTTAAATGTGGGCCTCCTTTAATGGAAACATCATTGCCAATTCTACAATCTTTATCTACTATGGCATTTTTAATAATACATCTTTCGCCAATACCTAATTTAGGTTTCCCATTTTGCATCGCTTCGGCCATTTCTGTAATGGTTTCATAATAATCGCTTCCCATAATATAAGTGCTGATGATTTCAGTATCCTTACCAATTCGGGTTCTAATCCCAATCACACTATCTGTAATTTTGGATGCATGTATGATAGAACCTTCAGCCAGTATACTTCTTTCCACTAGGGTACCTCCTATTTTCATTGGAGGTAACATTCGTGGACGACTATAAATAGTTTTAGTATTGTCGAATAAATTAAAAGGCGGGATTTCCAGTGTTAAAGCCAGGTTAGCTTCGTAAAAGGAATAAATATTTCCAATATCCGTCCAATAACCATCGTACTGATAGCTTAATACTTTGTGTTTATCAATAGCATCTGGTATGATTTCTTTACCAAAATCTGTAGCATCTTTTTTTTCTTCAAGTAAAAGATTTAATAATAGTTTTCTATTGAAAATGTAGATACCCATTGATGCCAAATAGTTGCGGCCGGCACTTTTCATTATAGGACCAGTTTCACTTTCCCATTGTGGCAATAGCTCTTTAGCAGGTTTCTCAATAAAGGAAGTGATCACATTATCGCTATCCGATTTTAGAATGCCAAATTCAGTAGCTTCTCTTTCGGAAACAGGAATGGTAGCAATGCTAATGTCGGCAGCCTTGGCAATATGATTATCCAGCATTTCCCTAAAATCCATTTGATACAGTTGATCCCCACTTAATATCAACAGATATTCAAAATCATTGTTTTCAATGTGCTTAAGTGATTGCCTCACTGCATCTGCGGTACCCTGGAACCAGGCTTGACTATCGGGAGTTTGTTCTGCCGCCATAATATCGACAAAACCGCTGCTGAATGCACTAAATTGATAAGTGTTTTTGATATGCTTATTGAGAGAAGCTGAATTATACTGGGTAACCACAAACATGCGGTTGATATTTGAATTGATGCAATTTGAAATAGGTATATCAACCAATCTATACTTTCCAGCAATAGGTACTGCTGGTTTACTTCGTGTGGAAGTTAAGGGATACAATCTACTGCCTGCTCCTCCGCCTAAGATAACTGCTACTGTTGATTTACTGATCATATGTTTAAACGGTTTGACTTTGTTGATAAAGATCGATGTATTTTCCAGCACTTAACTCCCAACTATTATCGATTTGCATAATTTGTTTTTGAATACTTGCCATTTTTTTAGAATCGCCATAAAGTTCAATGCTACGATGAATGGAATAAGTGATATCCCATATTGCGGCATGATTAAAAACGATACCATAACCATTTGGCTCTCCAATGTCAACAATAGTATCTTTTAAACCTCCTGTATTTCTTACAACCGGAATAGTGCCATATCGCAATGCATACATTTGGTTTAAACCACATGGCTCAACCCTACTTGGCATAATTAAAAAATCGGCACCAGCATACATTTGGTGCGATAGTTTTTCATCGTAACCAATATATACATTGTAATTACCGATAAATAAATCTTTGAGTGCATCTAAATGTTGTTCAATTTTTTTATCTCCACTACCTAATATTAGAAAATTCATTTTCACTCCCTGCTGACTTAAAGCATCTGCCATAGCTTGGGGCAAAAGGTCTGCGGCTTTTTCTCCTACAAGTCTTCCAATGTAAACAAAGAGTGGCAAATTAATATCCAAGTTAAAATCCTTACAAAGTTTTTTCTTGTTTAATTTTTTTCCAGCTTCTACATCTTTCAAAGAAAAGTTATTCAAAATATAGGAATCGGTTTTTGGGTTCCAAACTTTGGAGTCTATGCCATTTAAAATACCACTACACTTTCTTTGCTCTATGATGAATAAAGTCTCAAGCCCATTAGCTTTTGCTGTAAGTTCTTCCATGTAACTTGGGCTAACAGTGCTTACCCGGTCGGCACATTTTACTGCACAGGCTAACGGATTAATGTTACTATCCCAATCCAGCAAACCCCATTGCCTAGTATCCCAAGATGGGATATAAACAGCTTTATCCCAACTCATCCAACCCTGGTATTGGGCATTGTGTATGGTTAACACAGTTGGTATGGTTTTTAAATGTTGATATGCAAAACAATTTTGCATCATAAATGGGATTAGCCCAGTATGATGATCATGCACATGTACTACATCGGGTTTATGCTCCCAATGGCTTAACCAATCTACAACTGCAATTTGAAAAGCAGTGAACCTTTCGGTATCATCATCGTACCCGTATACTTTTTCTCTGTCGAGCAAACCATAAATATCTACACAGTATAAATTAAAGCCCAGTTTATCGGTCGTTTCTTTAATGATAGTATAATCAAAATGAGAATCTCCCATTCCAAAATTGCCTTTGTGTTCAACCGTCCACTCATTAGCAATAAGAAATGGAGTTCGGTGCATAGGTATCACCATCTTTACAATATGCCCCAATGTATTCTGATACTTAGGTAAAGTACCTGCTACATCAGCTAGTCCACCAACTTTGGCATAAGGGTAACATTCGACACTTACATGTATAATTTCCATCCAACTATTTATTTCGATGAATTTACCAATCATTTTGTTGTTAACCAATACAAAACGAAAATTTTTTGCAATGCTTTATTTATTCTATTTTGAGTTACTTTAAAAAAACTGCAACATGTCAAACAACCAAAACGATGACGCTGGGTCAACAGAAAATAAATTTTTAAAAGAAACGAATTATGGAGCACTGGGTACCTTGGTAACCGTCTTCTTTTTTTGGGGATTTATAGCCGCTGGTAACAGTGTATTTATTCCTTTTTGTAAACACTATTTTAACCTCGATCAGTTTCAAAGTCAGTTAATTGATTTTGCCTTTTATACGGCTTATTATATTGGCGCATTATTACTTTTTGCTTATGGCGCTTTTGGTGGTAAGGACTTAGTAGGCAAATGGGGGTATAAAAAAAGTATCATTTATGGACTTCTTTTTTCAGCATTAGGAGCTGCAGCCATGATCATTGCCGTAAATGCTAATACGTTCACTGGTATGCTAGTTGGTCTTTTTATAGTTGCTTTAGGCTTCTCTCTTCAACAAACGGCAGCACAGCCATTTGCTATTTCATTAGGAGATCCTGCTACAGGTACTAGCCGTGTAAACCTTGGAGGCGGAATCAATTCTTTTGGTACAACTATAGGCCCAATTGTAGTTGCATTTGCTTTATTTGGCACTACTGCAGCAGTTACTGATGAACAGATAGCTTCCTTAAGCTTAAGCAAAGTGATTGTTTTATACACTTGTGTAGGTGCTCTTTTTATAGCTGCAGCGGCATTATTCTATTTTTCGAAAAAAGTGCCGAGCGGAGTATCTATTGAAAAAGTAGATAGTGCTCCTAAAGCTCTGTACACTTTATTAATAATGACAGGCTTATTGATCATTATGTTTGCACCGGTTTTTAACAGCTATAAAACCGACTTTAGTAATGCTACTGATACAGAAATCCATGCTATGAATATGTACCGTATGAAGTGGTTGATGGGTGCCTTAGCTGTAGTAGTGATAGGTTTATTATTTGCCAACTTGAGTGCAAAAAAGAATAGTAAAGGATGGGGTGCCATGCAATACCCTCAATTGGTATTGGGTATGATTGCCATTTTTGTTTATGTGGGTGTTGAAGTAGCCATTGGCAGTAATTTAAGTGAATTATTAAAGCAGGAAGAGTTTGGAGGTTTATCATCTTCGGAAGCTGCAAAATACATTTCAATGTATTGGGGAAGTTTGATGATAGGCCGCTGGGCAGGTGCTGTAAGTGCTTTTAAACTGTCTGATAAAACAAAGTTGCTTTTACAAATCATAGTTCCATTGATCGCATTTGCAGTTATAATAGGATTAAATACCGTTGCTCAATACAATATGCAACCATTGTATTATTATGTGATTTGTGTTGTGATTCAAATTGTTGCTTTTTATGTAAGTAAGGATAAACCGGCTAGAACATTGATGATATTTGGACTGTTAGGGGTTTTGGCTATGATTATTGGTACACAAACTACCGGCATGGTTTCTATTTATGCTTTTTTAAGTGGGGGTTTATTTTGTTCTATTATGTGGCCTTGTATATTTTCACTGTCGATTGCTGGTTTAGGAAAATATACCACTGAAGGTTCTGCTTTCTTAATTATGATGATTTTGGGTGGAGGTATTATTCCACCAATACAAGGTAAACTGGCCGACATCATTGGGATACACCAATCTTATTGGGTACCGGTGGTATGTTTTGCGTACCTGGCATTTTTTGCTATTGCAGTAAAAGGTATTCTTAAAAAACAAGGCATTGACTATGATGCACAAGTTGATGGAGCGGGACATTAATTAGTTTATTTTGAACTAAGTTATCCAAATTAGTATGAATCAGAAATATGCAATTGGAATTGATATTGGGGGAACAACCACCAAATTTGGCATTGTAAATCAGCGTGGCGAAATATTGAATAGCGGAGCCATTGCAACGAATGTACATGCTGAATTTGAGGGTTTCCTTGATGAATTATACCAAGCGATCACCCCTTTGTTAAATATTGTTGGTGGCATTAAAACCATAAAAGGTATAGGTATTGGGGCTCCCAACGGTAATTTTTATAATGGCACCATTGAGTATGCACCTAATTTAAATTGGAAAGGGATAATACCTGTTGCAAAATTAGTAAATGAAAAATTTGGGGTGCCTACCGCATTGACCAATGATGCAAATGCAGCAGCAGTTGGTGAAATGATGTATGGTGCTGCTAGGGGCATGAAAGATTTTATTATGATCACCCTTGGTACAGGAGTTGGAAGCGGTATTGTAGCCAATGGTCAATTAATATTAGGCCATGATGGATTTGCTGGAGAGCTTGGTCATACTACAATTGTTCCCGATGGAAGATTACATAAAGGAACTGGATATAAAGGCTCTTTAGAAGCTTATGCAAGTGCTACTGGTGTAGCTTTAACAGCTTTGGAGTTTTTAGAACAACAACCTAGTGAACCAAGTTTGTTACGAAATTATTCGACAGAAGATATTGATAGTAGAATTGTTTATAATTGTGCTAAGCAAGGAGATAAAATTGCCAAAGAAGTATATGCTTTCACCGGAAAAATATTGGGAGAAGCCTTGGCCAATTTTGTAATGTTTTCTTCACCAGCTGCCATCATTTTGTTTGGAGGACTAACCAAGGCTGGGGCATTGATATTGAATCCTACTAAAGAGCATATGGAGAAAAACCTGCTTCCTATCTTTCAAAATAAAGTAAAATTAATCTTTAGTGAATTGAAGGAGGCAGATGCTGCTGAACTTGGCGCCAGTGCTTTGGTATGGGAAATGAAGAGTTAATAGAAAATTGTAACCAAAAAAGCCCTCGTTTGAGGGCTTTTTTATAAAAACAGAAATTATTTTATTTAATTCTTAAAACAGGCCTCAGTTTATAATCACCGGTTCCCTCTTTTATTACTGATAATGCAGCATCAAAATCAATGATTATTGTTTCTAACGTTGCGTTCAAAGACTTATTTATCTTAAGTTTTAATCCAGACTCAGACCCGCTTGGGATTGTTAATGGATAAACCACACCGGCATCTTTAATAGTATTGTTAGGGCCTAAGACAAACCTGATCTCTTTAATCGTTTGAAAAGGGAATACACCTGTTGCCAATAATGTATCTACTCCATTTTGTAAATCAAGTAATCTGTATATACCAGGGAATGTTGTTAAAGTAACCCATCCAGCACTTGTTGAATCATCTGAAAACTTAACCCTAACTTCCCTGATATCAACATTAACCTCTTCAAAGGCCGTTGGTGCATCGGTCAACCGCACATTTAAAGTAGAATTACCTGTGTTCTGATCTTTTTTACAGGAAATAAATACTATAACAACAATAAATAGAATGGATGTTAATCCGATAATGGTATTTTTCATAGCTTGATTTTTATAAATCAACTAATGAAAAAACCGTGCCAACATCTAAAATGTGAGAAAGTTGTAACAATACTTAAGTCGAGCTTTTAAACTTTCATCTTTGCTTTAACATAATAAACGATAAAGGGCTTGCCATCAAAACAGTTGGATGTTTTAAAAATTTGAATGGCAGTGGGCAATGCTATATTCAGCATAAATATAAACCCACTTTATTTATGCATCCACCGCAACCTGTATTAAAAAACAAACAGCCAGTATTAAACCGGCTGTGATTTTTTTTTAAATTATTTGTAACAAAGCATAAAACGTGAATTTAAACAAACACATATATTCAAACTCATAATATAAAACTACAATCCTTTTTCTTCTATCCATTTGGTTTTACCATAGCTAGGAATAACATGTTTCTCAGAATGATAAGAAGAACGTACTAATGGGCCACTCTCAACATAATCCAATCCAAGATTGTATCCTATTTCTCTGTACTCAGCAAATTCATCAGGATGTACAAACCTGGCAACTGGTAAATGTTTTTTAGTAGGTTGTAAGTATTGACCAATGGTTACAACATCTACTTTATTTGCGTACAAATCTTTAAGGGTTTGAATGACTTCCTCCTTTTCTTCACCAAGGCCCAACATAATTCCACTTTTGGTACGCATACCACCCTCCTTCAAAATTTTTAGGGTTTCCATGCTTTGCCAGTATTTAGCCTGAATACGAACCTGTCTAGTCAGTCTTTCTGTTGTTTCTATATTATGGCTCACAACTTCTGGTGCAGCATCAATAACTCTTTGAATATTTTCTCTATTGCCTTTAAAGTCTGGGATTAATGTCTCGAGGGTTGTTGTGGGGTTTAATGTTTTAACTGCCTTAATGGTATTGTACCAAATAATACTTCCGCCATCTTTTAACTCATCTCTATCTACCGATGTAATCACCGCATGCTTAACTTTCATTAGGTTTATCGCTTCTGCCACTCTTTGTGGTTCATCCCAATCCACTTCTAAAGGTCGGCCAGTAGCTACATTGCAAAATCCACAACTGCGAGTGCATATATTGCCTAAAATCATAAAAGTAGCAGTACCCTCACCCCAGCATTCTCCCATATTAGGACAATTACCGCTTTCGCAAATGGTATGCAGTTTATGTGTATCAACCAGTTTGCGAACATGACGATATTCTTCACCAATAGGTAATTTTACTCTTAACCAATCTGGTTTCTTAGGCTTTTGTTCAATCATTCTGTCAATTACCGGTAACTCTATCATGCTGGGAAATTCTAAATGTAAATGCTGTAATTATTTTCTTTTTCCAAATGCCATTGCTACATAGGCCGAAAAGAAAAGACTGTTCTCCTTATTGTATAACATTTGTGGGATTTTCTTTGTATAATATTCTGCTGTTAATCCAACTTCAATGGCCGAAACCACTTCGTTGTATCTTCCATAATCAAAACGAATGGCAGGCTTTATGTAAAATCCAGGTATAACTTTTAAGTTGTTCCATCCTTTTCCAAAACCTGGGCCAGCTGGATTTAAACCTGTTGGATTGGCAAAACGCAAACTATCGGGCGAATTATAGCGAATAAATTTACGGCCTGATATATCATCAATTTCCATTTCATAAGCCCTTAATAAACCTAAACAAATTCCTCCACCTACATTTCCAGTAACACTTACACCATTTTTATTACTCTTATTACCCAACAAGTATTGCATTTGCACACCTAATTTTATTGGATAAAAGAAATTAAGCTTTCCATAAATTAAAGGAGCACTGGAAACTAAGGAACCACCTTGTTTTTCTTCCTTAGGATGCTTACGCTCTGTAATCTCCATTTGAAACAAAGTAGCCTTCCTTATTGATTTTCCAAATCCTTTTTCAAAAAAAATGCCATACCCATCTGTATTTAACTTAATCCCAAACACAAAATGTTTTTTATAAGCAATCACACCTTCTTCCTCTTGCTTGATTAAAGCATTAATCCTGTCTCTTTTTTGTTCTTTTTTAGTTTGCTTAGGTGTTTTATTTTCATTTTGAGCTAAGGCTCCAATAGACAAAGAAAAAAAGGTTATCAAAATTAATAATGGCTTCATGTATATTTTTTACTGTCGTAAATTTATGCAAAAATACTATCTACTGTTTAAAGATGATACATTTGCGGTAAGAACTGCTGCATTTAACTCAATTTAAACTTCAAATCTTTTAAAATTAACAAATGACTTCAAGCATTATTTATAAAGGACATTTAAGATGTGAGTGTACGCATGTACAAAGTGGTACCGTTATTGAAACCGATGCCCCCACTGATAACAGAGGAAAAGGGGAAAGATTTAGCCCAACAGACACTCTTTGTGTGGCTTTAGCAACTTGTGTTGTTACAACCATGGCATTAAAAGCAACTGATATGAATATTGACTTATCTAATACTTCTATTTCAGTTACCAAACATATGCTAAGTGATCCTAGAAGAATTGGTAAAATTGATATTAGCATTCAATTCCCTGAGAATTTGGCATTGGAAGAAAAGGATAGGCTTATTTTACAAAGAACAGGTGATACTTGCCCGGTGGCGAAAAGCCTTCACCCCGATTTAAACTTAAATATTGAGTACTTCTGGAGCTGAGATTAATTTATCCTCTTGTAAAGTATGACTTAGTAATTTATTTCCAATACTGCAATCCAAACAGCGTTTTTTATCGCAAAACTCATTCTTTAATTGAATGAAGGCTTGAGAATCGAATGACGTTTTATTGTCCAGGTTTAAAGATTCGAAGCCTTTAGTGATTGTATTCTTCTCTGCTCTAATCTCTTCCAGCCAACTCAATGCCTTGGTTTTGTATTGATCTTCATCCTGATGATGTCCGTATGCAAAAAGAATAGGAATGAAAGTGTTAATGATGATATTATCAATCATTTGAGTTCCAAGTTTTTTTTGTTTATAATCGCTTGGTTCATCAAATACATAATGATAATGCCAGTAATCATTAGCTGTAATATTAAGTAAATACCTGATGACAGTAAGGGATTTGGTTTCTTTAATTTTAGAAAACAAATGCAAACTATCATGCACTAGCATTGCCAACTGTGCCAGGCGTATGGTAGGAAAATTGGAAGGCCTCATTCTTAAAAAATAAACCGGAGCCTCAATTGTTTTAAGCTTGTACTTAACTTTTAAGAACTGATACTCTTTTTTCAAAAGTATGGGATAGGCATCATTAAATTCAGTTTCCAGTAATCCAGTCTGGCCAAAAAGCAATGCCTCTAGTTGATGAATTTGGCCTTTATGTTTTGCCAAAATATTTAAAGGTATGGATTGAGCTATTTTTTCAAAAGCATCTGAATTGATTTTTGCACCAAAGTTTCTAGCTAACATCCACCAAAGGGTTTCTTCCCAGTGATGATTGGTTTGGTTATGAAAACCCAATACCTGTTTTGTTTTTAATTCTAATCGATCAATGAGTAACCTTTCTTTCCAAGCTTGCCAGGTAAAATCTTTTATTTCAGAAATCCCATTTTCGCAGGGAATAAAAGAAGAGGCGTTCATCAACTCTTCATACTTCTGTAAGAGTAGTTTCGAAACCTTATCTTGTAACAATAGTGTAGAAAAAGGTAAATCAAGTTCAATATCCTGTTCCCAAACTACATGTAACACTACATTTTTGTAATTAATGTCATTACTGTGTTTGTGATTTTTCCAGTCCGAACTTTTAGTATGTAATTCTATACTACCAGCCCAAATGGTATTGTCAATCTTGATTTTTGCATTAATAAAATCGGGGCCTTGGTTTGTATTATACATTCCTGGATGAAGGATTTGAATAGCTTCGCCTTCTTTAGATGTTAGCTCTTTAGCATTGTAGTATTGAAACTGCCATATGTATTGTAATAACCGCTCTGTCATAGAACGACGTTTAGGTTAATACAATTTACTAAAGATTTTTAAGATTTCAAATTTTTCAAAACCTGTACAACCCTGCTAATAGGTAATCCCATTACATTATAGAAGTCGCCATGGATGCTTTTTATACCAATTACGCCAATCCATTCCTGAATGGCATAGGATCCGGCTTTATCATAAGGCTTGTATTTTTCAACGTAAAATTCAATTTGTTCACTAGAAATAGCATGAAATTCCACTTCAGTTGATTCTGTAAAAGCTATTTCAGCTTCCCCATTTAAAATAACAACCCCAGTAATTACAAGGTGTTTATTACCTGATAGAGAACTAAGTATGGTAATGGCATCCTCTCTGTCGACAGGTTTACCAATAATCTTATTATTAAGGATAACCATGGTGTCGGCAGCCAAAATAGGTATGGAAATGGTGTTGGAAGTTTTAATGGCCAATGCTTTATTGCGGGCAATATGAATGGCGATTTCTTCTAATGATAAATAATCAGGGTAGAATTCATCAGTTTCTTTAACTAAAACTTCAAAATCAACTTCAGCCCATTCCAATAATTGTTTACGGCGAGGAGATTGAGAGGCTAAAATTATTTTCATGAATAAGTTTAAGAATAGATTTTAAAGAATAACAATGACAATAAGCCAGTTACCATTACAAATTTAATCCATTTACTTAGTTGTTTATAATTAGCCGAAATATTTGCATGATATAACTTTTGTAAAGTAATTAGAAGTGGTAAAATGATAAAAAGAATACAATAAGCAGTACTCCACCACCATCCAAATTGTAAAACATAAAATTGAACGATGCTGATGCTACCAATTAAAACCATCATCCAAACGGCAACAAACATTTTACTGGCTGGTATTCCCCAAACAATAGGCATGGTTTTACAGCCATATCTAATATCCCCTTCCATATCTTCCATATCCTTAATTACTTCTCTTATTAAAGAAATGATAAAAGCAAAAGCTACATATAAAAAACTGATGCGGATAAATCGCCTGATGTTTATTTCAAAATAGTTAGGATTGCATCCCTCACAATAAAAACCACTTTGATAAAATAAGAAGCATACTATGATTACCCATGCTGTTAATACCGAGATTAAGATATTACCAGCCAACAGTTTCTTTTTTAAACTAATAGAATATCCAAACAATAAGAATGCACACACTAGGTTTGAAAACCCCAGCCAATATGTTTTAGAACTAAAGTCGATATAAAAACCAATAATAATGCCTACCAAGGAAAAAACAATATGCATAACAATAGCCCATCTTCTTTTGATATGCTTGTCAATTACTTTTCTATCAGGTTTGTTAATTTGATCAATATTTAAATCGAAGTAATCGTTAATAATATTACCAGCTGCAGCAATGAATACAGAGGAAAGTATTAATAGAAGGAAGTGATTTATATGAAGTATGGTATGAATTCCTTTATCAATCAAAGGTGCAATGAGTGCATAATAAAACAAAACCTGAGTAATTACAATAATTAAAAGATTTTGAAGCCGTATTAACCTAAAAAATGCATTAATTAATTTCATGAAACATCTCTATTACTTTGCGGCAATATCAGTATCTAACTCCCAGTGGTTATTCAATTTTAATACTTTTTCTATCACATCTCTGGCACAGCCAAAACCTCCATTAATGGGAGAAATATATTTTGATATTTGCTTGATTTCTGTAGCTGCGTCTGCCGGACAACAAGGCATTCCTACTAATTTCATTGGGCTATAATCTGGTATATCATCTCCCATAAATAAAATTTCTTGCCATTGCAATTTGTATTTGGAGACTATTTCAATAAGTTTTTCCCTTTTATTTTCAATTTTCAAAAAACAATCTGTAACGCCAAGTTTGTCCAATCTTTCTTTAACTGCATCTGATGTTCCACCAGATATGATAATTACCTTATATCCTTTTTTAATGGCCAATTGAAGGGCATATCCATCTTTGATATTCATCCTTCTTGCCATTTGACCATCAGCAAGAATCAATAAACTACTGTCGGTTAAAACACCGTCAACATCAAATACAAAACATCGAATAGGAGTAAAATTTTCGAGAACGTTCATTTGTGGTAAATGGGTTTATAGTTTATTTTTTTATTTGTTTAAGTGTAAAACCTATTACAAATAAACAAATAAACCTTTAAACCAGGGAACATAATTCCTATTTCTGATTATCACGCCATTCATAAACCCAAGAGCTTTGGATCATTTCCAGATGTCCTTCATTGCTTTGTTCAGCTTTGCCTTCAAAGCCTTCAATTTCTAAAACCCATTTGTGTAAGTCGGTAAATCGGATACGATAAATTTTACTTTCGCCAAACTCTGCACCAAATCTTTCATAAAGTTTAAGGGCAATATCTTCGTAATCGTTCCAATTAATGGGAGGTTCAAATGTCATATTTATTGATTTGATTATTTTATGATGAATTGATTTGGAATTAGTATCCTTATCAAATCAACAAATCAGGTTATTCGCCTAAAAACTGTGTTTGATCTGGTAATGTTACTTCAATATCACCACTGCCACTTAATAATATACATTGGCAACCCAATCTTGAAATTATACGTGGATTAACTGCCCTGTCAATAAAATCTTCTTCTTTATCGGATAATTCCTCAATAAAGGCTTCTCCTTTTTCAACATATACATGGCAAGTGCTGCAAGCACAAACCCCACCACAGTTATGATGGAGCTCTATGTCGTTCTTTAAAGCCACTTCTAAAATAGACTGATCTGGTTCAATTCCGGATAATGTTATAGGTTCAAGGCCTTTCTGTTCAAACTTAAAAGTAATATTATACATATTGTGCAAATTTCGGGCTGCAAACCTAATTTAAATTACTAATTAAGGAAAATCAATTTTATTAATTAGAAAAGTAGTTGTTTTTCTAATTCTGTTTGTGAAGTAAAAAGGAATGCCTAATTTTCGTTTTTACTTTATAATTGTATATGCTGATGAAAATAAAATTAGAGAATTCTATTCTTTTTGCCTGCATGATTGGCACTATCGTTCTATTTTCTTGTAATAGAAAAACAGCAGTAGATACTGAAATTAAAGATAGTTTGGAAATAGCTTTACAAAAACCCGTAAGGCCCGAGCCTATTGAAAAAAACGAACGTCCCCCCATTATAAATATAGTAGATAGCTTAGCTCCAAAGCGAATTGTAGTTTATTGTAAAGACAGTTCTGCTACTTATGAAGGTATAAGTGTTAAGCTGGGAAATATTTTTGGAGAACAGATGGTGAAAGTGATAAAAAAGAATAAGCTAAAAACTGCTGGTGTACCCATGGCCTGGTATAAATCTTTAAAAGCCCCCTATTTTTTTGAAGCTGGCATTCCAGTGAATAAAAGACCAGCTAAATTAAGCAAAGGCGTTTATGTGAGAGAAATGAAAGCGGGCAATGCAATAATTGCTCATTATTATGGGCCATTCGATCAACTTTCAATGGCATATGATGCAGTAAAAGTTTGGTTAAAAGAAAATAAGAAAAAAACAGCTGGATCACCATATGAAATGTATGTATCTGATCCGGTTGATGAAAAAGGAAAACCATTAGACCCCTATAAAGTTAAAACGGATATCGTTTTTCCTATACAATAAAAATAGTTTTAACCCTTCATAATACTTTCTGTTAATTTAAGATACATATATTTTAGCCTTGGGTGATTTCGTAAAAGCTGAATATGTTTATCTAATGTAAAAACGTCATTTCTAATGGCAGGCCCAGTTTGTACTTCATTAGGAGAATAAATAGAAAGTCGATTTGCAGTTTCAAAAATCAGTGGCTCTAATAATTTAAAATCAATATTTTCTTTTTTGCAAAATTGTTCGGCAAGTGCAAATAAATGATTGCTAAAATTACTTACAACCACTGCCGCAACATGTAATTTTATCCTTTCCTCATCTGAGGCTTGCGTTACTTTTGTTGAGATTGTTTTTGCAAAATCTGAAATAATGCCGATGTTTTCTTGAGAATTGCCATCTATTAAAAATGGTATGTCTTTTTCATAAAACATTTCTTTTCTTAAACTTTGCAAAGGATATAAAACCCCATAATTTATCGACACTTCTTTTAGCACATCCCTGGATACTGAACCAGCAGTATGCAGTACCAGTTTATTGCCAATATGAAAATTATCTTTTAAACTAAATAATGCTTCATCATTAATGGCAACTAAATACACATCTGCACTTGTATCTATATTGCTATATAAATCTGTATAAGGACATTGCAATTCATTTGCCAATATCTTTGCATGATTAACATGGCGACTTATAACTTGAATAATTTTATGGTTGTGTCTTTTTAATAAACGCCCTATTACAGAAGCTACATTACCTGAACCAATAATAACAACCTGCATAATTTTATTAAATTAAAAAATGAAATTCAAACAAAGATTAGCCATTGGCTACATTCAAACAAAATTCAAATTATTAAAAGTTATTTCCAAAAGGAAAACTGCAGAACAAGCTTTTAACTTGTTTTGTACCCCAATGCTCTCCAAGAAAACCCTTGTAAAGCCAAACAATTCTGAAATTACAACATTTACTTTCCAAAATCTTAAAATCAATGGGTATCGATGGAATTACCCTAAAAAAGAAAAAGTATTAATACTTCATGGTTTTAATTCTTCTGCAGCGAAATTCGAAGCATATGCTCTTCTCCTCATACAAAAAGGATATGAAGTGTTAGCATTTGATGCTCCTGCACATGGCAATAGTGAGGGGGAAAAAATCAATGCATTGTTGTATAGTGATTTTGTAGAAGCTATTATAACAAAATATGGCCCTATCAATAAATTTATATGCCATTCTTTTGGTGGATTAGCCCTAAGCCTAGTCATTGAAAGAATTCCGCATACAAGTGATACAAAGATGGTTTTAATTGCACCAGCAACAGAAACCAGCTCGGCTATTGACAATGCTTTTGCAATATTAAAAATTAATGATACTGAAGTTAGAAAGGAATTTGAAAAGATAATTTTTACTGCAACAGGTAAAATGAGCGAATGGTATTCAATAAGTAGGGCGATTAAAAATATTAAAGCCCAAATACTTTGGTTACACGATGAAACTGATTTAGTTACCCCTTTTGATGATGCTTTAAAAGTGAAAGAACTTCTTCAATCAAATGTAAAATTTATTATTACAAATGGTTTGGGGCATCAGAAAATATATCATGATGTTAATGTAAAAAATGCTGTAGTAAATTTCCTGTAAAGTATTGCCGTCTATCAGATTTATTGAAGAAAAATTTGCGTTTTGTCATTTTAAAGTAATATTGCATTGGAAGCTGATGTAAAACAATTCATCAATTTTAGTGTTTAAACAAAGAAATTTACATTGAATTTAGTCCGACAAACAAAAGAAGAAAACACACTGTTGTTGAGACTTTGAAAAGAAATTAGAAATAAGATATGGCGAAGAATTTGTTAATAGTAGAGTCTCCAGCAAAGGCAAAAACCATCGAAGCGATTTTAGGAAAAGACTTTGAGGTAAAGAGTTGTTTTGGTCATATTCGTGACTTAGAGAAGAATGATATGGGCATCGATATCAATAATAATTTTCAACCAAAATATATTGTTCCTTCCGAAAAACAAAAAGTAGTTAGTGAATTAAAGAGCCTGGCAAAAAAAGCTGAGCAGGTTTGGTTAGCTTCGGATGAGGATAGAGAAGGCGAAAGCATTAGTTGGCATTTAGCTGAAATTTTAGGATTAGATCCAAAAACAACAAAGCGAATCGTTTTTCATGAAATCACTAAACCTGCCATTTTAAAAGCAGTTGAAAATCCAAGAATCATTGACATGAATTTGGTGGATGCTCAACAAGCAAGACGTGTTGTTGATCGTATTGTAGGTTTTGAACTTAGTCCTGTGTTATGGAGAAAGATTGGGATGTCGGGTGGATTAAGTGCTGGAAGAGTGCAAAGTGTGGCGGTAAAATTAATTGTGGAAAAAGAAAGAGAAATTAATCAGTTTTTGGCTGTAAGTAGCTTTAAGTTAGAAGCTTTTTTAGCTGCCACAGATGTAAACAATAGAACCGTTTCTTTTAAAGCAGAAGGTAATAAATATAATAGCTCGGAGGATGCAGAGCTATTTCTAGAGTCTTGCAAAACTGCTTCATATACTGTAAATGATATTCAAGTAAGACCGGGTAAACGTACTCCGGCAGCTCCTTTTACTACCTCTACGTTACAACAGGAAGCAAGTCGTAAACTTGGATATGGGGTAAGTAAAACCATGTTGCTTGCGCAAAAATTATACGAAAGCGGTAAGATTACTTATATGCGTACCGACAGTGTGAGTTTGGGAGAAACAGCCATGGATGCCATTAAACAAGAGATAGGAAATAGCTTTGGCGAACAATACCTTCAAATTCGTAAATACAAGAATAAAAATGAAAATGCGCAGGAGGCTCATGAAGCCATTAGGCCCACATATATGGATCAAAAGTCGGTTGCAGATTATGATTTGAACAAACTCTATGAATTGATTTGGAAAAGAACCATTGCTTCTCAAATGAGTGATGCGGAATTAGAAAAGACAACAGTAAAAATAAATATCAGTACCAATAAAGAAGAATTAACAGCAAGCGGAGAAGTATTGAAATTTGATGGATTTTTAAAAGTGTACTTGGAAAGTACTGATGATGAAGATACGGATGGTGAAAATGAAAGTTTACTTCCAAATATGTCTGTAGGTCAAATTTTAGATTTCGAAAAAATGATGGCTACTGAAAAATTCAGTAAGCATAGTGCAAGATATACAGAGGCATCTTTGGTTAAAAAAATGGAAGAGTTGGGCATTGGCCGCCCCAGTACCTACGCTCCCACCATCTCAACCATTATTAAAAGAAATTATGTAGAGAAAAAAGATAAGGAAGGTATTAAAAGAGATTTTAGAGTTTTACGATTAAAAGACGATGAAATTAAAAAAGTAACAGAGCAAGAAAATACGGGTGCCGAAAAATCTAAATTATTTCCAACAGATTTGGGACTAGTTGTAACCGATTTTTTAAGCCAGCATTTTGAAAAAGTGATGGACTATTCTTTTACAGCTAAAATTGAAAAAGAGTTTGATGAAATTGCGGATGGCAAAATCAAGTGGAACAAAATGGTTGGAGAATTTTATACCCCTTTTCATGAAGGAGTTGAACATACATTGGAAAATGCAGACCGTGCTGTAGGAGAAAGAATTTTAGGTAAAGATGAATCGGGTAAAACTATTTTAGCCAGAATGGGCAGATATGGCCCTATGGTACAAATTGGTTTGCCTGAGGATGAAGAAAAACCTCGTTATGCAAAGCTTAAACCTACACAAAGTATTGAAACCATAAGCATAGAAGAGGCTCATGAGTTGTTTAAATTAGGTGCCCCGCTTGGTGAACATGAAGGGTTGGAAATTTCTGTTAATATTGGACGGTTTGGACCCTATGTAAAATTTGGCGATCAGTTTATCTCCATACCAAAAGGAGAAGAAGCATCATCTGTTGATTTTGAAAGAGCCATAGAAATTATCAATGCTAAAAAAATTGAAGATGCTCCAATTGGCTTTTATGAAGAGAAACCAATTACAAAAGGTAAAGGAAGATTTGGCCCATTCATAAAATGGAACGATATGTTCATCAATATCCCAAGAGCCTATGATTTTGACATCCTTACGCAAAAAGATTGCGATGAATTGATTGAAAAGAAAATTGAAAAAGAGGCCACAAGATTTATTAAACAATGGCCAGAAGAAAAGATATCCGTTGAAAATGCCCGTTGGGGCCCCATCATTAAAATGGGTAAAAATAAGTATAAGATTGGATTGAATAAAAACAGTACCAAATTTACTCCTGAAGAATTATCACTTTTAGAATTAGAAGATGTAAAGAAATTAATTTTACAACAGTCTCCCAAAGCTTTTGATAAAAAAGCACCAGCTAAAAAGAAAACTGCAAAAAAGAAAGCATCAAAATAGTAGTAAACCACAATAATAAAAAAGCACAGTTGTGGAAAAGATAAGTTCTTTTTTATCAATCTATTTCCGACATTCAATTTTTAAAATATTACCTGTGAAAGAAAACAAAGAAATTTCTGCCCTACTTCAGCTTATCGATGATCCAGATGAATATGTCTATAGTACAGTAAGTGAAAAGATTGTTTCCTTTGGCAAGGACATCATCCCTAACCTGGAAAGCCTTTGGGAAAATACCAGCAATGAAGACATTCAAGAAAGGATTGAATTGTTAATTCACCGATTACATTTTAGGGATTTAACAGAAGACTTCACAAATTGGGCAGCAGGAGATGCAGATTTAATTGAAGGTGCATTATTAGTAGCAAAATATCATTATCCCGATTTGGTTGTTACTACTGTGCATCAGGAAATGGAAAAATTACGCCGTAATGTATGGCTTGAATTGAATAATTATTTAACTCCCATTGAACAGATCAACGTAGTTACCAGTATTTTTTATAACTATTATAAACAAAAGGGAATTGAATTTGGATTTAGCAATCCAGATGAATACCTGATTAATAAAACACTTGAAAGTAAAAAAGGAAATGCTTTAAGCAACGGAATTATTTACATTGCACTTTGCGAAATGCTGGACATACCGGTAAAAGCAATTAATATCCCCAGACAATTTATTCTGGCTTATTTTGATCCTCAATACGACTTACTAAACCCTGTAGGACATGCTTCGGAAAAGATTCATTTTTATATCGACCCTTTGAATGGGCAAATGTATAGTCAGAATGACTTGGAAGCTTATTTTAAACGCATATCAGTACCACCTGTACCAACTTATTTCAGAAAACAAAGTCATAAGCGTGTAATTCAATATTTATTGGAAGAACTAAGTAAATGTTTTGATAACGACAGGAACAGTTACAAAATGAATGAACTGATATTGCTGGCAAATTTATTAGAAGAATGATCTATCACATCGTTACTAATGAAAAATGGCGTGAAGCTAAGCTTCAAGGATTTTATGAAGCCAATTCTTTAGCCATAGAAGGTTTTATACATACCAGTAAAGAAAATCAGGTTCAAGGTGTTTTGGAAAGATATTATAAAGGTCAAACCAACCTTTTGCTTTTGCATATTGATGAATTAAAATTAACAGCTGAATTAAAATATGAATTAGCCCCATCAGTAAATGAGGAATTTCCCCACATATTTGGTGCTTTAAATATTGATGCAGTTGTTAAAATAACTGACTTATGATAAAATGGGAAGATTTTGAAAAGATAGATATAAGGGTAGGAACTATTACCAATGTAAATGATTTTCCAAATGCCCGTAAACCATCTTATCAACTCACTATAGATTTTGGTGAATTGGGAATTAAAAAATCGTCGGCACAAATTGTTGCACTCTATCAAAAAGATTGCTTACTTGGTAAGCAAGTGATAGCGGTTATAAATTTTCCGGTAAAGCAAATAGCTAATTTTTTCAGCGAATGTTTGGTATTGGGGGTTTACAACGAAAATAACGATGTGGTTTTACTGCAACCTTCCTTGCCTGTACAAAACGGAGGTAAGATTGGCTAGGTTTCAACTTATTCTCCAAATTTCTCAAAAAATAATCCCAGCTTTTTGAAATTGGGTTTATTGATTGTAAAAACATTGTTTCTACCTTTTTTATGACAATCAATCAAAGCGCTTTCAGATAATAACTTAATATGGTGTGAACAAGTAGGTTGAGATAAACCAGTTAAGTCAACCACATCGCAACAACGGATAGTTCCTTTCTTAGAGATTTCCTTCAGTATCGACAATCGGTATGGATCAGCAACCGCCGACATAGCTTTTTCGTAAAACATAATTTCTTTCTTCATTTTTAATATCATCAGTAACTTGTTCAAAGAAATTGTATTTTGTTTAAACCTGCAAATCAAATCACAGTAAATTTGGAAACAAATAGTTATGAACATTGAAATTGTATATTATAAATGCCCTTTAGGTGTGCTAGAAATTAGAAGCAATGGCAGTGCGATTTCAGAAGTTTTATTTGTTAACTCCTGGAAAGGGGCAAAAATTGATGAAGCGAATTTGAGCTTTGTAAAGCCTCAAACAGTTATAATAAAAACTTGTATTAAGCAATTGGATGAATACTTTGCAGGAACACGTACAGCTTTTACTTTGCAAACATCTCAGGTAGGTACTGTTTTTCAACAACAGGTTTGGACTGCTTTAAACAATATTTCTTACGGAAGAACCATCAGTTATCTGGAGTTAAGCAAACGTATTGGGAATGTAAAAGCTATACGAGCGGTAGGTACAGCCAATGGCAATAACAGTATATGTATTATTATTCCCTGTCACAGGGTTATTGGAAATAAGGGAGATTTAATTGGCTATGGCGGGGATTTATGGCGAAAAAAATGGCTTCTAGAGCATGAAGGAAAAGTAGCCAATGGTGTTCAAACTTTATTTTAGATCGGTGCTTTTAAATGAAAATGGTAAAAGCATACTTGACTTTTGTATGATAAAGACCTTACCCTCTTGTCCACTTAATATTAATCTGATAGGATGTTTAAAGCGTCCTTCATACTCCACTAAACTTTGGCGACACATTCCACATGGTGAAATAGGGCGATTACTTTCGGCATTTAAATTATGATAACTTATCGCCATGGTATCTATAGCTACATTATGATAGAAACTATCGGCCGCAGATAATAACACTCTTTCGGCACAAATGGTAACTGGGAATGAGGCATTTTCCTGATTGGTACCCGATACCAATTCGCCATTAACCAGTTTGGCTACTGCGCCAACATGAAATTTTGAATAAGGGGCATAGGCATTTGCTGTAACTTCTCTGGCTGCTTTTAATAATGTAGCATCTGCCAGCTCCAATTCCTCAATTGAATTATACACATCATAGGAAAAATGAGACTCTTCTCTGTTCATACTTTATATTTTTTATTATCTTAAGTCAGATAAAAAATCCTCTCTGCCTTACGCAGAGAGGACTAAATCATAATTTAAAGTTAAAGGATTCTTTTAAATAATCCCATTATTTAATCCAACTGAATAATCTTTTCCAACGAGGCCCTCCCTCCCAGCTAAACCAAATGAGCGATGCTTTACCTACCACATGATCTTCTGGTACAAATCCCCAATAACGGCTATCCAAAGAATTATGTCGGTTATCTCCCATCAACCAATAATAATTCATTTTAAAAGTATAATTGGTTGCTTCTTTACCATTGATGAAATATTTACCAGCAATAGTTTCTAATTTGTTGCCTTCATATACTCTAATACATCTTTCGTATCTAACCATGTTATCAGCTGTTAATGCTATTGTTTTATTTTTTTCAGGAATCCACAAAGGGCCTAAATTATCGGCAGTCCATTTTTTTGCAGCAGTATCATTATAATAAGGATATAAATCGCCACGGTAATCCATTAAAAAATCTGATATAATATAACCGGGAGGTAATTTTAAATTAGCTTTTTCTGCATTGGTAATGTTTACCTGATAAATTCCATCTCTTCCCCCACCAAAATCACCCTGCTCTTCCCTTATATTAATGCCAAATTCTGCAAGTCTTTCCTTATCCAAATAGCCACCTTGTGGAACTTGGATAGTATAATAGCGTTGAGATTGAGGTATAAAAGTTTCGGGTTTTCCACTAACAAATAAATGGCCATCTATAATTTGAATTGTATCACCTGCAATACCTACACAACGTTTAATAAAATTTTCTCTCTTGTCTACGGGTCTTGTAATAATAATATTACCATAATCTTCCCAAACCTTATCTCTTCCCATCTGTCGAACTGCTTCGTAATAAGTAGTACGACTTCCAAAATTCATTTCATCATTTATCAAAGTGTCATTAACAGGGAAGTTAAATACTACAGCATCCGTTCTGTTAATAGGACTGGCGAACCACCTTTTGTATGGAATTTTAATCCATTCAACATATGATTTAGTATTTAAGCCTGGAATAGTATGATGCATAAATGGCATTGCCAATGGTGTATTAGGTACCCTTGGACCATAAGCCGATTTGCTAACAAATAAAAAATCGTTGACCAACAAAGATTTCTCCATTGAAGGAGTTGGAATTGTATAAGCTTCAAAAACGAAAGTACGAATGATGGTGGCGGCAACTATTGCAAAGGCTGCTGCATCAATCCATTCTCTTGCAGTAGATTTTTTATAATTTTTAACAACAGGTATTCCTGCATATCTTTCATTTTCTGAAAATCCTAAATACGGAAAATAGATAAATGGAACAAAAACAGTAGCCAAATGGTGGCTTATTCCAAAACGGCCAAAATGTTCAACAAATTTGATGGTTATCCAAATAGTTACAAACTGACCAGCAATAGGAACCAACTGAAAAAAGAACCAGTATTTTTTTATTTCCATTTTTTCAACCAAACACCAAGTATTATATAATGGAATAAAAGCTTTCCACCCTGCGATACCTGCTTTTTTAAACATCCCAAACATACCTATATGCCAACCAATGGCGGCAATAATAAAAATAATCCAGCCTAAACTCATACTTTAAAATTTTATAGTGCCAAAAATACCATAATAAACCAATTGAGAAAGGTTTATACAAATAATGTTTTAAAATGTTTAACAGTAAAAAATTAATCTTCCTGTAATTGTGAATTGATATATTGGCTTATTTGAGAAGCTTTATTCAAAATCATAAAGTGACCAGCCTTTTCAATTTTTAGCGTAGGCACTATATTTTTAATTGGGAAAATATGATCATCAACTCCATGTATATGGTGAATTTCGGTGGGGACTTCCTCATTTTTCCAATGGATGGCTTGGTTAACAGCCCAGTTTAAATAAGGTTGATTAACATTTTTTCTATAATTAGCTGCCAAACTTTTTTCTTCATCATTGGTTAAGCCAAGCATATAATTTTGAATTGGTGAATATATTTTTAATGAGCGTAAAGGAAAAAGGGAATTTAATTTAAGTTTTGCAATGGTTTTAAGCCACAAAGGCAATTCCCTAGAGTTTTTAATACTGGAAATGATAAAGATTTTCTTAACAGGGATTTGTTTTGCAATTTCAATACTAATCATTCCGCCAAAAGACAAACCCATTAATATGGGGTTTTCCTCTTTTATTTCAAACTTCATTCTTTTTACATAATCCTGCAAACCTTCTTTTTGATGAGGTACAAGCCATTGAATAGGTTTTAGTTCATAACCATGTATTGTTAACTTAGAAAAGAGTTTTTCATCGGCCCCTAATCCACTTATACAATAAATCGTTTTCATAATCTAGCTTTATTACGATTTAGCTGGGAGTACATAATTTTGTACATCTTCCAGGCTAATGGTTTTGCCTGATAGGATGATTAATCTTTCTACTACATTTCTAAGCTCACGAATATTGCCAGTCCAGTTGTAATCTTGCAGTGCATCTAAGGCTTTTTTATCAATTTGTTTTTTAGTTTGTCCATAATCTCCGGCAATTAATTCTAAAAAGTGTTCTACTAAAAGTGGTATATCATCTTTACGTTCATTTAATGAAGGCACATGAATAATAATTACTCCAAGTCGGTGATATAAATCCAATCGGAAATTTTTTGCATCCACTTCTTTTAAAAGGTCTTTGTTAGTGGCTGTAATTACTCTTACATCAACATTTATATCTTTTTCACCTCCCACCCTTGTAATTTTCCCTTCCTGCAATGCCCTTAATACTTTGGCCTGTGCTGCTAAACTCATGTCACCAATTTCATCTAAAAACAAAGTTCCTCCGTTTGCAGTTTCAAATTTTCCAATCCGTTGTTTTATAGCTGAAGTAAAAGATCCTTTTTCGTGCCCAAATAATTCACTTTCTATCAATTCACTTGGTATGGCAGCGCAATTTACTTCAATAATGGGGCCACTATTACGGTTACTTTTTTCATGTATCCATTTAGCTACCATCTCCTTTCCCACTCCATTTTCGCCTGTAATCAAAATTCGAGCATCTGTTGGTGCCACTTTTTCAATAGTATCCTTTATTTTATTTATTGGAGCGCTATTACCTACCATTTCCAATGCTTTTCCCACTTTTCGTTTGAGAACTTTAGTTTCTGTTACTAAAATTTGCTTATCTAAGGCATTTCTTAAAGTAATTAACAACCTGTTTAAATCGGGTGGTTTACTTATATAATCAAAAGCCCCTTTTTTAACGGCATCTACTGCAGTATCAATATTCCCGTGCCCGCTAATCATAATTACAGGAACATCTGAATTGATTATTTTAGATTTCTCTAAAAACTCAAGGCCATCCATTTTAGGCATTTTAATATCGCATAAAACAACATCGTAGTTTTTTTCTGTAAATTTTTTTAGCCCTTCTTCTCCATCTCCTGCTTCATCAATTTTATAACCTTCATAGCTTAGAATTTCAGAAAGGGTTTTACGAATCGACTTCTCATCATCTATAATTAAAATATTTGCCATAGTGTTTATTTACCTATAATGTTTAAATATAACGAGGGATTGACTGCTTATCAAAAATAGTTATAAATAAAAAAGCAGTTGATTTATTTCAACTGCTTTGAAAAATATTAAAATAAATCGCTAATTTTTTAGTTTTGTCGACATTTCTTCTAAAAAGCCGTCATACTTTTTTAATATTCTATCAAAAGATCGATACTGCTCATCTGCATTAAAAGCTGTGCCAGCTCTGCCTGAATATTCAGATACAAATTTTATTTTGTAAGATAAAGGATCTTCAGAAGATTGTTTAATGATCACTCGCATTCTAACTGTATTAGTTTTAAAGGTAACTCCTACCCAAGATGTTCTTAAATAGCCTAATTTTTCATCATTGTTTTCTAATACATCAAATTTGCTTAAAATGGTAGTAACAATTATTTTCCAAGCATCTGGCTTATCTCGTCCAGCTTTCACATTTAATACTATTTCATTATTAGCAATATCCGATTGTAATGAGGAGGTGTAAGATTCATCAGGTTGTAATTGAAAATAATCCGTTTTTGGAGGAGGGGTAACACCTCTTTTTTTACAATATGTTCTAACTTCAGGAACAAAACCTTCTTCTCTAATCTCTACAGTTATACATTCATTGCTAGGCACGGTAACTACCAATTGACCTGCACCCATTGAAACGCCGTTTACAAATATTTTAGCTGATTGTGGAGTAGTAGTAATTTTTACCTTTTGGGCCTTGAGGTTGATTGTAAAGCCACACAATAAGATTAAAACAATAGCTACACCTTTTAAAAATGATTTCATAAGCATAATCTTTAAATTAGTTGTTAGTTGAAAGTTTAAATATAATTAATTAATAATTAAAAATATAAATCAAATTTTCAAATAAAATGTGGTATTCACCTTAATATATTGGTGCTAACACCCATTTTACTTTAAAGATGATTTTTTTGAAATCTTGTACAATGCAATTACTTTTACCCTCCAATTTCGGGATGTAGCGCAGCCCGGTAGCGCACACGTCTGGGGGGCGTGGGGTCGCAAGTTCAAATCTTGTCATCCCGACTTAAAATTAATCTCTGCCTGTGTAGAGATTTTTTTCATTTTATGTAACGAATAATCATTTTTTTTGCAAAAGGTATCGTTTCATTAATAAAAACAATCTCTACTTAATTGTACAGCTTCTTTTAAACTTATTAACATTTGTGAATTAAGATTTTATGTAAAAAATAGGTTCTGGCTAATGTAAATATTAAATTTAGACTACTTGATGTGTATTTTATCTATTAATACACTTACTTATTAATCTATTCAAATTGCAATTTGGTATAGTATTCTTTACCAAACCAAAATTAATTATGAATAATACTTTTTTTAAATCCTTTTTGCTTGTTATGTTTTCATCAACCACTGTCTGTAGCTTTATCTGGCGGTAATACACCAGTTTATCAGTTTGATCCAACTCAATAAGAAACTTATATTGCAAGCCCCAATTTACCATCAAGGTGGCAGATGCAGTTTGGTATCAGGCTAATCTTTTAATAAAAAAACCTACTAATTTCAAAAAGCGAATGCAAAAGCATTCGCTTTTTATTTAAAAACATCACTTAACTTCGCTACTTAATGAACATACTCATTAAACAAGCCTGCATCATCTCCCCCACTTCTCCGTTTCATCGGCAAGTGAAAGACATTCTGATAGTTAACGGGATAATTCAAAATATTTCAGATTCCATTAAAGAAAAAACCGATCATCTTATAGAGGTTCCTAACCTTCAGTTAAGTATTGGCTGGATGGACGTTTTTGCCGACTTTGCTGACCCTGGCTACGAACATAGGGAAAGCATTGAAACTGGAGCAAATGCTGCTGCAGCCGGTGGATTTACCGATGTGATGATTATTCCCAACAGCAATCCAGTGGTTGACAATAAAGCCCAGGTGGAATATATTGTTCAAAAAGCCAAACAGGTAGTGGTCAATATCCATCCCATTGCAGCAGTTTCTAATAAGACTGAGGGAAAGGAACTATCTGAGATGTATGATATGAGACAATCTGGAGCAATTTCATTTAGCGATGGCATTCATACAATTCAAAACTCCGGCTTGCTTTTAAAGGCACTTCAATATATAAAAACCTTTGACGGCACAATTATTCAAATTCCAGATGATACCAGTATAGCATCCAATGGTTTAATGAATGAAGGGATTCAATCTACCCAAATGGGTTTACCAGGCAAACCAGCTATGGCAGAAGAACTAATGGTGGCCCGGGACATAAAACTGGCAAGATATGCCGACAGTAAACTCCATTTTACTGGAGTTTCATCTCCTAAAAGCCTAGAATATATAAAAAGAGCAAAAGAAGGCGGAATTAAAGTAAGCTGCTCTATTAGCCCCTATCATTTGTTTTTTTGTGATGAAGACCTTTTCGATTATGACTGTAATCTAAAAGTAAATCCACCATTAAGAACTAGAGAATCTATGATGCAATTGAGAGAAGCAGTATTGAATGGAAGTATAGATTGTTTAGCCTCTCATCATTTACCACAACATTTAGACAGTAAAGCCTGTGAATTTGAATATGCAAAAAACGGAATGATTGGTTTGGAAACGATGTTCTCAGTTCTCTTGTCAGTTGGTTGTAATGCTGAAGAATTTGTAAAAATGCAAACGGTAAATGCCAGAACCATTTTTGGATTACCTGTACCTGAAATAAAGGAAGGCGCTCCAGCGGTTTTGAGCCTTTTTACAACATCTGATGAAATGGTTTATGGGGAGAAAGACATAAAATCAAAATCAAAAAACACAGCTTTCTTTGGTAAAACCCTTAAAGGAAAAGTAATTGGCATCATCAACAAGTCAACCATTCAACTAAACTAATTCATGCTACAAAATTTAAACGCTACAAAAAAAGGAATCCTTACAGCTGTTGTGATGATTATCTTATCACTATTATTTTTTTATACAGGAAATCGTTTCGAAAGCTCTTTGCAATATATCATTTACATCGTTTTTGCACTTGGAATTATATGGACAGTGTATGATTATTCAAAAGGCGAAGACAACAACCATAAATTTGGAGAGTATTTTTTACAAGGGTTTAAATGTTTCATTGTGATTGCTTTGCTAATGGTATTATTTACTATCCTTTTCAATAAAATGCATCCCGAGTTTAAAGAAGAGATGGCAGTCTCCTATCAAGCCGAGCTAGTTAAAAAAGGAAATAGTACACCTGCAGAAATTACAGCCAATGTAGAAAAAATGAAGGATTATTATATTGTAATGCTTATTTCAGGTGCTATATTTGGATACTTACTATTGGGAGCTGCTATTTCGGCCATGTCAACATTAGTATTTTTAAAAAGAAAATAATTTTAATGGACTTATCAATTGTTATACCCCTTTTTAATGAGGATGAATCATTACCTGAGCTTTGTGCCTGGATTGAAAAAGTAATGCAAGAAAACAATTTTACTTACGAAGTGATATTCATTGACGATGGAAGTATTGATCAGTCTTGGAATGTAATTGAAAAACTTAGAATGGCTAATGACAACATTAAAGGCATAAGGTTTCAACGCAATTATGGTAAAAGCGCTGCATTGAATGAAGGATTTAAAGCAGCCCAAGGCGAAGTTGTAATTACAATGGATGCAGACATGCAGGATAGCCCTGATGAAATACCAGAATTAAGAAAGATGATCATTGAGGATGGATTTGACATGGTAAGTGGCTGGAAGAAAAAAAGATATGATAACACACTCACTAAAAATATTCCATCTAAATTATTCAATGCTGCAGCTCGTAAGAGTTCTGGAATTAAACTCCACGATTTTAACTGTGGCCTTAAGTCTTATAAAAAGAAAGTAGTTAAAAGTGTTGAGATTTATGGAGAGATGCACCGCTATATTCCTATTCTGGCAAAATGGTCGGGTTTTAGAAATATTGGTGAAAAAGTGGTAGAACATCGTGCCCGTAAATATGGCATTACTAAATTTGGTTGGGAGCGTTTTGTAAATGGATTTTTAGATCTTGCTTCAATTATGTTTGTGGGCAAGTTTGGTAAAAGGCCTATGCATTTCTTTGGTTTATGGGGTACTTTAAGTTTCTTTTCAGGGTTTTCTATATTTTTATACTTAACCATTTCTAAGTTCTTTTTTTATGGAACAGGAATGACACAGCGTCCACTTTTCTTTTTTGCCATTTTAGCCATGATCATCGGTTCTCAATTATTCCTTGCTGGATTTATAGGTGAACTAATTTCACGAAACTCACCCGAACGAAATAGTTATTTGATAGAGGACAAAGTGGGTCTAACTTAATTTATTTTATAAAAATCTTTTAGAAAGAAAAATAATACCCAACAAAATAATTACTCAGAAAAAATCAATACCATTCTTGTCATCAGCTTTCTATAAAGTTATCATCATCGGCCCCGCCCACCCCTTACGTGGCGGAGGTATTACCACATTCAATGAAAGATTAGCCAGACAATTCCAACTAGAAGGGCATAATACTAGTATCTATTCTTTCTCACTTCAATACCCTGGATTCTTATTTCCTGGCAAATCTCAGTTTACAAATGAGCCGGCACCAAGAGATTTGGAAATACATAGCAGAATCAATTCCATTAACCCATTTAACTGGTTAAGTGTAGGTAAAGAAATCAAGTCATTGAAACCAGATTTGGTAGTAGTGAGATATTGGATTCCACTGATGGGGCCCTGCCTGGGTACCATTTTAAGAATTATCAAAAAAAACAAACACACTAATATTATCTGCATTGCTGATAATATTATCCCACACGAAAAAAGAATTGGCGACAATATTTTTACCCAATACTTTATAAAACCGGTAGATGCTTTTATTACCATGAGTGAAAAAGTAATGGCGGATTTACGTTTATTTACAACAAGTAAAAAAGCCTTGTTGGTACCCCACCCTTTGTATGATAATTTTGGCGAAAAAATTTCAAAGGAAGAAGCAAGAAAGAATTTAGGAATCGCTAGTAATGAAATGCTTGTACTTTTTTTTGGTTTCATCAGAAAATACAAAGGCCTCGATATTTTGTTTGAAGCGATCGCAATCTTGCAAAAATCAAATGGTAACCTTCCAAAGATCAAACTTTTAATAGCTGGAGAATTTTATGAAAGCAAGGAACTATATGATGAACAAATTGAAAAGCTGGGAATTAAAGACAACTTGATTTTGCACACCAATTTTATTCCAGAATTTGAAGTCAAAAATTACTTCTGTGCGGCCGATGTAGTCATTCAACCTTATCGAAGTGCCACACAAAGTGGTGTAACTCCCCTTGCCTATCATTTTGAAGTGCCAATGATTGTTACCAATGTGGGAGGTTTGCCTGCAATGGTTCCTCATAATAAAGTAGGTCTGGTTGCTGATCCAACTGCTACCTCACTCGCTAATGCCATCAAAACCTATTTTGAAATAGGAGAAAAACATTTTTTACCCAATATCCTTGAGGAAAAGAAAAAATTCAGTTGGTCTAAAATGTTGGAAAGCATCTTTGAAGTTGCCAATAGTAAGTAAATTGCCCCCTCAACTACAAAAAATGATATTTAGAAGTAAAGCTCCATTAAGGATAGGATTGGCAGGCGGAGGAACAGATGTTAGTCCTTATAGCGACCAATACGGCGGCGCAATTTTAAATACAACCATTTCCTTATCGGCCTATGCTACTTTAGAATTATTAGAAGAAGATATAATTATCATTGAAGCACTTGACAGAAATGAAATACAGCAATTTGATGTTGTTGCTCAATTGCCAATAAATGGAACCCTAGATTTAGTGAAAGCTGTTTACAATAGGATTCAAAAAGATTATCCACAACCATTATCCGGATTTAAACTCTCTACTTTTGTAGATGCCCCCGCAGGATCTGGCTTAGGTACCTCCTCTACTCTTGTAGTAGCTATTCTTGGTGTTTTTGTAGAAAAGCTGAAACTATCCTGGGATGAGTATAAAATAGCCAGATATGCTTTTGAAATTGAAAGAGTGGATTTAAAATTAGCTGGCGGTAAGCAAGACCAGTTTGCTGCTACATTTGGAGGGGTAAATTTTATGGAATTTTATGCAGAGGATAAAGTAATTGTTAATCCATTGAGGATAAAGCCTGAATATTTGTATGAATTAGAAAACAACCTTGTTTTGTATTTTACATCTACATCCAGAGAAAGTGCCACAATAATTAAAGAGCAAGTGAAAAATGTGCAAGAGAAAAATGAAAAAAGTATTGAAGCTATGCACCATCTTAAAGAGCAGGCTCAAATGATGAAGGAAGCATTACTCCAGGGAAACCTGGATGAGATTGGCAGAATACTGGACTATGGTTTTGAACAAAAGCGTTTGATGGCTGCTAATATCAGTAATTCTGAAATTGAAAAGGTTTATGAAGCTGCTAAAGAAGCAGGTGCCACTGGTGGCAAAATAAGTGGTGCAGGGGGTGGTGGATTTATGATTTTCTATTGTCCGGGTAATAGCCGTCATTCTGTTATAAAAACTTTAAATACTTTTGGAGGAATTGTGAGAGATTATTCATTTACGAAACATGGATTAAAAACCTGGAGCTTATAATTAATTTATGGAACAGATAAAAAATATAGTACAGTCATCAATTAATGTAAAGCAATCAGTTTTGCAGGATGAAACTTTACTTAAAACTTTAGAAGATTGCATTGCTGTTATTGTTAAAGCATTTAAAGATGGCAATAAAGTATTGTTTTGTGGCAATGGTGGTAGTGCGGCAGATGCTCAGCACCTGGCAGCCGAATTTAGCGGCCGCTTTTATGCCGACAGAGATGCTTTACCTGCAGAAGCTTTGCATTGCAACAGCTCTTATCTTACTGCCGTTGCAAACGACTATAGTTATGATGTTATATACTCAAGACTAGTAAAAGGAATTGGAAAAAAAGGAGATGTTTTGGTAGGATTAAGCACTTCTGGCAACAGCAAAAACATTTACAATGCTTTTGAAGTAGCAAAGTCAAAAGGGATGATTACGATTGCTTTTACTGGCGCTACTGGAGGTACTATGAAACCGCTCAGTGATTATTTGATCAATGTTCCATCAACTGATACACCACGTATTCAGGAAAGCCATATCATGTTGGGACATATTATTTGTCAGCTGGTAGAGGAACAATATTTTGGATGATACAGACTGCCATCATATTAGCAGGAGGCTTGGGTACTAGGCTACGTTCAGTAGTTTCGGAATTACCAAAATGTATGGCGCCTGTAGCTGGTAAGCCATTTTTATTTTATGTGATTGAGCATTTGCTAAAACATGGTGTAGACAATTTTATATTTTCTGTTGGGTATAAAAGCGAAATAATTGTAGCGTATTTGAATGATCATTATCCTCATTTAAACAAACAATTTTCAATTGAAGAGGAACCCTTAGGAACTGGAGGAGCTATAAAACTGTCTTGTAATTTAACCTCAGCTAAAAATGTATTAGTCCTCAACGGAGATACTTTATTTAGAGTAGATGTACATAAACTTACATCATTTCATATTGCTCATGGAGCAGTTTGTACCCTTTCCTTAAAACCCATGCAACATTTTAGCCGGTATGGTACAGTTGAATTGAAATCTGATTTTACAATTATTGGTTTTGAAGAAAAGAAAGAATTAGAAGCAGGATTAATTAATGGAGGAGTATATGCCTTGAACGTCGCTGCGTTTTTAAATGAAGAACTTCCTCAAAAATTCTCATTTGAAAAAGACTATTTGGAAGCTTATGTAACTAAAAGAAAAATGATCGGCTTACTGCAGGATGAATATTTTATTGATATTGGCATTCCTTCCGATTTTGAAAAAGCGCAAACTGAATTAAGCAAGTTTTAAAATGATAGACTTAAAAAGTATAGACAATAGTTGGACTTTGTTCCTGGATAGAGATGGGGTTATTAATCATGAGAAATATGATGATTATATTCATAACTGGGAAGAATTTGAGTTTTATGAAGGCGTTAAGGAAGCGATAGCTGTTTTTGCAGGTAAGTTTAATCGAATCATTGTAATTACCAACCAGCGAGGTATTGGAAAAGGCCTTACCCAATTGGTAGAGCTGGAAAGAATTCATAAGAATATGAAAACTGAGATTGAAATGGCTGGTGGTAAAATTGACGCTGTATATTTTTGTCCGGATGTGGATGACAGCAGCCCCAACCGAAAACCAAACCCAGGAATGGGATTACAAGCAGTGAAAGATTTTCCAGATATTGATCTTGCTAAGAGTATTATGATTGGTAATACTAAAAGTGATATGCAATTTGGAAGAAATTTAGGTGTTAAAACAATCTTTCTCCCAACTACCCGACCAGATGTTGATTTAAATGATTCAAGTATTGATGCTGTTTATCATTCCTTATCTGCTTTTGCCAAAGCATTAACAGAATTAAGTTAATGCAAAGGAGTTGTAGAACTGCTTCATTTAAATCTTTCGTTAAATTTTACTTCCTATTTAATAAAACAGCAATCCTATTTAGGGAATTGCTATTTTTAATACATGAAGAAATACCTGGTTTTACTTGCCCTAATTTTTGTAAGTAGTTTTTTAGCTGCTCAGCGTATTAATACAACTGAACTTAATATTTTAATACAAAAAGAAGATTCTCTAAAAACGAATGCTTATAAAATTATAAGTGGAATCAATTCTGAAAACCGTTTTACAGCCGATAGTTTGTTTACCAGAATGCTGGTAAGAGCATTAAAGATCCCTAACTCTTTTTATTTTCCGTTTGATTCGCTGGTGACTGTTTCAAGATTGTATGCCCCAGATAGCAGTTTCCGAATCTTTACCTGGCAGCTGGTTATTAATGAAAATGTTATACGGCAGCATGGAGCTATACAAATGAAAACCTATGATGGATCATTAAAATTATATCCACTGATTGATAAATCGGATATAACCATCAACCAGGTAGATACCATTGGTAATAATTATGGTTGGATTGGTGCCATCTATTACAAAATCATTCAGAAAAGGAGTTCCAATCAAAATTATTATACGTTATTGGGTTTTGATGAAAACAATATTCGTAGCAGTCGTAAAATAATTGAAGTATTGAATTTCACTACCGACGAGCCTACTTTTGGTGGCCGTTTTATAAGTTTTGAAGAAGATTCTGTATTTAAGACTTCACAGAGCCGCTATATTATGGAATATAAAAAAGAATCGGGGCCAAGACTTAATTACGATAAAGAGCTAGATATGATCATCATGGAACACCTCATCTCCGAATCGAATGAACCCAAAAAGAAATGGACATTAGTAGGAGATGGAGATTATGAAGGATTTAAATGGAAAAACGGTAAGTGGGTGCATGTAGAAAAAGTATTCAATATGGTTACACCAGATGGACAGGCTCCTATGCCCAATCCTCTTAGAAGCACGGATGGAATTATTGATGATAGTAAACTAAAAGGAGCTGATATTGATCAAAAGAAAACATTAAAACCCAAAGGCAAAGAAAACTAAATCCTTAGCACTATTTAGAATAGATTTTCAAATTTACCCATTTCAACTTTTGTAAAACAAATCCAAAAGTATTGGTTACTATTCCTAAACCATAGCTACAACTTCTACTAAAATTTATGGAAGATGCATCATCAAAATATTTTGCAGGGCAAGATATCTCCCCAATTATATACTTTTCATAAATGATTTGCAATAACACCTGGTTATCAAAAACAAAATCATCAGAGTTTTCCATGAAATTTATATTCCTTAATACAGCTGCTGAGTAGGCCCTGTAACCAGTATGGTATTCAGATAGCTTTTGATTTAAAAGGATGTTTTGAAAAAGTGTCAAACACCTATTAAAAAAGTATTTATAAATTGGCATGCCATTTTGCAATGCTCTTTTCCTAAAATACGGCTTCCTATTACAACAGGGTAAACAGCTTCAGCAATAAGATGAGCCATCGAAGGAATGAGTTTTGGATTATACTGATAATCGGGGTGCAACATAATTACAATGTCGGCATTTAAACTCAGTGCTTTTGTATAACAAGTCTTTTGATTGGCTCCATAACCTTTGTTTTTATCGTGCCTGATAATATGTTTTATGTTGAGCCTGGTTGCAATTTCCAAAGTGTTATCTAAACTGGCATCATCCACCAATATCACTTCATCAACAATGTCAAATGGAATTTCGGCATAGGTTTGCTCCAAAGTTTTGGCTGCATTATACGCTGGCATTACCACCACTATTTTTTTCCCTTTCAGCATAGTTTACAATTAAGGCTTCAAATCTTTTTCCTTCACATCAAACAATAAATAACTGTGATGAACTTCTCCAATGGGTTTTATGCGACGTAGCCATTGGTATTTTCCGGTGTTCCAAATATCCATGTATCGGTCAACCGTTAAAACAAACTTACCTTTTTGAGCTGAATCAGTTGCCATTTTTACATCTGGATGATTATTCAAATAGTCTTTAATCAGATAATTGGCTTGTTCAAAATTTAAATTGCTGGCTCCAACATATTTGTAAGCATTTTTTTTATGGCCTATGAATTCATTGGTATAAGGATAGTAATTATTAAAATACTGGCCAACACTCATTATTAAAAATATACTCAAGCCTAAAAGGATGAGTTGGTCGTTTTTTCGATGGGCATATTTAAAAATGATGCCACATAGAATAAACAGCAGCGGATAAATAAAAATGAGATGTCTAATCCCACACTGGGTATTATACATAAAGCTCATCACCAAAAAAAAGTAAAAGGTAGGTGCCACTAAAAAGAATTCATTTTGAATAAAACTTTTGAAACTGGTATTTTTAAACAAGATGACTTTAGCCCAACCTCCTAAAATAAGATAGCTGATAGGTGTTTTAAAAATGAAACTCACAAGGTAGTAATACCAAAAACTTCCCCCAGTACTGCTTTTGCCAAGTATGGTAACATTAGCAAATGAACTATTGATTAGTCCTCCCCCAATCTGGTCATAATATTTTGCCTGATCTAGACCTGTTACAAATGACTCGGGAAAAGGAACAGGCAGCCAGCCAGGTAAAAGTTTCTGTAAACTTTGAAATAAGGAACTCATCATTTTATATTCGCTAAGCGGCACAAACATATGCCAGAAAAGAAAACCTGCATTAATGACAACCCAGCTTATGGTTGTAACAATCAATAACTTTTTAAATAAGCTAGCCCATTGAATTTTTTCCTTAGTTACTATGCCATAAATCAATAAACAAAGAGGTACCAAAACATACAAATGGAATAGTGATTGTTTTACTAATTGAGATAAAGCCAGCATTGCTGCAAACCAAATGAAATGTTTATTGCTTTTGCTATTACTGTATCGCCATAAAAAATACATAGTAGCTAGTAAAAAGAAAACTGCATACGTATCGGTAGTAACCAGCACAGCATTAGCTATATTATTAGGACATACTGTAAACAAAAAAGCCGAAAACAATCCAGCATTGGTGCCATAAAGTTTCCTACTCCATATAAATACCAATAAAATGATGAGTATAGAAAAGAGTAAAGTAAAATATCGGCCTTTGATGGTATCAGCTTCACCATTGTCTAACTTAACAAGCCCCGGATGGAATACTTGCTCTACAGCCCTAGGAATTGCATTCAGCACAGAAATAGGCATCTTGCTATTATCTTTCTCAGGATTGGTACGGGCGGGGTCGCCTTTCAACATCTTTATTCCAAAAGCCAGATGAGAGCCCTCATCGGCAGTAATTGATAAACTATTGATTGAACTGATACCGTTAAAAAGGTACAGTACAATAAGCAATGAAAGTATGATGGTTTGTTTCCTATTCAAAAGGAATGAATTGAAAGTTTAAAGTTTAGAGTAAATAACCCTAACTCATAATTCATAATTTATAACTCAGAATCCTAGCCTTAATCATTTAGTTTGAGTACAGCAAGGAACGCTTCCTGTGGTACTTCCACATTTCCAATCTGCTTCATACGCTTCTTACCTTCTTTTTGTTTCTCCAATAACTTACGCTTACGGCTTATATCGCCACCATAACATTTGGCAGTAACATCCTTACGCATAGCACTTATATTTTCACGGGCAACTACCTTTGCGCCAATAGCGGCTTGTATAGCAATCTGAAATTGTTGTTTAGGTAACAACTCTTTCAACTTTTCACAAAGTTTGCGGCCAAACTCATGGGCACGCCCACGATGTATTAAAGCACTTAGGGCATCTACTTTTTCACCGTTCAATAAAATATCCATCTTTACAATATCACTTGGCCTATATTCTAGAGGATGATAATCGAAGGATGCATAACCACGAGTCATACTCTTCAGTTTATCGTAAAAATCAAAAACAATTTCCGTCAAAGGCATTTCAAAACTCAGCTCCACACGAGTGGGAGTTAAGTAATGCTGGCTGGTAAGAATACCACGTTTGGTAATACAAAGCGTCATGATATTACCAATATACTCCGGCTTGGTAATGATTTGAGCCCTGATAAAGGGTTCATCTATATGATCAATCCGGGTTGGATCCGGCATTTCAGTAGGGTTATTGATCTTGATGATTTCATTCTTTACTGTGGTTGCAATAAAACTTACGTTAGGTACGGTTGTAATTACAGTTTGATTATATTCCCTTTCCAATCGCTCCTGTACGATTTCCATATGTAGCATTCCTAAAAATCCACATCGGAAACCAAAGCCTAAGGCCTGAGATGTCTCCAATTCAAATGTTAAGGAAGCATCGTTCAATTGCAATTTATCCATACAATCTCTCAATTCTTCAAATTCATCAGTTTCAACAGGGAATATGCCTGCAAAAACCATGGGCTTTACGTCTTCAAAGCCCTTTATAGCTTCCAGCGAAGGATTTACTGTAGTAGTAATGGTATCACCTACTTTTACTTCCTTCGCATTTTTAATACCAGTGATAATATAGCCCACATCTCCTGCCCTCACTTCATTTCTAATACTCATACCAAATTTCAAAATTCCCACTTCATCGGCGCCATATTCAAGCCCCGTATTACTAAATTTAATCTTATCATTCTTTTTAAGAGTACCGTTAAAAACACGATAATACACAATAATACCCCTGAAGCTATTGTACACACTATCAAAAATCAAGGCTTGAAGCGGTGCTTCAGGATCTCCTTTAGGTGCAGGAATACGATCTATTATAGCGGTTAAAATTTCTTCAATACCTATTCCGCTTTTTCCACTGGCGTGGAGGATGGTTTCGGGCTTACAGCCTATCAATTCCACAATTTGGTCGGTCACTTCTTCAATCATTGCCCCATCCATATCAATCTTATTGATCACCGGAATGATCTCTAAATTATTCTCAATAGCTAGGTATAAGTTACTGATTGTCTGTGCTTGTATACCCTGACTGGCATCTACCAAAAGTAAAGCGCCTTCGCAAGCTGCAAGTGCCCTACTTACCTCATAACTAAAATCTACGTGGCCTGGGGTGTCAATCAAGTTCAAAACATATTCTTCACCTTTCCAATGGTAGTTTATCTGTATTGCATGACTCTTAATGGTAATACCCTTTTCCCTCTCCAAATCCATATCATCCAAAACCTGGGCTTGCATTTGCCTTTCGCCAATCGTTTTGGTAAATTCCAATAATCTGTCGGCAAGGGTACTTTTACCGTGGTCGATATGTGCAATGATGCAAAAATTTCTAATATTCTTCATGTACTTCTCCGCTGTTTTTAAGGGGGCAAAAGTAGTTTAAAAAGATGGGATTTGAACAGAGGATGGAAAGAGGGATGAGACGGATTTAAGTAGATGAAAACAGATTTTTGCTATACTAGGAACATTGTTATCAGATTATTTCAGGAAAGCATATATGTAATACAGAACTATAATTTTGTTCCTTGCCTAATGGCTGATTATTGCATTGTGGTGATCTTGTCTTTTTCAACTTTACTTTTTGTAAAAAGAGTAAAAATCTGACCCACCCAACGCACTAGTAAAGGAAAAGTAAAATTTTCAGTAAAGTGTGAAAAGCATTTGTAGCATGTTGGGCCATATGCCATTATTTACAAATAAGTAATATAGTACCCAGCATACAAACAACTTAAGCTATGCTAAATCTTTTGTTTTTCTAACTTAACAGAAAGTCTCATCCCTCCATCAGTATTGTTAAGCAAGGCAACTACCCCATTAATTGAATTAGCCCTTATTTGGATACTGTTTAATCCATTTACTTGTTTCTCCAAAACCTGGCTAAATCCATTACCGCTATCAGCTATGCACAACTCAATGTGTTTGTCAATTTCCATTATACTAATTCTTATTTCCTTAGCTTCCAAATGGTTCAACATTTCATTAAGTGCATCCTGGCATATTCTGAAGAAATCTATTTTTATTTCCTGTGTGAGGGATTTTTCGTCATAATTACTTTTGAAAGTGCAAACCAACCCATTTAAAATGGAAAATTCTTTACAAAACCATTCCATAGTAGCATTTAATCCAAGGCTAGCCAGCATTTCCGGACTAATACTAAATGCCAACCGTTGAATTGTTTTTATCATTAGTTTACAAACAGAGGCTGCGTGCTCAATTTTATTCTTAACTTTTTCCGACATAGAAGAAACATTAGCATTTAACCAATGTACATCCATATTAACAACCGATACCAATTGAGCCAGTTCTTCATGTATCTCATAAGCAAAATATTTCCGGTCATTTTCAATACGGTTCTTAAAGTGAGCAGCCATCACTTTAATTTTTATATATTTCGCTTCAACTTCTTCTTCTATTTTTTTTCTATCGGTAACGTCTTTAGCAATGGCTAAAATAACCTCTTTATCAGCGATATAAATAGAAGTCCATTCCAGCCAAACTGTTTCTCCAGTTTTAGAAATGTAACGGTTGCAAAAATTATGCAGAACTTCTCCATTTAACAATTTTGCTCTTCCTAATAAAGTAATAGCTATATCATCGGGATGCATAAAAAAAGTAATGGGTTTGCTATATAATTCATCTTCAGAATAACCTAATTTCTTCATTACTGCAGGGTTTGCTTTTTTTAAAAACCCATCTTTCCCGGCTATCCAAACTAAGTCTGGAGTTAATACAAAAAAATCCGATAAACCAATGTTGGTCATAATCTTTACTTAAAGTTATTTGACAGTATTAGGTAAAATAGTTATGCCGTTAATACTAAATAAGTTAAATGTAAAGGTTTAATACAGCAAGAAGATAAAAATAGAATTAGTCTACATTACAATTGGAATTTATTCTACAACAAGGCCATCTGTAAAAACTACAAAATGACAAAAAAGAGTAACTTTTTTAATTTAATCCAATTCAACCAAAGTTTTATTCCCACTTTCATATTTCGTATATTTGTTACCTAAAATTAACATTATGAAAAAAATTATCTTATTCTTAAATGCATTGCTTCTTCTATCTTTTAGCCATGCACAAACATTAAATACACCCCAACCATCGCCTACAGCAACAGTTAAACAAAATTTTGGACTTGGAACTATTGAATTAAACTATAGCCGCCCTGGAAAAAAAGATCGAAAAATCATGGGTGATTTAGTCCCTTTTGGGAAAGTTTGGCGTACAGGTGCCAATAATGCAACCACCCTTACTTTTAGCGAAGACGTAACAATTGGCGATACAGAAGTAAAAGCAGGTAAGTATGGTTTATTGACAATCCCAGATGTTGCAAAGTGGACTATTATTATATCGAAAGATGTGAACGTAAGTAATCCTGCTGACTATAAAGTAGAAAATGACGTGGTAAGAGTTGATGCGAATGTGGTAACAATGCCTTTTACTATTGAAAATTTTACAATTGGTTTTAGCGATTTTACTAGCAGTACTTGTAATGTAGGAATGATGTGGGAGAATACCTATGTACAATTTCCCATTTCTACTGGTACCGATGCAAAAGTGATGAAGCAGATAGACAATTTAATGAATAAGGATACGAAGCCTTATTATAATGCAGCGTCCTATTATTATGATAATGGAAAAGATTTGAAACAGGCATTGGCATGGGTAAACAAAGCTGTTGAAAATAATAAGACAGCATTTTGGATGCATATGTTAAAGGCTCGCATTCATCTAAAATTGGGAGATAAAACAGCAAGTAAATCAGCTGCTGAAGCTTGTATAGAACATGCTACTAAAGCTAAAAATGATGACTATATTAAAATGGCAAAAGATTTAATAGCCGGATTATAATTAATTTATTTAAAAAAAACGGTTTAAACAAGCTATTGTTTAAACCGTTTTTTTTATTTCCTTGTACAGCAGATCAGTATAATTGGTTTAATTTTAAATGGATCATTTACAAGTATTAATGAAAAATGACATGAAACAGAACAGAAAAAAATTCCTTCAACAAATGAGTAGTAGCTTATTATTTGCGAGTTTGCCAGGTTTAACTTTTGCCGCTGATTTAGATTCTTTCCCTATTGACTATAATGATTTTTCGAATGACGCTGCAGCAGATGACGAAAAATACTGGAAAAAAATTGCTAAAAAATATTATGATGTTTCAACTGATTATATCAACTTAGAAAACGGTTATTATGGTATACAGCCCAAACCCATTTTAAAAGCATTCCAAAATAATGTTCTAATCGCTAACAAAGAAGCATCCAGATTTGCCAGAAAAGATTACCCAACTATTGCAACTGCGGTAAAAAAAGAATTATCCGATTTTTTAGAAGTATCTGCTGATGAAATTATTATTACAAGAAATGCGACCGAAGCTTTAAATATTGCCATACAGGGTTATCCTTTTAAAGCAGGGGATGAAGTAATACTTAACCAACTCGATTACTTTAGTATGAATGAGACTTTTAAAATGCTTGAACGTAGGGGGCAGTTAAAAGTGAAAGCATTTGAGTTACCCTTGCTTCCATTAAATGATGATGAAATTGTTGAAGCTTACCGTAAACAAATAACAGTTAATACCAAAGTTATTCTGCTTACCCATGTATCAAATATAAATGGGTTAATTATACCAGTTGCAAAAATTGCCGCCATGGCTAAACAATTGGGAATTGATACTATAACAGATTCAGCACATGCTTTAGGTCAAATCAAATTCAGTCTACCACAATTGGGTTCCGATTTTGTAGGTTTTAATCTTCATAAATGGATTGGCAACCCGGTTGGTGCTGGTGTTTTGTATATTAAAAAAGAAAGAATAAAAGAGATGAAAGCGATGTATGGAGATGTAGTTGCTTCAGATGACAGTATCACTAAGCTGGCACATTTTGGTACTACCCCATTTGCTATTATCATGACCATTCCTGACAGCCTTGCCTTTCACAAATTGATGGGCATTGAAACTATTTCTAATCGCCTACATTACCTCAAGGGTATTTGGATGAATGCAGTAAAAGATAACCCAAATGTGGAATTGGTTACTCCTGCAGATAAAACTTTATCCTGTGGTATCGCATCATTCCGTATAAAAAATAAACCAGCTAAAGAAGTAGCTGATTATTTATTTACTGAAAAGAAAATATTTACTGTAGCACGTGAATTAGGTCAGCAAGATTGTATAAGAGTAACTCCTGCCATTTACAATTCGGCTAACGATGTAATCCAATTAGCCAATACGATTAAGGATATCGCTGAGAAGTGATCTGCTTATTTATGGAAAACTATTCTATAAATAGCTCCCCTGGCATCATCACTTACTAGCATTGCTCCTTCAGCATCAATTTCAATATCAACTGGCCGACCAGTAGTTTTACCATTATTATTTAACCACCCTGTTGCAAAAGGAACATATTGTAATACATTATTTCCATCTAATTTTACCATCATCACCCTGTATCCACTTTTTTCACTTCGGTTCCAGCTACCATGTTCTGCAATAAAAATCTGGTTTTTATATTCGGGTAAAAACATATTGCCACTATAAAATCTCATGCCCAGAGCAGCAGCATGTGGCATTAATTTTTTTACTGGTGCAGTAAACTCTGCACAGTTTCTTTTAACGCCAAATTCAGGATCGGGTAAATCGCCTTGGTGACAATAAGGATACCCAAAATGCATTCCCTTTTTTGAAGCAAAATTTAATTCTTCAGCTGGCACATCATCTCCCATTAGGTCTCTCCCATTTTCTGTAAACCAAAGATCTTTTGTTATAGGATGCCATGCAAACCCAACAGTATTTCTAACGCCAGAGGCATACACTTCCAATTCACTACCATCTGGGTTCATCCTGGATATTGTAGCATAAATTTCATTTTCTTTTTCGCAAATATTACAAGGGGCTCCCACAGGAACATATAATTTATCATCGGGACCAAAAGCAATAAATTTCCAGCCATGGTGTTTGTCCGTGGGAAGTTTGTCATTTACAACAATGGCCTTAGGTGGATTGGTTAAATTATTTTCAATATCATCGTACCTTAGGATACGGTTTACTTCAGCTACATATAAGCTGCCCTGACGAAAAGCAACCCCATTCGGCATATTTAACCCTTTGTCTATAATATAAACTTTATCAGCTTTTCCGTCTTTGTTTTCATCAACAACTGCATACACTTTATCTTTATCTCTATTGCCAACAAACAAAGTGCCATTAGCACCCCAACACATACTACGGGCATTTGGCACTTCGGCAAATACTGAAATACTGAAACCAGGGGGCAACTGAATTTTATCCAGATCATATTTTTTAAAGAGATCATCTTCTTGCCCTTTTACAACAAATCCTACAGCAATTAAAGTAAAAAACAGAGCGATTTTTTTTAGTAGACTCATGGTAATTAAGTATTAATAGGTAAAAGGATGAAAATAAATATTACTGCTAAATTGAAGAAAATAATTGAAATAAAATTTTAAATCCCTTTACTTGGGTTAAATTTCTAATTGATGTTTTAAATTTGAACTTTAAAGTATCTTTTTTTATGGGACATGTAATTATCCGCAAGGCTAAATTAAAGGATTTAGAAATGCTACTTGTTTTTGAACAGGGTGTTATTTATGCAGAACGGCCAATGGACCCTACTTTGAATAAGGCTCACATTCATTATTACGATATAAAGAAATTGATTGCTGCGGATGAGGTTGAATTATTGGTTGCAGAGGTAAATAATGAAATCGTAGGTAGTGGCTATGCTAGAATAGAAAATGCCAGACATTACCTTAATCATGCAAAATATGCATACCTAGGTTTTATGTATGTTATCCCTGCTGAAAGAGGAAAAGGGATAAATAAGCTGATCATCGATGCATTGGCTGCTTGGGCATTAACTAAAAATATTACAGAACTTAGGTTAGATGTTTATCAAAACAATGATGCTGCTATAAAAGCATATGAAAAGGCAGGCTTTTGCAAGCATATGATAAATATGCGGAAAGGAATGTAATTTTTTTTGTAGTAATTAGAAATTTCTTAAAAAGTACTTAACTGCATTAACATTTAAAACCTGGGCACCCGATTTTACATTTCCACTAAATTGCTCAAAAGAGGAATAGTAAGTAATTGTGTTGCTACCAATACTTTTAATTTTACCTCTAAAGGCTTTATCTTCAAATGAGCCATAATAACTTAAACTTGTTGATCCCACTGATTTTAATTTTCCTCTACTATCTTTATTTTCATAAGATGCATACCAACTAATTGTATTTTGACCTATCGCTTTAATTAATCCTTTAAAAGCTGCATCTTCATAACTTAAAAAATAATCTATATTCAGTGTGCCAATACTTTTTATTTTCCCTTTTAAACTTTCGTTTTCATAAGAAGCATAATAAGTAATTAAGGTTCCTCCAATATATTTAACCTTACCTTGTAAAGCATCATCATCATTTGAAGTGTAGTTTTCAACCCTGCCCATATATGGGTCTAATTGATCCTGATAATTTTCCATAGTACCTATAAACCTATCGTACCCCCATTTAATGATTTGTCCCTCTTTGGATATATACATCTCATTATTACCACCTAAAGCAATTGAAAAATAGTCTACCTGTCCAGCGCCATTCATCGTTATTTTAGAAACATTTTGGCTAAAAGCAAAAAATACAATGCAAACCATTAATAAACTGAGTAGAGGCTTTTTAACCATAATTTCTAAATTTTAATACCCTCTAAAGATACAATTCAAATGTACTCCATCAAGTTAAAAAATTTAATCACAAAAGGTTTAATTTGCACACTGTGAAAAAGCTTTTAATTATACTAATAACTGTTTTAATATTTTCCTGTAACCAGAGGGATGCTACAAATAAACTTGTGGTTATTAAAACCCAATTAGGAGATATAGAAATTGAACTATACCCCGAAAAAGCACCAAAGACGGTGGGTGCTTTTTTAACTAATGTTGAAAAGGGTTATTATACCAATAGTTCCTTTTACAGGGTACTTAAAGCCGATGAATTACCAAATGATAATAATACAGGTATTATTCAAGGTGGAATATGGCAAACGAAAATGGATTTAAAGCGGAATGAACCAGGTATTGTACACGAATCGACTAAACAAACAGGACTTTCTCATACTTCGGGTACCATTTCTTTGGCCCGAATAAAACTAGGAAGTGCAAATACAGAATTTTTTATTTGCATAGGAGACCAAACTCCATTAGACTATGGAAGAAGAGGAACAGAAGATGGGGAAGGTTTTGCTGCTTTTGGACATGTAATAAAAGGAATGGCCATTGTTAGAAAAATTCAGGCTCAAAAAAGTAATGGTGATAAGTTCCTCCTGCCAATTACCATTAATAAAATTAAAATAAACTAAATAGTAGTTAACCAAGTCTTTCCCATACAATTTCAATCAAATTTATATTCTCATCAAGCAGTACATAGGCAACATAGGCTATTTGTTTACTCCTTTTTGCTGTAATCTTCAGTTTTCCAATAGCAAATTCGCTTATTTTATATTTCCGATGAGGCTTTACGAAAGTTTTTATTTGTACAAAAATATTTTCAAGATTTCCTTTTGCGGTTAATACAATCTCCTTATAATGGTTTCTGTCTTGTTCTATTTCGGTATAACCATTTTCAGTTAACCATGTTCTTACAAAATTTTCACCGAGGAGGTCGTTTTCGGTTAATCTAATATTTACCATTATAGTTGATTTCAGAAATCAAATATAATGGTAAATTCAACTAAACAAGTATGTTTACGCAAATAAGACCGTAAATACCACATTTAGTTTTAATATAAATCTTTTACCTATTTTGAAATATTTATATCTGAAATAGATTTAGACTTCATTAAATTTATTTAGACTCATTAATTTGGAATAAGCCCTATTGGAATTATTATTTCCCATCTGTTTTTAACAAGAGGATTAAGCAAATCTTTATCCAATAGTCTAGAATACCTGACTCCAAAACTTACTGGTAAGGCATTCCATAATTTTGAATCAAAATAAACTTCAGTACCTGTACTCCTATTGATGATTTCAGTAAGTTTTCCATTAACTCTTGCTTTAGCATTAGTAAAATCATAAAAAGCATTTGCTCTAATTCTTTGAAAATACAGGATATTGCCAAATCCCCAATCGGGATAAACAATTGGAAAATGGTAATTAACCCCTGTTTTATACATTCGTCTGGTACTTAATGCCTGATACCCTCTGGAATAGGAAAATGTATTGGTGAACAAATCAGGTAAAGAATCTCTTTTTTGAAAAGATCCATTAATTACCAAACTGTGATTTGGAAAAAGTCCTGGAAAGTAAAAAGTAGAATTGCTAACAAACTTACGGCTGTTTCTAAAATTAAAAGCATCTTTATAACTAAGTGTCACCGCCTGTGCCCAACGAGGATTAATATGTTGTTTAGCCTTTTGGCTACTGTTACTAAAGCTCAAAAACGTGTTCATATAATGTATTGCCCGATTTGAAAAAACATTCTTGCCCACTCCTTTATAATAATATTGCTCAACATTATATCCACCACCTATGGTTAAATATTTATATGTTCTACCTCCAACAAATTGAAAAGGAATATATGCCCCTGCCTTTATATTTGCAGAATTAAATAATACCGATTTACCAATAGCTGTATCTACTCTTCTGTTAAAACTTTCTTCAACCCCCAAACTGAGTATGGGATAAAAACCAGCATAAGTGGCATTGAAACCAATTGTATGGCTTTGGTCATTTCTATTGTAAGTATAGTTTATACTATTATTAAAACTGCTGAGTACATTATCACTTACAAAACTATAACCGTACTCAGGATCATCTAACACTGGTCTCCAGCTATGAAAATTAAAAAGTTTGAATGTCTTTTTATATTTACTTATTGTGTTAGTTTTATAGGATTCATCTTTGTTTTTTTCAAAACGATCTAAAATTCCAGAAGCGCTATTCTTAAAATTATCATCAGAATACAATTGATTTCCAATTTTCTCAAATTCCGATGCAATTATTTCTTTCCAGTTTGATGCCGCATTATTCAATTTAGTTATTCGGTGCCCATCTGCTGTAAATGAAACCGCTAACAAGTCTCCTATTTCATTAATGGCTGGTTGATACATACCATTTGCATTATTACTAATCCGGAAAATCTTAAGGGTTACTAAATCGACAGCAAATATTTTATCTGCATGATTATCCATCGCACTAAAATAAACCTTACTATTACTAACCACAGGCGTTCCTAATACTTTATAGGAGAATGGGGTTAAAGTTTCAGTTGTACCAGTTGATAAATCAACTTTTACCAATGCCATTTTACCATCAGCTCTTCTTACGGCAGAAACAGCATAGTTTTCATCAATGTATTTAGTTTGGGTAAAGAAATAATTATTGGGGTTTGGGATGAGTTGGATTGTTTCAGCAGAGGCTACACTTATTCTTTTTAAATTATTTCCACCATTCGAGTAAACTTCTACTACCAGGATTTCTGAACCCGTTTCATTAATATCTGGGGAGAAATACTTTGTTTTTTTGGTTAGCTGTCTTTGTTCACCAGTTTTAATGTCCAGCATTTGAATAACACTATAATCCCTATTCCCCCATCTGGCATCACTTTCATAAGCGGCATAAACCAGTTTTCCATTTTTGTAACTGTAATAATCATCCAAAACCAAATCTCTTACCCTCAATTTTATTTCCTTTCCTGCATTCAAAACACAAAAAACAGGAACCTGATTATAAGCTTTTCTTAAAACAAGAATACTATCATCTCCTATATAATTAGGAAAAAGATAATCCACCACATTATTCTTCCTAACAGGACTAATATAATTTAATGGATCTACATTTTTCGGAATTGATTTTTGTTTAAAATACTGTAGGGCATCTTCTCTAAACAGTTTATATGATTTACCCGAATGCCTTTTAATGGCTTGATTGAAGGAGTAAAACAATCCTTTAAATGCCACAGCATCTTCAGTAACTTTTTTCCAAAAATCAACACCATATTTTTCATAGCCATAAGCAATTATAAGGTACCCCAAAGTATAATGATCTGGTGCGTAATGTTTGTAAGATCCACTCCTCCACTTCATCCAAGAATAATTTTTATCTCCTAACCAAAGGGCTTTTGCTCCATTATAAAAAGATGGCATTCTACCTCTACCCTGTTCACTTACCAAAGTTTCTTGCCAAACAGCATCCCCTTCAAAAAAATAGTCAGGCACTGTAATCCCATTGGCAAATAGCTGCCCTTCTTCTCCAAGAAAAAATGTAAACAATTTTGTAAGTCCTTTATTAAAATTACTGAACTGTTGTATATGCCTGTTCTCGTGAATCACCAAATTATCATCCCAACGTATACTTCCTGTTGAAAAATTATCTTGGCCTGGTACCATAAACAATTCACTCATTTTGGGTGCCATACGTACATAGGCATTGGGAATAGTTGTTTGATTTTGTAAAACAATATTCCATTTTTTTGAATTCCCACCTATGCTGGAAGCAGTGGCCTTATTTAAATAAAGCATCAAATTTGCGGCACGGTTTGCTTGGCTATCTAATCCTGCAGGAAAAATCACCCTTGCTGCTGAATTATTTACTTGTTTCCATTTAATAGATGAAGGATTACCTCCAAAGTTTTGAGCAATAGTATAATTTGCTATTAACAAAAACAGGCATAACGAAAAAAGGGAAATGTATTTTATCATAAATTAAAAGTAAGGAAAGATTGTTTAGTTTAAAATATTTGAATTTCCATAATAAATTACTCTCAAGTGTTTCCCCAAAATAAATAGATTGTAAACTACTCTTTGAATCAATTTAGTTTAGTACTTTCGAAAAAAATATGTATGAAACTTTTTGTTGCCGGACTGCCTTATGATTTAGATGATGCTGAACTTACAGAAATCTTTGAAAAATTTGGTACCATTACTACAGCCAGGGTTGCCATGGACAAAGAAACTGGTAAAAGCAAAGGATTTGGTTTTGTAGATATGCTTAATGATGATGAAGCCAAAGATGCAATTGAGCATTTAAAAGACATTTCCTTAGGCAAAAAACCGCTTGTAGTAAAACTTGCCGAAGATAAACCAAACACACCAAGCGCAGGTGGATTTAGAGGAGGACCAAGCAGAGGAGGTTTTAATAACAATAATGATAATAACCGAAACAGGTACTAAGTTAATTTGATACTATATTTTATAACAGCAGATTTTATCTGCTGTTTTTATTTGTAGCTTACTAATTTAAATAATGAGTTATGAAAATTGCTTTAACAGGCGCTGCAGGACATTTAGGTGCTGCCCTTTTGCAAGAACTTTGTTCCAGAAATTATTCTGTAAAAGCTTTGGTTAGGGATCAAGACATCCGTTCTTGCAAAAACTTTCCCGTAGAAATTGTTTATGGCGATTTGATGGATCATGGAATATTAACCAGTCTTTTTAAAGATTGTGATGCTGTTATTCATTGTGCTGCAATTATTTCTGTAAATGGCGACCCTGATGGGATGGTTCGTAAAGTTAATGTTTTGGGAACCCAAATGGTATTGGACTTAGCAAACTCTGCCGGCATTAAAAGATGCATTCACATCAGTTCTATTCATGCTTATCAACAGCAACCTACATTTGAAACTTTAGATGAGCAGCGCTCTTTTGTTGATGAAAAAGCTTTTGCTTACGATCAATCAAAATTAAAAGGACAAAAACTTGCACTTGAAGCTAATGAAACAGGAATGGAAGTAATTGTGATAAATCCTACTTCTATCATTGGGCCATCCGATTTTAAACCTTCCTTAATGGGCAAAGTGATCATTGATCTATATAAAGGTAGATTGCCTTTTATTTTTGATGGAGGTTTTGATTTTTGTGATGACCGTGATGTAGCTAATGCCATTGCAAATAGTTTAACCATGGGTAGGCCAGGTGAATCTTATATTTTAGGAGGTAAGTGGCATAGTCTGAAACAATTAACTCAATTCCTTTCAACTGCGTCTTCAAAAAAAATTAACCCAATTGCATTGTCTCTCTTAACTGCCAAAATAGGTTTACCCGTCATAAAGCTTTTATCCATTATTAAAAAGCAAGACCCACTATATACTATTGAAGCCCTTGAGGCTTTGTTTTATGGCAATAGATGTATCACAAGTGAAAAAGCAAAGCTGGAATTAAATTATTCCATACGTCCTTTTGAAGAAACCATTTATGATACCTTTTACTGGTTTAAGAATAATGGGTATCTTGACTAAGTATTACCACATAAATTTCAATTGCCATTTTGCTTATGCTTATTCCTTTTTCCACCTACCAACTTATTTTTTACATATGGATAGGTTTTGCGGTTGCTGTGTTTTTTTTATTGTTAAAAATTGCAGCTCCTTATGGCAGGCATTCTTCTGCTAAATGGGGGCCACAAATTGATAATCATTATGGCTGGTTAATGATGGAATTACCGGCACTGGCTGTGATGATTTATTACTTGGCCATCAACTTTTCTATGTACAATTTGGTTATCGTGTTGATGATAGGATTATTTTGTTTGCATTATTTTAACCGAACTTTTGTTTTTCCCTTTCGGTTACATACCCGTGGAAAAAAAATGCCTCTCTTCATTATGATTTCAGGTATTTTCTTTAATCTATCCAATAGCTTTTTGATGGGATATTACTTCACGAATTTTGCCCTTTATAGTATTGAGTGGCTGTATGGCCCTCGTTTTATTGTGGGGATTCTATTATTTTTTATTGGAGTTTGGATAAATTGGAAAGCTGATAATATACTCATTCACTTACGAAATCCAAATGAAACTGGATATAAAATACCCAAGGGGTGGCTTTTTAATTATATCAGTTGTCCGAATATGCTTGGAGAATTAATAGAATGGGCTGGTTTTGCCATTTTATGTTGGAATATGCCTGCAATGGCATTTTTTGTATGGTCTGCTGCAAACCTAATACCAAGGGCCTTAGCACATCATAGATGGTACAAAAAACAATTTATAGATTATCCAAAAGATCGAAAAGCTATTTTACCGAAACTGTTTTAAGCATTTAATGCTTTCCATTCATCTTCCAAAATGGCCATTTCTATCATACTTAAATAGCTTTCTTTAAACCAAAGTATATCACGGGAAACGCCTTCTATTTTGAATCCGCATTTTTGATAGCATTGTAAAGCGCCTTCATTATTTTGATAAACACCCAAACTTATACGGTGTAAACCCAACTCATCAAAACCTGTTTTTAAAACTGCTTTTGTCATTTCCTGGCATATTCCTCTCCTCATTTCACTACTATTACCTACCAATACCCTACTAATTCTTGCTGATCGATTTTTCCAACTTAAGCCTCCTAAAGAAATGTGACCAACTACTATCCCCGTTTCAACATCAATTGCTTTATATACAAAAGCATCCGACTCTTTGGCCACATTGGTATTTTTAATATACCATTCCATACTAGAGAGCGTTAAAGGAAAACTAAACAAAGTCCCCGACCATTTAATTAATAGCTCTTCAGTATCTATCCAATCAATCAATTGTTGAAAATCTTCTTTACCAAATGGCTCTAATCTTATCATGGCTTAACCTGCGTCTTTTATTACAGTGAAGCGAAAATAAGATATAATAATAAGGAGAAAGTATTTTTCTATTTTAGATATTTATCAAACCAATCTACAAAATTTTTCTCCTCTACTTCTCTATTGCGCCAACCATGTGCCCCTCCCTCTTTTATGATAAGGTTACAAGTTACTTTGGCTTCTTTTAGTTTAGCTATTAGAATTTCGGATTGTTGCAAAGGCACTAAAAAATCTTTATCCCCATGAATAATTATTGTAGGAGGATCATCGGAACTTACCGAATTAATGGGTGAGATTTCTTTTGCTATTGACAACCTTTTCTCAGCATCAGATATAGATACAAAAGTTCCAGTAGCATCATTCCAAACTTTAAAATCAAATGCTGCCGCAACTTTGGCCATTACTAAACCAGCTTCATTTATTTTGCCAGTTGTATTAACAGCACCATAATTAATAAAATCTGTTGGTGGATAAAAGACAGCTGCTGCTTGTACTCTTGCAGAAACTTTATCAATAGGGTCTGATGATTTAGAGTCTGTAATATCATCTGCTGTTGCAATCATCAATGATAAATGGCCACCTGATGAAGAACCAGTAATTCCTATTTTATTAGGATCAATAGCATAGTTTTTTGCATTGTATCTGATAAATCGTACAGCCCTTTTTAAATCCAGAATTTCATCGGGAATTGCATAACGTGGCTGGCAACCAACCATTACACCAAAAAGGGTATAACCTTTTTCCAAGTATATATCTGAACGTTCATTAAACAAGTTCATCATCCTTTCAGATGAAACCCAATTACCACTTAATACGCTTATGATGGCTTTGCCATTAGCATTTTTAGGAGTAAGTACAGTCATTGTTAATGCCAATCCATCCTTTCGGCCGTAAATCACTTCTACTTTAGAAAAATTTAAACTATCGGACCCTAAAACATTTATTGATGTTAAAATTAAAAAAACACTAAGTACATATTTCATAAAACTAATTTTGCGTATTTATTCAAACAATGCAGCTTGCGGATTGCTTGGCCCAGGTTTCTCCCACTCCATTTCTATAGATTTATTATAGTCTGCTAACTTATTACCCAGCGCTTTCCAACCCATCACTTCAACTATCTTGGTTAATTTTACTTTTGCTTTACGTAATTGAGCGCCTTTACCGCTTTGCATAATTAAAATTGGCTCTTCCTCTGTTGTTACTGCTTCTAAATAATTGTCAGCGCCTTCTTTAATAAATAAAAATTTGCTTTGCAAGGTTGAGGTTTCAATTTTAAATCGTTTTACACTGTATTGTAATTTCTCTTTATCAAAATAAACGGCTGTAACAATTTTATCGGCATTATACTTTTCTAATAACAATACTTTCTCAATTTCAAATCGTTGTGTTAATTCTTGATCGGTTATTTCGTAGTTACCATCGTTGTAAATTACCAGCAATCTATCTTCTGCTTCAAACTTACCAAGGTAGTCTCCTTTTTCATCAGTATTTAGCCTGCCAAACTTATTATCAAACCAAAGCTTTTTTGCATCAAGGGTTGAATTACCCGCTTCTTTAAATTTAACCGACTTGATGGGGTATTTTGTTACTTGGTTTCCTATACTGCCCCTGCTTTTAATATCCTGCTCTTCAAAATAAAAATCTAATTCTTTATTTCTGGCACTGCAATTTGGGCTCAAAATAATCTTCACCACTTCGGCTTCGCCATTGGCATTTGCCGAAAAATAATGTACCCTACTTTTATCGGAGCCCTTTGTTAAATCGTACTCCTTATCTCTTGTTATGCCTGTTACATTAAATCTTTTTGCAAAACTAATACCAGTTTTTCCATCCACATAAATCATATTATAGGTGGTCCGATCGTCTGTTTTCATAAAAACAGCCACATGTAAAATATCCTTACCAATAAAAACTTTGTCAGATACTTTTACCACTTTCATAATGCCTCCTTTTGTAAATGCGATGATATCATCTAAATCGGAAACTTCGGCTACCAACTCATCCTTCTTTAAACCAGTTCCAATAAAGCCATCTGCAAAATTTGCATAAATTTTTATATTGGCGATGGCTACAGTTTTTGCCTGAATCACATCAAATTGCTTAATCTCAGTCTTTCTTTCTCTTCCTTTTCCAAATTTCTTTAAAAGGTTTTCAAAATAAGCTACGGCATAATCGGTTAAATTATCAAGATCATTTTTTACCTGTTTGATGTCGGCTTCCAGCACTTTTATTTGGTTAATCAAGTCATCAATATCTAATTTGTAAATTCGACGAACCGGCTTTTCAGTCAACTTGATGATGTCTTCTATTGTGATATCTCTTTTCAGTATTTTTTTAAAGGGATCAAATGCTTTGTCAATAGACGACAACACTTTTTCCCAGGTTTCATGCTTTTTTTCGAGCTCCTTATAAATTTTTTCTTCAAAGAATATTTTCTCCAAGGAAGTAAAATGCCATTTTTCATGAAGCTCGGCCAGCTTAATCTCTAACTCTTTCTGCAGCAACTTCTTTGTGTTTTCTGTTGCCGTCTTTAATAATTCCGATACTTTTAAAAACATCGGTTTATTATCGGAAATGACACAGGCATTGGGCGAAATACTCACTTCGCAATCAGTAAAGGCATACAATGCATCGATAGTGATATCTGGCGAAATACCCGCCGCCAATTCAACAATTACTTCTACATCAGCTGCTGTATGATCAGTTACTTTCTTAACTTTTATTTTTCCTTGTTCATTTGCCTTTACAATACTCTCCATCAACTGAGTTGTAGTAACTCCAAATGGAACGCTTTTTATCAAAAGTGTTTTCTTATCAAACTCTTCAATGATGGCTCTTACTCTAATTTTACCTCCTCGTACTCCTTCATTATAATTACTGGCATCCATAGTACCCCCTGTTTGGAAATCTGGAAATATTTCAAACCTTTTACCTCGTAAACATTTAATGGATGCATCAATTAATTCGCAAAAGTTATGCGGAAGAATCTTTGTTGCTAACCCTACTGCAATACCTTCGGCACCATGCGCCAGAAGCAAAGGGAATTTCATGGGTAGGGTTACCGGCTCATTCTTTCTACCATCGTAACTTAAAGCCCAATCGGTGGTTTTTGAGTTAAATGCCACTTCAAGGGCAAACTTGCTAAGCCTTGCTTCAATATATCTGGGAGCAGCTGCATCATCACCAGTTCTTACATCACCCCAGTTTCCTTGTGTTTCAATCAGTAATTCTTTTTGTCCCATATTCACTAATGCATCTCCAATAGATGCATCGCCATGCGGATGGTATTGCATACTTTGTCCAATAATATTTGCAACTTTATTAAATCTACCATCATCCATTTCTTTCATGGCATGAAGGATTCTGCGCTGTACTGGTTTTAATCCATCTTCTATGGCCGGAACAGCTCTTTCCAATATTACGTAACTGGCATAATCTAAAAACCAGGTTTTATATTGGCCTCCAATGCCAGCATCGGTATGTACGTAATCTTCTTTTATTTTTTTAATTTTCGCCATAGACTCTTCTTCCTTTCCTTCAGCTATATAAGAAAGCTGATATTTTTATCAAGATTGAAAAAATTAATTATCAGTTGAATTGTTTGTTTTAAGTTTTACTTCAAACTCTTTCATCTTACCAACAGTACCTTGTACATCAAAGATCTCTTGAGCTATCATGCATTTCAATCTCCAAAGTAAATAGGCATCTGCTGTAGTTTGTTTGGCCTTATTAATATGTTGATGAATAATTTTAGTTGCCTTTTGCCAATCACCTGTTACATTTCTCTTTAACTCGGCATCATAAAAACTGTAATCCTCCTGTACTAGTTTTTTACCCCCTTCCAACAAACGGATACCTTTGTTTTCTTCACATAGTTTTGTCCACTCGTCTGGATCCACTTCAAATTCGCTGCTGGTTATTTCCCTTTCTAGTTTTTTGGCCTTTACAAATTCCTTTGCGGGAATTTCAAACAAGTTTTGGGGATAAAATAGGTTTCCCTTTTCATTTAAAAAAGGAAGATTATTAAGATATAGAATAAATATTCGGCCTTGATAATCCTTTAGCTGGCTCATCAACCAATAATACCCACTTACATCGTGTTTGTTTTGAGCAGCCCAAATCCAAATAAACTCTTCGGGATTGCTGTCTAACTTTTCTTTTAAATCAACCACCGTTTTATTGTCATCCACATTTCCAGAATCAACATCCCCATTATAATCGCCACCGGCAAGTACTTCTCTCCACCATTGTTTACGACTATCAATACCTTCCTGGCTGTAAATATCTGTTAATGGGCCAACGGCATAATCATCTTTTATTTGAATGACATCGGCTTGTAAGGTTTCATCCAGCTCAAAACTTTTTTGTAATGCAGCAATATCTGCTTCTTGAAAAACTATATGAATCATTTTATGTTATCTATTTTAAATTATGCGTTTTGTGTTATTTCTTCTGATATATCTACTTCTACTTTTAAATTATCGATAATAAAATCCTGACGGCTGGGGGTGTTTTTGCCCATATAATATTCCAATAACTGTTGGATATGTGTTTCTGGTAAAAGCATTACAGGTTGTAGTTTCATATCCTCTCCTATAAAACGTGCAAACTCATCCGGGCTAATTTCTCCCAATCCTTTAAACCGGGTGGTCTCTGGTTTGTTACCCAGCTTTTTTGTTGCCGCTTGCTTTTCCTGTTCGTTATAACAGTAGATGGTCTCCTGTTTATTTCTTACTCTAAACAAAGGAGTTTCCAAAATATACACATGCCCATTCTTTACCAAATCGGGGAAGAACTGTAAAAAGAAAGTCATTAACAATAAACGGATATGCAAACCATCTACATCGGCATCCGTTGCAAAAACAATGTTGTTGTATCTAAGTCCCTCATATCCTTCTTCAATGTTTAAAGCATGCTGCAACAAATTGAACTCTTCATTTTCGTAAACCACTTTTTTTGTAAGCCCATAACAGTTTAAGGGCTTACCACGTAAGCTAAAAACAGCTTGAGTTTCCACCGATCTTGCTTTGGTAATGCTTCCACTGGCACTATCTCCCTCTGTAATAAATATGGTACTCTCCTTTTGTTTTTCGGCAATTTTATCTTTGTCTTTGCCAGTAGCTTCATCATTGTAATGAAATTTACAATCCCTTAGTTTCTTATTATGAAGGTTTGCTTTTTTGGCTCTCTCATTGGCAAGTTTTTTAATACCTGCCATATCTTTTCTCTCTCTTTCGTTTTGCTCAATACGTTTTTTAAGTGCTTCAGCAGTTTCCGGGTTTTTATGTAAAAAGTTATCCAGCTCTCTTCCCAAAAAATCGCCAATAAAATTACGCATACTTGGTCCGCCTTCATAAACGGTTTGAGAACCGAGCTTAGTTTTAGTTTGACTTTCAAAAACGGGTTCCTGCACCCGAATACTTAAAGCGGCACAAACACTTCCTCTAATATCAGAAGCATCATAATCTTTTTTATAAAATTCACGAATGGTTTTTACTAAGGCTTCTCTAAAAGCTGCAAGATGAGTTCCACCCTGGGTAGTAAACTGTCCGTTTACAAAACTGTAATACTCTTCGCCATAATCATTTTCATGGGTAAGGGCAATTTCTATATCCTCTCCTTTTAAATGAATAATAGGATACCGGATTTCATCCTCATTGGTTTTACGCTGTAATAAATCTAGTAGTCCATTTTTACTTACAAACCGCTTATTATTAAGGTTCATTACCAAACCTGCATTCAGGTAGCAATAATTCCAAAACTGGTTGTCGAGGTATTCCTGTACAAAATGGAAGTTTTTAAAAATCTTATCATCAGGTATAAATACAACCAAAGTGCCATTCTCTTCGGTAGATTTAATTTCCTTATGTTCCTGGGTTAATACACCTCTTTCAAATTCGGCTGTCTTTTCTTTACCATCTCTAAAAGCAGTTACTTTAAAGTAGTTACTCAAAGCATTTACGGCTTTTGAACCTACTCCATTTAAACCCACACTTTTTTGAAAAGCCTTGCTATCGTATTTGGCACCCGTATTTATTTTACTTACCACATCTACTAATTTTCCTAAGGGAATTCCACGGCCATAATCTCTGATGGTAATTGTTTTATCCTTGATATTTACATCTACATGTTTACCATACCCCATGGTATGTTCATCTATACAATTATCAATTACTTCTTTCATTAAAACATAAATACCATCGTCGGGGCTGCTGCCATCTCCTAATTTACCAATATACATACCGGGGCGAAGCCTAATGTGCTCCTTCCAATCGAGACTACGGATGGAATCCTCGGTATATTCAAACATTTCTTTCTCTGCCATTATTTCTTTATTTCAATGCTGCGAATATAATTGAATGAACTGATTTTTGTGGAGAATGAATTATCCACATCCACATTGGAAATGTTAGAAAAATTAATACTGGATTAAAACTTACATTTTCAGTGGATTTAAGAAGGAAAAGTATTTTTAATGTAGCTTTATTCCAAATCAATAAAATGAATTTAGATTTAAGTAAAAAAACCGCCTTGGTTTGTGGCAGTACCCAGGGATTGGGTTATGCCAGCGCTGTAGAACTTGCCCTTTTGGGATGTGATGTTATCTTAATGGCTCGTAATGAAGAAAAACTAAAAGAAGTTGTTCAATTGCTTAATGTTTCAAAAGGACAAACACACCAATACCTTGTTGCCGATTTTTCAAATACAGATACAGTTAAACAGGTTATTGATGGATTTGCTAAGAATAATACCATCCATATCTTAGTTAATAATACAGGAGGCCCCGCCGGAGGAACTGCTTTAGCAGCCAATCCGGATGAATTCTTATCCGCTTTTAACAACCATTTGGTTAACAACCATCATTTAATGCAGGCAGTTGTTCCTGGAATGAAAGCTGCAGGATTTGGCCGTATTATTAATATCATATCTACATCGGTTAAAAACCCAATACCCGGTTTAGGTGTAAGCAATACCATAAGAGCAGCTGTAGCAAACTGGGGTAAAACTTTAGCTACTGAGTTAGGTGGATTTGGTATTACGGTTAATAATGTGCTTCCTGGATTTACCCAAACTGTTCGTGCAGACTATGTGATTTCATCAAAAGCAAAAGCCAGCGGTAAAACAGAAGCCGAAGTAATGGCTGACTTGCAAGCCGAAATTCCAGCAGGCAGAATAGGACAACCCGAAGAATTTGGGGCTGCTGTTGCCTTTTTATGTTCTCCTGCTGCCGCTTATATTAATGGAATTAATTTACCTGTAGATGGTGGCAGACTGGGTTGCTTATAATTGTAAATACTCTTTTATATGAAACAGATAATCTTATTTTTTTTCATTGGTTTTCTTTTTCAAGCCAATGCACATGCCCAATTTTTTAAACAAGATGGAGGTTTAGCTCATACATTTTCTATTGTGGCCAGAGATGAGGCTACAGGAGAAATGGCAGTAGGCGTACAAAGTCATTGGTTTAGCGTAGGTACGGCTGTAAGTTGGGGCGAAGCTGGTGTAGGTGTAGTAGCCACTCAGTCTTTTGTAAATAAAAGCTATGGATTAAAGGGTTTAGCTTTAATGAAGCAGGGCAAAACTGCCACTGAAGCTTTGCAACAATTACTTAAAGAAGATGATGGAAGGGAAGTTAGACAGGTAGCAATGATTGATACTAAGGGAAATGTAAATTCCTTTACAGGCAACAAGTGTATTGATTATGCTAGCAATTTGGTTGGTAAAAATTATTCGGTACAAAGCAATATGATGCTTTACAATTCAGTTTGCGAAGCCATGGCTAAAGCTTTTGAGGGTAGTGAAGGCAAGCCTTTGGCTGAAAGGATATTGATTTCGATGCAAGCAGCCGAAGCTGCAGGTGGAGATATCAGAGGAAAACAATCTGCTGCTATTTTAGTAGTTGCTGGAAAGAGTATTGGAGAACCATGGAATGAAAGACTGATTGATTTAAGAGTAGATGATCATAGTGCACCTTTGGTTGAAATGGACAGGCTACTTAAATTATTTAGAGCCTATGGTTTGATGGACAAAGGTGATTATGCAGTTGAAAAAAATGACATGAAATTGGCAATGGAGCATTATACTGCCGCCATGAAAATGTTTCCATCTAATTTGGAAATGAAATACTGGACGGCCATTACCCTTGCCAATAACAAACAAATACCAGAAGCGGTACAATTATTAAAAGGCATTTATCAAAAAGACATCAACTGGCGGGAACTAACGAAAAGACTAACAAAAGTTGGCTTACTAAATGTTAAAGAAGATGAACTTAAACTTTTAATTCAATAAATTTGTAAAAAGATATTCTGATGAAAATGATTAAAAAAATCCATATCAACCTTGTTTTTACACTGCTTTTTATTTCCTGTACAGCTCAAAAACAAAATACTTTAACGGCCGATGAATTTGAAAAAGGGATTTCTGCTACTGCAGAAGTACAAATACTGGATGTAAGAACACCAGGAGAATTTTTTGGGGGACATATAAAAAATGCTTTTTTAGCTGATTGGAATAATAAAGAAGAATTTGATAGAAGAATTGCCTTTATAGATAAAAACAAGCCCGTATATATCTATTGTCTTGCCGGTGGCAGAAGTGCAGCCGCTGCTGATAAATTGCGTAAAATGGGTTATGAAAATGTATATGAACTAAAAGGAGGTACTAATGCCTGGAGAGCCACTAATAAACCTTTAGAAGGGAGTACTAATGAAAAACAAATGAGTATTGATGAATTTAATGCAGCGTTAAAAAGTTCTTCTATTGTATTGGTAGATTTTGGAGCAAGCTGGTGCCCTCCCTGCAAAAAAATGGAACCAGTTTTAAACAACTTGGTTAAAATTTATCAAGGAAAGTTTGCATTGTTAAAAGTAGATGGAGGAAGAGATCAGGATTTACTGCAACAATTTAAAGTAACTGCCCTACCCGTTTTCATCATCTATAAAGATGGAAAACAAATTTGGCGACGAGATGGCATTGTAGAAGAAAAAGAATTAAAGGAACAATTATTTAATTAATCCTGTGTCCTCTCTTTAATAAAATCACTTACCAAGTAGCTGATTAGTTTTCCGGTTGAAATATCTTTTCTACCATCGGCCATTTGGGTTGCTCCTTCACTAATATGCAAATAAGCCACTTTTGAATCCTGGGCTGTAAACTGAATATATTTACGAGCATTAAGGGGCGAAATACCTGCTGGGGTGAGTGCACTACTTAAAGCATTTTCAATACAATCTATGTCTAATTCTATACCAGTGTAGGTGTCTTCCGTAAAGCCGGTTGCATGTGCAACAGCTTGTATAAAATTCTTTCTTTCATGAATAAATATTTCTTCGTAGCTGATATAATCTAAAAATGGATTGTTGTGTATGTCTATCAAAACATTTTGGGTGATGTAATTTTCGTGAACTCCTACCATAAAATATTTTCCCAAATAACCATCTTCTTCGGCGTAGCGAAACCCATTGCCACTATGTCGTCCTGCCGCAACATTATAATCAGTATGAGCATCTAAACTGATACAATTAATTTGTGATAACGGAATTAAGTCGGCTTTATATAAACCCTTGGCTACTCCTTTAATTACCGGGTAAGCATTATTATGTCCGCCTCCTATTATGATAGGTATTTTTTTATAAGAAGCAATTACTTTCACTAAATCTTCTACCTCTTCATCAATAATATTTAAGGCGTGCCTGTAAGCATTTACTTTCTCTTCTTCATTATAAGCATTGTTTTCTATTAAAAACTTGATATCTCCAAAATCAAAATGTCCTAATAATAATGTGTTTTCGCCAGTAAAGAAATCATTGCTTTGTATATTTAAAAAAGAAGATAGAAATGGAATCCAAGCAGTATCTGTACCTCCAATTCCATTATTAGCTTTTACGCCAAAATCTTCCGGAATTCCAAGTAAAACAAATTTTGCAGATGATTGCTCTAAAACTTGGGGCCATTCACCATCTGTATCTAAAAACTTGATTCGTTCTCCTAGTTTTGTTTCAAATCGTCTAACTCTGGTCAGAGATAAAATATCATTCTTGCTGTAAAACTTAAAATGTTTCATATATGAAAGTTAAGTAAAAACTGCATACGCTTAAATTATACATTACAAAGTTGTTTTTAAAAAGCTAGTATTGACTTGTTAATCTCCACTATAAGCAGTAGATTTATAGTAGTTCTTTTAACAGGCATCCTCAAACTTGAAAGTATGAACCTTCTTGAAAGATTTGAACAATGGGGCGACAGGCATCACCCAAAATGGCTGGATATTATACGCATTGCGTTGGGGATATTTTTATGCTATAAAGGAGTTGATTTTTTACGAAACTCGAGTGATTTAATTAGCCTGATGACACTTCGGTCTCCCTTTAGTTCACTTGTATTGATTTTAGTTGCACATTATGTTACGTTTGCTCATATTATTGGAGGTCTCTTTTTAACTATTGGTATGTTTACCCGGGCGGCTTGTTTGATTCAAATCCCCATACTGATAGGTGCCATTATTTTTGTAAATACTTCATTGGATGCGGCATTTAAGCCCTATTCTGAATTATTTCTGTCTGTACTTGTTTTATTATTGTTGATTTATTTTTTAATTATTGGAAATGGCCCTCTCTCGGTAAAAATGCCAGAAGAGGAAAAAAAGAGAAACAGCTTATAATTTCTGCCAAGGTTCTTCCTGGCACGTCACACCCAGTGATTCTGTAAAACGTAATTCCCACTTCAAGCATATGCTGTACACTGGTACAACAATCAGGATGTATTCTAGAGGTTAATACTGTCTAAAACTTCTTGATTGTAGAACTAGAAATTGATTTAGTTATCAGTCTTTTCTCAACAAAAACAATAGTACAAAAGATGCAGTACGTTGTCCTAAATTCTAACTCACTTATCAAAAATGAAAAATGGCAGGAAAAATTCCTGCCATTTAAGCTATCAAATATTTTGCTATTTAATTAACTTTTAAAAGTTTCTGTTGCATTACAGTATCTTCTGTTTTTACAGTAATCATATATACACCAGCCGATAACTTTCCAAGACCATTGCACTGAATGCTGTTTACTCCTTCCATGCCCTGAACAGTTTTAGTATAAACAATTCTACCACTAAAATCTGTCATTTGTATTTGTAACAAAGTCATGTTTTTTAACTCTACATTTAATTTTATAATTTCAGTAAAGGGATTTGGAGCCACATTACTTATTACAATATCTTGTGTTTGACTATTACTAAAAACGATGGTATTGCTATATCTGAATTTTCCATCTCTGTCAATCATTTTTAAGCGATAATAGTTTTTAAATGCTAATGGATTATTATCAAGGTATGTATATTGGTTTCTTGAACTTCCAATTCCAGTAGCAGTTGACTCTCCTATTTTACTAAAACTAAACCCATTGTTACTACGCTCTATTTCAAATATATTGAGTTGTGTTTCGTTCTCTGTTGTCCAATCTAGTAATATAGAAGCTGCTTGTTTTTTCCCTTTAAACTGAATTAAATCCAAAGGCAGAACAACTGGGTTTACAACTACTGAACTGGTAGTGCCCAAAGCTGAACAAACATTTAAACCTGTTAATGTTGTAGCCTTTACTATAACATTATATGTACCCGGAGTACTGAATGCTGAGGATGTTAATACCAAATTACCATTAGTTGTTGCCCAGGCTCCTTGTCCTAATGAAGCTCCAGTAACTGAATTAGATAGAGCATAAAAGGACCCAGATACGGCATTTGAAATAGTACAAGTAACAGTTTGATGTTGATTAACAGTACCACTACTTAAGGTATATAAAGGTACCGAAGGTGTTGGTGAACATAAAATTGGAGTGGCAGAAGCTGGGCAAGCTACTTCTTGTTTACTTGTTTCTTGAATGCCTATAGTTAAAACGCCATTTGCATAAATCCGATTAGTTGGAATAGTATTTACAGTAATGGGGCCCCAAGCTGTGTTGTTTGTTGAAGTAGTACCAATGATCTCCCCATCTAAATATAGATTAACAATAGAAGAAGTAAAAGAACCGGTTAAAGTTCCTGAAATACTTGCAACGCCAGAGCCAATTGGCCCGGTAATAGTACCGCACCTTGCAGAAGAAGTAGCGGTTGCAGCATCATAAGTTCCTGAATTTACACTCACACCACAAGTTGCTTTTTGTGCATTGGCATAATAAGAAGTTGCTGTTAATGCTACATAAGTTGCAGGTATTGAGCCTGAATTATTGGTACTCCATGTTCCATTAGTTTGAACAGTGGTAGTGGATACCAAGGTATTAGTAGAAGTATAAACCCTGATAGTTGTTCCAGAAGGATCTAATGAAGTTCCAGTAATAGGTGCGCCCACAGTAATTTGATTATTTCCATCGGCATTGATTATGGGAGGATTAGAAAAACAAATTACAGTGGCAGTTGCTAAACCTGTACAATAGTATACAGAAGTAGTACCATTGTCTGGTATTTGTGCCCTTACATTAATTACTTGACCAACCCTTAACGGATTTGGAAAAGTATGTGTCCAATTACCTGCTGTTAAAGTAGGTGTAGCCACTAGAATATCATCAACTAGAATTCTAATAAAACTTCCTATTGCAGCAGTTCCTGTTATAGTTGTAGTAGATGGATAAATAAAAGAGGCGTTATTAATGACAGGTATTGGAGAGGCAGCAGTACTCCAACCACCTTGAGTATTAACGGCACAAGCAAATGCTCTTTTGGATTCACAACCACCTAATAGATACAAAGCAGAATAAGACCCACCATCAAAATTTCCATTACCCCCAGAGCAACCAGTTGTTACTACCCACCCACCAGCTCCATCCGGTTTAATATTTCCACCTGCACTTGGAACTTCTGAAAAAACAACGGTTTGACCAGTAGTCGTCATTTTATATATAATTACCGTAGCTCCTGCAGGATAATTTGAGGCAGCAAAGCCTTTTCTGTCAGCACAAAATCCAATTGGGCCAACTGGCCTGTTTGTGCTATTACAGTTTGATGCAGCAACCGTATTACTCAATAAACACATTGTTTCGCTAGTAGCTTGTGACTTGGCTGTAATAATATCCCCATTAATCAATAAAATCCCTGGTAAAGTCCAGGTTGCTCCAGAAGTTACATTAGTTACAGTACCTACTGAACTACCATTTTTATAAACAGTTATAGTGGCTGTATTTGAAGCCCCATTTAATGCAGATTTGGTCCAAGTTCCAGTAATGCTAACTGTACCAGTACTAATTGGTGAATTAACTGTAGGTGCAGCTGTACACATTGCTGTTGGACAATTAGCTGCTATATCAAAAATATTACATGCTGGTTGTCCATTAATAAAATCTTCATAAGTATCACCTCCTGTTCCATATATATCAGAACGTGGACCACCAGTTGCTGCTTTAGGAGCCATTACAGTGGTAGCACAAACTCGTATTGGTGAACTGGTTGTTAAATTAAAAGGAGCTGCCTGTAAATCTGAAAAAGGAATATAAAAGTCAATTAAAAAATCGGGGTTACCATTATCATTTGTTGATGCTACCGACACTTGAGACATTTCTTCCCAATTGGTATATTGCTTTACCAAAACTGGGTTAGAAGTTCCGTCGACATTATAAATAGCAATTCTAAAATTGGTTTCTAATACAATTTCTATTTCAAAACCAGGATTACCATTGGTACCTGTAGTTGTTGGTTGGTAATTTGGATCAGCATTTGGGCCAGTGGCTCCAAATTTACCATCAGTATCAAGCAACATACTATAGCCTTTAGATCCTGGCATTATAGAACCCATTCTCATTCTGAACATGATATTCATGCCCGAAGACATTCTGTAATACACTCCATTCCCATCTGCATCTGGAACAAAATCAGAAAAATTATGACTTGGGCCTCGGCGTAAATCGCCAAATGGTTCTATAGAATAGGCTTTAATTCCTTTATAAATTAATTCTGAATTAACAACATCATTATTCCCAAATCCTGCAGTTGTTGCTGAGGTATACCCATCACTATTGGGATCAAGCACTAACCGCCCAGCAACACTAGTAGCCACACGATTAATGAAACCCGGTAACTGCGAGAAAGATTGAGAACTTAATAAAGTAAGAAAAACTGCCAATTGCAGATTAAGACGAATAAATGGTTTTTCACGATTAGGTTATTTGGATTTTACTTAATACGCAAATCTATTCCTTTTTATTGTAGAATAATTACTACTTATTTTTTATTTTCAAACGGTATACACAAAATTTATCATGTTTAATGTAAATTTATACATAAACATCAAAAATTTATATACTTGGAAAATACAATTTCTTTAATTGCATGTGGAGGTAAAAGCAGTCGTATGGGGACTGAAAAACATATGTTGCAATATTATCAAAAACCTCAATGCTTTCATTTAATTGATATGATACTCCCCATTTGTACAGAAGCATTTATTTCATGCAATGTCAATCAGTCAAAATTAATTGACGCTAACTATCCTATTATCATTGATGATAATCAATTTATTGATATAGGCCCCATGGCCGCCTTACTCACAGCTTTTGCTAAATACCCTGATAAAAATATTTTGATGATAGGGTGTGATTATCCTTTTATCACTGCATCTGACTTGGCGAAATTTAATAAGCAATACAATCTAACTCCACAAGCTTATTATAATACTATAGAAGATCTTTATGAACCCTTGTTAGCATGGTATCCTTTTACAGCATTTGAAGAACTAAATAAGCGTTTTCATGCAAACCAATATTCACTTCAACATTTTCTAAAAGAGAGCAACACAAAAAAAATATTTCCCAAAAGTAAAATCAGTATTAAAAGTGTAGATACGCCCCAAGAATTTATAGAAGCCTTAACTATTATTAAAAAAGCGGCAGATTAGTAGATACTTGATATTAATGATCTGCTTCAAGTTTTGAGCATCCAATACACAACTCCCCTCTTCCTTCATCAAAAAACTTTCACTAATTTTATTCAATGAAGCTTTCTCCAATTGAAAATATCATCATTCAAAAAATAATTGATGGCAAGGTTTTTAATATTGAAGATAAAATTGCAGTAGAAGAGCCATTGGAAATTCAACTGACTTACAGCAGTACAACCGGAAAAATGATAAAGAAGATTGCTGTTACCATGCGTACGCCAGGAAATGACGAAGAATTAGCAGCTGGATTTTTATTTACAGAAGGAGTTATTTCTAAGGGTTCAGAGATACTGGAAATAAAACAGCCATCGAGTGATGAAAGTATTATTATGGTAACTTTGCATGAAGGCATTATTCCTCATTTAACCAATACTGCTCGAAATTTTTACAGTACCTCTAGTTGTGGAATCTGTGGAAAAGCAAGCATTGATGCTATTAAAACTACGTCTCAATTTATCAATGTAAATACTAGCGTTACTATTAGTTCAGCTATTGTATATAACTTACCTTATCAATTGAAACAACATCAAAAAGTTTTTGAAGACACAGGTGGAATTCATGCATGTGCATTATTTAGTTTGGATGGCAAATTTTTTGCTATAAGAGAAGATGTAGGAAGACATAATGCATTAGATAAACTCATTGGAGCATCTTTCCGAACACATGAATTGCCTTTATCTAATAAAATTTTATTTTTAAGTGGTAGGGCAAGTTTTGAGTTAGTACAAAAAGCTGCAATGGCAGGGATAAAAATAATTGTAGCTGTTGGCGCAGCTTCTAGCTTAGCTGTGGAATTAGCTGATGAGATGAACATTACATTAATTGGATTTTTAAGAAATGATAGGTTTAATGTATATACAAGAGGAGAAAGAATAAATTTATAATAATGCTACTTAAGGGAAAACTATATTATGAAAATACGAATCAAAGGAAATTCAATAAGGTTTAGACTGACCAAGTCGGATGTTAATAAATTGGCTGAATTGGGATACTTGGAAGAAAAAACCATTTTCCAGAACGGTCAATTCATCTATGCTTTAGAAAGTAATAAGGAATCAAATGTATTATCTACTTCTTTAAACAACAATAAAATAACTATTCAAATTCCAAAATCATTTGTTAAACATTGGCCAATGAATGACGTAATTAGTATTAATGGGAGCATGCAAATAAATGAAAATGATTCCATATTCTTATTAGTTGAAAAAGATTTTGTTTGTTTGGATGAAACTTTTGAAGACCAGTCGGACAATTTTGATAACCCAAACAAAACCTGTTAACGCTTGAATAAAGACAACATTGACATACCATCAGCAGAAAATCCTGAATTGTTTACAGGCTTAAAATTGGGTCCACCAATGAAAGTAGCTGCAGGCATTCCTGCTGTATTCAAAAGCTTACAACATGTATTTGGCGAAGCAGGAATAATAAGAGGCTTAAAAGCACTCAATAAACTGAATACTAAAGACGGATTTGATTGTCCCAGTTGTGCCTGGCCCGATCCGGATGACGAAAGAAGTGGAATTGCTGAATATTGTGAAAACGGAGCCAAAGCTATTGCAGATGAAGCAACGTCCAAAGCCATTGGATCCGTATTTTTTGCAAACCACTCAATAAATGACTTAGCCAATTTATCAGACTATGAAATAGGAAAAAAAGGAAGAATTGCCGAGCCCATGTACCTTTCAAAAGGAGCCACACATTACCAACCTATCCCTTGGGATGAAGCATTTAATAAAATTGGCAAATCATTAAATGCTTTAACTTCTCCAGATGAAGCTATCTTTTATACATCAGGCCGAACCAGTAATGAAGCGGCTTTTTTATACCAACTTTTTGTTCGATCATTTGGTACCAATAATTTACCCGACTGTAGTAATATGTGTCATGAAAGCAGCGGAGTTGCATTAGGTGAATCACTGGGGATTGGGAAGGGGTCTGTCAAATTAGAAGATTTTTATGAAGCTGAAGTAATTATGATTTTAGGTCAAAATCCAGGCACCAATCATCCTCGTATGCTTACTGCTTTGCAAAAAGCAAAAGCAAATGGCGCCATCATCATTTCTATTAACCCTTTGCCCGAAACTGGCTTAATGGGTTTTAACAATCCTCAAAAACTTAAAGGTATCTTAGGTATTGATAGCGCACTTACTGATATTTTTCTGCCAATAAAAATAAATGGAGATATGGCTTTATTGCAAGCTATTGAATTATTATTACTGGAAGAAGAAATTAAAACGCCGGGTAAAATATTTGATTTAGATTTTATTGAAAATAATACAGAAGGTTATCAAGTATTTTTTAAACACTTACAACAATTAAAGCTGCAACAATTAGCGGATGAAGCAGGAATTGATGTAGCCGACATTAAACAAACAGTATCAATATTAAAAAATAAAAATAAAATCATTGCTTGTTGGGCCATGGGGCTTACCCAACATAAAAATGCAGTAGATACTATCAAAGAAATAGTAAACCTATTATTGTTGAAAGGAAGCATTGGTAAACCTGGTGCTGGTACTTGTCCTGTTCGTGGACATAGTAATGTGCAAGGTGACCGTACAATGGGAATATTTGAAAAGCCATCGAAAATATTTCTTGACGCTTTGCAAAATCATTTTAAGTTTTCTGTTCCTCAAAAATATGGATACGATGTAGTGGATGCCATTAAAGCCATGCATAGCCAAAAAGCATCTGTGTTTATTGCAATGGGTGGAAATTTTCTCTCAGCAACCCCCGACACAACATACACAGCTGAAGCTTTAAGGAAATGTAGTCTTACTGTGCAAGTGAGCACTAAATTAAACAGGAGCCATTTGGTGCATGGGCAGGAAGCATTAATCCTCCCATGTCTTGGCCGTAGCGATAAGGATATTCTTAAGGATGAAGTACAGTTTATTTCTTGCGAAAACTCAATGGGTGTTGTACAACAATCGAAAGGAATTTTAAACCCCATTAGTGAATATTTACTTAGCGAACCTGTTATTGTTTGCATGATTGCAAAAGCAACCAATTGCAGTAATATCAATTGGGATAAATATTTGCAACACTACGATTATATCAGAACAGATATAGAAGCAACCATTCCGGGTTTTGAAAATTATAATGAAAAGGTGCGTAAACCTGGCGGATTTTATTTACCCAATTGTAATCGGGAAGGGAATTTTAATACCACAAGTACAAAAGCACAATTTAATATTGCTGTATCTACACCAACTATTTTGGCTGATGATGAATTGCTGATGATGACAATTCGAAGTCATGATCAGTTTAATACAACTATCTATGGATTAGATGATCGGTATAGAGGTATCTTTAATGAAAGAAGAGTAATCATGATGAACAGGCAGGATATTTTGGATAGGAATTTGAAAGAGGGTGAAATAGTTAACCTGATTAACAACACCGATGGAATTGAAAGGATAGCATCACAGTTTATTATAGTTCCTTATCCAATTCCAAAGGGATGTACAGCTACGTACTTTCCCGAAACTAATGTTCTAGTTCCAATTAGTAGTGTTGCAGAAAAAAGCAATACGCCAGTTTCAAAAGCCGTAATAATAAAGCTTGTTAAAACCATATAAGCATCTATAAAACTTATATAAATCATATTACCTTTAAGAAAAATACCACAATGAGAATTTTTTTTATATTTCAATTGGTACTCAATTTTTTTACTGCTTTTTCTCAAAAAATTATTAATGTAGATAAAGACAACTTACCAACTAATTCTAGCCTTGCTTTTAGTATTGGAGGAATGCAGTTTACTAACGTAAAATATGTAAGAGTAATAGAGGGTAGTCCATTTTTTAAAGAAGAATGGATTAAGGGGACAGTTACGATGAGTGAAGGAAAGACCTACAGCAATATTCCGATGCGGCTTGACTTAATGGATAATAATTTACATTTTATGTCTAAAGATAATAAGGAAATGATTGCCGATGTTCCTATTAGAAATATAATACTTAAAGATTCAGTAACTAAGAGTGACTATATTTTTGTCCATTCACTTTATCTTCTAGAAGGCAAAAACATTGAACCTTGTTGGTATTTACAACTAGATACTGGTAAAGCAACACTTTATAAACGATTCCTAAAAACAATTGTAGAATCAAAACAATATGGGCATGCCAATTATGAACAAAGGATTTTAACCTCGGGAGAGTATTATGTAATGATAAAAGATGTTTTTGTACCAATTAAAAAAATAAAACAATTACCCAGTATCTTAAATAATAAGACGGAAGAATTAAAGAAATTCATTTCAGCTAATAACCTTTCGGGGAAATCGGACAAGAATTATTCTGCTTTGATATCATTTTACAATAGTTTGTTACCCTAGCGCTATCCTTGATACAATTTTATTATTACTACATTACTTTTATTAGATATTTAATGTAAATTCACATAGACTTTTTAAACATATAATACTAAAACTACCATCATGAAACATTCTAAAATTAGTCGCTTTGTAATGAAATTATTAGTCTTACTAATTTTTTGTACTCCCCAAACTCTTTCTGCATCACCACTTCCATGGTACAAATTACAAATTGATAAATTTACATCCTATGAATTTAAAATTTCTGTTATTTTCCCAAGTGAATTTGAGGAAGAAATCAAAGAAAAAACAGCAGATAATGGGGATATCACCAGAACTTTAAAACTAAAATGCAAAAAAGGAGAAAATACATATATGCTTAATGTAACAAAGCATCCATTTAATATGACTGATGCCAAAGGCCTAGCGGAGACTTCTTTAGAAGCTTTTGCAAGAGGAGTAAAAGGTGATATAAGAAAACAGGAAATTTTTACACAAAAGGGCCATGAAGGTATTGATGCAAAATTATATTTGTCTGAACAAAACAAATATGTTTACTACCGTATTATTCTAGTAGGTCGTCTTCAATACCAGATGGTTATAATGGAGAATAATTCTACTTTATCAGGTAATGCAAATGATTTTTTAATATCCTTTAAATTGCAGGATTAACATTTAAACAATTTTTTTATATTGTATATTGATCTGCTTTTTCTAAAAGCATATTTTAAAAGTAAAGATTCTATCCTAATTTAATTAAGAATGAATCTTTTCTTTTTGCATATCAAAAACTTTTTCGCCTTCTTCAGATTCCATTAATTGCCAACCAACATAATATCCTAATTCTCTGTAAGCTTCAAATTGCTTTTCATCAAAAAACTGATCAGCTGTACATTGATGAGGGAAGGTAGGATGAATACCTTTGTAACTATAAACATCGGTTGATAAACCATCAATCATAGCTAATTTTATATAAAGTAATACTCCTTTTTTCTGGTCTTTGTAAATGATGTCTGCAATAGCATATCCATGTTTTGAGATATTGTATTTTATATGAAATAAACTATGCCCAGCAGAACCTGGCAAAATATCACCTGTCTCACAATTTTGTCTAAACTTAATTCTGGCACCAAAATCAACTCTTACTTTTTCGATTGCATTTGCTAAATCGTCAAAATTAAAATTAGGATCTGCACCACCATCCGACACAATGATTACATCAAGGTTTCTTCTTATTAATTCATAAAGACCCAGATTTTCATAATGCCCACCATCTGATAATTGTAAATTTTTATTTGTCTCATTTAATCCAGTTCTAAATATTTCAGAAGTAAGCCCTGGAATTATAAAATTGGGTGAGCCCAAAGTGTTCTCTCTTGATGGATTACTAGTCCAATATCCTAATCTTAGATTCAGCATGGATAATAAAATGGAAACCACCAAATTTCTGGTTACTCCTTCTCCTGAAACTCCTGCATTTGGATTAAGGGCTGCCGCAGAAGTTGCCATAGCCGAAGCAAGGGAAATACCACTAGTAATTCTATTCTGAAAAGTTTCTGTTGTTTTCCAACCTGTAGCATCAGAACCACAATAAAGTCTGGAAATTATAAAGTTATCGCCTCCTCTACCACTATAATCTATTTGTGAGGAATTGCAAAGTATTGCATTAGTATTTACAAGATGATAAGGTTTAGGATTATCAGCATTACACATGTTTTCCATCAATGCCGAATTGGCTTCAGAGGCTGGCATCCATTGATTTTTTAAAACAGATTCTTTGTTAGGCATGAAAGTTTCCATTAACCTACTGCGCCAAATATAATGAGGCCCAATAAAATTTAGATTAACAAAGATTCCAAAAACTAAAGTAGCAGCTAATAAGGTAAAAAACCAAACAGGGTTAATAAAATAAATTAAGTCTTTTAAAAAATAAGTTGTTGCAAAAACATAAGCAAAAAGCAGAACGCCATAAAATAATGCAAAGGCTCCAAAATAAATTACAGTATTTGAAACTCCACCACTACTTTTATTATTATTTCTAGCTTTTAAATATTGCCAAATTCCTACAATTGTTCCTAAAAAGGTAGAGCCCCCAGCAGCCTGAAATGGATTAATTATGCCTTTCATTAATTGAACAACAAATGGTAATGAACCTAAAACCAAACATACTAAAAAGAGTTTGAGCAATAATCCTATTGTTTTTTGCCCCTTTATAAATCCGCTGTATCTAAAACGTACAGCTTTATCACTACTAAAAAAGGTATTAATGGAAAACATGAACCCTAAAAAAAGAATGATTATTAAAATAATTACGGCTACAAAAATTAACAACCCTTGTTGAGCATGTATAACCTCTATTCCCAGTTTTTTATTTATAACAACTTTAATCTTTTCCAAAGTACCACTTGCAAAATAATAAACAGCCCAAAGTGAAGCAGTCATCATGATGGTAATAAAACTTAAATAAACAAACAAAGACATTATCATACTTCTCATTATCACAGCTGCAAATGATATAATATCTAAGCTTTTAGTAGGTGTTAAGTATGAACCGTGTTGTCGAATAAAATCAAGCAGTTTGTTATCATCTTCATGTAATGAATCATTTTCGCCTTTTATGTTTTTACCACCTTTAGTGCCTCTTTTACCCAACGGGAAATTATTAGGTTTAGTACCTGCATTTTTATCCAGATGAAGCGCCCAAGTTAAAGCAGAGCCTAAATATCCTCCTCCTGAAACTGTTGATAAATAATCAATTTTTTCGAGTTGATTATTAGCAACAAGCGCTTGCATAACTCCTAATCCAAATGAGGCGGAGCGAATTCCACCACCAGAGACTGCAAGGCCAAAAATTAACTTTTCATCATTTAGTCCTAAATACTTCTTTTCCTTATCAATAACTTCTTCTGGGAACTTGGTATAGTTCTCTTTTTTTACTTTATTAGGAGTCATACTAAAATTTTAAATTAGAATATTAATTTAAATACTAACTGTTGAATGTAATATTAATACATAATATCATAAACAGCAAGTCTCTTAAAAACAATGCTTTAGCACATAATTATATTTTGGAATATTTGTAAACTTATACTAAGAAAATTAAGGAAATGGAAAGTAGTTTTAACGTTATAAGAATTATTTGACTTTTGGTAAATACTTCTATTTGGGATATAAAAAAAACCAAAATATTGGGGCATCTAATTATTACGAATTAATTAATTATAGGAATAACTTTTGGGCAATAATTTGAGATAATCGGGTAAACTCACCCATGAAAAAAAAGATAAGCGATAAAAACAAAATGGCGACTACAAAATATAATGCTTTAACGCCAAGGTCGGCTCCCTTTGTAAGCATCAACCATATTAATAATAAAAGTGCCGGTACACTAAACACGGTTATCAGTGATAACCCATCCAAGCTGAGCTTCCAGAAATGGTTTAACCATATCAAAAGCTTCAGCAAATGCAATAATATAAAAGGCAATGCTGATGGCTTGTGAAAGGTAAAGTGTAATTCCAATGGCTGCACCAATATTAATACCGAACGACCTTGAGATAATAAAATATTCCCCACCACCTTCTACTTTTTGATTGGTAGCAATTTCGGCCAGCGCCATAGCGGTAGAAATTGTAACCAAATGACCAATTACAATAATGGCAAGTGTACCCCAAAAACCTACACTACCCACCGCAAAACCAAATCGTAAAAACATAACAGCACCAAGTATGGTGCTGATGGTGGTTAAAAATACAGGTGCTGTTCCAAAATTTGCTTTTCCTTTTATCAGCTGGGACATGAATCTGGTTTATTGAAAATTAACTATTAATTGTACAACTGCCAAACTGTAATTGACTGAATACAAACTAATTCACGAAAATTCGATTAGCTTGTTTCCTCACTTACAACACTTTTACTTTAGCTATTATCTATCATTTATTTAGAATTTTGGGTTCTATAATTCAACTAAAATGTATTGCTGTTTATCAAAAAATCACTTTCATAGTCTGTAGTTATCAGCTTAAAAGTGTGAATAGTGTAACTTTTTTCTAATGTTCTGTAATAGAATCCTAAATAATTAGTATCACCTTTATTATCAGTATAAAACAATTTAGAATATAAAAGCAAGACGTAAGTGATAGGTAGAATTGGTATAAAGGGAAGTTTATTAATTTGGAGATTATTATGCAGTTTGTCTGTCCAAGCTGAAGCAATGCCTGCGTATAAACAGGTTAACATTGCACATGTAACTTCTACGCAACAAGAGGCCATTGAGTATCTAGAAAGTATAAATAAATTAGGCTATAGCAAATTTTGGCCAAATGTTAAACCGGCATTGTTTCTCCAAAATATAAGATCAACTATCTACAATCCTCTAAGTATTTATCCGGGTATGGGCACAATTTTTGTGGTTATGGCGCATTAACTTATTTAATGTTATTTGATGATCCTTTAGGTTATGCAAAACTTTTGCTACAATTATACAGGGAGGGAAAAGCTTCTTTTGGAAGCGTCAAATTCAACCTTTCGGATGCAGTAAAAAAAGGTATTGTGTGCAGACTAAACTGCCAATTTGTAAATAGTAAAGATCCAATCCTGGATTATACAGCCGAACATTCCTATGTTATAGACTTTGATGAGATCATTGATAAAAATGAGCTGTTGAAAATGTTCAGGAACAGTTTTTCGAATTTTGAGGAAAAGTTTGAGTTTAGAAAACTTGGCACTATTTTACAAAATGAAAAATTACGACCACTGGATGAAACTGTTATAGACCTTGAAAGTGTACTCCCATTATTGGTTTAAAAACTAAGAACAGATATAACCCTTCGAATTTATAACGGCATCAAGTGATTCTATCCCTCACTGGCTCAAATGTTCCATTCAACAATCTTTATCATTTATTGAAATGAAGTAGGGACCACTTGTGCTAATTGGGGTAAAAAAATTAATACTTAATGACTGCTCATTTGTCCAGAGATTGTTTCAAGCGACGACTTTAGTTTATCAATTGCTTCATCAACCGCCAGTTCATAATTATTGGCACCGGCTGTAACCGCAATGGGTTGCCTACCTTCTATACGGGCCTCTATCAAACACTTTTTATCATTTTGTCCCTGTTTGTGACTGTTTTGATCTGACAAGTGAACTTCCAGCCTGGTAATATGGTGGCTAAACCTGCTTAACTCTTCTGATAGTAGGTCTTTTAGCTTGTCTCGGAATTCCTCATGGAGTGTTAAATTATTGTCTGCATTAAATTGAATGGTCATATTGTTTTTTCTTAAGTTTTACGTTATAAATTAAGAGCATTAAAAATAGCTTAAATTATTATACTGTAGGTACTTTTTCCTTGGCATTTTGTTTTCGGGCGCCCAACTTTTCGGAATATATTTTGACAGGAAAAGCTATTAGGCCGGAATCATGTATATGCGTTAAGTCAGTTGTTTCATCATTGCAACTACTTTGGCAATAGGGCACTTTTTTTAAATAGAGTTTTTTCATCTCAATAAGCTTTAGTAAGAAAATAATGTATTTCTGATCAGTTCTTTTAAAATTCATTTATTTAATTCAGAAAAGAACTACAAATTTAATATACCGAAGTTGAGGCAATAAGCCTAAAAAAGCCTTACAGGATTTAAGAAATGAGTTACATTATTCACATGTTAATTCCCTGCCACAGCCACTTGGTTTTTACCAGCAGCGATTAAATTTATGGGGCGTGCTATTATTATTTTTTGGAAAGTATGCTGCCCGTTTGTTAAAGCTCATACGAGTGAAACTTACCTACGGCGGTATGTGTGGTTACCCCAGTTGACTTGCCTAGTGTTTTATGTAACACTAATATTGGTTGAACTGAAGAGACATCAAGTGATTCCATCATCATCACTTATATAATTTTTTCTTTGTGAAGTGAACACTTGTGCTAGTAGGATGGCATCATTTATTTTTTTACCAACTGTAGTGTTCTTATATCGCCACTGGCAGTCTCAAACCTTACTATATAAATGCCTTTATTCAACAACTTGATATGTAATTGTGTCTGCAAAACATTAGGCACTACGGTATGTTGTTGTAAAATTTTACCACTGGTACTTACTATACTCATCACGGCAGTTTCGGGTGAAGAAACATGCTGTATTATAACCTGGTCGGTAGCAGGGTTTGGATAAGCCTGCATTACTTTACCAGTATTGTTTGTTAACCAGGCGGTCTTGCTTAATTCAGATGTTGTTTGCGCTTGTGCAGCAATGCAGATAGATATAATGGCTGCAAAAAGGAATATCTTTTTCATAGTTGTATGTTTTTAATTACTTGATCTGTACTATATAACAGTTCAACAATGATGCCATCTTAGTATCATAATTGTTGTTGCAACAATGCCGTATTTTCAAAAAAAAATTCATCATTTGTGATCTTTAGTACAGGCCTGCCTTTCAGCCTGTATTTGATAACAGGCAATGAGGTCACATGAAACGCTGCTGAAACAGAAGTGTGAATTTTGCAATAAAAAGACTGATTTTATCAATCTGAGAAAACATATCCTTTAAGTATTACCCACTCCTTCTGGCAAGTATATTTTCCCTTATCACTAGTGCAAGTTGGGGGTGGTATGATCAGGCATTGATAATTTTAGACCTATGTAGGTAAGATATATCCTGGCTGTAAATAAACAGGCAACTGCCATCCTTGATCTTATTGATAATTGGCCTGGATAATTTTTGAGGCAAAGAGGGACATCCCCAACTACGGCCAATATAGCCCTGGGATTGTATCAATGCTTCATTAACATAAGCAGCACCATGTATAACTATATCACGTCTATTGGCATTATCATTTATTCCTTTTTCCAATCCATCAATTCTTAATGAATAACCATGGCCTCCATTATACGTATTCAGGGTTTCGTAAAACCCCAGGCTACTTTTATTGCTTTCGGGTTTGTTTGAAAACTCCTTTGCCATACCAGTTCCCGAATTTACCCCATGTGCCACATAAGTATTAAAGATCACTTTAACTTGGTTAAGATCAATTACAAATAATCTTTTTGCAGAGGAAGGTAGGCTGAAATCGGCTATTGAAATAATGCTGTCATTCTCAATCCTCCCTGTTTTAACCAGGTGGTTAAAACCCTTAAGGGCATAGTCAAATGTTTGTTTAGATAAACCAATGCGATCAAGATCCATACTATCATACAATGCATTTGAATTATTTATTGAACTCTCATTCAATTGTAGCTGCGGTAAAGATCGAATTTTATCGAGCGGTCTTTTATGGGCAGATATTAACGGCAAAAGAAGAATAAAAAGAATAATAATTGAAAAAAAAACATATACTTTTTTAAGGATTACCTTGGGCATTTTCATATGAATTTTAAAATATCTTAATAAAAATGCAAAGGTCGTCCCTTAAATCCACTTAGTATGTTAAAGTATTAACCCTGCATCTGTAAAGCAACCAGATACGGTTAAGTATCAATACAAATGAATTAAGCATGTACAAATCAATCACGGCACATATTTTGCCAATAGGTTATAACTAATAAACTTTAATAATTCGGTAGCTATGAGAAGAACAAATATTATCTTAACCCTTTTCATTGTAGCATTCTCTTTCAGCCAATGTCATCAACCTACTGACAACAGTAACAACAGTAATACTAAAATTCTGAAAAAACGAGTAAAGCCTGCCACTGAAGGTTATCATTTTGAAAAAACAAAAGATTGGATAAAGCAAAACCCTTCCGAAAAAGAACAAAATATTGTGCTAGCTACAAATAGAACTGATAAGAATAATATTACAAAGATGGATTCTGTTATTGTGCCCAATGATGTAAGTGGCGACATTGAATTTTACCTGCCCTTCCCGTTAAGTGTTCCTTTTATTAAAGACTTAAAAAAAATAATTTTCTTTTCATATGCCACTCAAAGTTTTGCAGCTTATGAAACAGGAGAGCTGGTATATACCGGCCAAACAAATATGGGGCGACAAGCAGACCTCACCCCTACAGGTTTATATTACACCAACTGGAAGGCAGAAAAAACCACCAGCACTTTTAATGATGAGTGGGACCTGAAATGGAATTTTAATATTGAAAATAAACTGGGTGTTGGCTTTCATCAATACGAACTACCCGGTTACCCGGCATCGCATTCCTGTCTTCGCTTAACTGAAAAAGATGCCATGTTTCTTTATAATTGGGCAGATCAATGGATATTGTTTAATGAGGACAGTATAAAAGCAAAAGGCACTCCTGTGATTGTGTTTGGGGAATATTCTTTCGCTTCGCCAAAGCCCTGGCATCAGCTGATCAACAATGCACATGTATTGGACATATCAGAAAACACTATTCAACAACAGACAGCACTATTTATGAAGGACATAATGTATCAGCAGCAAAAAAAAATTGAAGTTTTGATGAAATAGCACTCAGTAGCACAATATTTCCTTAGATAATGATTTACGTTTATTTAAATAAATAAGGAATCGCTTGCGCTTTATAAACCTACCTGTAGTGCATCCGGTAACTGAAATACAAATGTTTATTTTTTGACAAACTGCTCAATTTAAATTATGTTTTCGTTCCATAACTCTGGTTGTAAACCGGCAGAATTGAAGAGGTATTAAGTGATCCCATCATTATTACGTTTTTAATTTTAGCATTTTGGAAGAGAAAGCTTGCGCTAATTGGGCTTAAAAGCAGAGTACCTTTTTATGAATTAGAGCTTTCATATCTTAAAACTTACCTTACATAACATAAACAAACCGGTTCATAAAATTTAATATAATGGAATTTGTAGATTACTATAAGATTTTGGGAATTGAAAAAAACGCTACCGCCGATGACATTAAAAAGGCATACCGGAAATTAGCCAGGAAACTTCACCCCGACCTGAACCCCAATGACACAGAAGCTCACAAAAAATTTCAACAAATCAATGAAGCCAATGAAGTTTTAAGCGATCCTGAAAAAAGGAAAAAATATGATGCTTATGGTAAAGACTGGCAACATGCCGAAGCCTATGAACAACAAAAAGGATCAGGAGGGCGTTCGCAACCTGGCGGCCGCCAGCAATTTGATGATAGCGATTTTTCTGGTTTTTTTGAATCTATGTTTGGAGGCTCTGACAGATCCCGGCAGACTAAATTTCGTGGCCAGGATTACAATGCCCAACTGAAAATGAATTTAACCGATGCCCTGCAAACCCATACACAAACACTTACAGTTAACGGAAAAAATATTCGTATTACCATACCTGCCGGTATTGAAGATGGACAGGTTATTAAACTAAAAGGATATGGTGCACACGGCGTAAATGGAGGGCCAGCAGGAGATTTATATATCAAGTTTTCACTAAACCCCCACCCAAATTTTAAAAGACTGGGCAACGACCTGTATACAACAATTAAAATTGATCTGTACTCTGCATTACTGGGTGGTAGTATATTTGTTAATACTTTAGCTGGTAAAGTAAAGCTTACCGTAGCTCCCGAAACACAGCCCGGTACTAAAATAAGACTTAAGGGTAAGGGTTTTCCGGTTTACAAAAAAGAAGGTGAGTCTGGCGACCTGTATGTTACTTATGAAATAGAACTGCCAGTAAATCTTAATGAAGAACAGAAAAGACTTTTTACCGAATTATCGAACCTAAAATAATTTTGATTATGCAACAGGAAGAACTAATTATAGTAAACGAGTATTGCACCCAACATAATATAGACTATACGTTCATTTATGCTTTGCAGGACTCCGGCTTAATACAGGTAGTTGTTACTGAGGAAAAATTATGTATTCCCGAACACCAATTGACAGATCTGGAAAAAATGGTAAGGTTGTATTTCGAAATGGGTATAAATATCGAAGGCATTGAAACCATCAATCATTTATTGAATAGAATGAATGAAATGCAGGAAACCATTGAAAAACTGAAGAACCGACTGAGTTTTTATGAGTGTGAATAAAGCTTGAAATGACAGCATTAAACATCCATTATAGCTATACTGCATTTGCCAATTCTTTATGCTCTTCAAAATCTCAGAGATTCATAATGGTTACTAAGTCGATTTACGTAAACGTTTCATCTGTTAAAATTCACTGGCAATCAGTAATAACTGTATTGGAAAAATTCATTAGCCGAACTATCACATCAGCAGCAATAAAGTTTTAGCTCAGATCATGAAAAAATAGTTTCCCTTCTTGCTTATAAATATCAATACCCTGATAATGAGTCTAGCAGTTTTTAAAATCCGATAACCGCTCCTGTATCTAACAGGGCACCCCTGCATGTATTGTTAAGTCAGCACCGGTTTTCATAAGCACCAGGCCTTTTTTGCTCCGTGAGTGAGCATTGTAGCTAAACAATATCAGCTGCTGCAAAAGCTCAATCAATTTTATTTTAAAAGTTTGGACTCTGCTACATTGTTGGTTGATAACCATAGGGCGGACAATGCATAAACACTAATTAGGATTACGGGAGGATGGTGAATTTTTACGGTTGTGAAGTGAACAGTAGTTGCGTAAAACACTTACGTTAATTGGAGAATTAATTTAATCCACATTCAGAATAGTATAAACTGTTTCATTGAATTTGAACGTATCCCCTTTCTTTTTTCCCTGCATCACTGTATAGATAGGAGATTTTATAGAAATACCAATGACACTTACTGAGTCCATTTCAATTTTATCCGTAGGAACAGATATATAAAAGTTTAAATGATCAGTCATTACTATGGCACCCAGCTCAACTATGGAATTGGCAATTGATGGAGTTAATGATTTAAGCTGATTCATTTCCATTTGTGAGAATGCAAGTTCTTTCTCATAATTCGCCAGTAATTCCATTTTGCCAGCGTTTCCTTCTCCACTTTGACTGGCAGATTCCTTGTTCTCAAACATATCCTTTTTCAGAGTGCTGATTCTGTTTTCAAAATTCTCAACTTCCTTTCTTTGCTGTTCCATACAGGCTTCAAACAGTTCATTTTTATTTACTGGCATTTGTAGTCAATTTTATTGCTGAATTAATTAAAGATAGAGTTTAAACTATCATTTTTGCAAGTTGGGGTTTAATTAATAATTAAAATAACTTTTTACCCATGCGGCTACTTGGTTATCGGTCATACTGTCGGCAGATTTAACAGCAATGATACTAGACTGAGAAAACCCGGTATTCAACAAGTATTTTTTTAGCTCATTCTTTTTTTCAGCAGGCCCAAACAATACCAATTCGTCGACTTCGGCAAGGTCTTTTTTTATTTCTTTAAAAAAAACTAGTGTGTCTCTTATTTTATGCGCTTCTTTTTTTTTGTCGAAAGTAAAAAACTGGTTACCCATTCGAGTAAACCATTTTCCTTCACCTGGAATCCTGAGTTTTTTTTCTAATGTAGAGTGCACTTTTTTAATACGGAGATTAGCATCATCTAAAAAAACAATGATTGCCTGCTTCGAGTCAATCCATATGCCTGTTTGTATTTTCATGTTATTATTTTAAAAGTGAGTCTTATTTTTTTACAACCGGTATGGCTAATAAGGGTATATGCGTATGATAACTCATCCGTTTGGTAATGCTAGGATGGAAAATCCTGTCCCAGAAATCACGTTGGTACGTTATCATTACCAACATGTCTATCTCAAATTCCTTTAGGTAAGCTTCAATGGTATCTTCAAATTCTTCTCCAAAAATATTTTTGGCTACCAGGGACTGTTCATGGTATTGCTTTTTCAGAAAATTGCTGTAGTCTTCAATTTTGAGTCCATAGTCAATCATTGTTTCCGGGGAATCATCATCCTCATCGGTAAAAACAGCCACATGCGTTTCGGCCTTGTAAAGGTTTGTCATTTCAAAAATAAAGTCCAATATGACTGGCTCTTTTTCAAAATGATTGGTGGCAATTAATACTTTTTCCGGCCATTTCCATTTAAATTCTTTTGGTATAGCCAGCACAGGCAGGCTCGTTTTTCCGATTACATCCGCTGTTTTACTTCCCCATATACTTTTATCAATACCACTGGCCCCAGTTGTTCCCATAATAATCAGACTGATGTTACTGGATTCTGTTTCTTCTTTTATGCCATCCTGCAAAGTACCCCTAAAAAAAACTGCTTTCACTTCTACCCCTTCAGTTTCAAAAATTTCTTTTTTTTGCTGAATGAGTTGATTGTGGGCATCATTAACAAGGGATTCTTTAAATTCCTTATTAACTCCCATGTAATCGGTATATAAATTACCAGATAATTCATAGGAATGAAGCAGTATAATTTCAAGCGGAATAATTTTTGCTGATTGTACAACAAAATTGACTGCATTTTTTGAGCAGTCGGAAAAATCAGTTGTTACCAATACACGTTTCATAATGACTATTTATTAATAATTTACTAGAACTAAATTTTGTACAATCAAATATATATAAACAGAAAAATAATTTACATGACGTGAATTAGGGATTAATATGATTCATGTCAATTAGTTACAACGAACTCTTATAAAGTATTCTCTTTGATTTTTTTATTGTTTATCGAAATGATGAAAGGGCCAAATATGCCCAATAAATCTGGCTGGTGGTATTCTGAATTTGAAATACAAATGCACATTTATTAATTTATTACTTAGTTACGATTATGCTCCTATTCATCAACTTCGGTTGCAAACCACAGATTTTTTGTGGCATCAAGTCATCCCATCATCATTACATTATAATTTGGAAATTTTAAAAAAACACTTGTGCCGTTTATGACAAAAACAATTAATTTTTAATGATTGCTCATTTGCCCGAAGATAGTTTCAAGTGAAGACTTTAGTTTATCAATTGCTTCATTAACTGCCAGTTCATAATCATCTTCATTGGCAGTAACCGAAATAGGCTGCCTGCCTTCTATTCGTGCCTCAATTAAACACTTCTTATCGTTTTCTCCATGTTTGATACCGTTTTGATCTGATAAGTGAATTTCCAGCCTAGTAATATCCTTACTGAACCTGCTTAACTCTTCCGATAAAAGTCCTTTTAAACGATCCCTAAATTCCTCATGTAGGGTTAAATTATTGTCTGAATTAAATTGAATTTTCATACTGTTTTTTGATTTAAGGTTTGTGTTAGTAATTAAGGGCACCAAAAATATCATGTATCATGACACTATCGGTTTGTTTCTCCCCTGTAAATTCTTTTTTGGTAACCACCTTAGTGGATTTAATTTTACCTGGAAATTGTGTTTTCAATGAGTTAGTCATTTCATTATGGCAATTGTCTTTATAATCGGGATCTTCTTTTTTTAAATAAGGGTGTTTCATCTCAATTCGCTTTAGAATGAAAAATAATTTATGGAACAGTTTTTTTATAATTTTATATCACAATAAACAAGGCACTGCTTTTATAATATACCGAAATTGAGGCAATAAACCATATTAAGCATTACAGTATTTTAGAAAAGAGTTACATCATTCCCATTTTCAAGCCTTGCGCCACATTGTTATAACCAGCGTCTATTATAATTATGAAGTTTGTTATTTTAACTTCCAGAAAATGCTACACTGTGGTTTGAAGCCCAGAGAGCGTCGAAAGCTGTATATCTGCGCCAGTTGGGCGGACTATGTAACAGCAACATCGAGGGTAAACTCTTTTATGGCGCTATGCCGGTGGTGATAATTGCAGTACTTGCTTCATATATTGGCCCCACTCCTAAACCAGCAGACGCCGTAGTCTGGTGTTATCACCGACGACTGAAATTTGAACTGTGTCTTGTCCTAAAATAGGTTTACACAAAAAGTGTAAATATGGAAGTACAAAATCTATTAATTGAAAGAAGAATTTACAGTGTAGCCTTACAGCATAAAATCTGTAAAGAACACATTGAAGATGGTGCAAAACTTGCTGA
>CAMTVJ010000004.1:0-305289 GCA_947085175.1 uncultured Chitinophagaceae bacterium
GGATCGGTAGTTCAGTTGGTTAGAATGCCGCCCTGTCACGGCGGAGGTCGCGGGTTCGAGTCCCGTCCGGTCCGCTTTTAGAATATCAATTCTCACCAAAAGCCTGCAAATCGTTGATTTTGCAGGCTTTTTAGTTTTGGCTATATGCCAAAATATTCACCAGAAATCAAAACTCTGGTGAGTTATTCGGTGAGTAAACTTTCTTCAAAAATTTACTCACCAGCTTTTACTCAAATGCTTTACTGGTAAGGAGTTCATAATTTGAACATCTTGTTTGCTGATGGTGGCAAGTCTACTTTTATAAACTTTTTAAAGGTCACCACACCATGCAAAACAGTATCAGTTTACTTTTCTATTTAAAGAAACCTAAAGCCTATGCTTCCGGCACAGTACCTATTTATTTACGAATAACAACACATGGCCAGAGAGCGGAGGTTTCCACTGGCCGGGAATGGCTCCCGGAAAAATGGAATGCCGGAGCTGGCAGAGCAAGCGGCACTAAAGAAGATGTAAAGGCTTTGAATAGTTATTTAGACACTCTCCAAGGGAAAGCATATGAAGCTCACCGGCGATTATTAGACACGGAATCTATCGTAACTGCTGAAGCTGTTAAAAACAAGTTCACTGGTAAAGCTGAAAAGCCTAGGATGATGGTTCCCATCTTTCAAGATCATAACAACAGAATTAAAACACTATTAGGCGAAGAGTTTTCAAAAGGCACTTTATGCCGGTACACTACAGCATTAAAACATATAGTAGATTTTCTGCAATGGAAATATAGTATTTCAGATATTGACATTAGGAAAATAGACCATGCCTTCATAACCGAGTTTGAGTTTTACTTGCGTAGTGTTCGTAAATGCAATAACAATTCAGCAGTGAAGTATGTAAAAAATTTTGGTAAAATCATCCGTATCTGTATTTCAAATAGCTGGCTTGATAAGGATCCATTTGTAAATTATAAATCTAAATTCCGGGAAGTAGTAAGAGAGTTTCTTTCACAGGATGAAATTGATGCTATCGCTGCAAAAGAATTCAGCATTGAAAGGCTTGACCAAGTGAGGGATATATTCTTATTCAGTTGTTATACAGGTTTAGCATACATAGATGTAAAGCAATTAACCCGTAATAATGTAGGCATGGGTATAGATGCTGAAAAATGGATTTTTACCAGCAGGCAAAAAACAGATACGCAAAGCAATATTCCTTTGTTGCCGTTGGCAGAAGAAATTATTAATAAATACAAAAATCATCCTCAGTGTATTAATGAAAAGAAGTTGCTTCCGGTACTAAGCAATCAAAAAATGAATAGCTATCTCAAAGAAATTGCTGATGTATGCGGTATCACTAAAGAACTTACTTTTCATATTGCCCGCCACACTTTTGCAACTACTGTAACACTTTCAAATGGAGTGTCAATAGAAAGCGTAAGCAAGATGTTAGGTCATAGAAGTATTAAAACCACCCAGCATTATGCTAAAATTTTAGATAGAAAAGTAAGTGATGATATGAAAGCTCTACGAGATAAATATGTTAATTCCCCCCAAGTGTTTAAAAGGGTAAAAATTGGGAGCTAGCCCTTGTCACTATCAAAATGATACTGTAGGCCCACATTTTTCCTAATTTGTTAAAATGTAAATATATTATTTAAGTATTTGCTTAAATAATTATTTTATACTTATCTTCGCAATTCAAATTAAACCATTATGACTACTTGTATCCGTTTATACGCCGACCCGGTTCAGATAAAAGCCTGTAAAGAAAAAATAGAAAATACAGAAAATGCTTTTTCTCAGATGTCGGCTGTACTGTCCTTAGCAGCCAATGATGTAAGACTCAAAATCCTGTATCTGCTTGAAGAAGAAAGGGAGCTTTGCCCCTGTGATATGAGCGATATACTCGGCATGAGCATCCCTGCCATTTCGCAGCATCTACGTAAAATGAAAGACGGCGGCATCATTCAGGCCCGTAAAGACGGTCAAACCATTTTTTATTCTTTAAAACCGGAACATCTGAAAATGCTCCGCTCTTTATTTAAATACGTTAATGAGTTAAACGCAAAATTAGAATTAGTATGAGTATAACAAAATCTGGCAGTAAAACATGGATAGCGGGTTTGCTTACTGCCACTGTAGCTTCTTTATGCTGCATAACTCCCGTTTTGGCTTTGTTCAGCGGTGCAACAGGAATAGCATCTACATTTTCATGGCTTGAACCCTATCGTCCATACCTTATTGGTTTAACTGTTGCGGTACTTGCATTTGCTTGGTATCAGAAATTAAAGCCTAAGAAAGCTGATATTGATTGCGAATGTGAGGAAGATGCCAAACCATCTTTCTGGCAATCAAAAGTCTTTCTGGGAATTGTAACAGTATTTGCTATTGCAATGTTGGCTTTCCCTAAATATTCTCATATATTTTTTCCCAAACAAACTCAAAAAGAGATTGTAATAGTTGATAAAACTGCCATTCAACAGATGAAATTGAATATCCGGGGTATGACCTGTGAAGCCTGTTCAGAAACCATCAACCTGGCTCTATCAAAAGTTCCCGGTGTTTTAGAGTATAAGACTGAATTTAAAGATGGGAGCAGTACAGTAAAATTTGATAATTCAAAAACCAACGAACAGGAAATTACTAAAGCTGTAAATGAAACAGGATATAAAGTAACCGATACAAAACCTGTTCAATAATCATTTAAAAATAAAACGATATGAAAAGTATATTAATCCTTTTAGCCTCAATTGCATTTAATGCAACAGCCAATGTATACGGCTTAGGTGTTTACAAAGCTAACGCAGCAGATAAAACAGTTAATCAATCACAATTCCACATGAAAGAGGATCCAAAAACTATTACACTTAAAATTACAGGCATGACCTGTGCAGGATGTGCCAGCCACATTCATACGGCACTTTCTAAAACAGAAGGTGTAATAAACGATGAAGTTAAATATCCCGGCGACGTGGCAATCATTAAGTATGATGCTTCGAAAATTTCGGAAAAAGAAATTATTGCGGCAATTGAAAAAGCTGGATATAAAGCGGAAATCATTAAAGAAACCACAAAAAAGAAAACGCTATGAAAACCAAAATTTGTCCTACCTGTGGTTGCTCACTAGTCCGATTAGGGATATCAGAAAAATCGGCAACTGCTTTAAATTATAAAAATCAAGATTACTTTTTTTGTTGTTCGGGCTGTGCTAATTTATTTGAAAATGATGCTGAAAAGTACATCAAGGAAATAGAAAGTGTAGTTGTTTGCCCGGTATGTTTAGCCGAAAAACAAATGGAACAAACCTTTAAAGTGCCTTACAACAATCTAGTAATTCCTTTTTGCAGATGCCCACATTGTATTACTACATTTAAAGAAAAACCCCAATATTATTTAGATAGATTATCAGGTAAAATAAAATACGGAGGGTTATTCAAAGATTTATGTTGTTAGAAATTTATAAAAATGTTACAAAATATGTTAGGAAAGAAAGAGGAAATCCCTCAAAATACAGAAACTATCTTTTTAGAAATTGAAGGAATGACCTGCGACCATTGTGCAGTAAGTATAGAACGTTTGTTGGAAAAAAAGAATGGCATCCTTACCAAAAAAGTAAGCTTTGAAAACAGCAAAGGTGAAATTGCCTTTAATCCTGACCATATTTCCAAAGAAGAAATTATACAATCCATCAATCAAACACCCACTTACCGGTCAAAAGAAGTGAACAAAAACGGACTGGTGAAAAGCAAAACAACACAATTTGATTTAATAATTATCGGTGGGGGGTCTGCTGCATTTTCAGCAGCCATTAAAGCCAATGAACTGGGATTAACCACCCTGATGGTAAATGCCGGTTTAGATTTTGGAGGCACATGTGTGAATGTTGGATGTTTGCCTTCCAAGACGCTTATCCGTGCTGCGGAAACGGTTTATCATGCTTCACATTCCAACTTTGCAGGGATAAAACCAAAAGGAGCTGATATTGATTTTGCACAAGTGATAAAAGATAAAAAACAATTGGTAAAAACCCTACAGCAAAAAAAATACATGGATGTGGTGAGTGATTTTACAAATCTGCAATTGCTCGAAGGCTGGGCAGAATTTGTGGATGACAAAACTATTCTTGTCAATGGTAAAGATAAATACTCAGCCATAAAATTTATTATCGCTACCGGCGCAACTACCAATGTTCCTGATATTGAAGGGCTGAAAGATATTGGTTACCTCACCAATACATCTTTATTTGATTTGGAAGAACAGCCCCAAAGCATCACCATCATGGGTGCAGGATATATTGGTTTGGAAATTGCGATGGCTTATAACCGCCTTGGCACAAAAGTTCGCATTATAGAATTTACCGACCGTGTGCTGCGAACCCAAACACCTGATATCAGCGAAGAAATAGAAATGCATATGAAGAATGAAGGCATTGAAATTCTTCCCAACTTCCGTGCAGTTAAATTTGAAAAGCTGGGCAATGATACCATTATTCATTGCAAATGTCCTGATGGTTCTTTTACAAAAATAATTGAACCGGATAAAGTGGTTGTTGCTTCCGGCACAAAACCCAACACCAAAAAACTCGGATTGGATAAAATTGGTTTGCAACTCACCAAGAGCGGACATATACAGGTGAATGAATTAATGGAAACCAATCTGCAAAATATGTATGCAGTTGGAGATGTTGCCAATACGCCAGCATTTGTTTACACTGCAGCTTTTGAAGGAAAGATAGCAGTGGAAAATGCTTTCACAGGCTCGGAACTAAAATCTGATTATTCTTCTTTACCCTGGGTAGTGTTTACTGACCCGCAAATAGCCGGAGCAGGTTTGGATGAAGCACAGGCAGCGGCACAAAATATTCCTTTCGAAGTTTCCAAACTTTCACTGGATAATGTTCCCCGTTCACAGGCGGCTTATGATACAAGAGGCTTCATTAAACTCATTCGCAATACTGAAACTGATAAATTAATTGGAGCAAGAATAGTTGCACCTGAAGGCGGAGAACTGATACAACAATTAAGCATGGCTATCAAATACGGAATTACGGTAAAGGAATTAGCCGAAAGTTTTTATCCTTATCTCACATTGGGCGAAGGAATAAAATTAGCCGCTATTACATTTGGTAAAGACGTATCAAAACTGAGTTGTTGTGCAAGCTAAAATAGCCGACACACAGGTATAAGCACATTTGCAAGGCACTCAAATCCGACACAAAGTCAACCTGCCCGTCACATTGGCCTACCCTGAAATGGTGGTTGAAATGTCTCCGTATTTCAGGAATAATAAAATTACTGTTGTACAATTGTTCTAATAGTCTATAATAATTGTGTGCAGTTTTAGTGCACCCGGAAATTTCCGAAATAAGGAATTATAAAAGAAATGCAACAATGTTGATTTAATGATTGCGTAAAAATTAAAAAAATGTAACAAATCCTCTTATATTTGTATCAATGAAATTATTCTTTACCATAATCGGGGGCTTTTTATTATACCTTTCCTGCCTGCCTTGCGGCGACAGCGTGGAGTGTAATTCAAAAGCACAAACGAAAATTTCAGCTTCTACTTCTCATCAGGATCACCAGCATAATAAAGAAGCTTGTACTCCCTTTTGCACCTGTACGTGCTGTCCGGCATCGGCTTTTTATTCTGCTAGCTCAAAAGTTCAATTTGTAAAATATTTCCCAACTGAGAAATATCCTCTTTACAATATCGCCATTCACACTCAGCTGTGTGATAATATCTGGCAACCTCCCAAAATAGCATAGTTACTCCTCTTATTGAATTTGCTGCATAGCCAATGTATTGGCCTATGTCGCAATTATCATTCTCTTATCCATTTTAAAAATGGCAATCAGAAAAAATGCTAAAAAGGCTAAGCAGCCTATAGCAATCCGGGTAATTAAAATCATTGTTATTGCACTGTGTTGTGCTATTCTATTGGCAGCTATTACTAATAGGATAAGGCACTACTACTGGCATTTAACCAAATAAAAACTATGCTCAATAAAATCATACAATTCTCAATTAAAAATAAATTGGTAATAGGATTGTTTACACTTGCATTAATTATATGGGGTGTTTACTCAGCAAATAAATTACCAATAGATGCTGTACCTGATATTACCAATAACCAGGTACAGGTTATAACGCTTAGCCCGTCCTTGGCTGCTCAGGAAGTAGAACAACTGATCTCCTTTCCGGTAGAACAGACAATGGCTACTATTCCGGAAATCAAAGAAATCCGTTCTATCTCAAGATTTGGTTTGTCCGTTGTAACTGTGGTATTTCATGATGACGCAAATATCTACTGGGCCAGGCAACAGGTAGGTGAAAGACTGGTTGAGGCCAGGAATCAGATACCTGATAATATTGGTAATCCTGAGATGGCTCCTATTTCAACAGGGTTAGGAGAAATTTATCAATATGTATTGCATTCAAAAAAAGGCTATGAAGATGAATATGATGCCATGTCGTTGCGTACCCTGCAGGACTGGATTGTTCGAAGGCAGCTTTTAGGTACACCCGGTATTGCTGACGTAAGCAGCTTTGGTGGATTATTAAAGCAATATGAAATTGCCTTGAATACTGATAAATTAAAAAGCTATAACCTCTCTATTAAAGACATTTTTAATGCACTGGAAAAAAATAACCAAAATACTGGTGGAGCCTATATCGACAAAAAACCCAATGCTTATTTTATACGCAGTGAAGGATTTATTAAAACAATCACTGACATTGAAAAAATAGTGGTAACAAGAACAACAAATGGTACCCCTGTATTAGTGAGAGATATAGCCTCTGTGCAATTAGGACACGCAACTCAATATGGTGCACTAACCCGTAATGCCGAGGGCGAAGTGGTAGGCGGTATTGTATTAATGTTGAAAGGTGCTAACGCAAGTGAAGTTATAAAAAGCGTAAAGAACAAAATTGCTCAAATTCAAAAGAGCCTTCCGGAAGGTGTTGTAATCGAGCCATTTCTTGACAGAAGTGCTTTGGTAGGAAGAGCAATCGGCACAGTGAAAACCAATCTTATTGAAGGCGCTTTAATTGTAATTTTTGTATTGGTGGTTTTTCTTGGCAATATCCGTTCAGGTTTGATTGTTGCTTCAGTGATTCCACTAGCGATGTTGTTTGCTATTTCACTGATGAATTTGTTTGGAGTAACTGGTAACCTGATGAGTTTAGGTGCAATTGATTTTGGGCTTATTGTCGACGGCGCTGTTATTATCGTCGAAGCAACCATGCATCAATTGGGACTTCGAAAACCCGGGCGTATGACCCAGGATCAATTGGATGATGAAGTAAATAAGTCGGCAGGTAAAATGATGAACTCTGCCGCTTTCGGCCAAATTATCATTTTAATTGTGTATCTCCCTATTTTGGCACTCGTTGGTATTGAGGGGAAAATGTTTGGCCCAATGGCACAAACGGTTTCCTTCGCCATCCTTGGTGCTTTTTTACTCTCTCTCACTTATGTTCCCATGATGAGCGCTTTGGTGCTTAATAAAAAAGTAAGTCATAAAGAAAATCTTTCGGATAAAATGATGAAGTTTCTCCAAAGACTTTACGCTCCTTTAATCAAAGGAGCATTAAAAATGAAGCTGTTGGTAGTAAGTATAGCGGTGGGCTTGTTCATTATCAGTTTATTAGTTTTTAAAACCTTAGGTGGTGAGTTTATCCCCACTTTGGAAGAAGGAGATTTCGCAGTAGAAACAAGACTTATGGTAGGCAGTTCATTAAGCCAGACAATTGAAAAAATAACCCAAGCATCTGATATGTTAATGAAAAAATTCCCCGAAGTAAAAGAAGTTATTGGCAAAATTGGTGCATCAGAAATACCAACAGATCCCATGCCAATTGAGGCCTGCGACATTACCATACTTTTAAAAGATAAAAAAGAATGGACAAGTGCTCATAGCCGTGAAGAGCTATCAGAAATGATGCAGAAAGAACTGGAAAAAATACCGGGTATAACTTATGGACTCTCACAACCCATTCAGTTACGATTCAATGAATTAATCTCTGGTGTGCGTCAGGATGTAGGGATTAAAATTTTTGGTGAAGATTTGGATGTACTGGCCGATCTGGCAAAAAAAATTGGTTCAATTGTTCCAACAGTTAAGGGTGCAGAGGATTTATATGTTGAGCAGATTACAGGGTTGCCACAAATAGTAATTAAACTTAACAGAGATAAGATTGCTCAGTTTGGTTTGAATGTGGAAGATATAAACCGAACAATAAGCGCTGCATTCGCAGGAGAATCAGCTGGGATTGTCTACGAAGGTGAAAAGAGATTTGATATGGTGGTAAGGTTGGAAAAAACAGGGCGGCAGAGTATTGATAATGTCAGAGGTTTGTTTGTTGTTGCTTCTGATGGAAATCAGGTTCCATTGGAACAGGTAGCTGAAGTTGATTTTCAATTGGGACCCAACCAAATACAAAGAGAAGATGCAAAGCGTAGGATTATTGTTGGTTTTAATACCCGTGGTAGGGATATATCTTCTGTGGTAAAAGAAATGCAGGAAAAAATTGACCAACAGGTAAAAATGCCCCCTGGTTATTTTATTACTTATGGCGGCCAGTTTAAAAATCTGGAAGAAGCAAACAAAAGGTTATCCGTAGCAGTACCGGTAGCTTTAGCTTTAATCCTGCTTTTACTTTTTTTTACTTTTGGATCTATAAAATATTCACTGCTCATTTTTACTGCTATTCCAATGAGTGCCATTGGAGGTGTATTTGCTTTATGGCTTCGTGGTATGCCGTTCAGTATTTCAGCAGGTGTTGGTTTTATCGCATTGTTCGGAGTAGCGGTTTTAAATGGCATTGTTTTGATTAGTGAATTCAACAGGTTGAAAAAGGAAGGGATGATTGATTTGAATTCAATCATATTAAAAGGAACAGCCGTCAGGTTACGTCCAGTATTAATGACTGCTGCTGTGGCATCCTTAGGGTTTCTACCAATGGCTCTGTCAACAGGGTCGGGCGCAGAGGTTCAGAAACCTTTGGCAACTGTTGTAATAGGCGGTTTGATAACAGCTACATTCCTTACGTTAATAGTATTACCGGTATTATATACCTGGTTTGAAAAAATTAAGCGTAAACCGGGTAAATCTTCTGCGGCTAAACCAATGGTATTATTGGTTCTTTCAATGAGCATCGTATCTAGCTCGGTAAATGCACAAATAAATCCTGTTATTAATCTCAATCAAGCAGTTACCTCTGCCATTAAAAATAACCCTTTGATAAAAGCGGGGACACTTGATATTGGATATCAGCAGCAATTAAAAAAGACAGTAAAGGATTATGGAAAAACAAATATCGGACTTACGCTTGGTCAGTATAATACCCGGATAGCCTACGATAATAATTTCACTATAAGTCAGAATATTCCTAACCCGGGTTATTTCAAAAGTCTGATTAAGCTTTCAGAATCCAATATCAAAAGCAGTGAATTACAATTGAAGGTTTATCAAAGTGGAATTGCTGCCAATACAAAAACGTCTTACTACCAACTAAGTTTTTGGAATGAGGAAACAAGGCTGTTTAAAGAGCTTTTAGATATTTACGAAAAAGTACTGAAAGCAGCAGCATTGAGGTATAAAACAGGCGAATCCAATGCGCTGGAAAACTATAATGCCGAAAGCAGGGTAAATGAAATAAAAGCTCAGATAAAAAGTGCTGAAGAAGATTATAAGATAGAGTTGAATCGTTTAAAAGTTTTTACCGCCGATACTTCTATTGCGGCCATTGCCGATTCTTTGCTTGTTGAAAAGATCATACAGGTAAATTTTGATAGTTCAGCCATTGCGGCAAACCCAACTTTGGCTTTCATAAAACAGCAGATCGATATTGCTGAAAGGGAAACGGGTGTTGAAAAGTCTAAGCTGAAACCCGATTTCAATGTAGGCTACTTTAATCAATCTCTTGTAGGTTATCAAACTGTAAATGGGCTGGATAAATACTATGGGGCTGGCCATCGCTTTCAAGGTGTAAACTTCGGTATCAGTATTCCAATTTTTGCAAGAGCCCAGAAAGCAAAAGTAAAAGCTGCTGAAATTAACCGTTCACTAAGGGAGGCCGAACTCAATAACTATCAGTACAACCTGAAAGGTGAATTATCGAGGTTGTTTGGAGAGCTTCAAAAGCAACGGGTGCAGATTAATTATTATAGAATTACTGCATTACCACAGGCCGAAAGAATCATTAGCCAGGCACAGAAAGCGTTTACAGCAGGCGAAATAGGCTACTATGAGTTAACACAATCACTCAATAATGCGGTTGTTGTAAAACAGGAATACATCAAATTAGTAAACCAGTATAATCAAACGGTGATTGCCATTGAGTTTATTGCCGGTATCAATTAATAAAACATAAAACATTAAATAATTCATTATGAAAAAGATATTATTCGGTTCACTTATTCTGGTTTTCCTTGCTGGCATATTATTTTCCGCCTGTTCTTCAAAGGGAAATGCTGAAGCAGTTACTGCAGAAAAAACAAGTGCAGAAGATGCAAATTCTGTGGATTTGACAGAGGAGCAGTTTAAAACAGTAGGTCTGCAATACGGCACTATTGAAGAAAAGAATTTAAACAGTATTATCAGGGCCTCCGGGGTATTGGATGTTCCTCCCCAACAATTGATAACAATTTCTTCTCCATACGGGGGCACCTTAAAAAATACTGAACTGTTGCAAGGTATGCCGGTAGCAAAAGGTGAAGTAATTGCTGTTTTGGAAAATCCCGAATTTATACAGTTGCAGCAAGATTATCTGGACTATAAAAGTCAATTGGTTTATCTCAAAGAAGAATTGGACCGTCAGCAGGAATTGGCAAAAGAAAATGTAAATGCAAAAAAAACGGTTCAAAAAGCGAGTAGTGACTACAATAGTATGATGGCAAGAGTTCAGGGATTACGCTCAAAACTCCAGCTAATTAATATAAATCCCGATAAGATTAACCCGGCTAATATTTCCGGCAAAGCAAATATTTATGCGCCTATTTCTGGTTTTGTTACAAAGGTATTGGCGAACATAGGAAAGTTTGTAAATCCTAACCAGGAGCTATTTGAAATAGTAGACACCCGTCACTTGCATGCAGAACTTACCATTTTTGAAAAGGATGTACCCAAATTAAAAATTGGGCAGAAAATCCGTTTTGTGTTAAATAATGAAACTAAGGAACGTTTTGCTGAAGTGCATCTAATTGGCAGGGAAATCAGTGCCGAACGAACTGTCAGGGTACATGGGCATCTTTTGCAGGAAGATAAAAACTTGTTACCCGGCATGTACCTTAAAGCAATTGTAGAAACTGGAGTTGCAACCACCACGGCGCTGCCTGATAAAGCAATCGTACAATCTGCAGGTAAGTCATACATTTTTATTGCAGCCGATGAAATTAAAGATGAAGAAAATCCGGCTGATAAGGGTAAAAATGAAGTAGCCAAAAAGCATATTGTTTTTAAAAGAATTGAAGTAACAACCGGTGTTTCAGAAAATGGATACACGGAAGTTATTTTACCTGAAGGCTTTAACAAAAACAGCAAAATAGTAATTAACGGGGCTTATGATTTATTATCAAAGATGAATAATGTAGAAGAAGAAGAGTAAAATAATATGGGTCGGAGCCCTGCATTGTTGCCCCGTTTTAAAAATGGAAAACCTGAGTTAGCAGGGCTTCCGAACCCACCCAAAGAAAGAAGAATAATAACTTAAGCAATTTTATATGTACAAGATACTATTTCTGCTTACAATCATCCTCACCGAACAAGGAGTTGAAGTACTTGCTCAGGCCAGAAGTAATGCTTCAATTTTTACACTTATTAATTCCAGCAGGAAAAAGAACAATAAGTTCATTGACTTCATTAAGGGTTCAGGACGTGTGCAGTATCGGGACTCGACTATAAGCGGTGAACTCTTATTTTCAAAAGGCGGTGTACAGATACAGCAAAATCAGATACTCAAATGGTTTAGTTATAAGGATACTTTACTGCAAAAGATTATAGTAAATAACTATGGCGATAATGTGCTCTTTAATCGATTAGCCGGGTATGATAATCAATTGTGGAGGCTGGTGAAAGACACTTTGGGTATAAGTATATATGACAAAAGCTATAGTCCCGATAGAAACACATCGTCTATAGATTATAACTCACTTTTATTTCAGCAGGATGCCATGTACATCCCGGCAGTAACATTTTGGACTACAAGCACAAAACGTAGCATAATAAAAATAGTTAACAAGCTGTTAGGCCTGAATTTAAGTCCTAAAAATTTTAAAGGCAAAGAAGATCTTATGAATATGTTAGTCAGCAATTAAAATATACTCTTAATGAAGTGTTATGCAAAGAAAGAAAAGCTTAATCAATAAATAAAAAATCATGAAAATTCTATTAGCAACGGACGGTTCTGAGTATAGCAAAAAGGCAGTTGAACAACTTGCCGAAATGCCGCATAATTCTGAGACTCAAATCCGTGTTTTATCAGTTTTTGAAAGTTTCCCGATTTTAATAATGCCAGCCCCCGGACCGGCAGGCGGAATTGGCGGCTATTACGAAGAAATGACTGCTGCTGCCCGAAAGTCAGCGGAAGAATCAGTCAGTAATGCTGCCGGATTTTTGAAAGAAAAAAATCCTGCTTTAGCCATTGATACGGCAGTAGTCAATGGCTCGCCTAAGGAAATCATTTTAAAAGCAGCTGCTGAATTTGATGCTGATTTAATAGTGGTGGGATCTCACGGGCGGGGAGCTTTTTCCCGTTTTCTGATGGGATCCGTTTCCCAGTCAATGGCTTTACATGCTTCCTGTTCGGTCTTGATAGTACGAAAACAAGAAGCAAAGGATGAAAGAAAATGATTTATCGTCAGTTGACCTCATTGAAAAAAACATTATTTATGTTACAGCTTTTAGATTTTACACAAAAAAATATTATAGCAACAAAAGCAAACGATTTGTTGGGCATCAATGATTATGAAAAAATTCATCCCCTTATTCATAACATTATCAATGCCGGAAAAAAAGTCAGATGGTATTTTGAAATGGATGATTGCCTTATTTCAAATTCAACCGGTTTTTGGGAAGATGGGATAATAGAAACCAATTATGGCAGTATGAACTTCACACATTCTGAAGATATAGAAAGGATTGCAATAGTTGGAAGCACAAAGTGGGAAAAATGGATGCGTTCAGTTATGAAACCTTTTGCAAAAGCAACTGTAAAGTATTTTGATTTGACCGATAGAGAGAAGGCCAGGGTATGGATTCTGAATTTGGAAGAAGACGTTAATACTTGTATCTCAAAATTGTGATAAGTAACCGGTACGATTAGATAGGTTAGAACAGAATGCTGATTGGAAGGTATTTAGTAATGGTTATAAGCATGTTTTTATCTTGATGATAAAACTTAATATAAAAATAATAAAGCATAGCAGAATATGGCAATTTCAATTTCAAAATTAAAATATGATTTTCCAGCAGGATTGGTAGTATTTCTGGTAGCACTTCCTTTATGTTTGGGAATAGCGCTGGCTTCAGGAGCGCCTTTACTATCAGGTATTATTTCCGGTATCATCGGAGGTGTAATAGTGGGCTTTTTAAGCGGATCAGAAACTAGTGTTAGCGGCCCTGCTGCAGGCCTTGCAGCTGTAGTGCTGGCTTCAATAACAAAGCTCGGTGGCTTTGAGTTGTTCTCGGCTGCTTTATTTATTGCTGGTTTTTTGCAGTTGGCAAGTGGGTTGTTAAAAGCTGGTATTATTGCAAACTATATTCCATCAAACGTAATTAAAGGATTGCTCGCTGCTATTGGTGTATTGCTTATTCTTAAACAAATACCACAGGCTTTTGGATATGATGGCACCCACCAGGATGATTTTTCTTTTGTTCAATCAAATGGTGAAAATACATTTTCACATCTGTTCAATACATTTTTTCATGTTACCCCAGGTGTAGTAATTGTTAGTGTAATTTCTATCAGTGTTTTAGTGTTTTGGGATAAAACGCCACTTAAAAAACTCAAATTTTTCCCGGCTTCTCTATTTGTTGTGCTTCTTGGTATAGGTGTAAATGAATTTTTTCGAAACTTCGTACCAGCCTTGTTTATCCGGCAAGTCCACTTGGTGAACCTTCCCTCCACAAATATTTCCGATCTAGCTTCTTTTATTAAATTCCCTTCTGCTAGTGCGTTTGCAAATTACAATGTATGGCTAACAGCTATAACACTTGCCATAGTTGCTTCGCTTGAAACATTATTAAATTTAGAAGCAGTTGACAATATTGACCCACATAAGCGGGAATCGCCACCAAACCGGGAATTGGTGGCACAAGGCGTAGGAAACATAATGGCTGGGCTTGTTGGCGGTTTACCTGTCACCTCAGTTATCGTTCGTAGTTCAGTTAATATCAATGCTGGTGTGCAATCAAAAATGTCAGCGATCATTCATGGTTTATTTTTGCTTCTAGCTATCTTTCTTTTAAGCCCTATAATAAATTTAATTCCTTTCGCTTCATTAGCGGCTATATTGATTGTAACAGGATATAAGCTTGCCAAAATATCCATCTTAAAGGAGATGTTTGCTAAAGGATGGAACCAGTTTATTCCATTTGTAGTAACTATTTTGGCGATCATATTTACCGACCTTCTGATAGGGATTTTGATAGGTTTGGCCGTTAGTTTATTCTACTTATTGAAAAGTAATTATAAAAATCCTTTCTCCATTGAAAGAGATACCCTGCATAACGGTGAAGTAATAAGGATAGAATTACCTAACCAGGTGTCTTTCTTAAACAAGGCAAGGATAAAAAATACACTTTGGTCAGTGCCTGCATATGCAAATGTAATTATTGATGCAAGCTATGCCGATTATATTGATAGCGATGTGCTGGAACTTTTTGTAGATTTTAAAAAAGTAGTCGCCCCGGAAAAAAATATTAAACTAAATATAATAGGAGTTAAAGATAAATATCAGATTTCAGATCATATACAATTTGTAAATGTGCTGGACAGGCAGGCGCAAAAAATGTTAAACCCGGCACAGATAGTGGATTTATTAAAAAAGGGCAATCAACGTTTCAGGCAGGGAAAATGGAATGAAAAGTATTTCCGTCACCAGGTCAATGCAACCTCGTCTGGTCAATTTCCAATGGCAGTTATCATAAGTTGCATTGATTCCAGAACTTCATCTGAACTTATTTTTGATGCTAACCTGGGCGATGTTATATCCATCCGTATTGCTGGCAACATTATCAGCAAAGAAATTATCGGCAGCATAGAGTTATCACTAAAAGAAATTGGCGCAAAATTAATTGTGGTGATGGGGCACTCCAATTGTGGTGCTGTAGGTGCTGCTATTCATTCTATAAAGGGAGGCAACATAGATTCAATTACACAAAAAATAATGCCTGCTGTTGATAAAGCCTGCTTTCTTGATATTCAGCTGGCTTTAGATAATGAAAAAGCTTTTTCTGAAAAAGTAACGCATTTGAATACAGAAAATTCGGTAGCCACTATTCTTGAAAATAGCAGCTACATAAGGGAGCAAAAAAATAAAGGGGAGGTAGGGCTTGTAGCTGCTTATTATGATACTGCTACAGGCGAGGTAATATTTAATGAATATGTAATTAATAATAATTAAAATATTCTTGGTAAATAAAATAAGAGCAGATTATGGATGTACAAATAGAATTAATCATTGTTTCTAAAATATTGTTCGCTTTTCTCTTAGGCGCATTCATTGGTTTCGATAGAGAAAGGCATGGTCTTGATGCCGGTATAAGAACTTATGCTGCTGTCTGTATTGGAGCTACGCTTTTCACTTCGGTAGCGGTACATATTACCGGTGATGTAACCGCAGCCTCAAGAATAATAGCAAACATAGTTACCGGGGTTGGTTTTTTGGGTGCAGGCATTATATACCGCAACAGCAGTGTAGGCACATCATATGGGTTAACTACCGCGGCCACTGTTTGGTGTACGGCGGCAGTGGGTGTGGCAGTGGGTTTAAATATGTTCATCATTGCTGTAGTAGGTTCCTTAGCCTTGTATTTTTTGCTGTCACTACATCATCAGAAATGGTATGTAAAATGGAAGAATAAAATGCTAAGTAAGCATAATGATGAGTATAATACTGAGTAAGGCTTAAAATGGTGGTATTAAAATTAAATAAATCTCAAATGGATAAACGAATCAAAAATACTATTGAAAAACCTTGGTAGCAAGGTATGCATTCTTCTTTCATCCTTAATTGAAAGGAATAAACATTTCAATGTTTGCCTTTAATGAAAGAAGATGAAGTAAACGCTGGCCAATAGTTTAGTCAGCGTTTACTTACCTTTTTAGGTAGCGTAAACCTGTATAAAAATTGTTGAACCTAACTGCAGAAGGTAAATAAAATGATTAAAAAATTGTGTAGTTGTAAAGCAGGAGACAGTAGTTAATTAAAAATAATCGTTATGAAAATACAAAATCCAAATTACATCCCGGCGCTAAAATATAATTGGCTTACTCGATTCTACGACAAACTAATAAGTAAGTTCCTAAAGGAAAAGGTATGGAAGGAACTGTTAATTGCTTCTATAATTAATCATAGGCCCGAAAGGATATTAGATGTAGGCTGCGGCACTGCAACGCTTGCCATCATACTGCAGAAGGAATTCCCGGGGGCATCAGTTTCAGGTATTGATGGTGATGTAAAGATATTGGCTATTGCAGATAAAAAAATCAAAGAAGCCAAACTCAATATCAATCTTAAAGAAGCTCTTTCTTTTAAACTGCCTTTTGCTGATAATCATTTCGACGTAGTGCTTTCCAGCCTTATGCTACACCATTTAAGTGATGATGATAAGAAAAAAACATTCCATGAAATAATTAGAGTATTGAAGCCGGGCGGTCAATTTGTAGTTGCTGATTGGGGTAAACCCAACAGTATATTCATCCGTTGGCTTTTTTATATCGTTCAATTATTAGATGGTTTCTCAACTACAAAATCAAATGTAAAGGGCTTACTTCCGTCTATGATAATTGATGCAGACTTTGTTGCAGTAAAAGAATTACAACGTATTCCAACCATGATGGGCAGTATATCAATTATATCTTCTAAAAAATCTTAAAATCTTGTAAAATGAAAGATCAAAATAATAAAAACCATTGGGAAAAAATTTATCACTACATCCAGCCAAGCGAACTGAGTTGGACAGAAGAAGTTCCATATATATCCTTAAATCAAATTCAAAAAATGCTGTTGCCTAAAAATGCAGCGATAATTGATGTGGGATGTGGCACAAGTTATTTTGTTGATCACTTATTAAAGCGAGGTTATACAAATATTACCGCACTCGATATTTCGGAAACAGCTATAACAAAAGTAAAAACACGGCTTGGCAGCCAGGCAGATAAAGTTACCTGGGTTGTATGCGACGTCATTCAGTTTAAGCCAGAAAGACAATTTGATTTTTGGCACGATCGGGCCACATTTCATTTTGTTACAAACGAAGCAGAAATTGAAAAATACATTTCAGTTGCTCGTAATGCAATTGGAGATCACGGCTTTCTTTCATTAGGTACTTTTAGTACCGATGGTCCTTCCGAATGCAGTGGCCTCAATGTAAAACAGTATAACGAAGAGTCACTTATTAATGTATTCAGTCCATTTTTTAAAAAAATCTGGTGTGTTCGGCACAAACATTTTACTCCTTTTGATAAGGAACAAGATTTTATTTTATGCCTGTTCATGCATCTTGCTAAAATCCATCCTTTATGAAAAGCACTACTGACTTATCTATAACCGGAATTATAAAATATAACAAACGCTAAATAAAATATTATGGCACATGAAAATGATGACACGAAAATTGCAGAAAAGGAAGCTTGCTGTGATCTGGATGAAAAACTCTCTGAAGCAAAAGTAATTACCATGGGAAAAGGAGAAGGTAATTCTGGTGATGACGATGCCAAAGGAATAAAGCCCTGGTTACCGTCAATTGTCAGTATTGTATTGCTGATAATTGGTATCGCTATTGATAACTGGATAAAACCAACCCCATCCTGGTTTTCAGGTTGGTTGCGTTTGTCATGGTATATTATTGCCTATGTTCCCGTTGGGTTACCCGTAGTAATGAAGGGGATTAAGACGGCCATCAAAGGTGACGTATTCACAGAGTTTTTCCTGATGAGTGTGGCCACCATTGGTGCTTTCTATATCGGTGAATACCCCGAGGGTGTTGCGGTAATGCTTTTCTATGCAGTGGGAGAATTATTCCAGGATGCTGCTGTTAACCGTGCTAAAAGAAGCATTAAAGCCTTGCTGGATGTAAGACCAGACAGTGCCGATGTATTAAGAAATGGCATTTACGTTAATCTCCCACCTGAAAATGTAAAAGTTGGTGAAACCATTCAGGTAAAAGTTGGTGAAAGAATTCCGCTGGATGGCGAAATGCTAAGTGAAGGAAGTTCATTTAATACTTCGGCATTAACCGGCGAAAGTAAACCTACAACTTTTAATAAAGGTGAATCAGTGCTGGCAGGTATGATTAACCAGGAAAAAGTGGTAGAGTTAAAAGTTACAAAACTGTTCAATGATAGTTCACTTGCAAGAATATTGACTTTAGTCCAGGATGCCACTAAGCGAAAAGCAAAAACAGAACAATTCATCCGGAAGTTTGCAAGAATATATACACCGATTGTTGTATTCCTTGCTATCGGTATAACACTAATTCCCTATTTTTTTATTGAAAATTATGTTTTTAATGATTGGCTTTACAGGGCTTTGATATTTTTAGTAATCAGTTGTCCTTGTGCATTGGTTATTTCAATTCCCCTTGGATACTTTGGGGGCATTGGCGCTGCTTCCCGAAATGGCATATTATTCAAAGGCTCTAATTATTTGGATTTAATGACCAAAATTAACCAGGTAGTGATGGACAAAACAGGAACTCTTACCAAAGCAGTTTTTAAAGTACAGGAAGTTGAGAGCTATGATACTCCTCAAAAAGAATGGTTGCCTTTAGCTGCTGCTTTAGAAGCAAAATCTACGCACCCGGTGGCAAAGGCGGTTGTTGAATATGCCGGAAATAGTTTTGATAAACTACTGGTTGATGCGCTGGAGGAAATAAGCGGACATGGATTAAAGGGAAATGTGAATGGGAAAGAGGTGCTGGCAGGTAATGTAAAGCTGATGGATATGATGAAAGTTCCTGTAAATGACGGATTGAGAAAAATATCCGACACCATCGTTGTTGTTGCTGTCAACCGTAGACTTGCCGGGTATTTAATCATAGCAGATGAGATAAAGGAAGACAGTAAAGAAGCTGTTGATGCATTGCATAAACTTAATATAGAAACAACAATGCTTAGCGGAGACAAACAGGCTGTAGTTGACAGAGTTGCAAAGCAGTTAGGCATTGATAAAGCTTACGGTGATTTATTGCCGGAGAATAAAGTTAAAAAGGTGGAAGCTATAAAGCATGATAAAATGAATGTAGTAGCATTTGTTGGTGATGGCATCAATGATGCACCGGTACTGGCATTAAGTGATGTAGGCATTGCGATGGGTGCATTGGGGAGCGATGCAGCTATTGAAACAGCAGATGTAATTATTCAAACTGACCAGCCATCTAAAATTGCACAAGCAATTAATATCGGCAAAGCCACCAATAGAATTGTATGGCAAAATATAGGGCTTGCATTTGGCGTAAAAGTGATTGTGTTGATATTAGGTGCAGGGGGGTTAGCAACGATGTGGGAAGCTGTATTTGCGGATGTGGGAGTTGCTATGCTGGCAATTTTAAATGCAGTGAGAATACAAAAAATGAAATTTTGAAAAGCATAAACCTTTCCAAATGAAATATCAAAAAATACTAATCGCTTTATTATTTCCAATAGCTCCTCTTTTTGTTGTTGCACAAAAAGAACAGGTAAGGGGTGTTTATAAAAGCAATGATGATTTTACAAGAGGCGTTATTTCATTCGATAATAATTGTAACAGGCGAAAAATTAAAATTAAGCTAAATGACTTTTTTTTACGACCCTATATTTCCATTAATCTGAAAGACAGTTCTGTTAGGCTTTATAAGAAGGATATTTTCGGCTATATTAATTGCAAAAAACAGGTTTTTCGTTTTAAAGGAAAGCAGGAGCTTTTGCTATTAAATGAAGGAGAACAAATCCTTATATACAAACATTTAGTTGCAAAGCCCCCATTGGGGAGAACAAATGTTACCAACTATTATTTCAGTTTGGGAGCCAAATCGCCAGTACAAAAATTGTCTATTAATAATTTAAGAAATGCATTTACCGACAACGCTTCTTTCACTCATCTTATTGTGAAAAACTTTAAATACAATACTGATTTAGCTGATTTTGATACAGTAAACCAAATGTATAAAATTAACTGGCTTTACATGGTAAGTTTGAGATAATTTATTTCTTAACGCAGTATAAACAAGTGATTTTATCTAATAAATTTTATTTAACTCAAGAAAAGTCATTATGGAGTTTATTACAACTTTATTTAAGGTGTTGGAAGAACAATTAAGCTTTATACATCTTGAAACAGATGACCCTCTAAAAAAAGCAGAACTATCAATACAGGTATGTTTAAATGCTTTAACCCAATTAAAAAAGCATACAATTAAAAATAAGTTCAAAACACAATCAGAAGAAATAAAATTCTTTAAGTTTGGCAAGCCACGTTTTCTATCTAAGTTGATATATCACATAAGTATTTATAATATTTACAGCAGGATGCCTAAAGGAGGTGAAAAAATTGTACGCAAATATTTACACCACGAATTGCAAAATCTCAGGAGATACTTTGACAATAATTTAGACTTTTATAAATATTATCGAACGGGTAGCAACTATTTAGATCACAAATATTTTGTGAGGGGTAAATATGATATTCGGCTTACCCTGGATACGTTCTACTTTGAAACAGACCCGTTATTCAGTACCAGCCATGATTATAAAGTTGCAAAAATTATTGCTAATGACCTGCTGCAGGTTTATCTGGAAGATACTATTTCATCACTTGAAAGAAAAGAAACCATTATGTCTACAAATGACTTCCCCAAGGTGAAGCTCTACTGGACTGAGAGCAAAACCGCTCTGATTGAATTGATTTATGCCTTACATTCACAGGGCGCCATTGATAATGGCAAGGCAGATATTAAAGATATTGCTGCCGCATTTGAGCATTTATTTGCCATTGAGTTAGGTGATTATTACCGCACCTTTCTTGAGTTGCGTATGAGAAAAACTGGTCGAACTAAATTCTTACATTCATTAATACAAAGCCTTACTAAAAAAATGGACGAGGCTGAAGAAAAATAACATACTATGAACTACGAACCAATTGTTAAGGATATTTTACCTTCAATTAACCTTGTATTAGAATTACTAGCCCCGGAGAATTATACTGTTAATTTGGGCACACACTACTTGAATGGAACAATATTTAAAGTGAACAAATCCGGCAAGCAATATAGTTTTGAGGGTACTTCAAAAATTCAAAAAGGTGTTCAAACGCACAAAGAACTTCAATTTTCAAGGAGTGAAATGGTTGAGTTGATAGGGGGTAAGCACTCATTATATGTAGAAGGGAAGTATCTATTACTCAATAATATAGATTATGATGATAACTACCACAAATTGTTTTCAGGCTCTATAAATAGTTTCACTTCCTCAGTCAGTCATGTTGAGTTTAACAATAAATTCCTTCGGATGATCATGCCAGATGTTGACAAGAGTAGCTTTGATCTGTACCAGTTTAAGCATCTATATTTTACTACACCCAAAAAAGCTCAAATTGATTATCTGCCTGTTTTGTTTGATGACTCTGAGTACCACATTTATAAATGTAGTAGTAACAAAAAAAGTTATCTGGTAATTGACTGCATTCGTACCGAAACACTGATTGATTTTCAAAAAAAATGCTTTAATGTTTTGCTTGCATACGGGTTCCTTACCGGTAAGTTAATACACGATGAATGTTTTATTCTTACATTTCCCGATGAGAAAATGGTGACTCCTGAAGGATTCCTTTATCATACTATGAGGTCAAGTGTTATTACAAATCAGCCCACGTTTACCTCAAACCCTTTTTCAATAAATTCCGATGTCGATTTTGAAAGAGATGAAAATATGCAAATAAAAAAGAGTGTAACGGATGCGCTTTATGCAGGTATTGAAGACTTTCCAAGGGATGTTTATTCTAAACTGGTTGAATTTTTTTATAAAGAAGAAAAACTGCAGAGGGCAGCGTTGCTTTTTATACAAAGTCACATTACTTCCTTGGAGATGCGGATACCCAATTATTATGTTGCTATTGAAGCCATTACTGGCTACATTTCTTCATCAATTGCAACCGGCAAAAAGTCGTTAGCACCAATTAAGGACCCGGCTATTGCTGCACAACTTATTAAGTTCATAAGGGACGAAGCAATTAAGCTAAAGAAAGAAAAAGGTATGGATGATGAGTTATTCAATATGGAAATTATTGAGAAGAATATAAATAAACTTAATGCTCCGCCGAATGCAGATAAATTAGCAGAATCATTTACTCACCTTGGATATATCCTTTCAGATGAAGAAAAGAAAATACTTAAAGACCGAAACACTTTCTTGCATGGCAGTTTTTTAAAAACTATTGATGATGATTTGGCATTTAGAGAGGCTCTACATGTTGGTTTAAGGGTTCACTTCTTAATTGCCGTTGCACTTTTAAAATTGGCTGGGTTTTCGGGTAAAATTATCAACTATGCTGAGTTATGGTCTCATATTACCGAAAAAACACTTGGTGAAGAGCGGTTGGTTAAAATCTGATGGACTTATAATTCCATGGGCACAAAAAAGGAATCTATTCTTTTTACATGTTCTATTTTAATATCATTTAAACCAAACTGGTTCTTTAAAAATGAGCCATCTAAATACGGATCCTGGAAGTATATTTTCTTAAGCTTGCCGCTTTCTTTCAGTTTGTCAAAAATCTGTTTATCCGTATTCCTGTTAAAGTAAGGAAACGAATAGCCAATTACAACCAGGATAGCTGTATCCATTGCTATGCTATCAGCAAACAACATTCTTTTTCGCATGTGCTCCGATGCATTTGTATTGCCCTGTTCCCAGGCAAATTGCAGTAAATGTATTTTGTCCTTCCCTTGATGTAAAAAGTGATTTACAATTTGCTGTAAACAATCATCAGCGTCAGCATCTGTTTTGATAAAAACATTTCCGTTGTGATAGCTTTTAACAAAATTGTAAATACCGGCAATCCCGTTAAGGTGCAGTATCTGGAAAGCATTATGGCTGGCATTATCTGCAAAGGCCGAAAACACATTACCGGCTGGAGGAAAATAGCTAAACATACTTCCCCGGCTTACAGTTACACCCGTTCGGTTGTCGTGATGAATTTCCTCGGGCCAATACTTATAACCGGTTAATTCCATTTGAAAATCATAATTCCACGTAAGGATTTTAATATTATCCGGAAAAATCAATCGGTCAAGTATAGTAGTTAAAAAAATTAGGTATCGCTTATCAAGCTTTTTAAAATATATCTGTTCAATACAAAAGAAAAGAGATAGGCTTATTTTTAGTTTTTCCAGTTCAACTCTGTTGGTCAGGTACAAATGTTTTGCATAAGTATCAATTGTGGTAAAGCTTTCGCTTTCCTTCGCCAGTTCATGTAGGTGTGAAATAAATTCGTCAATAAATGGTTTAGTGTCACTCTTAAAAGTTTGCTCTTTCATAAATTCAGCCATTTCAATCATTGCTTTGACAAATCCCTTCACTTTTCCATCGGGCGAATCTTTAACTATGGGTAATGCCTGTGCGCTGGCGCCGGCACCAAGTAAATACAATATTTTCTCACTCATAACACAAATTTAGATTAATCTGCTTTGCATAAAAATTTTACCCAACTTGGGTTCACCTTGGGGAACAATCTCAATCAAACTATATTTTTTTGTGCCATACTAAAATTCACCACAGCGTATGGCAGTAAATATTGTAACGAAAGAAGACCTGACAGAGTTCAGGCATCAGCTACTGGATGATTTAAAAACAATTATCCATACAAAGCCACCCAAACAAAAGCAATGGCTAAAAAGCAGTGAAGTAAGAAAGCTGCTTAAGATCTCACCCGGAACATTACAAAATCTTCGTATTAACGGCACACTGGCATTTACCAAAATGGGCAGTATTATTTATTACAGTTATGAAGATATTGAATCACTACTTGACAGTAATAAGACACCGTCCATTGTTGAAAATACACTTTTCGGAAAACTTAAAAAAGGAGGTAACCCGTGAACTACATAAAACACCTTGCAGGGTTCTTCAACCGGGTGGCCGGTGACGAAAGATTAAACCCTACTCATATAAGCATGTATGTTTCGCTGTTCCAATTTTGGAATGCCAGCCGCTTTCAAAATCCGATCAGCATTTCCAGGAACGAATTAATGAAGGTTAGTAAGATCAGTGCCAAAGCAACTTATCATAAATGCATGAAAGAGTTAAACGACTTTGGCTATTTGCAATACAGGCCTTCCTACAATCCATTTAAGGGCAGCCTTGTTTACTTGTTCAATTTCCAGACAGGTAGTGAACAACCGCATGGTATAAACCATACTAAAAATGAAACAGGTAGTGAACAGGAACAAGAGCCTTATATAAACAGTTCAAACATTATAAACCAAACATCTTTAAACTTGGGTGAGCAGGCAGAAATAAAAGATGTTCAAAAAGTGAAGCTGCCAGGAAAGAAAGAAAAAAGTTCCGCCAAAAAAGAAAGAAATTTTTTTGTCGCTCCGCAACCTAACCTGGTGCATGAGTATTTTTCTACTCAAAAATTTCCGGCAGTTGAAGCCGAAAAATTTTATAACTATTTCCAAAGCAATGGCTGGTTAGTTGGAGGCAGAACAAAAATGAAAGACTGGAAAGCCGCAGCTAGGAACTGGATGCTAAATGTTAAAAAATTTGCCGGTTCAGTAAAACCAAGTGCCAAACACCTTCATACAACTACTGCCAAAAATTACAATGAGCCTTTATGATGAATACGCTCCAAAGAAAGAAGATACTTCTCCCTCTCCTTCAGGAGAGGGCCGGGGTGAGGTAACTATTCAGAGCCGCTATAATTATGCTGAGGTATGGCAATGGCTTGAACAAAAGGGAAAGGAAGTATATGGAAAAAAATTTCAACTGTACGAAGAGGATAAACCGAGTATTTACTTATTGCTTTGCTGGTTTCTACAAGACGACATTGCAGCCCCTCAGTTAGAGTTGGATTTGCAAAAAGGCATCTTGTTAAGTGGTCCTGTTGGTTGTGGTAAAACAACATTACTAAGTTTGATGAAATACATAGTACAACAGCCAGAACAAAAGTTTATTACAAAATCTTGCAGGGATATAAGTTTTGAATTCATTGAAGATGGCTTTTCAGTCATACACAAATACAGCAGAGGGGCATTATACCAATACCTGCCAAGAACATATTGCTTTGATGATTTAGGAACAGAGGGCAGTTTGAAATATTATGGCAATGAGTGTAATGTAATGGCAGAAATTTTATTGACCAGGTACGATCTCTTTGTTGCTCAAAACCTGATTACTCATTTCACTACCAACCTTTCTGCCAGTGAAATTGAAGAAATGTATGGCAACCGGGTACGAAGCAGAATGAGAGAGATGTTCAACCTGATTGCTTTTGACAGTCAGTCAATAGATAAACGACAATAAACCAAACCAAAATCAACATGAATATTAAAAATTATACTTCAACAGTAGAAGCCAGCAGGTCAATGGCGAAAATTGAAGAACTATTAGTAGAGATTGGTGCCAACAACATTAATAAACAATATGCAGAAAAAATCTGCATTGGCATCACTTTTTTACTATTCGATCAGCAGCTTCAACAGACTTTACCATTTCATCTAAAGGCTCAAGTGCAGGAATGTTTTAAAATTCTATGGCAGGATGTAAAACGGCCAAGACCTGACACCCAAAGACAGTTACAGCTGCAAGCCAGCCGCACTGCCTGGAAAATTCTATCAGACTGGACAGAAGTACAATGTACAATGATCTTGCTCGGCCAGGCAAAACCCCTGCAGATGTTTTTGCCCTTCATGTACGATATGAAAACAAATGAAACACTGTTTGATAAGGTCAGCTGCGGGAAAGTAAAATTATTGCAGGGATAAAATGAAGTTTTCAACTATGACAAGAATCAACATTGCCGAATTCGGTAATTACGATAACAAGGCTATTTATGAATTTTTATTCCTGCAAAGTGAAACTGTATTTGAAATAATAATACCCAGAGCAGCAATAGCTGGTAATTGTGACAACTATGATATCGTGCATGAATACCTTGCAGCAGCCTATGCCGGCCAGCGCCTTGCAGAAATTGCCAGCAGTTTTGCATATTACGTTCCCTGCGTATACAATAGCCGTTCAGTCTTATTTGAAGTAACAATAACCGACATGGAAAAATTTACGGACATCCTTTATCTTATAGTCCAGGGCTTTGATTATACGGCTTACGAAAATGCTTTTCTCACATTTCACGGCCTGGCTGCCGATTTTTTAAACGATGCTTTTGAAGAAAAAATTGAATGTAAAACATGGGGGCTGCTTTATATTGCTAACCAATATTTGTAGTAATAGTACAAAACTGTAATATTTGTTTGAACTTACTTAATACCTTACTATTGGTAATAAATCTTCGAGTTAGTAATAAACTTGGCGATAGCCTCAGAATTATAATAATCAGCTTTTGTTCTGGAGATGTTTAGTCTATGACAAAATATTTTCTGCCGCAATAGGTAGCTCTTGGAGTTTTTCATATTGTCCAGAGTTGTATTTACGTTACTCATTTCCAGTAGCACTTTTTTACATAAAATGGTTTAAAATGAATGTTTTAAAAAGATTGTTTGCGGTTTTTTGTAGCGTATATTAGCGTAACATGCTTATGTTGTATTCAACCAAACTGCCAAACTGTGAACAAATTTTTTTTATTGATTATTGAAGACTCTAAATCTTTAAAAAGTAGTATTCTGGGATATTCGTATCCAGAAGCTGAGTTCTCGATTTTCAATTTGGAAGGTATTAGTTGGGAAAGTCATCAAATTAAAGCAGATGAAAATTAATATTAGTGATTTTTTTAGTCCTATGGAATTAAGGTCACCCCCAACAACCAAAGATTATGACAAGGCTCAATGGTTTGCTCAGGTTGCGGATGCTTTTTCAAGGACTACCAATCAATGTGTTTATATCATTGATTATTATAAGCAAGGTTTTCATTATGTGTCTGACAACCCTTTATTTCTCTGTGGAAAATCGGCAAAAGCTGTTCTAAAATCAGGCTATCTTTTCTATGCCTACCATGTTCCTGCCGAAGATTTGAAATTGCTTTTGGAAATTAATGAAGCAGGGTTTCAGTTTTATAAACAAATACCCATCCATGACCGTTTACTGTATAGCATATCTTACGATTTTCACCTTATTAAAGCAAATAAGCGCCTTGCACTGATAAACCATCAGCTTACACCGTTGGCATTGGATGCAGAATTCAATATTTGGCTTGCCTTATGCATAGTTACACATTCCTCTAATGACCATGCCGGTAATATATTAATTACAAAAAAGGGTAGCAACAATACTTTTGAATATGATCAAAAGAATAGAATTTGGATACAACAAAAGAAAATGAATCTTACAAGGCAGGAAAAAGAAGTGCTGGCATTTTCCATGCAGGGATTTACAATAAAAGAAATAGCGCAAAAGTTAGATATAACCGCTGCTACGGTAAAGTTTCACAGAAAAAATATTCTGCAAAAGTTTAAAGTAAAAAATATAGCTGAAGCGGTGTCGCATGCTGCTAATTACAATGTCTTTTAATCAAATAGGTGTACCAAAACCTAGCCAAAGAGATAGCTTTTATCCAGGTTTCAACGGTTTGAATAGTATATGAATAAGCTAATGCATATTTTAGAATAATTGTATCATGCAGGATGACAATTAACAATTTTAAAATATTACACATGAAGACAAGATTGATTTTACTTATTATATTATCAAGTCCTATTTTTTTATTTTCGCAGGGATTAAACAATGATTTTGATTATGACAAGGAAGACCTTAATGCAATCCTCAAAGAAATCGGGTTTGTAACATTTAAGTTTCCTGTCAAACAAGACACTGCACAACTTTTCGATTTTGTAATTGAAGAATACATAAACGGTAAACTTATAAGTGAAAAATCAATGATTACCGCCGCACAAAAAAAGTTCTCTGAATATGGTATTGACTGGACTAAATATTTCAAACCAAAGAAAGACTCAAATTATTTTCATCGCTTTTATTTTATCAAAAAAGATACTGCAGTAACAATTCGACTAAAGTCGCATGGGTATTCAACAGTTGAAAATCTTGACAATTTAGGTATATCACTTTTTGATTTAAGAGCACTTGAAGCTATCAAAACCGAAATAGACAGTATAGGTTATATTAATCTGAATAAGCCTAAGGACTTAATCTTTCTGTATGCTAATAAAGGTGATAGTAAAGAACCCTTATGGTGTCCATCTGGACTTCCAAAAAAGGAAGTTATCAAAAGGTTTTACTATGTTTTATTTATAAGTATGAAAGAATACAAAAGGCCCAAGTAATAAAGGCCAAGCGTACAAAATCATCTTTTATGTCTTTATTAAACAGCATTTACGGGCCGTTGATTTTCAATTACCGCATTTCGCCAAGTCCGCCAGTTTGCTGTCATGTTAATTTGATATACTGCTAAATTCAAAACAAATGAGATTTATTATAGCCTCCTTTTTTACCCTTTTAACAACAACTCTTTTGGCACAGCCCAACCAATCGAACAAAAGAGCAATTGAAGTATTTCAGAGTTTACTAGATAAATTATCAAGTTATGAGACGATGAGTTATAGATATGAACGTAGTGTAAACTATTTTTCAGAAAACTATCATTCCGAAACAAATGCAGATGTTTTTTTGGACTTTAGAGGCAATGACACCGCTTTAGGTTTCAAGTTTCAAGTAGAAAACAACATTTATAAATCAGTTTATAACGGCTCAGAATCATTCTATTTGAACAAGGAGGACTCAACAATAAAAGTAAGTTTTAAAGCCCAAATTGGTCATGTTCAGTCATTGCCAACTTTAACCAACTCTATTATAACATTAAAAAAAGCATTACCCAAAATTCTTAGCGACGAAAACATACTAAAAAAACTTTCCGACACTACAATAAATAGCTCAAGTTACTATTTAGCTTCTTTTGTATTACATAATATATCACTAAATAACTTAGGCGATTATTTCCCCATATCGTTAAAAAGAGATTTCTTATACAAAATTCTAATTGACAGAACAACATTTTTGCCATTGCATGTTATACAAACAAATAATGCAGAGCCTAAGGATTATACGCTTACTACTTTTTCCAATTTAAAGTCTGACATTACCCAAATACCTGATAATTCCTGGTATTACTCAACCTATTTAAAAGATTTCAAACCTTCATCTGAAAAGAAAGCAACCTTGATAGATGCAAATGCAATAGCACCTGATTGGCAGGCTTCATACTTTAACACAAACGATAGTATATCAATGAGTAAATTAAAAGGGCAGGTGGTGCTAATTGAATTTTGGATAAAAAATTGTGGTTATTGTATTGCAGCTGTACCTGAACTAAACAACTTAATAAAAAAGTATAAGAAATACAATCTTAGTGTGATTGGTATCAACAAGCATGATAAACAGGAAGATGTAAATTATTTTTACCAAAAAAACCGACCAAAATTTAAATCTGTTTTTGATACAGATGGAAGCATTACTAAGGCTTATGGCGTTGACAGCTTCCCAACTCTAATACTAATTGACAAAAAAGGTATTGTTCTGTATGCAGGTGGTTTTGACAAAGAATTGCTTGACGGATTATTAAAAACTGCTTTGGATTAGAACATGGCACTTTAAACAAAATACGATCCACTAACAGGTTTTGTGCTATGCTGGTAGGCGAATAAATCCTCATCCGTTTGCCTCTATAAGGTTAAACCCAATCAATTCGCCCATTCCTTACAAAGAAATGGCTTTTGCATCCCACTTTTCTCCATACTGAAGGACTGATTTTAATTTTGTTTTTCTTTGTAATCCGGAAATTCCATCTTGGCTTTGCATCTTTAAGTAAGTTAAGATAAATGTCCGTGTTGCAACCGCACGGACATTTAAATACAAGGCTGTCAGGATTCTTGTCTTCAACAACAATAAAAATGGTCTTATTAGGGATAACCTCAGGTAGGTCTCCAATAAAGGCGAATTTATATTTGATAGCCGTGTAATACTGGTACCGGATACGGACCCACTTAAATATTTTTCTCATAAAATTATAACCTTAATTCAGGCATTCTTAAAAATGGTTTACAATCACCCCTTCCTGCCCATCCTTCAGCAATAGCATCTACCGGAAAATTTTCTTCGGCCACATTTTCTATACAACCACCACAGTAATCGATCATAACTTTTGCATATTTGTCAGGTGTTTCATCTTTAAATGGATGGAGCCTGTTAAGTAGTTCAGTAACAGCAACACTGCTTATTAACATATTAATACTGATAACTGCAGGCCTGTCTACATTTGCATTATGTACATAACCCTGCTTTTCTCTTTTTGCAAATTCATCGGGATCTTGTCTTAATAATCCATCCTCAAATAAGCGTTGTGACGTATAAAGCCCTCTGCTAAATAATGTAGAACAACCAGGTTGGGTATAGTGAACACTGGCTATGATCGTTTCAATTCCACCTTTGCCATCAGCATCAAGCCTTACCCCTAAATCAAAATAAGGTATCAAATAGAAATTACTAAGTTGAGAAATTAGGTGCCTTCCATCAACACTATCAATACAACCAAAAATCACATCGCAGGTAATCAATTCCTCAATGGCCTCTTTGCTGTCATATAAATTGTGCTTATATACAATAACTTCAGTTCCAATACCCGTTCTTTTAATTGCAGAGGCTAACACATCAACCTTGTAGTGTTGTGCATTTGCATCCTCAAGCGTAGTATTTAGAATTCGGTTTATGTTTTTCTTTTCAATTTTATCTGAATCAATCAGCACAATGCAGCCAACACCAAGCCTCACTAATTGTTCAATGGTAGGGCTGCCGGTTCCCGAGCAACCGATTACGCCAACTTTCAAACCTTTTAGTTTAAAATAGGTACCATCACCAAATGCTTGGATTGTTCTTAGTGAAAATTCATCAGGCAGTTTTATTGCTGCTTTATTCCATATCTCAATTACATCACCTGCGATCGAAACTTTATCAAATGAAAACGCTGATAGATCCGGTGTAAAGACCCTCCCAAATATTTCCCCACTAGGAAGCATCACAGCCGAGCCATGTACACCATCATGTTCACACCAGCCAAAAACTGATTTAAAAAATTCATTGTCAGATGCATCATCAATTTCTGAAAACTTTGGATATCCGCCAGGATGACTGTGAATTTTTAAAATACCCATATTGTATTTTTCAGCTTTTTCAAGCAAAGGGATTATCCTGTCAGTTTTCCATCTTATAAAATCTTCATCTCGTTTACATGCATTATGCGGGATAAGTTCTATTGTATGAGTAAGCAGGATGGATATACCATCTCTTTCATATCTGCCGCATAATGCCACAGCAACGGCCTCTTTCCCGTCACCGGGAAAGAGGTGTTGTTGCAGCTGCTTATAATGCTTACCCGATAGTTTAAGCTGGTACAGCATTGGTCGGTCTTTTTTCAAATTCTAATAATAACCATGCATCGGCAAGTGGCACATGTGTGCTAAGATTATCAACGCCATTACGCCATGGATTGATTTCTGTTCTGTGCCGGGACCATTGCTGAAAATTCTTACCGTCAATTTGAGTAAGGCTTAATGCTCCTATAGGTTGCCCGTCAGCCCTGCTTAATGCCGGATAGAAATAAATCATATCCAGTTGGGCAGTAGGGTATCCTGGGGTCATCCTAATGCCTAAACATGCTTTAATTGCATTATAACCCTCAGGCAAACTATACTCATGAATAAAAATCCACAAAGCCCCTTGTACATTTACTGCTTCCCAAACTAAACCCAGGTTATTGAGATAAACTTCGTCTTCTTCCAAAAGAATGAAGTCCCTTCTTGGGACTTCACCTTCTGTTTGATCCAGAGGAAGCGTTTTAAACTTCTCAATACCAGGTTCTGTAAAACACACCTTTTGATCATAAGCCACAGTTACAACATTGCCATGCTTCAGTTTTTGGCGCAGCTGAAACCTTTCTGGTGGATTTTTACCGGCTAACATCAGAATATCTCTGCCAATCATACATTCCTTATTAACCACGTATTTATCACGGTCAATAATAATGCGATACTTTCTTCCTTTCGGAGGGGTGTGGCCATTTTTGGCACACCATTCAAGGTCTATGACCTCGTCTTCTAAACTAAAATTCAAATTTTCCATTGTATGTATATTTTAATGGATTGCAATAATCCTCCGCTTTTTTCGGGCATTGGGAGGTTACAATGTCCCAGACTTGGGTGTTCCGGTTAACATTTGCACAGTTCAGAGAAAACTGTTTACTTTGTATTACGAAACTAAATAGGGATGCAATGAGGTGATAAGCCTCAGTATGGAAGTCCGCAAGAACTTTGATTCCCTAAAAGCCCAATCATCTGTGTCACCAGATTGATTGGGTTTGTTTTTTATCTTATATCGGCGTCTGATTTTTCATGTTAACTATTTAATCTTATTCTTACTTCTTCTTTTATTCTTACGTTACTGTGTATAAAACTGAAATTATCAAGCAGCTGAGTTACTTCGTTGTAAATATTACCCCGTTTTTTGGTATCCTTAATTGTAACAATTAAGCAAAACTCCTGGCTTGGTGTAATTTTCTGCAGTTCACATTTTGTCTCAGTAAAGTGCCTGAAAAGGCCCTCTAATTTCAAGTACCAATTCTTGGGCGCCTTCAAAAATTTCTCTTTATTGGCATTTGTAAAATCATCAAAATTTACACTCCATTTTTTTACTGGTTGATATTTATCGCCATAAGAAACCAACATCCTTTCAGTGGCAAATGGAGTAGCCGTATCTTTTGATGCTTTCTTACTATAAACGGCAGTGGAAAGTACATTTTGTCTTCCATCTGCACCTATTGGATTTTTGATTATTGGTTTAGTAGTATCTCTTTCTACTTTTTCATCATAGCTACCAAACATTACATCAATGTTTGACTGGCAATATTCAGCACCCTGCGATACTTCTAAAATAGGAGATGTAACCAATGTAACCGTTACTTCACCATAAAAATACCCTTCATCATCAATCATGGTTTGCGGATATGGAAAATCCAACATATCAATGAAATTTCCTTTTTCTAAAGTGTCTTGCAGTATAAGTGTAATCTCATTTGGTTGATTAAACAGTATATCGCTGATATTTGAAGGCAGCCCAAACCCAGCTGAATTTATTTTATCCGAAATTGCCATTTTCATTTCTTCCGGATATTTGGCAGAATGAATTATCAATGCTTTAAGAAGCAATGGGTTGAATTTTTCATTAAGCATAGAATCTATTCCGGCTGCAATAGCTGCTACCCTGGGGGTAGAAAAGCTGGTACCGGCTTTTTTTGCCAGATTTCCGTCAGGTGCAAATGATTTTACCGGGTTGTAAACAGGATTATTTCTACCATCAAGCCCTGCATTTCCTCCTATATGAATTACATCAGGCTTTATCAAATAAGAAGGCCCTGGTCCAATTCTTGAAAAAGGCGACGGGCAATGCTTCTCAGCTAAATCCGTTGCATTTTTATCATGTGCTAATGAACCAACAACCAAACCTCTTATAGTATCGGCCGAGTTTGAAATTCTGCTTTTCGGTGCACTTATTTTAAAGTTATCGCAATTGCCGGCAGATTTACATATAAGTACATCATGTTGCTCTTGCACTTCATCCAACGCCTTTGCAAAATCGGAGAACTCATATAAATCAGATTCTGTTTTTGTACCCAGTGAAAGATTCCAAATTTTTATTTCATCATTTTTACCAATGGCCTCTCTTATATGCTCTATCAATTCGTCTTCGTAAATTCTTTGCTTTTTTAAGTTGGGCATTACAATTGCTTCAAATAATTTACATCCTTCAAAGCCAGTATAATTTACTCCTTCCAATTCATCTCCATAGATTATAACACCTGCTACAAAAGTTCCATGACTTTTATCTGTATCATCATCGTGATATTTTGTGAAACTTTTATTATGAAGCCAGGGTGCAAGATGGGGTATATCAGCAATGCCCGTATCCAACACACCCACAACAGGATATGTTTGTCCCTCATTCGGTTGTTTAATAGCTACATTGTTTTCCTCAGTAAGCTCATCCATGGTTATATCATATGTTGGCATCTCAGTAACAAGTTGTACTCCATCAAAATCTTTAAGTTCTTCAAAGGCGTCTGCTGTAATTTCTGTTAATCTGTAAATGTTTAAGTCTCCTGAATAAACAGAACGTTCGAATGGGAGTTTTCTTTCTGTGCAGTAACTTTCAAATAGTTTTATAAGAATCCCGTTTAAATCACTGTTGCCATAGTTAAACAGTTTTACTTTCAGGACAGTTTCTTTATTTGGTTCTACCGCAATCTGCGGCTTAAATTCTTCAACATTTGTAATTGCTGAAATGCCTACTACAGTAGAAAAGCTTGGAAAAGCATCATTAATATTTGAAAATTTTTTCATTATGGATTGCAGATCCATCTCATTATCAATTTTAACTAGTACCTCATCTTCGCCACTGACTCCTATAATATTTAACTTTCCAACATTAAATAGATTGCCAATCTCCCTCCGGTAAGTTTTAGCAAGTGCATCTTCATTCACTTTAAGTTTAATAACTGAAGGCACATAATTATTTCGTTGCACTTTATTTGCAAGTGACTTTGAAACTCCAGTCAACACATTCCTTACATAAAGGGCTTTTTCACCAACTAGTTCTGGATTTGCCCATTTTGGTAATCTTCTGTCTCCACCGCCTTCGGTGTCCATTTCATCTTTCTGTCTCTTTTGAAAGAATTTTATAGGAAGGTTTTTTTCAGCCATTTTTTTATGATTGTTTATTTAAAAAATTCCTGATCTGCCTTAGCGAAACATTCATTCTTTCCGCAATTGCAGCTTGAGGTATTCCATTATCATTAAGAAATTCAACCAGCTTATCAATGGTTAAATCGCTGTGATTGTTGAATTCAAATAATTCTACTAATAAATCTTCGTATGCCAATATAGCTCTGCCGTTTATTATTGCCTGGGCTTTCGCATTATTAACGATGCTTTTTATATCTGAAGGCGTTTTACCTTCCATAAGCTTGATTAATTTGTCTAACTTTTTTTCATCCTCAATGAAATCTGTTTTAAAATCTGCTGTAAAGGTTTTAACCAGTTCCGTAATTTCATTATCCTGGGGCGCACCAATTTCAATAACAGTATTAAAGCGCCTCCATATTGCTTTATCCAATAACTCAGGATGGTTAGTAGCAGCAATGAGTATATTGTGTTTTGCAAATGCATCAATATTTTGAAGCAGGCTGTTAATAACACGTTTTAATTCGCCTAACTCATACTGATCATCCCTGGCTTTTGCTATTGCATCAAACTCATCCAGAAATAAGATGCAGGGCTTATTATCAGCGAAGTCAAATATTTTCCTGATATTTTTTGCTGTATTTCCTAATAATGATGATACAATGGCATCAAATCTTGCAATTACTAAGGGCAACCCGGTTCTTTCAGAAATATACTTTGCCACTGTTGTTTTTCCGCATCCAGGCTTGCCATACAACAGTAATGTGTTTGACATATCAACACCCCCTTTTATTAACTGACTTTGATGTTTTACTACATTTACAAAATCTTCAATTTTATTATCTACCATTTTCGGTAACACAATTTTTGTAAGTTCCTTTGTAGGTACTTCAATATCAACAATACTTAGTCTGCTTTCCTGGTCAACAGGTGTCGTTAATAGCTCATCCATTGTTACTGTTGTGGCTGGGCCATTATCGATAGCCCTTAATATCATTTTCGACATTTTATTGTCACCATCTTTATCAAGTTTTTCGGCCAGTAGTCTTGAATAGTTGTATACCTTTTTAGGGTCTTTTGCTAAACCGCCTTCGATTATTCTTAATATTTCAGTATACATAGTGTAATATATTTTCGTTTTATGGAACAAAAATAGTTATTATTGGAATAAAAAACAAGAAAAGTGGAATAATTTATCAAAAACTGTATTTATTATACAAAAAATAACACTATAAATACGGATGTCGTATTATTTTTATAGTAATGGTATAATAAATCACCAGTGAATGTACACTTATAAGAAATTGATTTACAGATACATATTGTACCCAACGGGAACTGGAAAGTATAACTGTTTTTCACATAAAGTAAGCCTGGCACCATAAAAATATTGAGTGCTATGATTATTTATTTATGGTCATTTTATATTTTCCAATTCTTAAGAAAGCACAAATGAGAAGGTGCATTAATTGAAAATTATAACTATTAAACCGGAAAAAAGAGTGAGCAATATTATTCCTCAAATTCATTCCATCTTTGGCAACAAATAGGTAATTAAAAAATAGCAGATCATTTTCATCAAAATATTTTTGAATCTCTTTTTCTGCTAACAATTCTTCGATGTATTTTTCTCTTAGTACATTTCCTTTGCCGGCTACTGTTGTCGATACTTTAAGAATTCTGGCAAAATCTCTCAACACTCCTTCAAATTTTAAAGTAAGTGAATCAATGGGCATAATATAATTTGTAAAAGGACTATTTGACTTCAAAGCACTTTCAGTTTGCTGAAAGTATTCATAAAATGAAGGCGCAATTACGCTTATCCATCTGTATTTAATTAAGTCGCCACCGGTATCATAGTCAGTAAATTCCTGACCAAGCCATGTATGATTAATAAAGAATTTCACAAGTGATGGATAAGTTAATTTATCATTTTTAATCCCTTCAATGAATACTCTATGAAGTAATGGCAAGACAGAAAGCCGCATGTACAGTCCATAATTTTCATAAATTTTAGCTTTATCTTTTGCTTTTTTTGTATCTTTTTGCCTGGAAACATTGTTATTAATATCAAACCGCATGGTAACTGCAAAATCCATGAATGTATTATCTCTGTTCTTTCCCATTTCAATCAGCCATTGTTTTTTCGGAAAAATATCATCTCCTGAGATAAGGTAACTAAATATTTCCTCTGAGTTAAACTCCATCAATTTTGCCGTTTTTGTTTCTAGATATTCATGCAATGCATCATTGGCTTCATCGCCCAAAGGGAGTTCAATCTTTGAGAGTTTTAACTCTTTTTTCAATTCAAAATACCTTTGCTCAACTTCACGTACTTTCTTATCAAGCCCTGCCAGTTTATAATATGGCAAAGCTTCTTTCAAAAAAGATAATGGTATCATCCTGCTATCATCGTCCATTCTGAGATCAGCCATTCTAACAATTGCATCACCAATTCTCTTGTTCCATATTTTTGTATCAGTTTGTGTCCTTTGAGCAACTTTTAAGCCCGTTTCAAAAATATCTTTTGTAAAAAAATAATCTGTTTTTTTCTTCTTATATTCATTTCCTATTTTATTTATAAGTTCCAGGCACCCTTCAAAATCATTCTTTTTGAAATGTTGCAGGTCAAGTATGTATTTTATTAGAATAACTTTTAGATCGGTTGGAAACTTTCCTTTCTCAAAAAGCCACCCATTGAGAACTTCTTTAAATTCATCAACTTTATATTTTGCCTGCAATGCCAATCTTAGTCCGTTTTTCAATTGCTCTAGGCAATCCCGTCCTTGCTTCTTTTCCTCTTTTTTGCAATCTATTTTCGTGAGGATTTTCAAATAAGCATTAACACCATCCTTTGCTTGTTGAAAATGTTTATGTGGTTTGGGACTGTTCCACAAAATCTGATTATATCTTGCAGATAAATAATCACTCTTTACAACCCTGGTTCTTTCATTTAGATAAATCAAACCGTCATCGCCAAAATCAGTGTAAGAAGGGTACGCAAAAATTGTAGTGCCATCTTCCTTTACAGATGAATGCACAGGTTTCACTTCACCATTTTGTAAATGAAAATCAAAGACAAAACATTCCCATTTAATTTTTTCTTTTATACTTTCATCAGTGAGTTTATCTGCCAAACGTTTCATACCACTGGTAAGATCCCAATTCCTCCTCATATTAAAAACATCTGATTCAAGATATGTGTATATTTCATCAAGGCTGGTAAATTCCATTATTTTGCTTTTTGTTTTCTAAAATAAAAAGCCAAGAAAAATATCTTGACCTTTTACCGAACAGGGTTTTCCAATCCAGATTGTAAAGCTACTAATTTTTGATCCCTGCTTCAGTTTTTATTGGCATCTTTGCTGCGCCACTCCCTTGTGCTGCATCTCGTTAGGTATTAATTTGTCTCCGTAGCTAAAGCATCTGTTAAATCAACAAAACTACCGCAGCAACACGGCAATTTCAAACTCGCCTCACATTTAAAAAAATAAAATAATCTGCAAGTTAGCACCGGCACAGAGCTCGACGGCGCAGCATAAACACAAAACCCTCCACACAAAGCCATCATTTATACTGCCACCCACTTACCCGGTGCTGTGTGATTGCAGTTATTTTATTTTTTCATTTAAATGTTACGTTATGTCAGTTCTTGTTCAGCGTTGGCTTGTTGGCAGCATCTGGGTTAGTTGCTGGTTCGTTTCACCTGGTGTGTTTGTGTTTTCATCACAGTTAGGTCACTCTTTCACTAATTCATGTCAGCCCCCTTGGTAGGGGCTTTCTTTGAACAAATTTAATTCTTACTGAATTTTGTTCAGCATTCAGCAGTCATCTTCAGATCGCTTTATTTTACCTTAATCCTATTCTCAACTGCCTATTCAATAGGTAGCGTTCCTGAGGGATTTTAATATTACTTTACTTTTTGAATATAGTTTAGAGTTAGTTTTATATCAAACTCTGCATTTGGCACATTTGAAGTATAAATTTTTAATGCTTCATTAAGGTATTTTAACCTTGTCGTCCTGTATTTATCATTTGTCCTGATTCCGAATTCCCGATACAAATAACCTAGACGATAAAACAATCCGTATAACTTAAATATTTCCTCTGCCTGTTGCTTCCAATAGTTGCTCTTTCTATTTTGATTTAAAGATCTGTAACTTAAACTAAGATTTGCTCCAGTAACAGCAACGGCGGTTATATTGCCGGCAGTTTTTTTGTAGGCTATTGATTTTTGGTAAGAATCAATAGCTTTAGGATAATTACTGTCATTATCATAACATAGTCCAATATTGTTATAGATTTTTCCGAATAATACATTTACCTGGTCTCTTTTTAATTGACTTAAAGCCTTGGTCTTAATCATTTGGCAATATTTTTTTGCCTGCCTTAGTGCATCTAATGCTAATTTACTATCCGACTTATTTCTTTGAACGTAGATATTGCCAAGAGCATTATATGATTCAGCAAGATCGAGATAACTTTTTTCTGCGATACTGATATTTATTGCATGCTTAATATGCTTCACAGCCTTACTAAAATCAGACCCAATGCAAGTAATATTATCTGCGGTAATTTGATGAAACCAAATCTTATCTCTTGGGCTTAGAAAGATTTTTTTATTTTTTAATGCCTCGCTGCTTATCGCAAGGGCTTCTTTATAATCACCAAGTATATAAAATACTGATTGGATACAACGCAAAGCCTCTACAAAAGAGATTGGTGCATATTTTTTAATCGGAACGACCTTCTTTTCGGGCAAGGTTGATTGCATACTTTTTGTGATTGGTATTTTGAACTGTTTTATAAAGTCTTTAAAAAAATAATTGAGGTCATTTTTAAATACACAAGTATTATGGTTATTAATTCTATTGATATTGTTTATCGTCCATTCATCTTTTAAGTCTTTTACAAGCCACAATATAGTATTGAATTTTGTTCCATTTATAAGAGCTGCAATATCCTTATCATTGCCAGAGTAGCCAATTACGCAAAGGATTTTACTGTCATTAATTTTTTTAAATTTATTTATTTCCCTTCTTGGTATGCCTCTGCCAACTTGATAAATCCGAGTAGTCATTTCATTTGGCTTATTGATCGCTCCATGTAAATGCTCAACTGTAACATTAGTGTTTGGAGAATTTTCAATCAGCATATCGAAATTTGTGGTATAAATGGAACATTTTTTATTAATATTAAACCAAGCCAAACTTTCATGAATATGATTGAAATTGTTAGAGTTTAATATTTCAAATGCCTGAAAAATTTTATCTTCTAAAGTTTCATACAAAGGTTGAAATACCAACTCGGGAATTGCCCTTTTAAATTTTGTTGAATTTAGAATTCTGCTCTTATAAATAGCTAATTCTTTATCCCTAAGGATCAGTTTAATTATGCTGTTTTTTATTTCATTTCCTAATGGTAAATTAGACGGAAGTATTTTGGATACTCCAGCCCCTACAAAAAACACAAGAGATTTTTTGTTAGCTTCCTTCGTTATTATTTCTTTTGCAGATTTGGAAGAAATTATTTTCACATTGATTTATTTTCGATATTTTTTTATTTTGTAATACCAGGTCGAATTTTTTACAAAACTACTTTTACCAGGGAAAACTGGTTCCTTTTTATTTGATTTTACTTATTTTATTGATATAACCGGTTCAATTTAAAAGAAGTGTTTTTTCCTTCCACACAGAACCCACGCTTCGCCGGTAAATAGGTGTTCGTCATTCGTCGTCAGCAAGCAATCATGCCAAACCATTGCAGCAGCAGCAATAAATCTGTTTATAAACTTTTATGGTATTGCTGCACCTGCAATGCCCTTCGGGTGCTTCGCTTCACTACGCAGTTTGTCATGCCGCTTGCAATTCCTCCTCATTCCTCACGGCAGCTACTGTGTCCTTCACGCCACTTTGTTCATTCCTTCCTCCGTTCCGCTTCATTACACCTCGTTCGCAGTTTTTCATTTGCTTCAAGGCCGGGCATCCCTTTAGCCAATACACAATGCCCCACACAAGGGGATGCACCAGCCTTTCACAAGCCAAATCTACAATACTCACCGGGTTCCATTCCGCTGCACTACGTCATTCATTCACTTCAGTAGCGTTCAGTCCACCCGCTGCCCATATTTTTTGCTCGCCGGCTATCCCCACCTCGGCTGCGTTCGCTAAGTGCTGCGCCGATCACGATACCTGGCGCATGGCTTATTCGTCCCTCATTTCGCCATGCAGCACTAAGCTTACTTGCATCGTTCCGCCGCCTCCGTACCCTGCGGGAAATATACTTCGGCGGCTCCACATGGAGCTGGCATCGCCATTCGTTCCTCATGGCTTTTCTGCCAGCCCCTCGTGGGGGCTCGCAGGCACGTCCGGTCGTTCCTCTCTCCCGTGCCTTACGGCGGCTCGCCTCCATCGCTACAGTGCGGACAAGTGTGCCGCACAGCTATGCTTCTTTTTTGCCGCAGGCGCTTTTACCGGCAGGCCTGTCACACAATTTGCTATCCCTTCTAAGAATGCACTATTGAACTGATGCATAAGTTTAGCCGGTGCATCTGTGGAATATATCCCGGCAGTAACAAACCGGCTTTCGATACTTTGTGGGAAAGTGATTTCTTATAACATTGAAACAATAGTAACTTTATGATAAACAAATAAATTATGGCAAAATCAGAAAAAACATCGAAAAGCGTTGCTTCAAAGGCTGCTAAAATTCTCAGTGACCCGAAGTCAACAAAAGCAATGAAAAGTGTAGCAGCTTCTGCACTTACTCAAGCTCCAGACAAAAGCAAAAAGAAATAGCTTATTGCTTTTATGTCATGTAAAGTAGATTGACAAATAAATTGTCAAGTAATCTTTACGGGGTATAAGCATTGATGGTGATGTCCGGTCTCCAATGTGTTCTGCGGAGAGAATACAATGGAAAACCGTTGAAACGGGTTCGAATCCCGTATTCTCCACTTTTTTCTCCGCAATGCCTGTTTCGGTTAATTCCGATTCAGGCATTTTTATTTTTAAACAAAAAAGTACAGCAAGTTAGGTGGCTGGCACAAGCCTTTTCATTAAAAAAACCAAAAGACTACGGCATAAACACAGCCCATCGCACAAGGCTTTCATTTATTCCGTTTCCTTTTGGTTTTTTAGCTCCGCCACCTGATAAAGATGCTTTCTTTTTCTTTTTTTCGGTTTTTCTTTCTCTTTTTAGTTTGATATATAGCGTAGCGAAGCGGAGCATAACTAAATGCTCATACTATGTTTATCAAAACTCACAAACTCAATCAGGCTGCAATTACAAAGCCTCACTTTTTCATTCTCTCAAAAGGTAATAACAGCGGCAAGCCATTAGATGCAGCTTGCCCAAACTGTTTTGTTTGCATCAGCAAAACGGAAGAAGAAAAGCAACAATTATACTGGCTGTTTTACGGCTTATGGCAGGGTTCATTTTTTCGTCCTTTTCTTACAGGCTCGGTAATTTCATTTATTAGGGTAGATGATTTAAAGAAAGTGGCTGAATTGGCTTTAGAAAAAATCACATCCAATCAAGAGCAGTTCAATAAAAATATTTCGATGCTGCAGTTGTTGGATGATAAAAGCAAAGTCATCATGGAGCAAATCAAATTAATAAAGCAAGCTAAAAAAGCACTCATGTACCAGGTACTAAAATAAAAATCCCGGCAAATGCCAGGACTTTATTTATCTCAACCGAAGGTCACCACAACGAACGGGAGAATTATTTTTTTATTCGTTTAATAAGTGTTTTTAGAAATATTGTAACCAAAAAACTCACAGCTGCACCGATAGCCGCTAAGATAATTGTTTTGAAAATATCCTCGCTGCTGATATTGGCAATGATGGTGAGCAATGTACCGCCGGCAGTACCGATTTTTGTGCTGTTATCAAAATGCTGGTTCATTATTCTCCCTCTATTGTTGTTTGGCTGACAGCACCAGCTATTCCACCGGCAACGGCCAGGTAACCAGCAATCTTAATCACTACTGCCGGTAGTGCTACTGGTGCAGCTATTAAAGTAGTGGCGATGGTGGCCACTGCCAGGCCAATATTTCTTAGCTTCTTAAAGAACTTGGGTGTGGGGGATTGAACCCTTTTAGCTATTTCACTCATTGTATATGATTTTAAATACCGGACCATCTTTTTTAATGGCCCGGTATTGATTTAAAAATGTTGTTTGCTTACTTTTTAAAATGATAACCATTGTAAAATGGCATCTAATACTCCTGATAGCATATAATTTTAATTTTAGAGGTTAAAAAAATTGTTTACTTTTTTGATCAAAAGAAAAAGAACAGCCATTGAACAATAGCATCTAATATTCCGCTTGCCATATGATTTAAGTTTTAATGGTGAGAAAAATTTGTTTCTTGTTTTCCAGTTGCGGGTAAACCATTGACAGCAAAAGCTGCAATGCGACTCGGGACCGGATTCCTTTTCCCTTATCCGTTAAAACAGAAACCGGAGCGATACAGCCTTTAGATTCTTTCACTGCATCGTTAAAGGCATGAATCAGAATGTAACTTCTGTTAACCACATTATTCACTAACAGATGCCATCCAAACCGCTGACTGTATCTTTTAGTCAATTGATACGTTCCTTCAGGTATGCAGGATATTCTTGACTGATTTTCTTTCCATGGCAACTCAATAGTGTTACACACTTTTGTTCCATCAATCAATAATTCACCATTTACGCCGCCAGGATGGTATGTTCTGATTAGCTCCAGTTTCATGTTTTAGTTTTTAAGGTTTAAGGATTAGTTGCCATCCACATCGGCAATTGCCAATGCATTGTAGGCACCGTTTTTCAATGGATACATCTGTCCGTTTACCTGCTGGTAAAATTCAATTCCCAGCATAAGGAATAATGGATGGGTGCTGTTTGCTGTAACTGCATTGCTCAGGTTAATTACTGCCGTTGCATTTGAATCCCACGGCAGAATTGCAGTTGCCTGACTATCTACTACGAAAGATTCGTTTTCAAAATCAACCTCTGCACCTGCAGAAACGATTTTAAAATGGGTAGTTCCCCCCGGTGCTGCAATCATATTCAGAGGAACAAATGCCGGAAGATTGGCTACAATTGTTCCTGCGACCCTGTCAATCGTACCTGTGTAAGGTGCGTAAAGCGTAGTGCCAAGTTTACCATTCTTATTGAATTCAAAACCGGTTAGCAGTTCAGCTTCACCATCAATCACATTCCTTTGGCCACGGGTATTTGTAACATCTTCCTGGATAACCTCCACCATTTTTTGAGTAAGGCGGCTTACCATACGGCTGTCAGAAGCGTTTTGAAGCAATGCCCGGATGGCATTTCGCAAAATCTTACCGGCTTTACCTGCACGGCCGAATTCAGCGCCATTTTCACGGGTCCGCTGAAAGGTTGCATCATTTGCGATACGCTCAGCTGAAACTCCACCTTTTTCCCTAGCTAAGTACCCATCCTGAGATTTGTAGAAAGTGATGCCACCTATGGTGCCATCTAACTTGATAATCCCTTTTTGTTTTGCCATTTTATTAGATTTAATGTTTGTAATGGAAATGTTTTCATGGGCACACTTCATAAAGCCTTTGTGAATTCACGAAAACAAAATTTGTAAATGAAAGCTTCACTTGCATCATAGCACTTCCGTTATCGGCTCATATTTCCGATACCAGTATTTATTGCTTCTATGTACTTTATGTTCCTAATTGTATTTTTGTGCAATGCCTTTACTGTTTATAATACTGAGAAAGTATAGCAGAGCTATACCAAAGGCATGGATAGAGTATGAAAATGCAGCAAACAAGACTTTGTATCTACCCAAAAGATGTACAGCGTATTACCGGCAAAAGTGAACGCTATGGCAGAATGCTGCTTAATAAAATCAAAGAATATTTTGAGAAAGAAGAACACCAGTTTGTGACCGTAGAAGAATTTTGCAAGTACACAGGTTTCAAAAAAGATGATGTGATTTTATTCCTGGCGGCCTGAAAACTTGTTCAAAAAATAGACAGGTTTATGCCTAAATGTGACCGTTATTTCTTACTTTTACAGTACCGATTTGCACCAAAAGCAAGTAAAAAGCTGGTGAGTAATTCGGTGAGTAAAAATATTCGGGATTCGGAAAGGTTTGAAGGATAATGGCTTATAAAGAGAGTACAAAACCCGTCCGGTCCGCAAAAGCCTCTTTTACGAAAGTATTAGAGGCTTTTTCGTTATATTAATTCCTCACTTCTCAATACCTTCACAAAAAATAAAGAATTATGAGTTTACGTAAACAATTGCAAGGAACTGGTGTGGCAATCGTTACTCCTTTTAAATCTTCTATGGAAGTGGATTATGATGCCCTTGAAAAATTAATCGATTTTATCATTGTTAATGGTATCGATTATATAGTTACACTTGGTACAACTGGCGAAACGCCAACTATTGATACATCTGAAAGATTCGAGATAACAAATTTTACCTACGATAAAGTAAATGGAAGGGTTCCTGTAGTAGTTGGTATTGGGGGCAATAGTACAAAAGATGTAATGGAAAATATGGAATCTTATCCTTTGGAGAAAGCTGCTGCCGTTTTAAGCGCAAGCCCATATTACAATAAGCCATCTCAGGAAGGTATTTATCAGCATTATAAAAACATTGCCAATGCTAGTCCTAAGCCAATTATTATGTATAATGTGCCTGGAAGAACAGGAAGTAATGTTTCAGCAGAAACTACTTTGCGTTTAGCAAATGAAATTGAAAATATTGCGGGTATTAAAGAAGCAAGTGGCAATATGGTTCAGTGCATGCATATCCTCCGGGATAGGCCAGAAGATTTTTTAGTAGTTAGTGGAGACGATCATTTAACGCTTCCATTAATTGCTTGTGGGATGGATGGTGTTATTAGTGTTGCAGCGAATTGTTTCCCTAAAGATTTTTCAGATATGGTTCGTTTTGCTTTACAAAGTGATTTTGAAATGGCAAGACCTCTGCATTATAAATGTTTGGAAGGGAATGATTTATTGTTTGTTGAAAATAATCCGGCTGGTGTAAAAGCATTTTTATACGAAATGGGAATCATCGAAAATATTTTACGATTGCCTGTAATGCCCGTAAGTGAGGGAGTTCATAAAAAAATTAAAGCCTATCTAAATAAATAAAAGAATGAAATTATTTTTGTGCCTTACTTTTTTTATTTTTACTGCCCTAGTAAGTGAAGCACAAAATCTTGTTGTTTTTAAACTTGGAAAATCTCCATTAAAACATATTAATGACTCAGTTTTTTTAGCTGGTAGTTTTAATAACTGGAATCCAGGAAGTCATTCATATAAATTTAGCAATAGCAAAGAAAATAATTTTGATATTTCAATAGTATTGCCATCAGGTATTTATGAATATAAAACTACCCGGGGAGATTGGAATAGGGTAGAATGTAGTTTTGAAGGAAAGGATATTGAAAATCGATACTTAAGTATAAGTTCGGATACTTCAATCATTATTGATATAGAAGCTTGGAAGGATGATTTTCCGCAAGCGACCAGAAAACATTCTGCAACCAAACAGGTTCAACTACTAGATACTTTGTTTTTTATTCCTCAACTTAATCGGAACAGAAAAATTTGGATTTACCTTCCTGAAGGATATGCCAATAGCAAGAAGAAATATCCAGTAATGTATATGCATGACGGACAAAATGTTTTTGACGATGCTACATCAGATTTTGGTGAATGGGGGGTAGATGAATGCCTAGACAGTTTAATTAAAACTGGCAAAACTGCTTGTATCGTTATAGGTATCGAAAATGGGCCACAACGAATGAATGAGTACAACCCATTTGAATTTAGAAATTTTGGAAAAGGGGAAGCTGATTTGTACCTCGATTTTATTGTTGATATATTAAAGCCATTTATTGATAATAAATACCGTACACTTTCCAATAATGAAAATACTATTATTACTGGAAGTTCAATGGGGGGGCTAGTTTCGTATTATGCCATGTTAAGAAACCCTGAGGTTTTTGGAAAAGCCGGAATATTTTCTCCTGCATTTTGGACAGCCCCTGAAATAATGAATTTCACTGATTCTTTAGCTTATAATGTAGATGGAAAGTTTTTCTTTTATGGTGGAGGTAAAGAAGGAGACGATTTTATTAATGATATGGAAGAAATTGCTGAGCAATTAGGGAAAAAATCATCTTCAATGATTTATTCAGTTATTGATCCCGCAGGTTTGCATAATGAAAAAGCATGGCGTAAATGGTTTGCCGAATTTTATATCTGGATAATGGCATCAGGGTATAATACCGTAATAAAAGTTAATGATTGATTTAAATGATAAAGCTGGTACCCTGCAATGCTAACTCTGTATTTGTAAAAACTTCTTTAGCTTCTTTTAAAAAAAGATCAAGTTCTTCATACTTTGATGAAAAATGCCCAATTAAAAGTCTTTTGGCTTCTGCTTTTTTAGCTATGGTTGCCGCTTGTATAGTAGTGCTATGAAACCTCGTTGCAGCACGTTCATGTAAATCTTTAAGGTAAGTAGTTTCGTGGTAAAGCAAATCAACTTCTATTACTTTTGAGGCCAATGCTTCATCAAATATAGTGTCGGCACAATAAGCATACGATTTAGGTTTGGATGCAGCAAATGTTACTTCATCATTAGGTACTATTGTTCCTTTTTTATTTTTATAATCTTCCCCCCTTTGTAGGTTTTCATAAAAAGCAGCCGGAATTTCATAAATTTTTGCTCTCTCGGGATTCAGCTTTCTAGGATTTTTTTTCTCTCTGAATATAAATCCCCAACAGGGTATTCGGTGTTGCACTTTAAAACATTCAATAGTTGTTTTATTGGTTTCTGCAATTAAACCCTCCTGCACAATGGCATGAAAATGTAAAGGGTAGCATAATTGAGAATTTGCAAAATCTAATTGAAGTTGTAAAAGCATCTCAAGTTCGGGAGGAGCATACAGGTGTAATTCCTGAGTGCGATTTAATAAACTCATGCTGGTGAGTAAACCTATTAAGCCAAAATAATGATCGCCATGTAAATGAGAAATAAAAATGTGGCCAATTTTGCTGCGTTTAATTTTGTATTTCGATAATTGCATTTGTGTACCCTCGCCACAGTCAATTAAAAAACTCTCCTCCATGTTTTGTAAAACTTGTGCAGTTGGGTTTCTGTCAAATGCAGGTATGGCAGAGTTATTTCCTAAAATAGTTAATGCAAACAAAATGAATATAATTAGGAGTTAAAAGTTATTCGTCACCAAAAAATTCTCTTTCAATTTCTTCCATCTGTACAATATCCCAAGCTTCACTTTCAGTGGGAGTAATATTCATTACCTCTAAATATTCTTTTTCGCCAAACAGCTTTTCTACATCAGCTTGTAAATGACAAATAACAAAAGAGCATTTTTTTTCATAAAACTTTTCATGAATATTTGCAAGTTTTTCTACAGCCTTTTCATCCATTTTTTTAATCAACTGCATATTTAACACAACATGTGGTATGTCTTTTTGGATGTAAGTAAGCAATAAGATGCTCAATTCATCTGTCATATCTGCAGACAAAAGCGATTCTTCCGGCGTAATTACAGTGAATCTTTCTTTGGTATCTATTTTGACATTCATTAAATTAGATTGAAGTACAGGTTTTAGGTTATTTGTAAAGTAAAGGAATTTTGATATTCTAAATAACATCAACTGGCTTTAAATTTAAAATTGACTCATAATCATTTAACAATTTTAACTTTTAAACATATTAACATTTAAGGGGTTAATCAAACTAATTCTTTGGAATAATCGTTATTATTGTATAAGCTAAATTCAATATTAAAATGGACAATAACTTTTCAGCACAGGTAAAAGAAATTATCTCCTATAGTAGGGAGGAGGCATTAAGATTAGGGAATGATTTTATTGGCACAGAGCATTTGGTTTTAGGGCTCATCAGAGATGGCGAAAACACGGCAATTAAGATTTTAAAATCATTGAACATTGATTTGTTTGAATTGCGAAAAGAAATTGAAATAGCTGTAAAAGATAAAACCGGAAAAAATATTGCAAACATTAATTCTCTCCCTTTAACAAAACAAGCCGAAAAAGTTATTCGTATTACTGTGTTAGAAGCTAAAGCACAAAAAAGTGCATTAGTTGAAAGCGAGCATTTGTTACTTTCTATTTTAAAGAACAAAGAAAATATTGCTACACAAATTTTAAATCAATTTGACGTGGACTACGAAATATTTAAAAACGAACTTGGTTTTGTAACCAGCAATCCTCCATCTGCAGAATTTAATGATGAAGGAGATGAAGATTTTGATGAAGAAAGAAAACAGTATGGTCAACAAAAATCACAAAAGAGTGGAGCTTCAAATCAACCTAAAACAAAAACCCCAGTACTTGATAATTTTGGAAGAGATATTACCCGACTGGCAGAGAATGGAACTCTTGACCCAATAGTTGGGCGAGAAAATGAAATTGAAAGGGTTTCTCAAATTTTATCACGTCGTAAAAAAAATAATCCCATTTTAATTGGTGAACCAGGAGTTGGTAAAACTGCCATTGTGGAAGGATTGGCCTTGCGAATTGTACAAAGAAAAGTTTCCCGTGTGCTATTTGATAAACGTGTAGTGAGTTTGGATTTGGCAGCTTTAGTTGCCGGTACAAAGTACCGTGGACAGTTTGAAGAAAGGATGAAAGCCATAATGAACGAGTTGGAGAAAAATAGAGATGTTATTTTATTTATTGATGAAATACATACTATTGTAGGTGCTGGTGGTGCAAGTGGCTCATTAGATGCTTCTAATATTTTTAAACCTGCTTTGGCCAGAGGAGAATTACAATGTATTGGAGCATCAACCCTAGATGAGTACCGTATGCATATTGAAAAAGATGGTGCGTTAGATCGTAGATTTCAAAAAGTATTGGTTGAGCAACCTTCAGTGATAGAAACCATTGAGATACTGAACAATATTAAAAGTAAGTATGAAGATTACCATAATGTAAATTATAGTCAGGAAGCTATTGAAGCTTGCGTAAAATTGAGTGATAGGTACATGACGGATAGGTTATTGCCAGATAAAGCAATTGATGTTTTGGATGAAGTAGGAGCTAGAAAGCATATCAAAAATATTAACGTACCACCCGAAATAATTGAGCTCGAAAAGAAAATAGAAGATATCAAGCTTGAGAAAAATCAAGTGGTAAAGAGTCAGCGATTTGAAGAAGCAGCTTCATTAAGAGATACTGAGAAAAAACTACAAGAAGATTTAGAAAAAGCAAAAAACCTTTGGGAAGAGGATAGTAAAAACAAGAGATTTCCTATTGAGGAAACTGATATAGCAGAAGTAGTATGTATGATGACAGGTATTCCAGTGCAAAGAATGGTGCAGGCCGAAACAGAAAAACTGAGGAGGATGGCCCAAGACTTGCAAGGTGCTGTTGTTGGGCAGGATGAAGCTATTTCGAAAGTTGTAAAAGCAATTCAAAGAAATAGGGTAGGATTAAAAGATCCTAAAAAGCCTATTGGTACATTTATTTTTCTTGGTCCAACGGGAGTGGGTAAAACCGAGTTAGCCCGTTCATTGGCAAGGCATATGTTTGATAGTGATGATACACTTATTAGAATTGATATGAGTGAATACATGGAAAAATTCACTGTAAGTCGTTTAATTGGTGCACCTCCAGGATATGTGGGATATGAAGAAGGGGGGCAATTGACTGAAAAAGTTCGGCGCAAACCATATAGTGTGATATTATTAGATGAAATAGAAAAAGCGCATCCAGATATTTATAATATTCTTTTACAGGTATTAGATGATGGTCAATTAACAGATGGGATGGGCAGAAAAATTGATTTTAAAAATACCCTTATCATTATGACCTCCAATATAGGAGCACGCCAACTAAAAGATTTTGGGGATGGTGTGGGTTTTGCCACTGCCAATAGAATGGAGAATGTAGATGAAAATAATAAAGCAGTTATTGAAAAAGCGTTGAAGAGAACATTTAGTCCAGAATTTTTGAATAGGATTGATGATGTGGTTGTATTTAACTCTTTGACCAAGGAGCATATATTTGAAATCATTGATATTGTGATGAAAGATGTAATGAAACGTTTAAATAATCTTGGGTTTGCAATGGAGTTAACACCCGAAGCCAAAGAGTTTATTGCTGATAAAGGGCATGATGCCCAGTTTGGAGCAAGGCCTTTGCATAGAGCCATTCAAAAATATCTTGAAGATCCTTTGGCTGAAGAGATATTGAATATGAATATTAAACAAGGTGATGTTATGATTGCAGAACTTGATGAAACAGCAGAAAAAATAAAGTTTGTGCTTAAAAAGGAAGAGAAGAGGAAAGAAAAAAAATCAGAAGCCTAATTTTTTTAATGAGTACATGACAATGCTATCATTTTAGAATGATAGCATTGTTGTATATAGCACACTTATACTTATTTGTTGACAACAAATTTCTGGTACAGCATTTCCGATTTGGTCTGTACTCTCAGAATATATATACCCCGGTTCAGTTGTTTAATTTCCTGCAGATCAAGTTTTGTTTCTCCCTTGTTTATTTTCCTGTTGGCACTGGCAATTTGTTTGCCGGTAAGGTCTAAACAGGAAATAACAACCTGCTGTTCCTTTGCAGAGTAAAAGTTAATGGTAGAAGCTGATATAACCGGATTTGGTACAATTTTAAAACCGGTTGTTTTGGTTTTATCTGCAATAAAAATAACATTACTCAAAACAGAATTATGCAATTTATCTACAGCACGTATACGGTAAAAATAATCCTGGGGCCACACGCCCTTGTCAGTAAAATGATAAAATGTTTTTTCAACCGAGATACCTTTGGCCGGCAATGAACCTGTTTCGGTAAATGATGTTCCATCGGTACTCCTTTCTATTACAAATTTTGCAAGGTTATCTTCAGCCTCGGTATGCCATTGTAACCGAATATTATTATCAACAAGCACGCCGGTTACATTTCCCCACCCATTTTCTAGTATTCCTGAAACTATGTAGATCATTTTAGATGCAAAATTTTCTCTGCCGCAAATGTCTGTAAGTTTTACACTGATGACACAGCTTGTAACATTCGGATCAGTTGGAACTATAAATTTGGGTGACTGTATAGTATCGCTGGGAATGAATCTGCCTCCACAACTGTTGGTCCATTTTATTCTGTAATTCGAAACATTAAATCCGGGTGGCAGATTAAAAGTAAAATTAATGGTATCGCCTCTTCTTACTACACCAGGTACCGGTGATAAATCAATGTAGGGTATTTGTGTTTTTACCTGAGTTGAAAAAAATGAGAAGTTAAAAAATGCACGCTGGGCTGATACCCTTTCTGCAACAGTGCCTTTGTCTAAATCATGCCCGGCTTCGTACATTACATAACCCCGGGCAGTGTCATTATAAGCCCTTCCATATATTGCTACCGCAGCCGGGCCGGGAGATATTGCCGGAACGTTTGCCTGCGTTGGATCAAAAACCAGCAGTTTGGTTCCCGTTCTCCAGGCACCTGCCAGTTTAGGCAGGTAGATCTGTTCAGAACCATTGGTTGTAGAACCATCAAAAGTACCCATAAACTGCATGACCTGATCTGTAGGAAACTGATAGGTATATGGAGGGCTGCCATGGGCATGGCTGCCATAAGGCACCAGGCCGGTAGTTGATAAAAAATTCATTTTTATGGTAGCGCCCGGGTTGGTGATATTTTCCAGCACACTCACTGCATGGCAGGCCGACCAGATATTGCCTTTAAAAGTCTGATTCCAATAATATAGGTTTTGATGGGTAGTCCAGGTGGGGTCAGCATGTGGCATTGCAAATACATCATCACAAGACCCTAATTGGCTGGGTAATTTCCAGCCAGATGAACTTGAGCCACCATGTGCAGAAGCCGGAATACCGGCATTTACAAAAAATTTGGTTACCAATGCCCCGTTGTCCTTATCCAGGGTCCAAACCGGCACAAACCTTAATGTTGTAAATACTTCAACTGTAATGTTCGAAGTCGTAGTGACACCCACTACACCGGCTGTAATCCAGGTATTTATGGTTGTGTTTACCGCTGCGGTTCGATATTCGGCAGGTATGATAAAGGGGCCACCTTTATATTGCACGCCATTATAGGTAAAGTCGGCGCCGTCTTTAACTTTACTGCTGTTGATGATCCATTTTACCGGAACCTGGTGATTTTTAAGTAAAGCATAAACCAAACCATAAGGTTTTAAGCCATTATTAAGGGTTTGCGGAGTTACGCCCATATTAATAATAAATGACCCGGAAGCCAGTGTTTCGTTTGCTCCAAAACTTTTTAAGAAAAAAAATATCATCAGTTGCAACAAAAAGCACACACGGATAAAGTAACTTTTTTTCATAGGTATAAAATTGCAGTTTAAAATTCTGATTAACGGTAAATGAATTTACCTGTAAACAGTGTTTAAAACTACCTTTAATGAATAAAACCTGAAACTCCCGGTTTTGGAGTGGGCAGGTAGTAATTTTATTTATTAAACGTATTTTTACAATTTTTAGTATTTGAACTACAATTTTTTTAAAAATATTATATTACTGATTAACACAACTTTGTGTAAATGAAAAAAATTACAATATCAATAGATGGCTGGTCGGCCTGTGGAAAAAGTACTGTGGCTAAACAATTGGCTAAAAAACTGGGGTATGTATATATAGATAGTGGCGCCATGTATCGTGCCATAACCCTTTACTTTTTAAGAAATAATATTGACTTCGGAAATAATGAAGCTATAGAAGATGCTTTAAAAAATATCAAAATTGAGTTTTTTCATAATGAAAGTACCCAGGAGAGTGAAATTTTTTTAAATGGAGAAAATATTGAATACTTAATAAGGGATTTGGTCATTGCTGAAAAAGTAAGCGATGCGGCTGCTATAGAAGCTGTAAGAACTTTTGCTGTTCATCAACAACAAATGATGGGTCAACAAAAGGGAATTGTTATGGATGGTAGAGATATAGGCACCACAGTTTTCCCAAATGCAGAGCTTAAAATATTTATGACAGCAGATACTGCAATCAGAGTAGAAAGAAGATACAAAGAGTTATATCAAAAGAATCCTAATATTAATATGGAAGAGGTAAAAGCAAATCTTCAAATGAGAGATTATATTGATTCAAACCGAAAGATAAGCCCATTGCGGAAAGCGGACGGAGCAATTGAACTTGATAATTCAGATTTAAGCATAGAACAACAATTGGATTTTGCTTTACATCTTGCAAAAGAGAAATTATTATAATGTATTATCAGAATATTTTATTTTAGAAAAACTAATATTTATTTGGATATTAAAAATTTTACTATTAATTTGCACTTACCTTTTTAACCACATATCCCATCTTAGAGATTAATTCTCTATTTACAAAGACCATATTGTTTATATTCTGATTTCCTGAATTTCCAACCCAACCCCCCATTGGAACATGTTACCCATTTGTTGTGCCTGTAAATATTTTACAGATCAACATCATTATTAAACATGTTTGGTATATGAAAAAAGAATTAGTTATGAGTCAGTTTACCTCTTTAATTAAAGTGGCCAGTCAATCATTTTTTACTATTTTATTGATATTATTTTTATTAACAGGTAATTATTCTGTTTCGGCTCAAAATGAAACCCTAGCTACTGGTGCCTATATTATTAATATGGGAATAGTACCACAAACTCAGTCGAATGCTTTAAAACCTTATGGTTTAGTTTATGACCTGCTTAAAAATTATAATGTGCCTATTAAATGGGTAATTAGTCAAACCAAAGTTAAGGATGGTGCTGACTTTACATATAATGGTGTTGAGTATAAGGGTGGAACCTTTATCATTCCGGCAGAAGCCAGAAATGCTACTGTTAACAGCCGCATAACTTTTTTTGGAGTTACCGGTACCACTACAACATCTCCGCTTACAGTAAATGTAACGTATACCCTGAAGCATGCTCCCAGTTGGACATTAGATACTCAAAATGGAAATATTGCTGCAGGTTTTTTTACAAGAGCAGGAATTCCTGCCAGTGCATATGGCGGCTCTTCGGGGAGCAAAACTCCTGCTCAACTGAACAGTTGTGATGATATTTATGTGATGCCTCACGCTGATGCCGATTGGTCATATTACGGCCCTTTAAGAAACTGGGTAATGAATAATAATGGCTCATTCTGGGGTGGTTGCCGTACTGGTAGCCAGATTGAGAATTTATTCAATCCTTCCAATCCTGCTGAACAAATGAATTTTCTTTCCAATAATGTAGGAGCTGCAGGTAATGCTTTGGTGCCTCATGGTTCACATAACGACGGAACACCACCATATACTCATCAATTTCCTAGTAGCCCTGCATCTCAATATATGGGTATTACAGATGGGGCACATCAAAATGGTTCTGAACAAATATACCTGCCTAAACTTAACGGTTCCTGGAGACCAACAACACAGGTTATTGCCACTGATCCAACGCATTCAAATGTACCTACTTTGTCACCTGGCCCAACGGCTGCCATTGTTTTTGGCCGTGCTTATGGCAACAGTAATTATGGCTGGGTAATGTATGAGGGGGGGCATGATATCGGGGGCACCAGCGTTGCTCAAATTGCAGCGCAAAGAGCTTTCTGGAATTTTAGTTTTGTAAGTTCTTTCAATAGGCTTCCTGTAATCTCTGCATTAAATCTTTCTGGTATTGTGATCAGCGGTAAACCTTATGTAGCTTCCGTTTCGGCCACTTCAGGAAGTGGAGCAGCATTAAGTTATCTATGGTCTTCCAGTTGTGGTGGCAGTTTTTCGAGCCCAACCGGTCAAACCACAAATTTTACACCGCCGGCTGTAACAGTACAAACGGCATGTACCATTACCGTTACGGTAACTGATGCCTGCGGTAATGCTGCAAGTATGTCGAAGATAATTCAGGTATTTCCACCGGAAATGTATCCTGATTTTAATGTAACCTATGTTAATGAGTCAGTTCTCGGTAACGTAAAAAGTAATGATGTGGTGCCTTCAGGTACTACTTATGGTACCGCTCCAACTTTAATTTCAAGTCCTTCGGGAAGTAGTCCTTCTATTTCGATGAATGCAAATGGTTCTTATAGTTTCATTAGCAATGTTAAAGGTGTTTATAGATATTTGGTTCCAGTTTGTATACCAGGCCAGGCAACTCCTTGCCCCAGTACTTTACTTACGATTACAGTATTGTGCCGCATCTGTTCAGATAATAATCCGGTAGCCAATACCGATATCGCTTCAACAAAAATGAATACCCCGGTTATATTAAGAACATTAAGTAATGACAGGGCGGGTAATCCTGGAGGCAGCCTTAATCCGGCCAGTGTAACGGTAACTATTGCTGCATTGAATGGTACATCCAGTATCAATCCTGCAACAGGTGATAATACCTATACTCCAAATACGGGTTATGTGGGCATGGATACGCTGACTTACACGGTTTGCGATAACCAATCGCCTGCAAAATGTGCCACGGCTATTCAGATCATCAGGATATGGCCGGCAACAATTGAAAATACAACTTTAGCTGCTGATGATTATGCTTATACTCCAATTAATACTGCTGTAAGTGGTAATGCTATCACAAATGATACAGATCCAGAAGGCAATACTCAAACCATTACAGCACAAACAACAACAATAGCCGGAAAAGGAACCCTGGTATTGAATACCAACGGAACCTTTACGTTTACGCCGGTAACGGGTTTTACCGGACCGGTAAGTTTCCCGTATACCACCACCGATAACGGAAGTCCTGTGGCAACGGCCAATGCAACTATTTATATTTTGGTTAGCCCTGTATTACCAACCATGTATCCCGATTATAATGTTACATATGTAAATGTATCGGTACCTGGTAATGTAAATACCAACGACGTTGTACCAACTGGCACAACTTATGGTACAAGTCCAACTTTAATATCAAGCCCAAGTGCAAGCATTGCAACCATTACCATGGGCAGCAACGGGACCTATAGTTTTGTTGCCGATAAAGTAGGGGTATATGTGTATAAAGTGCCCGTTTGTGTACCTGGTCAGGCAGCACCTTGCCCTACTACCTTATTAACTATTACAGTATTAGGCCCAACAATAACAAGCAATCCTCCTGTAGCCAATACAGATATTGCAACTACAAAAATGAATACGCCAGTTATATTAAGAACTTTGTCTAATGATAGAGCTGGTAATCCTGGTGGAAGTTTAAACCCTGCCAGTGTTACAGTAACTGTAGCTGCTTTACATGGTACAACTAGTGTAGATGCATCAACAGGAGATAATACTTATACACCTGCAACTGGTTATGTAGGCATGGATACCTTAACATATAGTGTTTGCGATAACAGTACACCAACAGCTTTGTGTGCAACTGCATTACAGATCATAAAGATTGAAGCAACAACAGCACCAAATACAACTTTAGCAGCTGATGATTATGCTTATACTCCAATTAATACTGCAGTAAGTGGTAATGCTATCACTAATGATACCGATCCGGAAGGCAATACACAAACCATTACAGCACAAACAACAACAATAGCCGGAAAAGGAACTTTAGTGTTAGGTACAAATGGTGCCTATACATTTATTCCAGTTACAGGCTTTACTGGCCCGGTAAGTTTCCCGTATACCACCACCGATAACGGAAGTCCTGTGGCAACGGCCAATGCAACTATTTATATTTTGGTTAGCCCAGTTGTAACTGTACCAGATTTAACACCACGTATTACAGCCAACCCTAATAATATCATTGGCCCAAGTAGTTCAGAGATTACTATTCAAATAAATGAGTTGTTGAATACAGCTACAAACGGCACTACGATTACTTTGTATGTTGATAAATTAAATTTCTTTAGCAATTTTAGTTTTAATAATTCACAGACATCCAATTTAGCAGGTCAGTCGGTTCAAAACTCACTATTTACTATTGATGCAGTAAGCAACCCAGATTTTTACATCTTAACTACCAATGCTGTATTTAGTAATTCATTAAGAAGGGTAGCATTTACAGTTACAGTAAACCCAGGTCAAACCAAAGGTTCAACACCTATCAATGTTTTCTTATTGAATGGTAGTGGAGGCGAAACAAATTTTAATAATAACTCTGATTATACTATCCTAACATTTTCCTTTTAAAGATCAAACCATAAACACAAGAATTAATAAACAATAAAAAAATAACAATGAAAAAAATAATTTGCTTACTAATCACTTTTATTGTAATACAAGTCTCTGTATTTTCGCAAGACTTTGTGTTAAATAACCCAGTAATGACACCAAATCCTGCTGTGTTTCCAGGCATGGTACAAAACATTACTTTTGATTTTTATGTAAGTCATTCATCCAGCTATACGTTTAGTAGTAATGATCTGAGTAATAATTATGCCACCATTACTTTTAGCTTTACAAAGTTGAATCCAGCTTCAGTAACGCCATCTGGTACAGGAGCGAATCTTTTTACTTGGGTGTTAAATAATAATGGTGGATCGGGAACAGGATTAGTATATACTTGGACTGGAAGATCTAAAACGATTGAAATGTTAAATGTGCCAACTAATCCTAAGTATAAAATCACTTTTTCCAATGTGCCAATTACATATGGCGCTACTCCAGCAGAATCTGATGTAAGAGTTGCAGGTCAATTTACAGATCCAGGAAATGCTCCAACTGGAAATTCTGGAAATAATTCTGCTGTTATTGCTACTTATACAACCGCTGGTGGGCCGTTACCAATTAGCTTATTTAGTTTTAATGCAAACAAAAATACAAGTACAGTTTCTTTAAACTGGAAAACTAGTTCGGAAGTTAATAGCAATCGCTTTGAGGTTGAGACAAGTACTGATGGTACTAGTTGGAAAACAATTGGAAATGTTGCAGCAGCTGGCGTAAGTATAAGTGAGCGTAATTATGACTTTATTCATCATAATCCTTTGAACGGGGTAAATTATTATCGCTTAAAGCAAATTGATAATGGAGAAAGTTTTAAATACAGCCAAACTCGTACAGTAACTTTTACTGGGACTACTGATATTAAAGTAATGCCTAATCCTACTACTGATAGACTTATTATTACTGCCAATAGAAATGTAAGGTTTGAATCGGTAACAGTATTCAATTTGGATGGGAAATTGATGGAAACGAATCAAAAATTCCAATCAGGTAACAGTATTGACATGAGAAGTTACCCAACGGGTATTTATATGATTAAAATTATTGATGATGCTGGTAAAACAGACATTAAAACAGTGATAAAAAACTAATTCAAGACTTTAGATAACCAAGCACAAATGAAAGAAGCTCCCTATTTATAGGGGGCTTTCTTTTTATTAAATTATTTAGGAAAATGCTGCAATTAAATCACTGCTAGTTTTTTGAACTGGAAAGTAGGAGACTAGTTTATTAATTACTTCTTCAACTAAAGCATCTGGGCAACTGGCACCACTTGTGATTAATATTTTTACCTTTTCTTTTTTGGGTAGATAATTTTCTGTAACTATTTCTTCTTTTGTATGAAGGTTAAAATGCTGGATGCTATTTGCAGAAAGGATTTTGTCATCTGCATTGATAAAATAAGTTGCCAGCTTTAGCTCACATAATTCTACAAGGTGAGAAGTGTTGCTACTATTGTAGCCACCCACAACAATGGCAAGGTCGGCTTCAGTTTCCAATAAGCCGTAAACAGCAGTTTGGTTATCATTAGTGGCATAACATAATGTATCTCTGGTATCTGCAAACCTTTCGCTAATAGTTGATGAAGTCAAGTTATATTTTTGAATCATCACCTCTTTTAAAAAATCTGAAATTGCCGTTGTGTCGCTGGCCAACATGGTGGTTTGGTTAACTACCCCTATTCTGTCTAAATCTTTTGTTATATCAAAACCTGATGAATATTTACCCTCAAATTCTTTTAAAAAATCAGTTTGGTTTTTATCGCCTGTAATGTATTTACTAAGTGCTATGGCTTCTTCCATATCATTTACAATTACAGTAGATGTATTGGCAGATGCATGAGAAAAAGTAGCTCTGGTTTCCTCGTGATTTGGTTTGCCATGTACAATAACAGTATAATTTTTCTTTGCAATTTGATCACTGCGGTTCCAAACTTTTTCTACAAAAGGGCAAGTGGTATTGTATTTCTCTGTTGGAATGCCAATGTCTTTTAATTTCTTTTCTATGTCTAATGTGGTTCCAAATGCAGGAATGATTACAATGTCATCTGCATTTAATTCATCAAAAGGGAAAAGCTGCTTGCCATTGGTATCCTGTAAAAAGTGAATGCCTCTTTCTATTAAATCTGCATTTACCTGTTGGTTGTGGATCATTTCACTCAATAGAAAAATTCTTTTGCCAGGATTTTCATCAATAGTCCTAAATGCAATGTCAATGGCATTTTCTACTCCATAACAAAATCCAAAATGCCTGGCAATATAAATCTGAAGGGGCCCAAAATCTAAAAGGGTAGGGCTAAAATCCTTTTTCATCTTGTCCAATGTTTTGCGTTTATTTTTAATAGCAGCAATTAATGGACTTCTATAAATGATGGGAACGTTAAATTGTTTCATTGTACTTTATAACTACGGCAAAGGTAAAGGTTAAGCTAATAATTTAAGACAAGGATAAATTGAGGTTCTGTGCTTATTTTTGAAATGTTAAAAATTTATTAGATAAAATATGTTCGAAAGGGAATATCATACCACTGACTGGTTAAAAACAGCAACTATTTATGAAGTAAATATCAGGCAGTATACTAATGAAGGTACTTTCAATGCATTTGCAAAAGAATTGCCTAGGCTTAATGATATGGGTGTTGATGTGCTTTGGTTAATGCCTATACATCCTATAGGCTTAAAGAACAGAAAGGGGAGTTTGGGGAGTTATTACTCGGTAAAGGATTTTAAAGCTGTTAATCCCGAATTTGGAACAATGCAAGATTTTAAGTTTTTAGTTGATCAAGTTCATCAACTAGGTATGAAATTGATCATTGACTGGGTAGCCAACCATGCAGCATGGGATAATGTTTGGACAAAAGAAAAACCTGATTATTTTAAAAGAGATGAATCAGGTAATTTTTTATCGCCCAATGATTGGTCGGATGTAATTCAAATTGACCATACCAATACTGAGCAACAAGAAGCCATGATTGACGCTATGAAGTTTTGGGTTACAGATTTTAATATTGATGGTTTTAGGGCAGATCTGGCTCATCTTACGCCGTTGCCTTTTTGGAAAAAAGCAAGAACAGCCATTGAGCCTTTAAAGGCTGATTTATTTTGGTTAGCCGAAACAGAAGAGATAAGTTATCATGAAGTTTTTGATGCCAGCTATACCTGGGAATGGATGCATAAGGTTGAAGAATTTAAAAAAGGGAATACCAGTTTAAATGACCTCATTGAATTGTTGATGAAACAGTCAACTGAATTTCCAGCATCAGCTTTACGAATGTATTTTACATCAAACCACGATGAAAATACCTGGAATGGTACTGAGTATGAAAAATATGGAGATTTGGCAAAAGCATTAGCCGTTTTTAGTTTTACCTGGAATGGGATACCCATGATTTATAGTGGCCAGGAATTGCCGAATAATAAACGGTTGGATTTTTTTGAAAAAGATACAATTGATTGGAAAGAAAATAATGAATTACACGATTTTTATAAAGTATTAATTCAATTAAAGAAATCAAATCCTGCAATAACAGCAATTGATACAGCTGTTTCTACTCAACTTATAAATGTAAATCCTAGTAATACTGTTTTAAGCTATTTAAGAACAAAAGGTAAAGATGAAGTGTTGGTTTTGCTAAATTTAAAAAATGAACATGCCATTGTAAAATTAGTAAATCAACCTATTGCTGGTATTTACCGAGAGGTATTTACAAAAAAGGAATATCAAATAACAGAGGGGGCTCAATTAGAAATGAGTGAATATGACTTTTTTGTTTTGGAAAAAATTAATTCATAGAATAAAAAAAGGAGCCGTTTTAATGGCTCCTTTTTTTGCTTGTTCTTTATTATTCACCTAAAGAAATAGGGTATTCATAAACCCCATCATAACCTGGGTAAAATCCACTGATGGTAATGTTTTTATTTGAGCCAACTGCTTTTTTCATTTCTTCAACAGAATTCACTTCAACGTCGTTCACTTTTAAAATAATGAAACCATCTTTCATACGTGTTTGATCATTTAAGGCACCTTCGTTTATCTTCTTTACAATCACACCTCCTTTAATACCGTACTCTCTTGCTTTTTTTGAGTCCAGAGAAGCAAATTCTGCACCCAATTTGTCTAATACTGCTTCCGCTTTTACTACATCAAAATTCCCTGATTTGTTTTTTAAAGTAACATTTACGGTATTTTCTTTTCCGTTTCGCAAATAAGTTAAAGTTATTTTATCTCCCGGCTTATATCTGCTGATTTGCCCTTGAATTTCGGCGCCACTTGTAATTTCATTGCCGTTTAGTTTTTTGATGATATCACCTTTTTTAATTCCTGCTGCATAAGCACCGCCATCATTAGGTACATCAGTAATATAAATTCCTTCTGCATTTGTTGGTACGGCATTCCTTGTCTTTTCCTCGTCCGATAGGTTGCTAGCATCCAAAAATCGAATGCCTAAATAAGCTCTTTGTACAGTACCAAATTTTATTAGGTCGTCAACTACTTTTTTTACAATATTAACCGGAATGGCGTATGAATATCCCGAATAATATCCAGTAGGAGAAGCAATTGCAGAATTTACCCCTACCAATTTGCCATCTGTATTAATTAATGCACCTCCACTGTTACCCATGTTAACAGCTGCATCGGTTTGTATAAATGATTCAACACCCGAACTAGGGTCGCCATTTTTATCTTTATTTAATCCAAGACTTCTGGCTTTTGCACTAACAATACCAGCGGTTACTGTTGTTTCCAATTGCAAGGGATATCCAATGGCTAAAACCCATTGACCAATTTTTACATCATCTGAATTGCCATATAATAAAAAGGGTAAAGCAGCTGCTTCAATTTTAATTACTGCTAGGTCATATGAAGGATCGGTCCCTATAACTTTGGCCTTGTATGTTTTTTTATTGCTGAGCGTAACATTTATTTCGTCTGCATTTTCAACCACATGGTTATTAGTAACAATGAAGCCATCTTCACTAATAATAACGCCAGACCCACTTGCTTTTTGTTCTGGAACTATACCACGACCCCTGCCACCAAAAAACTGCTCAAACATATCATCATTAAAAAAATCGTTGAAAGGATTATTTGGCTGTTTACGAGGTAAATTATTATTTACTTGCTTAGCATTTGTTTTGGTTTTGATATGCACTACGGCAGGAGTTCCAATCTCCGCAGGTACAGTAAAATCCAAAACACTTGCATTAGATGATTGGCTGTCATTCAATCCCGCATATTTATAATTTACAGGAATGTCATTTACATTTTGTCCGCCATACTTGTTGTTGTTAAAATAATTACTATGTGCCCAAATAACAGCCACACAGGTTATTGTGCTAATAACTACTGTTGATAAAATTTGTTTCCATTTCATTTCTCGTAGGTTTTTATTGTTTTCATAAAATTAATAAAGTCATTTAAGTTAATCAACTCTCATGACTTTAATCGCAAAATAACGAAGCATTTACAATTTCAAATTCTAATTGGTCATCCTTTAACAATTAATTAGGAAGGCTTTCGTAGATCAATTATAAAGTTAATAAAAATTGCATAGTATCTACGCCATCAGCATATTCCAATAAGTTGGGTTTTTGGGCTTCAGCAAATTGCATATACCCATTTCCAATCACACATTGTATGTCTTCTTTGTCATTCAGCAATACATCTAATTCCTCTTTATGGTTATAAAATTGATAATGAACCTGGCTGATAGCAGAGAAATTTGATTCCGCTTCTATCAATAAAGTACTTCCATTGGTCATGTAAAACACATTATTTAATAAGGCAATCGAAAGCTGATAATCATAATTGTTTTTGTATTTATGATGATCTGCAAAGTGTTTGTACTTATTGAAAGATTGAATTAAAGGAACAAAATCATATCCAGTGGGTACAAAAATTTTGGTAACATTTCTACAGCCTAGTCCAAAGTATTGGTGAATATCATCTGTTAAAGAATTTAATGTCGCTTCGGTTTCATTAGCATCTAAAATGGCAACTGAAGTACGGTTACGACGAATAATATTTGGATATTTCGAAAAATATTGTTCGAAATACCTAGCCGAATTATTTGTGCCTGTGGCGATGTAAGCATCGCAGCCTTTTAGCATTTCGCCAAAAATAACTTTATCTGATACTCCTGCTTCCCACTCAATCATTTTAGAAACAATATGTTTAAGGAGGATGTCATCCTTTGAAGATAATTTTATGGTTTGCTTGTGGCCACTTATAAATACACATAAGAAATCGTGAAATCCTACTAGTGGGATATTGCCAGCCATCACCAGCCCAATATTTTTGCCGCCAATATTATCATCAAGATGATAATGAAATGCCCATTCTTCCAACTTTTCTTTTTGTAAAAAAGCTGAACAGATATTTTTTACTGCCAGATCAATAAACTCAGAAACAAACCAACCATTATGTAAGGAAGCTTTTGTTTTAATTAATTGCCATTCTTCGCCATTCTCATTTAAATAATTACTTAACTGTTGTAAAATCTCAATTCGTTTTTGTAAATTCATATTGTTATCATTAAATTGCACTTAGCTCCCTGAGGAGTATTTTTAAAAACCAAAATTACGAAGGATGGCTATAAAGATCACAGAAGAATGTATAAACTGCGGTGCCTGCGAACCAGAATGCCCAAATAATGCTATTTACGAAGGTGGAGTAGAGTGGGCTGTATCTGACGGGACCACAATAAAAGGGATGTTTACCTTGATGGATGGTACCCAGGTTGATGCCGATAAGCGACATGTACCAGTTAGTATGGATATTTATTATATCACACCCAATAAATGTACAGAGTGCCAGGGTTTTCATGAAGAACCGCAATGTGCAGCTGTTTGTCCGGTAGACTGTTGTGTGCCAGATGACATGTACAAAGAAACGGTAGACGAGTTGACGGCGAAGAAGGACAGAATGCATATTTAAGTTGAAAATATAAATGTGTGGCAAGTTGTTAGCATTTTAAATTAAACTCGTTGCATAGTTTGAAAATATTTACATAAGGCCTTCGGGCCTATTACAGGCAGGTGATATTTCCTGCATCATGGCGAGGGTATTGTTGAAATACTTTCGCCTTTTTTATTTTCATTGAATTTAGTTACATTGTTGTATGAAAAGAATATCATTTTTTACTCTTTTAATCATTGGTTTAATTTCCTGTGAGTATTTCAAAAAAGAAAAACCAAAATCGATCTTTGCCGATAAAATAAACATGATGGAAGCTGATAGAGCATTTTCTAAGTTTAGTGAAAAGACAGGAATGAAAAATGCATTTTTGGAGTTTATAGATAGCAACGGAGTTTTATTAAGGCCCAATAACCTTCCATTGGTTGGGGCAAATGCCATTGACTATTTGATTCAACAAAATGATACTTCTTTTATTTTAAAATGGGAACCTCAATATGGAGAAGTAGCACAGTCGGGTGACCTTGGCTATACTTATGGTATTTATGCATTAAAACCAAATGAAAAAGATACTGTCATTTATGGTACTTATGTAAGTATTTGGAAAAAAGAAACCAGTGGTAAATGGAAGTATGTTTTGGGTTCGGGTAATAAAGGAATTGGTGAATTACAAGAAGAGTAACTGTAAAAGGGTTGTGAATTTGTTAAATAAAAAAAAATGCTGATTAAGCATTCCTTAAAATATTTTCACTGATTGATATTTCGTTTCTTTGCTAAAATAACATTCAAATAAGAATGAAGAAAAAAATTGCCCTGATAACCGGTGGATATTCCGGCGAAGCCGTCATCTCATACAAAAGTGCCGAATCAATCGAAAGAAATCTTGATGTGGAAAGATGGGATTGTTACAAGATAGATATCAATCCTGCCGGCTGGAATTATCTTAGCAAGGATGGCCGAAAATTCCCAATTGATAAAAATGATTTTTCAATTACTGTTGATAATACTAAAATCAACTTTGATGCCGTTTTAGTAAGCCTACATGGTACGCCTGGTGAAGATGGGAAATTACAAGGGTATTTTGATATTTTAAATATTCCATATTCTACTTGTGATACAGCAACCTCGGCTTTAACTTTTAATAAACGATATACTGTTGCTGTTGCTTCTTTTGCAGGCATGAATGTAGCTAAGTCGGTTCATTTGTTTAAGGAAATACCAATGTCGGTTGAAGCAATATTAAATGAAGTGAAACTCCCGGTATTTGTAAAACCAAACAATGGAGGTAGTAGTATTGGAATAAGTAAAGTAAAAGAGGCAAAAGAATTGGAAGCTGCTTTGGAGAAGGCATTTAAAGAAGATGACCAGGTGCTGGTAGAAGAATTTATTAAAGGCAGAGAATTAACCATTGGTGTATTTAAATCGAAAGGCGAAATTATTACCTTACCCATTACAGAAATCATTGCTAAAAATGAATTTTTTGATTTTGAAGCTAAGTATGAAGGTGCCAGCGACGAAATTACTCCTGCAAATATTGATGAATCAGTAGCAAAAAAAATAAGGGACGAGGCCAGGAAAGCCTATGCCATTTTTAATTGTAATGGAATTGTTAGAATTGATTTTATACAGGATGAAGATTTAAATATCCCTTTTTTGCTTGAAATTAATACTGTACCAGGGCAAAGTGATGCAAGCTTAGTTCCACAACAGGTAGTTGCAATGGGATGGACATTGAAACAATTTTATACAGCTTTATTAGAAGAATGTTTTTACTCAAAACCTTAAGATCAATTATAAACAACTAAAAGAACAACGTGTTTAAATTCATAACAAATAAACCATTTTGGGTAAATCTGCTTGTAGCAGTTTTTACTGCTCTATTGTTCCTGTTTTTATTTTTGAAGATGTTGGGATGGTTAACCAAACACGGAGAATATTTAACTGTGCCAGCGGTTACCGGAATGAATACAAATGAAGCCATTCAATTGCTCGAAAAACAGGGGTTTGAAGTTGCTATTCAGGATTCAATATTTACAGATACAGCAGCTAGGGGCATTGTTTTAAAGCAGTTGCCAGATCCTAATGCTACCGTAAAAATTAATAGAACTGTTTTCTTAACTGTTAATAGGTTTGTACCACCTATGATTGAAATGCCAATGCTTGAAGGACAAAATCTTTCTTTTGCTTTAATGATTTTAGAAAGAAATCATTTAAAATTAGGCGACACTATTTTTAAACCAGATTTTATGAAAGGATCTGTTTTAGAACAACAATATAAGGGTGTAAGAATTTCAGAAAAAACTGAAATTCAATGGGGAAGTAAAATTACATTAATTGTAGGAGGAGGCTTGGATAATCAACAAATGCCTGTGCCTTATTTGGTAGGTATGACTTTTGATGCTGCTAAATTGTACTTAGAAGAAAATGGTATATGGGTTGGTGCCATTATCCCAGATGGTTCAATCTCTGATACTGCAAATGCATATATTTATCAACAGCGGCCTGAGCATTTTGATGCTATGAATAAGACCCAATTTATTCGCTCTGGCCAATTAATGGATTTATGGATTTCACAAACAATGAAAAATCCAGTTGATTCAACAATAAAAAAATAATAATATGGAAACGATAAATGTTGAAGAAGTAAAAAAACGATTAGATGCTGGGGAGATTTTGCATTTGTTGGATGTAAGAGAACCTGATGAGCATGCTGAATTTAATATCGGCGGAACTTTGCTGCCTTTGGGTAATGTACAAATGATGTTGCTGGATGATATTGAAAACTGGAAAGGAGAGGAAATTATTTGTTATTGCCGTAGTGGAAAGCGTAGTATGAATGCTTGTATGATGCTAGAAACATTTGGTTTTGGTAATGTAAAAAACCTGGAAGGAGGAATGCTGGAGTGGCAAGATAAGATTGCTAAATAAATTTTAAATTACAAAACCGCCTTACTAATAATTATTGGTAAGGCGGTTTTGTATTAAACAATGCTGCTTTTAAAATTTCACATTAACACCTAACATGAAATTTATACCTGCCATTGGGAAGTAATAATTTTCAGTGGCTACATTGCCTCCGTATTTGTAACTAAAACTATAGCCATTTGGCTCATACTTTTGGTTGAGCAAATTGTTAATTTGTAAAATCAATTGAGTTTCTTTTAATATTTTGTTTTCAATCTTATAACTAAATCTAAGGTCCTGAGTAAAATATGGGTTTAAACTTCTTGATTTTTGAGACGTATTATCCAGATATTGCCGACTAACATATTTGCTGAATAGATTAATCTCTCCATTTTTAAGGGGGGAAATATTAATACTTCCTCCTGCAACTACAGCAGGAGAGAAAGATATGTTAGTTTTTGAGTAAAAGGTTGCAAGCTGCCCTCCATTATCATAATCATCAATAAATTCTGTGAAATTTTTAATCTTATTTTTACTGATGCTCGTATTAGCAGCGATATTCAACCATTTGTTTAAAATGTAAGAACCTTGTAACTCAATCCCCATTCTATAGCTTTTTGGAATATTGGTACGTGTATATGCACCCACATCATTTATTTTGCCTGTTAATATCAGCTGGTTTTTGTAATACATGTAATATAGGTTTGCCGAAAAAGAATAATTACTTTTCTTTTTCTCTATACCTAATTCAAAATCGTTTAAAAATTCTGATTTTGGGTTATCAATAATGCCCGATTCAAAGTCATCCCGGTTAGGTTCTTTGCCAGCTAGTGCATAAGAAACATACGCCAGCCAACTATTGTTAGAATAAGTAAATCCTACTTTTGGATTTAGGAAAGTTGACTTCTCCTTAATAATTAGGGAGGGGTTATTACGAAATCCATTAATTCGATAATCAACACTTCTTAATTGAACATCTAAGTAAGTTTGTAAGTGATTAGTCAAATGTTCTGTCCATTTTCCATAAACTGATAAGTCTTTTTTCAAAGCAGGTAAATCATACCATCGATGATTTTTTGGAACAGCAGCTTGAACAGCAGCCCACTTAATTTCACCAAAATGATCTCCACTATAAATGTTGTATCCTCCACCAAAAGTTAATTCGGTTTGTTTTTTTTGATAGTGAAGGGAGAAAATAGTGCCATAGAAATCATTGTCAAGCCAAAGTTGGCGAACGATATCAGTACGTTTAATTGTATTTACGCCATCAAAATAATTGGGTAAACCAAAATCAGCCAGTTTTCTGTTGGCTTTAAACGACTCGTAATACCCTTTTCCTTTTGTAAAAAAGGCTGCCATATTACCTTTCCAGTATGAATTAAATTTACGGTTATAAAAAAGCTGATAATGAGTTTGGGTATAATTATCCGTTTCATTATCGTAGGGGGTTCCTGTTTTTTCTGTACCACTGGGATTATAAGTTCTATTGGTAATTAATAAATTTTCTGCAACCCCATTCCATGCCTGGTATGTTTTTTCTTTACCCGAGAAAATATTTAAGCGAAGCGAATTTTTAGCATTAACAAAAGCAGTGCTTAAAAAGAAGGACTGAAGTTTAGAACTTGCCCTGTCAATATAGCCATCACTTTTAATGTTACTCAATCTGCCATCGATGGTAAAGTGTTTGCCAATGATGCCTGTGCCAAATTGAACATTGTTTTTTAGCGTACCAAATGATCCAAAGCTATTATTACTTGCTGCATAAAATTCCTTGTTAATATCATTTGTAGATAAATTAATGGAAGCACCAAATGCACCAGCTCCATTTGAAGAAGTACCCACACCTCTTTGAATTTGGATGCTGTTGGCAGAGGAGGAAAAATCGGGAAGGTCAACAAAAAATGTGCCTTGGCTTTCAGCATCATTATATGGAATGCCATTGATGGTTACATTAATCCTCGTCGCATCCGATCCTCTTATGCGTAAACCAGTATAGCCCACTCCATTCCCTGCATCTGAATTAACTACAATTGATGGGGTTTGATTTAATAGAAAGGGAAGATCCTGCCCAAGATTATTTTTCTCTATTTCTTTCTTGGAAAGATTTGTTTTGGCAAAAGGTGCATTATCAGCTGCTCTAATGGCTTTTACTTCCACAGGTTGTAAAAAGGCTGTGTCATTAAATATTTTTTGGGTTTGAGCAAACACCATTCCCACAGTTGTGCTTAAAATGGCACACAATAAAAATCTTTTCATTTTAATAAATTGTAAAGAATGTCCGCAGGTATATAACTGAAAAGAAATGCTTGAGGGGAAGTAAAAAAATCATTCTCCCTTCGCAGGCATTATCCTGTGCAGGTTATACGGGTATTATCTCAGCCTCTTCATAAATGAACAAGCACCCCGGAAATTCTATTGGTAGTAAAGAGCTTTAACCAGGCAAAGGTAAGGGAGATTTAAACTGTTTTTCATTTAATTCTAAAAATACTAGATTATTACTCGAGCAAATGTAGTTTATGAACTAAAGTTGCAGAAAAAATTGAGTAAATAATTTTTATAGATCAAAAAAAATGTTTAATTTTGCTTTATAGTTTCTAGGCAATCAATCTGTATATCCTTTCTACAAACTTCTATTATTTAATTATCCTCTGAAAGTTGTTTAAATCTAGTAGCCGACTTTAATTTATTTGTCTTTATTAAGCCTTAAGAAACAATTTTCTTTTTGTTATTTATTATCCTAAAAAAAACAATCTAATTCTATACTATTGAAGGGCCATAAAACAATTTTTTAACTAAAAATTACATTTATGAAACCATCTAAAATTTTACTTACCGTATTATTAAACTTTTGCTTTTTCTTTTTTTCAAATGCCCAGTTAAATACAGATTTACCTGGTCCAGACCCCAACATAAAAGTAGTACCAATTGGCACACTGGTTATTGCCATGGATAATACCAATCAGGGGGCACCAGGTTATTTTAACCTAAGGGCATACGGCTTAGCTGTTACACTCATGTGGCAGGATAAAAGATTAAGATGGTCTATAGCTGCAGGTAAAGCCAAAGATGGAACAGATATTTCGGTGAATGCCGAAAGGTTGTATCCATCAGTACTAGCTACTTCAATCAAAGCTTTTAAAGCAGGCCCCTTATTAATTTTTCCACAGGATACTTTTGGAGTTGGTATAATAATAAACAACTTCAATGCCTCATTAACTGCCAATCAAAAAGTAAATGTGTATAGAACGACAGCTGCTGTTAATGCTGATATCAGATATGACATGATAGGCACCAAACCAAAAGCTGCCATTATGAACGATGGAGGAAAAGCTTCCATTCATGTTGGGTATATGACATCTGCTTTAATTCCTACAAATACTTATTCAATTAATTTAACACCATCTGGTTTCTTTTCAAATTGTGTAACCTTTGTATCTGAACCACATAATGACAAATATGCTTTAGGACATCCAACATTAAATGAAATTGTAGACTCTATCAGATTATTTGTTGTTAGAGATGGGGGGAATTTTTTAGCTGAATGTGCAGCCATCAGGCCATACGAAAATAGTGCTAATGCCAGATTTCATTATTCATTAGGAGTTGCAGATGTCAACCGAAGTATTGCTCCTATAAATAATGTTTATCCCAACCCGGATTTAAGTATGTCGCAATTTGAAGGGCAGTTTAATATGGATGATGGTGGAAGTTTAACGAATTGGAGCAAGGTAGCTGGTGGTACTAATAATAACAGTGTTTATAATGGTGTAAAGGAGAACCATGCTACAAGAGATACGATTGGTTATAGCACATCAAAAATGGATGCTACCAAAAAGGGAGGATTGGTAACTTACCTTGGTAATCATGATTTTCCAAATAATTCACAAATTGGTGTAAATGGTATCCGGGTTTTTTTAAATGCTTTTATCACACCAGCTAGATATCCAGCTTGTCCTGTTTCAGGACCACTTGCTGTAAAATTTATTGATTTTAAAGCACAAGTAATAACCACTGATCAGGTAAAATTAACTTGGGTTACTGGAGAAGAAACCAATACAAAAGAGTATGTGATAGAGCGATCAAAAGATGGGTCTAACTTTTATGAAATTGATAGGATACAGGCAAAAGGGAATACACAATCGGCTAAAACATATTCCATTATCGATAACAATCCTCTTAAGGGTAAAAATTTCTATAGGATTACAGAACTTGATTTTTCAGGGAATAAAACTTTCTCACCAACATTGTATGTTAAGTTGAGTGGGGAAAGTAAAGTAGAATTGGAGGTTTTTCCTAACCCTGCTTTCAATATTGTTACTGTAAGTACTGTTAATAGTCAGTCTTATTTAAATAGGATGCAGGTTTTTGATCTTGCAGGTAAATTAGTTTTAAGCAATAACTTCAATGGTAATACAACTAAAATAAATGTCAGCATTCTAAATGCCGGAAGCTTCATCCTTAGAGTAACCACTGATAAGGGTGAGGTTATTCAAAGCAAGTTAGTAGTTGCAAAAAATTAAACCTTAGTTTTAGATTAACCAAGCAAAAAGTGCCGGGCCATTTGGCCTGGCCTTTTTTTATTTTCCAAATGCCCAAATTAAAAAGGAAGGGAAATGCTTGCTCCAGTATTGATAATCATGTTTGCCATTGGAGTCTTCAATTAGTTTTATATCATCCGGTAGGCAAACATTTTTGCTTTTTATCAACTCAATCAAATCCTTACTGTCGTCAACAACATCAATAATGCCATCATGGTCACGATCATTAGTTTCTTCTTGGCCTCCCACATAAAACCAATATTTTAATCCTGGTTTTTTTCTCGACGATTTTATTTTATTCAGTATTATTCTATTTTTAGCATCGGAGTAGTCAGATGCCTTATCATCTTTATCCCTCCACCAAAATGCGCCAGAAAATACGCCCACTTTATCAAATCGGTCTGCCTTATTCCAGGCAATATCAAAAGCCGATAACCCCCCTTGAGAACAACCTGCAATAGCTACTGTTTTAAATTTACGAACAGTTGCCTTTTTTTTGGCAAAGAAGTATAGTTCATTATTAATAAAGTCGGCATATTTGCCAGCTTTTTCTCCCCTGTTTAAATAGTCAGGATAATCAGCCACTCCTAATTCTTTCATTCTATCATTAGTATGAATAGCTACTACTAAAACTGGTTTAATTAAATCCTTTTGGTATAAACTATCAATGATTTCTTTAACTCTTAATTGAGCCAAGTCTTGCCCATCATTTAAAACTAGCAAGTTCAATTGCGTTTTATCATCAGGCATTGCTGTAGCAATGATTGATAGTTTGATGTGCTTTTGTAAATGACGGCTGTATAATTGGTCTTCTTGTTGTTTTATTTTGGATTTACAACTTATTACCAAAAGCGCCAACAGCACAATGGATAAAAGGGGAAGACATGTTTTTCTCATCATTAAATGTACAAATCAATGTTTATTATTTGGCAGCAAAGGCATAAACCCTTAGTTTTGCACCGCGAAGTAGAGCAGCGGTAGCTCGTCGGGCTCATAACCCGAAGGTCACTGGTTCGATCCCAGTCTTCGCAACTAATTTCAAAGGCTCTATTGAGCCTTTTTTATTCTCAGCTAAATTTTGCTGATGAATATGATTATCTCCTCCATTCTTTTACATGTTTGTGATAATCAATTTATTTAAAATGATCACAAAGTATGAAATCAGGTTTTGTAAATATTTTTGGTAAGCCCAATGCCGGCAAAAGCACTTTGCTTAATGCATTGATGGGCGAAAAGATGGCCATTGTATCTCATAAAGTACAAACCACCAGGCATCGCATTAAAGCTATTTTAACTGAAAAGGATTATCAAATCATTTTTTCCGATACCCCTGGAATCATAGAGCCAAAATATAAGCTTCACGAAAAAATGATGCAGGCAGTTAAAGGGAGTCTAGAAGATGCTGACGTGGCTTTATTAATTACTGATGTACGGGAAAACACTGATGATAGCCATGCTATTTTTTCGGCACTCAGGCTTAAAGCACCAGCTATTGTTATTTTAAATAAGGCCGATACGGTTAATGGAGAACAGCTAAAAACAACTGCAGCTTTTTTTGCAGCTCAACCCTATTGTAAAGAAGTGATTTCTTTATCCGCTTTAAAAAAGACAGGGATTGATGAACTGTTGAAAAGCATACTTACTTATTTACCCGAAGGACAACCTTTTTATGAAGGAGATGATTTAAGCGATATGCCCACCAAGTTTTTTGTTGGCGAAATGATTCGTGAAAAAATATTTTTATTATACGGCGAGGAGATCCCTTATCATGCTACTGTATTAGTGCAAGAGTTTAAAGAAAAGGCTTCGTTAACAAAGATTAGTGCAGAAATAATAGTACAAAGAGAAACACAGAAAGGTATAATACTAGGTGGCGGTGGAAGCATGATTAAAAAGCTTGGTACCGATGCCAGAAAAGATATTGAAACATTTTTAGGACGAAAAGTGTTTTTGGAACTGTTTGTTAAAGTGCGTCCAAAGTGGAGAGATAATGAGTTTCAGTTAAAAGAGTATGGTTACTAAAGCAACCCCCTCCGCCCCCTGAAGGGGAACTTAGGGCAAGAGCAAAATTGTTGTACGAGTTCATATTTATACAAAGTAATAAAAATTGATTTTTAAGTTTAAATAAAATAAAATCTCTTTAAAGTTGTGGGGACTGTTTTGGTTCCCCCTTTAGAGGGCGGAGGGTTTTTTTTATGAGTTTTACAGTTGCAATTACCGGAAGGCCCAATGTGGGCAAAAGCACATTCTTTAATCGTTTGCTTGAGCAACGTAAAGCTATTGTGGATGATATTAGTGGTGTAACCCGAGATAGACAATATGGTGTAGCTGATTGGGCAGGTAAATCTTTTAACGTAATTGATACGGGTGGTTTTGTAGCTGACAGTAATGATGTTTTTGAAAAAGAGATCCGCAAACAAGTGATAATCGCCATTGAAGAAGCCAATGCTATTATTTTTATGGTGGATGCTGCCACAGGTATTACTACCCTGGATAATTCCATGAGCGATTTATTACGCCGAAGTACTAAACCGGTTTTTTTAGTTGTAAATAAAGTAGATAATCATGAACGCCTATTAGAGGCGAGTGAATTTTATAGCCTTGGTTTCGAACACATATTTTTTGTTTCTTCCATCAGTGGAAGTGGTACCGGCGAAATATTAGACGCCATTACCGATCAAATAAGTGAAAAAGATTCGGATGAAGCGGCAGCAGAAATTACCTTACCAAAGATTGCCATTATTGGACAACCTAATGTGGGAAAATCTTCATTATTAAATGCCTTAATTGGGCAGGAGCGTACCATTGTAAGTGATATTGCAGGCACCACACGTGATACCATTCATACCCATTACAACTTGTTCAACAAAGAGTTTATGTTGATTGATACCGCTGGTATCCGCCGTAAAGCCAAAGTGCATGAAGATCTTGAATTTTATTCCGTTATCAGAGCAATTAAAGCAGTGGATGAGGCGGATGTTTGTATGTTGATGCTGGATGCTGGGAAAGGAATTACAGCCCAGGATTTGTCTATTTTTTCGATGGCAGTAAAAAAAGGGAAAGGTGTTGTTGTATTGATTAATAAGTGGGATTTGATTGAAGAAAAGAAAACCAACACAACCAAGGATTACGAAAAAGAATTAAAGAAAAAACTGGCCCCATTTACCGATGTACCCATTTTGTTTATTTCAGTTACCGAAAAGCAACGCATATTTAAAAGTATTGAAGCCGCTCTTGAAGTATTTGATAACCGACAAAGAAAAATACCTACATCACAATTGAATGACGTGATGCAAAAAGCCATTGAAGCTTACAACCCTCCAGTAGTTAGGGGCAACAGCATTAAAATAAAATATATAACTCAATTACCAACCTATACACCTGCATTTGCTTTTTTCTGTAATTATCCCGATGATATAAAAACGCCTTACAAAAACTATTTGGAGAATCAGCTAAGAGAAAAATTTAATTTTAGTGGTGTACCGGTAAGGTTGTTTTTTAGAAGAAAATAATTAGAGCCAAACCTAAACCTAAACCTATAAGGTTTTTAAAACCTTATAGGTTTGGTTTAAAACCTTATAGGTTTTTCTTAAAACCTTATAGGTTTTTATTCATAGGTTTGGTTCAAAGTCAATAAGCTTTATTTGAACTGGTTGGGCGTGAAATTTTATAAATAATTCTACCGATCCAAACCACTTTATAACTTCATCTCGTAGTAATAAAGATGGTTTAGTACTTACTATTGAATTATAGCCATCGTGTTTCCATTCACCAATTTTAGCACTAAGGTTATGGTGTACTGCATTTTTGTGAATATAAAAGATGAAAGAAGTGAAATCACAATCCTCTTTAACACAGCTGCGTTTTAGATAATCAATAAAAAGAGCCCCTTTTCGGGAGTACATTTTATTAAAAGCTTTTGTATAACCATTTAGCCAATTACTAAACTGTTCCATAATAAAATCTGATAAGGAATCTGTTAAAGCATTAAAACGCTTCTTTTTCTTTAACTCAAAGTAGGTTATTATGATTTCATCGGATTTTACCCTTATTAATAAATGAAAGTGATTAGGAAGTAAACTATAAGTTAAAATATCTGCTACAGGAAGAATGTAGTTTGCCATTTTAAACAAGAAGTATCTGTAATTTTCTTCAGTCTTAAAAAGTCGATCATTTCCAATGGCCCGGTTAAATACATGATACAACTCATTTGGCAATAATGGTATATGATATTTTGACATATATCAAAAATAGATAACCAATTGCATTAAACCTATAAGGTTTTTAAAACCTTATAGGTTTGGGTTACTTCAATAAGTATTTAAGACTATCCACTTCTTTTTGTAAAACGGTTATCAACTCTTGCTGGCTTTTATTAATTGATCTTAATTTTAAAACCTCTTCATCTTTAAGTTGCAGTAATTCTTTCATACTGTTAATCAATGACTTACTATTCTCTGGCCCGTGTTTTTGTTTTGATGAACCCGAAACCCAATTTAGGTCAGTATAAGAAAAAGGGTCTCCCAGTTTTACTTTAAATTGTTTCTCAAATTTTTGTGAAAAAGCCTCTGTAAAAGGTTTGTTGCCGTGTAAGATTTGTGATAGATAAGAAGAGGATACACCAAGTGCAGCTGCAACATCTGCATTGTTATGCACCTTTTCTATTCTCTTTAAATATAAAATTGCTTTTTTAAATTCTGTAAGCATAGTTAATTGGTTTTAAGGTATAATTATTAAATATAATTAAATAAAAATGTTAATAAATAAAATTAACCCTTTTGTTAAGAATAATAGATTTTCATTTATTTTTATTTTTCTAAGCAAAAGTAATATAAGATTCTTTTGTAATGGCAAACTGTTTAAAAATGATTAGGAAGGAAATAGACTAATAGAATTTTGAAATAATAATGAAAAACTAACAACTTATTCAAGTTTGGATCCCGCCTTAGGGCGGGATTTTTTTTTGAGAATTAGTTTTAAAAAAGACTGTCTGTAAATTAAGAAGTTAAAAGCTTGATGTTACTGACCAAAAGAATAATTTCCAATATCCCACCAAAAACCATTTAGCTAAGAATTAACTAAACCTATGAGGTCTTTACTCCTTAGGGGGTATTTTTTTAATAAACAAAAATAAAAAAACTGTTTATGCGTACAAATTTTACAAAAATTATCCTGGGGCTGGTATTGGTTTTGGGAGGGGTGGGGGCGAAGGCACAGGGCAACAATAATTAATACCATTACATTAAAATATGTTTATGAAAACTACAATTACAACTACTAAAAAAATGTTTATGAATAAAATTTACACCAAGCTCCTTATTGGGCTTTTATTTGTGTTGGGTACCGTGGGGGCAAATGCTCAGCTAATTACCAATTACACTTTTGCAACAAACGCAACTGGTTCACTTGCATTGGACATGAATAGCAATGCAATTGACATGAGTACCGGCACAACAACTCTCATCGGTGCCAGTTCAATTACCGGAGCAGGTTCTGGCCTTGTTAATATCGGTTTCGATATGCTGACGATGGGTACAAGAAATACACAGTTCAGTGTTTCTGCTAATGGTTGGCTGGGTATTGGTGTAGCATTGACCGGATCGGGTAACGGTTGGCTTGGCGGTGGAGTAGCAGGAGCACCCCGTGTTGCTCCATTCCTTGTAAATTCTTCTGCGCTGGGTATCAACTTTGCAATGGGTACAAGCTCTACAGGAAAAGTACATTCTAAAATAGTAGGTACAAGCCCAAATAGGACCCTTGTAATTGAGTACTTAAACATGCAGATAAATTCTACCTTAACAGGAGGCTCTGCAGATGCAACTTTCCAGGCCCGTATTTATGAAGCAACGGGGGTGATGGAATTTGTGTATGGAACGATGAGTGTTGGTACCGGTTCATCAACAGTATTTGGGCAAGTAGGATGGTCAAATACTTCAACAATTTATTCAAGTGTAAATACTGCAACTCATGTAGCAACTGTAGGTACGACTACCACTCAAAACCTAACAGCTGGCACAATTACAGATGTATCCAGTGTATCAAATGGATCAAGGAGGGTTTACCGCTATACACCTATTCCTTTAACTGCCCCTACCTGGCAGGCACCAACATTAGTTACTGCAACTACTTATTCTTTAAACTGGACGGATAATTCTACCGGGGAACTGGGCTTTGAAATTTACAGAGCTACGGATGGTATCAACTATACATTTCAAACAAGAACCGCTGCCAATGCTGTTACTTTTGCAGCTACCAGTTTATTACCCGGTACAACTTACCAATGGAGAATTACTGCGGTTCTGGAAGGGCCAAGTGTTGCCGCTACCGGAAGCCAGGCTACTTCCGCCGCGGGTACAAAGACTTCGACAGGAACAGGAAACTGGAGTGTAGCAGGAACCTGGTCGCCAAGTGGTGTGCCAACGGCTGGTGACAATGTAACCATTGCTGACGGTCATACCGTTACTATAGATGTTACCCCGGCTGTCTGTAATGACCTTACAGTAGGTGCTGGCGGTGCCGCTGCCATATTACAATATGATGGAACATCCGTTGCCAAAACGCTGACTGTAGGAAATAATGTGGTTGTTGCGCTAAACGGAACTATTCGATCTAACACAGTCAGTCCGGGTTCTGTTACCAATCACATTCTATCAGTTACAGGAGATTTTACTGTGAACGGTGCCGGTACAGTAAACGGAAGTGCTTCTACCAACAGTAAAATGAACATTACGTTTACAAACGCAATAAATAAAACATTTACTACATCCGCTACTTCATCAATTACTATTAATACAGTAACGGTTAACAAGGGAACTAGCAGTGCAAGTATTTTAGATTTTAATCCCGGTGCCAACTGGACGGCAACTGCAGGCTCACAAGGCTTTGCTATTACGAACGGTACATTACGCATTGGAGGATCCGCTACAGTTGCTAATGTAGTATTTAATGCTACCGGTTATTCTATTCCATCAACAGGCGGTTTCTGGCTTAATAATCCCAATTTTACGGTTTCTGGTCAAGGATCATCTCCCACTATGAGTGGTTTATTAAGAATGACAGCAGGAATTTATAATGTTGGAACTGCTGCTGGAAATTCAATGTCTGGAGCTACTACATCAAGTTTTATTATTGAAGGAGGTACGATGAATTTTGCAAGCAGATTATTGGTTACATCTGCTTCGGCATTATTTAATATGTCTGCAGGTATAATCAATATTAATACAGTTGGCAATATATCTAGTGCATCACCTTGTTTTGGCTTTACAAGTGCAACTTCTTCATTCACCATGAGCGGTGGTACAATAAATCTTGTTCAGGCAACTACAACCGGTGCAACATTGCAAGATTATCAAGTATCGTCTATTGTAAATATAACCGGTGGGACATTAAATGTTGGTACAGCAGCAACAGCGACTAACTTTAATTTCAGGATACAGGGAGCAACGCCAAATATTGTAATCGACAATGCAGGCATTGCCAAAACGGCAACCTTAACAGCGCAAACCAATGTGTATGGGAATCTTACAATAAATACTGGTGCATCACTTAATCACAATGCTACTACAGGTTTCCTTTTACTTATGCTTGGAAATGCCACCAACCAAGGTAATGTTGTCAATAACGGTTCAATTGTGGGAACAGCCGCAAGCAGTCGTTTTGATTTTCAGGGTTCAGCGGCACAAAATTATTCCGGTACTGGTACATTTGGAACCGTTGGTACCCCTTTTGTAGGAATTGGTTTAGGAATTTCTAACGTTAATAATGTTACTTTAAATTCTCCTGTTATAACAACACGGGTAAATTTGTTTTATGGTCAGTTTATTAACAGTAATCAAATAACACTGGGAAATGCAGCATTAAGTTGTTTTGTTCAAAGAGGCGGTAATGCCAGCTTTGCTGCAGGTTCATTTGATGTTGCGCCTAATTTTAGCCTATTAACCAATCAAATTGGTTATAGTTATTCTACAGCTTCTGCAGCTGTGACAACGGGAGTGGAAATTCCTTTATCCAGAGACATCGGTTCTGTAACCATAAATAATGTGAATGGAGTTACATTAGCTGGTGGTAACTTAAATATGATTGCAGGAACTACTCCAACTTTGACGATGACCATTGGAAATTTTAATATTGGAGCGAATAATCTGACTCTTGGTTTATCTGCTACAACACCGGGAGTTTTAACTTATACTGCTGGTAATATTGTTACTACGACAGGAACGTTTACCCGTTGGTTTCCAGCATCAGGTTTACCGACAACAGCCAGTACTGGTATTGGGCATTTCCCAATGGCTTCAGGAGCCAATAACAGGAGGGTTCAATTATTTTTTAACGCCACCACAATTAACGCAGGTGGTACAGTTAGGGTTGCACATACCAACGTGAATGGATTGACAACCATTGCTGGTTTTGTAGACGGCGCCATTACAGTGGATACCCGTTCAAATTCAAACTGGGATATGAGTACAGCTAATGGATTTGACCTTGGAGCAACTACTGCTTCTTTAGCTGTACGGGCAGATAACGTTGCTGCTATTGCAACTGTAGCTGATATACGTTTGATAAGAGCAACAGACGCTGTGGGTGTTACAGCAGTTGGTACAGGAACCTCCGGAAATCCTGTGCTAAACAGAACTGGTTTGGCTACTGCGGATTTGACTAATACATTTTACCTTGGTTCTGCAGCTGCTAATCTTAGTCAGGTATTTACAGCTATTGCAACAGGTAACTGGGGCGAAAATTCTACCTGGGATCTTGGCTCTACACCCGGACCTAATGACGACGTTATTATTCCTTCTTCATTCAATGTTACTGTAGCAGGTTCTATCACACCGTACAATGGTAATAACCTTACTATTTCAGCCGGAGGTACATTAACCGCTGCTGCTAATTCGCTCGCAATTACAGGTAATATAACAAACAATGGCACCATGTTGGTATCGGGAGGAACTGTAAATATTGGTATAACCGATAACAGTTTCTGTAATCGTACCTTAACGGTTAATGGTACATTAACAGTATCAGCCGGTAATTTAAATGTGTATGGTAATTTTGTAAGCAATATTGGTTCTGTATTTACTCACAGTGGCGGTAATATTGCTGTAGATGGAAACGCAGGAGGGGTTGCTGCAAATTCAGTACCAACCGGTACAGATATTGTAAGATTCAATACAACAGTTTTAGCAAATCTTAGCCTTTCTGGAGGTACGTTTACGATTGTTGACCCACATGCGGATGCTACAGCGAATTTGTCTTTAGGTTTTAATACTGGTACAACAGGCACAGTAACGGCTACAACTGGTCATACTTTCAGATTTGGTAATGGTGCCTCAACAGATGCCGGTGGCAATGTGCTTGGATTCAATGTTGACCCATGGATTGGAACAGGAGGCTTAAAGTTTGGTAATTTTATATTAGACGCTGTTTCAGGAACAAACCGGGAATATACTATTAGCTCACAATATGTTCCATTAATTGTTGGAGGAAATCTTACTATTACAAGTGGAGAAATAATACAAAATTCAACGTTCTCCACCGGTATAATTTCAGTAACAGGTAATGTAGTAAATGCTGGCACATTAACTGTTGCAGGTACTGTAGGCGGAATTAATTTTAATAATACAACTTACTCCAGCGGCACAGCATTATCAAGCAGTGCAGCTACAACGGCACAAACAGTTAGTGGTGGAGGTACATTTAGGAATGCAACTGCCGGCCCAACAGCCAGTGCAACGTTTATGACAGTGAATAATAATAGTGCCGGTGGTTTAACTTTATCAACAGGTAGTAATCTGTCACTGAGTGGTGGATTAACTATGACAAACGGAATAATTAATACGAACAGCTCAAACGTTTTAACTTTAAATTCAACAATTGCAACAACACCATCGGGCTCCGCTACAGCTTATGTAAACGGTCCTCTTGGTATTGTAGTAAATAGCGCTGTAAATCTGAATAAAACTTTTGCGATAGGTCAGGGATTAAACTGGCGCCCTGTGGTATTAGGCAATTTCCATTCGAATGGAGCCGCCCAAACTTATATCGCAGAAGTTATTAATGGTGCAACCGGAGGTACAGCAAATGCCCCATTGATTAGTCTTAACAGTACCCGGTATTTCCGAATACAAAACACCTCAAATATTTTCAGTACTTTAACTGCTACTGTTCAATTATCTTATGGAGTTGATGATGTTTCGATAGTTCCAACCGGTTCTGCCAAGGTGGCTCAGTCAGCAACTTCAGGGGGTACATATACATCAATTGGGGGTGCAACTTCTGGAGCACCAACAACAGGTATAGTATCATCTACACTGATAACAAGTGGTGAGCAATATTTTGTAATAGGTAATGAAGACAATCCTCCAATTACATGGGTAGGAGGTAGCGGTAACTGGAGTACTGCAGCTAATTGGAGTTGTGCATGCGTACCAATAGCAACAGATAATGTTTCAATAGCCCCGGGTGCAGCCTCAACCATAACAGTTGATGGAAATTTTGCTGTGAAGGATATTGCAATTGGGACCAATGCAACAATTAACCTGGGTGTAAATACATTAACAGTAAACCGGGATTATTCTCAAACGGCCGGTACAATTGATTTGGGTACAGGTACGTTGGATTTAATAAGAAATTTCACGAGGACAGCAGGTACTTTTACAGCAAGTACAGGCTTGCTTTCACTCACGGGTACAGCAGGACAAACCTTCAGTTCTACAAGCGGAATTACACTTAATAACCTTACGCTGACGAATGGCGGTGGAGATAAAACATTTACTTCAGGTCAGACTATTACCATTGGCAACAACTTAAGTGTGGGGCCATTGGTTTCAATGAATCTGTCATCAGCATCTGCTACTACATTTAATGTGGGGGGCAATCTGATTTACTCTCCGGTTGCTGCTGGTGCAAATATTGGCTCACTTACTATGAACCTTACCAATACAGGTGGTTCTGCTACTGTTAGTTCTGCATCAGTAGCTTTGGTAACACCTAATATTACAATTGCTTCAACAGGAATTTATGCGCTTGCGTCCAATTTTGAAATAAGCACGGGTAGAACATTTACAACCACCGGAGTATTAAATGCAGAAACTTTTGCCTTGAGTGGAGCTGGGGCTTACACAGTCGGTTCTTCAGGTAGATTGGGTATTTCAAGTGCTACAGCAGATGTAAATACAAGTATTGCTGTTTCAGGTACAAAGACGTTTACAGCAGGATGTATCATCAGCTACAATGCAGCGGGAAATCAAACAATCGTTGCTGCAAGTCATCCAACAGGAGGCATGATATATACATCTGGAGGTGGAACAAAAATGCTTAACGGAAATGTTACAATAAGTGGCACTTCTGGTTCGGCAACTGCAAAAGGTTCCCTTTATGTTAATTCTGGAACTGTTTTTGCAGATGGCGGATTTACCATCACCATGACCAGTACGGGTTATAATAACTTAGTGGTAGAAGGGAGTTATTTATCAACTGGTTCTGGAGCAATTTCTTTTGAATCTGGTCCTACATTTTCCAAAATAAGGGCGATTGATGGAACCTTATTTGGAGATTTGAAAATCAATTTTGCTTCTTCTACCAGTTCAGTTTCATTAGAGTCGCATCCTAACCCTGCTACGGTTAATATAACTTTCCGCAATATACTTTTTGGAGGTGGAGCAGGTGCAGGTGTTGGAGGTGGTACTTTAGTGCTTAATTCTTTAACCAGTAATGTTACAAATGTAATTGTTACAGGAGATGTCAATATCAATCCTGCAACAGCTTCGAATACGGGTGGTGGTTTTGGAGGTACTGCAAGTACAACAGGTACAGTTCAGGTAAACGGAAATATTTCTTCCACAAGTACCAGCACCTCTCAGCAAATATTCAACAGTACCGGTACTGCAAATACTTTAATATTTGGCGGCAGTGCTGCACAGACCTATACAGTAGGTGCCAACACATCTTTACCAACTAACTTAACCACCCGTGTTAACAATGCAGCGGGTGTAACATTTGGGGATGGTACCACCAAAACATTTACAATAGCCGGTACAATGGACATTAGAAGTGGCGTTTTAACCGTTACAGGCACAAGTACATTGGCTTATTTATCGGGTGCCTTACTTACCTATACCGGAACATCGGCTCAAACAACCGGTGGTGCATTCCTTACTTCAATGATTGCTGGAGTAACGGTAAATATTAATAATGCTGCCGGTGTTAATTTAAATGCCAACAGAACTATTAATGGTACACTTTCATTTACAACTGGTAATTTAATAACCGGGGCAAATACTATGATCATGTCTTCCACCGGTACTGTATCCGGTGCGGCTCAGGGCACAGGCTGGGTGGCTGGCAACCTGCAAAAAAATGTGGCAACAGGGGCATCCGTTTCCAGGACATTTGAAATTGGCGGAGCAACTACATACCGTCCGGCAACTGTATTGTTTGCTTCAGTTTCTACAGCAGGTAACCTTGTAGCGACAGTTTCACAGTCTGCAGGTAATCATCCACAAATTGCCAACTCAGGTTTGGATGCTGCCAAGTCAGTCACCCGTTTCTGGACTTTGACAAACAGCGGAATTGTATTTACAACTTATAGTTCTACATTCAACTTTGTTGCGGGTGATGTACCCGGAGGTGCCATTACAGCAAATTTCATCATCCGAAAATATGATGCTCCAAACTGGTCAACAACAACACTTGGATCGGCAAATGCTTTAAATACTTCAGCTACAGGCCTGACTTCATTCAGTGATTTTGCAATCGGAGAATCAACCGGTACACCTGCTGTTTCTACACAACCCGCAGATGCCTTGATTTGTGATGCCGGAACGGCAACATTTACAGCTGCTTCAACTTCTGTACCGGCTCCAGCCATTCAATGGCAGGAAAAAATTCCTGCGGGAAGCTTTACCAATATTACCAATGGAGGTATTTACAGCGGAGCTACAACGGGCACACTTACTTTAACAGGCGCAACACTCAGTATGAGTTTAAATGAATACCGTGCTGTGTTTACCAATATTAACGGAAATGTAAATTCAGATCCAATAGTATTAACAGTAAATTCTCCGGCAACCGCTGCCGCCGGATCTAATCAAACAGTTTGTGCCGGCAATACAATTACACTTGCAGGCAGTATTGGTGGTGCAGCATCAAATGGTACCTGGAGCGGTGGTGCAGGTACTTATACACCTAATGCAACAACTTTAAATGCTGTATACACACCAACAGCTGGAGAAATTACTGCTGGATCGGTTACGTTAACATTAACAACAGATAACCCAACCGGGCCATGTTTGGCAGTTAGCTCAAACATGACGATTACAATTTCTGCATCTTCAGGTTCATTGGCATCAATATTTTCATGTAAAAACATGGATGTGGGCACTGGGGCCACTTATACTGATGCATCTTGCAATACCATTGCTAAAGTATTGCCATCCGGAGGTTCTCCGGTAACTGGTATTATCAACGCATGTGTTACATTAGATGGCTCTCAACAATTCTTCCTAAGTGAGCCCTATGTTCAAAGGCATTATGATGTGGAGCCGGTAACCAATCCTACAACATCAACCGCTACTATTGTATTGTATTTTGATGATGCTGAATTTGTAACATACAATACCAACAATCCAGCCTGGCCGGCATTACCAACATTGGCTACTGGTGGAGCTAATATAGCTAACTTAAAAGTTACCCAATTCCATGGCACCCCAGCTGGTGGTTTACCTACAGCTACACCAGCTAATTATACTGGTACAAAGGTTTTATTAACTCCCGTATCTGTGGTGTTGAATGGAACAATTTGGGAGGTAACAGTGGATGTAACAGGCTTCAGTGGTTTTTATGTGCACACAAAGCTTACTAATACGCCGCTACCAATTACCATCAACTATTTCACTGGTCAAAAGCAAGGCAGCAACCATTTATTAAACTGGAAAGTAACTTGTAACAATACTTCTAAAGCCACCATGACTTTAGAGCGTAGCGCCGATGGCCGCAACTATAGTGGTATCAATACCATTGTAGCAGATGCAGCACGTTGTAACCAGCCATTTAATTATTCCGATGCTAATCCATTAAAAGGCATGAACTATTACCGCCTGAAAATGCTGGATGATAATGGTAAAGTAACTTACAGTTCAATAGTTGCTTTACTTAATGCTGCAAAAGGATTTGAAATAGTAAGTATTGCACCTAACCCGGTGGTGGGAGATCAGTTGAACCTGAACATAGCTAGTAGTAAGTCGGAGAAAATAGACTTACAGCTTTATGATATGCAGGGTAGAATGATTAGCCGCCATACCATATCGGTAATAGCCGGATTTAGCAGTATCAAACTCAACGTGGCTCAACTGGCAGCAGGTACATACAGTTTACGTGGCTTGTCTGGCAACGACGAACAGATAAAAATGATACGATTTGTAAAGCAATAATAATTACTGTTTAATCGCTTTATAATTAGCCCCCGGTAACCCCGGGGGCTTGTTTTTTAAATAAATGTGGAAATCTTATTTTATAATTTATGAAGTAGGCGGCAGCAGAATTCAATAAAAAAGTATCTTGCGTGTAACTGGCTTTATTGTAAGTCTCTCATATCCTACTCAAAAACCAATAAAAACCAATCCTTTTTTTAACCCTACCTATTGTGGAGCTTACTCCCGTGGGAGTATTTTTTTGATATTTAATACTAATTTATAATGATGAAGAAAATTTACATTTTAGGACTGATGGTTTTTGGGAGTTTGGGGGTTTGGGGGCAGGTAGCTTTACCACATTTAGATCCAATTAATTATACAATTGGGCAAGGTTTACAAACACAAACAGGATGGACAATTTTAAATACTGGCGATGATTTACTCATCTCAGGAGGGAGTTTGACATATGGAGGATTACCTACTCCAACTGGTAACAAAGTAACTTTTGACGCAGCAGGTATTGATGCTGCAAAATTATTTACCCAACAAACAACAGGAAAGGTTTATTATTCCTTTTTATTAAATGTTACAGCTTTAGGCTCATTAAATACTACTGGAGGTTACTTTACGGGTTTAAATGAAGGAACAAGCACAATATTCGGAGCCACTGTTTGGTCAAGGTCTGATGGAATAGGATATGATATCGGATTAAACCCAAGAACAACAGCAGCAAACACTGTTTGGACAACAGGAACTACTGCAATCAATACTACTTTATTAGTCGTAATATCTTACGAGATAGTTGCTGGAACGATTAATGATGTAGTGAATCTTTGGATAAATCCAGCATTAGGTGTTGTTGAACCTCCAGTAACTTTAACAGCAACTAATACATTAACAGATCTTTTAAATTTGAACAGAATTTTGGTTCGGCAAGATGCTGCGACAACTACACCATTCATTCAAATGGATGAATTAAGAATAGGTACTACATGGGCTCAGGTAACACCTTTAGCTGGTAGTCCAACAGTTAACGTAACACCTACTTCACTTACAGGTTTTACTGCTTTATCAGGCGTACCTTCTGGCGAACAAACTTATTTAGTGGATGGGGCTAACTTAACAAATGATATTAGTATTGTTCCCCCTGCGGGATTTGAAATTTCACCTACAACCGGGCCATTTACATCTACTAATCCAATTGTTTTAGCACCAAGTGGAGGCACAGTATCTTCAACGGCAATATATGTAAGGATGAACTCTGCAACTCTTGGAGCCAATACTGGGCCCATAACTCATACGAGTGCAAGTTCAAACAATCCTAATGTTACTTTAACTGGTAAAGTAATAACCACCGAGCCAACCATTCAAAGTGCAATCACAATCGGCACAATAACAACCAATAGCATTGAAGTAAATTTTGCTGGAGGCGATGGTGCTAAACGAATACTAGTTGCCAGGTCAGGTTCTGCAGTTAATAGTAATCCAGTTGATGGTACAACTTATACTGCCAATTCAATTTTTACTTCTGGTACTCAAATTGGTACGGGTAATTATGTGGTATATGCCGGTATTGGAAATACAGTTACAGTAACCGGACTATCTCCTGTAACTACCTATCATTTTGCAGTGTATGAGTATAACGACGCTGGAATAATAGGCGCCGAAAATTACTTAACTACAGCTCCCGGAACTGGAAGTGGATTAACATTGACTACTGATGGAGATTTTAGATCTATAGCTACCGGTAACTGGAGTGATGTGGCTATTTGGCAAGAAAGAGTAGCGGGCTTTTGGGTTGCAGCAGCTGCGATTCCCATTTCTACTTCAAATGTTTTTATTCAAGTTGGTCATAATGTAACTGTTGATGTTGCAACAGCTTTTTGTAATGATCTTCATATTAATGCCGGTGCATCTACTCAATTATCTATTGGTTTAAATACCATTGAGGTAAGTGGCAAATTAAGAGGTTATACAGGTGTAGCCGTAATTAGTTTAGGAGTTGATGGTACTTTTTATAGTATTCAAGTTAGTACAAGTGGTGTTGGGGCAACATGCATTACATCTACTTCTGGTACTGGTAAAATGAGAGTCATTGGAAATACTAGGGTATTTACTGCAACTGGCGAGTGGGGAAATAACCCTCCAGGTTGGGATGTTGAGTTTGCAGCAACTGCAGGACAAACGTTAACCATCCAAACAGGATTTAAAGCAAATAATATTACAGTAGCTTCTGGTACAGTTTTGTCATCGAATGCAGATTTTAGACCTGATGGTGGTGGAGCTGGATTTGGTTCAGTAACTATTAAAAATGCATCAATTTTAAGATTCTCTAATAATTCTATTGCTATTCAAAGAGTTGGTACAGCAAGTGGAACTTCTCATTTTGGTACTCTTACTGTAGAACCAACTGGAACTTTAGAATTTTCTGGAATAAGCAGTCCTATTATTGGAGCATCGGCATATGTTATTGATGGTACAGTAATTTACAGTGGTGCAGGAAATCAAACAATGGCTTCAAAAGGAGGAAATACCGCTGCCGTAAATCCTAGTATTTATGCAAATCTTACAGTTAATGGAACTGGAAATAAGACATTGCCAAGTGCTGCAACAGTTACCGGCAATCTTGCTTTAACATCGGGCATTGTAATTACCACAGCAACCAATTTACTTACTTTAGAAAATGGAGCTACTTATACAGGCGGAAATTCAAATACAAGTTATGTAAGTGGGCCGCTTAGAAAAATAGGAAATACCGATTTTGTTTTTCCTATTGGTAAAATTAACAAAGGCTACATACCATTTGCAGTAAGTCTTTTTGGGGGTACTTTAAGTCCTGCAACTGATGCATTTACTGCCGAGTATATCCGGTCGAACCCTAATAATTTAGGTGCTGTAACAGCTGGTGGTGTAAACCATATTAGCTTATGCGATTACTGGACGCTTGTAAGATCTGGTTTACAAACCGTACTTGTAACAGGTTACTGGAATGCTAATAATAATTCTTGTGGAGGTACTTATGTAGACAATACTGCAACTCTGGTTCTAGTAAATTTTGATGGTACAAACTGGAGTACAAGTAGTACAGGCACAACTTTTATTAATGGACTGCCGGCTTCAGGCGATGCTACCTGGACAACTTCAATCTCTACCTTTGGTGCATTTTCACTGGGAAGTACTAACTTATTAAACCCTCTCCCAATCAGCATCAACTTCTTTACGGGTACCAAACAAAATAATAACCATTTATTAAACTGGAAAGTTACTTGCAACAGCACGCCTTATGCCATTATGGAAATGGAGCGTAGTACCGATGGTAGAAACTTTACGGGCATTTATAGCATTACCGCCGATGCGGTTCGTTGTCAGCAGCCATTTGATTTTACCGACAGGCAATCTGCCAAAGGCGTTAACTACTACCGCCTTAAAATGACAGATGCATTTGGTAAAATAAGTTACAGCAGCATTGTTACTTTAATTAATGCAAGTACGGGAATTGATATTCAGAACATAGCGCCCAACCCAATTGTAAATGGACAGTTTACTTTAAAAATTAGCGCTGCCCAAAAAGCACCAATGAATATGATGATTACTGATATGCAGGGAAGGATAGTGTTTAAACAAAGCCTTAATCTTACGGCTGGTTTCAATACCATCCCAATGAATGTAAGTCAGTTGTCGGCCGGTACTTACCAATTGATAGGTTTTACCGCCGAAGGAAAGAGCAGGGCCATTAGAATGGTGATTCAATAAAAATTTCAAAGCTTTTGATATTAAAAAGTTCTGGCATAAGCCAGAACTTTTTTTGTAACTTTAATTTACGAAAATGCTTACTTCTTTTTACACCTAAAAAATTGGGTATGAAAAAGATGTTGTTTTTGATGGGGTTTGTGTTTTTTGCTTTAACAAGTGTTACTGGCCAATCAATATATACCTGGAATCAAACAGGCACGGAATCTTGGGCAGTAGCTGCCAATTGGACTCCTACAAGAACAACTCCTTTAACAAATGATGTTTTGCTTTTTAATAATGCTGCTAACACTACTGTCACCAATATGCCCACCGAAACCATTGGGCAATTATTTATTAGCAATAGTACTACAGTAAATCTTCAGCCAGCAGCTGGGGGCAATACATTAACAATAGCTGGCGGGGCAGGTGTCGATTTTACAATAGCAACCGGCTCTGCATTAAATTTAAATTCGGCTAGTGTAACCAATTTTACTTTAGCAACAGGTACCACTGGGTTAGTTACCGGGAATATTACCGTGTTGGCGGCTGCTCACTTATTTACAATTACAAATGCTGGAGGGCTTGTATTTAACAGTCCTGCTATTTTTACACAGGAAACTGGTTTTACAGGGGAAGTTTTTGGTACATCCACTACTCCACAAAATGTAGTTGTTTTTAATTCTGGTACTAGCTTTATACAAAAGGCTGGTTCAAATCCTTTTGGATTATCTCAACCTGCATCTAAAGTTGTTTTTAATACGGGTAGTTTGTATGTATTTCAAAACGCCTCTGGGGCACCATCATTAGCCGGTAGAACTTACGGCGATTTTCATTATAATGTTGCTGCCACTTCTACCAATACACTTGGTGGGGCTGGTTTTACAATAGATAATTATACCATTAGTTTGGGTACACATAATATTAATAATCCGGTTGCTCATAACATTAAAGGCAATATTTCTGTAGCTGCTGGTGCCACATTAAATTTTAACCCTGCAACTTCGGGTGCTTTAAATTTTAATGGAACGGCAGTACAAAATATCAACAATTTGGGTACCTTAAGTTTTGCATCAAATTTTACCTTCAACATTAATAATAGTAATGGATTGGTTTTAAATGCACCAATTAATTTGCCCGGGATCCTTTCATTAACCAATGGCACCATATCAACAACAGCCAGCAACCTGTTAACGATGGCAGCAGGATCTTCGGTAACCGGTGGTTCTAATGCTAGTTTTGTAAACGGTCCCTTGAAAAAAGTGGGGAACACTCCTTTTGTATTTCCAGTTGGTAAACTAAACTGTGGCCCATCTGGTACTGTAAAAGGGATGGCTGCTATTGAGATTGCTAATTTGATACCTCCTGGTGCTTTAACCGATCAATACACTGCTGAATATATTAGAGGAGACGCTTTGTCTTTAGGTGTAATAACTGCTCCAGGTCTGGCTCCGCCAGGGCATATTAGCAGATGTGATTACTGGACTTTAGTAAGAAATGTTGGTGCTTCTACAGTAGATATCACTTTGTATTGGGATGAAGCAATTAATAATTGCATAAGTACAGCAGTTTATATTAATGACATTAGTTCATTAACTGTTACACAAAATGATAATGGCGTAGGTGCCACTTGGGCTACTATGGGGTCAGTTGGTGGATTTAGTACAGGACTTGGAACGGGTTATGTTCCTTGGACAGGTGTTCAAAGTGCAAACTTTGGAGCATTTGCAATTGCAAGTACCAATTTTAATAATCCACTACCAATTGATGTCAACTATTTCACTGGCAACAAACAACTCAACAAACATATTTTAAACTGGAAACTCACTTGTAATAGTAGTCCAACGGTGCATATAGATTTGGAGCGAAGTGTGGATGGAAGAAACTATAGTTCTATCTATAGCGAATTTGCTACGGCGGTTCGTTGTCAGCAGCCATTTGATTTTAAAGATGAGCAACCTGTTGCTGGTATTAATTATTATAGATTAAAAATGAGGGATGCTGCTGGTAAAATAAGTTATAGCACTATTGTAAGTTTAATTAATGCTACTAAAGGAATTGACGTACAACCAATTGCTCCCAATCCTATTGTAAGTGGCCGGTTTACCCTAAACATCAGCGCAGCAAAAAAAGCACAAGTAGAGATGCTGATAACCGATATGCAGGGTAGGCTGTTACAGCAAAGATTGCTTAACCTTGTTGCCGGGTTTAATACGCTTCCTGTAAATGTAATGGGGCTATCAAAGGGCACTTACCAGATAGTGTTGAATACCAATGAAGCGTATACCAAACTGCTGCGATTTGTAATTCAATAAAATGTAATGATTGAGTTTGTTCTGTCATCCTGAGCGAAGCGAAGGATCTCATTGGTTCTGTCATCCTGAACGAAGTGAAGGATAACAATTAATGAAATTACCCCAAAAACTTTTTAATAATTACATAACCAATGATAGCCAAGGTTAATAAAAGCACAATGGCAAAAAACATCCAGGGATGATTAGCCAGTTTGCGTTTTTGTTTTTTCAGGAATTTCTTTTTGGTTTGTTTTTTAAGGTCCTTATTCAGTTGCTGCAAATACAGCGATAAGTCCTTTTTGTTTTTAAAATCCTCAAGCCCTTCCACGGCATCATTCATAAATGGGTCATCAGCCATTTGTTGCTCTATGTCATGAGCTTCTTTGTCTGCCAGCTGCTTTTGAAGGTAAGCCAACAGTTTTTCCTGGTCTGTTCCTTTGTTTAAATTAGATAATATGTCTTTTAAATTATCGCTCATTTTGCTGCATGTTTTCCAATGCTATTTTTAAATTTCTTTTTCCGTTTTGAATATAACTTTTCACCTGCAATAAACTAAACTGGGTGATGCTGGTTATTTCGGCATAGCTTTTTTTCTGCAAGTAAAACAAAGTTATACATTGCTGCTGCTCTTGGTTGAGTTGTTGTAAAGCTGCTTCCAATTGGTTAAGTGTTTTGTCTTTTTCAAGATAATCATTCTTTTCTTGCTGGGCCGATGGGGCAGCTAAAAGTTCTTCATTTATTTCAGCAGTAAACCTGCCTTTGTCCCTTAAAATCATCAGGCACTGATTTTTGGCAACCATGTACAGCCAGCTTTTAAAATAATCTACCTTGTATTTATGCAACTCATGAATTACTTTTAAAAAAACCTGTTGTACTGTGTCTTTAGCTTCGTCTTCATTTTTTAAATACTTCATACAAACACCCAATAATAAAAGGGTATAGCGTTCCAATAATATACCCAGCCACTCATTGTTTTTATCCACATAAAAACGTTGCAGTATTTCATTGTCGTCGGTATGTTTGTAATTACTGTTATTCACCCGTTTAAAGTAAATTTTTATGTTTGTTAGATGTAAACATACTTAAATTCCATAATTTAGATGAACCGAAAACTAACTTATGAGTTACGCCATTTGTTGTGTACCTGTGTCGGCTTTAAGAATTGAGCCCGATCATAAAGCCGAAATGCAAAGCCAGTTATTGTTTGGGGAGTGTTGCATTATTACCGTAGTAGATAAAACGGGTTGGGTAAAAATTGTAAATAAAATGGACGCCTATACTGGCTGGTGCCAACAATCTCATTTTCAGGAGATAGATGATACCCAATATTATTACGAAGAGAATGATTACACCGCAGGTTGGGTGAATGAATTGGATTATAATGGCCACCCCATGTGGGTGCCTTTTGGAAGTTCATTAACAGCTATGAAAAATGGGGCTGTAAACTGGCGAAAAAATATGGTTCATTATTCGGGTGAAGTTTGGACTACGGCAAAAACAAAAAAAGATACAAAGACGATAAAGCAATTGGCTTTTAAATTTTTAAATACAGCCTATTTGTGGGGAGGTAGATCGGTGTTTGGGATTGATTGTAGTGGCTATACTCAATCGGTGTACAAGTTTTTAAACATTCATTTGCTACGTGATGCACAACAACAGGCTACCCAAGGAGAGCTTGTAGGTTTTTTGCAACAAGCTCATTGCGGAGACCTGGCTTTTTTTGATGATGACGAGGGTAGGATTGTACACGTGGGCATTTTACTGAACGATAGGGAAATTATTCATGCAGCCGGAAAAGTACGGATTGATAAAATTGATACGGAAGGAATCATTAATTCCGATACAGGGTTAAGAACGCAGCGACTTCGAATAATAAAAAGATACTTTTAGCTAAGTTCCATTCACATCTTTATTTACAGGGTTGCCAGCAGTAGTTGGGAGCGATTGTTCAATAGAACTATGGGCTTCTGTTTTTGTAGGTTTATCAAAAAACAACATTTTTACAGCCACCAATAACATCACCACCGCAAATATTTTTTTAACTGTTTCCTGTGGTAAGCTTAGGGCAATCTTGCTTCCAAAATAACTCCCAAAGAAAAAGGCAACTGATATCAATGCTACTAGCTTAACATCCACATAACCTTGTTTATAGTATTGTATGGCGCCAAGTATACCTACCGGAAGCAATAAGATACCCAGGGAAGTACCCTGCGCCAGTTTTTGAGAAAATCCTAAAAAGAAAATAAGGGCAGGAACAATAATGATACCGCCACCAACACCTACCATGCCACTGAGCATACCAGCGCATAATCCCACAGCCAACAATATTAAAATTGTATTTGTATCCATATTTAATTTTTTATTGATCATTTAGGGAATTTGGTTTTGTAAAATTCAATGGCTTCATTTATCACCTGGTAAGCTTCTTCCTTACTTTGAAATTCATCGATCTCTACTTTTTTATTTTCCAATACTTTGTATTGCTCAAAATAATTACGGAGTACGGCAATAAAATGTTTGGGCAGTTCCGACACATCGGTATAAAAATTTATTCCCGGGTCTTTACTGGCAACGGCAATAATCTTGTCGTCTTTTTCTCCATTGTCAATCATTTGCATATTGCCAATAATGGTGGCTTCCACCAAACAAAGCGGTTGTATACTTTCGCTGCACATTACTAAAATATCCAAAGGGTCATTATCCTGCCCAAGGGTTTGAGGTATAAAGCCATAATTCACCGGGTAATGAAACGAAGAGTAAATAACTCGGTCGAGTTTTAAGAGACCGGTTTTTTTGTCTATCTCATATTTAGAGCTGGAGCCCTGAGGGATTTCAATAAGGGCATTTACTTTTTGAGGAGCATCATCTCCAAAATGTGCGCCATGCCAGGGATGTAAAGTATACATGTTTACAATAATGAGTTATGATTTAGAATTTTAATAAGCCTTACAATTTAATTTTTTAGGATAAGATGGTACCCTAAAAAACTGGCACCAATACCTAGTAAAATACTCAAACCAATATAAGTTAAAGCCAACCCAAATTTTCCATTTTGTAACATCTCCATGTTCTCTGTACTAAATGCGGAGAATGTAGTAAAGCCTCCACAGATGCCAGTGGCTAAAAATAATTTCCAGTTGTTTAAAAAAGCTTCTTCCTTAATGCTGAAAGCTAAAACAATGCCTATGATAAAACAACCAATGATATTAGCAGCTATTGTTGCAAAGGGAAAATATTTTGAACCAATCATTAAACTGGTACCATACCTAAGCATGGAGCCAATGCCTCCTCCCAATCCAACTAGTAATAAATTTTTAAGCATTTCTATTATTGGTTTTCAGAAAAAGTATACTTCAAATCAATTTGCCATTTTTTATCTACACGTACTACTTTTAATTTAGTCTTAATCTCTTTGCTATAACTATTACTATAGTTGAAAATACAAATACTGTCTGTGATATAGCTGATATCATTTACGATGATGTCGGCATTTTTATATTTTGCAAGTATAGCTTTGTCTTGCGTGTGAAATTGTTGTTGAAACCTATCGAAATATTGTTTGTTTGTTTCATCGATCAGCAAATAGGTTTCAGCTTCCTTAAATTTATTGTCCAATATATCTCTAATGAAAGTAGTGGCTACTTCTACATCTGTCACAGGTTTAGATTCATCTTTATTTTTACAAGAAAGAAGACAAGAAGATAGACTTAGAATGATTAAAAATTTCTTTAGCATACTTAAAGTTAATTATCTTTCAAATATACCCAATAAAAAAGCATCCCCTAAAAGAGGATGCCTTTTAACTGAAAATAAATTATTGTTCTTTTTTCATAATTAACTGTAGGGAATCCATCATGTGCATGCCTTTGCTCATCATTGCTTTTAATGAGTCAGGGTCCATATCTTTTAGTTTGTCCAATTCTAATTGAAGATTAGCCTGTGAGCCATTCAAATCTTTCCCTTTCATTTTTTCCATACCAATATTGGCCATGGTATTCATATCAAATGCTACTTTCCATTCCCCATTTTCTTTCTTTAAAACAAAATTTACCATTTCGTCATTTGCCTTTTCCTTTACGGCAACAGTTGCTTTATCTCCTTCAATTATAGTTTCACCATATTCTACTTTTTCATTAGAAAAATGGTCATCAAATTTATTCTCACCAGAATCAAGATTCATTTTCATTCCCATTTCAATTAAATCAAGCATTTGTTTACTGTCGGCAGTTGCTAATTTTCTGGCTGCAGCAATATCCTTTTTAGATATAGCTTCAAAGAAACTAATTAAAACGGCTTTGGGTTCATCTTTTCCTCCATTATTACAACTGCTAATGGTTAGTGCCGAAAAGGCAAAAAGGGCAATCAATATTTTTTTCATAATCCTTAAAATTTAGACTCAAAAGTAATTTTATTTACTTGCTTTTAGCAACGAATTTATATAAATGGTGAATCCTAAATTAGTAATTAAAAGAGGCAGCTAAAAGCTGCCTCTTTTAATAAGCGGGTAGTAAGTAGGAATTTTACTTATTTCTTATATTCTGTTTTCTCAGCATCGTCTTTATTATATGCTTTGATGATCTGCTTAACTAGCCTGTGTCTTACCACATCTTCTTCATTCAGTTCAATATGGGCAATGCCTTCAATGTTTTGTAAAATCCTTGTGGCCTTAAACAATCCGCTTGATTGATTTTTTGGCAAATCAATTTGAGTAGGATCGCCAGTGATGATTGCTTTTGCACTTGGGCCAATACGGGTTAAAAACATTTTTATCTGAAGGTCGTTGGTGTTTTGAGCTTCATCCAAAATAATAAAAGCATTATCCAAAGTACGACCCCTCATATAAGCCAAAGGAGCAATTTCAATGGTACGGGTGCTCATATAATAACCTAGCTTATCGGCAGGTATCATATCATCCAATGCATCATACAAGGGTCTTAAGTAGGGATCAATCTTTTCTTTTAAATCTCCAGGTAAAAAGCCTAAGCTTTCACCAGCTTCTACTGCTGGCCTGGTGAGGATGATTTTTTTAACGGTTTTGTTTTTTAATGCTCTTACTGCTAATGCAACTGCGGTGTAGGTTTTACCTGTACCAGCCGGTCCAATGGCAAACAAGATGTCATTTTTGTCGCAGGCTTCCACCATCTTTTTTTGATTGGCAGTTCTAGCCCTAACATTTTTACCATTGGGGCCAAATACAAGAATGTCATTAGGGTTGCGATCCATGAAATTGTCTACAACCCGTTCATCATCGCCGCCTAAAATCTGTTCAAAATAATTTGGACTCATGTGTCCATTTTTTTCGAGGTATTGGAGAATAAGATCAATTTTTTCCCTGGCGCCTTCAATTTGTTCCGGGGCTCCGCTTAATTTTAATTGCGTGCCACGACTAAGAATTTTTAAGAGGGGAAATTTCTTTTTAAGGATGTCTAACTTACCGTTGTTTACGCCAAAGAATTCGATAGGGTTAACGGTTTCGAGGTTGATGATTGATTCTGTCAATGGGTTTTTAGTTTAGCCACTGTTTCTGTCATGCAAAATAAATAGGGCATACATAGCAGCGGTTAGTGATCAATTAAAATACAATTGTTCCTACTAACTTGTCTCTATGCCAAATGTAACGAAATGAATTTAATACATCGTTAATTTACTTATACACACCAAGAAAAAATAAGTGGAAAAGTTTTGTTGATTGGTATAAATTAAAACCTTCCAACAATTTTAAAATTAACGAGCCTTGGTGTTAAACGATTGGGAATACTGTACACATTATTTGCAAAGTCTTTTATGAGTTGAAAGGAGATGGTATTGCGACGATCAATTAAATTAAACACCTCAAAGCTTGCCCAAATATTTTCAAAATTTTTAAAAGGACTATGGCTACGACGTTTAGTTTTTTCGCTAAGTAATTGTGCGCTGAAACCCATGTCTACACGTATATATGGCTCTATGATAAGGGCATTGCGATACCTAACACTATTAGGAATATTGTAACTCATATTACTGCCATAGAGCAAATTGATATGTACTTTAAAATTTTTATTGGTAGGTAAATAATCTTCTAAATATAAACCAGCGGTTATTAATCTGTCGGATGGACGACGAACAAAACCTACTTCGGTTTTAGTGCTATCAACAGCTACCTTATCAACACTTTTTGAATTTATAAGTTCGCCTGCAGCGTTATAAAACTTGAAATAAAAATCATTAAATAAATCTTCTTTGGTTTGCATGATGCCAATGCTCAACCAGCTTTCTGCATCTTTTACAAGTTCTCCATAAAGCCTGGCTTCAAAACCAGTTGAGTATGCTTTTGCATTATTATTTCCGGCGTATCTAATTTTTACATTGTCTATATCATACACATCCACATTACGCATACTTTTATAATATGCTTCAGAAGTAATTCTGAAAGGCCGGTTATCAAAAGCTATGAAATTATAGTCCATACCTGCAACCACCTGATAACTTCTCTGTGCTTTTAAAGCAGTATTTAAAGTGCCATCATATCTTCTCAATTCTCTGTAAAATGCAGGTTGATGATAAGCGCCAGAAGCCAATTTAAAAACAACATCTTTTTTCCAAAGTGGTTTCCAACTCAGTTGAACACGTGGACTTATTAAAAACTCATTGTTCAGGGAATTGTAATTGTACCTTACTCCGGCTTGGAGGGTGATATCTGTTTTACGCTTGCCTAAACGAATATTATCCTGTATATAGCCGCTGTATTTTTGAATGGAAAGATCGGCAGTAGAATTGAGTGTTTTAAATAAATGCAATTGGGCAGGATTATGAGGTAATGAATATCCTGCACTATCCTGGTATTCCCACTCTTTCAATTTGTCGTCAATATTGGTTTGTTCAATGCTGTTACCAAATTGAATAAAATGGTTGCCTTTATTTAAACTACCTTTAACTGCTGCTTTATAAACATTAATATCCAATTCATTGCGGCCATAGTTTTGATAATAGCCAGCTCCCAAAGGATTCACAATACTGCCATAAGTGCCGCTATTACGGTCAAAATCTCTGTCACCAAATAAGTAAGAACTAGCAATATCAAAGTTTTCGTTTTCTTTATTTTGAAAGCGGCTCAACATCCATTTTAGTTTTAATTTACTGTTGGGATTGTGGAGTATACTTAAACCTATCAAATTGGTTTTGTAACTGTCTCTTTCTTGTCCTTCAAAATTAATATCCAATCCTAAGTTTGCAGTAAAGAAAGGGGAGAAAACCGAAGTTGTTTTTTGCGCAGATTCGGGGAATAAAGTAAACTTAGTAACCGAATAGGTAGTTAATAATTCAAACTGCAATTTATCAGTCATCTTATAAGTAATAAAAGCTTGCACATCGGAGGAAGAAGGTATATAAGAACCCAAGGTTTCCTGACTTGCCAATAAATTTTTGTTGCTACGGTTACGAATTCCAATCAAATAAGAAATTTTTTCTTTTTTTGAAGCCCCTTCAACATGCATTCCTTGTTCCAATAAGCTTACATATGCCGAGCCGCCAAATTTTGTTGGTTTTTTATATTGAATATCCAATACACTACTCATTTTGTCGCCATACTTTGCCTGGAAACCACCAGTATAAAAATTAACGTTATTGGCCATTTCAGGATTAATAAAACTAAGTCCTTCTTGTTGGCCGCTGCGAATTAGGTATGGACGAAAAACTTCAAAGTCGTTAACGTACATTAGGTTTTCATCAAAATTGCCACCACGTACATTGTATTGGGATGTGAGCTCATTATTACTCCCCACTAAAATTTTTATCAGTCCTTCTATTCCTCCAGTTGTACTAGGAAGTATTATGGCATTTTTTGGATTTATTTTAGTGAGCCCAGTTTCTCTTTTCTCTCTGTCATCAGTCACTACCACTGTTTCTAAAGTTTTTCTTCCTCTTTCCAATTGAATGGTAATATTTTCTTTTTCTCCTTCGCTTAAGTAAAAATTCTTTTGAACATCAGTATATCCGGTATAAGAAAATACCAGCGCAAATGACCGACCGGCTGGCACTTCAATTTTAAAAAAACCGCTGTCGTTGGTTGTTAACCCAGAGGACTTGCCAAGTATTACAATTGAGACTTTTGATAGAGGAATGTCATTTTCATCAAAAACCTTCCCACTAACTAGTGCGGATTTGTTTTGAGAAAATAGAGAAAATGTACAAAGCAATAATAAAAAGGTAAAAGCAGCTCTCATGATATGAAGATATAAATTTTAATCATTGCAACATAGTTGTGATAATAAATTAAGATAAGGGATTAGGATCCTTTTGAATCTACTATTTTTGTGAAGTGAAAAATTTCTTCTTCATATTTAGTTTCTTCATGATCAGCCTGTCATGTCTACCTTGTGGCGACAGCAAGGAATGTATTGAAACTTCCGTAACGAGAATTGCAGCTGTTGAAAATCATGATCATAATAATCACGAAACAGAGAATTGTACACCCTTTTGCAGTTGTGCATGCTGTGCTGTACCGGTACACATTCAGCAACCAATTTATTCTAAGGCTCCTGCTATAAGTTTTCAATCATTCGATTTCCAATACAGTGACGATTTTCGCTCTTATAACTCACATGCCATCTGGCAACCTCCAAGGCTCGGTTAATATCTCCATTTTATTTTAGTAATATCTTTTATGCTTTGGCTAACCATTAGGTTATGCTGGAAGTTTCAATAGATTTTTTGTAATTACCAAATCAATCAATCAATCAATTTTCATGTTGAATAAAATCATTCATTTTAGTATAAAGAATAAACTTTTCATTGGCGTAATGACCATAACCCTGGTGATTTGGGGTTTATGGAGTGCATCAAAATTACCAGTTGATGCATTGCCCGATGTTACTAATAACCAGGTACAGGTTATTACCACGGCACCAACACTTGCTGCTCAGGAAGTAGAACAGTTTATTACTTACCCTGTAGAAAGGGCATTGTCAAATATCCAGGGCATTGAAGAAATGCGTTCCTTTTCCCGTTTTGGATTAAGTGTGATTACGGTTGTGTTTAAAGAGAATATGGATATTTATTTTGCTCGACAGCTCATTGCCGAAAAATTAAAAACAGCCGAATCCGAAATTCCTCCGGAGATGGGAAAGCCAGAGATGGGACCGGTTACAACAGGGCTGGGTGAAATTTACCAATATGTTATTCATCCTAAAAAAGGTAGCGAACAAAAATATTCAGCCATGGAACTGCGTACTATGCAGGACTGGATTGTGGCCCGGCAATTAACGGGAATTGCAGGTGTGGCTGAGGTAACCGGTTTTGGGGGTATTAGCAAACAATATGAGGTGGCTATAAATCCTGATAGGTTGAAAGCGATGAATGTTACCATCCCCGAAATTTTTGAAGCACTTCAAAAAAACAATGAAAACACTGGCGGGGCATATATCGATAAGAAACCTTATGCTTATTTTATAAGAGGTGTTGGCCTTGTAAAAACATTTGCTGATATTGAAAATATTGTAATCAAACGACAAGCTGGTATTCCGGTTTTAGTAAGAGATGTGGCCAATGTTCAATTTGGTTCGCCACCACGTTATGGTGCCATGACTTATAATGGCGAAAAAGAAGTGGTTGGGGGAATTGTGTTAATGATGAAGGGAGCCAACAGTGCTTCGGTTGTAAAACTTGTTAAAGAGCGAATGATAACTGTACAAAAATCATTGCCCGATGATGTGGAAGTTGAAGCATTTCTGGACCGGACTAATCTAATTGACCGTGCTATTAATACTGTAAAAACAAACTTGATTGAAGGTGCATTAATAGTAATTCTGATATTGGTTTTATTTTTAGGAAATTTTAGAGCAGGTTTAATTGTGGCCTCAGCTATTCCATTATCACTTTTATTCGCTTTGGGATTAATGAATCTTTTTGGTGTAAGTGCCAACCTGATGAGTTTGGGTGCTATAGATTTTGGATTAATTGTAGATGGTGCTGTTATTATTGTAGAAGCCACTCTACACTTTTTTGCAACAGAAAAATTAAAAGGACGACTTACACAGCAACAAATGGATAATGCTGTTAAAAGTAGTGCAGGACGTATGATGAGTTCTGCAGCCTTTGGACAAATCATCATACTCATCGTGTATTTACCCATTCTTTCTTTGCAGGGTGTTGAAGGAAAAATGTTTCGCCCTATGGCAGAAACAGTATCCTTTGCCATCCTGGGTGCTCTAATCTTGTCGCTCACCTATATTCCTATGATGAGTGCAGTATTCCTGTCTAAAAATATTACCCATAAAAAAACTTTTTCCGACAGGATGATGGGATTCTTTCAGGGGCTTTATGATCCGATTATTAAAGCAGCAGTAAAAATAAAATACCTGGTAACTGCTATTGCTGTTGGGCTACTAATTCTTACCGTCATCATTTTTAAAAATATGGGGGGAGAGTTTATACCAACACTGGAAGAGGGTGATTATGCCATTGAATTTGTGTTGCCACAGGGCTCCTCTTTATCCCAAACTGTAGAAACAATGATGATGGCAGAGCGTATGCTGTTGAAGTATCCAGAAGTAAAAATGGTAGTAGGTAAAACAGGTGCTGCCGATATTGCCACTGATCCTATGCCTCCCGAAGCTTCGGATTTAATGGTTATTCTAAAACCTAAAGAGGAATGGAAAACCACCGATGATTTTTATGTACTATCCGATTTAATGAGAGATAAATTGTCAACCATACCCGGTGTTATTGCCGAGCCAAGCCAGCCTATTCAAATGCGGTTTAATGAATTGATGACAGGTATAAGGCAGGATGTTGCAATTAAAATATTCGGTGAAAACTTAGATACTTTGGTTGCTTATGCCGATATGGTGGCGAAAATTATTGGCCCTATAAAAGGTATTACACAACCTCAGGTAGAACGGGTTGATGGCTTGCCTCAAATAACCATTGAGTACGACAGGGCAAGGCTAGCAGGCTATGGATTGAATATTGAAGATGTAAATCATGTTATAAGTACTGCATTTGCCGGTGAAGTGGCCGGTGCTGTTTATGAGAATGAAAGAAAATTTGATTTGGTGTTAAGGCTCGACAGTAGCTCACGCAGTTCGATGGAAGATGTAAGCAATTTATATGTGCCGATGAAAGATGGGAACCAGATTCCTTTATCTCAGGTTGCAACAGTGACATTTAAAACCGGCCCGGCACAAATAAGCCGTGAGGCAGGCAAGCGGCGAATCTATGTGAGTTTTAATGTAAGCGGCAGGGATGTAAGCAGCGTTGTAAAAGAAGCACAGGAAAAACTGAATGAAAAAATAAAACTTCCACCCGGTTATTATTACACCTATGGCGGCACATTCGAAAATCTACAAAAAGCTTCGGCCCGGCTGATGATTGTAGTGCCACTTGCATTGTTACTCATCTTCTTTATGTTGTATTTCACATTTCGCTCGTTTAAAGAAGCGGCACTTATTTTTACTGCAATTCCTATGAGTGCCATTGGTGGTGTTTTTGCTTTATTGTTAAGAGGAATGCCATTCAGCATTTCGGCAGGCGTTGGATTTATTGCCTTATTTGGGGTAGCAGTTTTAAATGGCATTGTTTTGATCAGCACTTTTAATCAGTTAGAAAAAGATGGAATGAATGATGTGCTTGAAAGAGTGTGGCAAGGAACTAAAATGCGTTTACGTCCTGTACTGATGACAGCATTGGTAGCATCATTTGGTTTTCTGCCAATGGCACTTTCATCGGGTGCAGGAGCTGAAGTGCAAAGGCCACTGGCCACTGTTGTAATTGGCGGTTTGATAACGGCTACTTTTTTAACCCTGATCGTTTTGCCTTGTTTATATATCATTTTTTCAAAAAGGAATAATAAGCTCATGAAACCGTCAGTAACAGGATTAATAGTTTTACTTTTTTCAGTTAATGTACAGGCACAACAACCTGTTGAGAAAAGGATGAGTATTGATGAAACCATTACCGCAGCAAAAAATAACCTGCAATACGGCATCAATACCCAGCAGATGAATAAAGGAAAGCTGCAGATAAAAACGGCAACAGCGTTACCCAAAACTGGTGTGTTTGCCGAAAATGAAGACTTTAGGCCCAGCGACAATAAAGGCATTTTAAAAGTAGGAGTATCGCAAAGTATTGACTGGCCTGGCTTGTACAAGGCAAAGAAAAACCTGTACACCGAACAGATGAAATATTACCTGGTAAATGAAGCTGCTATTGATATCAGTATAAAAAGAGACATTAGAACTGTGTATTACCAACTATGGTATTTGATGGATAAGCTACAATTGTTTAATCAACTCGACAGTATTTACAAATCATTAAGTGCTGCAGCCATATTAAAAGTAAAGACAGGTGATAGCCGTGGTTTGGACAGCATTGCAGCTAGTGTGAAAATGTCGGAAATACAGGCAATGGTTCTGCAAATTGGTAATGATATTAGCATTCAGCAACAATCGTTAAAGCAATTGATGAATAGCAATGATGCTATTTTACCCTTATTTCAATCACTTGAAAAAATAGGCATGCCGCTTTTGCCCGGCGATACATTACATCCGATGCTGGCTTTACAAACTCAAAATATAAATATTGCAAACGCAGGAGTTTCCCTAATAAAAAATGAAAATAAGCCCGATTTCTCTGGGAGGTTTTTCAATCAGCGATTGTGGGGTGCAAGTGATCCATTTACGGGCTTTTCAGTTACCGCATCATTCCCTTTGTTTGGTGCAGCAGGGTATCGCAACAAAGTAAAAACAGCACAGGCAGAAGTATTGCTGCAACAAAAACAATTTGAATATGGAAAGCAGTTATTCAATACCCAACAAATGCAGATGCAAAAAGAAGTGGAAAGAAATAACAACCTTTTGTCATTTTATCAAAAAAGCGGTTTAGGACAGGCACAAGAAATTATTAAGGCATCCTCACTTGCTTACAGGGCAGGCGAAATAAGCTTTGCTGAAATGTCTCAGTTCTTAACTCAAGCTATCGAAATTCAAAAAAATCACCTGGAAGTGCTGAACAGCTATAACCAGTCTGTTATTCAATACAATTACTTTATCAATCAATAATTAGAAAATGAAAAATAAATCAATCATAATCATTGCTATTCTTTCGGTTGCAATATTCATAGCTTCTTGCGGAAATAAAGATAAAACAGGACCTGTTGTATCTGAAACAGAAGATCCAACTGTTGAACAACATGAAGAAGCTGATGAAGCCATACTTACAGCCGATCAGATAAAAACAATCGGTATTGAATTTGGCACCATTGAACAAAAGCAATTAACAACTTCGCTAAAAACAAATGGAGTGCTTAAGGTACCTAACCAGAACAAGGCCAGCATCAATTCACTGTACAGCGGCATAATAAAATCATTAATGGTGCAGCCGGGTAATCCGGTTTCAAGGGGACAAACTATTGCAACCATTTCTAATCCCGAGTTTATACAGGTGCAAAGTGAATACCTAAGTATTAATTCAAGAATGGTATTGGCTGAACAAGAATACAATCGCCAAAAAGAATTAAATGCTGGTAATGCAGGGGCATTAAAAAATCTACAGGCAGCAGATGCGGAGTTAAAATCTTTAAGAACAAGACGTTCATCACTGCAGCAGCAAATACAGTTGATGGGTATCAATCCTTCATCACTTGCTAATGGAAAATTAATTTCTGTTTTATCGATAAAAAGCCCCATCAGCGGTGTTGTAAGTTCTGTTAACGTAAAAATGGGCAGCTATATAGATCTGAGTACCATTGTTGCCGAAGTGGTTGACAACAGGCAGCTTCATCTTGATCTGTTTGTGTATGAGAAAGACTTGCCGAAGTTAAAAAACAAGCAGACCATTCATTTTACGTTAACCAATAATCCCGGTAAGGAATACGATGCTGAAATATTTTCGCTGGGTTCATCTTTTGAAAATGAAAGCAAGGCGGTTTCGGTACATGCTATGGTAAAGGGAGATAAAACCGGTTTGATTGACGGTATGAATATCACGGCAAACATCAGTCTGGATAAAGCTACTTTGCCGGCCATACCAACGGAAGCTATTGTTAATTTACAGGGACAGGATTATATTTTTATTATTGATTCTGTTGATACAAAGAAGAATGAAACCCATTTTAAAAGAATACCCGTTGTAAAAGGTACCAGTGATGTTGGCTATAGCGAAATTACTTTGTTAAAAGATATTCCTGCTGGTGCCAAAGTAGTTGTTAAAGGTTCATTTTTCATCCTGGCTAAACAGACTAATACTGAAGGACACCATGATTAAAGTTTGTGATTATGAAAATAAATGCATGTATGCCGGAAGCATTACGACCATTTTATCGTGACGAACTTTTACTGGCGAAAAATGAATTTGATAAAAGACATTTCCAGCAAAGCTGGCGGCACCTGGAACGGGCGCATATTTTGGGCCAGCCTTATCCAATTGAACATACTGCGGTGCATTGGAAGATGCTGAAGTTTGGGGTTAAAATAAAAAACTGGAAAGAAGTGATTGGGCAAATTCCAAGGCTGTTATTTGGTGGTGTAAAATCATTTGTTGGAAAAATTCCAGTGGGTAATACTGGTGGTGCTAATGTGGCTCCACTTCAGCCAATGGAAATACCGGAAGATTTACTTTTAATAATTAATAAAAGAAAAGGGTTATAAATTTTTCAATGCTGCAATCATTGCAATCGGATCATCAGCTTTAAAAACTGTATTACCTGCAACCAATACATCAGCACCTGCATCAATAATTGACTTTGCATTTTCTAGAGTAACACCACCATCAATTTCAATTTTCACATTCAATGATTGGTCGTCAATCATTTTGCGGAGTTGTCTTATTTTTTGTAGTGTTTGTGGAATAAAAGATTGTCCTCCAAAACCAGGGTTTACGCTCATTAAACAAACCAAGTCAATATCTGCCAGTATATCTTTTATAGAATCAATTGAGGTATGAGGATTTACTGCCACACCAGTTTGCATGCCTAAGCTTTTAATTTGCTGAATATTGCGGTGTAAGTGTGGGCAGGCTTCAATATGTACAGATAGAATATCGGCTCCAGCTTTTTTAAAAGCTTCGGCATAATTACCTGGGTCTTCTATCATTAAATGAACATCACAAACTTTGTTTGTTGCTTTTCTAAAAAACTCAACCAACATTGGGCCGAAACTGATGTTGGGAACAAATCGGCCGTCCATTACATCTAAATGATACCAGTCTGCTTGGCTTTCGTTAAGCATTTTGCATTCTGCTTCTAAGTTTAAAAAATTGGAAGCTAAAAGAGAAGGAGCAATGATTGGCATATGAGTTATGAGTTATGAGTTATGAGTTATGAGTTATGAGTTAATCAGATTGCAAAGTTAATTTATAATTCATCACTCAACATTCAGAATTTATTTTCCTCCTAATCTTATTAAAGCTTCTTTTGCTTCAATAAAATCTGGAGAGTATAATAAAGCAGTTTTGTATTCTTCTTTGGCCTCAGTGGGTTTATTTAGTTTTTCAAAACAACGCCCCCTCCAATAATATCCTTCATCAAATATATTTTGAAGAGTAATGGCTTTATCTAATACTTTTAAAGCATCATTAAATTTCCCTTGATCATATAAAGCAATGGCTTTTTCTCTATAAGCAAACATAAATGTATAATCAATAGACAGGCATTGATCAAAATAATTGATGGCTTTTATTTTTTCATTGATAGTAGTAAAGTAAACACCTTTAATAAACAGCCCTTCCTTTTGGGTATTTGTATTTTTATTCTCAATTAACATGTCTGCCATATCTAATGCTTTTTTATTTTTACTATAAGCATATATAGTACCTAATGACATTAAATAAGATGGGTTTGGGAAAATGGCAATGGCTTTTTCAAAAGAATGAATTGCACTTACTGTGTCATCACTTTCAAAACATAGGGTAGCATGTATATCCCAAAGCCTTGCATTATTGCTATCTGTAGTTAAAGCATTAGTTGTTTTATCAATGGCTTTTAGATACTCTCCTTTATCCCGATAGTATTGGATAAGGTTTTCTTTTAAAAGTAAAGAATCGGGATATGAAGTAATTGCATTTAATAAATGAGCTTCTTCATTTGCCTCTATAGTATTTATGTTTTTATCAGAAGCTTGGTTACAAGCAAATATTGAAACAATTAAAAAGAATACGGAAAACCTTGATCTTATTATGTTGGCCATACACAAAATTAAGTACTGCCTTGTTAAGTACATGACAATTTCCTGACAATCTGTGATTTTGCATCAACTAACTTTGTGTATTAATTTAAAATTTATGAATAAGTTGATTATAAGTAGTGCTTTTGCAATTATAGTTTTTGGTATGTATTCATTTAAGAATAAAGCAAATCAATTCGTTTCTAAAACAAGTTTTGGTATTTCGGATACTATTTTATTTGAAGGAGAAACTCATTTTGCCAATATTCAACAATTGACTTTTGGGGGCGATAATGCTGAAGCTTATTTCAGTTTTGATGGTAAGTATATTATCTATCAAAAAACAAATCCAGCTGAAGGTATTCATTGCGATCAGATTTGGATGGGAAAAGTGCCGGCTGCAGGTGAGAAATTTGAATCAAAATTAGTTAGTACTGGTACAGGAAGAACTACTTGCGCTTACTTTTATCCAGATGGTAAACATATCGTTTACGGGTCTACTCATTTGGGAAGTACAGAATGTCCCCCAGTGCCAGATCGTAAAAAATATGGTAACAAATATATCTGGCCAATTTATGAAAGCTTCGATATTTTTAAAGCTGATTTAAATGGCAAAATTGTAAAACAGTTAACCAAAACTAAAGGATACGATGCTGAAGCAACCATTTCTCCAAAAGGAGATATTATTTTGTTTACTTCCATGAGGGATGGCGATTTAGAATTGTACACAATGGATCTAAATGGCAAAAATGTAAAGCGTATAACAAATGTACTTGGTTATGATGGTGGAGGTTGGTTTAGCCCCGATGGAACTAAAATATTATGGAGAGCATCTCGTCCTAAAACAGCAGATGAAATAAAAGAGTATAAAGATTTATTAAAAGAGAATTTAGTTGCTCCCACACATATGGAAGTTTGGATTGCCAATGCAGATGGAACTGATGCCCGCCAGATTACATTTTTAGAACAAGCCAATTGGGCGCCTAATTTTACACCAGATGGTAAGCATATGATTTTTTGTAGCAATCATGAATACAAAAGGGGTTTCCCTTTTAATATGTACTTAGCAGACCTTGATGGTAAAAATATGGAGAAGATAAGCAGGGATAAAGGATTTGATGCTTTTCCTATGTTTAGCCCGGATGGGAAGAAGATTATTTTTTGCAGCAACCGAAATAATGGGGGTACAAGAGATACTAATATTTTTATAGCCGATTGGGTTGATTAATTCTTAGAACCTGCATATCATTTGGCACGATTTTTTCGTTTATAATCTGAAATAAAACCAGGATACTATGATAACGAGAATTAGTGAAACAGTTATAGTATTTAGTTTTTTAATACTTGCATTTGCAGGCTGTAAAAAATCAGATACAATTACCAATCTTCCTGCAATTAATAATGAAAACAATAAAACCGTTGGCGCTTCAGCAAACGATTTATTGAGTGCTGCTAAATATACTTCTGTAAAAATTGAGGTGCAATATATGCCAGGCTTTCAGCCCGATGCTGCCGCAATAAATAATTTAATCGCTTTTATTAATTCGTTGATGAATAAGCCCGGGGGTGTAACAGTTTTACAAACACAGATCGCATCAGCGGGTAAAACTGTTTTATCATTAAATGATATTGCAACTATTGAGAAAAACAACCGTACAGTTTACACATCGGGCAACCAATTGGGTGTATATTTTTTATATACTGATGGAAATTACTCCCAAGGGAATGTTTTAGGCATTGCATTTAGAAATACTTCCATGAGTTTGTTAGGTAAAACCATTCATGATAATTCAGGTGGGGTAGGGCAAGCCAGCCGTACTAAAGTAGTAAGCACTGTTTTGGAACATGAATTTGCCCACATACTTGGATTGGTAAATATTGGCTCTACCTTGCAAACCAATCACCAGGATGGCGCACATGGCAACCATTGTAATAATACAAGTTGCTTAATGTATTATGCATCAGAAACTACTGATATTTTTGGTATTTTACTCACTGGGAATATTCCAGTGCTGGATGCAAACTGTAAGGCTGATCTTACAGCAAACGGTGGTAAATAATTTTATCTAGGTCCAAGTTCAATCACTTCAGCATCTTTCATTTCAGTACCATCAATTACAAAACGGATGATGGTCCTTGTTTTTTGCCAACCCTGTTTACCAGCAGCCCCTGGATTCATATGTAAACAATTCAATTGATCGTCGTACATAATCTTTAATATGTGCGAATGGCCACTTATGAAAAGTTGAGGTTTTTGAATTAATATTTCCTTTTTTGTTTCAGGATTGTATTTGGGTGGATATCCACCAATATGTTTCATCATCACTTTTACTCCTTCGCACATAAATACTAATTGTTCTGGAAATTCCTTTCTAATTTCATTTCCATCAATATTGCCATAAACACCTCTTACGTTGGTCAGACGGGACGTCAGACCATGTACCAATTCTAAACTTCCAAAATCACCGGCATGCCAAACCTCGTCGCAGAGTTTAAAATGCTCAAAAATGCTTTCGTCTAAAAAACTATGAGTGTCTGAAACAATTCCTATCCTTGTCATTATTGTTGAAATATAAAATGTAAATTTACAATAACAATTAAAGCAATGCTTTTTCATCGCAACTTCACCTATTATATTGATAAGCGCAGCTGGAAGTATTATTTCCTACTAGCTTCTTTGGCACTTTGTGTCAATGAATGATCATCATTTGAAAATAATTATCAATTTAAAATTATCCATTAATTATGGCACACTATCATACAGTAGGATCTATTCCACATAAAAGGCATACCCAGTTTTATCGACCAGATGGGGAATTGTATTCCGAACAATTGTTTTCAACCGAGGGATTTAGCAATGATTATTCCATCCTTTATCATATTTATCCTCCAACAGAAATAATAAAAACAGATGAACCTGTTAATGTGCAGCCGGCTGTAGCAGAAGAAAAAATGCTGAAACACCGTAGCCTAGAAGGTTTTAAAATAAAACCAGAAAAGGATTATTTAAAGAGTCGTAAAGCTGTTTTGGTTAATAATGACTGTCATATTGTATTGGCAGCTCCCCAACAAAGTATGTCGGATTATTTTTATAAAAATGCCGATGCAGACGAGATGATTTTTGTGCATGAGGGCACTGGGGTTTTAAAAACGCAATACGGCAATATTGATTTTGCCTACGGTGATTATTTAGTGATTCCAAGAGGCTCTATTTACCAGATGGAATTTACAACTGAAAATAATCGTTTGTTTATTGTAGAGTCTTTCAGCCCAATCAGGTATCCAAAAAGATATGTAAGTAAACTGGGGCAGTTGATGGAGCATTCGCCTTTTTGTGAAAGAGATATCCGTCAGCCAAAAAACTTACAAACCATTGATGAATCAGGCGATTTTTTAATTCAAACAAAAAAGAAAGGGATTTTATATGGTTTGCATTATGCCCATCACCCTTTTGATGTAGTAGGGTGGGACGGATGTTGTTACCCTTTTGCTTTTTCTATTCATGATTTTGAGCCAATAACTGGAAGGGTTCATCAACCGCCGCCGGTTCATCAAACTTTTGAGGCACACAATTTTGTGGTTTGTTCCTTTTGCCCAAGGTTATTTGATTATCATCCTCATGCTATCCCAGCACCATATAATCATAGTAATATCGACAGCGATGAGGTATTATATTATGTGGATGGTGATTTTATGAGCCGGAAGCACGTCACTCGTGGTATGATTACTTTACATCCTGCCGGAATTCCACATGGGCCACACCCAGGGGCTGTAAAGAAAAGTATTGGAGCCAAAGAAACCAATGAGTTGGCAGTAATGGTAGATACTTTTCATCCATTACAATTAACGGTTGAGGCTTTGGAAATTGAAAATGAAGGATATGTGATGAGCTGGGCTGAATAAAACCCCACTATAGCTCCATCGATAGTGAGAGTTAAACTAATTTCATTTCCTAAAAATGGTTATATTGGGATACTAAAACAAATATCTATGGTAAAGTTTCAAGAAATTAAAGTAGGCGATTATTTAATAGCTGATAATGATGGCGATAAAAAGCAGGGCGAGGTAACAAACCTCAATAATGACGAGAAGCAGGTTTGCATAAATACCGGTACCCAGGATTTTTGGTATGAAGTTGATCAGCTAAGTTCCATTCCATTAGATGATAGCCAGTTAGCAAATTTTAAGTTTCATAGTGAAGAAAATGAGGATGGGTCTGTTAAATATATGAAAGGTGCCTTTAGAATGCTGATTCCTGCTAAAAATGATTTTTCAAAATTTGAAATTTGGTATAGAGAAGAGAAGAGGCAAATTATGGAGCCATTAAAAGTGCATCAATTTCAAAATCATTATCACGATATGACAAAAGTTCATTTAAACGATGTCTCTTTCGATTAATTTCATAAACTAGTATCAAATGCCCCAATTTTAACAATTGGGGCATTTTTATAATTAAATGATTTTAGTTTTTTAGAATTTCTTTCAAGAGGGTTAAAAAAAAGTCTTTAAGGAGAGATTTTACTTTTTTAGAGGCTGAAATACAGGTTAATGTCCCCAAACCAAGTTTTTTTGTGGAAAAACCAAGTATTTGTTGGTAATAAGACTAGTATTTTGCTATTAATTAAATATTTCATCCTATCTTTGCGCTCCCAAAATTATGGCTAAACAGGCACTTATTAAACAGGATGGAGTAATAGTTGAAGCGTTGAGCAATGCTATGTTCAAGGTTAAATTAGAGAACGGACATGAAATTTTAGCCACAATTTCAGGCAAAATGAGGATGCATTACATCCGTATTTTACCAGGGGATAAAGTAGGGGTAGAAATGAGCCCATATGACCTTACAAGAGGCAGAATCATTTTTAGGTATAAATAGAAACAATTCAGTAATACAATAAAAATTAAAAACCATGAAGGTTAGAGCTTCAATTAAAAAACGCAGCGTGGATTGCAAGATCGTAAGAAGAAAAGGCAGGCTGTATGTAATTAACAAAAAGAATCCTCGTTTTAAGCAAAAGCAAGGATAATCAGAATTCATATTAATAATTAAAAATCAAACACTTCTATGGCTCGTATTGCCGGTATAGATTTACCAAAAAATAAAAGAGGCGAAGTAGGCCTTACTTACATTTACGGAATTGGCCGTTCAACTGCTCAGTACATTTTAACTAAGTCGGGCATTGAACATGGTAAAAAAGTAAATGAGTGGAACGATGATGAGCAAACTGCCATCCGTAATGTGATTAACTCGGAGTTTAAAACCGAAGGTGCTTTACGTAGTGAAACCCAAATGAACATTAAACGTTTGTTGGATATTGCTTGTTACCGTGGTTTACGTCATCGTAAAGGATTACCAGTTCGTGGACAACGTACTCGTACAAACAGTCGTACTAGGAAAGGAAAGCGTAAGACAGTTGCTGGTAAAAAGAAAGTTACTAAGTAATAAAATTTATAGACTTATATTTTTGAATCAACACCAGATTGCATCATAAGTCGGCAGGAGGGTTGTTTCAGTTCCGAAAAAAAACGGAATCTATTTTTTAAAGATTACCTATTTAGATTAAATTATGGCAAAAGCACAAGGCGGCAAAGCAGCTGCAAAAAAAAGAGTAGTAAAAGTTGATAGCTATGGCGATGCACACATCACAGCAAGTTTCAACAACATCATTATCAGTTTAACCAACAAGCAAGGCCAGGTAATTAGCTGGAGCAGTGCAGGTAAAATGGGTTTTAGGGGTTCTAAAAAGAATACACCTTATGCAGCCCAGATGGCCGCAGCAGATGCAGCCAAAATTGCTTTAGACGCTGGTTTAAAAAGAGTTGACGTATTTGTGAAAGGACCAGGATCGGGCCGTGAAGGTGCTATCCGTTCTTTATCTCAAAATGGTATTGAAATTAATATGATTAAAGACGTTACTCCTTTACCTCACAATGGTTGTCGTCCTCCAAAGAAAAGAAGAGTATAAGATTTGCTAAACCCCCTTATGGGGTCTTTGGCGTTTTTATATCAATTATATTTTAACGGGTGCTAGATTTATTTTTACCGTTTTTACCGATCAAAGCACCTTCACAAAAAAGCGGAAACAGATAAAAATTATGGCTCGTTACACAGGCCCCAAAACAAAAATCTCCAGAATTTTTGGAGAACCCATTACTGGTAATGGAAAGTGGTTAACCAAAAATAGCAATCCTCCAGGAATGCATGGTGCAAACCGCAAGCGTAAAACTTTAGGTGAATATGCTTTACAACTAAGAGAGAAGCAAAAAGCCAAGTATACTTATGGTTTGTTGGAAAAACAATTCCGCAAAACATTTGATGAAGCTGCCCGCCGTAAAGGTGTTACCGGTGAAAACCTTATCAAATTATTAGAAGCCCGTTTGGATAATACCGTATTTCGTATGGGTATTGCTCCAAGTCGCCAGGGTGCTCGCCAGTTGGTATCTCATAAGCATATTACTGTAAACGGAGATGTTTTAAACATTCCTTCTTACAGTTGTAAAGCTGGAGATGTAATTGGTATTAAAAATAAGAGTGCTGCTAACGCCTCAATTACTGGAAACTTAAGAGGTAAAAATCCTAAGTTTAACTGGTTAGAGTGGAACGAAGCTGAATCCAAAGGTATTTTCATCACTTACCCTGAAAGGGAAAGTGTTCCTGAAAATATTAAGGAGCAATTGATTGTGGAATTGTACTCTAAGTAATACCACCCCCTCCGCCCCCTGAAGGGGGAACTGGCGGAGACTTTGAAATAATTAATTAATAATAAATCTTAAGCTCCTTTAGGGGTTTGGGGTAAAAACAAAATACAAATGGGAATTTTAAATTTTGTTAAACCAGATAAAATCGTTCTTCAGAAAGCAACCGAGTTTGAAGCCATCTTCGAATTCCGTCCTTTAGAACCAGGATACGGCGTAACTATTGGTAACTCTCTTCGCAGGGTGTTATTGAACTCTTTAGAGGGTTATGCAATCATTGGTATCAATATTGCAGGCGCTGATCATGAGTTTGCAACTTTGAAAGGGATTACTGAAGACGTTACAGAAATCATTTTGAATCTTAAGCAGGTTCGTATTAAGAAGAAAGTGGAGCATGAAGTTAGTGTAGAGAAGATCACACTTTCTGTTAAAAACAAAACTGAGTTCACTGCAGGTATGATTGGAGAAGCTTCTCCAACATTTGAAGTGATGAATCCGGAATTGTTGATTTGTACAATGGATAACAGCGCTAAGTTGGATATCGAAATCACTATCGGAAAAGGTCGTGGTTATGTTCCTGCAGAAGAGAATAAAGAAAAGAACGCTCATTTTGGATATATTGCTGTAGATGCTATTTACACACCTATCAAAAATGTAAAGTACACTATTGAAAACACTCGTGTTGAACAACGTACCGATTTTGAAAAATTGATTATGGAAGTGGTTACTGATGGTACCATACACCCAGAAGATGCTGTGAAGCAAGCCAGCCGTATTTTAATACAGCACTTGATGATCATCACCGACGAGAATATCACTTTTGACAATAAAGAAGACAAGAAAGAAGACCTGGTTGACGAACAAACTTTACAATTACGTAAAGTATTGAAGACTCCATTAGAAGATCTTGATTTATCTGTACGTGCTTTCAATTGCTTAAAAGCTGCTAAAATCAATTCATTAAGTGAATTGGTACAGTATGAGCAAGAAGATCTAATGAAGTTTAGAAACTTTGGACAGAAGTCGTTAAGTGAAATCGAATCGGTTTTACACGATAGAGGTTTAAGTTTTGGAATGGACTTAAGCAAGTTGAAATTGGATGATGAGTAATTAATCTTTTAGCAAGTAGCAATAAGCTATTAGCTTTTTATAAAACAAGTACTTCACAATTCCTGACACGGTGTGAAGGAAATTAAAACTAAAATGTCATGCGTCACGGTAACAAAAACAAAAATCTGAGCAGAACGGCTTCTCATAGAAAAGCCCTTTTAATGAACTTAGGCTGCCAGTTAATTACTTACAAAAGAATTACAACCACTTTAGCTAAAGCAAAGGTTCTACGTATTTACATCGAACCATTGATTACTAAAACCAAGCATACCGAAACTAAGGAAGCTATCATGCACAATCACCGTATTGTATTTAGCTACTTAAACGATAAAGCTGCAGTAAAAGAATTATTTACTGTTGTGGCTCCAAAGGTTGCTGGTCGTCCGGGTGGATATACTCGTATCATAAAATTAGGTGCTAGAATAGGTGATAATGCTGAAATGGCAATGATTGAATTAGTAGACTTTAACGAAATTTACGGTAAAGGAACTGAAAAACCATCTGCTGAACCAGCTAAGAAGACTCGTCGTTCGGGTGCTGCTAAAAAGAAAGCTGTTGAAACTGAAGAGGAAACAACAACTGATACTGCAACTGATACTGCAACTGACGAAAAAACAGAAGCATAAGTTTGAAAAGATAATTAAGATAAAAGCTCCGATATTGATATCGGAGCTTTTTTTATAAATAATAGGGAAGGGCACTAAGACTGACAAGTAACAGTTTTGAGAGAAGACTAATTAACAATGTGAAAAATTTTATTTGTTCAATTAGCATTTCTATGCTTTTCTTTGCAAAACCTTTATAATACATGTTGGATACAAAAACTACCCCAGCCATTTTAATTTTAGAAGACGGAACCATTTTTAAAGGCACTGCTTTTGGTAAAATGGGAACAGCCACCGGTGAAATTTGTTTTAACACGGGAATGACAGGCTATCAGGAAGTATTCACCGATCCTAGCTATTTTGGCCAGGTATTGATCATGAACAATGTTCATATTGGTAACTATGGTGTAAAAGCAGTAGATGTAGAGAGCGATAGTGTTAAAGTAAAAGCGGTGATAGGACGTAACCTGGAGGAAAAATATAGCCGATTTATGGCTGATACTTCCTTGCAAGATTATTTTATTGCTCAAGATGTGGTGGCCATAGATGAAATAGATACTAGGGCATTAGTTTCCCATATTCGTACACAGGGAGCTATGAATTGCATTATCTCTTCGGTGATAACAGATATTGAGCTATTGAAAAAGGAGTTGAAGAATGTGCCATCTATGGACGGACTGGAACTTGCTTCAACAGTAAGTACTAAAGAAACTTATTTTTTGGGAGACGAAAAGAGTGATCTAAGGATTGCAGTACTTGATTTTGGAATCAAAAAAAATATATTGACTTGTTTGGTTGAAAGAGGAGCTTATGTTAAAGTGCATAATGCAACAACAAGTTTTGAAGAATTGGAAAAATTTAAACCTAAGGGTTATTTCATCAGCAATGGACCTGGCGATCCTGCTCCTTTAACTTATGCTGTAAACACAATCAAACAAATTTTGGCTGCCAATAAGCCTTTGTTTGGTATTTGCTTAGGTCATCAGCTACTTGCTTTGGCTAATGATGTGCCAACTTTTAAAATGCATCATGGTCATAGGGGGTTAAATCATCCTGTTATAAATATCATTTCAGGTAAAAGCGAAATTACCACCCAAAATCATGGATTTGGTGTTGATCCAGCAGCAGTAAGGGCAAATGCCAATTTAGAAATTACCCATGTTAATTTAAATGACGATAGTATTGAAGGTATTCGTATAAAAAATAAACCTGCCTTTTCTGTTCAATATCATCCAGAGGCTACACCCGGCCCACATGACAGTAGGTATTTGTTTGATGACTTTATATCTTTAATAAACACCAATTAATCTAAGAGTACTAATCCCACTAATTGGATTTTAATTCGTGTAATTAGTTTTAATTCGTGAAATTAGCGTAATGAAAATCTCAATCATCAATGGGCCAAACTTAAATCTACTCGGTAAAAGAGAAGTAGATGTTTATGGGGAAGAATCTTTTGAAAATTACTTAGCTACTTTAAGAAGTAAGTATCCCAACATTGAAATCAGTTATTTCCAATCCAATATCGAAGGAGAGTTGATTAATGAATTACAAAGGGTAGGATACAATTCGCAAGGCATAATTTTTAATTCTGGGGGGTACACACACACTTCAGTAGCCTTGGGTGATGCCATTGCAGCTATCATTTCTCCAGTAGTTGAAGTACACATTTCCAATGTTTTCGCCAGAGAAGAATTTAGGAAGATTTCCCATGTATCTAGTAAAGTGCGTGGCTCAATATCCGGATTAGGGCTTAAAGGGTACGAGATGGCTTTAAATTACTTTGTAGATAAAATCTAATTACATTTTCCTGATCACAGCTTTTACTTGCTTTTTAAATGTATCCAACTCACTCATTTGATTTTGGATAAAACTATTGTCTTCTAATTTTCCAAGCACCTTATTCATTTCCTTGTCTGAGTCATAAATCATTTTACGGAAAGGATTTTGATAATCCTTAGCCCTCGATTCGTAAATGCCTTTGCACATCCATTCTTTAGTGGCTACAGCTTCTTGCAACAATGATTTAAGCAGGGTAGGTGTAAACTGTTTTGGAGTGATATTCAGAATTTCCAAGAGCGAAGTATAGCCATGGTTTAGTTTATCTTTTTCATAATTAACACCCTGTTTTTTATAAAAGAGGTGCAGTTCATCCCAGCTTTTAATTTTGCCTGCTTTGATTTTTCGTTTTACCTCGTCAATTTCAGTTTTTTGAATCAGTTGTCCACCAATATTCAGCCATTGGCTTCTTTCTATTTTCGCCGAAATTGATTTCTTAAGGGAGCTAAAATCTTTAATCTTGTTTTTCTGAATATGCTCAAACAATTCCATTACCCCATAATGCTGTATCAATTCTTTAAAGAGTAAAATAGCCCTTGGCACTTTATGTAATTCTGTTTTTCTGGTTGTATTTTCCCATCCCGTTAAAAAAGCTTTTCCATCTGCAGCTGGTTTTAGTTTTTGTAAAAGCTTTAAGGAATCAAACAATTCATTAATAGTATCTGGGGCCAAATATTTATACTCAATGGTTTGTATTTTTTCTGTTCGGCGGTCACGGTCAACATATTTCCAGGCATTTCGTGCTAGCGCATACATATTGTACATAAACCAATAGCCAGGTACTACAACCAGCTTATCATGTGTTACATCGTTACTTACCAAACTAAAAGGGATAGGAATATTTAGTTCTGCCGGAAAATCGCCTTTGGCAATAATAGTATAAGAGGCAAATTTTGAATTGTGTTTTAAACTCACACAAAGCCCCGGCCAAAATCCACGGCCAGCAACAATTTCACCATCAGCCGCTCTGCTGTTGTGATTACTACCAATGGTTGCGCCGGCAGCTATATTGCTTTGTCCCATTACTACTGCGGCACATAAAAAAGAATTGTTATGATGCTGTTCATGAGCAGGAAAAATTAAAGAGTTTAATACTTCGCAGCATGAGATGGTTGAGTTATTGCCCAGATAAGAATTGATTAATCTAGCGCCATATTTTAACTGAGAGTGAGAAGCCATAAAAAAACGAACAGCTTTTACACCATAAAAAATTCGGCAACCATATCCTACAATACCATTTACCAACTCGCAACCTTCACCAATTTGGGAAGTACGGTTTTCATCGCTGTTTACCGTTAAGTTCTTTAACTTATTGGCTCCTTTAATATAGGCATCGGTGCCCACCCATACATCTTTAATGATTTTACAGTTTTTGATGACTGTACGGTCACCTATTTTTCCATAATATCCACGTTGTTTATCAAAACGCTTTTCGGTAAATTCTTTAAACTTATTTAAGAGGGCATCATCTTCCCTGTACTTGCTCCAAAGCCAGGCATCGCCGGTAAGCATTCCATTAAAGGGTATTATATTTCTGCCACCGGCTTCATTACACAATTCAATCCAAACCCTATTTTTTTCTTCTTCACCGTCCTTTATGATTCCATTCCCAAATTTGGCATAATCTGTTGTGGCTAATTCATTCACATTGGCAATCATCACTTCATTTCCTATAATATAATGGCTGAGATAATTGACATGGTCAATACAAACATTATTACCAAAGTCGCAGCTAATGATGGTACTGTTATACAATCCCACCGGTAATCTAAGGTTATGAAACTCGAGGTATAAGGGTTCTAAATCACCAATGCGGATTAATCCATGCATTTTACAATTACGAACCAAATCGGGATTAAAACTTTTTGAAACCAAAATTTTGGTCCAATCATCTGCCGTATTTCTATTTCTAATGAGGGCTTCAATTTCCTGAGCTGTTAACTGGCGGTATTTAAACCCATTTCTATTTTGGAGATGGCGAAGATGGTATTCATCTTTTCCTTTTGGAATAAATTGTTCATCTATAAAGTTGTAGCCAAGATGATTAACTGGATGCTTTTTGATAATGTTCATACCCCTGCCCCCTGAAGGGGAACTAAGATTTAAAGTTTATAATTTATTTTAATGCACTCTAATTAATGAACAGAATTTTATAAGAATACTTTTTGAATTGAATGCATAGCTGAATTAAGAAATTCAGTAAAAGAGTGCGACGCAACGATGCAGCCACAAAGAACTAAAACTGATAACCAAAATACAACTACTTGCAATATAAGAGAAAAAAGCAAGACAAGAGTAGTAAGATTGTAAGTACCCCTTCTGGGGCAAGGGGCTTATTCCACAGTTACACTTTTGGCCAAATTCCTAGGCTTATCTACATCTACTCCTTTTTCAATGCCTACATAATAACTTAATAATTGAAGCGGAATGGTGCTTAACAATGGGGCAATAATTTCATCTGCCATTGGTACATAAAATACATCATCTGCTAATTCAGGAATCACATCATCACCTTCGGTAATAATGGCAATTACTTTTCCTTTGCGGGCTTTAATTTCCTGAATATTGCTCACAATTTTCTCATGGTACGAATCTTTGGTAGCCACAAAATAAACTGGTAAGTTTTCATCTACTAAGGCAATTGGGCCATGTTTCATTTCGGCCGCAGGGTAGCCTTCGGCATGGATATAAGAAATTTCTTTAAGTTTTAAAGCACCTTCCAAAGCAATTGGAAAATTATATCCTCTGCCTAAGAACAGAGCATCGGATGCTCCTTTGTATTTAGATGCAATTGCTTTAATAGAATCGGCACTTTTTAAAATGGCTGCAACTTTTTCTGGTACAGCCTCAAGTTCCAATAATAAATTACTATATCGCTCCTCAGAGATTGTTCCTTTTTCTTTTGCAATCTTTAATGCCATCATACAAATAACTGCCAGTTGTCCAGTAAATGCTTTGGTAGATGCCACACCTATTTCTGGTCCTGCATGTGTATAAGCGCCTCCATTGCTGATACGGGCAATGGATGACCCCACAACATTCACAATACCAAAAATAATGGCGCCGTTTTCTTTGGCTTTTTCAATAGCGACCAAGGTGTCGGCAGTTTCTCCACTTTGCGAAATGGCAATAATGATATCGCCTTTATTAACGATGGGATTACGATACCTGAATTCCGAAGCATATTCTACTTCAACCGGAGTTCGGCAAAGTTCTTCAATTATGTATTCGGCCAGCAAAGCTGCATGCCAACTGGTACCACAGGCAACGATGATGATTCGATCAGCATTTTTAAAATGTTCAATATTGTCTTGTATACCACTCATGGTAATGGTTCCGGCTGTGGCATCCAACCTCCCTCTTAAACAATCATGAATGGTACTGGGTTGTTCAAAAATTTCTTTTAACATGAAATGATCGTATCCACCTTTTTCAATGGCAGCTAATTCCATGTCCAATTTGGTAATGAAAGGAGTTATTTTTTCGTTACCTAGATTTTTTAAAATCAGTTCATTGGGTTTTACAATAGCAAGTTCGTAGTCATTAACATAAACCACTTCTTTGGTAAACTCCAGCATCGGCGATGCATCTGATCCTAAAAAATGTTCTCCTTTTCCAACACCAATAACTAAGGGGCTTCCTTTTCGGGCAGCAATAATGGTATCCGGATTAGATGCATCCAACAATAAGATTACATAGGCCCCTGTCACTCTTTTTAATGCCACTCTTACAGCTTCTTCAAGGTCGCACTGGTTATTTTTTTTAATGTCTTCAATGAAATTCAATAAAACTTCAGTATCGGTATCGCTAGTAAATTCGTAGCCTTTATTAGTCAATTCTTTTTTTAACTGGGCATAGTTTTCAATGATGCCATTATGAATCATAGCCAATTCTCCAGTTTTTGAAACATGGGGGTGGGCATTTTTATCACTAGGCTCACCATGAGTGGCCCAACGAGTATGGCCTATGCCAGTATTTGCATGTAAATCTTTTCCAATAACTGCATTTTCAAGGTCGGCAACTCTGCCTTTCTTTTTATACACTTTTAATTTGCCGTCTAATAAGGCAACTCCGGTACTGTCGTATCCCCTATATTCAAGTCGTTTTAAACCTGATATAACAATGGGATAAGCTTCCCTTGGGCCCGTATAACCTACAATTCCACACATATGTTATTGATTTATTTTTTTGAGGAAGAGGATCAGTTTAAATTTTGAAAATTACCGTTGAATAATCAATCTCCTCCGGTTTTTCTTTATCAATGCAATTTAATAAAAATGTGCTCATTTAATCACTTAGCAAGTGAAGAATATGAATTTACCTACTAATCACTTAAATTAGGGGTACAATTACTTATTATGAAATATCTAATGCTTTTAATAACCGCCATTGGGTTTTGTACAATTTTACATGCACAGGATAAAGACGGTGTTACAAAAATATTTATTGTTCGCCATGCAGAAAAAGAAGTTGGCAAAGATCCTGCACTTACCCAGGTTGGTTTTACCAGGGCTGGAGATTTGTTAAGGGCTTTAAATAGTGAAGGAATCCAAAAGATTTATGTGAGCCAGTACCGCCGCACTCAAATGACAGGGGATAGTTTGCGTATTCAAATGGGGGTAGATACTGTTCATTATTCTGCAGATACAGTTTGTGATCATTTGGTAAACTCCATACTGGAGCATAGAGATTTTGGGAAAACCATTTTAATTATAGGCCACAGTAATACTTTACCTAAAATTATTCGTAAGCTGGGTGTATTGGATTATCCTCAGAACGATATTCCCGACAATGAGTTTGATAATTTGTATATGATAACTTATAAAAATGGGAAGGCTAAGGTTAAGAAAATGAAATACGGAGAGAAATCGGGCGTGTCAGCAACTATGAAATAATTACAACAAAATTCCCGAAAGGAACAAATAAGCCATTGAGAAATAAATGATAATTCCGGTAACATCTACTAAGGTTGCAACAAATGGAGCAGAGGATGTGGCAGGATCAAATTTCATCCATTTTAAAAAGATGGGTAACATGGAGCCAGCAAGTGTTCCCCATAATACAACTCCCAAAACAGATGAGCCGGTTACCATAGCTAATTCAAATGTATGGCTGCCATATAAATGAGGCTCTACGTAACTCCACATATAGGTTCTTAAAAAACCCACCAATCCTAAAATACCACCTAAAACCAAACCGCTTTTTATTTCACGTTTTAAAATAGTATACCAATCGGCAATGGTAATTTCGGCCTTGGCCATGGCTTGTATTATTAAAGTGGAAGCTTGGCTTCCAGTATTGCCTCCACTTGAAATGATGAGGGGAACCAACATATTTAAAACTATCACCTGTTTAATTTCATCTTCAAAAAAACTCATGGCACTTGCAGTCAATAATTCGCCAGCAAATAAAATCACAAGCCAAGGAGCCCTTTTACCAATCAGTTTCCAAAAAGGCATATCCAGGTAGGGTTGGTCAAGTGCTTCGGTACCACCAATTTTTTGAATATCCTCACTCAGTTCTTCTTCTGCTACCCAAAGAATATCATCAATAGTTACAATGCCCAGTAAAATATTTTTATCGTCGGTTACTGGTAAAGCTACTCGGTTGTTCATTCTAAAGGCTTCACTGGCAATTTCCTGGTCGTCGTTTACATGCAATACAATTGAACGGCCATCCATCATATCCTTAACCTTGGTATCGGGCTCTGCCAAAATAAAATCCCTAATACGTATATCATCCAACAGCTCATCATTTTCGTTGATTACATAAATAACGTCAATGGTTTCGCTGCCTTTGGCATGCTTACGAATGGTTTCAAAAACTTCGGCCACTGTATTTTCTTCATACACATATACATAGTCAGGCGTCATAATCCGGCCCATACTATTTTCGGGATAACCCAATAATTCTAGGGTATCTCTTCGTTCATCAGGATCTAAAGTTTTAATTAAATCCCTAACAATGCTGGTGGGTAGTTCTTCCAAAAAGGCAACCCTATCATCGGCAGGTAGTTCATTTAAAAGCTCGGTGGTTTTAAATGCTGGTAAGTTTTTGATGATTCTTTTTTGGGCATGTATGTCCAGGATTTTAAAAACACTGGCAGCCCTGTGCAGGGAAATATGAGAGATGATCTGTGCTTCAAAATCTTCGTTTTCATAAATAAGATCGGCTACGTCACTAATATTCTGATGGTTCAGGAAATCCTGAATGGCAAGTTTATTTTCTGAAGCTATTACTTCTTCAAACTGTTCTTGAATCGATATTTTGTCTAATTCTAATGGCATTGTTACATTGCATTACAATGGGGTTGCAATTTAATCCATTTATCATTAAATGAATGCTATGCTAAAGTCTTATTTATATGTTGATAATTCTACCGAAAAAGGGAGAGGCGTATTTACAAAGGCATTTATCCCTTTGGGAACTATTGTAGAAATTTCTCCGGTAATTGTAATGACTAAAGCCGAAAGGGTACACCTTGATAAAACTTTGCTGCATGATTATATTTTTGAATGGGGTGAACAAAAAGAAAGTTGTTGTATGGCCCTTGGATTAATCCCAATTTACAATCATGATTTCCACAGCAACTGCGAATATTTTATGGATTATGATGAAGAAACAATGATGGTAAAAACGGTTAAGGATATTGAAACAGGTGGCGAGCTTACTGTAAATTATAATGGCGACTGGGATGATGAAAAAGAGCTTTGGTTTAAAGCCAAGTAAAAGCTGCCACAATTTGCAGCAGCTTTTATACTCATGCTTTATTATTTAACTAGTCAATAAATCTGCGACCAGCAGTAATCCAATCCAATATTTTTTGTTTATCTCCTGCAGATAATTGTGGGTTTGGTGATGGAGGCATGAAAGAAGGATTGCCGTCAACGGCTCTTGCCTTAATTCTATCCCAACTACTAACAATAGTACAATCAATTGTAAAGTTTAATCCTCCAGCTGGACTGCCTCCTACATGGCAACCACTTATTGCACAGCTTGCTAGCATAATAGATTTTACTGCTGTAAAAGTGGGGCCAGCTGCTGATTGAACAACAGTGGCTGTACCCGTTTTAATGCAACCATCTACATCCCTGGCAGAAATATTATAGGTATTATTAACCAGGTTATTAAAAATATTGGACGACTGAAACGTTCCTCCATTTAAATTATACATAAAGGCTGTGCTGCCGCCGGCAGTAATTGTGATGGAGCCAGTGCCTGTGCCAGAACATTTATCATGCCCCGTTGTTGCTGGACTAATGGTTAAAGTTTTGCCTAAGCAGTTATCAAGTAAAACCTGAAAGCTTTGTGTTTTTAAACAATTATCCAAATCTTTAGCCGTTACATTATAGGTACCAGCAGCTAAATTAGTAAACAAACCTGTTCCTTGAAAAGTTCCGCTATTAAGTTGATAAGTAAACCCTGTACTGCCACTTGCAGTAGCATTAATAGAACCATTTGTTGATCCTGTAGTTGGACCTGCACTTACTAAAGTAGCATTGATGGTAATGGTTTTAGCGCTACAAATATCAACTACATTAAAAGTTTGTGATTTTAAGCAACCATCTGCATCTTTAGCAGTAATGGTATAACTGCCGATGGCTAAGCCAGTAAAAGTGCCAGAGCCTTGAAATGCGCCACCATTTATCTGATAAGTAAATCCAACACTGCCAGCGGCAGTTGCTGTAATAGAACCTGTAGTTTGTCCAATTCCAGTATTTACAACAGTTCCAGAGATGGTAATATTTTTTATGGTACAAGGGTCGTTTACTGTAAAGGAATTAGAACCGGTACATCCATCGCCATCTTTTGCAATGATAGTATAAGTGCCAACACCAAGCCCTGTAAAAGAACCAGATGATTGAAAAGCTCCACCATTAATATTATATGTAAAATTGGTGCTACCTGCAGCAGATGCTGTAATTGAACCAACAGATAACCCAGTTGTTGTGTTTACCACTGTGGCCGAAACGGTAATAGTTCTTCCAGTACATGGATTAGGAGTTGGAGGTGGTGTAGGACTTCCTTTGCCTCCACAACCATTTATAATTAATATAGAAATGGTAAAAAAGCAAAATAAAAAGAAAAAGGTTCTTTTAAAAAGTTGCATAAAAGTTGGTTTTTGGTTTGTATATAGTAAACGAAAAGAAAATAGAACAGGTTGCCTTTATAGCTTGTTATTCTAATAAATGTAAAAATTACTCAAAGATCTGCCTTAATTCAAATTAAATTTCTTGTAGCTTCTCTTTTACTAAGTGGTAATATACTATGTAACTGAACAAAATTTTTCACCCATTGAGGATTTGTTTTTCCATATTCCCTCAACGACCATCCAATAGCTTTTTGAATAAAGAATTCTTTAGAGTGAGTTTGGGCAAGGATATATTGACTTAATAATGCTGTGTCGGTTTCCTGTTTGTATCTTTTTTGAAACATGATGCTGCTTCGTTGCAACCAAAAATTTGAGGAGTTGTTCCAACTTCCGGTGATAGGAATGATTTGATGAGGGAATTTTTTAAAATAGGGGCCTGTTAAATCACTGGCTGATTGGTCAACTGTTTCCCACCAACTTTTTGTGGTTAAAACAAATTCTATTAAATGAATAATATCAGGTGTCCAATGTTTTTTCATGGCGGCCATAAGGTCTAGGGCAAAGTATTGGTATTCTCTTTGGGGTAAAGCATACAATTCATGAACAATCAGTTCCAAGTCTTTATAGTTGGGTAGTGATGCTTTTAAATGAGCCTTAGATATGCTATGCCTTGTTGCCGCTTTAAACCCAAAAAACTCAAATTGGTTACGCATATAAGCTTTAATCTTAATTGCACTTTCAGCATCAGCATTGGCTTTAAAATATTTAGCAAGAGGGGAAATGTAAGGGTGCATGAGCGAATGTAATAAAAAAAATCCCACCGATTTTGGTGGGATTTTAAAACTTATAAATCAAATGCTTTTATTTACTAGCTTCAAACTCTCTTCTAATAATATTCAATGCAGCACCTGCTTTAAACCATTCAATCTGTTGTTCGTTGTAAGTATGGTTTACATCAATAGTATCTGAGGTGCCATCAGTATGGTTAAATACCATTTGCAATGATTTACCAGGCGTAAAGCTGGTTAAGCCAATGATATCAATGCTATCATCTTCCTGAATTTTGTTGTAATCTTCCTTATCTACAAAAGTTAAACCCAACATTCCCTGCTTTTTCAAATTGGTTTCATGAATACGGGCAAAAGATTTTACCAAGACTGCTCTAACACCCAGGAATCTTGGTTCCATGGCCGCATGCTCTCTTGAAGAACCTTCGCCATAATTTTCATCACCCACAACAACTGAACCCACACCAGCAGCTTTATAAGCTCTTTGTGTGCCGGGTACTGTGCCATATTCACCGGTTAGTTGGTTTTTAACGGTATCCACTTTTTCATTAAAGAAGTTTAGAGCGCCAATCAGCATATTGTTACTGATATTATCTAAATGACCACGGAACTTTAACCATGGGCCTGCCATAGAAATATGATCGGTTGTACATTTTCCTTTTGCTTTAATCAAAAGCTTCAATCCTTTAAGGTCAGTGCCTTCCCAGGCTTTAAATGGTTCAAGCAATTGTAAACGATCAGAAGTTGGTGAAACAGCTACCTGCACCCCACTTCCATCAGCAGCCGGTGCCTGAAAACCTGCATCTTCAACAGCAAAACCTTTTACAGGCATTTCAATACCTAAAGGCTCTTCTAGTTTAAATTTCTGTCCTTTATCATTGGTTAAATAATCAGTTAAAGGATTGAAGGAAAGTGAACCCGCAATTGCCAAAGCTGTTGTTATTTCTGGTGAAGCAACAAAAGCATGCGTATTTGGATTACCATCATTTCTTTTTGAGAAATTTCGGTTATAAGAAGTTACAATAGAATTCTTTCTGTTTGGATCGGTTGAATGTCTTGCCCACTGGCCGATACAAGGTCCGCAGGCATTGGCTAATACTACGCCGCCCATTTTTTCAAAGGTATCGAGGTAACCATCTCTTGCAACGGTGTAACGAACCTGCTCGGAGCCGGGTGTTATGGTGAATTCTGCTTTAGCTTTAAAATTATTATCTGAAGCTTGCTTAGCAATTGAAGCCGCACGGGTAATATCTTCGTATGATGAGTTGGTACAAGAACCAATCAAACCAACTTCCATCTTATCGGGCCAGCCATTTACTTTAACGGCATCAGCAAATTTAGAAATAGGCCATGCCAAGTCTGGGGTAAACGGTCCGTTGATATGTGGCTCCAGTTCCGATAAATTGATCTCAATAACCTGGTCGAAATATTTTTCAGGATTTGCATATACATCATCATCACCGGTCAGATGTTCTGCAATAGCATCCGCTGCTTCAGCCACATCGGCTCTTTCGGTTCCTCTTAAATACTCAGCCATTTTTACATCGTAACCAAAAATAGAAGTGGTAGCGCCAATTTCCGCACCCATGTTGCATATGGTACCCTTACCGGTGCATGATAAAGATTTTGCACCATCACCAAAATATTCTAGTATGGCACCGGTACCTCCTTTTACGGTAAGTATACCGGCCACTTTTAAAATAATATCTTTTGAAGCCGTCCAGCCGCTTAGTTTACCGGTTAACTTAACTCCAATGAGTTTTGGGAATTTAAGTTCCCATGGTAAACCCGCCATTACATCACAGGCATCGGCTCCACCAACACCAATAGCCACAATACCCAAACCACCTGCATTTACGGTATGGCTGTCAGTTCCGATCATCATACCACCCGGGAAAGCATATTGTTCCAAAACAACTTGATGGATGATTCCTGCTCCGGGTTTCCAAAAACCAATACCATATTTATCGGAAACAGAGGCCAGGAAATCATAAACTTCCTTATTCTGAGTTTTTGCTTTAACAAGATCAGCGTCGGCCCCCACTTCGGCTTGTATCAGGTGATCGCAATGTACGGTAGAAGGAACAGCAACCTGTGTTCTTCCTGCCTGCATAAATTGCAATAAAGCCATCTGGGCTGTTGCATCCTGCATGGCCACCCGGTCTGGTGCAAATTCCACATAATCTTTTCCCCTTTCATAAGCAGTAGTAGCAGCTCCCTGCCAAAGGTGGGCATATAATATTTTTTCTGTTAAAGTAAGCGGTTTGCCAGTTGCATTACGGGCTGCATCAATACGGCTACCGAAGTTGCTGTATAACTTTTTAATCATTTCAATGTCGAAAGCCATGAGTATAATTTGGTGATTTGGAAATAGATCAATTTGGAAATGAAATAAGGGTTATTTTGAAAATTAATGACGTTGTAATCAACAAATTTTCAAATCTACACATCTTCAAATTGAAGTGTTGCAAATTTACGAAAATCGAAGCATTTTTTAAAGCCTTTGTTTTTGTATAAAAATGGGTTTAAATTAGCACAATGAATGGATTGAAACATTTTATTGAGTGGCATGTATTTGGGGTGTGTTCTGCTATTGGCGAAAAAATGGGAGTCGCTTCATCTACCATCAGAAAGTATTTCATCTACATCTCATTTATAACCATGGGATCGCCAGTAATCATTTACCTTTTTATAGCATTTTGGATGAATATAAAGCAGTATATATTTAATGCCCGGAGGAATCCGTTGAAATATCTTTAAAAGCCCCTTCTATCCTCCTCTAAGGGCAGGGAAATCCCGAAGATTATGTTTTGTAAAAACAGACAACTATTTTTATTATTGCCGAATTAGCAATTGCAGGTGATATGGAAGAAATGATGTTTGGATATGTTCAATGTGCCGCCTCCTCTCTTGGGGAGAGGAGGAAAGGGAGGAGAGGCTGTTATATCGCCTTCCTAATCTTAACCAATTTCTCCAATAATTTTTCCAACAATTCTAATTTCAACATATTGGCACCATCGCTTTTTGCCTGAGCTGGATTGGGATGTGTTTCAATAAATAATCCATCAGCACCAGTGGCAATGGCTGCTTTGGCTATGGTTTCAATCAGTTCGGGATTGCCTCCAGTAACTCCAGCTGTTTGATTTGGCTGTTGCAGGGCATGGGTACAATCCATTATTACAGGAACATTAATTTCTTTCATCCAGGTGATGTTGCGGTAGTCAACTACCAAATCGGTATAACCAAAAGTATTACCTCTTTCAATCAAACCAACTTTATCATTACCGGCAGCATTAATTTTTTCAACAGCAAATTTCATAGATGGGCCGCTTAAAAACTGACCTTTTTTTACATTTACAATTTTTCCTGTATTAGCTGCAGCAATCAGCAAGTCGGTTTGGCGGCAAAGGAATGCTGGTATTTGTAAAACATCAACATATTTAGCTGCCATAGCTGCTTCTTCGGCTGTATGAATATCCGTAGTAGTTGGGATATTGAATTTTTCGCCTACTTTTTTAATCAGCTTTAATGCATTTTCATCTCCTATTCCAGTAAATGAATTGCCTGAAGTGCGATTAGCTTTGCGATACGAAGCCTTAAAAATGTATGGGATTTCCAGTGTCTTACAAATAGCGAACACTTTTTCTGCAATCTCCATTACAATTTCCTCACTTTCAACAACACAGGGGCCTGCTATTAGGAAAAAATTGTTTTCATTATATTTTTGACTTGCAAATAAATTTTTTAAGTGTTTTTCCATGCTGCAAAGTTAAGGTGTAAATAGATTATACAGATTATTCCTAATCGCAGATATCTGAGAATAGAAAATAAAAATTGGAAAAATTCGTGTAATTCGATGAAATTTGTAAAATAAAGGAAAATATGATTAAAGAAAGAATACTAGTTATTGGAGCATCAGGACAAATAGGAGTGGAGTTAACACTTGCCCTTCGTAAAATGTATGGCGATGTCAACGTAGTGGCTTCTGATCTTAGAGAAGAAAATGACCTCTTGAAAGGTACCGGCCCATACGTGAGTTTGGATGTGATGAATAAGGAAATGCTACATGTTCAGGTCATTCGTCAGGGCATCACTCAAATATATTTATTGGCAGCCATCCTTTCTGCCACTGGCGAAAAAAATCCACATTTGGCTTGGAATTTAAATATGCAGAGCTTGCTAAATGTGCTTGATATTGCTAAGGAAGAAAATCTTCATAAAGTGTATTGGCCCAGTAGTATTGCCGTTTTTGGTCCTACATCTCCCAAGCAAAATTGTCCGCAGCAAACTATAATTGAACCCGTAACAGTGTATGGCATAAGCAAATTTGCCGGTGAGTTTTGGTGCAACTATTATAATCATAAATATGGCATTGATGTAAGGAGTTTGAGGTATCCGGGATTAATAAGTTATAAAAGTGCACCAGGTGGAGGAACTACTGACTATGCTATTGAAATATTTCATGATGCTTTGGAAGAAAAAAAGTACGAATGTTTTTTAAGAGAAGATACTTACCTGCCGATGATGTATATGCCCGACGCTATACGTGCCACTATTGAATTGATGGAAGCAGATGCATCTAAAATTACCACTAGAACATCCTACAATATTTCGGGTATGAGTTTTTCCCCAAAGGAAATAGCTGCCGAAATAAAAAAATATATCCCCGATTTTACCATTAGCTATAAACCCGATTTTCGCCAACCTATTGCAGATAGTTGGCCACAAAGCATTGATGATACAGTTGCACGAAAAGATTGGGGTTGGAAAGAAGAATTTGCTTTAGACAGAATGGTAAAAGATATGTTTGCCAATTTATAATTTTTAATGGCCTTAACATTTTAGTTTTCATTCAAAATAGCTTAAGCCTTATTTTTACATTTTTTAAAAAAAATAAATATGAAGAGAATTATTGTAGCCGGATTGATGATGGCTTTTAGTTTTGTGGCTGGGGCTCAAAAAAATGTAGATAAGAATTTGCATTTTAGTGTTGGTGCAGAACTTGCAATTGCAACAGGAGAATTTAGTAACACACAATCTGTAGGAGTGGGAGGAACCGTACAAGTTTCTTATAGAGGACTTACCTCCACAGATTTTACCTTAAGCACTGGCTATATCGCTTTTGCAGGAAAATCTGCTGGGTCCGTAATTAAATAAAAGGGCGCAGGTATTTTACCAATTAAAGTTGGAATAAAATACTATATCACAGAAGGCTTTTATGGTCAGGCTCAATCTGGAGTTGGTATATTTAGTAATAATGGGGGAACTGCTTTTGCTTTTTCTCCAGTAATGGGTTATGAGTTTGATACTAAAGCTGGCCAAGCTTTTGATGTAAGTTTTAAATATGATGGATACTTTAAAAACAGCAGCAGTTTAGGTTCTGTTGGGATAAGATTAGCCTATAAGTTTTAAAAGAAGCATGTTTAGGCGATGTGTAAAACATCCTTCATGGTGTAAATTCCTTTTTTACCAAATATAAACTCAGCCGCCAGAACAGCACCCAATGCAAATCCCTGGCGGCTGTGTGCTGTATGAATGATTTCAATATCATCAATGGTAGAACTGTACTTGATGGAGTGAGTGCCTGGGGCTGGGTCTTCTCTTTTGCTGATAATCACCAAATCTTGAGGATTATTGGATTCGTGGTTAATCCAGTTTTGTTTACGAGGGACTTCTTGAATGATTTGCTCTGCCAGGGTTATTGCAGTACCGCTGGGGGCATCCATTTTTTGGGTGTGATGAATTTCTTCCAAACTAACTTGATATTCTTCCTGCTGCTTCATTAACTGAGCCAGTTTTTTGTTGACTTCAAAAAACAGATTTACTCCCACACTAAAATTGGAAGCATATAACAAGCTGCTATTTTTTGCTATACAACTGGTTTTAACTTCGTTCCAATCTTCTAACCACCCAGTGCTGCCGCTTACCACAGGAATACCGGCATCAATACATTTCAATAAATTTTCTTTTGCACTATGTGGGCCTGTAAATTCTATGGCTATATCACAAGCCTGCAAATTTTCTTTGGTAAAACTGTTCTTGCTTTCAATATCTATTTTTAAATCAACCGTATGGCCACGTTGTATAGCTAATGACTCAATTGTTTTACCCATTTTGCCATATCCTACTAATGCAATTTTCATTGTTTTGATTTATTTTTGTAACGAAGTGAAGATAATTATTTCCCTTGGGTTTTACCAATGTTTAACACCAAACTAATGCCATTGGTTTGAGCTAAAGAACTATAGCCAGGTTTTATCTGTAAACTTAAATCGTCGCTAACATCAAAAGTTTTTAAGTGAGCATCTACGGCCGCATCGGCTACATTTAAACCCCAAAATAGAATAAAGAACAAAGCGGTATAATCTACATTTTGTCGTACCTGGTTTCTAAAACTCCTTATCCTTTCGGGCTGATCTTTTACACTATAATAAGGCTGAGGAATTAAGTAATCATTGGTAATATTTCCATCTGTGGCATTGGCATAAGCTGCTTTAGCCTCTTTAAACTGATTAAGGTTATTAAAAAAGATGACAGAAGTGGTACCTAATGCCGCATATACAATGGGCATTTTCCAATACTTTTTATTGGTGGCTTGCCCCCAACCTGGTAAAACTGCGGAGCGAATGATTGCTTTACGTGGACTATAATTTGCAGGAAGATTTGGTTTGGAATATTGTTTAGATTTTTTACTAACTGTAGAATCAGTTTGAGCAAACAAAACACCACCAAACAGTAATCCAGTAATTGTTAAAACTGATGATAATAATAATTTAATCATTAACTCACATTTATTTTCCACTTTTCGAGTAAACTATTCAATTCATCAATCGAATAATACTCAAACAAAATAGTACCATGCCCTTTTTTATTATGTTTCATTTTTACTTTAGTAGAAAATTCAGTTGCTAAATTATCTTCAATCTTTTTAAAATTGGAAGGGAGTGTTGGTTTTACGGCAACTTTAACAAGAGGTGTATACATCTGTCGAACCATGTCTTCTGTTTGACGAACAGAAAGCCCACGGTTTTTAATTTGATTAAAAATAAATAGCTGTTTATCTACAACATCTACATTAATTAATGCCCTTGCATGGCCCATAGAAATTACTGCATTACGAACCGCCACCTGAATATCTGGCGGTAATTTCAGTAATCGAATGTAATTGGTAACTGTACTTCTTTCTTTCCCCATTCTTTCTGACACCTGTTCCTGTGTATACTCCAATTCATCCATCAGTCTTTTGTAACTAAGGGCAATCTCGATGGCGTTAAGATCTTTCCGTTGTAAATTCTCTAGCAACGACAGTTCCAATAGCTGTACATCATTTGCCTGGCGTATGTAAACCGGCACATCTTTTAATCCTGCAATTTTAGAAGCTCTAAACCTTCTTTCACCAGCAATTAACCTATACTTGCCATTGGGTAATTTTGATACGGTAAGCGGCTGAATGATGTCATGCATTTTAATAGATGCTGCCAATTCACTTAATGCTGTTTCGTCAAAATCATGACGAGGTTGTTTGGGGTTTACTTCAATCTTATCTAAAGTAATTCTTAAAGATGTGGTTGCCTGCTCGGCTATTTCCGAAGATAAATTACCAGCCGTGTTTTTTAAATCAGCATCAATATTCTGCAATAAACTGCGGATTCCTTTTCCTAATGCGTCTTTTTTATTTGGTTGAGACATGTTGTATGTTAATTGTTATTTTTTATTTTAATTGCGAATGCAATTATTCCATGATTCTATCTTCTTCTTTAATTTTTGTCATATTGTTTTTCTGCAAAATTTCTTTGGCAAGGTTGAGGTAATTGACAGCTCCTTTACTATCTGAATCATATAAAATTACCGGCTTGCCAAAACTTGGGGCTTCGCTTAATCTGGTATTTCTATGGATGATACTATTAAAAACAATGTCTTCAAAATGACGGCGTACTTCACTTACAACCTGGTTACAAAGTCTTAATCTGCCATCATACATTGTCATCAAAATGCCTTCTATTTTCAACTCGGGGTTTAGGCGATTTTGGATAATTTTGATGGTGTTTAATAATTTGCCTAATCCTTCCAAGGCAAAAAATTCGGTTTGAACAGGAACAACCACACTGTCGGCTGCTGTTAATGCATTTACTGTTATTAATCCCAATGAAGGAGAGCAGTCAATGATTATGAAATCATAGTCATCTCTTACAGGGTCAATAATTTTCTTTAACACATTTTCCCTGTTGGGGTAATTTATCATTTCAATTTCGGCACCCACTAAATCAATATGCGATGGTAAAACATCCAAAAAAGGAATATCTGATTTTAAAATAACATCTTTTGCCAAAGCTTCATTAACCATACAGTCATAAAGGCTCAATGTAATGTTATGTAAATCGAAACCAGTACCTGTGGTACTGTTGGCTTGTGGATCGGCATCCACCAGTAGGGTTTTAAACTCCAATACGGCCAAACTGGCTGCCAAGTTTATTGCGGTAGTTGTTTTACCTACTCCTCCTTTTTGATTAGCTACTCCTATTATTCTTGCCATAATTGATTGTACGTAGGTTGTTAACTGCCCTTATTTTTATAATTCTATTGTTTCTCCAATAGCAGGAAGTATTAGTTCCAGTTCATTTATTTTGAATGTATCGATCGCTTTTTGTTGGTCGATTTTAATAAAGCCAAAGGTATTATAATGTAAACCAATTACCATTTTTGTTTGTACCATTTTGGCTGCCTGTATGGCATCTTCTATTCCCATAGTAAAATTATCGCCAATTGGTAGTAATGCAAAATCGATATTGGCAAACATAGGTATCAATTGCATATCTAATGTGAGGGCCGTATCGCCACTATAATAGAAATTACTTTCTTCATTTATTATGATGAACCCCATTGGGTTTCCACCATAACTTCCATCGGGCATGGAAGAGGAATGAACAGCATTTACGGCTTTAACAGTTCCAAAATCAAATTTCCATTTACCACCCGTATTCATGGGTTGGTATTTTTCGATGCCTTTATTTACAAACCACATGGCTACTTCATATGCTGCAATTAAGGTGGCTCCTGTTCTTTTTGCTATGTATTCAACATCGGAAACATGGTCGCTATGGCCATGGCTAAGCAAAATGTAATCTGCTTCAATTTCATCCAGTTTAATATGCTTGGCTAGCTCATTGCCGGAAATAAAGGGGTCAAATAAGAGGATTTTTCCATTTACTGTTACACTAAAGCAGGAATGGCCGTAGAAGCTGATATTCATGGTAGAATAATTTAATGACCAGATTTTAAAGTTAAAAGTAAAAAATCAAAATCGATTTGTAGTTCTTAATAGCTAATTAAACCTATCAGGGTGACAAATTTAACCATTCGGCATAAAACTGGTATATTATGAAGCATCTTAATTGTAATATTGATAATAAAGCAAGCATAATATATGATTACCATTATATCGGGTACCAACAGAAAAGACAGTAATACCTTTAAAATTGCAAAGGAATATCAGCATATATTAAGGAGAAAAGGCATAGAAGCAGCTATTTTTTCACTGGAAGATGTGGATGTTTTAAATTATGATGCTGCTTTTGAGAAGATTGAAAATGAAGTATTAATTCCAACATCTCATTTTATTATTATCTCTCCAGAATATAATGGGAGTTTCCCCGGAGTGTTAAAGTTATTGATAGACAATAGCCGTTCACATAATTTATGGTTTCATAAAAAAGCATTACTTACAGGTGTTGCTACAGGTAGGGCAGGTAATTTAAGAGGGATGGATCATTTGGCAGATGTATTAAATTATTTAATGATTACAGTACATCCCAACAAACTTCCTATTTCTGTTGTAGACAGTGTTGTTAGCAGTGAAGGGAAAATTATCGATGCCCATACACTTCACGCTATTAATCAACAACTCGATGAATTTATCTTTTGGGGTAATTTGCAACCTAAAATTTTAAATGTTTAACTATTAATTTATTTCATGCGTTCACCACTCGGAGCTTTCTTATTTATTATATTCTTGCTTGTGCTTGATACTTATATTTTTCAGGCAATTAAAGCTGTAAGCCAATCTGGAACTCCCAAAACCAAGGCAGTAATTTATACTGTGTATTGGATATTTACTGCTCTTACAATCATCAGTTTTTTATTATTTGCAATTAACGATTCAGATTTGTTGGGCAAAAAGTTAAGAACTTATTTGTTTGCTGTGCTGGTGGGTTTGTTTTTGGCAAAACTGGTAGCTGTTATCTTCTTTTTAGTTGATGATTTTAGAAGAGGCATTCAATGGTTTAGTGGAAAATTATTTTTCAATAATCCCGAATTATCGGATATGACAAGTGATGGAATCAGTCGTTCTGCTTTTTTAAGTTGGCTTGGTTTAGCGGCTGGTACCACATTGTTTGGAAGTTTAGTGTATGGTTTTGGTAATAAATACAACTACAATATCAAACGGATGCAATTAAGTTTTGATAATTTACCTCCTGCATTTAAAGGTTTGAAAATTGTTCACATCAGTGATATACATAGCGGCAGTTTTAATAACAAAGAGGCTGTACAACATGGGGTTCAAAAAATTTTAAATGAAAAGCCAGATATTATTTTTTTTACCGGAGACATTGTAAACGATAGAGCGATTGAAATGGAAAAGTATGTATCCGTGTTTAAGCAATTAAAAGCGCCCATGGGAGTTTTTAGTATTTTGGGCAACCATGATTATGGCGATTATGTAAGATGGCCACACAATGGTATGAGTAAAGAACAAAATCTAGAAAATCTTAAACAAGTTCATACTGATTTAGGCTGGAGATTGTTGATGAATGAGCATGTGGTTTTAAGTAAAGGCGGAGAGGAGATTGCATTGTTAGGGATTGAAAACTGGAGTAATAAAGCCCGTTTTCCTAAATATGGTAAAATGCCAAATGCTTATGCAGGTACTGAGAAATACCCTTTTAAAATTTTGTTAAGTCACGATCCAAGCCATTGGGATGCAGAAGTAAAAACGAAATATAATGATGTGGATTTGATGTTGAGTGGTCATACCCATGGTATGCAGTTTGGTATTGAAATTCCTGGATTTAAATGGAGTCCGGTTCAATATATCTACAAACAATGGTCGGGATTGTATGAAGATGGAAAGCAGAAATTATATATAAACCCTGGGTTTGGTTTTATTGGTTATCCAGGCAGGGTGGGTATTTTACCAGAAATAACTGTATTAGAATTGACATAAAAAAGCCCCCGATTAATCGGGGGCTTTTTTATTAGAATCTTCTTTCTTTTGGAGCAGCATATACTCTTTTTCTTCCTTCGCCACGTTCTGCTCTATCGCTTCTGCCGCCTTCATCATTTGGTCTCTTAAAACCACCATCTGCTTCATTCATTCGGATAGTGCGGTTGTTGTATCGCTTACCATCTATAGCACTTACCATTGTGCTTGATGATGCCTGGTCAATTTCAATCCAGCTATTCATATCTCTCATATCAATTTTACCTAACACTTCTTTCTTTAGGTTACTTTCATCCAATATGAATTGTAAAAAACTGGCTTTGTAAAAACCATCTTTAGTTCCAAGGTTAATAAATAATCTGGTATAACCACTTTCACGACGGTTAAAGCTGGTACGCTCTTTTCTGCTACCACTGTTCATATCGCTACCTCTTTCAACTGGTCTTCTGTCGCTATTCCTATTATCAGTTCTATTTAAATCGTCAGCATTTTCGTAATACTTTAAAAAATGGCTAAACTCTAATGCAGCAACTCTTTGTAACACTTCTTCCTTGGTAACATCCGCAAACTTTTCAATTAAGTCTGGCATATAAGTTTCGTAATCGCCATGGCTAACATCGGCTTGCATTAATTTTTCCATGAAATGGAAAAACTGCTTGCGGCAAACATCTTTACCCGATGGAACATCTACTTTATGAAATTGGGCATTGGTCATTTTTTCTAAAGATCTGATCTTAAATGTTTCTCTGCTATGGCAGATTGACAAACAGATACCTGTTTTACCAGCACGGCCAGTACGACCACTTCTATGAGTATATACTTCCATATCATCAGGTAATTCAAAATTGATAACATGAGTTATACCATCCACATCAATACCTCTTGCAGCAACGTCGGTAGCAATTAACAATTGTAAATTTTTGCTACGGAAACGTCCCATTACTTTATCTCTTTGTTGTTGAGATAAATCGCCATGTAGCGCTTCAATTTCGTAACCAGCTTTAGAAAGACGCTCAGAAACTTCATGAGCATCAGCTTTAGTACGAGTGAAAATGATACCATACATACCAGGGTTGAAATCAATTAAACGCTTTAATGCTTCGTAACGCTGATTAGCTGGTACAACAAAAAACTGGTGATCAATATTTACGTTACTGCTGTTTTTTCTACCTACAGTAATTTCTTTATGATCTTTCATGTAGTTTTTGGAAATAGCTCTTACCTCAGGTGGCATAGTAGCACTAAATAACCAAGTACTTTCTCTGTTGATGGTGTTTTTTAAAACGAAGTCAATATCTTCTCTAAAGCCCATGTTCAACATCTCATCAGCTTCATCTAATACTACGTATTTTACTTTTTGTAAGTCGATCGCTTTTCTTTCTATCAAATCAATTAAGCGACCAGGAGTAGCAATAACTATTTGCACACCTTTTTTAAGGTTACGAATCTGCATCATAATAGATGCACCACCGTATACTGCTTCAGTTGCAATATTTCTGCTGTGTTTTTTAAATGTTTCAAGGTCATTGGTGATTTGTAAACACAGTTCACGTGTTGGACAAACAATCAATGCTTGTGGATGACGCTGTGAAGGGTCAATTAACTGTAATAAGGGTAAACCAAAAGCGGCCGTTTTACCAGTACCTGTTTGGGCAAGACCAATAAAATCAGTAGTGCCAGACAGTAAAATGGGAATTGCTTTTTCCTGTATTTCAGTTGGGTTTTCAAATCCTAAATCGGTAACAGATTGTACCAATTGTTCGTTCAAGCCTAAGGCTTCAAATGCATTCATGTAAATTGTTTTGCGATAGCCACATGTAAATTCCCGATAACCATCGGGACCTGTCATGCTTTTGGCCGTTGGTAAGTGCAGGGAGATCAAATCATCCCGAAAGAAAAACCATTTTCAACAGCAACTGAGCATGTCATGTAATTCTCAGTTTTTTAATAATGGGCGCAAAGGTATGGCTTTAATTCCCATTCTTGGCATGATGTTGAATTTATTCTTGAAATTGCCTTCTTTTTTAGTTGGATTAAGCTGTTTTTATACTGCAATTAAACTAAATTTGATTTTTGATATCTATAGAAAACATTACTCAACCTGTTATGTTCAAATATTTGCTTTTTTTTGTTTGTGCCTTTAATTCAACGTACGCACAAACTGATACACTCTCTCTAGAACTTAGGCAAGCATTAGATTCCATGCTAAAAAATGATGAGTTTATTAAGTTGATGAATGAAAAGCCAGGTAGTTATGTTGATGTAAGTGTAGGATTAAGCAATGGTATTTTTAGTTTAAAGAATAATTCATTGAATGCTGGACAAGCTGAAACTAAAAAGATTTATTATACACCATCGGTGAGTTATTTTCATAAAAGTGGTTTTGCTATTTCTTTTAATGGATATATAGCAGGAGACAAAGGGCAAGTGAAAATGTACCAATATGCCATTAGCCCATCATACACTTATGATGATAAAAATGTAACTGCTGGTTTATCCTATACCAGATTTATCAAAGGCTCAACTGCCAGTTTTGATATTAGCCCATTTACAAATGATTTCTATGCTAATGTTTTTATTAAAAAAACTTGGATACAGCCCGGACTGGCGATTGGTTATTCATATGGTAAGCAAGTTGAACTTTTTGATACTAGCTTTTGGTTTACACCACAGCCACCTTTCCAGCCAATTCCTAGAATTGTTCATATCAGAGACACGATTACAACTAAACTGAGTGGGCTTACATTTAGTCTTTCTGCTTCACATACTTGGGATTTTTATAAGCTACTAAATAAAAAAGATGCATTACAAATTCAGCCTAGTATATTGCTGAATGCAGGATCTCAAAAATGGGATATTAAACATTCAAGTAAATTGGCAGATAGAAGGCCTAGTGTACAGAATTATTTAAAAGATAGATTCGGAAATGGAGAGATCTCAGAGAAATTTAATCTTCAATCTTTGGGATTGTTAACTCAGGTTACCTATTATTTTGGAAAATTTTATTTTCAACCTCAATTATACTTTGATTATTATTTACCAGAAACATCTGAAAAAAGAATAACCTCTTTATTTTCGGTGCTGACAGGATTTTATTTTTAAGAATTTATTTTCTTAACAAATATTTGTATAGATTTTATTAAGTTGGCATATTCCTTGAAGTTTATTTGCCATCTAAACTCAAAAAATATGAAATCAAAAATCTTAATTATTCTTCTCATCAGTATGATGAGTAGTCCAGCATTTTCTCAACGTTTAAAAGTTGGATTTAAAGCAGGGACTTCTATTAATAAACTTACAGGAAAATCATTCAGTGATGAATTTTCTTTTGGCTATCACTTAGGAGGGTTTGTTGAAGTTGGGATATTAAAAAAACTAGCAATCCAACCCGAATTATTGTTCAATCAAATTAATGTTGATACTTCTGGATCCTTCAGTACAGTATATCAGTTTAAAAATGTGAATAAAGTTCAACTGAAGTATTTAAGCGTTCCTATCCTTTTGAATTATCGTCCTTCTAAGTTTATTACCATACAAGCGGGCCCACAGTTTGGTGTATTAATAAATAAAAGTAATACCCTGGTTGAAAATGGAAAAGACGCTTTTAAGGGGGGCGACTTTAGTATGGTAGGAGGAATTCAATTTAATGTATCTCATTTTAGATTTTATGGTCGCTATGTTGTTGGCTTAAATAATTTGAATGACCTAAGTAGTCAGGATAAATGGAAAACCCAATCTATACAATTAGGAGTTGGGCTTTCTATTTTGTAATGCGATTAGGGACGTATAGTTGTTAATAAGCCATCTTCATTCCAAATAACTATTGCTGAGGGGGAAGATGCAGTAAAATCATTTTGACGGTGTTGGACTATAAAGTCAACACCGTTTTTTATTATATCATCTACCTCAGCAAAAAAAGCTGGAGAGGCATTTCCAGATACATTTGCTGAGGTGGAAACTATTGGCTTTTTAAATTCTTGAATCAAATGTTTGCAAAATGGATCGTTGACGATTCTAATTGCAATAGAGCCATTTGCATTTATAAGGTTTTGGGCCAATGCTTTAGCATGTTGATAAATAACAGTGGTAGGTTTTATCACTGTCTTTAAAAATTCAAACACTTGAGAATTGGGGTTATCTATATAATTTTCAATGTCCTTTTCATCGGCCATTAAAATTATCATACTTTTTTCATCTGCTCTTTGTTTAAGGGCATAAATTTTTGCTACCGCCGCTTCGTTGGTTGCATCACATCCTATCCCCCAAATGGTATCAGTTGGGTAAAGTACTATTCCACCTTGATTCATTACTTTCAAACATTCCTGAATATCGTTTTCAAATTCTACCATATGCTTTTGTATACTTTTAATACGGCTTCAGCCGCTTTTTGTTGAGTGAAACTTTGTGCATGATGCCATCCTTTTTCAGCCATCGATTTTGCTAAAGCCGCATCATAATAAATATTTTTCATTGCAGTAGCTATTTCAGATGCATTTCTTGGATCAACATAATAAGCTGCATCTCCTCCAGCTTCTGGAAGGCAAGATAAATTTGATGTAATAACTGGTAACCTGCTGCACAATGCTTCCAATACTGGTATGCCAAATCCTTCATAAAAAGAAGGATATATCATGGCGATGGCCGATTGAAAGATAGCTGGAAAGTCGGCTCCAGATTTATAAGTTGATGAACCCCTTGCTGTTTCACTTTCGGAAAGAAAGATTATTTTATTTTCCAGATTGTTTTCTTTCACATAATCCATAACCAACTTTTTATAGGTTCCTCCATCCCCAATCACTAGCAATGGTATATCCATTTCACCTTTTAGTAAATTTATTGCTTTGCAAATATTGAGAAGATTCTTTCTCTCAATAATTGAGCCTACACTTAAAAAGTATTGCTCTGGTAAATCATACCTTTCTATCACAAGCTTTTTCTCATCATCACTTATTGTTTTGTTAAAGGCAGGGTTACAACTTTGGTAACAAACTGTTATTTTATCTTCTGGGCATTGATACAATTCTATGATATCTTTTTTAGTTTGTTTACTAATGGCAATAATTTTATCAGCATTCAAACAGGCATACCGGAATTTTTTACTATAAATCTTTCGATCGAGATGTTTATATTGTTCGGGATAGCGCTCATGAATGAGGTCATGAATAGTGACTACAGATTTAATTCCGGTTTTGTGAATACCCATTGGAATCTCATGGCTTAAACCATGATAAAGGTCAATATGATTTTTTTTAAGGTCATTTTTCACCCAATTACTTCTCCAAGCAGAAGTAAAAAGTTTGTCAATAGTTCTTTGTGGTAAAATTTCATGCATGTTCTCAGCATGTAACTTATAGGTTGAAGAAGGTTTGGGATTGAATAAATAATACTTGTGTTGGGGGAAATAATAAGATAGGGACTGTATTAAAGTACGACTGTAGTGTCCCAAGCCAGTACCATTGTGAAAAGCCCTTTTTGCATCAAAACCAATATTCATAGTGGACAAAGTTGTATTATTTTTGTGAAAATCAAAATTTATTGATAATTCTACTTGCATGCTTTTACAAGTTGCTCAATAAAAGATAAACTTTATAAAATTTAACTGTTAAAATAATTACGATTATTTTCGCCAAAAAAAAGATGAAAGAACTTATACTGGAAGCTTGGGATAACCGAGAGTTATTAAAATCTGCAAAACACAGTGATGCAGTACGTGCTGTAATTGAAGAAGTAGATAAAGGCAGATTAAGAACTGCTTCTCCCATTGAGAATAGTTGGCAAGTGAATGAGTGGGTAAAACAGGCTATACTTATGTATTTTGGCATTCAGCAAATGGAAACTTTTACATTGCCCCCTTTTGAATTTTATGATAAAATGAAATTGAAATCAGATTACGCTTCTTTAGGTGTAAGAGCTGTACCACATGCGGTGGCCAGATATGGTGCTTTTTTAGGCAGGAATGTAGTGTTAATGCCAAGCTATGTAAATATTGGAGCTTATGTTGATGAAGGAACAATGGTAGATACCTGGGCAACTGTAGGAAGTTGTGCTCAAATTGGCAAAGGGGTACATTTAAGTGGGGGTGTAGGAATTGGAGGAGTATTAGAACCATTACAAGCCAGCCCGGTTATTATAGAGGATGGATGCTTTATTGGAAGTAGATGTATTGTAGTGGAAGGGGTAAGAGTTGAAAAAGAAGCAGTACTTGGGGCTAATGTAGTACTTACTCAATCAACAAAAATTATTGATGTAAGTGGAGATGAGCCTATCGAAATGAAAGGAATAGTGCCAGCAAGAAGTGTTGTGATTCCTGGCAGTTATACCAAAAAATTTCCAGCAGGTGAATTTGGAGTTGGATGTGCTTTGATAATTGGGCAACGCAAACCTTCTACCGACTTAAAAACAAGCTTAAATGATGCACTAAGAGATTTTAATGTAAGTGTATAAGTATAATTTAAAACTTTGTAAGGCACAGTACTTAAAAATAGCCTCCCATTTTAGTTGGGAGGCTATTCGTTTAATCAGCCCATTTACAATTGGCATATTATATCTTTTGTGATTTGGATTCAGTAGATTATATTAGTTAAATTTGAAAAACGATGCATTATATATTTCAGAATCAATTAACATTAATAAATTATGAAAAAGCTATCATTAGTAATACTAGTAGTATTGTTAACTGGATTTCATTCTAAAGCTCAAACTTATAAAATTGACAGCTCAGATATCACTTATGAAAACAAACTTAGACCTTGCTTATTTGTGACTTATGATGCTGATCCAAAGACTCTTAAACATGGCTGGGAATCTTTTGTAAAAAAGAATTACAATATCAAAATGAAAGGATATGGTTTTATGGCAAATAAGGATTTACTTACAGGAAATGATGTTACCATTGCCAGTATTTCGGATAAAAGAATGGACATGTATGTAAGAGTAACAGATTTTCCTGGTGGATCTGAAATGAAGTTTTTCATGTCATTTGGGTATGATTTTTTTATTGGTCCAGTAAATTACCCAGTTGAATTTGCCAGCATGAAAAAAATGTTAAATGATTTTAGTATTGAGTTTTTAAATGATTTTTATATAGATGAAGCCTCTAGGTTAACCAGAAATATTAAAAAGCTGGAGAAGGATATAAAATCGAATATGAAGGATATAAAAAGGAATAATAAGAAAGCAAGAAAATCATCAGCGGAAGTAGCCCAAGGCTTACATGCTAAAAACACTTCTTTACAAATGGAGATTGATCAATACAAAATTAAAATTAGTGAAGCGGTAGCAGATATTGAAAAAGTAAAAGTGAGACAAGTAGGAGTTACTAGAAATTAAATTACTAGATGATTGATTTTATCTTTTACTGAACCCCGTTCTCCAATTCGGATTATTAAAAACAAAATGTTTACTATTACACCAGGGTTGGTGATAATTTTAGATTTTAATCTAATTATTTCATCCCTTTTTTTAATAAGTTGGTTTATCTCTGCATCTGTTTTATTAGTGAGGCTTACAGCAAATTTCCAAGCTCCAACCCGGCTTAGTTTCATACTATAGTCAACTAAAAAGTCATCTACGTTACGGGTTGCTTTTAAAATCCGAAGAAGCGTAGGCCAAATATTGGCTAAATCATGTTGTACTTCAGTAACAAGTGATGTGATTATTTCATTTATTTTGTTAAAATCATTTTTTGAAAAATCGATATTAGCATTTTTTGAAACAGCCGCAGTTGCAATCCCTAAATCTAAATTGATATGTGCATTCATACCTAATAATAAATGTTGCAGTACAATAGGGCGATATTGGGTTGCAACATCAAATGCCCTTTGCCAAGATTCAGTAACAGGCTGCTTGTTTTTCCAGGCATGATAGGCATCAATATATCTACTAACAAAAATTACATCTAGTTCTTCCATTTTGCGTCCATCTACAAATTGATTATTCTCAATGCTTTCTTTTACTTTAAGCGTAACATTTTGATAAAGGGCAGCAAAATAGCCCATCGTATTATTTTCTGCTTTACAATCATCTATGATGATTTGCAATGCTGCAATCACTTCATCTATTGAGTTTAGGTTTTGCATTAAAAATTAAAAAAGAGTTGCAAGAAAAATTGCCATCTCATCCATTATATCAATAATCAGTTTTTGAATTCCTTAAAATAAAGGATCAACACCCATAGTATAAAATATAAAAGAATAAATGTCGGCTATTAATTCAATATTCTTTTTGGTATTACTTGCGCCATGCCCACTATTGGTATCAATTCTAATCAATACCGGGTTCTTACCGGTATACATTTCCTGCAAAGTTGAAATATACTTAAAAGAATGTGCAGGAACCACCCTGTCATCATGATCGGCAGTTGTTACTAAGGTAGCAGGGTAATTTAACCCCGACTTGATATTATGTAATGGTGAGTAGGCGTAAAGATTTTTAAAATGGGTTTCATCTTTTTCACTGCTTCCATAATCGGCAATCCAGTTCCAGCCAATCGTAAACTTTTGAAAACGCAACATATCCATTACACCCACTTGGGCAATGGCTGCTCCAAATAAATCGGGGCGTTGGTTAATTACGGTGCCCACTAATAAACCTCCATTGCTGCCACCACGTATAGCTAATTTTTTAGCAGAAGTATAATTTTGTGCAATTAAATATTCGCCGGCAGCAATAAAATCATCAAAAACATTTTGTTTGTTGAGTTGCATGCCCGCCTTATGCCATTTGTTGCCATACTCGCCGCCACCCCTAATATTAGCCATAGCATAAACAGCCCCAGCATCTAAAAATGGTATTAGCGTAGCACTAAATGATGGAAGCATTGAAATATTAAAACCGCCATAGGCATACAAAAGAGTTACATTATTGCCATCCAGTTTCAATCCTTTTTTGTGAACAAGGAACATTGGAATTTTAGTGCCATCTTTTGATGGGTAGAAAACCTGACTGGTTTCATAAGCCTTGGGGTCAAAACTTACTTCAGGTTTTTGGTATAACTCTGATTTTCCACTAAGTATATCATATTTGTAAATAGTAGGAGGGTAGGTAAATGATGTATAAGAATAAAAGCAAAACTTATCATCATGATTGCCTCCAAAACCACTAGCGTTACCAAGCCCTGGGTATTTTATTTCATTCAATAATTTGCCTTCAAAATTATACATATAAGTTCGTACACTTACGTCTTTCAAATAGCTAATAAATAATTTTCCGCCAGTAGAACTAACTTGTTGTAAGGGTTCTTCTTTTTCAGAAATCAAGGTTTTAGCATTGTAAATATTGGGTGAATTGATGTCGATAGTAATTAATTTACCATTGGTTGCACCTGCAGTTGTTTCTATAATGAAATTGCTGTTCGTGTTTTCAATTACATTGTATTTGTCATTGCTAATTTCTGGGATTAATGCTTTGAATTTATTATCCCCTGCTTTTAAGTCTCTAAATAAAATAGAATTTCCATCTAATCCTTTGCCACGGTCGCTGATGTATAAATAAAGGAAGCGCTCATCTTCGCTGGTTTGGGCAGTATGAAAACGCTGTGGATTAGCCTTGTCTTCAAATACTAAAATGTCATCACTTTGAGCTGTACCTACTTTGTGGAAATAAACCATATGGTTTTCATTTTTGGCACTTAAACCACTAGCATTTGTCTCGGGGGCTGGGTATCGGCTGTAATAAAAACCATTTCCTGCCCAGGAGGCACCACTTATTTTTACCCAGTTCAATTCATCCTTTAGATTTTTTCCAGTGGCCATATCTCTAACATAATAAGTTTGCCAGTCGCTTCCTCCTTTGCTTAATCCAACAACAGCATATTGCCCGTTCTTGTTTAAATTAAACAATTGTAAACGAGTTGTTCCATCCGGACTTAATATGTTTGGATCAATAACCAATTCTGGCTTAGCCTTAAGTCCCTTTTGACGGTATAGAACTGATTGGTTTTGTAAACCATCATTCTTATAAAAATAATACCATTCGCCATTGCGGAATGGAGCAGAATATTTAGGGTAGTTGAATACCTTTTCTATTGCATCCTGAAACTGCTTGCGATAAGGGATATTGTTTAGATAAGTTTGGGTTACTTCATTTTGAGCATCTACCCAGGTTTTAGTTTCTACACTTTTATCATCTTCTAGCCAGCGGTAAGGGTCGGCTACATTGGTTCCAAAATAATCATCAACCTGGACAGATTTTATTGTTTTAGGGTATTTAAATTGTGCGGTAATACTTGCGGAGATAAACAAGAAGCATACAACAGTTAAGAATTTAATTTTATACATGGGTAATATTTTTTATCAAGTTAAAAAAATATCCTCAGTATAAATATAAAAGCCTGCTTTTATATTTATACTGAGGATAAATGCTTTATTAGAAAAAGCATTTTTCTAATTGCTTATTTTTTGGTTTTAAAGTCTTGCATGGTTTCAAAAAGGATGTTAGTGTTTTGTTTTAATAAGACATTCCTGTTACCTATTATTTCTAAAAACGGAATATCATTTAAAGTATAAGGAGCAAAAATAGTATTGATTTTTTTCTCCCTTTTTTTAACTATTACTTTGTTATCTCTAAATTCAAGAATTGTTTCTTCTGCAAAATATCCTCCACCATTTTCATTTGGGTTCACTTCAAGCCTACGAACTTTGGATAATTGCTTATTAACTATATAGAATATTTCGTTACTGATACCGTATTCACCAACACTAATGTTGGCAATCATTATTTCAGCATTGCCAATACTGTCTTTTAGTAAAAGGTATTCTACATCAGCATCGCCTCCGCCAGCATTTGTGTTTTCAAATACTTTTAAGTTCTTATTGCTTTTTAAATCCTTTATTAATGCTACATAATCATCTGAATAAAAATCAACGGTAAAGTCTTTTATTTTTTCAAAAGGGTCTTTTGGTAAAACTGGTTTTTGTGGTTTGATAGTTTGCTTGATTAGAACAAGGCTGTCTTTTGTGTACACAGAGTCCTTTGTAACAGGCTCACTGTTTTTATTGGATTGACATCCTGCAATTAAGGAAAGGCTTAAACAAGCAAGAAAATACGATTTCATGATATCTATTTGTAAACAAAGTACAAGGTAAGAAATCAAAAAAATACTGATCGATTTCTGATCAACTTAAATTGACTTTATCGTTTTTTTTACACTTTTGTGTTTTTCCATTTCCCTTTACTAAAAAGCCATAGCGTAAAAAGACCCACAGAGGTTTCGGAAATAAAAATGGCCCAAAATACTCCAGAATGCCCCCATTTTAATTGTATTGCTAACCAATAGGCAAGGGGGATTTGTATGAGCCAAAAGAATACCAGATTGATATAGGTAGGTGTTTTTGTGTCACCTGCACCATTAAAAGCCTGAACAGAAACCATCCACCAACCATACACAAAGAAAGCATAGGAGAGTATTTGTAGCCATTCCGATCCTATAGCAATAACAACTGCGTTATTAGAAAATATACCAACCAATTGCTTATTGAATAAAAAGAAGATGATTGAAATGACAATTAAGAAAAACATGTTATAGATACCAATTTTCCAAACTGTTGATTCAGCTCTTTCTGGGCTGCCAGCTCCTAAGTTTTGGCCAACTAAAGTAGCTGCGGCATTGGAAAGGCCCCAGGCTGGCATGATTGTAAACATCATGATACGAATAGAAATAGTTGCACCTGCCACTGCTTCGCTTCCAATATCCGATAAGATTCTCATTAAAAATATCCAGGAACTCATAGCAATAAACATTTGGGCAATGCCTCCAAAGGATGTTTTTAACATGTTAATCATCACTTTAGCATTCAACTGAATTTGGTTGAATGCCACTTTGATGTGTTTACCTCCTCTAATGAGTAAATAAAGTTGAACGATAACAGCTGTACCTCTACCAATATTGGTGGCAATGGCTGCCCCTTCAATTCCCATGGCAGGTATTGGGCCCCATCCAAATATTAATAAGGGGTCTAACAATATATTTAGGCCATTAGCAATCCAAAGTATTTGCATGGCTATTGCTGCATCTCCTGCACCACGAAAAATGGCATTGATGACAAATAGTAAGATGATGACCATGTTTCCGCCCAGCATCCATTGTGTATAGCGGAATCCCTCATTCAATGTCCAAACATCGGCACCCATTAAAAACAGCATGTCCTTTGCAAAATAGATGCCTGCTATGGCGAAGGGTATAGAAATAATAATACCAATGAAGATGGCTTGAACTGCTGAAATGGATGCTGCCTTGTTATTTTTTTCTCCAACCCTACGTGCAATTATGGCAGTAACTGCCATTGACAAACCCATGGCTACGGCATAAAGCAAAAACAAATAGGTTTCTGTTAATCCAACAGTAGCAATGGCAGATGAGCCCAGCTTGCCAACAAAAAATATGTCTACTACTGCAAAAGTTGATTCTAAAACAAGTTCTAATATCATAGGCACAGCCAACAAAAAAATGGCTTTGTTCATACTTATCTGAGTATAATCAGCCTCAGTGCCTCTAATGGCATTTTTTAATTCATGCCAAATATTTGCTCTAGCCATGAAGTGAAAATTAGATTAGTTTGTAACTTGGATAATTACATTGCCTATTTTTTGTTTTAATTCCACATATCGATAGGCTTCCACAATTTCATCCAAGTTATAACTTCTATCAACTACAGGTTTATACTTTCCTGCCTCAGCCAATCCTTTTAAAAAAATGATATCATCCTTGCTTGTAGTAGGTATTGGAAACAATACTTTCTTTTTGCCAAAGAGCGGAGTGGTTAATGCTAAAAAAATGTTTTCGCCATTTTTACCCAGCTCTGTTGAAATGAAAATACCATTTGGCTTGAGTATTTTTTTGCATTGTGAAAACGAGGTTTTACCCACGGCATCAAATGCAAAATCAAATTTTTGTTGCGTATTGCTAAAGTCTTGTTTAGTGTAATCAATTACATGGTCAGCCCCAAGTGATTTCACCAACTCAAGATTTTTAGTATCACAAACAGCCGTGACTTTTGCTCCAAAGTATTTAACTAATTGCACTGCTGCCGAACCAATGGCTCCTGTAGCTCCATAAATCAAAATATGTTGACCAGGTTTAACTTTTGCGGCCCTTATATTACACAAAGCATAATGTGCTCCTTCAGTTAGGGGAGCTGCTTCTTCAAAATTAAAATTGTTGGGCATGGTTGTAATCGCTTCCTTCTCTTTCATAATCATGAACTCGGCATGAGCCCCAAACCTTTCATCATTATAACCAAATACTTTATCGCCTATTTTAAATGAGCTTACATTTTTTCCAATGCCTTCAATAACGCCAGCAAATTCACATCCAAGTGTTTGATATTTTGGCCGAAAAAGCCCAGACCAAAATCGGGAAACAAAGTACTCGGCACTTCTAAAACCACAGTCGGTTCGGTTTACAGTGGTTGCATAAACTTTAATGAGTACTTCATCATATTTAGGGATGGGCTTATCTATTTCTTTAATGCTAACCACTTCAGGTGGACCGTAATTATTATGTACTGCAGCTTTCATTATTACACTTGTGCTTTAATTTTGGTAAAGTTTCAAACAAATATTAAGTAGATATGCGTTCAGCTAATAGTTAGCCTTACACTATTCAAATTAGTTTAAATTGTTTAAAAGTTACGCTGTTTATTTCTTTACGGATGCGGGGAAATTAAATTTTATCCACTGGCTTAAAGTTATTTGGTTTGGATATTCATTTTTAAATGATGCCAAATCTTTAATAAAAATGGCATCATTATGATTAAACCATTTAAACATTTTGTAAAGATTTTTGCCCATAATAAGCCTGACAATTATCAAGGGTAAGTTTTGGTATTTAATTATTTTGCCAAACTGCTCCGAAAAAATACTTGCAACTTCTTGCATGTTCATTTCTTCTGAGGCAATTGTTATTGTTTTTCCTAAGTACTTGTCTTTATTAAGAAAAATGTTGGCACTAATTTCTCCAATATCAATTGTACTTATCATTTGCAGCTTTTTATTTTTATTGAATGGAGATGCTAGTTTGCCTTTTAGTATCCTGCTTTTTACATCTGGAATTAAAAAGTTTTCAAAGAATGATACTGGTCTTATGATGGTGTAGGGTAGGTTTAGTTGTTTAATGTGATTCTCAATTACAAACTTGCTGTCAAAGTGTGGAATGCCAGTTTTTAAATCGGCGCCACAAACAGAGGAGTAGATGAAATGATTGATGCCATATTCTTTTGCAAGGTTCGCCAGGTCTATTCCCTGTTTTATTTCTTTATCAATGCCGTTTTCAAAAGTTTGTACACTAAAAATTCCATCAATGCCTTCTAGATGATCTCGGTATGAATTTAAATCATCTAAATCGCCTTTTACTACCACAATATTTTTATTGTGTAAATTTTTTGCTTTTGGGGCATCAATATCTCTTGTTAAAGCCTTAACCTTAAAGCCATTTTTCAAGAGACTTGTTACAACAGAAGATCCTTGATTTCCTGTTGCACCAGTTACAAAAATTGTTTTCAAAGTAGTTTTGTTATAGCGTTTAAGAAAAAACAGTGAGTTTGATTTATTTTATTATTGATATAGCTTTTGTAAATCCTAATTGCACATAACAGCCTTTTAAAGCCATATTATTTCCATGATTTTTTAAATAGTTTTTAAATGCTAATCCGCATATTATTCAGAAGTTGTAGGATCAATGATGGTTGAAACTTCGCTTACAAGATTAGCAGGAAAACCCCCTAGCTTAGCATGTTCTCTAACCATATCTTCATTTGGTGCAATGTAAACACAAAAGATTTTATCAACAGTAACATAGCTATGCAGCCATTGTATTTGAGATCCCATCTTGCTAAGTACAGCACAAGAAGTTTGTGAAATACCTTTTAATTGTTCTGCATTTAATTTTCCTGCGCCAGGAATTTCTCTTTCAATTACATACTTAGGCATAATAAATAAGTTTAAAAATCCTACTCGTTTGGCTTTTCGGTTTCGCCCCGTTTTTTTAAGTAGTATCTGGACTCTACTATTAAAAGTTTCATTTCAGAGATTTAAAATACAAAAAGATTCTAATAAATGTAAAAAATATATTTGTTAGAATAGGATTCCATTTACTAAATAGGAATAAAGGATTTATCCTCAAGTCGATTGTGCTTTTAATTTGCCTTAAGTGTCATTAATGATTATCAACACTCATTTTGTAAACACTTAAATAACAAATGAAGCCAGAAGCTGATGTGAAAGGGAGGAACAAGTACAAGGGTAAAACCCAGATATAAATTGCAACTCTTTTTCCTATTGTTATAGCTTAAACTGCTAATTTCGAAAGCTTTTTGAGCTGAATAAAAATCATTTAATTTTGGGTATAAAAATTTTGAAAATAAAGAAATGAACTTTGTTTTATTGGGTATAGAAGTTACATAAGTATAAGTTTGAATTGTTTTAGCATCTATAAAAGTTTCTTTCCAAGCAGTAGGTACCCATGGCCTTTTAGAAATTTTCTTATTTGGAAAATTAACCTGAAAATTAATTTTATCTATTGATTCATCAATTTTATCAGTTTCATAAAAAACAATAAATCAAAATCCCATTTCTTGATTGTTTTAATAGTAAAAAACTAAGTAGTGATTATAAATATAAATATCCCCACCAAGTTTTACATATATGTAATATAGACCTTAATTAAATTAGTTGTCTTTTAATAAAGGGCTATTAAAAAACCAAAAAGTAGTTAAAAGTATTGAGCATAAAAAATCCCACCAGTATGGTGGGATTTTTACTTTTAAAAAGATTTTTACTACTTAGGAAAGGCAAATGTCTTAAATATCTGTAGCCTCGCCATAAGCAACAGCAGTTGCTTCTTTCATGCCTTCACTCATTGTAGGGTGTGGGTGTACCGCATTTAGTATTTCGTGGGCTGTGGTTTCCAGTTTACGGGCAACTACAGCTTCGGCAATCATTTCGGTAACATTCATGCCAATCATATGGCAACCTAAAAACTCGCCGTACTTGGCATCGTAAATTACTTTTACAAAACCTTCGGTGGCACCTGCCGCACTGGCTTTACCACTAGCTACAAATGGAAATTTACCCACCTTTACTTCGTACCCAGCTTCTTTGGCAGCTTTTTCGGTATAACCTACGCTTGCAATCTCAGGACTGCAATACGTACAACCTGGGATATTATTATAATCCATCGCTTCGGGATGGTGACCACAAATATGCTCAGCTGCATTGATGCCTTCTTTAGCAGCAACGTGTGCCAATGCTTGTCCGGGTGTGCAATCGCCAATGGCATAAATGCTAGCCACATTTGTTTGTCCGTTTGCATTTACCGCAATCTTTCCTTTTTCGGTTTTTATACCCAGGGCTTCTAATCCCATATTTTCGATATTGGCTACAACACCCACTGCACTTAATAAAATATCGGCTTCTAAAACCTGCTCGCCAGCAGTTGTTTTAACGGTAGCTTTTACGCCAGCGCCACTAATATCAACTTTGGTTACTTCGCTATTGGTCATGATGGTCATGCCCTGCTTTTTAAATTGCTTCTCCAATTCTTTGCTGATATCATCATCTTCCACTGGTACCAATCTTGGCATAAACTCTACAATAGTTACTTTGGTGCCAATGCTATTATAGAAATAAGCGAACTCGCTGCCAATGGCACCGCTTCCGCAAATGATCATGCTTTTAGGTTGAGTAGGTAAAACCATGGCTTCACGGTAACCAATTATCTTTTTACCATCAATAGGCATGGTTGGTAATTCACGAGCCCTGCCTCCAGTAGCTAAGATGATGTTCTTTGCTTCTACCACCTGCTTGGTACCATCTGTAGCAGTTACTTCCAGTTTATTGGCGGCAATCAATTTGCCATTACCCATTATCACATCAATCTTGTTCTTCTTCATTAAAAACTGAATACCCTTGCTCATTTTATCGGCAACGCCACGGCTACGGGCTATTACGTTTCCAAAATTGGCGGTTGGGTTTTCTACACTAATACCATAGGTATCGGCGTGTTTGGCATATTCGAACACCTGGGCGCTTTTTAATAAGGCTTTGGTTGGAATACAACCCCAGTTAAGACAGATGCCACCAAGACTTTCTCTTTCAACAATTGCTACTTTTTTCCCAAGCTGACTAGCTCTAATTGCTGCAGGATAACCACCGGGTCCGCTTCCAAGTACTATAACGTCGTATGCCATTTTTATAATTATAAGTTGTGAATGATAAATTATGAGTTGCAAATTTAGCTTGAATGAGGGGATTAGCCAAAAGCTTATTTGATCTTGTTTTAACTTATTTCTCACTTGAGCTAGCTCATTTATGTGTATTTTTAAGGATGATGAAAAGACTGCTGTTGATAGTACTGGTTGTTAGTTTTGGGATGGGAGCTTTTAGTCAAGCGATCCCTAAAATGAAGATTGAAGAAGTTGTAAAATCTTTTACCAATAGCAGCGATTCGGTATATGTAGTTAATTTTTGGGCAACTTTTTGTGCCCCTTGTAATGAAGAAATCCCCTATTTCTTAAAGCTGGCAGAAAAATACAAAGCTCAAAAAGTAAAACTGATATTGGTGAGTTTGGACCTTCCATCTTACTATGCGGTTAAATTGCCTGCTTTTATCAAAAAGCATGGGTATAAAACCAACCATGTTTGGTTAAATGAAACCAATGCCGATATTTTTTGCCCGGCCATTGATGAGAAGTGGAGTGGGGCTATTCCGGCTACGGTAATTGTAAAAGGGAAAACGGGGTTTAAGCATTTTTTTGAAGACCAAATTGAAGAAGAAGAATTTGAAGCCATTATTAAAAAGGCTATAGCAGATAATTAAGAAACTTAGGGGAAAAGTAAAACACTCCAATGCTGGAGCGTTTTACTTTTATATCAAAAATCAAAATTCAAAAAAAAATAAACTACTAAATTACAACTCATCATTCATCCTTCAATTCTTATTTCTCTTAATAGTACATCCAACACTTTTGCTTTCCTTAACTGTAACTTCTTTGCCGGTAACCATTTCATTAATGGCTTCTTGCAAATGAATACGCTTAATAGCTGAAATATCAGAAGGGCTATCATCAATAGCTCCATGATAAGTTAATACCATGTCCTTATTAAACAAGAAACACTCTGGTGTACGATTGGCGCCAAAGGCATCAGCCACTTCGTGGTTTTTATCAATTACATAACTCCATTTGTAATTTTGATCTTTGGCGTATGCCTTCATCGCATCATAGCTATCATCTTTACTACGGTAGGCTTCATTACTGTTTAAAATGATTACACCTACTTTATTTTTGTCGGCAAATTCACTTATGGCTATAGTGCGTTCCTGGTTTTTAATTACATAGGGACAGGTATTGCAACTGAACATCACTAAAACGCCATTTTTTTTCATGGCATCCTTCATCGAAATTTCTTTGCCAGAAATATCCTGCATTTTTAAGTTGGATTTTGGCATGTTGCTACCAATTTGTAATGGGTCGCCAAATGTAAATGCCAGTGCAGCAACTGAAGCTAAAGCTGTAAAAGCCAATATTATCTTTTTCATAATCATCTTTTTTTAAAGGTAAGCATTAGGGAATGTGATAAAAAACCGCTTATGTATTTTTTAATGAATTTAGCAATGCTTTTTCATCAGCAAATCGTTTAGCCGCAATTAATTTCAAAGACTTGATACTTACGTTAAGCTCGAAGCCTATTAGTAGCACTAAGGAATTGATGAAAATAAGGGCCATTAAAACTATTATAGTACCAATAGAGCCATAGAGGGCATTGTATCGGCCAAACTCATTTACAAAATAAGAAAATCCAACAGAGGATAAAATACTTAGAAAAGTAGCCAATATAGCACCTGGTGAAATCAGTTTCCATTTTTCATTTACTGCGGGAGCATATTTATAAATAAAGGCAATGGAATAAAAGACAAGTGCTACAATAAAAAACCATCGAACATAGGCAATAAGGTTTAACCAAAAATCACTTTTTAAGCCAAACCATTTTAATACGGCTCCCTGGGTAATTAAAAGTATGAGACAGCCCAATACCAATCCAAAAATCAGTACTGTTAAACGGATGGCTATCCAACGGTCGTGCCAGCCCTTTCTTTTTTGAAAGCCTAAATATTCTTTATTGAAAGAACGCATTAAACCCATCATAGCATTGGATGCAAAAAATAAAGCCAGTAAAAGCCCAAAAGATAATAAGCCAAAAACCGGGGTTTTAAAAAAGGTGTCATCAATAAAATTGATAACCGTTTTATTAAACCCTTCAGCCGGAACTATATCTTTAATAACGAGCGAAAGCTGTTTTAATATTTCCTTTTTTTTAATAAAGGGTAAATTGGGAATAAGCGTGAATAAAAAAAGAAAGGAGGGCGGGATAGCCATAATAAAATTATAGGCCACTGCAGATGCCCGTTCGGTTAAACCAATTGTTTTTACTTGCTTGATGAAAAAACTAGCAACATCATATAGAGGTACTCCTTCAAAACCGGGCAAATACCAATGCTTGCTTTTGATGATGAGAAAAGCAATGGGTGTTTTTGTAATTAGTATACGTTCCAGTTTGGTCATAATAGAGAGGCCGTTGTTGCAAGATAACTAAATGTTGTTTTGCATAACATTTTTGTTATTGGGCTTTTTGTTGCATCAATTTGTCCAATGCCTGTTGGTAGGCTTTAGCATAGACCAAGTGCTGTGCATAGCTGTTGGCAAAATTGGAGTAGCCATTAAAATCGGGTTTGGCCACAAAGAAAATATAATCAGTAAAGGGTGCATCCAGCACTGCATCAATGGTAGTGATGGCTGGCGTACAAATTGGCCCGGGGGGTAGCCCCAGGTTTTGGTAAGTATTATAAGGCGATGGATATGTCAAGTGTTTGTGCATAATCCTTGTGATTGTAAAATCGCCAATGGCAAATCTTATTGTAGGGTCGGCCTGTAGTTTCATTCCTGTCTTTATCCTGTTCATATATACACTGGCTATCTTTCCTTTATCACTTTGTTTATTGGTTTCTTCTTCTACGATGCTGGCCAAGATATATACTTGTGCCGTAGTTAAATTTAATTTTCTGGCTTTTGCTTTTCTTTCATCTGTCCAGAATTTATTTTTTTCCGCTTCCAGCTTTTTAAAAATTTTGGAAGCGGAATTGTTCCAAAGCATTTCATAAGTATTGGGAACAATTGCCGTCATGGCTATATTAATATTTAAGTTGTACAGCTTTAATGAATCGTCACTGTTCAAAATTTGCATTACCTCTATGGAGTCACATTCAAAATTAGCTGCCAGTTTTTGAGCCAGGTCTTCTTTGGTTCTTAATTTATTGATCACCAGTTTTACATGCGATTGCCTTCCTGAGCGAAGGACTCTCAGCAAATTATAGACATTGCTTAATTTTTTTATTTCGTATCGCCCTGCTTTAACTTTCTGGTCGTATTTAATTTGTTTGGCCAACAAATCAAAGAAAAAAGGGTTTCCAATAATTCCTTGATCTATCAAGGCTGTTTTCACCTCGGCATAGGTTGAACCCGTTTTAATGAAAAAATATTTTTCGGCAGGTGCCAATACGGTAGGTCCAAAAACTTGCCAGGCAGTATAGCCAAATACAAGAGCCATCATTAACAGGGTGCCAAAAACAATTTTCTTTTTCATGAAGGACAAAGTAAAATAAAAAACCCCGTCTTACTCAGACGGGGTTCAAAATATTTTGCAAAAATTACTGTGCTGTATTTGAATCGCCGGTATTTGGCATTGGAACCGTAGTAGCCGGGGCAGGTGTTGCTTTTGGCTGCTGGGTTGATACCCCTTTTAAAAGGTCATCATTTTTTGTATTACTTCCGCCTTCTTTTGGAATAAAAGCAGGAGAAACAACACATAGAATACCAATAATGGCTGCAAACAACCAGGTTCCTTTCTCTAAAACATCGGTGGTTTGTTTAACACCCATGATTTGGGTTCCAAATCCGCCAAAGCTAGAAGATAAGCCACCACCTTTTGGATTTTGTACTAAAACGATAAAACCTAAGATAACAGAGGCAACAATGATTAAAATTCCGAATAAAACTAACATATTATGATCCTTTTAATTGTTCTAATTTGGTTGCAAAGTAAGCGCTTTTAGTAGGATTGAGCAAACTTAATTTTTCATATACCTCAGCGGCTTTTTTAAATTTTCCCTGATAGGCAAAAACCTCAGCCATCGATTCGGTAATTACCTCATCTTCTGTATTGCTTTTTTCGGCCAGCGTTTGGATGGCAGTGTCTGACTGGCCAGCTTCTTCATTCTTATTTTCTACATGTACCTTCTTCATCACTTTAAGCCACTCGGTAAAGCTTTTAAGCTGCTTGCCCAGTTTGTCGGATGCAATCATTTCCTCAGTTAGTTTAATACCTTGAGATGCAAAATAATCTACCATATGCATGGGCTCAAACAACATATTTTCGTTGATGGGAGTATTAATCAGGTCTAACTTAAGTTCAATCTTCATTGGCTCAATCTCTGTTTCCATATCCGAATCTTCGGTTTGGTCAGTATCATTGATATCTACTTCTTCCAATTCAATTGAAGGCAAAGGTTGGGAGGTTTGATGCAATTGAAAATGCAACCAGTGCGGATTATTAAAGAAGATATTTGATTTGGCAAGTTGGTTTTTGTATTCTTCAGTACCCTCGTTGGTTTGCAGCAATAAAAAAAACTGAGCCGGACTAAAGTAGGGGTGTTCCTTTACAAATTGCTGAAGGAACGCCTTATTTCCGGGGTCGGAAAAACTCCTGCCGAATAGGTTTTCAAAAATGGCCTGGTTATGCTGCATCTTACAAATCTATACTACTGTTACCAATTTGAAAAAATCTTATTAAAAATGGCGTCGGTGAGGTTGCGAACCATTTCTTCTCCTTTCTGACTTTCTACTTGGGAAAGGCTAAGGTTAGAGTCGAAATCGACGCTATAACTTACATCCGATTCAAAATTCTTCTTATCATCTAAACTATTTTTAAAGTAAAGATGAAACTGAACATTCAGCCTGTTTAAGCTTGCTGAAACACCTGTGATACCTGTTGTGCTGGTGTAATATGCCGAAACATATCCACTAATGTCATAATCAGCATCTTCACTATTTGTTTGCCTAAGCCTGGTAGTGCTTATGATTTTCTGTTTAAGTTTTTCAGTAATCTGAGGGCTTAGCTGTGGGTTTTTATAATCTGCTTTATTCTCAAAATAATTAACCCTAAAAGTTTTTACTTCAACCGGAATGGGAGAGGTATCCTTAAAGCCATATTTGCAGGTTGCAAAGTTGAAAGTAAATAAAAGCAACATTCCAATAGTAAAGGTTTTAAATTTACCAATTGTTGATAGCATAAGGCTTAAAGTGCTTTTCTTATTCTTCAATATCATACTCTTTTAATTTACGGTACAAAGTACGCTCACTTATGCCAAGGTCGAGTGATGCATCTTTACGTTTTCCCTTATGTTTCTTTAATGCTTTTATGATGAGCTCTTTTTCTTTATCAACAATACTTAATGATTCCTCTACGTCTTCATGTTGAGCTATACCATCGGAATGATGGGATAAAAAAACGGGTTTGGAGGAATTGGTATTGCCAGGGGATGAATTTAGTTCATTATAGGGTTGATTATTATAAACTGGTGTATGATTTGCCAAATCTGGATTTTGTAAAAGATCATAAAACATTTTCTTCAACTCGTTTACATCTTTCTTCATGTCGAAAAAAAGTTTGTAAAGCATATCTCTTTCATTAGCAAATTCCGACTGGCTTACATGCCCACTGCCCCCAGCTAGCACAGGCAAACGAGAATAATTATGTTCGGGTAAAAAATTTTGTAAAGTTGCTTTTGAAATGGACTTTTCCTTGCTTAAAACCGACATCTGTTCTGCAATGTTTTTAAGTTCTCTTACATTGCCCGGCCATGGATAATTTTGAAGCAATTCTTTTGCATCGTCATCCAATTGCACAGGACTGGCTTTGTACTTATCCGAAAAGTCGGTTACAAACTTGCGGAACAATAAATTGATATCTTCTTTTCTATCTCTTAAGGCTGGAACCTTTATAGGAACTGTATTTAAACGATAATATAAATCTTCTCTAAAACGATTGGTTTTGGTTGATTCCAATAAATCTTTATTGGTGGCGGCAATTACCCTAACATCGGTTTTTTGTACTTTACTGCTACCTACACGTATGTATTCGCCTGCTTCCAATACCCTTAGTAAACGGGCCTGTGTGCCCAGTGGCAATTCGCCAATCTCATCTAAAAATATAGTGCCACCGTTTACCGTTTCAAAATATCCTTTGCGGCTGTCGAGTGCTCCAGTAAAAGACCCTTTCTCGTGGCCAAATAATTCCGAGTCAATGGTTCCTTCTGGAATAGCGCCACAGTTTACCGCTATAAAATTATTGTGTTTTCTTGCGCTTAAGGAATGGATGATTTGAGAAAATACTTCCTTACCCACACCACTTTCTCCATTAATTAAAACACTTAAATCGGTATTTGCTACCTGAACCGCAATATTTAATGCATGATTAAGTCCCGGAGAGTTTCCGATAATACCGTAACGATTTTTTATTGATTGTAAATCCATAATTTATTTTACAAAGTTCACAAAAGCAAGGACTGAAGCATTAATTTTAATTGACTGAAATCACACTGCCAATTAATGTGCCAGCCGTACAATTGTCAATTTTGACAGTAACATAATCTCCTTTCTTCAAATTTCCTTTTGGAAAAACCACCACTTTATTTTGATCTGTTCTTCCATACAAATCATTTTCACTTTTTTTAGAAGAGCCTTCAATGAGTACTTTTCTAATTTTACCCAGTTCTTTTTGCATGGCATGCAAAGAATGGCCACGATAGAGATCTACCATTTCCTGTAACCTTCTTTTTTTTACTTCTAAAGGCACATCGTCTTCAAACCTTCTGGCAGCTAAAGTGCCGGGTCTTTCCGAATAAAAATACATATAGGCCAAGTCATATTTACAATACTCCATCAAGCTTAATGATTCCTGGTGTTCTTCTTCAGTTTCAGTACAAAATCCAGTAATCATGTCGGTTGATAATCCGCAGTCTGGAATGAGTTCTCTAATCCTATCTACCTTGGCAATATACCATTCCCTGCTATAAGTACGGTTCATCATTTGTAAAACACGACTGCTACCGCTTTGTACTGGAAGATGTATGTAGTTACAAATATTATCGTACTTAACAATGGTATGCAACACATCGTCAGTAATATCTTTTGGATGAGAAGTGGAAAAACGTACTCTTAAGAGAGGAGAGATTTGAGCAACCATTTCTAATAGCATTGCAAAAGTTATGGCCCCCCGGGGAATTATGGAAGTCTGTAAATTCAACTTGCTTTTATCTTCGCTAATATCTTCTCCGTTTCCTCCCCCTTTGGGGGAGATAGAGGGGGCTTGATAATAACTATCAACATTCTGGCCTAATAAAGTCACTTCCCTATATCCTTCTTCAAACAAGGTTTTACATTCGTTGATGATGGATTCGGCATCACGACTTCTTTCTCTACCTCTAGTAAAGGGTACTACACAAAACGAACACATATTGTTGCATCCACGCATGATACTTACAAAAGCAGTTACGCCATTGCTGTTTAAACGGATGGGCGCTATGTCGGCATAGGTTTCATCCCGGCTCAATAAAACATTCACTGCTTTTTGACCTGTTTCTGCTTCTTCAATCAAACCTGGTAAAGTGCGATAGGCATCCGGGCCTACTACCAGGTCAACTAATTTTTCTTCTTCTAAGAATTTTTCCTTTAATCGCTCTGCCATACATCCTAAAACGCCCACTAGCATACCGGGGTTTTCTCTTTTCAAAATTTTGAATTCGGTAAGGCGTTTTCTTACTGTTAATTCTGCTTTTTCACGAATGGAGCAGGTATTTATAAAAATGAGATCAGCTTCTTTAAAGTTGTTGGTAGCTCCAAAACCATTATCTAATAGGATAGATGCTACCACTTCACTATCGGCAAAATTCATGGCACAACCATAGCTTTCAATATAAAAATGCTTTTTATACTTATTAGTATCACTGACAAAAGGGGCAAATGCTTCACCCTGTCTTGCTTCATTGTGTTCTTTATTTAAAGCTACATCCAACATTAATCTTCCTTTTTTAGAGCTGCAAAGATATAGAAAAGCAATGGTTTGGTGACAGGATGGCAGAAAGACTTTGATAAACCTTTATAAAAAAGCCGGAACAAGTTGTTCCGGCTTAAGATACTTAAAGAGAATTTACCAAATTCTAGTTCTGGTTTCAGGGGCTTTATACATTTTATCTCCTTCTTTTACATTAAAGGCTTTGTAAAAAGCATCTATATTAGTCAAAGGGCCATTGGAGCGATATATTCCTGGAGAGTGGTTATCTGTTAAAATACGTTGAGCAATGGTTTCTGGTAATGAGTTATTACGCCAAACTTGGCTCCAATTTAAAAAGAAGCGTTGATCGGGTGTAAATCCATCAATTTTCTTGTTGCTTTTCCCTTGCTTGGTATTTTTAAATGCTTCATAAGCAATGCTTAGTCCTCCAAGGTCGGCTAGATTTTCGCCTAAAGTAAGTTTGCCATTAACATGTAAAGTATCCAAAACAGTATAATCATTGTATTGATTAACTACTTCAGTGGCACGTTTTTTAAATTCATCTGCATCAGATTTACTCCACCAATTTACCAAGTTGCCATCGGCATCAAACTGACTTCCCTGGTCATCAAAACCATGGGTCATTTCGTGGCCAATAACGGCGCCAATACCTCCATAGTTAATGGCATCATCTGCTTCAAAATCGAAAAAAGGAAAACGTAGGATAGCAGCAGGGAAAACAATTTCATTTTTTTGAGGGCTGTAATAAGCATTCACAGTGGGTGGTGTCATTCCCCATTCTGTTTTGTCAATTGGCTTACCCAACTTACTAATATTCTCTTGATACTGCCATTGGTTGCAGCGCAACACATTTCCAAGGAAGTCATTTTTATCAATAACCAGTCCATCATAATTTTTCCATTTATCGGGGAATCCAATCTTTTTTGTAAAAGCATGAAGTTTGGATAGAGCCCTTAATTTGGTTTCGTCACTCATCCAATCTAATTGCTTAATGCGGCTATCAAATGTGGTTTGCAAATTATTTACTAATTCTAACATTCGGGCTTTAGCGGCCTGGTTAAAATATTTGTCTACATAAAGTTGTCCTAATAAATCACCTAATTGGCGATCAATTAAACCACTCATTCTTTGCCAACGAGGTGTTTGTTCTTTTTGTCCGCTTAAGGCCTGATTGTAAGCAAAATTGGCGTTAACAAAATGGCTGCTGAGGTAAGCAGAGGCATCTCTCATAACACCCCACTTTAAATAGGTTTTCCAATCGTCAACAGGTACAGCAGCAAATAAGGAATCGATAAAAACCATAAACTTTGGATTGCTTACCACCAAACTATCCTGCTTGGTTTTATATCCAAGTTTTGATAAAATACCATTCCACTCCATATTTGGCGTTTTTGCAGAAAGGCCATTCACAGAAAATTTATTGTAAAGTTTAACAGGGTCACGCATTTCTACACGGCTCATTTGAGCTTGAGCAATGGCAGTTTCCATCATTAAAATAGTAGCTGTGCTGGCCATTGCTTTTGCTTGATCGGCACCACAAAGCATAAACAAACTGGTGATGTATAAACTGTATTCAGTTCTAATTTTTTGACTACGAGCATCGTTTTTTAAATAATAATCTCTGTCGGGTAATGTAGTACCTCCTTGTCCAATGTTGATGATGTATTTGGTTACGTCTTTGGCATCTTGTCCTACCCCAATTCTAAATAAAGGTGAGCTAATAGAGTTTGACCTTAAGAAACTCATATGGCTAAGCACCTGTTCTTTAGAGAAAAGCATTTCAATATCATCAAGCTGTTTTTTGATAGGTTGGTAACCAAGTTTTTCAATGGCAATACTATCCATTCCACTACTGAAAAAATCACCCACTCTTTTCATTAATTCATTTTTGCCAGGGTTGCTAGCAGCATCTTCCAACAAACCTTTTAAAGCTTTTGAACTTTCTTCGGCTAGCATATCAAAGCTTCCCCATCGGGTTTTAGAACCTGGAATGGTTGTGTTTTTAAGCCAGGTACCATTGGCATACTGATAAAAGTTGTCTCCTGGCTTTACGGATAGATCCATATTGGCGGGGTCGATAAATTTACGGTTAGTTTGTGCTTGTATTGGTTGTAGGCTTACTACAAGAAAAAAGCATAAAAAAATGACTGAAGCAATCTTATTCATATTAATTGTTTAGTAGATAAAAATATATAAGTTGAGTGAAACTCAATTAATATATTTTTTCAACGGTAATAAATATTGATGAATCAAATGTTAAGAAATAGTAAGATGAGGTTTTAATTTTTCTCAGAGAATTAAATTCGTTTTGCCAGCCAGCTTTCTTTGATGGGAATAATCCAGTTTGAAAGAATTTCTTTTTTGGTAAGCACTGTATTGTTGAAGTAAAGGGTATCAGCGCTAATAAAATTATTTTCAACAGCATATGCCATTTGGCTAAGAGGCAATAACTGAATTTTATCTTTAACCACAAATGCCAAACTATGGCGGTCGAACATTTGAACTTTGTATTTTTCTTCTATTGCTTTTATTAAACGAACAGAGCTGTCGGTACTACAGCCGCTTACGCCTTCTGCTGTTTCATCAGCCATTAAAACTATAAACTGGTCAAACAATAAATTGGCAAATCCTTTAACAGTTGCTCCATGGGTTTTCCATTGGTTTACAAATTCGTTCAACATTTCTTCTATCTCCAATGCTTCATGCTTTGGAAACAAACGGCTGCTTTGGTAAATCCATACACGGGATTTATCGTCAAAATTGGAGGGAATATGTTCTTTGAAATCTAAGTTCATAATTTAAATCATTTGAAGGAAGCGTATTGACGAAAGTAGGATGAAATTAAATTCTACTTTACCATTTCGGAAGCCACCAACTCAGCAATATCCAATACCTGTACTTCTTCTTCTTTATTATTATTTTTTACACCATCCATCATCATGGTATTACAAAACGGACAAGCCGATGCAATAACTGATGCCCCAGTTTGAAGCGCTTCTGCGGTACGTTCGTTATTGATGCGTAATTCTCCATTCTCTTCTTCCTTAAACATTTGAGCGCCACCAGCACCACAGCAAAGTCCATTACTCTTGCAACGTTTCATCTCCACTAAAGAAACGTCTAAAGCTTCCAGCACTTTTCGGGGAGCTTCATAAATTCCATTGGCACGTCCTAGGTAACAACTATCGTGGTAAGTAATTTTTTTACCTTTGAAAGCACCGCCTTCTGTCATTTTAATTTTGCCTTCATCAATCAATTGTTGTAAAAAAGTTGCATGATGAATGACTTCAAAAGTGCCTCCCAATTCTGGGTATTCATTTTTTAAAGTATTAAAACAATGCGGACAAGCGGTTACTATTTTTTTAATACCATACCCATTTAATATTTGGATGTTTTGGTAAGCCATCATTTGAAACATAAATTCATTTCCTGCTCTGCGGGCCGGGTCACCGGTACATAATTCCTCTTTTCCTAAAATGGCATACTTAGTTCCTACTTTATCTAAAATGGTAATAAATGCTTTCGTAATTTTTTGAGCTCTTTGATCAAAGCTGCCTGCACAACCCACCCAAAAAAGAATTTCTGGATTTTCGCCATTAGCTGCCATCTCTGCCATTGTAGGAACATGCATATTATAATATTTAAACTTTTAAGTAAGTAATTTAATTAAAAGAAATTACTTCATCACAAAAGTAATTCATTCACTTTTAATGAAACTCAACAAAGCTGCTTTTTAAATATCTTCGCTGAAGTAGGATGCTAAAAAATATATTACATAAGATTACGAATTGGGAGGCCTGGCCTTTTAAGTTATTGTATGCCCCAATTACTCCCATGTGGTTTTGGTATATGATTAAATCAAGATCGGTTTGGTTTTTTACACCAAGTAATCCAAAAATTACATTTGGCGGTATGGATGGTGAACCCAAAAAGGAAATGTACGATCTGCTTCCTAAGCATTTGTATCCGACAACGTTTAGTATTTTACCGCCACAGAATTTTGATTTTGTAAAAACAGATTTACAAAAAAGCGGCATTCAATACCCTTTTATTGTTAAACCCGAAGTGGCTTGTCAGGGAATTTTGTTCAGAAAAATTGATAGTGAAGCAGAATTACAAAATTATCATTCAAAAATTCCGGTTGAATATATGGTACAGGAAATGGTGAATTACCCCATGGAAGTGAGTGTATTTTATATTCGTCATCCAAAAGATTCGAAAGGGATAGTTACTGGTTTTTTACATAAAATACCTTTGCAGGTAGTTGGGAATGGAAAAAATACTTTGGAAGAATTGGTTAAGCAACATCCAAAAGGGGAAAAAAGAATGGATGAAATGTACTCTAAACATAAGAACCGTTGGACAGAAATCATTCCGGAAGGCCAAAAATACATGTTAAGTTATGCAGCCAACCACAACAGAGGTGCTCAGTTTGTTGACTTAAAAGAACATATCGACGACAAATTGGTATCAATGTTTGATGAAATAAGTGTTGATATCAATGATTTTTTTTATGGACGTTATGATATTATGTGTGCCAATGTTGAGGATTTAAAAAACAAAAAGAACTTTTCAATTTTGGAGTTTAATGGTTGCGGTGCCGAGCCAAATCATTTTTACGACACGGGTTATACCTTACTTGGTGCCTATAGGGAAATTTTAATGCATTGGAAAGCATTATATCAAATTTGTAAATACAATAGTCAACAGGGTATTAAGCCATGGCCTTTTCAAAAGGGAAAGAAATTTTTAGCTCAGATAAAAGCACATTTTAAACTGATTCGGGAGGTGGATGAAAAGATTTAGAATGATTTTCCGTGTGTTTGCTTTATTAATGATTTTGTAAGGGTAGGAAATTTTTTCATTACCCAAATAAAAAAGTTTGTGATCCAAACTTTTCCAAACAAAGCCTGTATCCACCTGCCGGCTTGTAATCTTTTACTGAATGTCGATTTCCACTGCAGTATATACCCTGCTTCCAAACTTGCTCTTTTTATCTTTCCAGACAAAAACTCATGAATAAATCCAGAAGCAATTTTGCTGCTTTGCAATGCCATACTCATACCATTACCACAAAGCGGTGTTATCATGCCAGCTGCATCTCCCAACATCAAAATGTGATTTTCAACCAATGTTTTTTTGTTGAATGATATTTGGGAAATAGTTACCGGTGAATCGTATAATTTTTCACAGTTTTCAAAAATGCTTTTAAGATGGGGATTTTTTTGCAGAATATTCTTTTCCATCGCATCAATGGAATTATTGTTGGCTTTCAGGTTTTCGGCATTGGTTAAATAACATATACAATATTTATCTTCTTCAATCTTTGAAATGCCACAATAGCCGTTATCGAAATTATGCAGAGCAATGGTATCGTCTGGAAATATTGTTTTGACATGGTATTTTATGCCGATATAGTTATTGAGTTTGTTGGGCTTTTGATTAGCGAAAGGCCGGTTCCATTTTACATCCAGGTTACTGCGTTTGCCAAAACTACCACAACATATCCGGCATATAAAATCGCCCTTTGATGTTTGTAAATGAGATTCATCATTTAAAAAGATCACATCATTTACTTTACAATTATCAAACAGGTACACGTTATTTGTTATAGCGATTTCTTTTAGAGCTGCATCAAGTTTATACCTACTGATGCCAAAACCGCCTAATGGTAATGTTTGCTGTAATTGGTTCCCGTTGGGGGCTGTTACAATTAGTTTAGTAAGAATGGGTAATTGCATTTTAGTGAGTGAAAGGCCCAGGCTCTCTATAAAATCCCAGCTTTCAAGACTGATGTATTCGCCACAAACTTTATGAAAAGGATATTGTTCTTTTTCGAATAAGGCCACCTCATAACCAAGTTTTGCCAATTGAATGGATAAAGCCAGGCCTGCAAGGCCGCCTCCAATAATACAGGCATCATATGTTTGCCGTTCAATCATTACTGCAAATGATTAAATGCCGGAAAGCCCATTTCCATTTGATAGAAATATTTTTGATACTGGCTGTTTTAAAAAGATGAATCCATTCTTTTCTTTTAAATCCTCTTGCTACAGATAGCGGGGCATCATTTTTTACCAGATAGGATCTTGAGAATAAAGCAGTGATCCATTTAATAAAGTAATAAGCCAAATGATGCCGATGAAGATCATTAATAAAAAAACCTTTTGTTGCATTTAGTTTCATCCATTGTAGCATAGAGGTTAATTCCTTTTCAGTAAAATGATGACAAAATAGTGATGAGAAAATGAAATCGGGTTTGGCATCTCCAAAATCTACTTCCCTATAATCATTAGTGATCCAGGTAGAATTTAATGTTGCAAATTGCTCACGTGCAAAATCAATGCATTCCTTTTTAATATCAATACCAATAAAGTTGACACTTATCTTTTTTTTGAAACAATAGTTGTTGATGGCTTTTAAATTATCGCCACCACCACAACCAATTTCACAAATGCAGATTTGTTTTAAGTCTGCATGTTTTGTAGCCAATGCATGTACACCGGCAATGGTTATTTTATGTCCACCTAGGTATTTATTGATTGTATTCAACTCCTTCATGTTTTGCTTAATATCAATAAAAGGAATAGTTTCATTGTCCAGCAGTTCTTTCTTATATGATCTGGTTGTAAGATTAATCATAAGAAGCGATAAAAGTTTCCATGGTTAGGCCGGGGCCAAAAGCAGCCGCAAATATTTTAGATGTATGTAGCTGTTGATCTTTTTGCAGATCATCAAAAATTTTTTGTAAAACAAATAAGATGGTTGGGGAGCTCATATTGCCATAATCATTTAACGTTTGGTAGGAGTAACGCAGATAATCTTTAGGTATCGAAATGCTTTTTTCAATGGCCTCCAGAATTTTTTTTCCGCCAGGATGAATACACCAGTGTGTTATTTCTTCTTTGGAAAGAGATGCATGTTGGAGTGCTTTTTTAACTAAGCCATCAAAATCTTCCTTTACCAGGTCTGGTACATAACCGGATAACGTCATTAAAAAACCCTTTGATGAAAGTTTCCAGGACATATCATTTTTGCCTTTAAAAGCTACATCTGAAAAAAAACTGTTGATGTTGATTCCATTAGAAGGAGATTTTGCAGACTGTACAAAAACGGCAGCGCAGCCATCTGCAAATAAAAGGGTAGAAGTGATATTGTCTACTGAAATTTCTTTTTGAAAATGCAGGGTACAAAATTCTGTACATACAATGATAACATTTGCTTTTTCATCAGCTTTGCAAATTGCATCAGCTAGCTTTAGAGCATGAATGGCTGCATAGCAACCCATAAAATTAATTGAAGTACGGAAAATATTTCTGGGCAAATTCATTTTCTCCATAATTTCCAGGTCAAGTCCCGGGGCACTCATACCTGTACAACTTACAGTTATTAAATGCGTCAATTCATCTTTAGTGATTTTTTCTTTTATACATTTTTCTATTGTTGTTACAGAAATATCTGCAGCATTGTTGGCATACCATTGCATTCTTTTTTCCAAGGAGGGAAATGGTTCAAGATCGGCTGATGTAGAGTAAAATTGTCTGTTAGCAGCAGCTAAGCTATAGTCTGGTATAATGGAATACCTGGTTTGAATACCACTATGCCGGTATAAGAATTTTAATTTACGGCTTTCGGTTGCATCATTACAATAAATTTTATCTGCAAAATCTGCGATAGCATTTTGTTCATGTTGATGGGATGGCACTTCGGTTGCTATGGAAATTATCTTGCTCAATATTTTTCAAGTATTAATAAAGTTATAAACGCACAATTACTGCAAAAGGATGCTAACATGTTCATGCGCATGGTGTTTTTATAATTTGCTGATTCAGTATTTGTAATTACTTTTTTAAACCACCATAAAAAAAAGATAAGTATTGGAATAAAAAAAATCTGTATAATATAAAAGTTAATTTGTTGTAAACCTAGGATCAGGTAAAAGCCTAGGCTGCACATGGCAAATACATATACTATGGCAGTAAAAATAAAAGTGCCTTTATAACCCAACAAACTGCTAAGTGATATAACTCCATCTGCTTTGTCCTGTTTGTGCTGATAAATTTGCGTTAATGGATAAAAACTTCCAATCAGCAGAATGGCTGTAAGCATTCCGATTACCGGAACATTAATTATTTTTTCAATACTACTGCCATGCATCACCAAAAAAAAAGTTAAACCTCCCTGAATGAGAACAACGGTTAAATAGCCGATCACCGGATATTTTTTTAACCTGATGCCCCTGTAACTGTAGGCACGTGAAGCAAGTATATAACAAAGGATACCAATAAGGAAATACAAACTGATAAAGCAGCTGAGTATTATGGCAATTACGTCTAATATTACAGTGATATAGAATAATTGTTTAGTTGGTTGCATTGGATCCTTAATACCTCCAATGCTGTCCGTATCTCTGTCCATATAACTGTTATAACCGTTGCTGGCCGGGTAAACCAATATATGCAGAATGCAAAATATTAATATTGTATGTTGCACATGTATAGCTATAGTTTGGCTTAAAGCAAACCAGTAAATGGGCATTAGAAAAAAAGAAAAATGAAACCGTAATAGTTGTATCGTTGAAGTCTTAATCAGAAAATACTATTTGTTTAAAAGTACAATCTTATTTAGTAATGTTTTAAACCCTTCTGTAATTAATTACGTATATAGAAAATATAAGTTAAATTAATGTAAAAATAATTTAAGTAAAAAATTTGGGTAGGGGTTGCTTTTGATGCCATTAGTATTGGCGTAACGTTAACTTAAAAAAATTAAAGAAAGATAGATTTTAATTATATTTAGTATATGAAAAAAATAGTCACCTTAATTGTTCCTTTTTTAATATTTACTAATTTTATAACAGCACAAACAACTTATACGCCTGTTGATGCTGATAGTAAAGTTCATTTTGTAATCAGAAATTTTGGTATTAAAACCGGTGGAGATTTTTCGGGCCTTAAAGGCAGTATTCATTTTAATCCTACTGATTTAAATGCATCTTCTTTTAATGTTACGGTTGATGCCAAAACAATTGATACGGATAATTCCTCTAGGGATGGCCATCTTCGCAAGGCAGATTACTTTGATGTTGACAAATTTAATACTATACAATTTAAAAGTACTAAAATCACCAAATCTACAATCGAAGGCAGGTTTTACATTTTCGCAAACCTTACCATAAAAGGAATAACCAAACCTGTTGAATTTGCATTTGCTGCAACTCCTAAAGATGGAGGTTTTGTTTTTAATGGAGAGTTTGACATTAATCGCCGTGATTTTGGAGTTGGCGGAAGCAGTATCAGCATATCTGATAATTTAACGGTTTCACTTTCTGTGGTTACCAAAAAATAAAATACTGTTTAGACGCTTTGATCATCAGCTTTCCATTTCAATAGCCTTTATCTTTGTTTGATGCCAAAATTATTACAGGTTTTCTTTTGGGGATTACTCATTAGTTTTTTAGGAACGCTGCCCATGGGTACGCTCAATGTAGCGGCCATGCAAATAGGTATTCAGGAATCGGTTAAACAAGCTTTGTATTTTGTTTTTGGCTCTTTGTTGGTGGAAATGATTTATGTACGCTTGTCGCTGGTAGGGGTTGATTGGATACGTAAGCAGGAAAAACTGATGAAGGCAATGGAATGGATAACTCTTGCCATCATTGTTGCATTGGCTGTTGGTAGTTTTTGGGCAGCATCCAAAGAAGGAGACGATGCAAAAAATGTTTTTTTACAAAATAATATGCACAGGTTTTTATTGGGTATGACCATGTGTGCTATCAACCCGGTTCAAATACCTTTTTGGTTTGGATGGAGTACTGTGTTGTTTACTAAAAAAATATTACTGCCAATAAAAAGTCATTATAATATTTACATTGTAGGTATTGGATTAGGAACATTGTTGGGTAATTGTATTTTTATATTTGGTGGTAGATGGGCTGCAGATCGTATCAATAATAGTCAACAATACATTAACTGGGTAATTGGGGGGATATTTGCCATCACCGCCTTAATTATGTTTTTTAAGATGTTGAAAAATAGAGATGCGGTTTCAAAATTCATTAAACCATAAAATACATCTATTGTTATATGCTATTGTAGATATCGAAACAACAGGAGGTTATGCCTCGGCAAATGGGATTACTGAAATTTCTGTTTTTATACATAATGGTGAGCGGGTAGTTAAGCATTTTGAAACACTGATTAATCCTCAACAATATATTCCCCAACACATAACGGCTTTAACTGGCATTGACAATTCAATGGTGGAAAATGCCCCAACTTTTGATGAGATCGCTGATGTGCTGTATGATTTGTTGAATGAAGTTGTTTTTGTAGCCCACAATGTAAATTTTGATTACTCCTTTATTAAACAAGCTTTTAAAAATTCGGGATACGATTTTAATAGTGCTAAACTTTGTACAGTAAGATTGGGAAGAAAAGTTTTTCCAGGATTGCCATCCTACAGTCTTGGTAATTTATGCAGGGCATTGGATGTGAAAATAGAAAGCAGGCATAGGGCGGGAGGAGATGCTAAAGCCACTGTAAAGCTATTTGAATTGATGTTGGCAAATGAAGGACAGGTACATATTGATCAGATGTTAAAAAAAACTTCGTCAGAACAATGGCTACCACTGCATCTCGAAAAAAATGTTATTGATAAGCTCCCCTCAAAACCGGGGGTGTATTATTTTCATAATAACAAAGACAAAGTGATTTATGTTGGAAAAGCCATCAACATAAAAAAAAGGGTGAGCAGTCATTTTACCCATAACGATCCTGATAAAAAAAGACAAAATTTCATTCAAAATATTTTTAAGATTTCTTATAAGCAATGTTCCACCGAACTGGAAGCACTAGTTTTTGAAAGCACAGAGATTAAAAGGCTTTGGCCTAAATACAATAGCAGCCAAAAGCAACCGGTTCAAAAGTTTGCACTATACAGTTTTGAAGATGCAAGAGGGTATATAAGACTAGCAATAGATAAAAAGAAAAAGACCATTCCTTATTTGTATTCTTTTAATCTTTTGCATGAAGGGCTAGTGCTGCTTAAAAGAATGATTGAAGAATTTGAACTGGATGCCAGACTTTGTTTTATAGATAAAACGCCTTTTACTAAAGCTGAAGATGATGCACTTGATCCTCCTATTATTTACAACGGACGAATTAAAAATGCACTGGATGCTTTGGAAGAAAAATTGCCCAGTTTTGTGCTGTTGGATGATGGGATATCTAAAGACGATAAATTATGTTTGTTGATTGAAAGAGGAAGCTTTTGGGGGATGGGATATATTCCCAAAAAAATGAAGATTGCATCAGCGATGGATTTGAAAAATTATCTAAATCCATATACCGATAATGATTATATACGTAACAGTATTTATGCATTTGCAGAAACTCATCCCGAAAAAAGATTCTCCTTAAATCAGCATTAATGTGCTTCAAAAAATTTGGCAACCCCAAATGCTGCAGCCCCTGCCAATGCACCAATCATCATTACTTTAATAGCGCCCCACCATGCATCTATTCCTGTCATTTTGTTTTTAATAAATCCAAAAACAAATAAGCAAACAAGAGTAGCAATGATGGAATAACTTAACGCTTCGTTAGAATCAGCAATAAAAAAATAAGGGCTTAAAGGAATTATTCCTCCCACCACATCAGAAAGCCCAATATTGAGTGCACTGTTTGTAGCTCTTTTTGGATTTGATTTATCCAATCCCAATTCATATTTCATCATAAACTCCACCCATCTGTCTTTATCTTTTGCAATTTCATCTGAGGCCTGAATTTGGATAGCTTCACTTAATCCTGCTGCTAAAGCAAAATGGAACTGTTAAGCCGTCGCTCATACCTATAACACATCTCTTAAAAAGTCGGAACTTTTTAAATGGGATTCAATATGATCATGATGAAGATGTGTATCCATTTTTAAGCTAATTTTTGTAAACTTTTATGGATAATTTCCACACATTCCAATATCTGTTCCTTAGTAATTGACAATGGTGGTGCAAATCTAATCTTATCGCCATGAGTTGGTTTTGCCAACAAACCATTTTCCTTTAAGGATAAGCATAATTCCCAGGCGGCATTTGGGTTGCTGTGTTTTATCACAATAGCATTTAGTAAACCCAATCCTCTAATCGTTGTGATAAAAGGAGAATTTAGTTTGGCCAATTCACTTCGTAATAAAATGCCCATAGCTTCGGCATTGGCTGCCATATTTTCGTCTTTCAAAACTTGCAGGGCAGCCATGGCTACTGTGCATGCCAACGGATTACCACCATAAGTACTGCCATGTTCTCCAGGTTTTATGGTTATCATAATGGCATCGTCACTTAAAACAGCACTTATTGGTAAAACACCTCCACTTAAGGCTTTGCCTAATATCAAAATATCGGGACGAACATTTTCATGATCACAAGCCAGCATCTTTCCAGTTCTTGCCAAACCGCATTGTATCTCATCGGCCACCATCAATACATTGTACTCAGTACATAAAGCCCTTACTCCGGTAAAATATCCTTTATCTGGTAATACTACGCCAGCTTCACCTTGAATGGGCTCAAATAAAAAAGCTGCTATGTTCTTATTTTGAAAGGCTTTTTCCAATGCAACTAAATCATTGTGGGGGATCGATTCGTACCCTGAATTAAAAGGGCCATAATTAGTTTTGGCTATAGGATCGCTACTGAATGAAATCACATTAATGGTTCTACCATGAAAGTTATTATCACATACCAGAATTTTTGCCTGATCTTTTTCAATACCTTTTACTTCATAAGCCCATTTACGGGAAAGTTTTAAAGCGGTTTCTACTGCTTCTACTCCCGAGTTCATGGGTAATACTTTGTCATAGCCAAAATAGGTTGTTATATATTTTTCATACTCCCCTAATTTGTCGCTATGAAAAGCACGGGAGGTAAGGGTAAGTTTTTGTGCCTGTTCAATTAACGTAGCAATAATCTTTGGATGACAATGACCTTGGTTTACTGCAGAATAGCCACTTAGGAAATCGAAATACCTTTTCCCATCTACATCGTATACAAAAACACCTTCGCCACGGTTTAACACTACTGGTAGAGGGTGATAATTATGAGCACCATATTTTTTTTCTAGATCTATAAAATATTGGGTACTGGCTGATGTATTAATAGTTGAGTTCATTGTAATGAATTTGAAATGTTGAAGTTGGAAACTGTAAAAACTGAAATAGATGATTGCACCCTTCGCTTTTGGCGAAAGGTTAAACAGGACTTATCCTCAATGATTGAGTAAATCGAGATTGCTGTGTAAAAAAGACGGTATGTTGTACAGCTTGTTGATGTGAATAATTTTAAGGCAAGTTAAAAACTAATTAACGATTTTCATAAAATAGTTCTTGTTGAAGTTGAGTATTGGGTTTTGCTGTTTGTCAAAAATGCCAAAAACTGTACTTCCACTTCCACTTAGGGAGGCATACAAAGCCCCTTGCTGATAAAACGATTCTTTGATGCTTTTTATTGGTGGATGAGAATTAAATATTGGCGTTTCAAAATCATTCAACAACTGATCTTTCCAATTAATGATGGGTTGCATAACAATTTCTTTGATGGATTGTGAAGGGTTGGAGGGATTAATTTTAGAAAATGCCCAACCAGTATTGATGTGAATGCCAGGATTAATTAATACAATGGTATAATTCGAAAGGTCAATGCTAATAGGTTCCAATAATTCACCTCTTCCTGAAGCAATACATGGTTTGTTTTGGATAAAGAAAGGGCAGTCGCTGCCAAGTTGAATAGCATAGTTCAATAGTTGACCATGCGAAAGGCATAAATTAAATTTATCATTCAGCATTTTTAACACAAAACTGGCATTGGAAGAACCGCCTCCAAGTCCTGCACCCATTGGTATTACTTTATGTAAATGCATTTTTACATTTGGCAAATGCGGAAAATCATTCTTTAATAGATGATATGCTTTACTGCAAAGATTATCTTCTTCTTCTACATCAATCATTAAGCCACTGGATATAAATTCAACAGGTTTAGTGCCATGTGGGTTTGAAATTAGTTCAAGTATATCTGTAAATGGAATTGGGTAAAACAAGGATTCAATATCATGAAATCCATCTTCCCGCTTGCGGAGAATAGAAAGCCCCAGGTTTATTTTACAGTAGGGAAAGACTATCATATTAAAAACCTATTTTTTCTGTCTGCTTTTAATTTCATCTCTTATGGAAATAGCTTTAATATAATCCTCCTGGTCCAATACTTCGGTAAGCATGGTTTCCAGTTCCTCAATCGACAATGCTTTAAGGTCATTACCTCCTGTTTCAGATGTTACGGCTGTTGTAATTTTCTCTTTATCGTCATCTTCCATTAAAATACCGGCTTGCTCTAAGATTGTGTCGTAAGTAAAAATAGGGCAACCAAAACGTACCGCTAAAGCCAATGCATCTGAAGTACGGGAGTCAATTTCAACGGTGTCGTTTTCGCTACTACAAACCAATTTGCTATAAAATATTCCTTCCTGTAAATCATTAATCACTACTTCGTGCAGATCTACATTAAAAGCCATCATAAAATTTTTCATCAGGTCGTGGGTGAGGGGTCGGCTTGGGCTCATTCTTTCCAATGCTACAGCTATGGCCTGCGCTTCAAATCCACCAATCACAATAGGTAAACGGCGTAAACCATTGATTTCACCAAGTACCACTGCATACGAATGGGTTTGCGTAATGCTATGTGATAATGCTACTATTTCCAGTTCTATTTTTTTCATATCCCTTCAGCTTGTTGCAATAATATGTTTGTATGATGATTACAAAGATAAATTAAAAGCCTTTCAAATATAGTTGAAAGGCTTCTAATTATCATGCTTATGAACTTTATAACAATTTATGATTGCTTCAGCTTTCTAACTGCTTCAATAATTTTGGGCATTACTTCAAAAGCATCACCAACAATACCATAATCTGCTGCTTTAAAAAAAGGAGCTTCGGGGTCTTTATTAATCACAACAATTACTTTGCTTCTGTTTACACCAGCCAGGTGCTGAATGGCTCCTGAAATTCCAATTGCAAAATATAAGTTAGGTGCAATTGCAAGACCTGTTTGTCCTACATGCTCGTGGTGCGGCCTCCAATGAATGTCAGCAACCGGACGACTACAAGCAGTTGCAGCTCCTAATAATTTAGCAAGGTCGGTAACCAATGCCCAGTTTTCAGGTCCTTTTAAACCACGTCCTCCGCTGATTACGATTTCTGCTTCGCTCAAAGGAATTTCACCTACTACTTTATTAGTAGCAGTAACTTGAACTTTTGCCGCATCAATGGTTGCTGTAAAAGCAGCCACTTCGGCTACAGCATCACTAGTAGTAATGTTGTAAGAATTGGTATTAAGACTAATAATTTTAATATCGGTACTTAATGAGATATGGGCAAAAGCCTTACCACTAAAAACGTTTTTCTTAACTGTAAATCCATTGCTGGTATCAGGTAAGGCAACTGCACCCGAAACCAAACCAGCTTTCAAACGCACACTTAACCTTGGCGCAATGGCTTTGCCATTAAAATTATTAGAGAAAATGATGACTTTGGCACCAAAAGCAATTGCAGCTTCAGCCAATATTTTTGTATAAACTTGCGCATCTACATTGTTTAATGAGGCATCAGCTACAGTATGCACTTTTTTAACACCGTACTTGCCTAATGATGCGGCATCATCTTTTAAAGTACCCAAAACAATGGCTTCTGCTGTTGTGCCCAATTGCTCAGCTACTTTTGCACCATAACAAGCTGCTTCTATTGAAGATTTTTTTATTTGGCCTTCTGATTGGTCTAGAAATATTAAAACTGACATATAATTATTTTTTTATTAAAACTTGAATCTTCGCTATTATCTTCTCCTCAATGGGGGAGTTATAGGGGGCTTTAAATCGCTTTTGCTTCTTCGTTCAACAACCTCACTAATTCTTCCGGGTTGTCTGGTGAAATTAATTTAACACCTGCTTTGGCAGGAGGTAATTCAAAAGATGCAATACTGGTTAAAGCATCAACAGCGATTGGTTCCACTACATTAAGTGGTTTACTTCTGGCTCCCATAATACCTTTCATATTAGGGATACGCTGCTCGGCCATTCCTTTTTGACAACTCACAACAATCGGTAAAGAAACCACATTCGTTTCTTCTCCACCTTCAATTTCCCGAACGATGGTAGCTGTACTGCCTTCCAAATCGAACTTTGTGGCTAAAGAAACATAGGGTAAGTCTAATAGCTCGGCAACCATTCCGCCAATAGAAGAGCCATTATAGTCAATGGTTTCTTTTCCTGTAAGTATTAAATCATAATTGCCTGATTTTGCAACAGATGCAATTTGAGAAGCAATGTAAAAGCTGTCTTGGCTATCGGCATTCACCCTGATGGCCTCATCGCCACCTAGGGCAAGTGCTTTACGGATGATAGGATCGCAATCGGCAGCGCCAACTGTAACCAAATTAATTACAGTAGTAGCATCTGCTTCTTTCAATTCAATGGCTCGTACCAAGGCATACCATTCATCGTAAGGATTAATGATCCACTGTACTCCATCAGCAGCGAATTTCGTATTGTTATCGGCGAAGGTTATTTTTGCCGTAGTATCAGGTGTTTTACTGATACAAACTAAAATCTTCATGTAGTATAATTTAAAAATCCTGAAATAGGTTGTTTATGCAACTAATGCAAAGATAAGTGAAGCAAAGTTAATTGGAAATAGAAACGTAAAAAATTATTAAAGTATGACAAGGATTGAAAAATTGCTGGAGTTTATGAAAACATCTGATAAAGATAGTTTTCTGCAACATGCTCTGGCACTGGAGTATATAAAGATTGAAAATGATGAAGAAGCCCGGAAATTGTTTAATGAGATCTTATTGAGGGAGCCTACTTATATCGGGTCCTATTATCATTTGGGCAAATTATTGGAACGTGCCGGTGATTTTGACAGGGCAGTAAGGGTGTATAAAAGGGGAATGGAAGAGGCAAAAAAGGCAGATGATTTTCATTCTTTAACAGAGTTGAGAGCTGCTTTGGAAGATATAGAAGAGTAGCTTTGTTTAGATGCAACGCCCTAGATTTTAAGTTAGGGGTAAAATTTTAAAAATGAACTTGCTAGAAAAATTTAGGGCCAACATACAAAATGAAAATCTTTTTAATCAAAAAGATGTGCTTTTAATTGCGGTAAGTGGTGGGGTAGATTCTGTGGTTTTATGTGAATTGTGTAAGCAAGCTGGCTATGATTTTGCTATTGCTCATTGCAATTTTCAACTGAGAGGAGATGAAAGTAACAGGGATGAGACATTTGTAAAAACCCTGGCCGCAAAATATAGCGTTGAAGTATTGGTAAATAAATTTGAAACAAATGCATTTGCCAGCGCAAATAAAATGAGCATTCAGGTAGCAGCAAGGGTTTTGAGATATGGTTGGTTTAAAGAATTGATTAATGACAAAACCTCATCCTACAAATACTTGCTTACAGCCCATCATGCCAATGATAATATTGAAACCTTGTTAATGAATTTTTATAAGGGGACGGGTATAACTGGTTTGCGTGGCATTTTACCAAAACAAGGGAATATTATTCGTCCATTACTTTTTGCAAAAAAAGAAGAACTGGTTGCATTTGCGAAAACAAATGATCTAAGTTTTGTAGAAGACTCATCCAACGCATTGGATAAATACAGTCGCAATTATTTGCGGAACCAATTCATTCCAGTTGTAGAAAAACTCTATCCTCAGGCCGAAGAAAATTTGATAGATAACCTGCATCGATTTAGGGATATTGAAATCTTGTATCAGCAATCTATACAACTGCATAAGAAAAAATTAATTGAGCAAAAAGGTAATGAAATTCATATTCCTGTATTAAAACTAAAGAAAACAGTACCCTTACATTCGGTGTTGTATGAAATTTTAAAAGACTTTGGTTTTACTGCAAAACAAACTGATGATGCCATTCATTTGCTGGATGCCGAGTCGGGTAAATACATTTTGTCATCCAGCCACAGGCTGATTAAAAACCGCAACTGGTTGATCATTGCAGCTATTGATACCAAAGATACCGGGCAGATTTTAATTGAAGGAGAGGCTGATGTTGATTTTATAAATGGGCAATTGGAGATAAAGAAAATAGTAAATAAGCAAACTTCAATTGTAAATAACCAAACGGTTGCTCAATTAGATTTTGCAACTATTCAATATCCCTTTTTACTTCGTAAATGGAAGAAAGGAGATTATTTTTATCCATTGGGAATGACAAAAAAGAAAAAGCTCAGTCGTTTTTTTGGCGACCTTAAACTATCCCTTCTTCAAAAAGAAAAAATTTGGGTGATTGAAATGAATAAAAAAATCATTTGGGTAGTAGGCTATCGCATAGATGACCGTTTTAAATTGAGTGATCAAACCAAGGAAATACTGGAAATTAAGTTAATCGCTTCCAAATAGACGAGGGTGCTTTAACTCTTCAATAATACCAGTAAATAAGCCTGGCTGTTGTTGTGCAATTAGTATTAAAATAAAACCAAGGCCAAACAAGGAGCCCCATAAGTGGGCATCGTGGTTAATATTGTCGCCACCTCTTTTACCCATATATACACAGTATAAAATGTAGAGTATAGCATACACAGTTGCCGATATTTTAATAGCCCCATACAAGTAAATACTGCTCCAGGGGCTAAAAATGATAGTAGCAAACACAACGGCAGATACAGCACCCGATGCACCTAAGGAACGATAATGTTGATTGTCTTTATTTTTGAAATAGCTAGGTAAATCCGATGCAATTAAGCCTAAAAAATAAAGTGCTAAATAAGATACGCTTCCACCCAGCTCATAAAATTTTAAATAAAACTCGAGGTTTATACCAAAAAAGAAAAGGGTAAACATATTGAAGAACAGGTGAACAAAATCGGCGTGTAAAAACCCCGAAGTAATAAAACGGGAGTATTGATTTTCTCTGGCAACCCGGTAGGGCCACATAATGGTTTTTTCAACCATGGCAGCATTGGAAAAGCCAATTAGAGAAAAGATAACATTGGCAGCAATTAAGCCTAGTGTAATGGGATAGTTTTCTAAAAACATAGAAGTTGGTTGTATAAAAGTTGTTTAAATTTCAAATCTAAAGCATTTGATTAACTATGGTGGTATTTTTCGTTGCGGTTAATGGTACAGGCACGATAAACCTGCTCGGCCAATAGTAACCTTACCAATTGATGTGGAAAAACCAGTATGGAAAGCGCCCAAGTATAATTAGCCCTTTGCTTCAGTTCCTCACTTACTCCATAGGCCCCGCCAATTAAGAATATCATTTTTTTAGTACTGGCATCGGCTTTTGACTGAATGAACAAAGCCAAATCTTGGCTGCTTAGTTGTTTGCCCGTTTCATCAAGCAATACCAAAAAGTCTTCCTTTTGTAATAGGGCTAAAATGCTTTCTCCTTCTTTTTTCTTTAGTTCCATATCATTAAGCGATCCTGCATTTTTGGGCATGGGAATAATTTGCCATTCGGTAGGGTAGTAATGTCCCAGTCGTTTGGTAAAAAGTTCAATGCCTTCTTTAACATAGGTTTCATGTGCTTTACCTACCGAACAAAAAAGAATTTTCATAATGTTTTACAATTAATAAGTTCAAAAGTAAGAGAATCGAATTTAGTATCTCTAATGTTGGTAATACTTGTGTAATAATGATAAGAAATAGCTACAACAATAAACATATAAAGCAAATTGGGGGATACTATTTTTTTTATCTATAAGAATCAAAATTGTTAATGAACCTTCATAGTTAACTTAATTGGCTGTATGTTTGTTTACTATAATATAAGCATCTTTAAATCTATTTATGAACAACAATAATACATATTGGTATGTTGTGTATACTCGGCCTCGCTGGGAAAAAAAAGTAGCATCTTTTTTAGCTGAAAAAGGGATTAATTATTATTGTCCTTTAAATAAAGTGATGAAGCAATGGAGTGATAGAAAAAAACTTGTGCTAGAGCCACTTTTTAAAGGATATGTTTTTGTACAAGTGGCAGAGGATACGAAATGGGAATTATTGAATATTACAGGTATAGTAAATTTTGTTTATTGGCTAAAAAAACCTGCTAAAATAAAAGATAGTGAAATTGATACTATCCGAATATTTTTAAATGAATTTAAAGAAGTAGAAGTGTCTAAATCGGTTTTATCAATCAATGATACTGTACGAATTAAAAATGGTGTGTTAATGAATTACCAGGGTATTTTAGTGGAGATGAAAGGCAATAAAGTAAAGGTGAGAATTGAAAGTATGGGTATCCAGCTAAGTGCTTTTTTCGAAAAAAGAAATATTCAATCGATTCATATTTAAAAGACTCAGGTGTATACTTTAATTAATTATCCTCAGCTTTCAAATGGACTTGTGTAAAATGTGGTTGTTAATTGAAGAGGCCTTGGCAAGTCTATTCATAAATCTATAAGTTTTTAAAAGTAAAAGGGCATCAATAAATTGATGCCCTTTTTTAGTGACCGCGTTAGGATTCAAACCTAAAACCTTCTGATCCGTAGTCAGATGCTCTATTCAGTTGAGCTACGCAGCCATTATTTTTTCGGATGGCAAAGATAGGCATTTAACCTATTGCTTCAAACTACAATCCACTTAAAAATTCTGAATGAATAAAATCTACCACATTCACAAGGTTTTTACTTTCTTCAAATACCTTTAACTGCCTGTCGGCACCTGTACCTTGTTCAAGCATATTGTGTACATAATTTATTGCGTGCCTACTACCTAATTCTGGTACAACATCATCAATAAAATCAAGTAATTCATATATTAATACCCTGGTATTAACCTCCATTTCTTTCCCAAAATCTATCAAACTGCCGTCAATGCCATACCTGCCAGCCCTCCATTTGTTTTCGGTAATTAAGGCTCTGGAGTAAATCATGAAATTTAAATTCTGACTGCGTAATTTGTAAATTTTTGCACATACCGCCTGAAACAAAGCTGCTATTGTGGTGGTTTCTTGAACTGTTAAGGGTACATCACAAATCCTAAATTCAACGGTGTTAAAGAAGGGGTGTACCCTTAAATCCCACCATATTTTTTTTGCATTGTCAATACAATTTGTTTTTATTAATAACTTGATATAGTTATCATAGGTTTCTATACTATCATAGTAATCGGGGATGCCGGTACGGGGGAATTTGTCAAATACTTTGGTACGGAAAGATTTATAGCCAGTTGTTCTTCCTTCCCAAAAAGGAGAATTAGTACTTAAGGCATAAATATGAGGAAGGAAATAACGGGCCGAATTGGCTATATGAATTGCCATTTCTCGATTTTCCATACCCACATGAACGTGTAATCCAAAGATTAAATTACTCCTTGCAGCTTCTTGTAATTCATTTACGATTTCATTATAACGAATATGCTCTGTTATTAACTGCCTTTCCCAGTGACTAAAGGGATGTGTGCCTGAAGCCCCAACCCAAAGGCCAAGTTCATCTGCAATGCCGCTGATCGTTTTTCTTAATGTGCCTACATCAATAAAAGCTTCATCAATATCCTGACATATATCAGTGCCTACCTCTACAACCGCCTGATGCATCTCTGCCTTTACTTTGTCTTTAATTACTTTTTGCCCTTCATGAACAATTTTTTGTTCATGACTTTTTAGTTCCCTTGTTTCAGGATCAATTACCATATACTCTTCTTCTATACCAAGGGTAAAATGTTTATAAGATAAGTTTGACATATTGTGTAATTGAAATGACTTAGATGATGATTAATACAACTTTTGTTTATTTGAACTTCGAGTTATATAAGTACCCCAAGTTAAATTATCTGCCTGCTCTTTATGTTCCTGAGCTTTTTCAATAGCGTAGGTTGCAGCTGTTTCAACCACCCAATCAAAATTTTCCTGTCCTACACTGCTTACTTCGGCATCTGGAGCCGGATTGCAAAAATCAATGGCATAGGGTACACCATCTCTTACTGCCAATTCTACGGTATTAAAATCATAACCAAGGTAATGGCAGATTCTAAGTACAATTTCTTCCATTTGCTTCAGTCTTTCAGCCGAAGGCTTAAAGTCGGCAACATACCTTAAATGGTGAGGGTTACGTGGCTCATAAGACATGATTCTTACATATTTTCCCCCAATACAATAACATCTGTAATATTCCTCAAACTTAATTTCTTCCTGAAGCATCATTACTAATTGTTCAGTTTCGGCATGTTTTTCAAAAAACTCTTCCATACTATTCAATTGATAAACACTTTTCCATCCACCTCCTGCATAAGGTTTCATGTAAGCTGGGAATCCTATATATTTGAATATCCCTTCCCAGTCCATAGGATAAGCTAGGTTGGAAAAGGACTCTTCGCTTGTATCTGGAGGTAAATCTCTGGAAGGTAAAATCACAGTTTTAGGAACAGGGACATCAATTTTAGTTGCCAAACAATTATTAAAAAACTTTTCATCGGCACTCCACCAAAATGGATTATTAATGACCGTGGTTCCACATAAGGCTGCATTTTTTAGATAAGCACGGTAAAATGGAACATCCTGGGAAATACGATCAAAAATAACTGCATAGCCCGAAGGCTCGCCTTGCATCACTTTATCAATACGTACTGGCTCAGCCATAATGCCCGGCACATTTTTACTGTTTACTCTTTCAATAAAAGCATCTGGGAAACTTCTTTCTTTGCCATATAAAACACCTATTTTCTTCATATAATTTACTTTTAGATTTCGATTAATAAAAACGTTGCATACAACGTTATCCAATCAAATATATTTTTTCACAGGCATAAAAACAAATTTGTTTATATGTCAGATCAGTTTGACTGAATTTTATTTTTTTAATACGCAAACTCTTTAAACAGTTATTTCTTAATTTTGAACCTATGTCAATTGTAACGACAGCCAATGTCTCTGTTGAAAATTACTCTATTTGCTCTCTTTTTTTAAATCGTGAGGTAATTATTAATTGTTACCTCCCCAAAAATTACAAACAAAGTTCAAATCTCAGTTTATTATTGGTTAATGACGGACAGGATTTAGTTACCATGAATTTTGAAGAGATATTAAATAATTTGTTTGATGAGAATGAAATTGAAGGCTTAATATGTATAGGTATTCATTGTGCTTCTGACAGAAAGAATGAGTATGGCACCGCTAAATATTTAGATTATAAAGGGAGAGGAGCTAAAGCAGCTTTATTTAACCGGTTTATTTTTGAAGAATTGATACCATTTATCCGAAGCAATTTTTCAATCTCCTCATTTAAAGAAAAAGCATTTGCAGGTTTTTCCCTTGGTGGATTATGTGCTTTAGATATTGTTTGGAATCAGCCGGCTGAGTTTAGTAAAGTTGGAGTTTTTAGTGGATCATTATGGTGGCGGGATAAAGATCAGGAAGATGTTGATTTTAATGAAGATACAGACCGCATAATGCATAGGCAAATTCGAGAATCAAGCCAATTTGCTCCCTGGTTGAAATTCTTTTTTGAAGTGGGAACCTTAGATGAAGTAGCTGACAGAAATAATAATGGTATCATTGATGCCATTGATGATACCCAAAGTTTAATAGTTGAATTAAGAGAAAAAGGATACCCTAAAGAACATATTGAATACCTTGAATTAGAGGATGGGCGTCATGATGTGATAACCTGGGCAAGAGCTTTTCCTTCCTTTTTAAAATGGGGTTGGGGTATTTAATTGAATGAAAGTAAATAGTAAAAAGTTCACTTCAACAGAAATTAAAAAAGGCTATCAAATTTGATAGCCTTTTTTAATTGTATTATTTATTAAGATTAGAAGTTTAAGCGTAAGCCTAAGTTCATTCTCCAAGTATTACCAACTGTAACAACACTTTGAAAAGTTTTAGTTGGTAAGGCACCACTTACAAGGTTCATACGGTAAGTAGCTGCTGTAGTAGCAGTAGGTGCTGCAGCTACAGCTAAAATAGCACCATTATTATAATTGGTTCTTTGACTTACTCCCCAATCTGAATTTAGTAAATTGGTAAAGTTCTCAACTTCCAAGCTAAACTGAAGACCGTAGTTTTTGTGCTTAGTTAATGGAAGAATGTCTTGTAATAATCTAAAATCTAACATACTCATCCAAGGCGCTTTAGCACCATTTCTAGCAGACATTTTTCCTTTCATTTTGCTCAAGTATTTATCTTGATCAACATAAGCAAAAAAGGCAGCACTTTGTTGCGCAGGAGTAAATGCACCATTTGTTACAAAGGTAATTTCAGATGCATCTTTTGGTACATAAATCAAATCGTTAGTACCAACACCATCTTGGTTATAGTCATTTGAGTATCTATAGCTAAAGCGAAATTGCTCAAAACCTTTATATACTAAAGTGAAAGTAGTGCTTGTGTACTTCATCCAATTTACTTTGTATGAGGCAAAAGCAATTACTCTGTTTGGAGTACCAAAATCACTATAAGCTAAATCTAAATCATTATTACCTCTTACACTTTGTATATTACTCCAAGCACTTGAAGCTTGAGAACCAGGGTTTCCACTAATATCAAATGATTCAGTATGTGTATATGCAACAGATAAATCCCAATTTTTGCTAAATCTCTTTGAAATTTGAGCAGTGAAAATGCCTTGTCCTCCTTTATGAGTATTGGCTAATACCATTGCTTCAGCAATAGCTGGATTGTATCTACGAGTTGCATTTGAATTGCCAAACAAAGGACGTCCGCCTGGCCCAAATGTAGTTCCAATTGGATTTCTTTGGTTAGCATTGTATTGCATGATATTATTAATATCTCTGTTTACAATACCTTCTAATGAAATAGTCCAATCTTTTCCTAATTTTTTATCAACAGCAGCACTAATTCTCATTACCTGCGGCATTCTAAAATCAGGAGATGCAGTAGCAATAGAGCCTGGAGATGATGTTCCTGGAGCCGATGGGAAATTACCTACATAAGCCATAGGATTAGGATTAAACAAATAACCAGATAAACCTGTAGTTAACTCAACAGTATTTTGAATTACACCACTGTTGGTAGGTTGGTTGGTAAACCAAACAAATGGGAATCTACCAGTAAATACACCAAATCCACCTCTAACAATGAAATCTTTTGTGCCATTTACATCCCAGTTAAATCCAATACGAGGGCTGATATAAGTTCTTTCTTTAGGCCATTTGCTAACATCTAAATTAAGTGGTTTGCCATTTAAGTCTGCAAAAGTTAAAGCAGAAATAGCAGGGTTGTTAGTTAAATTGTTCTGAAACAATGGTCTGTCAGCTCTTAAACCTAATGTTAATTTAAACTTCTCATTAAATTTAATTTCATCCTGGAAGTATAAACTTGCCTGACCAAAATCTAATTCAACAAAAGGCTTTTGTCCTGCATATGGATAAGTTAATCCAAAAGCAGTAGGAGCTTGGTTAGTTAAGAAATCAGATACAGAAGCAAAACGGTAATAACTTGTACCGTAGCGCAAGAACTGATTCTTTACATAAATGTTTTCGTAAGCAGCACCTGCAGTGATAACATGTTTACCAGTATTGTAAGTAACATTATTATTAATGGTTAAGGTATTGTTTTGAACTTCATTTCCAAAACTAAAAAGTTCATAACCTGCACTTATATAATTATCCCCACCATTCCAAATATCTATGAAAGGGAAATCAGAAGATTTGCTGCTTCTTTTAGGATCATTAGCTTCTGTATAAGTAGCAATGAATTGGTTAGATAAGCGTGAGTTGAAATTACTCTTAAATTCAAAAGCATAAGAAGAAAGTACATTGGTATTAGCATAGTTCGAATTCTCATAACTCATACTATTTACACTCCATCTGTTACTTGCAGCTCTTGGATTGGGAGCACTATTTCCATTCAATAACTGATCGTCTTCAGTTTTTGAATAGTTATATCTAACAGAAGCTGAATGCTTGCTATTGATAATCCAGTCTAATCTTCCTAAAATCTTCCTATTAGTAGTTAAGAAATTACCAAGATTCTCATATGGACCTGTTTCATAACCATACCTTGATTTAAGGTAAGTACTTACTGCATCTAAATCAGTAGCTTGAGTTCTTGATTCATTCGGGTCTGTTGTAGCAGCACCACGTCTAGCTTTCCACTGTACACCTGGTACATCTACATCAACCGTTTCTCCACTTACAAAGAAGAATAATTTATTTTTGATAATTGGACCACCAATTAAAGCACCTTTAATTTTAGATGAAGATTCTACTACTGTAGGAACTTTTTGACCTACAGCTTCTCTTCCCAAAAAGCCTTCGTTTCTGTAAAATCCATAAACAGAACCTCTGAATTTGTTAGTACCTTTTTTAGTGGTAGCATTAATACCAGCACCAGTAAAATTAGCTTGACGAACGTCAAAAGGAGCAATGTTTACAGAAATTTCATCAATCGCATCAATTGAAATTGGCTGAATAGCACCTCCAGGTAATGGACTGCTACTTAAACCAAAATTGTTATTGAAGCTAGCTCCATCAATTTGGATATTATTCATACGGCCATCTCTTCCACCAAATGAATTATTTCCACCAGCTTGTGGAGTTAAATTAGCAAGGTTGGTAATGCTACGGTTGATATTTGGCATACTGTTAATCACTCTTTGATTAAAGTTGCTTGAAGTACCAGTTTTTATAGTACGAGATACTTGGCTGCTAATTACAACTTCTTCCAATAGATTGGATTGAGTTACAGCTGCAAAATCCAAAACCTCAGTATTACCAAGTTGTAGAATAACACCAGTTTTTTCTGGGATAGTTAATCCTACAAAACTTGCTGTAACGGTATAAGGACCGCCTGCATCTAAGTTTGGAATAAAATAACGTCCGGTTTTGTCTGTTTTAGACATTTTAACCGCACCATTTAGATTGTTTACAACTCTAATAGTTGCACCATCTAAATTTTCGCCTTTGGCTCCCTTTACATATCCACTAATTTCAGAGGTTGTAACCTGTGCACTTAAGGCAAAAGGGAAAATTAAGAGTAACGTAAATAAACGTACAATTTTGTTCATTCTCATAATATGATTGTTTTACGGTGGCAAAGAAACTAAATAAAAGTTGAAATCTATCAACTTTTATTAACAAATTATTAGGCAATTATATCTAGTAATTGGTTACTTCTTAAAAAGTAAATTAATTAATCATAGGCATACTACAAAATTGATTTAACTAAAGCTTAAAATCATTTTCTATATATGATATTTTACTATAATTACTTAATGGGGTAATATTTTAAAATACCAGCTTTTATTTTTTTAAAATATCCCATTTAAGTTTTACCAATTACGAAAATTGAAAACTTTTAAAACACACTAACTTTGCAGCTTATTAAACCCAAATTATGTTAGATAGTATAGAAAGTGCCATTGAAGATATCAGAAACGGGAAAATGATTATTGTTGTTGATGATGAGGATAGAGAAAATGAAGGTGATTTTGTTACAGCTGCTGAAAATGTAACTGCAGAAGCCATCAATTTTATGAGCAAAAATGGCAGGGGGTTAATATGTGCCGCCATTACAGAAGAAAGATGTAACGAATTGGATTTACAACCGATGGTTACCAATAATACTTCCTTGCATGAAACTGCTTTTACAATAAGTGTAGACTTAATTGGCCAAGGCTGCACAACTGGGATCTCGGCACTTGATAGAGCCAAAACCATTCAAGCTTTAATTAATCCTAAAACTAAAGCAGAAGATTTAGGGAGGCCGGGGCATATTTTTCCACTAAAAGCTAAGAAAGGAGGTGTTTTGCGTAGGGCCGGTCATACCGAAGCCACTATCGACTTTGCACAATTGGCAGGTTTTGCTCCTGCAGGTGCATTAGTAGAGATTATGAATGAAGATGGTACTATGGCCAGATTGCCTCAATTGAGAGAAATTGCCAAGAAATTTGATTTGAAGCTCGTGTCAATTAAAGACTTAATTGAATTCAAATTAAATAAGGAAAGCCTTATAAAAGAAGAAATAAGAGTACAATTGCCTACAAAATTTGGAGATTTTGAATTGGTGGCATTTGAACAAATTAATACCGGAGAAATTCATTTGGCATTAAAAAAGGGAGAATGGACAAGTGATGAACCAGTTTTGGTAAGGGTGCATAGTAGTTGTATGACGGGTGATATTCTGGGTTCTTTACGGTGTGATTGTGGCGATCAACTACATCAAGCTATGCAAATGATTGAAATTGAAGGAAAAGGACTAGTACTGTATATGAACCAGGAAGGAAGAGGAATTGGACTGGTGAATAAATTAAAAGCCTATAAATTACAGGAAGAAGGAATGGATACAGTTGAAGCCAACCTGGAGTTAGGGTTTGATATGGATGAAAGAGACTATGGAATAGGGGCACAGATTTTAAGACATATGGGTATTAGTAAAATGAAATTGTTGAGTAACAACCCTCGTAAACGGGCCGGATTACTTGGATACGGTTTAGAAGTAGTGGAAAATATTCAAATTGAAATAAAGTCGAACCCCCACAACGAAAAATATTTAAAAACCAAAAGAGATAAATTAGGGCACGAAATTTTAAATGGACATTAATCCATACCTTTTTTAGCCAATCTAATTTTTCTTTTTTCTTCATTGGGTGCAAACAATTCCGAGAATTTGTCAAAATCACTACGGTAACTTAAACTAATACCTTGTCGGTTTCTTTGCCCCAAAGTAAAATCAAGGTTGGTTCTTCTAAAGCCAACTATTCTTAATTTTCCATCTTTACTTAATAACCATTCTGCTGTAAAATCTGGTGTTAGTAATAAATTAGAGGTGGCCAAGTAGGGATTATTATAATCAAGGTTTCCGCCTAAAGAAACAATGAGTTTATTATTAAAATAGCTTTTTGTGATTCCTAATTTTACAGCTCCTTGTAATTGCGAAGTGCTGTTCCTTAAATCCAAACTTGAGTTTACATCAAAATAAGAGGTAATGGTATTGTCATTTAAAGCTTTTTGTAAAAATTTACTGAATGTTGAAGTTAGTGCACTTGATAAAAGCTGACCAATACTGTTTGCTGCTAATGCCAATGTATTATCACTATTCAAAAAACCTTCATTTTCGGAAATGAAAGTATTTAACAAAAGCAAAGAAGCTACTTGTTTCAACATTTCATTTTTATCATTTTTGATATCTTCTAGTTTTTTCATTGCAATAAAATCCCTTTCTACATTTTCGGGTAAAACAAAGTCAAAGCTTACTTCGGGCTTGTTTAATACACCTGTTAAATGCGAAACAATAGTGATATCGCTTTTTTGTTTAAAAGAAGAGGAGATGCTTCTTAGGTCAATATTTTTTGCTAAATATTCTGCATCAATATTTATTCGAGCCAAATAAGGATCTCCATTCCAAACAATTGAACCCTGTTTGATGGTAAAGTATTTTTTAAGAAAGGTTTGAAAATTAAAAGTGTATTCCCCTTCCTTAATATCAAAATGCCCTCGCATAGTTAACGGCTCTCTTGTACCCACTTGAATATTTAATTGCCCAGTGCCTTTTCCTTTAATAATATCGCCTAATGCCTCATCCAATATCACATCAATTTGACAAGCCGGATTGGCAGCTAAATTCATATTGAGGAAAAAGTTGGTTTCTCTACGACTTTTAAACTCATCTTCCATTTTAGTTCCGTACTCAATAAATTGTATATAATCAATCTTACCAATTTCCTTGCTGCTACCAGTTGGTATATATATGTGGCTACTGTCTACAGAGGAAGGTTGACCAGTAATATCAATTTTCATATCAGTAATTGGCCCAGTAAGTTTCATAAAAGCTTGGCCAATTACTTTGCCATAAAACTGGCTATTGTCTTTTTTAGTGGTATTTAGCAACAACATTTTGCCAGTTTCAAACCGAAGGTTATCAAAAGAAAAATCATTGAAAAAATTATGATGCATTTTACCCGAAGCGGTTCCTGTATTATTTAATGTATCAATTAATCGAAGGGTTCCCAAGTCAATTTCATCGGGATTGAACTGGATGATTTCATTATTAAAACTGTATTTACATTGTGTGTACTTTACAACCAAAGAGCCTTTTGGAATCGTTACTGAGCCTGTAATATAACGATGGTCATTGCCACCTGATAGTTTTAAATTACTTTGTACAACACCAGTCATATTGCTAAAAACATCGCCCAAATATTTATCCAATAAACTAATATCAAATTTCTCTGCAATGAAAGCGATATCCATTTGGCTTTGAGTCGTATCCTTATAATTGTAACTTCCATCAATATTAAATTTGAACAATTCTCCATTGGCATCAGCCTTAAGTTTAATTAATCCCGATGTTAAATTTACATTGCCCTTTACATTTAATTTACCAATGGCTTTGTTTTCGAATCTAAAATCATCTACATAAGCATCATATTCAATAAGCTGTTTTCCAAATGGGTCTATTAATTTAAGTGTACCTGTTAATTCACCTTCAAGCCTAGGATCGGTAAGTATAAACGGAACAAAATCGTTAATGATTACTTTTTTAAGGTTAGCAACAATATTGGTATGATCTAATAATTCATCCAATTCGGTGTTAATAACAATCTCTTGATTACCCGAACTAAATTTTACATCTTCAGCCTCTATTAAATTCCTTCTTAAAGTAAGGTGTCCATTTTTTGCTAAATTCCATTTCTTGTCGTTGAATATAAAAGAAGAAGGAGAGAAGTTTATTTTTACACCATCAGTAAGTGTTTGTACCTGTGCATTCAATTGGGCTTCGCTTAATGTATTACTGGCACTGGTAGTTAATTGTAGGTCGGTAAAATCATTCTTTGAAGTAAAAACCAATTTGGTTTTTGGGAGTTGAATGCTATCTGTTAAAATGATATTAAAAACAGTTACTTCTGTTTTTAATTCTTCAAGATTACCTTTTCCTGTTAAACTGATATTCTGAAATATTCTTCCGTCGTAGCTGAATTCAGGCACAGAGGCGGTTATGTTCAATTCGTTTTTTGCTAATTTCAAATTACCTGAAAACTCCGAATTATTAAATCCACTTAATTTTTTATCCAACAGATGTATATAATCATCCACCTGATTAGTTTTTATCCTGAAAGTAAAATCCTGATCGCTGATGTTTCTGGTTGATTTAGGTACATAAGCAGGGTAGTATCTGTTTAAGAAAACTTTAAAAGCATCTGGTAATTCAAGTATTTGAAATTTACCTGTAAGGTTCCCTTCTACTTCATTAGATTGAAAGCGAAGTATTTTATTCTCTTCATACTGCTCGGAGTAAATGGCTAATGAATCAAAAGATAATCTTTTGCTCCCTTGTAATAAATTTGCATCAAACACTTTTGCCGATCCTAAAAAGTTATCGATGTTTGAGCCAACAAAATCAAATTTTAATCTACCCGAAAAATTAAACTCATCTTTAGTTAAATTCAATTTTTGCAAATTGGCGTATTTCAAAAAAGCATCAAAATTAAAACTAGTTTTTTCACCTGCCAAGCTAATTGCTCCATTCAGGTTTTCAATTTTTAAATTAGGGTCATCAATATCCAATTGGCCAGTAAATAAGTTTTTTACAAAATTACCTTTTGCAGTTATGTTTTGATATGAGTAATTGGCAAATTCCAGTAAGTGAATTTTGCCATCGAAAGAAGTATTAAGATCTTTACTATTAAAACCACTTCCTTTTACTTTTCCATCAAGCGAAATTTTACCAAGCTGATATTTGTTTAAAAGTTTCCCTAATTGAAATCCATTGGAAGATATTTTGCCAGAATAAGTTGGGGTTTTGCCTGTTGGCAATTTCATATTTAGGTCGGCATTGAGGTTGCCAAGATTTGTAGAAACATTACCATAGGTTACAAAGTCATTAAGGAAACCTGTAAAGTTACCTTTAAATCTAATGTTTCCTAATTGCCTTAATTGCGATTGTCCTACTGTTTTTAAGGTAGGAACAAGGATAACTAAGTCGTTATAATTTGTACTTGAATTATTTGACTTAAAATCGATAAAGGTAGTCCAGATGTCAGGCAATCCTTTTAATGTAATATCACCGTCAACAGTGGTGTTGCCACTTTTTAATATCATTTTGGTAGCCGATAAATTATCGATGGTGCCCTTTGCTTTTCCCGAAAAAGTAAATAACCTGTTCCAGGGTTTAAGCTCGGGGGCAAAGTAAGCAATATCATCACTATGAATTTTGCTGTCTGCAAAATGGCCTTCCAGTTTTACCCGTTGCATGAACCTGCTCATATCGGCATTAAAATCTTTAAACCGCATAGAATAGTAATTACCCAGTCTGCTTTTAGGAGTAATTATTTCTAAATCATTAAATTCCATCATTTCAGATGTTACCAGCATACGGGATTGTAGCTTTTTAACTTCAAATCCACTTTTTTCTATTGTAGATAAACTAATTTCATTTGTGAGCGAATCGTTGGCTAGGTTTACATTCTTTATATCAGCATTTATTTTTCCAAACTGAAAATGTTGTCCATCAAAATGGTGAGTAAAAGCAAGTCGTTCTGTTGCCTGTTCATTAATAAATGTTCCATCTTTTATTGAAATAGTTTTTGCCGATAATTGCCAACCAGTTGTAATTTCTTTACCCTTTTCCTCATTCAATCCTTTGGAGAGAAGTTTTATTATTTGATTGGGAATTGGCCGGTTTCCGGTGTAATCATTAATCGAGAATAGAGGTTCTACGATCGATATATTATTTATAGCAACAATTTTTTTATTTAAATCAATAACATCTGCCAATAGGTCAAGCTTTTTTAATGTACCAGTCATATTTTGACCAACCCATTTGTCTTTATAATTAAACCTGATATTGTTTAATTCTAATTCTTTTAAGTCAAGGGCTATGTTGTTTTTGTTGCTAGGTTTTGCTGACTTTGGAACAGAAAAGTAATCAATCAGGAACTGATAATTCCAAATAGAATCGGTCCGGTTCATATTTATCACTGCATCTATAAGGCCAGCATGAGAAATATTTATTTTATTGTTGAGGAAAAACCAATCCGTAAGATTAACCTTAAGTATTCCGGCATAAAGCAGCGTGTCTTTATTTCTGTCTTCTACTAAAACTCCTTTAAAAAGAATTTTATTGAACAAAGTAAAATCAACATGGTTTACTTCTACTTTGGTATTAAGGTTTTGAGACAGAACAGTTGTAGCTTTTTTAACCAACCAGTTTTGAACCGAGTTTACATGTAATAAACCCCAAGTGAACACAACAAAGAATATCAATGTTAGAAAAAAGCCTATCCTATGTTTGTGTTTTTTAAAAACAAATGACCAAGCCGTGGCTAATCCGAGTATTAATAATATGAACAATAATGAAGAGGCTGGATAAACATACAGGAATAGCAATACAAACAACAGCCAAAAAAGCAGTGTAAGTGAAAACCATTTTAGTATGTTCAGAATTCTTTGCAGGGTTATGTATTAGTTGTAAAAATAGTTAATCGGAGTGTATAGACAAATACGATACCAAAATTTACATGAATTTTATAAATAAGCAGTTGCGTTTTTTTAAGGCTTCATTTTTTTGTTAAACTCATTGGATTTCCCTTTTGGAATTGAAAGGCTTTGCCAGTCATTGTCTTTAATAATTTTGGCGATGAAAATGATTTGACCTACATGATAGGGATAATGTGCCATCTGCCTGTTAATGGCATCAATAGCAGAGAGTCCTTCGCATCTGATATAAATAATTTTTAAAAGGTCTTCTTCAGTTAAGGATTGCAATGTACCTAAAAAACAAGCCCATCCCTTTTGCCAATAAGCCATCATTTCTTCACGAGATTGATTTTGAATTTCAAACTCAGTATCTCTTTGGCGCCAATCCTTTTCCCCGTCAGTGGTTAAAAAATCAGTCCACCGGCTGAGCATATTACCAGCCATATGATTTATAATGATGGCTATACTGTTGTTTTCTGGGTTGGGTTGAAAATGAAAATCTCTGTCCTTTAATTGATCAAAAGCTTTTTCACCCAGTTCCTTATAATAGGTAAGTCGGTTAATAGCTGAGTTAAGAAATGTATTTCCTACTGTCATTTTGATTGGTTTTATTAATACTTAATATCCTCTTGCATCATCATCACCTCTTTTATCGGCTATGGTCATTATTTTTTTATTCATAATAAGAATCAGTTCCGTTCTTCCAATATTACTTCTAGGGTTTACTTTATATCCCATTGCTTCCAGTTCGGCTTTGACCGATGCAGGAAAATCTCTTTCCACAGAAATCAGGTCGGGCAACCACTGGTGATGAAATTTTGGTTTGTTCACTGCATCTTCGGCACTCATGTTAAACTCTAAAACATTTACCAGGGTTTGAAATACGCTTGTAGGAATTGTTGTACCACCTGGAGTACCTACTACTAAATAGGGATTACCATCTTTTAAAACTAAGGTAGGCGTCATACTACTCAGCATTCGTTTACCTGGAGCGATGGCATTTTTTTCGTTACCCAATGCACCATACATATTGGGTACTCCTGGTTTAACACTAAAGTCGTCCATCTCATTATTTAATAAAAAGCCAGCTCCTGATACCACCGTACGGCTACCATATCCACCATTTAAAGTGGTAGTAACTGAAACGGCATTGCCTGCTGCATCTATTACACTCAAATGGGTTGTTTCTTCACTTTCAGGAATATTTCCAGCCTTAATAGTTTTGCTGTTGCTTGCTTTCCCAGGGGTAAAATCTTTCATTCTTTCATTTAAATAGTCATGACTCAACATCTTTTTTACCGGCACTTTCACAAAATCGGGGTCACCTAAAAATTCGGCTCTGTCGGCATAAGCCCGTCTTTCTACTTCGGTCATTAACTGAACAGAAGCAGCCGTTTGAAATTGCATAATAGCAATATCTTTATCTTCAATCATCCTCATCATTTGCTGTAATATAATACCACCACTACTGGGTAATGGCATGGTTATCACTTGATAGCCTTTGTACATAAAGTCAATAACTTCTCTTTCCTTAGCCTCGTAGTTTTTTAAATCTTCCAAGCTAATGATTCCTTTTCCTTTGTTCATTTCGGCCACAATCAGTTTGGCAGTTTCACCTTCATAAAAGCCTTTTTTGCCCAAATCCCTGATTCTTTTTAAGGTATTGGCCAGCTCTTTTTGAAAAAGTGTATCGCCTGCTTTCCATGGATTTTCTTTTACATAGGCAACTGGGGAAGTATTGAGTGCAACAAATTCTTTTTTAGTATAATTAAAGGAAGAAGCTTGATCGAGGGTAATTACAAATCCAAACTCAGCTAAATCAATGGCAGGTTGAATTAATTTGGCAAAAGGTAGTTTGGCATATTTCATACTGGCAAATAAGCCTGCTACTGTTCCTGGTACCCCAGCAGCTAAATGCCCATCTTGCGATAAATTCAATTGAGGATTCCCTTTTTCATCAAGGTACATATCCCTACTTGCTTTTCCCGGGGCTTTCTCTCTATAATCTAAAGCTATATTTTTTCCTTTGCTATTGGGTTTGTGTAAGTTTTTAAGATGAGCAATCATAAATCCACCACCACCTATATTACCGGCACCAGGGTATACTACGGCTAAAGCAAGTTGCGTAGCTATAGCTGCATCCACAGCATTACCACCCTGTTTAAGAATCTCAACCCCCACCATACTTGCCAAAGGATGTGCCGATACCACCGAACCATTTTTACATTCAATATATTTTTGAATAGCGTATGTAAATGCTATGTTTTTGGGGAGCTGAGCTTGGGAAGTATTAAAAATTGAATTCAATAAGATACCTGCCAACAATAGTTTGAAAAATTGCATACTGTTTCTTTTGCTCAATTTACTTTATTAGACTCAAAAATGAGAAAGGAATGTTCGATTTTCGTTCTATTAAAATTTCTTATGTTAACATTAAGGATAAGTGGAATGCCTAAGTCATCTGCTTTCTTTATTTTCACAGAATATTTTTAAAAATTTACAATGAAAAATACACTGCTAATTATTGCTTTTTTACTTTTTGCAGGGATAGCTAATGCTCAGTTAAAATCGCCTGATGCTTTTTTGGGTTATCCTTTGGGACAAAAGTTTACACCGCATTATAAGATTGTTAATTATTTCAATCAGGCAGCATTGGTTATGCCGCAGATGATGAAATTGGAGAAATATGGCGAAACCAATGAAGGCAAAGAATTGTTACTAGCCTATGTTTCTACAACAGAAAATATGGCTAGGCTTGAGGAAATCCGTAAAAATAATTTAAGACTTACAGGGATATTAAAAGATAAACCTGCAGATATTAATGCTCCCACAATCGTTTGGCTAAGCTATAATGTGCATGGCAATGAGGCCAGTTCGTCCGAAGTGTCAATGAAGACTTTGTTTGAATTACTTAACCCTTCCAATCACCAAACAAAAGAGTGGTTAAAAAATGTGGTAGTGATTATTGATCCTTGTTTAAACCCAGATGGGAGAGACAGATATGTACACTGGTACACACAAATGCAAGGAAAAAATTCAGATGTAAATGTGGTAAGCAGGGAACATAGAGAGCCTTGGCCCGGAGGTAGATTGAACCATTATAATTTTGATTTAAACCGTGATTGGGCCTGGCAAACCCAGGTTGAAACACAGGGGCGAATAAAAAAATACAATGAGTGGATGCCACAAATTCATTGCGATTTTCATGAGCAAGGCATTAATAATCCTTACTTTTTTGCTCCGGCTGCCGAGCCTTTGCATGAAGTAATTACGCCATGGCAACGCCAGTTTCAAAATACGATTGGTCGCAATCATGCTAAATATTTTGATGCCAATGGCTGGTTGTATTTCACCAAGGAAGTTTTTGATTTGTTTTATCCAGCCTATGGCGATACATATCCTACTTATAATGGAGCAATAGGTATGACTTATGAGCAAGCAGGGCATAGCCAGGGTGGATTAGCCGTAATGACTAATGATGGCGATACCCTTACTTTATATGACAGGATTGCCCATCATTTCACCACTAGTATGAGCACTATTGAAATTGCATCTGGCAACGCCAATAAATTATTACAAGAGTTTAAAAAATATTTTGATGATGCCAATACAACTGGAATTGGCCCCTATAAAACTTATATCATCACCGAAAATAATGTTGGGAAAAGAAATGCGGTGCAAAAATTCTTTGATGCCAATGGTATTGTTTATGGCAGTGCTGATGGACTTGGCTTAAAAGGATACAATTACTTTACAGGAAAAGATGAAACTTTTGCCGCAGCTAATAGTTTAGCTGTAAGTGCCTATCAACCAAAATCTGCTTTGGTAAAAGTACTTTTTGAACCTAAGTCAAAATTAAGTGACTCGGTTACTTATGATATTACAGCCTGGAGTTTACCTTATGTGTATGGGTTACAATCCTATGCTGTAAAAGAAAAAATGGTATTAAGTAATTACCAGCAAGCTAAAAATGAGAGTGCAATTTCTACATCAGCTTACGGTTATTTGATTAAATACAATTCATTTGCCGATGTAAAGTTTTTAACTACTATTTTAAATGCTGGTATAAAAGTAAGATTGGCTGAGAAAGATTTTGTTTTTAATAAAAAGACTTTTTCAAAAGGAACGCTAATTGTTTTGAAAAAGGGGAATGAAACAAAGATGACTCAGTTTGTGGATATGGCAGTTGCCTACAATGCATCTGTTACTGAGGTGAGTGGAGGGTTTATGGAAGCAGGGTTTGATTTTGGTAGCGAGAAAGTTCAGTTGTTAAAAAAGCCAAGAGTGGCTTTGTTAACTGGTAATGGAATTAATGCTAATGCTGCCGGTGAAGTTTGGCATTTGTTTGATCAACAATTGAATTATCCTATCAGCCTTTTAAATGCCGAAACAGTGAGCAGCAGTCAATTAAAAAATATGGATGTGCTGATATTACCTGATGGAGGCTATAAGTTTTTAAAAGATAAAGAGTCGGCTGCAGACATAAAAATGTGGGTACAGCAGGGAGGTAAAATAATTGCCCTGGATAATGCAGCGGTGCAGGTTGCTAAAGTAGATTGGGGTATTAAACTTAAAAAAGATGATAAGGATGACAAGGATGATAAAAAAGGCGATAAAAAAGATGGAGATATTTATGCCGACTTGAAAAGGTATGAAAACAGGGAAAGAGATGAAATTGTAAACAGTATCTCAGGTGCTATTTATAAAGTAGAAATGGATGATTCACATCCCCTGGCATTTGGATATGGGAAAGACTATTTTTCATTGAAATTGGGTGGTGATTTATTTGAGTTCATGAGTGAAGGCTGGAATGTGGGCGTAATTAAAAAGGAAACACAAGCCGCAGGATTTGTAGGTAGTAAAACCATACAAAAGATAAAGGATGGTACAGTAATAGGGGTAAAGCCCTTAGGAAACGGGTCGGTCATAATTTTTGCCGACGATCCAGTATTTCGCAATTTTTGGGAAAATGGAAAGATGTTGTTGGCGAATGCTGTGTTTTTAGTAGGTCAATAATTTAATGTTCAAAATAAATATTATGGTAAAGAAATGGCTCACCGCATTTTTAATTTTTAATCTTTCTTTTTTAATTGCCTTTGCTCAGGCTCCTAAATCATACACTTCATCTGAAGTTTTATTGCAACTAAAAAAGCTCAATATTTTGGGTTCTGTGTTATATGTTGCTGCACATCCCGATGATGAGAATACAAGGTTGTTGAGTTATTTGGCTAATGAAAAATTGTATCGCACCGGTTATTTAAGTATGACGAGAGGTGATGGTGGGCAAAATTTAATTGGTGATGAACAAGGGGTAGATCTTGGATTAATCCGCACACAGGAATTGCTTGCAGCAAGACGAATTGATGGAGCTGAACAATTCTTTACTACTGCTTTTGATTTTGGATACAGTAAAAGTCCGGAAGAAACCTTTAAAATGTGGAATCACGAAAAAGTATTGAGCGATGTTGTGTGGGTAATAAGGAAATTTAAGCCTGATGTGATTATTACTCGTTTTCCTACTACTGGCGAAGGAGGGCACGGGCATCATACCGCTTCAGGCATTATAGCCGTAGAAGCCTTTGATGCAGCAGCTGACCCAAGCAGATTTCCTGAACAATTAAAACATGGAGTTACAGTTTGGCAGGCCAAAAGATTGCTTTGGAATAGTTTTAATTTTGGGGGAACTAATACCCAGCGTGAAGATCAGTTTAAAATGGACTGTGGAGATTATAACCCCATCCTTGGTAAAAGTTATGGCGAAATTGCAGCAGCAAGTCGTAGTCAACATAAGAGTCAGGGGTTTGGAGTTCCTTCTCAAAGAGGAACGATAATGGAATATTTTAAAACCATTAAAGGTACAGCCCCTGTTATTGATTTATTTGATGATATTGCGGTGAGTTGGAACAGGATTAATGAAGCTGGAATAACCAATCAGGTAAACCAGATTATCAGCAATTTTAATGTAGAGCAACCTCATAAATCTTTATTAGCGCTAACTAAATTGTATAAAAAAGTTGAGTTAGTTAAAGATGAATATTGGAGAACACAAAAGTTAAAATCCTTAACTGATTTAATTGAAAGTAGCAGCGGATTATTTATGGAAGCAACTACAAAAAGTCAGTTTGCTGTGCAGGGCGACTCCATGAAAGTAAACTTAGTTGTGAATAATAGAACTGGGGCAAATATTTTGAGTGCCGATGTTTTTATTGATAATACTTATTTAATTTTTGATCAGCTAAAGAAGAATGATAATGCGGTAAAAAATTACAGCATGTTTATCCATCCAACTACTAAACCTACACAACCCTATTGGTTGCAAAATCCCATGAATGAAGGGAGTTTTAATGTTACTGATCAACTGCAAGTAGGTAAAGGAGAATCTGATCCAATATCAGTTGTTTTTTCTGCAATGATTGAAGGAACTGAGTTTAAATTTGTAAAACCTATTCGCTATAAATTTACCGATCCAGTGAAAGGGGAATTGTATCAGCCAGTTTCCATCTTGCCAAAATTGGAATTGAATTATGATGGCAATGTGTTTTTAGCTATCAATAAAAAACCAGTTGAAATAAAAACCCAGATCAAGTCAAATATTACTGACTCAATAAAATATAATGTGCAAAAACAAAGCACTTCAAGAATAACCAATTCTAGTAATCCGTTTGTTTATTACAATAATGTTAGTCAAAGTAAAAAAACAGAATCATCAGTATTTATTGTAAATGGAGTTGATGAGGATTATATAGAAGAAATAAAATTGCAGGCTACTGATGGAGATGCGGTTTTCAATCAGTATAAAAAAGCCATAGAGTACGATCATATTCCATCTATCGTTTATTTTCATGATGCTACAGCCAAAATTTCTAAAATAGATTTAAGAATAGAAGGGAATTTTGTGGGGTATATTCCCGGAGCAGGTGATAAAATACCAGATGCATTACTGCAAATGGGATATAAAGTAGTAACACTTAAAGAGCAAGATATTACAGCTGCTAATTTAAAACAGCTAGATGCTATTGTTACCGGGGTTAGAGCATACAATACGAACGATTGGATGAATAATGTTTACGACGAACTAATGCAGTATGTAAGTGAAGGAGGCGTTTTAATGGTTCAATACAATACCAGTAATCAATTTGGTCCGGTGAAGGCAAAAATATCGCCCTATCCATTTAATATTACACGTAATAGAATTACTGATAATGATGCTACGGTTAATTTTCTATTACCCAATCATCCAGCAGTGAATCATCCTAATAAATTAACTCAAAACGATTTTAAAGGTTGGGTTCAGGAGCGTAGTATTTATCATGCGGAAACAACTGACACAGCGTTTAAGAAAATCTTTAGCATGAAAGATCCTGGTGAAAAAGAGCATGATGGTAGTTTAATTATTGCCAATTATGGTAAAGGAAGATTTGTATATTCAGGTTTGGTTTTCTTTAGAGAATTACCTGCAGCTGTGCCGGGTGCCTATCGCCTGTTTGCCAACTTAATAGCTAACAACAGAAGTAAATACGTAAAATAAATTGGGTTACCGTTTGGGTATTTCAGTGAAACTAAATAAATGAAAAACGAAAAATCATATTGGAATAAATGGTACCTGGCAGTATTGCTGTTCCTGGTATTACAAATCATTATTTATTATTTGATAACCAAGTCATTTTCATGAGTAGTATAGACTGGGCCATATTGTGTTTTACACTAAGTGGAATTATTATTTATGGTATTTATAAAAGCCGAACCACTAAAAATCTGGAGGGTTATTTTTTAAGTAATCGGTCGTTGCCATGGTATTTGGTGTTGTTAAGCATTATGGGTACACAGGCCAGTGCCATAACTTTTTTAACTGGTCCCGGACAAGCTTATAGTGATGGAATGCGGTTTGTTCAATATTATTTTGGTTTGCCTTTCGCAATGATTATCATCAGTATATTCTTTGTTCCAGTTTACAGTCGGTTGAAAGTATATACGGCGTATGAATTTTTGGAGAACCGTTTCGACCTAAAAACCAGAACACTCACTTCCTTTTTATTTTTGGTTTCAAGGGGCCTAAGTACTGGTATCAGTATTTATGCACCTTCCATTGTTTTAAGCTCTTTAATGGGCTGGAATATTTATTACACCAACTTAGTGATGGGTGGGTTGTTGATAATTTATACAATGAGTGGAGGTGCAAAAGCGGTGGCACATACCCAAAAGCTGCAAATGATTATTGTGTTTATTGCTTTGTTTTTGGTGGGATATATGGCGGTTAATTTATTGCCGGATGCCATTGGGTTTGTTGGTGCTTTGCAAAAAAGTGGAGAGATGGGTAAGATGAATATCATTACCACTGGCTTTACCGAAAACGGATTTGATTGGAAAGACAAATACAATATTTGGAGTGGATTGATTGGTGGATTTTTTCTGTCACTAAGTTATTTTGGAACCGATCATAGCCAGGTGGGGAGGTATCTTACCGCTAAAGATGTAAAAGAAAGCAGAAGAGGTTTGTTAATGAATGGATTGGTGAAAGTGCCTATGCAGTTTTTTATTTTGTTGCTAGGCATATTGATATTTTCGTTTTATCAGTTTCACAAAGCGCCCATTTATTTTGATCAGGCTAAAGTAAGCATCGCAAAAGAAACTGTGTACAAGGATCAATTAAATGTGCTTGAAGGAAAGTATACTGTTGCAATAAATACAAATGCTATTAAGGAAACTAAGTCATTAAGAGCCGAATACAAAGAGGTTTTGCAAAAAGCCCTACCAGGGCAAGATACAAACGATAATAACTATATCTTCCTTCGATTTGTGATGGATTACCTGCCCCAGGGACTAATAGGGCTAATTATTGCCATCATATTTTTAGCCAGCTGGGGTAGTATTGCGGCAGCATTAAATTCCTTGGCAGCATGTACAGTAATTGATTTTCATAAAAAGTTTTTTGTAAAAGAAGAAACTGAAATTAAGGATTACAGGGTTTCGCAATGGTACACATTTGGTTGGGGGGTGTTTTGTATTATTATTGCCATGTTTGCCCAAAACATTGGTAACAGTTTAATTGAAGCAGTCAATATCCTTGGTTCACTTTTCTATGGAGTAATCCTGGGTATCTTCCTGGTAGCTTTTGGGATTAAGTATATTAAAGGACACGCTGTGTTTTATTCAGCGATCATTTCAGAAATATTGATTGTATTTATTTATCAGCAAAACATTGTTTCCTTTCTTTGGTTAAATGCCATTGGCGCAATCCTGGTAATTTTCTTTGCCATGCTTTTTCAAATTTTTCATAAACAAAAAGCGATGCAGTAATGCATCGCTTTTGTAAATATTAAAACTTTGATTGTAAGACTATTTCAATTTTTTCTGTAAATCCATATTCATTTTTATATAATCATCATTCTTTGCAGCCTTAGCTAAGTCAAGTGATTTTTTAGAACTTTCCATGGCACCTGCATTGTCACCCATGTCATGTTGAATCTTTGCTTTGTATATGAATATCCAAAAGGCTTTGTCATTTGCTTCCGTAGCTTTAGTTACATACTCAAGTGCTTTTGGTAAATTTTTATCGTACTCATAAAAAAACTGAGCTGCTTGCCAATAAGGCTTCTTATCAGTTTGTAAAGCGGCATTAAGTTGAGCTCTTACTTTATCTTTTATATTTACTGTTACAGGAATGCTAACGATTGTCTTATCCCACATTATGTCAAGGTTGCAGCTTTCTGCCATGATGTTTGAAAATTGCATGGTAAAAGTTTCGGCCCTGTTTTTTAATTTCATAGGAGATACTTTAAACCTTGCAACATCTTCCGATTCTTTATAACCATCTGTTCCCCAATTGGAAAGTCCTTTGTTAATGATGATCTCCCAGGAATCAACCCCTGGAATACTGTACAAAACATAAGTACCAGTATCTACTTTTTTGCCACCCAATTCTACTGCATCTTTAAAAATAATTTTTGTAGCGGCATTGGCACCAGTACGCCAAACTTTATTATAAGGCACCAAGTCTCCAAATATCTTTCTATCCTTAGCAGAAGGCCTAGAATATGTCAATTCAATTGAGGAAAGGCCAAAGTCCTGCTTTAAAGTTTGAGTAGGAGAAGGTGCAGGCATTTTTACTTGAGCTATACTTACAATTGGAATACTGAAAAGTAAGATGACAAGTGTTAATATTCTTTGCATAACTAATTTGTTTTATTAATAAAGTTACTAAGATTAAGTGCTTTGTTGGATAGTAAATGATAAATGGGGAAAAACTTGCTTAAATAATTAGAAAGTAAAGGGATTATTCGAAATGAATTTTTACTGTTTGATAAAACAAACGACTATTCATATGATGGCTTTGTTGCTGTTGCTTTTCGGAGAAGCCTTGTAGTCCCAATAATCCGGCAGCGTTTCCTTTATTGATAGCAATTTCGAGATAGCCAGCTGAGTTGAATAAAGCCAGTTTTTCACCTTCATGAACATCGGCATAGGTTTCACTGATCTTTTCAATTACTTCATCTCTTTTAAAAATAATTTTAAAACTACGGCCTTTACGCTGTTCTTCAAATTCTTCTTTATGGATATTGACAATCACGTTTTCAAAATTGTCGATAAATATAATTTGCCCCTCAATTATGTTATTACTTACCAAAGGCCTGAGTGGATTTTTAACCTGAATGGAAATTTCAGGGTCCCCAACTTCTTCTAAAGTTTTGCCATTATTAATGGCATTGAATGCTTTTGCAAATACTTCAGCAAAATAAGTGGCGTTTTTTGGAAAGCCCTCTTCTAGTTTAAGGGATATTACTTTTTGAGGAATCTCTTCCAATATCATTGTTAATAAACCATTATCGGCACAGCCAATATAATGGCCATTATGCTCAACTAATAACAAATGTTCGGGTGGTTCATCAAATAGGTTAACCATTATTAAATGAAAGCTGCCTAAAGGAAAATGTTTAATAGCATTTCGGCAAACATAGGCTGCCTGCGGATAATTGAAGGGCGGAATTTGATGGGTAACATCTACTAATGTAAAATTTTCACTGTTTTGTAACAATGTACCTTTTATTGCAGCAACAAGAAAGTTTTGTTGGCCAATGTCGGATGTAAGCGTAAGTAATGGCACGTTTAAAAGTACTTATTTAAAATGAAAATTGAATTTGGATAAATTCGTCCTTTGTATTCTCTTTAAAATCTAGCGTACTAGTTCACCATTTTTAAAAAAGAATTTATTTACTAGTTTATCAGCCAGCTTTGGAAAAAATTTATTCATAAATACGGTTCTCTTTCCGGTGAAAGTAAGTACAAGGGTTCTTTTCCTTTTTTCAATGGCGGTTATAATATGACGTGCACATTCATCAGAACTCATCATCTTGCCTTCATCCATTGGGCTTTCGCCCTGAGCCTGTCCTTTGTCATTTAAAGCAGCATTACGAATGTTGGATGCTGTAAATCCAGGGCAAACCCACATTACATTAACACCATCATGCAATAACTCTGTTCTTAATGCTTCTAAAAAGCCATTCATGGCAAATTTACTGGCCGAGTAACCACTTCGACCTGGTAAGCCCCTGAAGCCAGCAATAGAGGAAACCCCAACAATGGTACCTTTTCTTTGTATGATAGAGTCTAAAGCTAATTTAGTGCAATAGAGGGTGCCATTAAAGTTTACATCCATTAGTTTTTCAATCACTTCAATGTCGGCATCTTTTAAAAGTGCCCTCATGGAAATGCCAGCATTATTAATTAGGATGTCTATTCCTCCAAAAACCTGGATGGTTGAGTTTATAAAATGTTTTGCATCATCCAATCTGCTGATATCTGCAACAACGGTATGCAAAGATTTGCCTGAATGCATCAGTTGGAGGTCGTACAATTTTTCTTGGTTTCGGGCACAAGTGGATACTTTGGCGCCACTTTGAATTAGAATATCTACTAATGCTTTACCTATTCCATCGCTGCCACCTGTAATGGCTACTACTTTGTTGTTGAAAAATGTTGTCATAATGAAGAGTTACAAAAATAGAGGGATTAATTGGGGAACACAATTAATTATAAATAAAAAACCCCCAATAAAGGGGGTTTTGTGAACTGGCAGGGACTCGAACCCTGGGCCCATACATTAAAAGTGTATTGCTCTACCAACTGAGCTACCAATTCATCCTTTTAAACTTAAAAGTAAAATTGAATACATAATATTCAATCTTGTCTTTTTAATTTTTGGATTGCAAAGATAGGGATAATGAGTTAATAAATTCAATCATTAAAATGATTTTTTATAATTGAATTTGAAAAAGGGAAAATGATAAAATTAAATGGCCAGTAAACTGCATCCTCTTATATCTGAAGAGTCCATCCGGCCAAGAATTTCAAAGTTTCCCGTATCATGCAATTTACCCAAATCGTCTGTGGCAATAAAAGCGCAACTGTAAATATTGGCAAGATCAATAATATTAATCACGCCAGTAATTGGTTTATGTGTTACACTTTCTTCAGTTGTTATTTGAAAAGGGTCATCTTCGGATCTAATTAAAACTTTCATCCAGTTGGGACAATGAAAAATACCATCACCTTTTGAATAAGCTTGAGATAATAATTCTGTCATTCCATATTCGGAATGTACCAGGTTTATTCCTAGGTTTTTTTGTAATTCAAAATGAACTTCTTGCCTGGTCATTTCAACACGCCTGCCCTTCATTCCACCAGTTTCCATCACAATGGTATTTCTTAACTGCATCGGAAACTTTTCTGCAAAATCCAGTAAGGCATAAGTTACTCCAATAAGCAGGGTAGGTGTTTTTAATAATTCATTATGCATTATGGTGCGATGCAACTTTTCAAGATCATACAAATAAAAGCCGCTTAAATCATTGTTGCTAGCCTTTATCAATTCTTCAGTCATCATTACCAAAGAAGAATTTTTCCTTTCAAGGTATGAAGGCAGTAAACCCAGTATGCATTTGTTTTTTGGTTGGCCATAAAACTTTTCGAAACAAGTAGTAAAACTTTTCCGGTATAAAGAAACTGACTTGATATGATGTTTACTATTTACTGTTTGTGTAGTGCCACTGCTTTCAAAAATAGTTTCAGCTTCAAACGCTGTTGTTTTTACAGTATGTGTTTTAAAAAATGAAATGGGTAGAAAAGGGATTTTAAGAATAGAGTCAACTTCTTCTGAATTGATGTGTAAAGAATTGCAATAACTATGGTATAATTCATTATTTGTATATTGGTATTGAAACAATTCAAGGGCTTGGGAGGCAAATGCTTCCTTTGATGCAGCGAATATCCGCTTATCGAGGTCCATATTTTTAACGGGATGTTTCAACTTCAATCATTAAATTTGATAAACAAAACACAAAGATGCGATACACTTTACTATTATCACTGATTTTTTTACTATTTGCAGGTTGCAAAAAAGACAAATTTACAACAGCTCCGCAAATAACTTATAAATCAATTAATCCCAATGCTGCAGTAAGCAATGTGAGTTGTAATTTTCAGGTTATTCCTACTTTAACAATTCATATTACTGATGCGGAAGGGGATTTAGGTTTGATTGTTGGGAAAGACACTTCCCTGATTTATATCCGGAATTTACTTACTAATAAATTTGATTCTGTACGATTACCAGACATTCAAGCATCAGTTGGAAAAAATTTTAAAGCAGATATTGATATTAATCTATGTAATTTTTTAGGTGCCAGCACAAGGCCTAGACCCAAAACCGATACATTGTATTTTGAGATTTATGTAAAAGATTTCGCTAAAAATAAAAGTAATGTCATCCGTACCACCGACCCGGTATTTTACATTACGCCATAATGAAGTGGTTTCATTTCATCTTATCACATTCACTTTTTATTGCCTTATGTGCAGTGGCGCTGGCATTCCAAACACATATTTTATTATCGATAGAAAGTAGTATTTACAATTATGGGTTTATTTTTTTTGCCACACTAAGTAGTTATAATTTTTATTGGCTTTTAAGTAAATATTCATTTTCACAAGCCCCCAATTTTATTTTATTTCTTAGGAAAGAATCATCTACAGTTATTGTAATGGTTTTAGCATTCTTGGGATTATTGTTTTGTTTGCAGGAGTCTACATTTTATATGCCTTATATAGTAACTGCCGCAATTCTTACCATAATTTATACTGTTCCATTATTGCCTTTTTCTGTTTTGCATTTTAGCAGACGAGCGGGATTTTTAAAAACAATTTTATTATCATTAGCCTGGACCTATGTAACCGCATTTTTGCCCATGCAAAAAATTTATGTATTACTCAATGCTGCTGATTTGTTTATACTGTCACGCAGGTTTTTATTTATGATGGTGCTCTGTATCATATTTGATAATAGGGATATCGCTATAGATAAAATAAGGGGTTTACATAGTTTGGCAACAGATCTAAAGCCTAACATACTCCGTTTGCTGATGTTTGCCATTTTTGGAATATTGTTTATCAGCAATTTTTATACAGTACTATTTGGTTTCAGTTACAATCAATCCATAGCTTTGCAAGTAACTACCATTTCTTTGTTAGTAATTTATTTACTCTCTGCCAGAAAACGAGGCTACTTGTTTTATTACTTTATTGTAGATGGTATGATGATATTTTCGGCTTTAGCAACATACATAGCTAGTATTTAATTAGTTTTGCAGTTCTTAAATATAAATTATGGCTAAAGCGAAAAAAGTGAAGAGTATCTTAAACGACCAATCTTACAGTTTTTTAGAAAAATATATTAATACCGCTTCACCAACAGGTTTTGAAACCAGTGGCCAAAAAGTATGGCTAGAGTATTTAAAGCCTTATGTTGACACTCATTTTACAGATCCTTACGGAACTGCAGTAGGAGTAATTAATCCAAGTGCAGCCTTTAAAGTAGTTATTGAAGCTCATGCCGATGAAATCAGTTGGTTTGTAAATTATATATCTCCCGAGGGCTTAATTTACCTAAAACGGAATGGAGGTGTTGATCACCAGATTGCTCCTTCCATGAGGGTGTTGATACATGGTAAAAAGGGAATTGTAAAAGCAGTATTTGGGTGGCCAGCCATTCATACTCGTATAGCAAATACAGATTCGAAAGAAACACAACCAAAAGTGGATAATTTATTTTTGGATTGTGGAGCCCGTAATAAAAAAGAAGTAGAAGCACTGGGAATTCATATTGGAGCTGTTGCAACTTATGCAGAAGGCTACGAAGAATTGGCACACGATTATATCATTGGCCGTGCTTTTGATAACCGAATAGGCGGTTTTATGATTGCTGAAGTGGCCAGGCTATTAAAAGAGAATAAGAAAAAACTACCTTTTGCTTTATACATTGTAAATGCAGTACAGGAAGAAATTGGATTACGTGGCGCCGAAATGATTGCCCGAAGGATAAAACCTGATGTAGCCATCATTACTGATGTAACTCACGATACTACAACTCCAATGATTAGTAAAATGATTGAAGGAGAATGCAGTTGTGGCAAAGGCCCATCTCTTACATTTGGACCAGCAGTGCATAATAAATTATTGGATCATATTCAGGCAGCTGCAGCAAAAAATAAAATTCCGGTTCAATACCATACTGTAAGCCGTAGCACAGGCACCGATACCGATGCTTTTGCTTATTCTAATGATGGTTGCCCATCTGCTTTAATTTCTATTCCATTGCGCTATATGCATACCACCGTTGAGATGCTACATAAGTCGGATATAGAAAATACTATTAAGTTGATTTACGAATCGTTGTTAACCCTTACACCGAAAACCAAGCTGAGTTATTTTTAATTTAATTGAACAATGGAGGATAAGTTTGTAAAATATTCGAAGCTATACGCACTCATATTTTTATTGTTTTTGTCGATACCAGTTTTGTTGGCATTAATTGTATTCTCATTTTATGGGTTATCTAAGGTCATTTCCAATGGCCCGGTTGAAGTGGCTATTGAACTGGGGATGATATCCTTGGGACCAGCCGTTTTTATAACCGCTTTTTTTATCTTTTTTAAAAGAACCAAAACGCATCCGGCAGCTACAGTGGCTTTTATTTCAAAAATATTGTTTGTTATAGGTATTGTTATCAGTTTATTTGTTTTGATTAGGGATTTTTATACCTTTTTCAATCATCATAGTTTGGATATATCGGGTTATTACTGTTTTAGCTTAACCTATATGGCAGGCAATGTTGCTAGTTTATTTCTTATCGCCATTATACAGGCATTTACTACTAAAAAAGAAGTGGACTGGATGGACAGGAATAATTAAATTATCATCTACATAAAAGAAAATCCCGCTGATTAATCAGCGGGATTTTTTCATTAACCCAAACCTGTGACCAGACAGGCCTGAAAAACTCAACAGAATGTGTTGAGATACTTAACTTATATTCAATACGAGTTGGTATAATAAAAGGTTGTCTTTACTTTAAACTAATGCAATATCCAATACCTGTTGCATTGTTTTTACATAATGAAATTTTATACCCTTGATGTATTGGTTATTTATTTCCAGAACATCTTTTTCGTTTTGCCAACACATAATGATCTCTTTTAAACCAGCCCTTCTAGCTGCTAATACCTTTTCTTTAATGCCACCAACAGGTAAAACTTGTCCCCGTAAAGTAATTTCACCGGTCATTGCCAGATAAGGTTTTATTTTACGTCCTGTAAAAGCACTGGCTAAGGCAGCCAGCATGGTAATACCGGCACTAGGGCCATCCTTAGGTACGGCTCCTTCCGGCACGTGAATGTGTACATCTTTTTTATTGAAAATATCGTGTACAAGATTAACTTTTTTACAATTGGCTTCTAAATAAGTTAAGGCCGTACTGGCACTTTCTTTCATTACATTGCCCAGATTACCGGTTAATTTTAACTCACCCTTGCCTTCGCTAAGCTGTGTTTCAATAAAGAGGATTTCTCCACCAACATATGTCCAAGCCAGCCCTACTGCCACGCCGGGCATATTGGCAATTTTGTAGAGGTCGTTGCTGTATTTTGATTTACCCAATATTCTTTCCACATCATTTCCGGTAACGGTGGCTTTAAGTTTACCTTTTACTACCAATTCTTTAGCCTGGTTACGCATAATACTAGCCAATTGCCTATCCAATTCTCTTACACCACTTTCCCTTGTATAGTCCTGTACTATTTTTTCCAACACCGTATCACTCATCTTAAAGCTGTTTGTTTTAAGTCCGTGCATTTCTTTTTGTTTTGGGATAAGATGCCTTTTAGCAATTTCAATTTTCTCTTCAACGGCGTAGCCACTCAGGTCAATAATTTCCAAACGGTCTCTTAGAGCTACTGGGATATTGCTTAAGTTATTGGCAGTGGCAATGAATAATACTTTGCTTAAATCATATTCAAGCTCGAGGTAATTATCGTAAAAAGAATTATTTTGCTCGGGATCCAATACTTCTAATAGGGCAGAAGAGGGATCGCCACGATGGTCGCTTCCCACCTTATCAATCTCATCCAATATCATTACCGGGTTACCCGATTTGGTTTTGCGTATAGATTGTAAAATTCTTCCAGGCATGGCCCCAATATAAGTTTTGCGGTGCCCACGAATTTCACTTTCATCATGCAAACCACCTAAACTTACCCTCACATATTTTCTTTGTATGGCAGCGGCAATGCTTTTGCCCAATGAAGTTTTACCAATGCCTGGGGGGCCTAAAAAACAAAGAATAGGAGATTTCATATCACCTTTTAGTTTTAATACTGCCAGATACTCCAAAATCCTTTCTTTAATCTTATGCATGCCATAATGATCGTGATCCAATACCTTTTTAGCTTTTTTCAAGTCATAAGAATCCTCAGTGAATTCATCCCATGGGAGGTCAAGCATTAAATCAAGGTGATTGTAAACCACAGAATAATCTGGAGTAGAGGGATGCATACGCTCCAGCTTTTCTACCCCTTTGGTAAACATTTCCTTAGCAGCTGCAGTCCATTTTTTGCTCTCAGCTTTTTTTAGCATGTCTTTTACTTCAGCTACATTATCGCCACCCAGTTCGTCTTTAATGGCTTTCATCTGCTGCTGCAAAAAATATTCCCTTTGCTGCTTATCCAGCTCGGCACGGGTTTTATTGGTTACTTTATTTTTAAGCTCGGTGTATTGTAATTCCGTCTGCATTAAATTCATCAATAACTCGGCCCTTGCCTTAATATTACTTATCTCCAATAAGCGTTGCTTTTCTTTAATGTCGCTGTTTAAATTGCTGCTTACAAAATGAATGAGAAAGGAAGGGTTTTCAATATTCTTTAAAATGATAGCCGCTTCGCTGGGAAGGTTAGGAGAGAGATTAACTATTTGTCCTGCCAAATCCTTAATACTTCCAATCATGGCGTCAAAGTCGGCATCGTCTTTTAATACTTCATCGGTTAAAACGGTAATCTTAGCTTTAAAATAAGGTTCGTCGGTCGTTATTTCTTCAATCTTACATCTTTTCCGTCCCTGTATGATTATTGTAGTTCCGCCATCTGGCATTTTAATCAACTTAGCAATTTTAGCCACCGTGCCAATATCTTCTAAATCACTTACAGTAGGTTCTTCTACTGTACTGTCTTTTTGCGCCACCACACCTATCAATTTGTCAGCCTTATATGCGTCAGTTACTGCCTTAATACTCTTATCTCTACCAACAGTAATAGGAATTACAACTCCTGGAAAGAGAACGGTATTTCTTAAAGCTAGAATGGGTAATTCGGCTGGAATCGGCTGGTCATCGGCAGTTCCGTCATCATCTTCGTTCAAAGGAATGATGGGCATAAACTCCATTTCATCTTCTCCGCCCTGTAAAAAAAACTTGTTATCCATAATTTTCTAAATATATAGTCAAAATGTCAATCCACCCTGTTAATTCATTGTTTTTTAAGTGGGCTATCATAGGTTCAATATTAATGCCGAAATGGTTTGTAATGAATTAGCAATTGGTATTTAGTATTCAAAGCTCAGGTTTTATATAAAATAATAAAAGCTATTAACCCAATTCCTAATTCCCAATTACAACAATTACTTTTGCAACGCATGTATATAAAATGTACCGATAAGGAACTCGATATTTTGAATAAAATAGCTCAATCAGCCCAAGAATTGGGTTTGCCCTGTTATTTGATTGGAGGTTTTGTTAGAGATAAGATATTAGGTAGAGCAACCAAGGATATGGATATTGTTTGCGTTGGAGATGGGATTGCATTGGCCGCAAAAGTGGCAGAAAAATTTAATCCCTCACCAGAGATTAATTTTTTTAAAAACTTTGGGACAGCACAAATAAAGACCGAATCTTTAGAAATAGAATTTGTTGGTGCCCGAAAAGAGAGTTATAGTTTTGATAGTCGTAAACCCGAGGTTGCCTTGGGAACTATAGAAGATGACCAGAATAGAAGAGATTTTACTATTAATGCAATGGCTATAGGGTTAAACAAAACGGATTTTGGAGAACTGGTTGACCCTTTCAATGGCATTAAAGATCTTGAATTAAAAAATATCCAAACCCCATTGGCTCCTGCCCAAACTTTTAGCGATGATCCCTTGCGGATGATGAGGGCCATTCGTTTTGCTTCACAACTTAATTTTTTGATTCATGAGGAAACATTAGAAGCTATTGTAGCCAATAAAGAGCGTATAAAAATTGTAAGTGGCGAAAGAATTGCCGACGAATTGAATAAGATTGTGATGAGCAAGAAGCCATCCATTGGTTTTGATTTATTGTATAAAACTGGGTTGTTGAAAATCATTTTTCCGCAAATGGTTGATTTGGCTGGCGCCGAGTTTATTGAAGGGAAAGGGCATAAAGATAATTTTTATCACACGCTTCAGGTACTTGATAATATTGCCGAAAACACAGATGACCTTTGGTTACGCTGGGCAGCCATTTTACATGATATTGCCAAACCAGCCACTAAAAAATTTGAAGAAGGGCATGGCTGGACTTTTCATGGGCATGAGGTAGTAGGTGGAAGGATGGTGCCAAAAATTTTCACCAAACTAAAGCTACCCCAAAATGAAAAAATGAAGTTTGTACGTAAACTAGTGGAGTTACATTTAAGGCCCATCAGCCTTACTAAAGAAAATATAACAGACAGCGCCATTAGGAGATTGTTGTTTGATGCGGGAGAAGATTTTGATGCGTTGATGACGTTGTGCAATGCAGACATCACATCAAAAAATAAGACTAAAGTAAAACGCTACTTAGAAAATTTTGAGATGGTAAGGCAGCGTTGTGCTGAAGTGGAAGAGAAGGATCATTTAAGAAACTGGCAACCTCCAATTAGTGGAGAGGAAATTATGAAGGAATTTAATTTAGAGCCCTGTAGATTAGTAGGGGATATTAAAAATGCAATTAGAGAAGCCATATTAGATGGTATCATACCTAATGAATTTAAAGCAGCTCATGAGTTCATGCTTACAAAAGCAAAAGAATTAGGAATTAGAATTTAGTACAAAGTATTTCCTAAATATAAAAATCTACTTATAAGATATCAAGTACTTAAGCAATATTCTAAAATCTAATATCTTTTTGAAATATGCTAAAGGAAAAATTGCCATTAAATTCTTACTTTTACATTATGGCAATTTTACGATTCAGAATATATTGGGAAGATGATGATAGTGTGTACAGAGATATTGCAATAAAACCTACTCAAACTTTTTTTGATTTACATAGTTGTATTTTAAAATGCTTTGAATTTGATTCAATGCATAAAGCAACTTTTTACCGTAGTAATGATAATTGGCAAAAGGGCAGAGAAATTTCTTTGGAAGAATATGAAAAGGAATATAAAGTAAAGCCATTGATAATGGCAGATACAGCCATGGGTACAGAAATAAGTAACCCCAATCAAAAATTTATTTACGAATACGATTTTAATAAATATTGGCATTTTAGAGTAGAACTTATCCATATTGATAAGGAAGAAAATGCAAAACTCACTTATCCATGTGGTATTCGTACCGAAGGATTGGCACCATCTCAGTATGGTACAAAAGGACTAGTCGATAGCCGCCTGGCTGAATTAGAAGAAAAATACGACTTGCACCCCGAAGCCATGGCTGATGGGTTTACAGAAGAAGGAGAAGGCGTTGAAGCCGATGGGGAAGAAGAAACAACAACAGACGATTCAAATGATGGATTTTAGGAATGGATAATTTGTTAGTGGATAATTGATAATTTTTTATCGCTATGGAAGTTTCCATATTTTATACACTCAATTAAGAATGGGTCTTCATTATCAAATTTCAATTAAACAATTATCTATTATAAAAGAGTTCTTTACAAACTCAATAAATTTACATGAACAAAACTTGCATTGTTATTGTTGGACCAACTGCCGTTGGGAAAACTTCACTCGCCATTAAAATTGCACAGCATTTTAATACAGAAATTATTTCGGCCGACAGCCGACAGTGTTTTCAGGAATTAAATATTGGGGTAGCCAAACCATCAGCAGAAGAGTTGGTGATGGTTAAACATCATTTTATAAGCTCCATATCCATTATGGAAGAAATGAATGCTGCTAAATACGAACAATATGCTTTAGGAAAAATAAAAGAACTTTTCAAGCAGCTTGATGTTGTGGTAATGGTGGGAGGTACGGGGCTTTATGTAAAAACATTTTGTAATGGCCTTGATGAAGTACCATTGGTAGATGAGAAAATTAGAAAAAAAATAAATGATGAATTTTCATGGGAGGGACTGGAATGGTTACAGAAAGAAGTTGAAACCCAGGATCCGCTATATTATGCCAAAGGCGAAATTAAAAACCCTCACCGCTTATTAAGGGCTTTAGAAGTAAAGCTGTCTACAGGCAAATCGATTATTGAATTTCAAACGCAACAAAAAAAGCACAGGGATTTTAATATTCTTAAAATTGGATTGGAAATCCCCAAAGAACAATTGCATAAAAATATCAATGGTAGGGTAGATGCGATGATAAAGGCAGGATTGTTGGCAGAAGTGAAAGGCTTATTACCGCAGATTAAATTGAATGCATTACAAACTGTTGGTTACAGAGAATTATACGGCCATTTGATTGGCGACCTTTCTTTAGAAGATGCAGTTGAAGCCATTAAAATTAATACCCGCCAGTATGCAAAGCGACAAATGACCTGGTTTAAAAAAGATGAAGAAGTTCACTGGTGTGAACCTGATTTTGAGCAAGCACTTGACATTATAAAAAAAGCCCTGTGAAATACAGGGCTTTCTAAACAATGAGTATTGGCTAAAATTTAAAGCCTACTGTTGCAACCACATTCCCCCTTTGATCTTTTAAAGTTGCAAAAGTATTAGCCCTATCTTCTAAACGGTAAGGGAAATTTACATCTTTTGATATGGCATGCACATAAGTTAAATCAATAAACACGCCTTTATTACGGTATCCCAAACCTCCACTTAACAACATGCGATTTGCTTTAAAATCTGCATTTTTGTATGGATTACCATAATAGGCAAAACCTAATCGGCCCATAATTATATTAAACTTCACTTCGCCACCAACTCTAAAATTCACATTGCCTTTATAATCGGCTTTAACTACTTGATTTAAGCCTTTATAATAATTTACTTCAGTTTGGGTAGGCTCTTCATTAGCACTGCTAAATCTCGATCCTTTATGATTCACATACTCAATATCAGCAGTAATAAACCCTTTTTGCTTTTTCACATCAGCTACTTCTCTAAAAACGTACGAACCACTAATAATGGCTTTAAAAGCTGAAGTTTGACTGTACTGTGTTTTTCCTTCCTGATTATTTGTAAAAAGATTTGAACTTGTTTCAAAGCTTCCAATTGGATTTTCAAGTTGAGTAGATAAATTAGTAGAACGTTTGTCTGTTAAAGCCATAAAGCTTGGTGTATGAATGGCTAAACCAAGTCGGATGTGTTCTTTAGGTTTATAAATAATTCCAATTTTACCATTTACACCAACTCCTTTAGTAGAAAAGTTATCGGTATAAACAAACTTATTAAAGTAATTCGATTGGTTGGATGAAGTATCCATTTCCCTAAATTCGGTACTGCTGCTATAATTAACCAAAGGCAATCCAATGGTAATACCCCAATAAAATTTATCGTTACTGTTTCTAGCAATTCCAAGTACAACCTCAGTAATACCACCTAAGGTAGTCTTTGTCATTTCTTGTCTTAATGCTTGTCCAGCATCTAAAATATATTCTGGAGCTCCCTTTACTCTTAATACACCATTTACACTTACGGTATCAATCAAATAAGTAAATAAAGCCACGGCAGAAGTAAATGGATAAGGTGAATTGGATTGCAAAACCTCATTAATACTTAATCCGCTTTTGGCAAATTCCTCGGCAAACTGTTCGCTAAAAGAGCTGTAATTATTTAAACCTGAATACTTAATTTGGTTATTAAAATTAGCAGTTTGTGTAACAGCAAAACTTATGGCAGTACTTACAGAAGGATTGTGCCGATTAGAAAATCCAGTTACGAAACCACTAGTTCCAAAACCAAAACTGTTTTTTTTGTTTTTAGAATTTGAATCTCTAAAGCTGGCTTTATTATTATTTAAAAAGAAACCAGGCGTAAAAACCAGTTCATTAGTTTTATAAAAACCAAGTCCGGCAGGGTTTACAAAGGTAGCATTGATATCTCCACCCAGTGAACCCATTGCTCCACCAATGGATAAATTTCTAGCTGTACCATTTTGAGGGAAAAAAGAATACCTGATGGCATCTTCTGGAACCTGAGCTTGGGTTATTGTACTTGAGAGTAAAAAAAATAAAAGTAAATATTTATTCATACGAATTATTAAGTTGCTTATTTGATTTGGTAAGAATCAAGGGAATTCAATTTTCTTAATCATTAATGAATTGCTTATCCACCTCTTCCCGGTCTTGAAATAGTGCCTGAGTTTGATCCGCCACCAGATGAAGAGTTGTTACTATTTGAAGAAGGTGAATAGCTTCTATTATCATTAGAAGATGAATTAGTAGAAGGTTCTAATATTCTTCTTAAAATATTATTTGAATTGCTGTTTCTGTTACTGTTATTATAACTTTTCGAGTTATTGCTAGTGCCGTATGAAGGCTGTGTTTTACTATTGATTACTTTGCTATTATATCCATTGTAAGCATTTAGGTTAACCATTCTTGGCGTAGTATTAACTGGTTTTGTAACCACTATATTACTTGTGTAAATGGCAAAAGGGTAATAATAAGGATTATAGTAATATCCAAAATTATTGGTTCTGAAGGTAGCAAAATTGTATGGGCTGTTCCTATAATCATAATCATAGTCATATCTTAAATCACGCCAGCGACGATCACGAATACCCATCGTAATTTCATAATCCACAGCTTCAATTTTATTTCTTTCAACCCGTTCTTCGTTTTTATTGTCTTCAATAATTTTTGCAGGAGAATAGTAAACATCATCTGGGGTTTGCCCACTTTTGTAAGCAGTGCTGCAACTGCTTAAAACGACTGCCAGTAAAGCTATTAGTAGAGTTTTTGATTGCATGATGATTTGTTTTAAATGTTTTAAATACGAAGTTATTACTTTTGTGCTTGTTTGTAAGTCAAGCATACTTTTTTTTATCACTTTACTTATCACATTAAAGTTAATTTGATTGTTGTTAAGGTGATGCTAAAGAATGTATAATTGAGAGCAATCACAGTCAATAAATTGTTAAAGAAAATAAAGCCAAATGACTTGTTTGGTTTGATAAATTGAAAAATAAATGAGTAAAGAATTAACATCAAGGGAGGAAGATTATTCGCAATGGTATAATGACCTGGTAATTAAAGGTGGACTTGCAGATTATTCTGCAGTTAGAGGTTGTATGGTTATTAAGCCTTATGGTTTTGCCCTTTGGGAAAACATGCGTGATCAACTTGATAAAATGTTTAAGGAAACTGGGCATGTGAATGCATACTTCCCTTTATTTATACCAAAAAGTTTTTTAAGTAAGGAAGCAGCTCATGTGGAAGGATTTGCAAAGGAGTGTGCAGTTGTTACGCATTACCGTTTAATGAATGATCCTAATGGAAAAGGAATTATTGTTGATCCAGATGCAAAACTGGAAGAAGAATTAATTGTTAGGCCAACTTCCGAAACAATTATTTGGCATACATATAAAGACTGGATTCAGTCTTACAGAGATTTGCCTTTGTTGATAAATCAATGGGCTAATGTGGTGCGTTGGGAAATGAGAACCCGATTATTTTTACGTACTGCCGAATTTCTTTGGCAGGAAGGACATACTGCACATGCCACAAAAGAAGAGGCGATTGAGGAAACAGAAAAAATGATGAATGTGTATGCCGATTTTGTAGAAGAATTTATGGCATTGCCGGTAATTAAGGGTGTTAAAACCGCCAGCGAACGATTTGCTGGTGCTGTAGATACCTATTGTATTGAAGCTTTAATGCAAGACGGAAAAGCTTTGCAGGCAGGTACTTCTCATTTTCTGGGACAAAATTTTGCAAAAGCATTTGATGTTCAGTTTTTAACCAAAGAAAATAAGCTGGAATATGTTTGGGCCACTTCATGGGGAGTTTCTACCCGTTTAATTGGTGCTTTAATCATGGCACATAGCGATGATCAGGGATTGATTTTACCTCCAAAAATTGCTCCATTCCAAGTTGTAATTGTACCCATTTATAAAGGAGAAGAAAGTAAAGTTATAATTGATGCTAAAGCAAATGAAATTATGGCTTCATTAAAAACATTGGGTATTAGGGTAAAGTACGACAACAATGATCATAGTCGTCCAGGCTGGAAATTTGCTCAATACGAATTGCAGGGTGTACCAGTAAGGCTTGCAATGGGTTTAAGGGATATGGAAAATAATGTGGTGGAAATTGCCCGTAGGGATACTAAAGAAAAAAGCAGTATGCTTATGGAAGGATTGGCAGAAAATGTAAAAAACTTGCTAGATGAAATTCAGCAAAATATGTATAATAAAGCCTTAGCTTTTAGAACCGAGCATATTACTAATGCTGATAACTGGGATGAGTTTGTAAAGCTATTGGATGAAAAGGGTGGATTTATTTCGGCTCATTGGGATGGAACAGCAGAGACTGAGGACAAAATTAAAGATCAAACTAAAGCAACCATCAGATGTATTCCTATTGATAATAAGTTAGAAGATGGATTTTGTATTTTATCGGGAAGCCCAAGTGTACAAAGAGTATTGTTTGCAAGAGCGTATTAATAGTTGAAAGGTGGATTTTGGATAGATTAAACAAAAAATATTGGCAAGAAAAGAAACATACAGATTAAGATATACCAACAAATTAGTTCAGGCGGGGGAAGCAACAGAAAAACCACAGCGTAAAGAAAGGATTCCCATTGATTCCGAACTTCAACAACAATTCCTTGATGGAAAAGCTTTGTTGATAAACAAACCACTTCACTGGACTTCTTTTGATGTGGTTAGAAAAATGCGCTCCCTTATTCAAATTAAAAAAATTGGGCATGCAGGAACCCTGGATCCTCTTGCTACCGGTTTGTTAATTGTGTGTACCGGAAAGTTTACAAAAAAAATCAATGAATTTATGGCCCAGGAAAAGGAATACACTGGCTCAATTACGCTTGGCTCTATTACACCAACTTATGATTTGGAAAGTGAACCTGAACAATCAAAAGACTATTCTTTTGTAACAACAGAAATGTTACACAAGCAAACTAAAAATTTCATTGGAGATATTGAACAAATTCCTCCTATTTACTCAGCCATTAAAAAAGATGGTGTTGCCATGTATGAACTTGCAAGAAGAGGCGAGGAGGTAGAACTGAAGCCAAGAAAAATCAATATTAAATCATTTGAAATAACCCAAATCAATCTGCCCATCCTTCATTTTAAGGTAATTTGCTCAACTGGTACATACATTCGTAGTCTGGCTAATGATTATGGTGCAGCTTTGGGATGTGGGGCTCACTTGAGTAGTTTATGTCGAACTCGTATTGGCGAATTTTTAAATGACGATGCATTGGATATGGAAGGGTTTGAAGCTTCGTTGATGCGTTGATTGGTTGATTGGTTCACAATTTACAATTAAACAGCTAAACAATTTAACCATTAAACCTTTTAAAACGGATAACTTACCCCAATTGAAAAATTGAAATTTTCGTACCGCCATTTTTTATAGCGATTATCATTGATAGTTCTTGAAGGATCAACAGGGTCGGGAATTTGCTCCCCTCTTTTAAAGATATTGTTGAATGAAATTGCCGGAATTTGCCAGCCATTGTTAGAGCTAACGTCAGGCCTTTTTATTCTAAATCCAAGGTCAAATCTTAAAACAAAATAATTAAAGTCGAAGCGAAAACCTGTACCAGCAGCAACACCAAGCTCTTTAAACAAATTTTTTATTTTAAACTGAGTGCTATCAATTCCACCAAGCGGTTTTGTATTTCTATAATTCCAAACATTACCAATATCTAAAAAGAAAGCGCCTTTTAATACAATCGAATTCGGAATAATTTGAGCAATAGTATATCTGTATTCAATATTGCTCTCCAGTTGTATATCACCGGTTCTGTCGTTAAACTGGTTTGTGCCGTATGCAGCTAATGGTTGAGCACCCCTTCCAATTCCCCTAATGGGCCAACCCCTCATACTGTTACTTCCTCCACCAAAATATTGTTTAAAAAAGGGAAGGGTAGTATCTGATTTTGCCGAAACCCCAATTCCGCCAAAGAGTCGAAATACAAAAGCCGTTTTTTGTTGGGTAACAGTATAAATGTATTCTACATCAGCTTTTACAAATTGACGTATGTATTTATCTAAAATATTCAACCTTCCCCAAAGCAATCCCGATTCTTCAATATTAAATTTAAAACTATGCTGGCGGTTTGGATGCCTACTATTTATTTTAACTGAATTATATCCAACACTTGAACCAGCCACTAATGCTGTATTGAAAGAATACCTTAAAAATGGATTGTCGGCCAGGGTTTTATTAAAACTATCTGTAGCATTATAGAGCCTGGCAAATTCCACATTAAAAGGTTTTACAACCCATTTGCGATTATTTCGGGCATTCCAATCGTACCCAATGGCAAAATTAAATGACTGCAAATTGAAAAGATTAATACGGTTGATATAAGATAGTTTGGTATTAATAAAAGACTGTGTAGAAGAAAAACGTTTGTCTTTATTCAATGATAAGAAAGGGAAAATGAAACGGGGGAATACAATATTATTGGAATAACTAAATTCGTTAGAGTTGATAATATTTTTTCTGTTGTTACTATCAGGTCTAAAATTGAATTCGATACCTGACCTTAGCGAGTTGGTCATTTTAATACCTTCTTTCCCTAAATTTCTTTCAAGGAAAGAAACGTTGCCAGAAAGCCCAAGTAAATTTCCGGCATTAGCTGCGGTAACCGTATTGGTATTGCTGGATGCTGAATAACTAGCTTCAATCGAGGCTTCAAATTGACGACGTTTACCTGGGATGAGCTGAACTATCAGATCAATTTTATTTAAGCTATCAGTGCTTTTTTGTTCTACAATTTGAATATTGGCGCTTTGCCAAACACCAGCCCTTGAATAATTATTTAGGGTTTTATAAAAATCTGTTTGATTGTAAAGGTTCCCTTTTTTGAGAAGCATTAATCGGGTTAAAAAACTGGTTTTAAATAATCTTTTGTGATACTTAATCACATACTGTTCTTCATTGATACAGGTATCACAAATTTTCTTTTTTACAATAATTTGAGTAAGTGTACTATCATTAATATTATCTCCAATTTTATAGTCGGGTAAAATATAGATATTGTTGATGTGAAATTTTTTAAGCCTACTACTATCTGCAGGAGGATTTAAAACAATGGCCAATTTAATGGTTGGAGAATCTCGTGCCTGTTGAGCTTCAGCTAACAAAAGCATTTGTTCAAATATGTCATCAGAAATAGTTGTTAATGCAGCTACTGTTGTATCTCCCCTAACCAAAAGTTCTTCTGAAGTGAATTTGTAATAACCATTATTACGGTATAAATCTACCAGCCTGTTTAATTCTCCTAAAACTGCTGCTTTGCTAACCGGCTCTCCTTTTTTTAATAAACTTTGTTTAAGGTTTTGCATGGCTAATTGCTGTAGATCTGGTTTGCGTAAAAAATAGCTAACAGTATCAATTAAAGAGGGTTTATTTACTACTACAGTATAATTAACTTGTACTCTTTGTTGGTTATTTACAAATTGAGTGTCTGATGTAAAACTGGAACTGGCTTTGTAATATCCCAGGTGTAACATAGAGGATTCCATATTTTGGGCAGAGGTATGTGCCGATGAGGAATCGTAAGCAGGAGGACTGGTATAAATATGCCTGATAAAATATTTGTCAACTACATTAATTCTGGAGCTGTCGTCTAATTGGGCATTTAAGCGTTGTTTTAAAGTAGCTCTTTCGTCTTTAGTAAAATTTACTCCCTTAACTTCGATATTATTTTTTGTAACAAAGGGTTTATCTTTTTGGTATTTACGTGGAATGATACAAGACGAAAATAATAAACTTGCGAAAACAACGATTTTTAAATGTTGTATTATTCTACCAAAGTTGATTGAGATAAACTTCATAAATTATTTAAAGACACAATGTTAAGCAAAACACATACCAAATATATCCAAAGTTTACAGTACAAAAAATTTAGAGATTCATCTGGACTATTTATTGCTGAGGGTCCGAAGATAGTGATGGATTTGTTAAACAGTAGAAATTTCGTTTGTAAAGAAATAATTGCAACCACTCAATGGTTAGATCAACATCCAGAAGTAAAATTAAAATATCCGGCAATTTTATTTTTGGAAGCAGCAGAGTTTGAATTAAAAAAGGTTTCTTCATTAACTTCTGTAAATGAAGTTTTGGCTGTTTTTGAAAAAAGAAAACAACTTATAAAACCAAATTATAGTCACTCAATATCCTTGATGTTAGATACGGTACAAGACCCAGGTAATTTAGGTACAATCATAAGGATTGCTGATTGGTTTGGCGTAAAGCATATTATTTGCTCCAATGCTTGTGCCGATATGTATAATGCCAAAGTGGTACAAAGTACTATGGGTAGTTTGGGTAGGGTGAATATTGTGTATACTAATTTGGTTGATTGGATTAAGGAGAATAATCAATTACCCATTTATTCAGCTTCGCTGGAAGGTAAAGATGTAAAAACCTTGAAAGGATTAGAAGAAGCCGTCATAATCATCGGCAACGAGTCGAAAGGAGTAAGTGATGAATTAATGGACTTTGTAAATGAAAAAATAACCATTCCTAAAATAGGGGAGGCCGAATCGTTAAATGCTGCTGTTGCAACTGGGATTATTCTTTCTCATTTATAACATACTATCTAAATTGGATGGCCTTTACAGGCTTAATCTTTTTAATCAATAAAGTGGGAATGATTAGTGTGGCAAAAGAAACAACCAGTGTTACCACACAAATAAGAAGTACTTGCCACCATACTACATCGGCATGGGCAGCACTCATGTAATAGGCTTCTTCGTTTAACTTAATAAAACCAGTAGCTTCCTGTAACCAACAAATGCCTAAACCTAAAATTGCACCGGCAATGATGCCGGTTATGGCAATTACGGAAGTATTGAATAGGAAAATTTGTTGCACATTCCAATCGCTGGCGCCAAGTGCTTTTAATATACCAGTCATTTTAGTTCTTTCTAAAACCAAAATAATTAAACAGGTGATTAGATTAACTACACATACCACCATCATAATGATGAGCAACATGTTTTTTATTTTGCCTTGTAGGTTAAGCCAGTCGAAAATATTAGGATAAATTTCTTTTATGGTTCGGCTATACCAGCTTTGTGGTAGCTCGGCATAAATGGTATTGTTAACTGAATCGGTTTTTTGGTAACCAGTTAAAAAAAGTTCGTACCCTCCAATTTGATTATACTCCCAATTATTTAGTCTTCGAATAAGGTTGATATCACTGATGGCAAAATTTCGGTCGTACTCTTCTATCGCAGTTTTATAAATGCCAACAATACTAAGCCATCGAGCAGTTTTGCTGCCATCTTCCCTAAAAAAGAAGACAAAAACACTGTCGCCCACTTTTGCATTGAGTTGGTTGGCAGTATATGCGGATATGTTTAGCTCTTTGCTATAACCACTGTCGGAAATAGAAACCCATTTGCCCGATTGCAAAAAAGGTTGAAGCCGGTTAAAGTCAAAAGAAGAATCTACACCTTTTAACAAAACACTTTCAATGGCTGCATTAAATTTTATAATAGCCGATTTAGTGGCATATCGCTCAACACTCTTTACATCTGGCAAACTAGATAAATATTTTTCAATAGCAATATTTTGAGTAATAGGGTATTCCTCAGCAATACTTACCCTGTTTTCTATATTTTGTTGTACACGTATATGCCCCCAAAAACTAAAAACCTTATTGCTGATTACCTGTTGAAATCCGTTTACAAAACTCATAGCAACAATCATAATGGCTACACTAATGGCTGTAGCACTAATGGCAAGCCTGATAATGAATTTTGAAAAAGTTTTCTGCCGGTTAAAGGCAATTCGTTTTGCTATGAATACTGAAACATTCAATCGGCATATTTTTTGGTATCTTACAAATGTATTTTATTTAACCGTAATGATTTAGGATATGATGGGAAATGTTCAATTAAGGTATTTTGTACAAGAGTGCGACGCAACGATGATGGGGGCTGATGTAAAAGCTAGGATCAAAAAAATGATGTATGCTTTGGCTGTTTTATTATGTTTTTTATGCAATAAAGATTTATTTGCTCAAAAGGGAGATAAATTGTTTAAGGAAAATATTAAAGCCGTGCGGTTTCATATGTACGGTGACCAGCAGTCCTTGCCAATTTATAATATTAATAGTGCCGATCAATTGGAGCTGAATTTTGATGATTTGGATGCCAATGTAAAAAGTTATTATTATAGTTTTCAGCTTTGCGATTATAATTGGATGCCAGTAGATATTAGCCCGTTTTTGTACATCAAGGGTTTTACGCAACAACGGATAACTAATTACAGATACTCTTCAATTGCCTTAACAAGGTATACACATTATCAGGCCTTATTGCCAGATAGAAGTACAAGTATTACCATGTCGGGCAATTACTTATTAAAAGTGTTTATAGATGGTGATACCTCCAAGTTGGCTTTTACAAGTAAAATGTTGGTGCTTGATCAAAAAGCGGTAATTAAAGCGATGGTTACACAGCCTTTTGGTGCTCAGTTGTCACGTACTCATCAAAAAATTCAGTTTACAGCCAATATTAGTGGCCTAAATAGTTTTAGTGCTGCACAGCAAATTAAAGTAGTGATTTTGCAAAATAACAGGTGGGATAATTCATTGAGAGGAATAGCTCCCACTTTTGTTAGAGGTAACCTGTTAGAGTATAATACAGATAATAGTGGCATTTTCCCTGGAGGAAAGGAGTGGCGCTGGCTTGACTTAAGAAGTTTTAGATTGCAAAGCGACAGAGTAGAAAAAGCAGAGTATAAAAAGGCATCCACAGATATTTTTCTTTTCCCAGATATTGACAGAAGTGCCCAGCGCTATGTTTATTTTAGAGACCTGAATGGCTTGTATTTGGTTGAAACCTATGAATCCATTAATCCGTACTGGCAAGGCGATTTTGCCACGGTGAATTTTAGTTTAGTGCCTCCTAATGTATCGGCCATAAAAGATAAGGATATTTACCTGGCGGGTCAGTTAACCAATTATGAGTTGAATGAGAAAACCAAAATGGTTTTTAATGAGGAAAAAGGGGTTTATGAATGTAGTGTGTTTCTAAAGCAAGGATATTATAACTATACTTATATAGCTGTTGATAAAAATGATCCTCAGCGAAAGTATGACTTGGAAGGAGATTACTGGGAAACTGAAAATGGGTATACTATTTTAATGTATTATAAATCTTTTACCGACAGGGCTGATCAGTTAATTGGTGTTGGGAAAATAAACTCTAGAAATGACAGACCCGGGATTAGTTTTTAATTACATGCGCTTAGATTTTATCAATCATTCATAACTCTTAATTCATAATTCCCTCTAGCTTCCTTATCTTTGCCCCGGCAAGTCTTATACGACCAGCTCCTGTTGAACTCCCCCAGGACCGGAAGGTAGCAAGGGTAAATGGTTGAGCGGTGCGATGTAAGTAACTTGCCATTTTTTATACCCCAAACTTTGTGCTGGCCTCGGTTTTCTACCTACTTATATTAATTAACATTTTTAATAATTGTGACTGTATAAATATTTACTGATTAACTCTTTCAATTATTTTACTTTTGCAAAACAGCAATTATTTTTCACTTTTCGATAAATCTTAAAACGATTATAATGAAATTTTTTATAGACACAGCAAATCTGGCTCAAATTAAAGAAGCAAACGATTTAGGAATTTTAGATGGGGTAACCACTAATCCATCTTTAATGGCTAAGGAAGGCATTAAAGGTAATGATGCTGTGATGGCACATTATAAAACTATTTGCGAAATGGTAGATGGTGATATTAGTGCGGAAGTTATTTCAACCGATTTTGACGGTATTGTAGCTGAAGGAAAAGTTTTGGCTGCCATTCACCCAAATATTGTTGTTAAAGTACCGATGATTAAAGATGGTATTAAAGCATTAAAATGGTTTACTGATAATGGTATAAAAACAAACTGTACGTTGGTGTTCAGCTCTGGGCAGGCTATATTGGCTGCCAAAGCTGGTGCTACTTATGTTTCTCCTTTTTTAGGTAGAGTAGATGATAGTGGTTGGGATGGAATGGATCTAATTCATCAAATGCGCCAAATCTATTCTATGCAAGGATATAAAACTGAAATTTTAGCAGCTTCTATACGTAATCCTTTACACATTATTAAGTGTGCCGAGGCTGGTGCCGATGTTTGTACCTGTCCTTTGGATTCTATTTTAGGATTATTGAAACATCCCTTAACTGATATAGGATTAGCTAAGTTTTTAGAAGACGCAAAGAAATTTGCTTAAAAGTCGTCTGATGATTATCACCTGGTCTTACTTACAAGTCAGACCAAGTGGCATTTATTTTCTTCCTTTTTTTGATTTAGGCTTATTCATCAACTCGTCCAACGTCTTCAATTTTGGGTCGGGGGACTTTTTTATATAGATCGTAAATTCTTTAAATATTGATGGATTATTTCTCAAACTCACTTTAAAATTTACTTTGTCAGTTGCGAAATTGGGTTCAATCCACAAGCTATTACCAGTGAATTTACCTGCTGATGACCAAAAACTAAGATGTGTACTATCTAATGGAAGGAATAGACCATTAGATAATTTCCCATCGATATTAATATAGTTGAAGGTCCCTTTTTTTAAACTATCTGTATATAGATTTACATAAATGCTATCTACTTTTTGAGCAGTAGTATATAGTGAAGATAAAATGAAAGTAAAAAGTAATGTTTTTTTCAAATCTTTTGTTTGATACAAAGATTGAAAAAATTATGCCAACATTTATATTCCGTTAAAAATTGATGTTAAATAAATTGCTTAAAAAGTTTTTTTATTCTCTTGTACTTATACATTTGCAGCCTTATACAAAAACTATGGACATAAAATATACGCAACATATAGCATCTGAATTAAATCTTAATTTAAAACAGGTAAACAGTTTACTCGAATTACATAATGAAGGGTCAACAATACCCTTTATTGCCCGATACAGAAAAGAGGCTACAGGTAATTTGGATGAAGTTGCCATTGCCAATGTTATTGATCAATTACAATATTTTAAAGAACTGGAGAAACGTAAGGAAACTGTTTTGAAAACTATTGAAGAAGCAGGTAAGTTAACGCCAGAATTAAAAAAACGGATTGTGGATTGTACAAGTTCAACAGAGTTGGAAGATATATATCTGCCTTACAAACCAAAACGTAGAACTAAAGCTTTAATAGCAATTGAAAAAGGATTAGAACCATTGGCTACTTTATTATTTGAACAGGGAAGCCATGAGCCAGAAAAAGAAGCGGCTAAGTTTATAACCGATCAGGTAAAAGATATAGCGGAAGCTTTGCAAGGCGCCAGGGATATTATTGCAGAATGGATTGCAGAAAATGAACAAGCCAGAAATATTGTTAGAAAATTATTTTTAGCTGATGCAATGTTTTCTTCCAAAGTGCTTACAAGTAAAAAGGATGATGAAGATGCTCAGAAGTATAGAGATTATTTTGAGTTTAAAGAACCATTGGCAAAATCTCCCTCTCATAGAATTCTGGCTATTCGCCGTGGCGAAAAAGAAGGCGTGTTGATTATGGATATCAACGTGGATAAGGAATTGGCACAGCAAGAGCTGAAAAGGGCTTTTATTCAATCTACAATTTTAGCGGCACAGCAAGTGGCATTCGCTATAGATGATGCTTATGTACGGCTTATACAACCATCCATAGAAACTGAATTCAGGATGATGAGTAAGATTAAGGCTGATGAAGAGGCCATTAAAGTATTTGCTGAAAATCTGCGTCAGTTATTGTTGGCATCTCCCCTGGGACATAAAAGAGTTATGGCCATTGATCCCGGATTTAGGTCGGGATGTAAAGTGGTTTGTTTGGATGAGCATGGCCAATTTTTAAAGTACAACAGCATATTTCCACATGCTCCACAAAATGATTGGAATGGAGCAACACAAACCATTAAGGACTTGGTGAGCACCTACCAAATTGAAGCCATTGGTTATGGTAATGGAACAGCCAGTAAAGAAACAGATCAATTGGTAAGATCCATTGATTTTGGAAAACCTGTTTCCATTTTTATGGTTAATGAAAGTGGCGCATCTATTTATTCGGCGAGTGAAGTAGCCAGGGAAGAATTTCCGAATGAAGATGTTACAGTAAGAGGATCTATTAGTATTGGCAGAAGATTGCTGGACCCCTTAAGTGAGTTGGTGAAAATTGATGCTAAAAGTATTGGAGTAGGACAGTATCAGCATGATGTAAATCAAAACAGATTAAAAGATTCATTGGATAAGGTAGTAGAAAGCTGTGTGAATTTTGTTGGGGTAGATGTTAATGCTGCAAGCAAACATTTATTGGCTTATGTATCGGGTTTAAGTGTATCAATAGCTAAAAATATTGTGGCATACCGTACCGAATTTGGGAGTTTTAAAACCAGGGATGAATTCAAAAAAGTATCCTTACTTGGTCCAAAGGCTTATGAACAATGTGCTGGATTTTTAAGAATTCAAAACCCAATTCATCCCTTAGATAATTCCGCAGTACATCCAGAGAGTTATCATGTGGTAGAAGCCATGGCAGCAAAAGTAAATAGTACGGTAACGGAGCTTATATCTAATGCAGGTTTAAGAAAACAAATAAATGCCAAAGATTTTGTTTCGGAAAGCATTGGGCAATTCACCATTGAAGATATTTTAAAAGAATTGGAAAAGCCAGGCAGAGATCCTAGAGCAGCTATTGAAGAGTTTAAATTTGCTGAAGGCATTAGTCGTATGTCTGATTTAATACCTGGTATGAAAATACCTGGCATTGTAACCAATATTACCAATTTTGGGGCTTTTGTTGATGTGGGTGTAAAACAAGATGGGCTTGTGCATGTATCTCATTTATCCAATCGATTTATCAATGATCCTAATGAAGTAGTAAAGCTTGGACAAAAAGTGATGGTCACCATTGTGGAAGTGGATGTGGCCAGAAAAAGAATTGCTTTATCATTGAAAGAGGATAGAAAAGAGGTGGTAGCCGTTAAAAAAATAATAAAAGCTATAGATAAACCCAATTCATCAACCAGTGCAATGAATCCATTTCAGGCTAAATTAAATGAACTGAAGAAAAATTTTAAGGATTAAGTATTGTTTTATCGGGGATGCAATAGGAAGTTATTTTTTGCAATTCATTGGTAACATTAAATTCATAAATATCGCAAGCGCTAATAAATGATATTTTTTTATTGCCTTTGGTAAATTCGGCCGTTCCATTGATAACAACCTTATTATTTTCAATGATGATTTGTTGAGTTTTAAATTCTGTAGTAACAGATTTAAAGTAATTAGCAACCTGCTCACAATTTTTAATAACAGCTACTTTTCCAGAAAAACTACGCTCTCCAATTACGGTCCATTCAACTGAATCAGATAAATGGGGGATAGCCATTGCAAAATCTCCCTTTGAAAACGATTCGGCAATTTGTTTGATTGAAATTGGCATAGTATAAAAGTTATAAGAAAAATTTAGTTTTCAAAAGATAAAGATTTCTATTGAAAATAATAAAAACTGACTTGTAAAAAAAAGGTGACTTTTAAATCACCTTTTTTAAATTATAAATTAAAATTACTTCACGTATTTATTTAGCCATTGGTTTTGTTCCCATAGCATATGTAAAATGTTTTCTTTTGCGGCATAACCATGGCTCTCAAAGGGCAATTGTACAAAACGCACAGTGCCACCATGTCCTTTTATGGCATTGTAAAGGCGTTCGCTTTGAATAGGGAATGTGCCCGGGTTATTATCAGCTTCGCCATGAATCATGAGCATGGGCGTTTTTACCTTATCAGCAAAACTAAAAGGGCTCATATTAAAATAAACATCTGGTGCCTGCCAGTAAGTACGCTCTTCATTTTGAAAGCCGAATGGTGTAAGAGTGCGGTTATAAGCACCGCTACGGGCAATGCCTGCTTTAAACAAGCTGGTATGAGCCAACAAATTAGCCGTCATAAAAGCACCATAACTATGGCCACCTACTGCCACACGATTAGGATCTCCAACTTTCATTTCTGCAATTTTGTTGATGGCTGCTTCTGCACTCCATCTTAATTGGTCTACAAAATTATCATTGGGTTGGTTGTCTCCTTCTCCAACAATGGGAAACTCTGTATTATCCATCACCGCATACCCTTGGGTTGCCCAAAAAACTACCGAGCCATAACCTACTCTTGTAAAAGTATATTGGCTGCCACGAATTTGTGAGGCATCAGCAGCGCTTTTAAATTCACGTGGGTAAGCCCACATAATAACTGGAAGTGGGCCATCTTTTGCAGCATCATATCCTTTAGGTAAATACAAATCGGCAGCAAGGTCAATACCATCTTTTCTTTTATAAGTAATCTTTTGCTTGGTTATGCCCCTTAGTCCGGGTTGTGGATCAGGGAAATCTGTAATCACTTTTGCAGTTTTGCTTTTTAGGTCTCTTATATAAAAATTAGGTTGTTCAGTTTGGCTTTGGCGACTGGTGATCACCAACAACTTATCAAAATCCAAAATAGAACTTACTGATTCAAAATAAGCATCTTCACAACGCCATAGTTCCTTGGTTTCTTTCGTTTTTAAATCAAAAGTATTTAAGAAAGGTAGATCGCCTTTTGCAGAAGCGCCATTGCCACGCATGAACATGGTAGTACCATTCATAAGTTTAATAGTATTTCTGCCATAACTGTTTTTAGAAGTTACTGGTGTGCCTGGATCTCCATAAGCATCATTGGTACTTCTATCATACAATACATCCATTTTACCTGTGTTTGGATTCAGGTTAGTTAGTTTGCGCTTTTGTTTAGCCTGAGATCCTTCGGTAATAAAAATAATGTCATTGCTAACATCTGTAATGCCAAACATTCTCATTTCTGTTTTTGCAATTTCTTTTGGCGCACTTGTAAAAGGTGCAGATAGGGTATATGCAGCATCATGAAAATTCACTTTCTTTTTCATAATACCACTATCAAGTGGTTCAATCCATGATACGGTTGCTGCATCATTATCAAACCAACTATGGCGGCGTGGCGCATTTAGTACATTGTCAAAACCTGTTGGTGCTAATTCAGATGAAGGAAGCTTAGCCAAAAGTTTTACTTGCTTGGCATTCATATCAGTGATAATCATACTGCTATTAAAACCATTTACTGGCACCAAGTAGGAAAAGGGCTTATCTATTTTTTCAACCAAAAGGTATTTTTTGTCGGGAGATGCATCCACACTTGAATAAATGGCAGGGCTACCTAATTTGGTTTCCACACCATTTACATTTTTTACCAGTTGTGTGGTAGCATAAAATTCAAATAAACTTTCATCGTAAGCTGTTTTAATTAAATCCTGGTAAGTACGGCTGGCAGCTACTTTTCCAAGGTTTTGTTGTACCACAGGCCCTTTGGGAGCCAATGGTTTTGGAGGAGCCATAGAAAGTGGTTTGTTAACCGCTTTGTATAAAATGGTATTGTTATCCAACCAATCAAAAGCGGCCCCAAGAATTAAATTCACCTGCGACTTATTCATTTTTGAAACTGTTTTTGTTTTTACATCCAGTACATATAAATCAACCCCGCTATTAGTAGTATTGGTAAATGCAATTTTATCCTCATTTGGGCTCCATTGAAAATTACCTGCTTTTAAATTCAATGGTAGGCCGCTAATTTTTGATTCCATTCCGGTTTTCACACTCTTCAACAAAATGCCAGTAGTGTATCCAGAGCGGCTTGGCGAAAAATTATTGGGATTAATACGTAAACCAGCAATGCGTAATTCGGGTTGTGCCAGCTCTTCCACACTCGGCATACTACTGCGTTCCATAATCAACATCCAATCAGCATTTTTATCAAAACTTACACCGGGAGTTGGCTTGGCCATTACCAGGTCATAAATTTCTTTTGGAGGAGTTTGGTATTCAATGGCGTCTTGTGCCACAATGTTTACGCTCATAAGCACAAAGGCAATTACAAAAAGCTTTTTCATGTTAGTTTTGTTTTTTTATACAAACAAATGTAATTCTATTCAACATCCTTGTGTCACTCACTTGTACTTTTATAGCACCGTTCATCCAATTAAAATAAACCATAACTAATTTGAAATGCCCACCCGGTGTTTTACATATTGGTTTGCTTCTAGTTCCTTTAGCATCATTAAAGCTAGGTCGCCAGCACTAATGCGGTATTTGTTGGGTTCGGGGGGATAATCTGTATTAGTGAAAAAGCTGCCGGTTGGTCCCTCATCAATGATATCAGCCGGACAAACAAAGGTCCAGTCCAAATTGCTTTGCTGCAAATATTCAAAAGCCTGCTGGTGTTCTTTACCTACCAGATAGTATTCGGGTGGGTAATCCTCCTGATCAATTATCATGGTTGACTCATCGGCATTTAAAACTCCAAGACCTCCAATAGCTACAATACGTTTTACAGCAGCTTTTTCCATTTGAGTTACAATGTTTTTCATACCAAGCGATCTGGTTTTGTCCATTCCATCAATACCGCCCCCAATTGCCGAAACAACTGCATCGCAATCTTTAAGGGCATTAAATACTTCCTTAGCATCAAACAAAGCACCTTTTACCAATTGTAGGTTTTCTTTTACTAAAAAATCGGTGGTATATACATTTCTTCCAAATGCTTTTACTTGGTGGCCATTAAACAAAGCCTGCTGTATCAATTGCTGTCCCACCATGCCTGTTGCACCAAAAACAATAATTTTCATAATGATTATTTTAAATAAAGTAAATGTTGAAATATTTATAGTTGTTTCAACTTCAACCAAAATAAGTTTTTTTTTTAAACAAAAACTTACCATATTTGTAATAACAATGAAATTTGTAAACATTAATAACAATAGTTGGTGGTGGAGCATGGTCAAATGACGTGCCTTTTTTACTATTGATATTTTTAAATAGTTGAGCCTGGCACTTATGCCGGGCTTTTTTTATTATGAAAAAAATTAAAATTCAAACATCATTCAAAAAAATACTTGCCGATGTATTTACACCGGTAGGTATTTATTTGAGATTAAGAGACAGGTTTAGAGATACCATCCTATTAGAAAGTACCGACTTTCACGCTTCTGAAAACAGTTATTCATTTATAGGTATTAATGCAGTTGCCGGAATAGAAATAAGTAATTCCGCTGCTATCGAATTTAAATTACCAGCCCAAACTGCTGAAAGAATAAAATTGGATAAAACATCTGATGTACCACAACTGCTTTGGGATTTTATGCAGCGTTTTGAAATAAAGGAAATGGCTGCCAGCCCTGTAAATGTGGCACAGGGTTTATTTGGGTATACAAGTTTTGATGCGGTGCAATTTTTTGATTCTATAAATGTAAAAGCTCCAAAAGCCTATATCCCTAATGACGGAGGAGAAAAAGAGGGAGCTGAGATTCCATTAATGCGTTACCGCCTTTATCAGTATGTAATTGCCATCAATCATTTTAAAGATGAACTGTTTATTTGCGAAAATCATTTTTCTGGAATTGAAAGTGAAGTAGCAGTAATTGAAAGTTTAATTAAAAGCAAGGATGTGCCCATCTTCCCTTTTAAACCTGTTGAAGCTGAGTATTCGAACATTACCGTTGAAGCATTTATTGAAATGGTAAAAAAAGGAATTACAAATTGTTATAGGGGAGATGTATTTCAAATTGTATTAAGTAGAAGATTTGAACAAAAATATATTGGTGATGAGTTCAATGTGTACCGGGCTTTGCGTAGCATTAATCCTAGTCCGTATTTATTTTATTTCGATTATGGCGATTACAAACTTATGGGCTCCTCTCCCGAAAGTCAGTTGATTGTTGAAAAAGGAAAAGCCAAAGTTCATCCTATTGCTGGTACTTTTAAAAGAACTGGTGATGATGAAAAGGACAATGAATTGGCACTACAATTAGAAAAGGATGAAAAGGAAAATGCCGAACATATTATGTTGGTTGATCTGGCTAGAAATGACTTGAGTAGAATATGTTCCGAAGTGCAAGTATCGCAGTTTAAAAAAATACAGTTTTATAGTCACGTAATTCATTTGGTAAGTGAGGTAACAGGTAATGTAGAGGCAGATGCCAATCCTTTTAAATTATTGGCAACAACTTTTCCGGCAGGTACATTAAGTGGTGCGCCAAAAATTAGAGCCATGCAGTTGATCAATGAATATGAAACAACAGCACGCAGTTATTATGGGGGAGCTATTGGCTTTGTTGGGTTTGATCAATCGGTAAATCATGCCATCATGATTAGAACATTCTTATCAAGAAATAATACTTTGATTTACCAGGCAGGAGCAGGAATTGTAGCTGCCAGTAATCCCGAATCTGAATTGCAGGAAGTAAACAATAAATTAAACGCATTAAAACAAGCCATTGTGTTGGCTCAAAATATCTAGCGATGAAAATACTAGTTTTTGACAATTACGATTCTTTCACTTATAACCTGGTTCATCTTGTTGAAAAAATTACAGGAGAAAAAGTAGACGTATATAGAAACGATCAAATTGCTTTAGCCGATATAGCCGCTTATGATAAAATTATTTTATCGCCTGGCCCAGGTATACCAGAAGAAGCAGGATTGTTATTGCCTTTGATTAAAGAATACGCAGCATCAAAATCTATATTAGGTGTTTGCCTTGGGCACCAGGCTATTGCTCAGGCATTTGGTGGAAAGCTCATTAATTTAAGTAAGGTTTTTCATGGCGTAGCAACACCTATTCGGGTGATACACACTCTGGAATCTACTTATTCTAATAGAGTGCTTAATGGTTTGCCTGATGAAATTGAAGTAGGGCGCTATCATAGCTGGATTGTAAGTGACCTAAATTTCCCAGTGGAACTGGAAATTACTGCAAAGGATGAAAACGAATTTATTATGGGGTTGCAGCATAAACAATTTGATGTGCAGGGCGTTCAGTTTCATCCCGAGAGTGTGTTAACTCCTGATGGAGAGAAGATGTTGAGGAATTGGCTGAAACCCTAATGGGGACTTTAAGCTTTAAATTTATAACAGAACACTTTTTTATAACAGAAAGAATAAAATAATTATTCACTATAAATATAGGTTTCCCTTTTGGGGACAAGGGTATGAAGAAGATACTAAACCACTTATTCGAACATAATTGCCTTTCAAGAGAACAGGCAAAGGAAGTATTGTTTAATATTTCAAAAAATGTATATAGCGATGCAGAAATTGCAGCTTTCATCACCGTGTATTTAATGCGTAGCATTACCATAGACGAATTGCAGGGATTTAGAGATGCATTATTAGAATTAAGTGTAAACATTGATTTAGGTGAAAAGGATTTGATAGATATTGTAGGCACTGGGGGCGACGGAAAGAACACATTTAATATTTCAACATTAAGTTGTTTTATTGTTGCAGGCGCTGGTATCAAAGTGGCTAAGCATGGTAATTATGGAGCATCTTCCATCAGCGGAAGCAGCAATGTAATGGAACAACTTGGTTATGCATTTAAAAAAGATAATGATACTTTAAAGAGGGAATTTGATGAAGCTAATATTTGTTTTTTGCATGCACCACTATTTCATCCTGCTTTAAAAGTGGTAGGGCCTATCCGTAAAAATTTAGGCGTTCGTACTTTCTTTAATATGCTTGGCCCATTGGTCAATCCATCAAAACCAAAATACCAATTGATAGGCGTTTATAATTTGGAGATGGCGAGAATGTATAATTATTTATTGCAACAGGGCACCAGTGCCTTTACAATAATTCATAGTTTGGATGGGTATGATGAAATATCATTAACAGGCGATACAAAAGTAATTACCAATGTTGGAGAGAAAATTTACAGTGCAACCGACTTAGGCAAGCGTACAGTAAGTCCATCAGATATTCATGGAGGTAATTCAGTAGAGGAAGCGGCCAAAATTTTCTTAAACATTTTAAAAGGAGAAGGAAGTTGGGCACAAAATGCAGTAGTATTGGCTAACTCAGCCATGGCGTTACAATGTACAGGTAAGTATAAAAATTATGAAGAATGCTTTCAAACTGCAATAGAGAGTTTAGAAAGTGGTAGGGCATATCAGGCATTAAAAAAACTAATTAAGAATTGATGACGATTCTAGATAAAATAATAGAAAATAAAAAAGAGGAACTGGCCTATAATAAAAGTCATATTTCTGTGGATGAATTAATGCAGCGAGAATATTTCACACGTAAAACCATTTCGCTAAAACCTTTTTTGCTTGATGAAAGCAAGACTGGAATCATTGCCGAATTTAAAAGAATGTCACCCTCTAAAGGAGTTATTAATGATAAAGCCGATGTGCTTGAAATAACAAGTGCTTATACAAAACATGGGGCTTCTTGTTTATCTATATTAACTGATTCATGCTTTTTTGGGGGGACTCCAGAAGATTTAATAGGAGCAAGGAGTAATGTTATCCCCATTTTAAGAAAAGATTTTATTATTGATAAATACCAGCTGGTAGAGGCTAAAGCCATGGGGGCAGATGTTATTTTACTGATTGCGGCCTGTTTAACACCGGAAAAACTGCAAGAATTGGCTTTCTTTGCAAAATCTTTGAATTTGGAAGTGTTATTAGAGATTCATACTCATGAAGAATTACAACATATTTGTATGGAGGTAGATTTTGTAGGCGTTAACAACCGAGATTTAAAATCCTTTTCAGTTAATATCAATAAATCCATTGAGTTGGGCAAACAAATTCCATCAGATAAAATTAAAATTGCTGAAAGTGGTATTAATAAAATTGAGACGATAAAAATATTTAAAGATGCAGGATTTAAAGGGTTTTTAATAGGAGAAAAATTTATGAAAGATCCGCATCCAGGAAAAGCATTTGAACAATTTATACAACAATTAAAACTAGGATAAATATGAACACAAAAGTATGTGGTATTACACAGTTAAAACAATTGCAACAATTAGATGGACTGGATATTGATTTTGCAGGATTGATTTTTTACAAAGATTCTCCAAGGTATGTGGGAGATAAAGTTGCAAAAGAAGATTTAAAAAATTCGGATTTCGATTTAAAGAAAGTTGGGGTTTTTGTAAATGCAGATTATGATGAGATTATGCAAGTAGTTGAAGATTATGGATTGGATGTTGTACAATTACATGGCGATGAAAGTCCTGAGTTGTGTGAAGACTTGTCGGATGAAGTAGAAGTAATCAAAGCTTTTAAAGTAGGCAATAGTAAAATGTCGATCGATGAAATGGTAGCAGATTATGATGAAGTTTGTGATTACTATTTATTTGATACCGCAGCTGATGATGTATTGGGTGGAAGTGGAGAAAAGTTTGATTGGAAACTATTAAGCGATAGTAAAATTGAAAAGCCTTTCTTTTTAAGTGGAGGAATTGGCGTAGAGGAGGTTGCTAAAGTAAAAGCTTTTAAGCATCTTGATTTTTATGCGGTAGATATCAACAGCAAAGTTGAGAAAGAACCAGGTGTTAAAGACATGGGTTTAGTATTACAGTTCAGACAAGGATTAAAATAGTGTAATGAAGTTTAGTGTAAATGAATATGGTTATTATGGAAATTTCGGGGGTGCTTTCATCCCCGAAATGCTTTACCCTAATGTGAAAGAGTTACAAGAAAACTACTTGAAGATAATGGGGGAGGAAAGTTTCCAAAATGAGTATGAGCAATTACTTAAAGATTATGTAGGTAGGCCAACACCCCTTTTTTATGCTGAACGGTTGAGTAAAAAATATGGCACCAAGGTCTATTTAAAAAGAGAAGACCTCTGTCATACCGGTGCACACAAAATTAACAATACCATTGGGCAAATATTATTGGCCCAGCGCTTGGGTAAAAAAAGAATCATTGCCGAAACAGGAGCTGGACAACATGGGGTTGCTACTGCAACAGTTTGTGCTTTAAAAGGGTTGGAGTGTATTGTATATATGGGGCAAAAAGACATTGAACGACAGGCACCCAATGTTGCAAGAATGAAAATGTTGGGAGCAATGGTAATTCCAGCATTAAGTGGCAGCCAAACATTAAAAGATGCCACAAATGAAGCGATAAGAGACTGGATAAACCACTCGGTTGATACTCATTATATCATAGGCAGTGTAGTTGGGCCACATCCATATCCCGATATGGTAGCCAAGTTTCAGAGCATCATTAGTGAAGAAATTAAGATGCAGTTGCTTGAAAAAACGGGTACAGATTTACCAAACTATGTGATTGCTTGTGTAGGTGGCGGCAGTAATGCTGCAGGCGCTTTTTATCATTTTTTGGAGAATGAAAAAGTAAAATTGATTGCAGTTGAAGCCGCAGGCTTTGGTATAAACAGCGGCAAGAGTGCTGCCACAACTCAATTAGGTAAATTGGGTATTTTGCATGGTAGTAAAAGTTTGTTGATGCAAACAGAAGATGGGCAGGTAATAGAACCTTATAGTATTTCTGCAGGATTGGATTATCCTGGTATAGGCCCATTACACGCACATCTTTTTGAAACGGGTAGAGCAAGTTTTTTAAGTGTTACTGATGATGAAGCATTAGCAGCGGCATTTGAATTATGCAAATTAGAAGGGATTATTCCTGCACTGGAATCGGCACATGCTTTATTTGCTTTAAATAAACTGGTATTTAAAAATGAGGATGTGGTTATAGTTTGTTTAAGTGGGAGGGGCGACAAGGATTTGGATACTTATATGAAAAATATTTAGCTGCATTTGGGCAAAGAATTTGAGAGGATTAATAAATGTGATAATTTTTACAGATTCACAGTTTATAATTTATGAATAGAATAGACAAACTATTTTCTGAAAAAAATAAAAACATTTTAAATGTTTACTGCACTGCAGGATATCCTCATTTGAAAGCGACAGTTGAGGTAATGACTGCTTTACAGGAAAGTAAAGTAGATATCATAGAACTTGGTATTCCTTACAGTGATCCTTTAGCCGATGGGCCAGTTATTCAGAAAAGCAGTATGGTTGCTTTACAAAATGGAATGACGATTTTAAAGCTATTTGAGCAATTGAAAAAAGTAAGAGAATCCATTCAGCTTCCCATCATTTTAATGGGGTATTTAAATCCAGTATTACAATTTGGGGTAGAAAAATTTTGTGCATTGGCCTCCGCTGTTGGTATTGATGGAATTATTTTGCCCGATTTACCTATGCATGAATATCAAGCTCAATATCAAAGCATATTTGAAGCCCATCATTTAAAATTCATCTTTTTAATTACACCCGAAACCAGTGAAGAAAGAATTAGGGAAATTGATGAGCTAAGTACTGGTTTTATTTATGCCGTTTCGTCTTCAGCTACTACTGGTAATAACAATTCAATTGAAGACCAGGCAGATTATTTTAACCGATTGCAAATGATGAATCTTAAAAATCCTATTCTCATAGGGTTTGGTATAAAAGACAAACTTAGCTTTGATGTAGCATGTAAATATGCAAATGGCGCCATTATAGGCTCGGCTTTTATTAAAGCCCTCGAAAATGTAACAGATATCAATCAGACTACTAAAGAATTCATAAATAAGGTTGTAGGTTAATCCTGTTTGCTTAAAACTCAGTAAATTGCATTACATAAATTCAAATAATGAAAAGATTCTTACTTCTAGTACTTTTAATGCCTGTTTTTGCAATTGCACAAACCAAAATAAATCCTAAATCAAAAGCTCAACCAAAAATTACAACCAATCCAGTTGTAATTAATCAATCTAATCCAGCTGTTCAAGCAAAAATTGCAAGTAATACTTTTGATGGATATATCATTAATGGCGATGTAAAGGGATTTCCGGATGGTACTCCTGTTTCATTGTTAAATGGTCAAACGGGTGCTCCAGAGTCTGAAACAACTATTGTGGCTAATAAATTTCAGTTTAAAGGGAAACTTATTACTCCCGAGTTTAAAATCATTTTGTTTAATAAAACACCTCCCTATATCACTATGTTTATGGATAATAGTGTTATTAATATACTTGGTGAAAAAACTACCGTTGACAAAGCGAAAATTACAGGATCAAGTTCACACACTGATTTTGAACTATTTAATAATACCCTAGAACCCTATCAATCGGTATTTGTAGAAGGAGCAGAGTATGATTCTGTTGCAGTAAGTAAAGCGATGAGTTTATTAGAAGATTTTGTAACAAAGCATGTAGCTTCTTATATTACACCATTGGCACTAATTAGATTTAACCAAATAGCTGAGGATCCATTAAAAACCGAAGCTTTATATAATGTGCTAGCACCCGACATTAAATCCTCACCCATGGGGATGTATATCGTACAATTAATTGCGGATGCAAAAAAGAATGGTATCGGTACAGTTTTAGCTGATTTTTCACAAGCAGATACTACTGGGCTACCAATCAGCCTTTCTTCATTAAAAGGAAAATATGTGTTAGTAGATTTTTGGGCAAGTTGGTGCGGCCCATGCCGACAAGATAATCCGAGTTTAGTGGCAGCATTTCATAAGTATAAATCAAAGAATTTTACAGTTTTTGGCGTTTCACTAGATAAAACCAAGCAAGCTTGGATGGATGCCATTCATATGGATGGTTTAACATGGTCACATGTAAGCGATTTACAAGGTTGGAGTAATGCAGTTGCTCAACAATTTCAAATTTATAGTATACCTCAAAACTTCTTACTCAACCCTGAGGGGAAAATAATAGCAAAAAACTTACGTGGCGAAGCTTTAGAAAGAAAATTAGAGAAAGTACTTAAGTAATTTTCCGTTTTTTGAGATACAATAATTGAAGGTCAATTAAATACAATTTAAAATCCAGCTTTAAGGGTGATTCGTACATTACTGTAGATTTACTATTTGAGTGTAATTAAGGGAATATATATATAATTGTAGGTAAAATACTGATAAATAAAGTTAACAATAGGTACAATAAAAATTTGAATAGTGAGTTTCAAGGATAACTAATCTCTGTACTATTGAAAATATTTTATAACTATTCAACCCTTGTGGCTATTTTAGTTATTTGTAACCATGCAGTAGCCGCTCAATCTATTGGTACTTTTAACAGTATAGCTCCATCAGCACAAACTAGTTCGTTCATCATTCCATCAACCCATACTTTTCAGCGAATAATTAAATCGGGTGATGCCCTTTCTTTAGGAGGGTCTTTAGGAGCTTCTTTGGATTTTACAGGTTATGTACCCATAAGTGGAGCTAGTAATAATGGGTATTTATCTATTAGTAGTGAAACCACCCCAGCCGCATGCGCCATACTTGGAATATCTTATAATTATTCTTCTCATATTTGGAATGTAAATAATGGGGGGAATGTAAATTTCCTTACCGCCGGCACTTTTGGTAATACCTCACGCTTTTGTTCGGGCACTGTTACCCCCAATAATACCATCATCGTTTGTGAAGAGTCTGTTACAAGTGGAGATGCAAATGGCGATGGTTATGAAGACATTGGCTGGCTAATTGAAATAGATCCTGTATCAAGAACAGTTATAAACCAAGATGGGCTTGGAGTACCAGACAGGCTGTGGGCTGTAGGAAGGGGAGAACATGAGAATGCAGTTATTAAAAGTGATAATACTGTTTTATATACAGGAGTTGACAATAGTTCAACAGGTTATTTATATAAATTCATTCCAACTGTGGCTGGTAATTTTAGCGATGGGTTACTTTATGTATTACAAACAACTGGGGCTTTTGGTAATGGAACTTGGCGCATTGTAGCGAATTCCACCATTGCAAATAGGAATGCTACAACTAGCTTAAGTACAACTGCAGGAGCTTATAATTTTAATGGAATTGAAGATGTGGAAATAGGTCCTGATGGGAAAATATATTTTGCAGCAAAGGGCTTAGGAAGAGTTTATCGTTTTACAGATAATGGCACTTTTGGTACAGCAACCGATGTAAGTGGCTTGGAAGTTTTTGTAGGTAATTCAACAGCTGGTATTACTTATGATGTGGATGGCCCAGGCCCATTTGTTGCAGAAAGCTGGGGTATTGGAAATGATAATTTAGCTTTTGATAATGAAGGAAATCTTTGGGTATTGCAAGATGGAGGACGTAATCATATTTGGGTGGTTGCTCCTTCACATACACAAGCATCGCCTCAAGTTAGGTTATTTGGTAAAACACCTACAGGTAGTGAACCCACAGGTATAACTTTTACCCCCGATGGAAAGTTTATGTTTTTATCTATTCAACATCCAAGTGTTGGTAATTCAACTTCTCAGTTAGATGCTGCTGGTAATTCTGTAATCTTTAATACCCATACCACTTTGGTAATTGCCCGTACGGAAAATTTAGGGCCTACTTCTACATTGCCTTTAATCTATAACAGTTTTGAAGTAAGAGAAAACAGCAATGGTGCTTTATTGCAATGGGTGGTTTCGCAGGTTGTAAATCACTCTCATTTTGAAATAGAACGTTCAGTTGATGGAATAAATTTTGAGAAAATATTTACAGAACTTAAAATATTATCAAACAACAATCAACATATATTAAGTTTTACGGACAATAATTTACCAAACTCATCAGTGGTATTTTATAGAATAAAGCAAGTTGAAAAAAGTGGAACCTATTCTTACTCGATACAAAAATCTATTAAAGTAAAGAATTTTAAAATAACGCTGTATCCTGTTCCTGCAAATGATCATCTCTATTTTGACTATGTGTCGGAAAAAATAAACAATGGCAAAATAGTGATCATAGATGTCGCTGGCCAAACTGTAATTTCGGAAGATAAAAAATTAATGGCTGGCAAAAAAATAATTCAGGTTGATATCAAAAGATTGCCCAAAGGAACTTATACTCTCATTTTTGAAAATAATGAGTCGCAAAATTTAAGACAAAAGTTTATAAAACTATAAGTGTAGGTTGAACAGCTATTTATTTTTTCTCTTTTAAGATGGCAAGAGACTTTAGAATTGATGCTCTATTCTTTTTTGATGTCATCCATTTTGGTAAACGGCTGCCCAGACTTTTGTTTTTAATATCAGTTAAATTTCTTTCTCTCAGTTTGGCTTCTACATGAGATCTTAAAAATTCTATATGGTTGTAATTGTATGCCCATAAAATTTCATTGCAACAAGGCATTGTAAACCAAAGTGGCAAATGAAAATAAGGATCTACTATTCCGCCAATGACCATTATTTTGCCTTTAATCGTATTTCTAGAGGTCCTTAATAAAACGGTATCAGGCTTTTCATCAAGCTTTTTATTATGCCCACATTTGAGGCAAATTAATTTGATGCCTGCTGAGGGGTTGATTCCCTTGTCGGTATTGGGGTTTTTGATAATGGCTTGTCCATTGCAGGAAGGGCAAAAAACATAAACTTCATCAAAGAAGTCATAAATGAGTTTTTCGTAACTGTCTTTTGATCTTTCTGTGGTCATGTTTTTATTTAAACTAATTGCCTTTTGTATAATTGTACTGTATTTTCAAGCCCCAAATAAATGGCATCGCAAATCAAAGCATGTCCAATCGATACTTCCAAAAGCCCTGGCATGTTTTGAGCAAAATATTGCAGGTTTTGCAAATCAAGGTCATGTCCGGCATTGATACCTAAACCTAAATCATTTGCTTTCTCGGCGGCAGCAATAAAGGGTTTAATTGCCAATTGCTTATTGCCTGTTGCATATTCTTTAGCATAAAACTCAGTATATAATTCAATCCTGTCAGTTCCTATTGCTTTTGCTCCCTCAATCATTTCTACAATGGGGTCAACAAAAATAGATACCCTAATGCTTGCATTTTTAAAAATGGCAATCATATCTTTTAAATAGCCTGCATGCTCAATGGTGTTCCAGCCATGATTGGAAGTAAGTTGATTCAAACTATCGGGTACCAAAGTTACCTGTGTAGGTTTGTTGGCGAGTACCAGGTCAACAAAACTTTGTTCAGTACAATTTCCTTCAATATTAAATTCGGTGCTAACTACTTTTTTCAAATCAAATACATCAGAATATCTGATATGACGTTCATCGGGTCGGGGGTGAATGGTGATGCCCTGTGCGCCAAAACGCTCTATATCCATCGCAGATTTAATCAGGTTTGGATTGTTGCCACCACGGCTATTACGTAAGGTGGCCAGTTTATTAATGTTTACAGATAATTTGGTCATGATGGTTCCATTATCTCAAAGTTAATGCCTAGGTTTAGAAACAGACTAAAAATGTAAAATTGATTTGCATTCCACAATAAAATGAGTATTTTGTTTAATAATCCAATACTAAAAGAATAACCTCTTCTGTTATCGCAAGTTTTTTATTTTTTATTCACTTCAAAAACTAAACTAGTATGAAAAAAATTATTTCAGTAATTGTTATTGCTGCTTTTTTGTTTGCCTGTAACAATGGAAAGGTAGATGAAACAGCTGCTGTGGCTGGAGACAGTACTGCAGCAAAAGCGCCAATGGTATTGTTGGGCCCAGATGATGCGGCTTCTGTAAAAACTTCTATGGCAGCATTAGAAAAAGGTGATATTGATGGCTACGTAGCAGCTTATGATGACAATGTAATGTTCCGTTTTTCCAGCGGAGATAGCATAGTAGGTAAAGCTGCCCTTAAAGAGTTTTATACAGGAAGATGGAAGTTAATTGAATCACTTAAATATTCTAATCACATTTATATGCCTTTAATGGCTAATGAAAGCCCAAATGGAACAACTTCAACAGGGAAGTGGGTGCTTTCATGGGTGCAAGTGGATGTAAAGTATAAGAATGGGAAGTCACTTACTTTTTGGACTCATAGTACCCAGCATTTTAACGATGCAGGCAAAATTGATCAAAGTAATCAATTTATAGATAGGGCTCCAATTAATGAAGCAACCAAGGATATGGCGAAATAACCATTTTAGTTAAAGTAAAAACCCATCCAGTTATTAGTGGATGGGTTTTTACTTTTTAGTCCTTCGCTATTAGGTGTCAGGCCACTACAATAATTCTGAGCGTTTAAAAGAAGACTAAGTTACAAACACACTAAAACTTAACAGCTTTTAGTAGTGGCCAGATACCTCAATTAATACCTGTAATGATCTACTTTATAAGGACCTTCTTTTGGAATGCCTAAATAAGCAGATTGTTCAGTAGTTAATTCGTCTAATACCACACCAATTTTTGCAAGATGTAAACGGGCTACTTTTTCATCCAAATGCTTTGGTAAAACGTACACTTTGTTTTCGTAATTAGCGGTATTTGTCCACAACTCTAGCTGAGCTAGTACCTGATTTGTAAATGAATTACTCATTACAAAACTTGGATGACCGGTAGCACAACCTAAGTTCACCAAACGGCCTTCAGCCAAAACAATCACATCTTTTCCTTCGATGGTATATAAATCAACCTGTGGCTTAATGGTGTTTTTGGTATTGCCATAAGCACTGTTTAACCAAGCCATATCAATTTCAATATCGAAGTGACCAATGTTACAAACAATAGCTTTGTCCTTCATTAAACGAAAATGCTTTTCGGTAATTAAATCTCTGCAACCACTCGCCGTAACAACGATATCCGCTTCTTTAACAGCTTCAATCATTGGCTTTACTTCAAAACCATCCATTGCAGCTTGCAAAGCACAAATAGGATCAATCTCTGTAACAATAACCCTGCAACCAGCACCTTTTAAAGAAGCTGCAGAACCTTTGCCTACATCACCATAACTTCCTACTACAGCAACCTTGCCAGCCATCATCACATCTGTAGCACGGCGTATAGCATCTACTAAACTCTCTTTACAACCATATTTGTTATCAAATTTAGATTTGGTAACTGAATCGTTGATATTGATGGCTGGAATAGGTAAAGTACCTTTTTCCATACGCTCATATAAACGGTGAACACCTGTAGTGGTTTCTTCACTTAATCCTTTTACATGTTGAATCAACTCAGGATAAAGATCAAATACCATATTTGTTAAATCACCACCATCATCTAAAATCATATTCAAAGGACGATCTGCAGCACCAAAGAATAATGTCTGCTCTATACACCAATCAGATTCTTCCTGTGTTTGGCCTTTCCAGGCAAAAACACCCACTCCAGTAGCAGCAATTGCAGCAGCAGCCTGGTCTTGGGTACTGAAAATGTTACAAGAGCTCCATTTAACTTCTGCACCAAGGGCTGTTAATGTTTCAATTAAAACAGCCGTTTGAATAGTCATATGCAAACAACCAGCAATTCTTGCACCTTTTAAAGGTTGAGATGGACCATATTCAGCACGGATGGCCATTAAGCCTGGCATTTCTGCTTCGGCTAACATAATTTCTTTTCGACCCCACTCGGCCAGGCTCATATCTTTTACCTTGTTGACAAGCGTAAAATCAATAGCATTTTTAGTTATTGTAGACATAATTTTAATTTTATACTGCAAATTTAAACTATTTAGGATAATATTCTGTATAGTTTCTTAACTTTAGGAGATAAGCCTGTTATTGTTTATTTTGCAGAATATTAAATCAGTTTGCAATGCCTAAAATTGATAAAAAAGAACAATCGCCTGAAACAATAACCAGGCTCGATAGAAAGGACATGGCTATTTTAACCCTGCTGCAGGAAAATGCCCGGATTACCATTAAGGAAATCTCTGAAAAGATGCATTTAAGCACTACGCCTGTTCACGACCGTATTAAGCGAATGGAAGAAACTGGTGTTATCAAACAATACGTAACACTGGTAGATAAACATAAAGTTGACTTAAACCTGGTAGTGATCTGTTATGTATCCTTAAAAGAACATAGCAAAACTGCCGGAGTAAAATTTATTGAAACTATGAATGCCCTACACGAGGTAATGGAGTGCTACAGTATAAGCGGTGAATTTGATTTTATGCTGAAAGTAATAACAAAAGACATGAACAGTTACTACGATTTTCACGTAAATAAATTAAGTCAGATTGAAAACATGGGGCATGTGCAAAGTGTATTTGTGATGGGAGTTATTAAAGAAACGCATCAACTGGTACATGGGTAATAAGAGATATATTCACGATCAATATATCTTTTTAAAAATTGTACTACTTTGATTTGAGCCATCACCCAGGGCGCCGTTTCGGTTGTCTCCTGCACCCCAAATGGTATTATCCGTTTTAACAAACAAGCTGAATTCAAACCCTGCGGAAATCGATTTTACCTGGTCGGCTATTTTAAAAGCAGTTACTTTAAGCAAATTAGTGCCATCGCCCAACTGCCCATACCTGTTGTTACCTGTTATCCAAAGAGTGTTATCTGTTTTTAGAAACAGGCAATGTGATTCACCTGGATAAACAGCAATTACATTATCCATTACCTTAAGCGGAGCCTTGAAAGCGGTGTCAAGAACGCCATTGCCAAGTAACCCATTACCAAATGCCCCGACTGCCCAAAGTGAATTATTGGTTTTAAGGATAAAGCTGTAGTAGTAACCCGCTGCAACTGCTTTTACATCGTTCATGACTTTGATGGGAACCGGACTGGTATTGCTGGTGCCATCACCCAATTCTCCGAAATTATTAAACCCGGTGGCCCACACTGTATTGTCGTTTTTCAATATCAATGTGTGCAGCCAGCCGGCAGAAACAGTTTTTACATCATCCATAATCTTTACAGGTGACTTCATGTAATTATAGACTCCGATACCGAGTGCGCCGTGGTTTTTGCCAGTTCCCCACAGGCTATTATCAGTTCGAATGAAAAAACTATTTTCCGTGCCTGTTTCAATTGCTCTCACATCGTTCATGATCTTCACCGGAGTTGATTTTGAGGATGTTGTTCCATCACCCAACTGGCCATAACTATTCCCTCCCATAGCCCAGGCAGAATTATCGGACCTGATAAAAACGGTGTGATAATGTCCGCACGACACAGCAATGGCATCATCGGCAACACGTACTGGTGATGTCAGGTCTACCGTAGTTCCGTTCCCAAGTTGCCCGGAGTAGTTAGCCCCTGAACCCCAAAGCGATTGATCGGCTCTCAATACCATACTGTGGTCATTTCCCCCCGCAATTTGAATATCTACAGGAGCCTTTTCATGTTTGTCTTTTTTGCAGGATAATAAACCAGAGTATAGTAAAACGATTACTGACAACAAAAGGCAGTTGGCTTTTTTCATTGTAAATGGTTGAGTGGGTTAAAAACTGGAACCATATAGTTGACTACTTTTATTTATCATATGCTGCTTTTAGTTTATTTTATTTTTTGCGACAGGAGTGCGACAAGGCTGGTTACAGGGAGAATCCCATCACATAATCGTTCATAAAATATCCGTTGCCAATATTGATGTCTTCTTCTTTGAGTATTGTGAATCCAAGCTTTTGATAAAAATGCAAAGCCTTATTATGTCGGTTTACATTTAATTCTAAATCGGTGGCTGACTTTGGCTGAATGTCATCAATAATAAAATTGATCAATAATTTTCCAATGCCTTTTCCTTGTTGAGTAGGATCGATATAAATTTTATGGAGGCGGTAAACTGTTGGTTCTTCTATTGATTTTATAGAGTAAGAAGCAAATCCAACAACGATATCATTTTCAATAGCCACAATAAATTGATGGCCCACTTTCATTTGTTGTTGTAATGAAGCATAGCTGTAAAACAAGTCGAGCATATAAATCATCTGCGCTGGAGAAATAATTTGACTATATGCCACTAGCCAGGTTTTTTTTGCCAAAGCCTGTATTATAGGAATATTTTCTTCGGATACAAACTTTACAGTTAACATCCTTTAAATAATATTTATTTTTAAGGTTGGTGCAAACATTACCCTGCCCTGCGTATCTTTTACAATTACATCAAAAAAATGCAATTCATCACCGGGTCTTAGTTGTTGTGAAATGTTTCTCCTCCATTGTTCAGGTAGAGGAGTTGCCCTAAACAAATCTGAAATAGTAGAGTAAGTAGGTGTAACTTTTCCCGTTTCTTCATTCTCGGTAACACCTCGTTTTTTATACCAAAATTGATAAGAAGTTACAGTGTAAGTATTTTTTTTGTCATCGGTAATTTTTATAGGAAGGTTTATCAATTGAACAGCTTCTTCTAATACAACAATAGCAGAGTCGGTATGAATACCAAGTACTGTTGTAAGAATTGGAGGCGTAAACTTTTGAGCAGGAGCTGTTGCCTTTGTTGTTTTTGGCGGCTGTGCTTGTGCCATTGTAAATCCTACAAGAAAAACAATAGTGAGTGAACATTTTAAAAAGCTTACCATGGTTCAATTTGTTTTGATTACGAATTTACGCCCAATCTTTTTTACTGCTTTACAATTAACTTATTGTTGACAGGCTCTCTTCAATTGTCTTTATCCTTGCTTCGGCATCGGCTTTTTTCTTTTGCTCTATAGCCAATACTTCTGGTTTGGCATTTTGTACAAACTTTTCGTTTCCTAGTTTTTTCTCTACCAAAATTAAAAAACCTTTTTGATGGGCTAAGTCCTTTAACAAATCATCTTTTAAAGTTGCCGTATCTAGTTCCTTATCAGTTTTTAAATAAAACTTGTCTTTTTCAACAGCCAAGACGATGGTATTTAAAATTGCTTCCCCGGTATAAGAAAGATTATCGGCATTAACCTGCTTGCATAAAATATTTTCGATAGAACTGTAAGATTCTTTAGTATCAGTTTCAATATAAAGCTGGATGGTTTCCTTTGGTTTTATCTGATTTTTATTCCTGCCATCACGTATGGTGGTAATTACCTGCTTTAACAACTCGCCTTGAGACAAAATTGCCTTGTTTGTTTCTTTAACCTCGGCAAATTGTTTAATACATAAATCTACTTTTTGCTCTTTCAGCAAATGATAAATTTCTTCGGTAACAAAAGGCATAAACGGGTGCAGCAATTGCATTAATGATTCGAAATAGCTTATAGTTTGCTGATAAACTTTGCTATCAATCGTTTGTTCAAACCCAGGTTTAACCCACTCTAAATACCAACTGCAAAAATCATCCCATATCAAAGAGTAAATGGTTTTTAATGCTTCACTCAAACGGAACTGCTTCATCAATCCATCCACTTCTGCTCTTACTTGTTCTAATCTGTTTTGGAACCAATCTAATGGAAAGCTATTTATTGTGGGATCCTGACTATCGGCTTGCCTTCCTTCCCACATCTTTATCAACTTTAAGGCATTCCAGATTTTATTATTAAAATTTCGGCCCTGCTCTAAACTGTTTTCATCAAACATTAAATCGTTGCCGGCAGGAGAGGACACCATGATTCCAAAGCGAACTGCATCAGCACCATACTTATCAATCAAATCTAGGAGGTCGGGGCTATTGCCCAAACTCTTGCTCATCTTACGTCCCAGTTTATCCCTTACCATTCCGGTGAAATACACATCCTTAAAAGGAATCTGTTTTTCATATTCCATTCCCGCCATTACCATACGTGCCACCCAAAAGAAAATGATATCCTGTCCAGTTACCAAAACAGAACCAGGGTAGTAATATTTCACTTCCTCATTACCAGGATCGGTGATGCCTTTAAAAACCTGAGTTGGCCATAGCCAAGAGGAGAACCAGGTGTCAAGTACGTCTGCGTCTTGAGTAATGTCTTCAATTTTGAATTTTGAATTTTGAATTTTAAATTGTTCTAGAGCTTCTTCTTTCGTTTCTGCAACAACCATCTTTCCATCGGCATCATACCAAGCTGGTATTTGTTGTCCCCACCAAAGCTGCCGACTGATACACCAGTCTTTTACATTCTCTAACCAATATTTATACGTAGCTAAAAATTTATCTCCCGGATGAATTTTGATATCGCCATCCACAACAGCTTTTAAAGCTGGCTCAGCCATTTCTTTCATCTTCACAAACCACTGGGTACTTATCCTTGGCTCTACAACAACGCCAGTTCTCTGACTATAACCCAATCTTGTTGTGTATTCTTCTTCCTTAGTTAAAAAACCTTTTTCTTCTAGTTCTTTAATAATTTTCTTTCGAGCTACAAAACGGTCTTCGCCAATATAAATTTGTGCCGCCTCACTCATGGTGCCATCTTCATTGATGGTATTCACCACTTCCAAATTATGTTTTAATCCAAGATTGTAGTCATTGATATCGTGGGCTGGAGTAACTTTTAATGCACCGGTTCCAAATTCCAAATCAACATACTCATCAAAAATGATAGGTATGCGACGGTTAATTAATGGAACAAAAGCATTTGCTCCTTTTAAATGTGCATAGCGCTCGTCATTTGGATTAACACAAATGGCAGTATCTCCCATAATAGTTTCTGGACGTTGTGTAGCAATGCTGATACCCCCAACCCCTGAAGGGGAGCTTATCTCGATACCATTAGCATCTACTAGTTTATAATTCAGATAATATAGCTTCCCGTTTAAATCTTTGTATTCTACTTCTTCATCGCTTAAAGCAGTTTTAGCAGCAGAATCCCAATTAATCATTCTGGCGCCACGGTAAATCAACCCTTTGTTATACAAGTCAATAAATACTTTGATAACCGCTTTGTAATAATGGTCATCCATAGTAAAGGTGGTTCTGTCCCAATCCACACTACATCCCAACCTTTCAATTTGGTTATAGATGATGCCACCATATTTATCTTTCCACTCAAAAGCATATTTTAAAAATTCTTCTCTGGTTAAATTGTTTTTGTCGATACCTTTTTCTTTTAGCATAGCCACTACTTTAGCTTCGGTAGCTATAGAAGCATGGTCGCTTCCGGGTACCCAGCAAGCATTAAATCCACTCATTCTAGCTTTTCTAACTAAAATATCTTGTACCGTTTCGTTAAGGGTATGGCCCATGTGCAATACACCTGTGACATTGGGTGGAGGGATTACCACTGTAAAAGCAGGGCGCCCATCGGGCTTGCTATTAAAATATCGTTGGTTAAGCCAATGTTTATACCATTTGCTTTCAACTGCTGAGGGCTCAAAATTTTTTGTCAATTCCATTTTTTCTATTCCTTAATATTTAGGGATGCCAAAAGTACAAAAAAGAGGGGAGGAAATGAGTTAGATATAAGAAGTTAAGAATATGGAACCTAGCGTTTTTTAATCTATGGTCAACAAAATTAAATTGAAATCTTTCTGTCTCTTGCAATGTTTTTCCAATCATCCAGGTATTTTCCATTTTCTATGATTTTAATACTGTCATACAAAGCTACTGTGGGGCAAATGTGAAAAGGGATGCCATAAAGTACATCGCCTGGTATAAAGCTATGTTTTGAATTATTTTCTAAAACCAAATGCTCTTCACTTTGCCCAGTAGCTTGTAAATAGTTATAATCAGGAAAGAAAACTCTTTTCGTTAATTCATTTTCTGCTGCTACCGATTTATGTCCCAGATCGGTACAAATATTCCCTCCTTCACACAATGAAATCACTCTAGTAATTAAAATAGCAGCAGATATGAAATCCTGTTCGGGGCAAATATCAGCGTATCCTTTATCCCAATAAATAAATGTGCCAGGGCTACATTCCACTTCTTCTCTTTTGCAATGAACAGAATAAGCAGGTGAACCCCCAGCAATAATTATGGGATAACTTAATCCATTACTTACAATTTTTTTAGCCATATCTTCTACTTTTGAAAATGCCATATCACAGGCTTTTTTCTTTTCAGAATAATCAACATTCCTGATATGGCCATCATAAGCATGCAATCCTTTTAAAGAAAAACCTTGGGCTGATGAACAAAAAGAGTATAGGCTAAGAGCTTCATCTCCAGGTATTATACCAGTTCTATTCATTCCTACATTAAGGTCAATATAAACAGGAACAATCAGATCTTCTGCACTAAAGGTTTTTGATTGTTCAGAAGCAGAAAGTATATTGTCTGTTAGGCAAGAAAATTGTGTTAATGGGTATTTTTTTATCAGCTGTATAAACCGTTTCAACTTTGGTCCCAACGGTTGATAAGCAAGCAAAACGTCTTTTGCTTTATTGATGCCAAGCATTTCTGCTTCGGCAATGGTGGCACATTTAAATTTATTTATACCGGCTTCCAACATCAGTTTAACCACTTCAGTACACTTATGAGTTTTAACATGCGGCCGAAGTCGGTTTATATTGCCAATCATTTTTATTGCAGTTTGGATATTGGCTTTTACTCTCTCGGGATAAACCAACAAAGCAGGAGAGTCAATCTCAGCTATATTTTTTACAAGAAACCATTTTTTATCAGCATTCATTTTTTACTATTAAATGATTTCAAAAATGGCTTCAATTTCAACTGCCACATTATTGGGTAATGATCCCATACCTACAGCACTGCGTACTCCAACTCCATTATCATCGCCCCAAATGTCTCTAAACAAACTACTGCAACCATTGATTACTACCGGATGATTTGTATAGTCGGCACTACTATTAACCATCCCCAAGAGTTTTACAACCCGATTAATTTTTTCGAAACCACCTAATTCTTCTTTGATTGTTGCCAACATTGCTAAACCACATTGCCTTGCTGCATAAACGCCTTCTTCTTCGGTTAAGTTTACACCTAATTTACCGACATAAGCACTACCATCATTATTTACTGAAATGTGGCCTGATAAATAAAGCAGATGACCAACTACCATGCATCTTTTATAAATTCCTTTAGAAACGGGTAATACAGGTAATTCAAACCCCAAGTCAGCCAATCGTTTTTCAAGTTCTTTTGTGGTCATAGTTCTTTTTTTAGATGAAATAATTTATATCTACCAGCCTATACCATAATCTTCGCCATGATTACTGCTGCCACCCCAAAAGCTGCCGTGTTTCCAATCGAAAAAGATGGCATTGATAGGTCCGCTGGTTCTGTCACTAAAGGATAAAATGTATCCCATTTTCTCCAATTCATTTTTCACTGTTTCAGAAGTATTTTTATTAACCAGCATGTTTCCAATTCTGGGTTTGCGGTCAGCTGCTTTTGTGCCACCCAAAGAAAGCCATAATTGATTACTGTTGATATTGGCTGCTTCCGCAGCTTTTTGTACATTCATATCAAACTCAACTACATTCAAAAAAAACTGCAACAAATTTTGATCTTGGGTATCGCCACCTTGTACTGCAAAGGATAAAAAGGGCTTACCGCCTTTTAAAGCCATTGTGGGGGTTAATGTAACTCTAGGCCTTTTTCCTGGCTCAATTACATTAAAAGGATTGTACTTTTCATCCAACACAAAACTTTGTAATCGCTGGCTCATGCCAATGCCTGTGTTTCCGGCAATACAGGCAGGTATCCAACCACCACTTGGGGTTATGGAAACCACCCAGCCATCTTTATCTGCGGCTTCAACAGTTGTAGTACCTCTCCAAAGTCTGTCTTGGTATTCTACTTCATTATATGCCATTTGTTGAGTTTGATCATGACCCGGAACAACATTGCGATTCTCTAATCTGGCAGAATCTAAATCCATATTCATTTGTAAAATCAGTTTTTCATATGGATTTGTGCCGCCTTCAAAAGGATATGGATTACCCGGGCCATTGTATCTATTTGATTCCATATTAATCAAGGAAGCTCTTTGCTTGGCATAGTCTTTACTCAACAATCCCTTCATCGGTTCTTTGGGGGCAAAGTAAGGATCGCCATAATAAAAATCCCTGTCGGCAAAACTAAGGTTCATGGCCTGGTACACAGTGTGCATGTATTTAGCCGAATTGTATCCCATGGCTTTCAGGTCGAAGTTTTCTAAAATGTTCAAGGCTTGTAACATGGCAGGGCCTTGAGTCCATTGCTGCAGTTTGTACACTTCTATTCCTTTATAATTAACAGACATCGGTTCTTCTTCAATCACTTTCCATTTTGCTAAATCATCCATGGTAATTAATCCACCTTGCTCGGTACTACCTCTTACAAACTCTTTGGCAATATCTCCTTTATAAAAACGATCGTTGGCTGCCATGATAGCTTCTTTACGAGTTTTCTTTTGCTTTAAAGCTGCTTGCTCGGCTTCTACCATTTTAGTTAAAGTGGCTAACAAATCTTTTTGTATAAAAATTTCTCCGGCTGATGGGGCTTCTCTTTTATCACCCAGGTGAGGTAAAAAAACAGCTTTGCTATAGGGCCATTCTTTAATCCTTGCTTTGGCTCTTTCGATGCTATTAGCTGTTTGTGCTTCCATTGGATAACCCGCTGCCAATTCCATTGCCGGAGCCAATACTTCTTTCAAACTCATGGTACCATACTCTGCCAGCATATAACAAATACCTCCGGCTGTGCCGGGAGTGGTTGCTGCCAAGGGCCCAAACTCTGGTGGAAACTCGTAGCCCTTACTTTTATAAAATGTAGCAGTTGCTCCGGTGGGAGCATAGCCAAGTGCATTAATACCAATTACTTTTTTTGTTTTTGGATTATAAATGAGAGCTTGGGTTTCGCCACCCCAACTCAACACATCCCACATGGTACAGGTAGCTGCCAACATTGCACAAGCTGCATCCACAGCGTTGCCACCTCTTTGAAAAATCATTGAGCCTGCTGTTGCAGCTAAAGGTTTACCTGTAATGGCCATCCAGTTTTTACCATGCAACACGGGCTTTTGGGTTTGCTGTGCTTGGCTATAGGTAATGATGATGGAGAGAAGGAAAAAAAAGAATACTTTTTTCATTGTAATTATTTTTTTAAAGATAACAAAGGTTTGAGGTAAATGTTATATTTCAAAACTGAATAAAAAGAAAGATGCTGTTTGATATTTCACACAACTAAATTCCAAACGCTTAATTCCTTTCGGGTATAAAAGCCTAGTTTTTCATACAAGGCGATGGCGCCAGTATTGGCTTTGGAAACATGTAGAAATGGAATTTTGTTTTGATCAAGAATTGAATTGACAGTATGTGCTACCAATTGTTTGGCATATCCTTTTCCTGTATGATGGGGATGGGTAATGACGGCACTTACTTCAGTAAATTCATTCATTTTCATTCTTTCACCGGTTACTGCAATCAATTCGTTGTTTTTAAAAATGCCATAATACTTACCTAAGGCTACCGTTTTTGGTTTAAAATATTCGGGATACACCAGTTTTACCAAAGCCAGTAATTCCTTTAAATGCGATTCGTTTAATTCTATAATCTCATCATCAATATTAATTTTAATTTTTTGGGAGATAATCATTTGCAAGCAAAGCAATTCATTTTTTAATAGTAAGCTGCCAGAAAAAACTGGCTTGGGCCCTATGATAAAAAAAGTATTGATGAGTTTGGCGTATTCCAAAATTGGGGTAGAGATGTCTTTATCACTTACAAATCCCCCAAATGGGCAATAGTCGGGATGATAAAATTTGATATGGTCGAAATCAATGGCAAATTTTTGATGCTTTTCGGATAAAGCATAAAATACGGGGTTGTCTAATTTAAATTCGTTGGGCTGCAAAGCAATTGTATTTAAGACATGTATACAAATGTACTATCAATCCTGTAATTGGGGAGATCAAAAGTGACACTATAAATGGTTAATCAATTTGTAAAGATGGAGTCATTAATAACTCAATAGCTTTTTCTTTTGAGCTTCAAATTCTTCTTTTGTTAATGCCCCTGCTTTGTATAAGTCGTATAGCTTTTTAATTTCATCGGCAACCATTTGCTTTTTTAAATCAACTGGCAAGCTTTGATTTTTGGAATCCACAGGAATGGGTTGTTTATTTATTTCGGCCGGAACAAAAGTAGTTTGCTTTGTTTTAAATGCTTCCGGGACAGTTAATTCAGCCGCTAAGCCATTGTAGCTTTCTACAGCTCTTTCAAAATTTATCATTAAATCTACTTCTTCTTTTTTGCCATCGGGATATGATACAGTTCCTATGATTCGGATATTGTTATTATCGGGACCAATGTATTTATAGTTCTTTAAATTTTTTACCAACACAGTACTGTTTTGTAATGAATAGGTATTGGTTTTGGCTTGATTAACGTGGAATTTAATATTGTTGAAATAGCCTGCGACAGAATTACCATTTGCCAGTTGCAAAATTTGCCCTTTGTATATAGGATAACCACAGGTAGTAAACAGGGTGTCATTTTCAAACCTAGGTAAGTCTTTTTGTGCAACTGAAAATAATGGACTAAGTAAAAGTATGATTACTAATTTCTTCATGATGGTTGAATTTAGATTAAATGCCATGGCCTGGTTATGATATTAAAGTAACTGAAAATTAGGTAACTAAAAACCTATAAGGTCTGCTGCGCTGCTCAGCCGCCTAGTTTATCTTATAGGTTTTTAGTTGAATTAAAACTATTTGGAGCAAGGGAAACATTATTTTAGAAAAACCTTTTTTAATTCCATCCGTTTAAATAGGGCAACCATATATCCAGTATTAAAGCTTTCTAAATTATCATAATCAAATGCTTCAGAGTTTTCGGTAAAGAGAATGTTTTTTGATTTAGTGCCCACAATATCTATAGATAGGTAATAAGCTTTTTCATTAGTAAAAGACCCAGTTTTAAAGCTGGGTTTTACTTTAGGAGTAGGAAGGGTACCTGTTGGGTGTGTATAACCTAAAATGCCTCCTAAAATGGCACCTAAGTAAAAAGAATTTTCATCATAACCTTTGAAGTTTATACCAGGACTGTGTTTTAAAGTTTCATTTACTTTTAAAAGTTGAACAATACATAAAACTTCACTGTTTGTTTCTTTTACTTTATTTTCAAACTCTTCTATTGTGGGTAATTTAGGATCTCTTAAGGAGATTGGTAAAACTTCAAAACATTTAACAACCTTAAATCCTTTTAAATCTGCAACAGCTGCAAATTCTTTTTCAAGTCTTACTCTTGCCATTACATCTGCAGTATTTGCCATTACAAATAAGCTTGTATAAGCATTTACATCTTTATTTATCACTTTTGGATTATTTGATGCTGTGCAACCTAATAAGACAACTAATATAAGTATTGTACAATGAGCTGAAAATTTCATTTTAAACTTTTAAGGTAAAAAATAATAATAGCTGTTGTAATAGTACAAATTAAATCTTCAGGATTTCCATAAAAACTTGGACCACTTTAAAAAACTCAATTCATTTCTTCAGTCCATTTATCTCTATCATCCGGGCTAAATTTCCATGGAGCAAAATTGTTTTCAATATTTCCAAACATCACGTTCCATTCCTGCGGGGCATTGCTGTCTTCCATAATAAGGGAGCGGCGGAGTTCCATAATAATATCGAGGGGGCTAATACTTACTGGGCATTCCTGTACACAGGCATTACAGGTGGTGCAGGCTCTCAGTTCTTCCACAGTAATATGAGAAAATAGGTTGCAGCCATCATCTTCAAATTCACGGTTTAATATTACATTTTTACCCACAGCTTCAAGTCGGTCACGGGTGTCCATCATAATTTTACGTGGACTTAACAATTTGCCAGTTTGGGTAGCAGGGCATGCGGCTGAACAACGGCCACATTCGGTACAACTGTAAGCATCTAATAAAGATTTCCAACTAAGGTCAAACACATCTTTGGCGCCAAATTTTATAGGAGCAGCATCGCCAGTTGGGGCCAGTTCGGGCTGCATCATATATTTTACTTCGTTTTGTACAGTTTCCATATTGTCTATTTTACCAAGAGGCTCAAGACGGGCATAATAGGCATTAGGGAATGCTAGTAAAATATGTAAGTGCTTACTGTAGGGCAAATAATTTAAAAATGCCAAGATGCCTAAAATGTGTAGCCACCATGCGCTTCTCTCAATTGCTATTAAAACTGTGGTTGAAAGTCCTTCCATCAAAGGGGCAAAAATGCCGGAGATAATAAAATTGCCAGTATCGCTATAATGTGCAGCGTCTTGTAATTGCAGAGCTCTGTCTGCACTGTTCATTGTAAGGAACAACGTCATCAAAATGATCTCAGTGAATAATATATAGTTGGCATCGCTTTTTGGCCAGCCTTGCAAATCCTTGCTGATGAAACGTTTTATTTTAATGATATTACGTCTAATTAAAAAGATAACACAAGCAAGTAATACAGCAGCTGCCAATATTTCGAAAGCATTGATAAGAAATGTATAAAAGCTACCCAAGTATGGCAGAAACATTCGGTGGGTGCCCAGCATTCCATCGAGTACAATTTCTAAAACTTCTAAATTGATAATGACGAAACCAGCATATACAATAAAATGCAAAATAGCTACCAACGGATTACGAAACATTTTCTTTTGACCAAAAGCTAAAAGAAAAAGATTTTTCCAACGGAGGGAGGGATTGTCGTTCAAATCTTCGGCTTTACCTAAAAAAATATTTTGACGGATGATATAAATATTTCGACCAAATAGCCAGATGGCACAGCCCAGAAAAGACACAAAAAGAATTTGTTGTAGTATTTGCATAAGATGGTTTGTGCTGCTAAGGTAAATAATAAGCTTTGATACTAAGAAAAATTTGCCAATTGAATGGATTAGATTTGGGATACTTTCTCTGGCTAATTTGGAAGTTGCTACCTATTCAAAGAAACCATTCACTATTTTACAGATAAACTAAGAAACATTTAAACCAATAAACAGGTTAATATTTTTTCAATTAAATTGCAGTAATGGAACACAGAAATCAAATCATGACTGCCGAAGTAGCCACTAAAAAACTACGTAGAATGGCTTTACAAGTAGTAGAACAAAACTACAATACCAACCAATTGATATTGATTGGCATTAAAGCCAATGGAACTGTGATTGCCGAAAAGATTGGTCATTTTTTAAAAGAAGTGTTTGCCGGCGAAGTGATCGTCTTGGAGTTAAGTATGGATAAAAAAAATCCCGGGGTAATTACTTTAAATTCTGAAATGAATTTTACCGGTAAAACCATATTAGTGATAGATGATGTGGCTAATAGTGGTCGTACTATGCTCTTTGCTCTAAAGCCATTGTTGGAACAACGTCCCAAAAAAATACAAACGCTAGCTTTGTTGGAAAGAACCCACAAAACTTTTCCGGTTTCTGTAGATTATGTTGGGTTTTCGGTTTCTACCACTTTAGATGAACATATTGCAGTAGTAGTGGAAAATGGAGAAGTTAAAGGTGCTTGGATGAATTGATTGTATAAATCAAAATCCAATTGCTTTAACTTTAAAACTTCCATTTGAAAATTCTAATGCAGGCATTGGTATTTTCACCACATTTAATAACCTTAATGCTAGTTTTAACCCTTTTTTATTGGTTTTAATTTTTGTTAAGTCAATATCAGGTGAGAGATACCATTGGCGATATCGCTTGATATCGGTACGGTTGAAATTAATATTTCCATTTTCATCTTTACCAACATTATTGTTGGCACCAAACATTCCTTCGGCACCTGTGCCTACTGCAATATTTAACCAGGCAGGTATTTTGCTTTCGGGGAAAAAGGATTTGAGGTTGCTACTTAGCCAATAAGTTTGTCCATTATAATCTTTTAAAAAACGCTCGGCAGTACTGGTTCCAAAAATTTGGTTGCTCCGTTGTTGTAAAGCTAGATCGCTATAAGATTTACGATGAAAAGAAAATTTAAGTTGAAATCGTTGCTCATCCCAAGCCAACTCTTGTGCTACCACTATACCACTACCTATAAAATTGGCGCCAATATCAGCCCAGCTCCATCCCCATTGGGCACTAAAGCCATCAAGCACTTCTATAACTGTATGATAAACGACTCCGCTCATTCCTCCCAGCCAAATACGTTTTTTTCTATCAATACCTGTCCAACGCCAAAGTTCCATGCTGGCTAAACTCTCGGCATAAACTCCATAAACGTGTCCAATCTTATCCATGCCTTTCCATTCGGGTAGGTCATTAAAACTATGCAAGTTGGTTTGAGGAAAATTTTTGTACCAGGCGTTATAAAAACCAATCATTGCTCCGCCATATCCTGCTACATTGGCGGCAGCTATTATTTTTATTCTTTTGTTGATTTGTTGATTTGATAATTGGGTGATCGTTGAATCTTGTGAGAATGAAACCAAAGAATAAACCATGCCCAGCAAAAGGCTGAATAGTGCTTTAGTAGTACAAGAGTGCGACGCCACTGAAGTTGATTTATAGGTTGCTGCTGATAACATAAAAAACAAAAATAAGGTTAAGTGCTGTATATGATATGCGAATGATTTATTTTTGACGGTTTAAAGCAATAATTATGAACGAGAATACTCAATTGAAAATTAATGGATGGTTGGCAGGAAATTATGCGCAGACAGTAAAAGATGAAATAATTGCCATGCAAGAAAATAATCCTTCTGAATTGGAAGATGCTTTTTATAAAAATCTTGAATTTGGAACAGGTGGACTGCGTGGTATTATGGGCATTGGTACTAATCGTATGAATAAATATACGGTGGGTATGGCTACTCAAGGTTATGCTAATTATTTAATTCAGTGTTTCGGCAATGATATTAGTGTAGCTGTGGCCTATGATTGCAGAAATAATAGCCGATTTTTTGCAGAGATAACTGCTAATGTTTTTGCAGCCAACGGTATTAAAGTTTATTTGTTTGAGGATATGAGGCCAACGCCTGAATTGAGTTTTACAATTCGTAAAAATGGATGTAAGGGTGGTGTGGTTTGTACTGCATCGCACAATCCAAAAGAATACAACGGGTACAAAGCTTATTGGGATGATGGGGCACAAATGGTACCACCCCATGATAAGAATGTAATAAAGGAAGTAGAAAAAATTGCATCGGTTGATGATGTAAAGTGGAGTGGAGGAGAGGCCAATATTATTAATGTAGGAGTGGAAATGGATGAGGCTTATTTAGAAATGGTTAAAGGCTTAAGTATTTATCCAGAAGTTTGTGTGGCTGAGGACGACTTGAAAATTGTGTACACTTCTATTCATGGTACAGGCATTAAACTGGTGCCAAAAGCATTACAACAATTGGGATTTAACCAGGTACATATTGTTGAAGAACAAGCGGAACCCAATGGTAATTTTCCTACTGTGGTTTATCCTAATCCTGAGGAAAGAGAGGCAATGAGTATAGGATTAAAAAAAGCAGAAGCCTTAGATGCAGATATTTTGTTGGGTACTGATCCGGATGCCGACAGAGTGGCTATAGGAGTAAAAAATAAAAAAGGGGAGTGGGTTTTATTCAATGGCAATCAAACTGCCGTACTTGCTTTTAATTATATGATAGAAGCTCGTAAAGGAAAAGGCATTGCTCAGCTTAATGATATGGTGATAAAAACCATTGTGACTACCGATATGATTGATGTAATTGCCAAAGCTAATAGAGTAGGTTGTTATAATGTGCTAACCGGATTTAAATGGATAAGTAAACTGATAAGGGAAAAAGAAGCGACTGAAAATTATATCATTGGCGGAGAGGAAAGTTTTGGTTTGATGATAGGTGATAAGATTAGAGACAAAGATGGAGTGAGTGCTGTTGCTTTAAGTTGCGAAATGGCTGCGTATGAAAAAAATAAGGGTCGTAGTTTGTATGATAAGATGATTGACCTGTATTTAGAGTATGGTTTTTATAAAGAGAGTTTAGTGAGTATTACCAAAAAAGGAATGAATGGTGCGACAGAAATTGCCGCAATGATGGAAGACTATCGTAGCAATCCGCCAATAAACATAGACGGTTCTGCAGTTTTGGAATTATTGGATTATGAATTGCAAGTTGGCAAAAATTTGCAAACTGGTAAAAGTTGGCCAATTAAATTACCAAAGAGTAATGTATTACAATTTGTTTTAGAAGATGGTACTAAAATATCTGCAAGACCAAGTGGTACCGAGCCAAAAATTAAATTTTATTTTAGTGTGAATACACAATTAAAAGATGAAGCCGATTTTGAAACAACTGAAAAATCATTAGATATTAAAATTGAAAGAATTATTCAAGAGATGAAATTGAAATAGAGTTTCTTATTTGGCAAATATTTGTTTTTTTTAAATTAAATTTCATACAAATGTTATTGAAATTTATATGAAATAACAACTACTTCTACTTTTAATTCCCATGTTTTTTTCTTATCTTCAATGAAAGCCAGTTTATTTATTTTATAACTGCAAATTAAAAGCTTGTTATTCTTCAAGCAATTATCTTATGATGTTATCATTATTTAAATAATAATGATTTATTACACAGCATCTTAATTGTATTCTTTTTCAATCCTTTGTAAAATCTACAAAAAATCTTTTTTTTGAATAGCCTCATTTATTGTGGTATTGACAAGCCATATTATTGTTCACCCTAAAAACCCACAAGATGAAAAAACTTTTATTTACATTATTTATACCGCTGATTAGCTATTATGGAAATGCTCAAGTAATACTTGACGAAGATTTTTCAAGTGCTACAACAGACTGGTTAACTCCAAATGGCTCTTCTATAGGGGAATATGAAAATTTCTATAATAGCTGTACTGTTGAGTATGGTATTATCACTCCAGGAGTAGGTGGTAATAATCCGGCAAAAGTATTGTCTCCGCCCATCACACCAAACAAAACTTTGTTAGAAGTTCAGTTTAACATTGATAGATATGATGCTAATCTTACTTGTAATTCCCATTCCGATTTTGGATGTCCCACTTCTGTTGATATATTGGCCGTAGAAAGTACATATACTGGTACAGATCCTATTGGCGATGGAGCTATAGTTTATTCTGATAATTCAGGATATTTATTGCCCATTTCAGGAGGTACTGTTTCGTTAATAATTGAAATGCCAATTTCATTACCCGACTTTAGAATGTTTTTCAACTTTTCAACTGACAATTGTAATCAGGGGGGTACTAAATATGTGATGGACAAATTTTCATTTAAAGGATTAGAACCTTGCGAGGTAATAAATACTTGTTCGCCTGTCGCTAATAACGATTATTTCCATTCCGGCATTCAAGGATTTGCTAATAGCACTTTATTGGCCAATGTTTACGGCACTAACTTAGCATATACACCACCTCCAGCTCATGCCACTTATGTTAAAAGGTCGATCAATAATCTTGGAATTTCTCAGGATGGGGGTAAAGATGTAGATATTGATAATCATCCATTATCTGCAATGACCTTCACATTATTAAACCAAACATTTGCTCCAGCAGATGCAACATTGATATTTTATACTGATGGTACTTTTTCATTTGTAAGATTAAATCCAAGTATCAATCAGTTTTTCTTTACCTATCGAATCACTGATCCTCAAGGAAACTTTGATGATGCGACTGTAAGGATAGATTATGCAGTGGGAGGCCCACTTCCAGTAAAATTAACTGACTTTACTGCAGTTAAAAGAAATGCGGAAGGTCATTTAAGTTGGAAAACGACTCTTGAACTTAATAATAAAGGATTTGATGTATTAAGAAAGACAAATGGAACTTTTGAGAAAATTGGATTTGTACAAAGTAAAGCAATAGACGGTTATAGTACAACTACTATTGAATATACATTTGAAGATAAATATTTGCCAAATGATAAAACAGTTTATTACAGATTGGTGCAGGTAGATTTATCTGGTAAACAATCTTTCAGTGAAATTAAAGTCATTACAAATAGTGATTATCAACAGCCAATACTTGTGTATCCTAATCCATCAAGAGGTAATTTACAAATCATTATTCCTGCTGAAGTGTATGGAAAGGTTGATGTGACGATATTTAGTGCTACAGGTTCTATTGTAAATCGTATTAGCAATTCTGCAAACAAACGTATAGATTTTACAGGATTACAACCTGGATTCTATATTATTAAAGTTAATACTCAGTTAGATAATAATTCATATACCAAGAGGCTTATTGTCCAATAATCCATTACGCATACGTATAAAAAAGGCTGCCAGAAAATGGCAGCTTTTTTTATACTATCATTTTCTATCTTGCAGCCTGCAATGAGAAAATACGAAGACAGTTACCAGCATAAAGGCTTACGTAAAAAGCTGATAGAATTATTAAGAACAAAAGGCATCAGCGACGAAAATGTTTTGATGGCGATGAACAATATTCCACGCCATTATTTTTTAGATAGTGCCTTTGATAAAATTGCTTATGAAGACAGGGCTTTTCCCATTGCCGAAGATCAAACCATTTCACAACCTTATACAGTGGCTTATCAAACACAATTGTTGCAAGTAAAGCCTAATGATAAAATATTGGAAATTGGAACTGGCAGTATTTACCAAGCGGCAGTGTTAGCTGAAATAGGTGCCAAAGTATTTACCATTGAAAGGCAAAAGAAATTATTTGAAAAAACCAAGGACTTCTTTTTTAAAACGAAGTACAACAATATTAAATTCTTTTATGGAGATGGGTTTGATGGGTTGCCTACCTACGCTCCATTTGATAAAGTGATTATAACAGCAGCGGCACCTATCGTTCCTCCAAAACTTATTGCCCAATTAAAGGTTGGAGGCAAAATGATTATACCTATTGATGAAGATCAACATCAGCGTATGCTAAGAATAACGAAGCATGCAGATGGTTCAACCAGCCAGGAAGCTTTTGAAAACTTTTCTTTTGTTCCTATGCTTACTGGGAAAAATGGGTAAGCTTGAATTAGGAATTAAGAAATAGGAATGATGAATATAAATGGTTTTATAAATATGGTTTAACAATTGGTCATTTCAACAGTTTAACATTTAACTAATAAACTTTTCCAATGCGTTTTTTCTCCAAACTTATTGTTATTTTAAATGGCAGTTTTTTATTGGCTGTTTTATTGCGATTTATTGAATTAAATAATAAAAAAAATGTTGTTATCAATGCCATTGAGCCTTTGCCATGGCTTACCAGCATATTGGTCATTATGGGTTATACGGCTATCATTTTCAATAGTTTGTTTTTACTAGTGTACTTTATTTTTTTTGCGTTTAATGTAAAAATGAATATTCCAAAATGGATAATTATCTTTAATGTGGTCATTTTATTTTGCCAGTTATATTTTCAATTCTTCCTTAAATAGCATTTATGTTGCACAACATACTCAAAGATCGGCCAACAAAGTTGTTTGTAGCTTTTACCTCTTTTTTTGTTGCCAACGCATTGATTGCCGAAAGTATTGGCACTAAAATATTTTCACTTGAAAAAGTTTTTGGTTTACAACCTTTTAGTTTCACACTTTTTGGTGAGTCGGGGCTTGGGCTTAGTCTCACTTGTGGCGTTTTACTTTGGCCATTGGAATTTGTGATTACCGATATTATTAATGAATATTATGGACCCAAAGCTGTACGCAGAATATCCTTTATTGCAGTTGGATTAATCCTTTATGCTTTTTTAATGTTTTATGTGGCTATGGGAGTTCCGGCGGCAGATTTTTGGATTTCATCAGGGGTAACAGAAGGTATTCCAGATATGTCAAAAGCCTTTAATGGCATATTTGGGCAAGGTATGTGGATCATTTTTGGAAGTGTTACTGCTTTTTTAGTAAGCCAAATAGTTGATGTGACTGTTTTTCATAAAATTAAAAAACATACCGGTGAGAAGAAAGTTTGGCTAAGGGCTACAGGTTCTACATTAATATCTCAATTGGTGGATAGTTTTATTGTACTATTCATTGCTTTTAAAATAGGAAAGGGATGGAGTTGGCAACTTGTATTTGCTATTTGTTTAATCAATTATGCATACAAATTTACAATAGCTATTTTATTAACGCCAGTCATCTATATTGTACAAAACCAAATGGATAGCTATTTTGGTAAAGAAACTGCCCACAAAATGAAAATGACAGCCATGGGTAAAGAAACTGAATAATGATTCGGTTACCATTATAACTGAAGCTTCAATTAACTATCATTTGTCATCTGTCATCTGTTTTATTGTTAACTTTACGCAAAGGAATTTTTTAATGAGGAAATTTTACCATGACATTAGATTTAGTTTAAAGCTAATTAAGAAAGCTAGTTTGTTAATTATACTAGTAATAGGTTCATTTTTAAGCTGCTACGCTCAATGCCCATCTAACTTAGATTTTGAAATGGGTGATTTTACCGGCTGGCAATGCTATACTGGTACAGTTGCAATAAATGGGGGTGTAAATGTTATGAATTTAATTCCTTCGGGAGGGCCAATACCAGGGCGGCATACTATGTTATCTGCAACGCCTGGAGATGGAGATGATCCCTATGGTCGATTTCCTCGTAATTGCCCAAATGGAAGTGGAAATTCAATTCAATTAGGTGATGCAACAGTTACGGCAGGTACAACAAGGGCTCAGGGTGTTTCTTATTTGTTTACTATCCCGGCAGGACAAAATGAATTTAATCTTATTTACCAATATGCTGTTGTTTTTAGAGAAGGTGCAGGTACTAACCATAGTTTAGCACAGCAGGCACGTTTTAATATTGAAATCAGAAATGTAACTGATAACACTACGCTGGGTTGTTCATCTTTTACATTTGTTGCTACCAGTGGATTACCGGGATTCTTTTCTTCGGCCATTGATCCAACTGTAAAATGTAAGGACTGGTCGGCAGCATCAATTAATTTAAATGGGAATGCCGGAAAAACCATTGAAATATTCTTTAAAACCTCAACCTGCACACCAAGTGGGCATTTTGGATATGCATATATCGATATTAATACAGAATGTAGTAGCTCATTTGTTGGGGCTACGTATTGTCCTGATGATGCTTTTGTAAATGTAACAGGCCCTTTTGGTTATCAAACTTATACATGGTGGAATTCAAGTTTTACTACCATTTTAGGAAATACACAAACACTTAATTTTACACCACCTCCACCAGCAGGTACCATTGTTGCAGTGGTGATTGATCCTTATAATGGCTATGGTTGCAGAGATACTTTATATGCTCAAATGCTGGATACCCTTTCAATACAAGCACAAGCGGGCCCCGACCGCTTGTCATGCAATAATAATCCTGTTCAATTAGGTGCAGCACCCAGGCCCAGGTATTTATATTCCTGGTTACCTGTAGCAGGCTTGAGTAATCCAAATATTGCTAATCCAATAGCATCACCCAATGTTACTACTGAATATATAGTTACTACAACCAGTGACGGGGGAGGTTGTGCTACAAAAGATACTGTTTGGGTTAATGCGGCAGTAATTGATACAACATTTGAATTGATAGGAAGTACTAATTATTGTATTGATGGTACCCAGTTTACTACTTTAAAAGTTTTACCACATGATAGTATACAGTGGTACAGAAATAGTATTGCTATTCCCGGGGCTAATCAAACTTTATTGAATGTTATACAAAGCGGTACTTATCACGCAACACTATTTAGTTTTGTTGGATGCAACCTGAGTACTTCAACAAAAGTCATCAATATTTATCCAACCCCCGAAGCAGGTTTTTTTGTAGATAATCCAAATCAATGTCATTTAAATAACCAATTTATTTTTACAGATACTAGTAAAATAGCTTCAGGTACCATCAACTATAGTTGGAATATGGGAGATGGAAATGTAATTACTTCCCAAAATGTTACACATAGTTATGCTCAACCAGGCACATACAATATTGAATTAATTATTACTTCAGATAATGGTTGTAAAGACACAGCTAGTTTTTCTGTAACCGTACATCCATTGCCTGCAGCAAGTTTTAATGCTAGTGCAACAGAAACATGTTTTAAAAACCATCAGTTCATTTTTACCAATACAAGTGCAGATACATTAGGCAACCTAAGATACTTATGGAATATGGGAGATGGTAATACTTTTACCACTAGAAATGTAACGCATACTTATGCTGTTGCAGCACAGTACGATGTAAAGCTTTTAATTACTACAGATATAGGTTGTGTTGATAGTTTAATTATTCCTGTAGCAATAAACCCAAGCCCTTCAGCAGGGTTTACTGTAAATACAGTTCAACAATGTTTTAATAATAATCAATTTGTACTTACAGATATCAGTGTTTTGTCAAATGCTGTAGTTCAGTATTTATGGAATCTTGGAGATGGAAATACGGCATCTACTCAAAATGTGACACATAATTATTCTCAGCCTGGAGATTATATAATTAAGTTGTTATTGGTATCAGATAAAGGGTGTAACGATAGTCTTTCAATCCCTGTTAAAGTATTTCCATTTGCTATTGCCGATTTTTTAATTCAGCCTATTTGTACCAATATCAGGTTACCATTAATAAATAAAACAATCAATAATACAAATGGTAATCTTAATTATTTATGGGGTTTTGGCAACGGACAAACTTCTATCGATCGTAGTCCAATATTTCAATACACAACTGCGGGTATTTACAATGTATCATTAACTGTCAATAACAATCAATGTCCACAAACGATCACAGTTAAAAGTTTGACTGTGAATATTGATGCACCTGCAGCTGGAATCAACTATCCTGTTAAGGAAGCTATCATGAATTTTTCGGAACGTTTAACTGCCAGACCAATTGGGAATAATGTCATTTGGTACCCTCCAACAAGTTTAGATAATAGGTTTAGCTATGCTCCTAATTTTAGAGGGCTAAATCCACAATTATATACTATTCAATTAAAAACGGTAACCGGTTGTATTACTGTAGATACTCAGTTTGTAAATACTCGTAAGAAAATTGAAATTTATGTACCTACTGGTTTTTCACCAAGCACCAGTGCTGGCGAAAATGATTTTCTAAGGCCAACATTAATGGGCTTTTCAAAAGTCAATTACTTTAGAGTGTATAACCGATGGGGCAAATTATTGTTTCAAATGAAAAGTGACAGACCAGGATGGGATGGAAAAGTAAATGGAGTTGTACAGGAAATGCAAACCTTGGTTTGGATGATAGAGGCTGAAGATATTGACGGTAAATTACACAAAAGGCAAGGCACAACTATTTTGATAAGGTAATAATAAAAGTTTCCCAAAACATATAATTGGATTAGAATGTGGCATCAACTGAGTGCTATTCCAATACTTTTATAATAAAGTTTTATACTTTAAGCTCTATATGTTTGTTCGTTGTATTGAGCTAAATGAAAAATAATGAGCCAAAACAAAACTGAATTAAAACGACAGTTAGGTGCTGGAAGTCTTGCTATTAATTCCATTAATCTTACAGTAGGGGCGGGTATTTTTGTTTTGCCAGCCCTAGTAGCTTCCAATCTTGGATCAGCTAGTTTTATTGCTTATTTACTTTGTGGGTTGTTAGTGATTTTAATAATGTTATGCTTTGCAGAAGTGGGGAGTAAAGTTACGGCTCCTGGAGGTGCCTATGCATATGTAGAAAAAGCATTTGGCCCCTTTGCTGGATTTATTATTAATACCCTTTTTTGGTTTGGTTTTGCTGCCCTTGCCGATGCAGCTATTTTAAATGCCATGACGGATATGTTAGCTAAATGGTATCCTTCCTTATTAAATAATTATATTCGAATTCCATTTTTTATAGTGCTTTATAGTTTAATGGCTTTTATCAACATTAGAGGCGTTAAAGAAGGCGCAAGTTTTGCTTTAATAGCAACCATATTAAAATTAGCTCCACTTATATTACTGATTGTACTAGGCTTGTTTAAGATTGATACGGATAATCTTGTTGTTAGCTCATTACCATCTTTTAAAAATATTGGAGAAACAACATTATTACTCTTTTTTGCTTTTGTAGGAACAGAGGCAGCCTTAAGTATCAGTGGTGAAATTAAAAATCCTAAGCGTTCAATTCCTAAAGGGATATTTATGGGGATTTTTGGCATTTTGATGATCTACATGTTAATACAATTAGTGGCACAGGGCGTGATGGGTGATCAATTACCCAATTTTAAAGATGCACCACTTGCTGCGTTAGCAAATCAAATAATGGGGCCAATAGGAGGTAAGTTAATTTTAGTAACAGCTGTAGTATCTATTTTTGGAGTGTTAAGTGGCGATATATTGGCAACCCCAAGAATAATTTATGCAGCTTCGAGAGACAAGCTACTGCCTTCATTCCTTTCAAATATACATCCTAAATTTAATACTCCTTATTGGTCTATCATCTTGTATAGCATAGTAATATTAGTTTTTGCCAGTAGTGGAGGATTTAAACAATTGGCTGTATTGGCAAGTTCTTCTGTTCTAATTATTTACTTAGCAGTTGTATTAGCAACTATAAAATTGCGCTTTCAAAAAAGAAATAATGAAGAAGGAAGTTTTAAAATAAAAGGAGGATTGTTTATTCCTATAATGGCAATAGCAACCATTTTATGGTTGCTATTGCAAATTACGTTTAAGGAAGTTTTAGCCCTTAGTATTTTTTTTGTAATGCTTACTGCATTTTATTTTATCAACAAGTCAATTAAAAAGAATAATCATTAATTTTTACTGCTGTCGGTTTTGGCAGGTAGTGGTTTGCTATTTAAAGGTTCGCCAACTGTAATATCACAACGGTGTCCAGGTTCGCCATGTGGTGGGTTCATGCCCGGGGCAGTTTTTGTGATAGTAGGTTGTTGGGTAATATTTACATTAGGCGCATTGTTTGTATTTAAATTAATTGGGGTTTGTACAACTGTGGGTTGGGGAGTTGCACTTGGTTTACTATTAAGTGGAGCTCCAACAGATATATCGCAACGATGGCCTGGTTCACCATGCGCAGGATTTAAAGGGCCCGTAGCTGCATTTGTAACTGGTGATACATTTATTGCATTCGTTTGCGGGTTAATTGTAACATTTTTTGCCTGTGGATTAATAGTAGTTATTCCAGGGTTAATTGTGTTGGCTGGTTGTAAATTCACCGACTCAGTTCCTGTAGTCACTGCTGGTGGGGCTTCGGTACTTACTGGAATTGGTGCTGTATTTGTTTGTTCTGGAACAATTGTAGTATCTACTTCATCTTTATTTGCACAAGAAATAAGAAAAGAAGCAGCAATAAATAAGGAAGCACATAATTTAATAGTCATTACTTATGATTTTAGTGTAATGCAAAATACATTAGTTTAACCTAAATGCAATGGCTATTAACATCTCAAATAAGAAATGGCAGAGTCATTCGCTTTTTTGAGAATCCTTTAAACTTGTATATGTATTAAAGCGAATAATAAAACAAGTCTAGATATGATTATTGAATTGCAAAATAAACTATTAACACATTAATAATAATATAACTGATAAGTACTGACCAGAAAGATATTTTGTCAATTTTTAAGGATAAGGCTTTTTTCTTAGGATCTTCTGATTCAAATAATCTTAATGAAATAATGCAAATTATAGAGATAAGCAATATGTACCCAAAAGTAACATTATGAGCATTGTCAAGTAAAGAGTTTGCATTGGTAGAAGGTACAACAGACTCAGCAATGTACTTATTACCAATGGCTGCAAATAAACCACCCACACATAATCCAAATCTGGAGTCTTGGTTTTCGGAAGAAACAAAAAATACAAGGCCCGAAATTAAAAAGGCGACATATGCCCCGGTCAATAATTTTAATAATAAAAGCCAGGAGTGGTTTCTTTTAATTACAATTTCGGCAACAATCTGAGGGTAACTACTAGTACCCGATAACTGGGGATTACCATAAGTTGTTGCATAGGTTCTTATTTGCTCCTTTACTTCAAAACTTTCAATATTCCACTCTTCTGAAACAAATTTGGGATCAAGTTTGGAATTGAGTTTGTCGGCCACATATATTAAATCAGTAGTATCATTTTCAGCATCTTCAATAATCACTTTCAGTTTTTGTCTATCGAATGGAAAATTTGACACATCCCAGTGGTGCATTATTTCTGCTTTGCATTTTTGGGCTATCCAATTTTCTCCATTTATTTTTTGACGATTGAAATGAGTAATTTCAGATAATTTACTATTAACAATATCTTGGTTGTCTTTAAATTCAAGTTTATCATTTTTGAAATTCATCCACATCCAAAAATCAATCATGTAACTTTTTTCATCTATCTTAAAATCATAAATGCTGTTTACATAAAGGCCAACTTTACAAGAGTCTTTTTGTCCAATGGATATTAATGAAAATGATATTAAAACAATGGAGAATAGAAATTTGATTTTCATTTTTGTTATTTTCTGTTCATTTTATTGAACAATGAATGATTGGGTATTAAAAAATTTAATTTATTAATTAATATGTTTGATTTGAAGTGACTTAAAGGTTTTAAACGTATAATATTTCTACAATTATTTATTATTTAAAAACTGCAAAAGCCACAATAGCTGCATTTAATAAAACGTAGCTACTTAAAACTACCCAAAAAGAAATTCGATCAATTTTATGTGATAATGCTATTTTATTTTCATCATCCGATTCGAATAATTTTAAAGAAATGATGCAAATAACAATTACAAGCAAGATGTATCCGAAAGTAAGGTTATGTACATTGTCCATTAAAGTATAAGAGTTGGAAGTGGGTACAACCGATTCGGTAATATATTTATTACCTATAGCAGCAAATAATCCACCAACACAAAGTGCAAACCTTGAATCCTGGTTTACTGATGAAACAAAAAATACCAGTGCCGAAATAAAAAATGCAACATAGGCTCCAGTAAGTAATTTTAAAAGTAATAACCAGGAGTGATTTCTTTTTATATCAATTTCTACTACCACCTGTGGGTAGGTACTGGTTCCTTTTAATAATGGGTTACCATAATTGGTGGCATATGTACGTAATTCATCTTTTATGGTAAATTTTACTATATCCCATTCTTCTGATGCAAAGCAGGGGTCGAGTTTAGAATTAATAGTATCGGCCACATAAATCATTTGAGTACTGTCATTTTCGGCATCTTCAATTTCAATTCTAAGTTTTTGTTTATCAAATGGGTAGTTAGTTACATCCCACTGTTGCATGATTTCGGCTTTGCATTTTTGAGCTGCCCAATTACTCGTTTTATTATTTTCAACTGAGTAGTGTGTAAATTCAGAAATTTTGGCATTGGTAATATCCTGGTTGTCTTTAAAATCCAGTTTACTATTTGAATAGTTCATCCACATCCAAAAGTCAGCCTTGTAACTATTTTGATCTAACTTAAAGTCATATAAACAATTAATGTAAAGACCTACTTTACAGGTGTCTTTTTGTGCAAAAGATAAAGTAGGAATAAGGAAGAACAAAATAATCCCAAGGATTTTGCTTTTCATGATTTGGATATTTTCAATCATTTCCTTTTCGGAAATGGATTGTTTTTATTGGATAATATAAAAGTATTACTGCTTGCATAATAAATATGTAGTTGATTATTTAATTGTTTTTAGAAAAATTACTACAAAAGGGAAAGCAATAAAAAGAGGTAGTGTTTTATAACTTAAGAAAATCTAAATTGTCAAATTAGTAAAAAATTATTTCTCAGATAATAAAAGTACTTAGCTCTTTAATTTTCTTAAATAAAGAGAGAATGAAATGATCCAAAATAGAATTGAAGCTTCAATCACTCTTTGAATTAATCCAATGTAATTTGAATCTGTTGCAACCATTATAAGGAATATAAATAAAATGGATATGCAACCACAAAGCAATCCGACAATAGAGAGGGTTTTACCATTTGGCCATTTTCTGGCTTCTAAACCTAGAATTATTAAACAAATAGGTACAAAAAGATAGGTGAGTAATCCTGAAAGGTTATGTAAAAATTGAGAAATAGTTGGGTTAATCATTTCTTTATTGCATCCACTATCGCAAGGAAAGATACTTACTACAACTGTACCTAATCCATAGAATAGACCAATACCAATAAGCCCCAATTTGGATGCACTAGATTTAGGTAAGTAATGAATTGATAAAAATGAGAAAGATGCTATTAAAACGCCACTTGGTAAAAAACCAAAATACCTAAGATATATGCCGTAGGGAGTATCTATTGCATATGATTCGCTAATTAATTGGGATAAATGGCTATAGTTTGAAAGGAGCATCCCACTTGTAATGGTGGTTAATATAAATAGGGAAACGCCAAACAAACCAATAAAGGAAACAACTTGCTTACTCATTAAATTTAATTTAATGACTAAAATAGGTGATTTTAAGTAAATGGATAATCAATTAAGTTAAATCAGCATCATCTTCCCCTATAAAGGATTGAATGTAAAAACGGTAAAGCTGCAACATTAAAATTGAAAGAAAACAACAAACTGAGATAATTAATGAAATGATTGCCTCTTCTTGATAATTTACAAATATTAGTAAGAGGAATCCTAAAAAACTTATAATCCCAATTAAACGCAAAAGAACAAATAATAACCTCATGCAATAATTTTTGGTATGGAATTGTAAGTATCTGTTTATTGAAACATGTTATGCTTACAAGTGCAATTTAAATTATATGGAATTTAAAAAAAATACCTCAAATAGGGTATTGGGATTAAAAGGTACCTTTGATTGATCAGCTGGGTTATCGTCCTCCGATTTTATTGGGGAAGGAAAGTCTGGACAGTATAGAGCAACACACCGGTGAATAGCCGGCTCCCACTTGTGGGAAGAGATAGTGCCACAGAAAATAACTGTCTCTATTTATGGAGATGAGGGTGAAAACGTGAGGTAAGAGCTCACGGGTTTTTGTAGTAATACAAAAATTGGGTAAACCTTGTGTACTGTAATGCCACGTAAATCGGCGCTTGAGGGCGGCTCGTTCGATGCCGAAGGGTAGGCAGCAAGACTGTGTTAGTAATAATACAGCTAGATAAATGATAGCCACTCAACTTTGTTGGGCAACAGAATCCGGCTTACAGGCTGATAATTTTTATACAAATTGGGTTCGCCAAAAGCGAACCCAATTTGTATTTTCAAAGCAATATAAATTGAATTAAAATACATCAGCCTCTACATCCTTGATAAACTTTATTAATCCTTTGAAGTAAACTTCTTGGTCGTCGTACATGGCCATATGGCTTCCATTAGGGCACAATAAAAATCTTCCTTTTTTAACTTGGGTACTCATCCATTTCATATGTTCGGGATCCATGGTATCATGGGTTCCACCAATTGTTAGGGTAGGCGTATTAATTTTAGATAGTTCTTTGCTAACATCCCATTTAATTAAATTTCCTCCAATGCCAAATTCACTAGGCCCTTGCATTGTTACATACAGCGATTGGTTCATCTTCGAAAAAGATCGGGTCATAGGCTCAGGCCATTGGTCAATCGGGAGTCTACAAATATGCTTTGCATAAAAGTGAGGCATTAATAATTCCATATACTTTGGATTATTATAGTCAGCTTTTGCTTCAATCTGCCGAATAGTATCTAAAACTTTAGGGTCAAACTGTGGTGCCAATACTGTTTGTGCATACTTGCCATACTCTGGGCAACTGCTCATCATATTACTTATGATAAGCCCTTTTAAGTTATCCTGATATTTTAAAGCGTATTGCATTCCCAAAATGCCACCCCAGGAGTGGCCTAGTAAATAAAAATTATCTTTATTTAGATGTAGTGCTTTTCTAACTTGCTCCACTTCTTCAACATACCTGTTTAAATCCCATAAGGAAATATCATTAGGGTTGTCGGAAAGTCCACAGCCTAATTGGTCGTAATAAATAATTTCAAATCCTTCAGGCAACATAAAGTTTTCAAAACACTCAAAGTACTCATGTGTGGCACCCGGGCCTCCATTTAACAATAGGATTTTAATTTTTGGATTTTTACCTATGCTTTTTGTCCAAACATTAAACTTGCCTTTAGGAGTTTCAATCGATATTATTTTTACACCACCAGTTTGTATTTCAGCGTAAATATCATCTGCATTGGAGTCAACCTTCGTTTTATTATTGCAACTAAACACTAGTATTATTGCAAGCAGGGAAACTAATTTTTTCATAAAAATGTTTTTGTTAATAATTTAAATAATAAACTTAGGTAGCTAAATCGGAAAATATTGAATTTTTAATGGCAGGCCAATCGTCGTTAATTATACTAAAATAAACGGAATCTCTAACAATTCCATCATCATTGATGATATGCTTTCTAAAAACACCTTCCTGTTTGGCACCAATTTTCATCAAAGCTTTTTGCGACTTAAGGTTGAGTAAGTTAGTTTTAAACTCTATTCTGTTTAGGCCTAAAGTTTCAAATGCAAAAGTTAAAAGTAAGAATTTACAATGTTTGTTAAAACCTGTTCCTTGTAATGAGGGCTGTAGCCATGTCCAGCCAATTTCCATTTTTTTGTTTGCAAAATCAATATTGCCAAATCGGGTACAACCCACATATTGATTTATTACTTTATTAAAATAGGCAAAAGGATAACTTCTTTTATTCTTTTTATCTTCAATTGCTGTATTGAAATAGTTTTTGAAATCTTGTTCGGATTTAATTTTAGCAGTAGTAAACAACCATAATGATGGTTCCAAAGCCACAGGAAGTAAGAGGTTAAAATGTTTTTCCTCTAAGGCTTCTAATCTTACCAAATCATTCTCAAGAATATGTTGTTGTTCAAAAAACAATTCAGGTTTCATCATACAATTTAGTTTCTTTAATGATTGAGGCTACAATTTTGTCAATAGGTAAATTAACAATCGATTCTGAAAAATCATCCCAAGGAATAAACCGAAAAGTTTCTGTTTCACCATTTAGTTGATACATTGCTATTTGTGTTGAATCAAAATCGAAGGGTATTGTTTTTAAAGGAGCCGTAATGGTTTCCAGTGCTTTTACTGTGTAGTAAATTGAAATTATCTGATGCTCTGGATTAAAAGCGCTTTGCTGAAAAAAATCGGTGGTATAAATGTGAGCACAAACTTCAACATTTAAATTCATTTCTTCTAAGAATTCTCTTTTTAAGCAATCTCTTGTTCCTTCTCCCAATTCCAAGCCTCCGCCAGGGAATTTGGTCAAGTATGTGCCTCTTATCCATTCATCACTTACTAAAACCTGTTTAAATTCATTGATTAATATTCCGTAAACCCTAATATTGAACATGTTCTTTATTTTCTTACTCGTTTTACATAATTTAAAACTGCAAAAGCCAAGATTATAATAGATAGTATAACTGGAAACCAAAAAGCAAGATGATTATCATTGTATGGGATGGGCACATTCATACCATAGATGCTGGCAATTAAAACCGGGATACTTAAAAAGATAGTTAATGTAGTTAGTCTTTTTAATACTTGGTTTTGGTTATTGCTAATGATGCTGGCAAAAGCATCCAAAGTACTGTTTAGGATGTTGGTATAAGTATTGGCCATCTCTAGGGCTTGAGAAGTTTCTACAATTAAATCCTCTAAAAAATCAGCTTCATCTTCTGTAAGTTTTAATATATTGGTACGGCTAATCTTCATCATCAATAACTCATTACTTCGTAAGGCTGTAATGAAATACACAAAGCTTTTTTGAATACGCATCAATTGTAATAATTCTTCATTACGGTTGCTGTCATACAATTTTTGTTCTAAACTATTACGACGTGTATTAATTTCTTTAAGATAATCCTGGTAGTTGTTTGTGATTTTTTCAAATATTTTCAATACCATCATATTTATTCCATCCGGATTGCGTTGCTGAAATGTGTTCAGGAATTTTTTGATGGCTTCATTTTCAAATGAATTTACTGTAACAATTTGATCCTCGGTTAAAATGATACAAATAGGAATAGTAATATAAAAAGCGTCGCTAAGGTTAAAGGAATTGTTTTCTGTGGGTGTTTTTATTACAATGAGTTTTACATTATCCTCAATTTCGTAACGACTTCTTTCATCAATATCCAAGGAATCTTTTAAAAAGTCGATGGGGATTTCCATAGTTTCACTCAGCTCATTAAATTCTTCCAGTTTAAGCGGAGGCAATACATTTACCCAAACAGCACTTTCGGGTTTGTCAATGGCAATGGTTTGTTGTTCTGTATTTTTAAAATATTGAATCATGATTGTTTAAGCGATCTTTTTAATGCTGTTTAAATGATGTTGTGTATGGAAGATGGTAAAATAACAAAGCTCTCTTAAAGTAATGCGCCCTAATAATGGGTGCTTAACCAAATAAGCATCTAAGTCATCTTCACTTCTGTTTTTTTTAAGCGCTTGTAAATACTTGGTAGTTGAAGTTGTCCAGTTATTTAAAAGCTTTTGTTTGACGTAAGTAATTTCTTTTGGTTTTGGAACAAATCTAGAGCTGGCTCTTCCTCCATCAGCTAATTTATTATAGTACTTGGTTTGTAGTTCTTCAAATGTTCTGGAAGTTCTGTTTGGTTTGCCAGCCAACAACCGTACAATAAATTTTGGAAGCCAATAGGCTAGGGAAGTGGTATTAGTTGAAAGAATTAAGTGGTCAATATTTTCTGCTACCGACCATTTACCTTCTAAAGATTTATAAAAATCAGCATCGCTAATTGAGGAACAATAATCCGTTAATAGGAAAAATGTTTTGTCAGATGCTTCAATTATTTCCTGTTTTGTCATACTTCTATTTCTCCTTTAAAAACAAATTCTGCAGGGCCACAAAGCCAAATATTTTTAAAATGCTGATCATCTTCTTTAAAAAATTCAACACTTAAATGTCCTCCCATTGTTTTTACTTCTACCCGATTAAAACCTTTTGCATTATGTGCATGCATTAAGGCACAGGCTGTAACACCAGTTCCACAACTTAAGGTTTCTTCTTCCACGCCACGTTCATAAGTTCTTACAAAAATTCCATCTTCATTTGTAGCTTCTACAAAATTAACGTTGATGCCTTCCTTTTTAAATGGTTTGCTAAAACGTATCTCTTGGCCAGTTTCAAAAACATCTATATTCTCTACATTACTTGCAAATTTTACAAAATGGGGTGACCCCGTGTTTAAAATAGCATGACCGGTATGATATTCCACCAGATTAACATCTTGCATTTTTAAGCGAATGATTTCATTAATATTAATTTCGGCTTCATGCATACCATCAATAGCTACAAACCGGTAAGTACTTTTGTACATACCTTGATGTTTTGCAAATTTCACTAAACACCTTCCTCCATTGCCACACATACTGCTGGGGTTTCCATCAGCATTAAAATATACCATTTCAAAATCATAGTCAGCATGATTGTTCAATATCATTAGCCCATCGGCACCAATACCATATCTCCGATGACAAATGTGTTTTACCTGCAATGGAGTTATTGTATCATATTTATTATCCCTGTTATCAAGAATAACAAAATCATTTCCAGTGCCCTGATATTTATAAAATTCAATTTTCATATTTATAGATCCGAATCGGAAATTACATTTAAGGATTGTTTAATTAAATTCTCTACAGCTAGTGCTCCATCTTTCGAAAACTCCTTACTGATGCGATTGGCAACAATGGCACTCAAACTAAGGCAATGGTGCCCTAAGGTTTTACCTAAACCATAAATGGCTGAAGTTTCCATTTCAAAATTAGTTATTCGATAGTTACCAAAACTGAAATTTGTGAGGTTGTCAATGAGAGAAGGGTAGGCCAGGCCAAGCCTCAATATCCGGCCCTGTGGGCCATAAAATCCTGGACAAGTTACTGTAATTCCCTGGTGATAATTTTTTGTAAAATGTTTGATTAAAGAACCGCTTGCCATTGCTATATAAGGAGCTACTTTCCCATTGCTGAGTTGAGTATGGGTAGAGAATGCCTGAATCAATTGCTTTTCCTCTTCATTACTTTCATGCGGATAAAAATGCATCAGGTTATCCAGTCCTAGTCCATGAGTACTTGCTACAAAACTATCAACTGGTACATCTTCCTGTAGAGAACCTGATGTGCCAAAGCGAATAATATTTAGTCGGGTGAGTTCTTCTTTAATCATCCTGGTTTCAAAATTGATATTAACTAACGCATCCAATTCGTTTAAAACAATATCAATATTATCGGGGCCAATGCCTGTACTTACGCAACTGATTCTTTTTTTACCAATATAGCCAGTATGGGTAACAAATTCTCGGTGATTGTTTTTGTATTCGATTTTGTCAAAATGTTTGCTAACCTCTCCAACCCGGTCCGGATCACCAACAGTGATGATGGTATTGGCCAATTCTTCTGGTCGGCAATTAAGATGATAAACAGCTCCACGATTAGTAAGAATTAATTCCGATTCTGCTATTCTAATCATATTTTTAAATTTAGCTTTAGCTTAAATGCAATTATCTTTAAAATTACCTTATTTTTGCGCTTGTAAAAAATGAAATGTACATTCGATTTCCGACATTACCATTTCCTTTTTATTGGGTCCTGTAGCCGAGTGGTTAGGCAAAGCTCTGCAAAAGCTTCTACACCGGTTCGAATCCGGTCGGGACCTCAAACATAGATAACGTCATTGCTTACGAAGTGAAGTATTTTCCTTTTGGCAATGACGTTTTTGATTTTCAATTATGATGGTAAAAATCTTACACTGGCTTGGTATTGCTGCTTGTATTGCATTAATTGTTTCCTGCTTTATGCCCTGGGCTTATTTTGCCGATTTAAACCAAACTTTTAACGGCTTTTACAGTTACCAGAATGAATATGGCAAGCCAGGGAAGTTTTTGGTAGGAATGGGAACAATTGCTTTGGTATTTATCCTCTTACCAAAAGTATGGGCTAAAAGAGCCAACCTTTTTGTTTGTTCATTGTTGTTGGCTTATGCCATTAAAACTTATATACTTTACGGATCTTGCTATAATAATTACTGTCCCGAGAAACTTTTCTGGGTTTACATTATGCTTTTTATGCCGTTTATTATACTAATGGCAGCCGTGTTTCCAAATGTAAAAATGGGAGAGGAAAATTAGACTCTATCTCAATAAAAAAATTACGGATTAATTCTTCTTTACTTCCTTTGCCCAGGCGTCTTTTAAAGTTACTGTACGATTGAAAACCAAATGATCCTCTGTTGCGTCTTTATCTAAACAAAAATAGCCTTTACGAATAAATTGAAAACGGTCTTCCAACTTAGCTTTCTTTAAAGAAGGTTCGATATATGCAAGAGTGATGACTTCCAAAGAATGCGGATTAATACTGTCTTTAAAATCTCCTTCTTCTCCTAAAGGGTTTTCTGTTTTAAACAAACGATCATACAATCTAACTTCGGCAGTAGCAGCATGAGCGACACTTACCCAATGAATGGTTCCTTTCACAGCCAGTCCGCTTGTGTCAGTTCCACTTTTACTTTCGGGGAAATAAGTGCAATGTATTTCCGTAACCTTTCCATCATTGTCCTTTACAAAATTGTCGCATTTTACGATATAGGCGCTTTTTAAACGTACCATACTGCCAGGTGCTAACCTAAACCACTTTTTGGCTGCCTCTTCCATAAAATCTTCTCTTTCTATCCAAAGTTCTTTACTAAATGGAAGCATTCGGGAGCCCATGGTTTCATCAGGTCCGTTTTCACTTACAAGTTCTTCTGTTTTTCCTTCTTCAAAATTATTGATGATAAGTTTTACAGGATCCAACACCGCCATCACCCTATTAGCTTGTTTGTTCAATTCTTCTCTTAAACAAAATTCCAATAAACTTAGGTCAATAAAATTTTCTCTTTTGGCTATGCCAATCTTATCACAAAAAGTACGGATGCTTCCTGGAGTATATCCTTTTCTTCGGAATGCACTCAATGTTGGCATACGTGGATCATCCCAGCCATTCACATGGCCTTCATTAACCAATTGCAGTAATTTCCTTTTGCTCATGACAGTGTATGTCATATTCAGTCGAGCAAATTCGTATTGCTTAGATGGGAATATTTCAAGCTTTTCAATCAGCCAATCATATAATTCTCTATGCGGAATAAATTCCAATGTACAAATAGAATGAGTAATGTTTTCAATACTATCGCTTTGTCCATGAGCAAAATCGTACATAGGGTAAATGCACCATTTATCTCCGGTACGATGGTGATGAGCATGTTTAATGCGATAGATAATAGGGTCTCTCATCAACATATTGGTATGCTGCATATCAATTTTTGCACGCAACACTTTAGCCCCATCTTTGTATTTACCTTCCTTCATTTCGGTAAAAAGAGAAAGATTTTCTTCAATAGTCCTGTTGCGGTATTGATTGTCTTTACCTGGCTCGGTGGGTGTTCCTTTAAATTGTGCAATTTCTTCAGCAGTGGAATCATCTACATAAGCCAAACCTTTGTTGATTAAATCAACCGCATATTGAAATAAAGTATCGAAGTAATCAGATGTATAGAGTTCTTCAGCCCAGTTAAATCCTAACCAGAGAATGTCTTCTTTAATACTGTCAACATATTCTGTTTCTTCCGTTACAGGATTAGTATCATCAAAACGAAGATTGGTTTTTCCTCCATATTTTATACCCAGTCCGAAATTGAAGCATATAGCTTTGGCGTGTCCTATATGTAAAAAACCATTTGGTTCTGGTGGAAAACGGGTGTGGATGGTTTGGTATTTGCCACTCTTAAGATCCTCTTCTATAATTTCCTCAATAAAGTTGAGGCTTTTTTCTTCACTCATTATTTTTATATTGAGGGGCAAATTTACGGTAAGATGTGCAATTAGTAGTGCTAAACAGGTTTATGGCTTTTTCATTTCCTCCAGCATTATAATTATCTTATTTAATTTTTCGTTTTCAATTTTATTTAATTGTATTTGAAGGGATTCAATTTCCAGTTTTGCTTCAACATTTGTATCATAATCTGCCTGTGCCTGTAACCTGTCCCTTTCGCTCTGCCGGTTTTGCGCCATCATGATGATAGGTGCTGCATAAGCTGCCTGTGTTGAAAAAATTAGATTGAGGAGTATAAAAGGGTATACATCCCAATGCCGAATAAAGCCTATCACATTTAAAGCCATCCAGATAATAACAAAGATACTTTGCACGATGATGAAAGCCCAGGAGCCCATGCCGTTTGCTACTGAATCAGCTATTCTTTGCCCGTACGTTAATTCTTCCCGGTGTTTATCTAGCCAAGTTTTTGTTGACATTTTAATTAGTTTAAATTTTAAGAATGAAAAAGCCTTTTTATTATCTACGTAAAAGTAAATAATAAAAAGGCTGATAATAATAATTTAACAGCAGGTTAAGCCCTGCCCATATTTCTAAGATGAACAGAATGAGACACTATGGCATGACGCATTTTTCTGAACTCAATATATTTTACACCATACTCTTCGCAAGTTTTTTTAATGATTTTGCTGATGGCAGGGTAGTGGATATGAGAAATTTTTGGGAATAAGTGATGTTCTATCTGAAAATTCAATCCACCTACCAACCAAGAGATTAATTTGTTTTTAGTGGCAAAGTTGGCAGTAGTTTCAATTTGATGAATGGCCCACTCGTTTTCAATAACATTGATTTCTGCATCAGGTACTGGGAAAGAAGTTTCTTCAACAGTATGTGCCAGTTGAAATACAATACTCAAAATTAAACCAGCAAACATAGATATGGTTAAAAATCCTACCATCCAAGGTAAAAATCCTACCAGGTAAATGGGTAATAGTATCATCATAAAAGCATAAGCTACCTTAGCAAACCAAAAAGCGAAATGCTCAAATGCACTCATTTTTTTGATGGATACAGAGCCCACTTTTTTTCTGAAATATTTTGTATAATCAGTTAAGAAAACCCAAACTATTAATAGTAAAGTGTATAAAAACCATACATAGATATGCTGAAAACGGTGTATGAAATATTTTTTCTGAGAGCTACACATTCTTAGCAATGGTTTAATTTCAATATCATCATCAATCCCATCAATATTGGTATAGGTATGGTGGATAATATTGTGTTTGTTGTTCCACATAATGCCACTGGCTCCTAAAGCATTAACTGAAAAAGCAGCAATCTTATTCCAAAATTTACTTTTACTAAAACTCCCATGGCCGCCGTCATGCATTACATTAAAACCGATAGCAGCAGTTAAACCACCCATCACAAAACATTCAAGTATTGCTACCCAATAATTAGGTGTAAAAAACAAAACATGCACATATAATGCCACATAAACTGTCCAGAATAATACTGCTTTAAAATAAAGCCCGAAATTACCGTGAGCCTGTTTCTTGTTTTCGGTAAAATAATTGGCCACTCTTTTTTTGAGTTCCTGATGAAAATTAGATCCATTAACGTTTAAAAACTTTGGTGTTGCCATTCTTGCTATTTTAATATTTTATTAAGTATTTTCTTTTATGATTGCGTCAAAATTTTTAAGTCCAATCATTTTCTCTGAAATAAACCCTTCAGCATATTTTACGCCTATCATTTTGCCAAACCATTTGTGGCGATAAACCACACTGTCTATAAAGTCGGGTGAAGAAATGTAAGTTGCCGGTCCTTCTATCTCTTTATTATGAAACTGTGTTTTGTAAGCTTTTATTGCCTCCATCTTTTGTTCAAATACATCCGATATATCTATTACAAAATTGGGTTGTAACAGCGTGTCTTGTATATAACTAAAAACATACTTGGGTCTCCAGGCATTCTGTTGAATACCATCCCTAGCTGTAATTATTTTCATTAATCCCGAAAGAAAAGCAGCATCTGCAACAAGTTTTGAAGAACGCCCATGATCAGGATGCCTGTCTCTTGGAGCATTGTTTAAAACTATATCTGGTTGGTAAGCCCTTAAGGTTTCAATTATTTTCAACAAATTAGTTTCATCATGCTGAAAAAAACCATCTTCCATTCCTAAATTCTCTCTGATGTCTACTTTAAGTATCTTTCCAGCTTCAGCAGCTTCTATGCTCCTTATTTCTGCAGAACCTCTTGTACCTAATTCCCCAGCTGTTAAGTCAATAATACCGGTTTTTTTACCATTAAATTTCTCAACTAATAAAGTACCTGCACAACTCAATTCCACATCATCGGGATGAACACCTATAGCAAGAATATCTAGTTTCATTAATTTCTTAAAAGTTTCTGAGTGCAAAATAAGCCTTTTATACCTTTTTGCGATATAAATTAGATGTGTGGAGTAAACATATAAGGACTTATTAACAATAAAATAGTAAAAGTGCAAAAACGTATGAATTACTCAAATATAAAAGGGAGGAATTTAGAGATAGATAAAAATTACATGTGTTTGTATTGATAACAATTATGACCAAACATTCGGCAAACTTCCAGTACTATGAATTCCATTTCCCTATCCTCTGCATTGGCATCATAGGGTTGCTTTAAACTGCTATTAAAGAAAAAGGCAACGGTTTGATAAAACCTTGCGGTTAAACCTCCCTTATGTTCTTTTATAATTTCATAACAATTATTCCCCGTTTCCCTGTTGATCAATTTCATTAAAACCTTACCCTGATAAACAGATAAATTAGTGAGTGGATCGGTAAATTCTTTTTTTAATTCTTTTTCTCTGGATTTGATATAGGTTTTTCGTGCCGATTTAGAATTGATGCCTTCCAGCTTTTGGTTAATATCATTTAATACAACACTTGCTTTAATAGCATATGGATAAGTAACATAAATGGCATTTCGTAGGCGGGTCCATTTGGCATAAGCATCTCTTTGGTTCTTCGTCATTCTGGAATTAAAATCAACGTTCGATAAAGTTTTTAATTCAATGGTGTCTCCATTAAAAATGATGGCTTCTCTAAGGATTGTATCATTAACGGAGATTTGAGCCATTATCTGATTAGGGCTTGTAATCATGACAATTGCAAACAACAGAAAAACAGGAGTTTCAAAAAAGTAGGGCTGCTGTCTCTTCATTGTGCAAATTTAATTATTATGACTATTATTTATTACCATTTGATGCATAAGGATATTATAAAGTTTATTGTTGTTTGTTTAATTACTGTAGTAATGGGCTGTAATGTAGAGTATAGAACGGGATTTAATCCTTAGGAATTGTATAGCCTTGATTCTTTGGTTGAGATAAGAATTGATTCGGCCTCTGGTTATACAAAACAATGCGATCCTTTAATACGGTATAGGGTTCCTGGTTTGGTAGATTCCGTACTCAAAGATTCACTTTACTTTGATAAGTATTAAAAAGCAAAGGATCCGTTGATTTATTCCAATAATAAATTTGAAAAAGTTGTTCGCCAATTGCTAATTGACTGCGATTTTAATTTGCAAAGAGAAACATATAAAAGAGTCCTACTCCTGCAGAAATTAAAGCCACTGCGGCGTAAAAAGCACTAAGCTTTGCTCTTTTAATAGCACTCATTACAATGCCTAAAGCCATAATGATTAAGCCTAGCCAAACTAAATTGATGTAAGGAAAAATATAGGCCTTAAGTGTGATGTATTCGATGAGTTTGTCGGATTCTTTTATACCAATTTTTATTTTTTGACCGTCAGATACCCCAGCAAATTTTACATAAAGGTTTTGGGCATACAGGGTATCGTCTACTTGGTTTACACCGTATTGGTCTACTTCAATTAATGGGGTTGCATTGAAATGAAGACTGTCTTTGCTGATAAAAGTAATGTCGGCCATTAATGCAGCATCTGTAGTTTTAAAATTGTATTTCTTGGTTACAGGATTTTTTTCTACATGGTTTAAAACAAACATTCCATTGCTGTAAAAACCTGTATCACCTACAGCCATTTCCTTTATTTTAAATTCGGCTGTGTCTTCATTTTGGTCTTTATTAATAGCATAAGAAATGTAAGTAAATACATCTTTAGTAAGATATGATTTGGTATCAGGATTACTACTCATGTTGTTATCCTTCATGATGTACACATCAGGTATTAAAGTAAAGGACTCTTTCAACTCTTGCGTTTTTGGATCTTTTCTATGAAACTGTAATTCGTAAAAAAGCCTTCCTTTTTCAAAGCCTGCCGAATCTCTTAAATACGTAACTTCATAAGGCCCCATGGTGACAGGGACTTGTCTGATTAAGGTTAGGTTTTCGGTAGGATTATCCTGTTCCTTGGTCATAGGATCCTTACCAGAAATTTGTAAATTAATGCCATTTGCACGACTATCACTAATAATCTCTTTATTGCTGGATGAAATTAAAATTCCAACAATCATTAAAGCAAAACCAAGATGTGCCACAGAACCACCAGCTGACTTTAATTTCCCTTTTAAGCCTGTCCAGATATAGGTAGCATTGGCAATAACAGAAAAAATAGAGGCAAACAAAGCAACATAAGCAGCCCCCAAAAAGCCTGCTCCCATTTTATAATAAGTAAGCGGATAAAAAATAGTTAGCAAGGCTGTAACGATTGCAGCAACAAGAGTTGGGGCGGCAATCTTTTTCAAAATTTTGCCTGATGCTGTTTTTCGATATTTAAAATACTGAGTTACCGCACTTAACAAACCAATGATAATGGCAACCAAAATAATTACTTTGTTATATGAAAATTCAACATTTTCAGGAGGCGCAATACTTGTTCCAAAAATTTTATTATAAACCGGTACAGAAGTTTTTGCTATAATAAAGATAGCAGACAAAAATAAAACCAATGCCCCAATGAACATCCAAAATTCACGGGAGTTGATATTTTCTTCTTTAGCTTCAGATGGAATCTTTTTTAAATTAAATACTAACATCAAAAGAGAGGGTAATGTAAAGGAAGCAACAAATAAAAATATCATTACATTAATGGCCTTGCCGGCATCGGTAAAAGCATGCACCGAAGTATCGCCCAATACACCAGTACGGGTTAAAAAGGTAGAATATAAAATAAAAATGAAACATAGAAATGCAAAAAGATAACTGGCTTTTAAGGAATGGCCAGTTGCTTTATAAATAACCATAGTATGCATGCCTGCAATCAAAATCAGCCAAGGAACTAAAGAAGCATTTTCAACTGGATCCCAAGCCCAGTATCCACCAAAAGATAAAGATTCATATGCCCACTTACCTCCCATCATAATGCCAACACCCAAAACACATGCACTAAACAAAGCCCAGGGAAGGGCAGGAGTTACCCAGTCGCCAAAGCGTTTGGTTTGTAAACCTGCAAAGGCATAGGCAAATGGTATAATGGTAGATGCAAAACCTAAAAACAATATAGGAGGATGAATAACCATCCAATAATTTCGAAGTAAAACATTTAAGCCAACACCATCTTTAATAAAAGTTAAATAGTTTGCCTGACTAAATATTGGCCCGGCAATTTCATTTCTTGTTAATGTAAACGGACTTGATCCCAGCCTTACATCACCCACATAAATACCCAGCAGCATCATTAATAAAAATACTTGAGCCAAGCTAATAACCATCATTACTGGGGCTTCCCAATCTTTTGCATTAGCCATAATAAATAAGCCAAGTATGCTGTGCCAAATAGCCCATAGTAAAAAACTACCTTCCTGCCCTTCCCAAATACAAGCCAATAAATATTTTGCTGCCAGTTCTTTTGAAGCATGCTTATAAGCATACATATACTCAAAATAATGGTTGGCGCATATATAAAAAATGATAGCGAAAATAACTGCTGCTGAAATAAACTGTATCAAAAATGCAATCCTTCCAAATCGTAACCAGGAAGTCTTTTCGGGGGGCAAAGTTTTTCTGCCGGCTGTAAAAAATGCTACAGTGGATAAGATAGATGCAAGAAAAGCAAGCAGCACAAAAAAATGGCCTATTTGCCCAGGTAGTAAATGTTCGCCTTCAAATTGCATGGAAAGTATTATTTATAGATTGAATCTTGCTGATTTGTAATGGTCTTTTCCAACTCCTTCTTATCGTCTTTATATTTGCTTGGGCATTTTAGTAAAATATCATTGCATTCAAAATGATCGGCCATCATTTTCCCTTTCATAACAATCCTTTCACTTCTTTCAAGATCAGTTGGTTTGCTGTTATGGAAAACAACCTTTGTTTTACCTCCTAAGCTGTCAACTGCATAAAATGAAAGGTAATTGGGGTTATTAATAGCATCATATACAATTGGTTCGGTTTTATCCAATTTTGCAATCAAATGAACGAATGTTCCTTGTTTTGCTTTTGCCGAATTGATGGTATCATAAGTTGTAAAATCTCCAGCAGAGAAAACGATTAGCGTAACTATTAGTGCAGCGATAGCTACAAGTATGATAATATGTGTTCTTTTCATGACTTTTAAATTCGATGCAAAGGTAACTTAAAAGGGCTTTTTATTTTCTATTTAATTAAATATTTAAAGAGATTATTATTTGCAAGAATAAACCAGGATATTGATAATAAATAGGATGTGTAAAGAATGGAGGTTTTTATTTTTAGGGTTTAGGGGTTTTCAACATCGCTTATCAATTATTTGCCAAAAATTTTTTGATAAGTAGTTAGCAGTAGCCTTAGTTTTACTCCATATTGGAAATTTATTGCTTTTACATATTTCCTTTGTGTAGCAGTCGCTTATCTTTGCAGTGTTTTTACCCTGGAAAAAAAGGGCCGTTTATTATTATTTAAAAAAAGCTGATGACTGATCTTTCTAATTTTGATCCCAACTCCGTTGGAAATCCCAACAACAACATTTTTGGTTTACCCTTTACAGAAGAAGAAGCTAGGCTGGTAATATTGCCTGTGCCATGGGAAGTTACTGTAAGTTATAATGCAGGTACTGCCAGAGCACCTGAGCATATTTTTAATTCGAGTTTGCAGGTTGATCTTTATGATCCCGACGTTATGGACGGTTGGAAACAAGGGTTTTTTATGCTGCCAGTTGATAAGAAAGTACTTATGAAAAGTGATTACTTACGTAAAGAGGCAGAGCTGTATATTAATTATATTTCGCAGGGCGAAATTGTTTCGGAAAATAAGTTCATGACTAAATCTCAAAGAGAAATAAATGAAGGCAGTATATTTTTAAATAACTGGGTTTTGGAGCAAACCAGAAACTTATTGCAGCAAGGAAAACTGGTAGGGCTTTTGGGCGGCGACCATAGTACACCTTTTGGTTTTTTTAAAGCTATTGCCGAAAAGCATGAAGAGTTTGGTATTCTACAAATAGATGCACATTGCGATTTACGTAAAGCATTTGAAGGATTTAATTATTCTCATGCTTCTGTAATGTATAATGCATTGGAAGAAATTCCTCAGATAAAAAAATTAGTACAAGTGGGAATTAGAGATTATTGTGGCGAAGAGGTTGACTACATTCAAGCCAATAATAATCGTATTGTTACCTATTACGACAAGGATATTAAAGAACGATTGTATGAAGGTGAAACCTGGAAAAAAGTGGTTGACGAAATTGTAAACCATCTTCCACAAAACGTTTTTATCAGTTTTGATATTGATGGGTTGGATCCAAAACTTTGTCCGCATACAGGTACTCCAGTGCAGGGCGGTTTTGAAACTGAGCAGGTATTTTATTTGTTTAAAAAAATGATTCAAAGCGGTAGGAAATTAGTGGGATTTGATTTAAATGAAGTAGGTGTAAGCCACGATGAGTGGGATGAAAACGTAGGGGCAAGGTGTTTGTTTAAATTGTGTAATTTAATGATTGCTGCAAATCCTGCTTAATGGAATATCGATTTACTTTAAAAGACAATAATCAAAAAGCCTTTCGATCGTTTGTTTGGTTTTTGTTTTTCTTACACCTTATTGCAGCTGCAATTCTGGTATTAAAAACAATGGATAAATATGTAAAGCTGGACGTTTATATTTTACTTTGTTTTTATGCTGTGATTTGTGTAGTTTATTTTATTTTTCAAAAAAAGAGAAAGGCATTTGAAAACTTTAGTTACTTAATGGCTTTATTGTATGCTAGTTTTTGGATGAAGCATGTTGGCATGATAGCCATGTTTATTTTTCTGGCCATTTTTGTTTTTGGGTTAAGCATTCAAAACAAAAAAACGAAAGTGATTGTTTTAACAAACGGATTAAAACTTACCCGTCTTTTTAAAACTGTTTTTTATGATTGGGATAAATTAGAAAACGTAGTTTTAAAAGATAACTTGTTAACTATTGATTTTAAAACAAACAAATTAGTTCAGGCAGAAATTGAAGAATCAAAAGATGTAATTGAGGAGCATAATTTTAACCGGTTTTGTAAAGCGAATTTGACTCATGTAGCTTAAATAATTAATGATGTTAACAGAAAGTCCATATATAATGTATTCAGATGGGGAGGGGAGTATTTTTGAAGATACTTCGCTTTATGCTACTGGCCGTAGTGGCTGGGATGCATTACCTGTTCCTACAGATGAGTGGATAGAATTACCGGAAGGTGGTAACCTTTATGAATTACCAGGCCGCCGAGGTATTGGTATTGATGTGGTAACAGGAGAGATGCGTCTTTGTGAAAAAGGATGGGCTGTAGCAGCTTTTATTCCACCTGCACATACTGGCTTGTATATGTCGGCCTACGAAACCGCAAAGGATGCACCAACACTTCCATTGTTTTGTTATACTGCAGCAGGATGGCACAATGAAAAATTTTATGTGCCTGCCATTAGAATAGAACAGGACATACGGCAGGAAGCTGAAGGTTATGTTGATGAATTAATAGAGACAGGAACAAAAAATTTATTGGAAGCCTATCCTCATAACCGGCTTATAAAACATTTAATGGAAAACTGCTGCATGACGTATACCTGTCCTGCTGCTAGAAATTTAGCCATTGGTAGATGGGAATGCCCAGTTCCTGTTTCACCTGCATGCAATGCCAATTGTATTGGGTGTATCTCATTTCAACCAGAAGAGGAAACTATCATCAGTACACAAGATAGATTGACTTTTAAACCAACTGCCGAAGAGATTGTGGAGTTTACAGTTCCTCATTTGAAAACAGCTCCATATCCTATCATTAGTTTTGGACAAGGTTGCGAAGGAGAGCCATTGCTTATGTGGGAAACCATCAGAGAATCTATTATTGAAATTAGAAAGCATACACAAAAGGGTAGTATCAATATTAACTCAAATGGCAGTATGCCAAAAGCAGTAAAAGCTTTATGTGAAGTGGGTTTAAATAGTATTAGAGTAAGTATCAACTCGGCTCGTGAGCATATTTATTCTTCCTATTATCTACCTAATAATTATAAGTTTGCCGACTTGTTCGAAAGCTTAAAAGTAATGCGTAGTTATGGCGGATGGACTAGCATTAATTATTTTGTTTTCCCCGGTATGACAGATAGTATTGAAGAATACGAAGCATTAAGAAAACTAATTAGAGAAACGGATTTATGCATGATACAGTGGCGCAATTTTAATATTGACCCCGATTGGTATTTAGGAAAAATTGGGGTAACAGATACTGGTGAATGTATGGGCGTTAAACAAATGATGGAATTATTAAGAGAAGAATTCCCCAACTTAAAATTTGGTTATTTTAATCCTTCTATTGAAAGAATTAAAGGAGATTACGAAGTTGATTTTGCACATTAAATAGATGTCCCACATAGACGCAAAGAAATTACTTTGTGTGCTTTGTTGCTTTGTGAGAACATTTTTCTTAAATGATAATTATTTTAAAGTTTTAGGATAGTCAAAAACCAATTGGCAAAATGCTTTAACACCCACAAATAATTTACTGTCATCTATTTTAAAATCTGCTGTGTGGTGTGGTGGCGCATCATTAGGATCTGTACCGGCTTCCATTCCACCAATATAAAAATAAAATGATGGCGCTTTTGTTCCAAAATAACTAAAGTCTTCGGCACCTGTAACCCAGTTCATTTCTCTAACATTATTAGCACCTGCAGCGATTTTTAGAGATGGGATCATTTTTTCAACCAGGGAAGGGGTATTATATGTAACCAATGTTTTTTCATTAAAAATTACTTCTACAGATGCATTTGATGCTTCTGCTATTTTTGTAGCGGTTAATATCATTCTCTGCTGTACGTCTATTCTCATTTTACTGTCCAAGGTTCTCAAAGTTCCTTCCATATAAGCATCCTCGGGGATGATGTTAAACCGTACACCACTATTAATTTTTCCAACAGTAATTACAACAGGTGCTTTGGTTAATTCCATTTGGCGGCTAACTATATTTTGTAGTCCTTCAATAATTTGTGCCGAAACGGCTATAGGGTCAACCCCCAACCAAGGTTGAGATCCATGTGATGACTTACCTTTTACTTTAATGACGAACTGATCGGCTGAAGCCATAAAAGCGCCAGACTTATATTGGATATCTCCTGCCGGAATCCAAGATTCTATATGCATACCAAACACTACATCCACTTTTGGATTATCCATTACTCCTTCTTTTACCATTAAGCTTGCTCCACCTTCTTCTCCGGCCGGTGGCCCTTCTTCTGCTGGTTGAAAAATAAATAAGATGGTACCAGAAATGTCTTTTTTCATACCTGATAATACCTTTGCTGCTCCAATTAGCATCGCCACATGTGCATCATGCCCACAGGCATGCATTACAGGCAATTTTTGGCCTAAATAATCTGCACTATCAACAGAGGCATAAGCAAGTTTCACCCTTTCTTTAACTGGCAAAGCATCCATATCAGCCCGAAGGGCAATAACAGGACCAGGTTTTCCTCCCTTTAAAATGGCTACTACACCAGTTTTGGCTATGCCTGTTTTAATTTCCAAACCAAGTCCCTTTAGCTGATTAACAATATATAAAGCTGTTTTAAATTCTCTATTACCCAATTCAGGGTTTTGGTGCAAATGTCTTCTCCATTCTGTCAGTTTTGGCTGTAATTCATAGGCCCTAATAGAAATAATTTCATGAAAATTTTGAGAAAATGCTATAGAATTAAGAAAAATAGCAACTAAAAAAAATATTTTTTTCAATACTGTAAAGGTTTTGGTAATAATTACCAATATTATATTTAAAAAATGAGGTTTAGATAATTTTTTTTACACTTTTTTTTTGTTAAATTTGTTTTTCAATTTTTGATTGTTTGTTTTAAACTAAAAAGCATCTGTCAAAAATTAACTAAATGCTTATGATTAAAAACTTTACTTCTTTTTTAAAATATCTTCAATTTCTTTTTAAAAAATTAACTCTTGATTTTTTAAAGTTGAATTATTTAGTAAGTAAAGACTTTCACTCCTTTAACACAATTCCTCTTTTTATAAACAGTAGAAATACTAAAACAACAATCATTATGAGAAAATTTCTCCTTTTATTGATGCCATTGTTATTTAGCTTTTGCATGATAAGTGCTCAGGTTAACGTAGCAGATAACAATGTTGCATTGCAACTTGTTAGCTCAAGTAAAACAAGTCTTGGTTTGTCGGATAACGATTTAACCAATGTGATGGTGTCTAGCACTTATACCGATGATGCCACTGGCATTAGAATGGTTTATTTGCTTCAAACACATAAAGGCATTCCGGTTTATAACCAAATGCTTGTGCTTGCATTTAAAAATGGTAAACTAGTCTCTAATGCTGGTGCTTTTAACCACGGCATGGAAAAGTTAGTAAACGTAAAATCAGGGATGCCTGGTGTTTCTGCTGATGCAGCAGTAAGATCTGCCGTTTCTGATCGCAATTTGGTAGCCACTAAAATGCCTATCGTTATTAAGCGTGAAGACAATGGTAAAAAGATGGAATTTACTAATATGGGTGTTTCTCGTGAAAACATTACTGCTCAGTTAATTTGGGCGCCACTTGAAAATTCAAAATATTATCATTTAGCTTGGCAGGTATATATTATACCAACAACTACCTCGGATTACTGGATGGTAAGAGTAGATGCGACGGATAATAAAATTATTGGTTTAAATAATTATACTGATTATGACCATTGGGGTCATTCAGATGATCACGATAAAACAGTTGATTTTACATCTGGATTAAAAAATACAAACTTATTTGATTTTAAATCGGTTACTAACTTAACTGAAACTATTACCAATAGCCCAGATTTAATTAATTCGGCTATATATAGAGTTGTACCATTTCCAGCAGAAGCGCCAAGTTTTTCAAATGGTGCTCATGCTACAAGAACCAGCCCATGGTTAGCAGCTCCTGGTAATGCAACAACATTACAATGGCATACAGGTGCTGGTGGAGTAGATTATAATTACTCTCGTGGTAATAATGTTTGGGCTTATGAAGACAGAACACCGCCTGCAAATACAGGTTCGGTAGCTAAATCTGCTCCTTCAACAACAGGATTACCTAATTTAACTTTCGATTATACACCTAATTATACGGTAGATCCTACACAAACTACCCCTGTTCAAAATCAACAATTTAATATTACCAACCTTTTCTATTGGAACAATATCATACATGACATCATGTATATTTATGGTTTTAATGAGGTTACTGGTAATTTTCAAATGGATAACCAGGGACGTGGTGGTGCAGGAAACGATCATGTTCTTGCCGAAGCACAAGATGCCGGTGGTACAAACAACGCAAACTTCGCAACACCAGCAGATGGTGGTAGTGGTAGAATGCAAATGTATTTATGGTCAGGAAGTCCTATGATAGACGGAGATGTGGATAATGGAATTATTGTACATGAATATGCTCATGGTATAAGTAACCGTTTAACTGGAGGCCCCGCTGCTTCTGGTTGTTTGAGTAATGGCGAGTCAATGGGAGAAGGGATAAGTGATTATTATGGGTTGATGTTTACTCAAAATTGGGCAACAGCTTCTCTTAACACTGGATTTACAACTCCAAGAGGTTTTGGAACTTATGCTTTCAATCAACCTCCAACTGGTTTAGGAATTCGTAGTCAGAGATATAGCACCGACTTTACGGTTAATAATAAAGTGTATTTAGCTTCTTTACCAACTCAAGTTCACAACAGAGGAGAAATATGGTGTGCGGTTTTATGGGATATGACCTGGAATATTATTAATCAGGTAGGAACCATCAATCCAAACTTATATAACCTTGCCGGTGGTGGTGGTAACAATATTGCTATGAAGTTAGTAACTGAAGGATTAAGATTGCAGCAATGTAGTCCTGGTTTTATCAGTGCTAGAAATGCCATATTACAGGCAGATCAATTACTTTATGCTGGTGCTTATAGCTGTTCTATCTGGGAAGCTTTCCGTAGAAGAGGTATGGGAGCTTTTGCATCTGAAGGTTCTACTGCAAGTGCAGGAGATCAGATTCCTGATTTCACGCCACCTATTACTTTTAGTTCAGTGGTAAATGCAACAACTATTCCAGAAGGACAAACATTGACTTATACTAATTCAATATTTACTTGTTCTCCTGTTGCAAACTATACTTTAAGAGATACGCTTCCTTTAAATGTTACTTATTTAAGTGGTGGTACTTATAATCCAGCTACTAGAGTTGTAAGTTTTAACGTTACACAAGGAGCTGGAACTACTAATTATGTTTATTCAGTTACAGTAAATACTGGTACTTATTTCCCACCTATTGTTACTATTAATGAAACAGTGGCTACTCCTGGTATACCTTCTGGTTGGACAGCAACAAGTGCTGTTGGTCCATCTAACTGGGTATCATCAACAGCTACATCTCAAAGTGCACCTAACTCATTATTTGCTGTAGATAATGCAACAGCGGTAACCGATTTTAGGTTAACTAACAATACAGCAGCTGCTTTAGGTACTCAACCTGCTTTACTAACATTCTGGCATAATTATGATACAGAAGCTGATTGGGATGGTGGTGTTGTTGAGATTAGTACTAATGGAGGAACAACTTGGTCGGATCTTGGACCTAATATGACCATCAATGGTTATAATGGTGTATTTGATCCTAACCCTGCTGGAACAAATCCTTTAAGAGGAAGACCTGCATTTACAGGAAATAGCGCTGGCTGGTTGAAAACAACTGCCAATCTTGCTCCTTTTGCATCTATGAATGCACTATTTAGATTTAGAATGACTTCTGATGATAATACAGCAGCTGTTGGTTGGTATGTTGATGATATTGCTGTAAGAGCAACTGCTATGGTAAATGTGCGTTCAAGTTTATTTAATGCTGCGAATGCAAGGGTGTTCTTTAGAGATCATTCAACAGAAATTACTCCATTGGTTGTTTGTGCTGCTCAAATTACAACACAACCTACAAGTGTTTCAACTTGTATGGCTACTACAGTTAGCTTTAATTGTGTAGGTACTGCAACAGGTGGTGTTACTTATCAGTGGCAGGAAAGCACGGGTGGTCCATTTACTAATATCACTAATGGTGGTGTTTATTCTGGAGCTACTACTTCTACTTTAACATTAACTGCTGTTACTGTTGGTATGAATAATTATCAATATCGTTGTATTGTTTTAGGAACTTGTGCACCAGCTGCTACCAGTTTAACTGCTACCTTAAATGTAGCTGCAGCTTCAATTGGTGGATCTATTTCACCTGCAAATTCTACAGCTTGTGGCCTTGTAAATAGTGGTACATTAACTTTATCAGGTCATAATGGTCCTATAGTTCGTTGGGAATTCTCAACAAACGGTGGATCTACATGGACAAATATTTCAAATTCAACTGTTACTCAAACATATAGTAATGTTGTTACTACCACTTTATACCGTGCTTTAGTACAAGTATCTGGTTGTGTACCAGTTTACTCTTCTATAGCAACAGTTACTTTCCAATCAGCTATTCCTTTAGTTATAGTTGCTGATCCTGGAACGACTATATGTGAAGGAGACCCAACTCGTTTGACAGTTTATGATGCTGGCGCACCTGCTCCAGTATTTGTAACTCAATCAAGTTCGAATACTGTTTCTGCAGGTCTTGGAGTTTCTTGTGGTTCTGGTGCCAGCACAACTATTAATAGTTACTGGCGTGCATATGATCTTGCTTCTTACCCTTCTTTAACTGGAAGTTTTACAATTAATTCTGTGAATTTTGGAATAGAGCAATTAAGTGGAGGAACTCAATTATTCACCGTAAGGCTATATAATCAAACTACTGGTACTTTCCCTGGTGGCACACGTACACTTATAGCTTCACAAACACATAATATACCGGTACAAAATTTAACCGTATACACTGCAACTTTTGGTACACCTCCTACAGTTTCTAATACAGCAACTATTATAGTTGAAGTTGAGAAATCAGCTCAAGTAGGTGGTCAATTTTTCTGGCCAGGAGCTAATGCATTAGCAGAAACAGGACCAAGTTATATATCTGCTGCAGCATGTGGATTAGCAACACCAGTTACATATGCATCAATTGGTTTCCCTAATACCCGTTTAGTAATGGGCTTAGCTGGTACTGTACCAGGTGCAGGAGGAATTGTAAGCACAGGTACTTTCTTATGGAGCCCTGCTGCTGGTTTAAGTTCTACAACTTCAAACCCGGTTGCAGCTTCTCCAATGACTACAACAACCTATACAGTTCGTCATGATGATGGTGCTGGTTGTGTACGTCAAGCTAATATTACAATTACCGTTAACCAGCGTCCAAGAGTTACTACTCACCCTGCAAGTGTAGCAATATGTAATACATATGCTACTACATTTACGGTGGCTGGTACTGGTACTGCATTAACTTATCAATGGCAGGTGAGCCCAACAGGTGTTGCTGGCCCTTGGAGCAATTTAGTTAATGGCGCTCCTTACTCAGGTGTTACTACAGCAACACTTGCTGTAAATCCAATAACACTTGCAATGAATGGATATGCTTATCGTTGTGTATTAAGTGGGGCTTGTTCTCCAATTGGAACGGCTAATATTTCAAATCCTGCCGTGTTAACAGCAAATCCATTACCTGTTGTTACTGTTTCTCCAGTTACTACTTGTGGCGGAGTTGCGGGTATCAATGGTGTGGCCTTAACTGGCAGCGGTGCTGATACTTATACTTGGTCTCCAATAGCTGGTTTATTTACTAATGCAACTGCTACCATTGCTTATACAGGTGGTAATGCAGCAGTAGTTTATGCAGCTCCAACTGTATTTACTGCTTATACTGTAACCGGTACTTTAACTGCTACAGGTTGTACAAATACTGCCACTACGCTTGTTAATTATACACCGCCAGCTCCTAATGTAACACCTACTTCGGTAGCAATGTGTTTGGGAGATGCAGCTGTACGATTAATCAGTTCATCTTCTTCGGCTACAACAACAGGCGCATCCGCTACAGGATTGGCTGTTATAATTCCTGATGGAACGGGTGCTGCTGCTACGCATAGTTTAACAGTAGCAGGTGTACCTGCC